>CAWGRH010000001.1:0-407484 GCA_963824905.1 uncultured Alphaproteobacteria bacterium
ACGTCGTCAATCCGAGCCTCTACCCGAAAATTCCCTACGATCCGTTCAAGGACTTCCAGCCGATCACCGTGGCTGGCGACGCGCCGAACGCTCTTCTGTCAATCCGATGGTGCCGGCGAAGACCGTCGCGGAGCTCGTCGACTACATCAGGAAGAACCCGGGCAAGGTTTCCTACGCCTCCGCCGGCACCGGCACCACGCCGCATCTTTCCGGCGAATTGTTCCGGCTCACGCTCAAGCTCGACATCGTCCATGTGCCGTTCAGCGGCGCCGGCCCGGCGATCCAGGCGCTCGCCGGCGATCACACGCCGATGGCGTTCACGTCGCTACCGCCGGCGATCCCGCTGATCAAAGAGGGCAAGATCCGCGCGCTCGCGGTCGCCGCGGCAAAGCGTGCGGCGGCGCTTCCCAACGTGCCGACGCTCGCCGAGGCCGGGCTGCCCGACCAGGAGGCCGACACTATGCAGGCGGTGCTGGTGCCGGCGGGAACGCCGCGGCCGATCGTCGACCTGCTCTACCGCGAGATCAAGGCGATCGTCGCGTTGCCCGACATCAAGGAGCGCTTCGAAACGCTCGGCCTCGAGCCAATCGCCAACACGCCGGAGGAGCTTTCCGCGCAGATCAAGGCCGAGATCGCGAAGTGGGGCAAGGTCATCCGCGACGCCAACATCAAGATGGAGTAGCGCGAGGCGGCGGGGAGCGTGTGATACATTCACGGACCTCATCCTGAGGAGCGCCCGATAGGGCGCGTCTCGAAGGATGGCCCCATACGCTGCGGCCTGTTGCCGTCCTTCGAGACGCGTCCTGCGGACGCTCCTCAGGACGAGGTCCCATTAATTTCATAAGCGCCATCGCTCGCCGCGAAAATCTTCGGCGCGCGACCGCCGCGTTGCGCTACAAGTGCCCGCATGCGCATCCTCGGCATCCGCGAAACCGCGATCCCGCTCAAATCGGACCTCACCAATTCGAGCTTCGACTTTACGGAGATGACGACATCGATCGTCGCCGTCCTCACCGACGTGGTGCGCGACGGTAAATCGGTCACCGGCTTCGCCTTCAACTCGACGGGGCGCTATGCCTGCGGCGCCCAGATGCGCGAGCGCTTCATCCCGCGCATTCTGAGCGCCGACCCGGCTTCGCTCCTCGACGACAACGGCAACATCGATCCCGCCCGCGTGCTTGCGGTGATGTGCCGGCGCGAGAAGATCGGCGGCGATGCCGAGCGCTCGATCGCCATCGGCACCATCGAGGTCGCGGTGTGGGACGCGGTGGCGAAGATCGCACGCGTGCCGCTCCACCGCCTGCTCGCCGACCGCTACAGCGGCGGCCGGGTGCCGGAAAAGAGTATTCTGCTATGTCGGCGGCGGCTGGTACCGGCCGGGGCAGACCGTCGCCGATCTCCAGGACGAGATGCGCCGCCATCTCGATGCCGGCTACACCATGGTCAAGATGAAGGTCGGCGGGCTGCCCGTCGATGAGGACTGCCGGCGCATCGAATTGGTGCTGAAGGTGCTGGGGAACGAGGTGCGGCTCGCCGTCGACGCCAACGGCAAGTTCGCACGCGACGAGGCGCTCGCTTATGCCAAGGCGTTGCGGCCGTTCGGGCTCAAATGGTTCGAGGAGCCCTGCCATCCGCTCGACTACGCGCTCTATGCGGAGATCGCCGCGGCCTATGACGCGCCGCTCGCGACCGGCGAGAACCTCTATTCGACGCAGGATGTCGAGAACCTCGTGCGCTTCGGCGGCCTTCGTGCGGGCCGCGACTTCATCCAGGTCGATCCGCCCCAGGCCTACGGGATCGCGCAATACGGCGAGACCGTTGCGATGCTGGAGGGCCGGGGCTGGAGCCGCGAGCAGCTGTTTCCCCACGGTGGTAACCAGATGTCGCTCGCCATTGCTGCCGGCTTCGGCCTCGGCGGCGCGGAATCCTATCCCGGGGTGTTCGGGGCCTTCGGCGGTTTCGCGGATGATGCGACGGTGGAGGACGGCTTCCTGCCCCTGTCCGACCGGCCCGGCATCGGCTTCGAAGGGCAGGCCGCGCTCTATGCGCTGATGCGGCCGCTGGCGGAGTAGGGAGTTACCTCGTAGCCCGGATGAGCGCAGCGATATCCGGGGCCGACTTCCCCGCAAAGGCACGTCCCGCATATCGCTGCGCTCATGCGGGCTACAAGCCGGCGCAACGTCCACTTTCCCCGACCCACCGCCTCGCGTTATGACGTGATTCTGCCGGCTGCGGCCGGGGAGGGGTGGATCGCATGCGCACCTGTCTCACCATCGTTCTTGCCGCTGGCGAAGGTACCCGCATGCGCGCGTCACGGCCCAAGGTGCTGCACGAGATCGGTGGCCGGCCGCTGATCGCCCATGTGCTCGCGGCGGCGGGCGCCGCCGGCGGCGCCCAGGCGGTGGTGATCGGCCCGGCGCAGGATGCGGTCGCCGCCGCCGTGAAGGCCGTGCTGCCGTCCGCCGAGATGTTCGTGCAGGCAGAGCGGCGCGGCACCGCCCATGCGGTGCTCGCGGCCAAGGCGGCGCTGGCGCGGGGCGTCGACGATGTCCTCGTCGCCTTCGCCGATACCCCCCTCATCACGCCTGAGACCCTCAAGGCGCTGCGCGGCGTGCTGGCAAAAGGTGCGGCGGTCGCGGCGCTCGGCTTTCGTCCCGCCGATCCGACCGGCTACGGGCGCCTGATCGTCGCAGCGGACGGCGCCCTCGTCGCCATCCGCGAGGAGAAGGACGCGAGCGCACAGGAGCGCGCCATCCGCCTGTGCAATGCCGGACTGATGGCGCTGCGCGGCGATTGCGCGCTCGCAATTCTCGAACGGATCGGGGATGACAACGCGAAGCGCGAGTTCTATCTGACCGATGCGGTCGAGATCGCCCGCAAGATGGGCCTGCCCACGGTGGCGCTCGAAACCGAGGAGGACGAGGTGCGCGGCGTCAATACCCAGGCCCAGCTCGCCGAGGCGGAGGATGTGCTGCAGCGCCGGCTGCGCGCAGCCGCCCACGAGGCGGGTGTCGCCATGACCGCGCCGGAGACCGTCTACTTCTCCGCCGACACCAGGCTCGGGCGCGACGTCGTCATCGAACCCTATGTGGTGTTCGGTCCCGGCGTCACCGTCGAGGACGGCGCGCTGATCCGCTCGTTCTCCCATCTCGAAGGCGCGGTTGTCGGCCGCGGTGCCAAGGTCGGGCCGTATGCGCGGCTGCGTCCCGGCGCGCGGCTCGAGGCCGATGTCCATGTCGGCAATTTCGTCGAGGTGAAGGAAGCGCGGCTAGGCGCGGGCTCAAAAGCGAACCACCTCTCCTACATCGGCGATGCCTCGGTGGGCGAAGGCACCAACATCGGCGCCGGCACCATCACCTGCAACTACGACGGCACCCACAAGCACCGCACCGAGATCGGCAGCCGCGCCTTCATCGGCACGAACTCCTCGCTTGTCGCCCCCGTAAAGATCGGCGACGGCGCCTATATCGGCAGCGGATCGGTGATCACCGACGACGTGCCGGCGGATGCGCTCGCGCTCGGCCGTGGCCGGCAGGTCATCAAGGAGGGCTGGGCGGCCCGCCTGCGCAGCCTCGTCGGAGCCGGCCGCAAATGAGAAGGCTGCCATGGCAGGCGTTCGCGCCATCCGCTAAGATGATCGGAAGCGACGCAATAAGTCGCGCATTTCTGAGTGTTTTTTCGTGTTCTTCGGGGACAAGGGGAGGCGTCTCACAACGCACAAAGGGGCAAGGCGAAGGTCGTCGTCCGGCGAGGGCCGGCCCGGGACCGGCGCGGACGGACAGGGTTTAAACTGGGGTTGGCTTCATGTGCGGAATCATCGGAATCCTCGGTCAGGCGCCGGTCGCGACGAGCATGGTCGATGCTTTAAAGCGCCTGGAATACCGCGGCTACGATTCGGCGGGCGTAGCGACGCTCGAGGCCGGCAGTCTAGCCCGCCGCCGCGCCGAAGGTAAGCTCCGCAATCTCGAGATCAGGCTTTCCAAGGAGCCGCTCTCGGGCACCATCGGCATCGGCCACACCCGCTGGGCGACCCACGGCCGTCCGAACGAGATCAACGCCCATCCGCACGCGACCGACCGCGTCGCCGTGGTCCACAACGGCATCATCGAGAATTTCGCCGAGCTGCGCGCCGAGCTCCAAGCCCGCGGTGCCAAGTTTTTGACCGAGACCGACACCGAGGTGGTCGCCCATCTCGTCACCGACGAGATGGCGAAAGGCGCCGGCCCGATCACCGCGGTCGCGATGGCGCTGCCGCGGCTCAAGGGCGCCTTCGCGCTCGCGTTCCTGTTCTCGGCCGAGGAAGACCTGCTGATCGGAGCGCGCAAGGGCTCGCCGCTCGCCATCGGCTATGGCGACGGCGAGATGTATCTCGGCTCGGATGCCATCGCGCTCGCGCCGTTCACGAGCGAGATCAGCTATCTCGAGGACGGCGACTTCGTCGTGCTCACGCGCGGCGGCGCTGCCATCAAGGACATCACCGGCAAGGTGGCGACGCGGCCGGTGATCCGATCGAACGCCTCGGCGTTACTGGTCGACAAGGGCAACCACCGCCACTTCATGGCGAAGGAGATCCACGAGCAGCCCGAGGTGGTCGGCCACACGCTCGCCCATTACGTCGACTTCGCCACCAACCGGATCAAGCTGCCGGGCAAGCTGCCGTTCGATTTCAGCACGATCGACCGGATCTCGATCGTCGGCCTGCGGCACCGCGTACTACGCCGGGCTGATCGGGAAATACTGGTTCGAGCGCTTCGCGCGGCTGCCGGTCGAAATCGACATCGCCTCCGAGTTCCGCTACCGCGAGGCGCCGTTCAAGCCGGGCAATCTCGCGCTGTTCGTCTCCCAGTCGGGCGAGACCGCCGATACGCTGGCGACGCTGCGCTATGCGCGCGAGCAGAAGCAGCACATCGTCTCGATCGTCAACGTCGCGACCTCGACCATCGCCCGCGAGAGCGACGCGGTGATGCCGACGCTTGCGGGTCCCGAGATCGGCGTCGCCTCGACCAAGGCCTTCACCTGCCAGCTTACCGTGCTCGCCTGTCTTGCTATCGCCGCCGGCCGCGCGCGTGGCGTGATCGACGCGGACGAGGAGGTGGAGCTCGTCAAGGCGCTGACCGGGATACCGCGCCACATGGCGGCGGCGCTCTCGCTTGAGCCGGAGATCGAAAAGCTCGCCCGCGATCTCTCGAAATGCCGCGATGTGCTCTATCTCGGCCGCGGCACCAGCTATCCGCTCGCGCTCGAAGGCGCGCTCAAGCTCAAGGAAATCTCCTACATCCATGCCGAGGGCTATGCCGCCGGCGAGCTCAAGCACGGTCCGATCGCGCTGATCGACGAGACCATGCCGGTGGTGGTGATCGCACCTCATGACCGGGTGTTCGACAAGACCGTGTCGAACATGCAGGAGGTCGCCGCCCGCGGCGGCCGCATCATCCTCGTCACCGATCCCAAGGGCGCCAAGGAGGCCACCGTCCAGTCGCTGGTGACGCTGACATTGCCCGAAATGCCGTCGACGGTGACGCCGCTCGTCTACGCCATCCCGGTGCAATTGATCGCCTACCACACCGCCGTTATCATGGGGACCGATGTCGATCAGCCACGAAACCTCGCGAAATCGGTGACGGTCGAATAAGCAGCGGCGCAAGGTCGCGCCGGTGTCGGAATGTAGGCTCCGAGCCCGCGGCCGGCATGGCGCATGCATGCATGAAATCATAGAGTTGAGGGCATGACCTCGATGAACGACTCTGGCGTGCCGCAATCCCCGCCCGGCGGGACCGATAAACCGCCCGCGCATCACCACGGCTTCGGCAGCCGCATTCGCAATTATTTCCTCACCGGGCTCGTGGTCGCCGGGCCGGTCGCCATCACCATTTGGCTGACCTGGTCGTTCGTCAACTGGGTCGACAACCTCGTGCGCCCGTTCATTCCGGTCGCCTATCGGCCGGAAAGCTACCTGCGGGGCGTTCCCGGCACCGGGCTGGTGATCGCGTTGATCGCGCTCACGCTTCTCGGCTTCCTCACGGCGAACCTCGTCGGCCGCACGCTGGTCGAGGCCGGCGAGCGCATCCTCGATCGCATGCCGCTGGTGCGCTCGATCTACAAGGGCCTCAAGCAGGTGTTCGAGACCCTGTTCTCGCAGTCCGGCTCGAGCTTCCGTAAGGTCGGTCTCGTCGAGTTTCCATCCCCCGGCATGTGGTCGCTGGTGTTCATGTCGCAGCCGCCGAGCTCGGAGATCACCTCGGTGCTGCCGAACAAGGACGAGCACGTCTCGGTGTTCATGCCCTGCACGCCGAATCCGACCACCGGCTTCTTCTTTTACGTCGCGCGCAGCGCCGTGATCGAGCTCGACATTCCGGTCGAGGCGGCGGCGAAGCTCATCATGTCCGCCGGCCTCATCCAGCCTGGCACCGGCGATGGCCCGAAGCGCCTCGCCGCGCTCGCGGAAGCCGCCAAGGCGGCGCAATTGCCGAAACCGGCTGCGGCCGTCGTTCCGGCGAAATGACTGTTCATTTGTGATTGGTCATTCCGGGGCGGTGCGCAGCACCGAACCCGGAATCCAGACGACCTTCATTGCGGGCTAAAGCGCCTCCCCCACCACTGTCATTGCCCGGCTCGACCGGGCTCGACCCGGCCATCCCGCTTAACAAGGCACCGCCGTGCCACATTATCGGGATCGCCGGGCCAAGTCCGGCGATAACGGAGTGGGGTTCACCTTATCCGCGCGCGTTCCAGGTAGACCCGCAGACAATTGGCGAAGCCATTCCCGTGCGCTAAACAGGTCTGCCGAAAAAATTTAGGGAGGACATCATGAGGAAGCTGATCGCACCGGCGCTGATCGCCGCCGCCGGGCTCGCTGCGGCCGCCGCGTGGTCGCAGACGCCGGCGCCGGCGAACAACGTGGTCCAGTATTTCACCACGCCGCTCGAGAACGATGGTTCGCGCATCGTACGGCTGCAGAACGTCAACATCCCGCCGCAAGGCGGCACGCCGTTCCACCGTCACCCCGGCGATCAATGGGCCGCCATCCAGGAAGGCGAGGTCACCTTCACCGTGAAGGGGCAGCCGCCGCGCGTCCTCAAGGTCGGGGACAGCGTCTACATTCCTCGCGGCACCATTCACCGCAACCAGAACCTCACCGACAAGCCGGCGCGCTCGGTCGAGCTCGTGATCCTCGACAAGGACAAGCCGGGACTCGAAGCCGTCAGCGAGTAGGGCCGCGCCCTTCATCCACGGAGGTTCGCATTTCCCGCGCGCGGGGGATGCGGTAGTTTTCACAGCGCCGGCGTGCGGCATGCGCCGTTCGGCCGAAATTTCGGAGGACACGATGAAACACGATGTCAGGTCGGTGTCATTCACCATGCTCCTCGGAGCGCTCGCCCTGCTGCCGCAGACGCGCGTGAGCCTGGCGCAGGCGCCGCAGCCGCCGGCCGACCACCCGTCGATCAATGTCCGCGGCCAGACCTATACGCCGCGCTCGGTATTGGCGCGCAACATGGGCTCGGAGGCCGACCAGACGACGGCATTCACGCCGCATCGCGTGATCGGCAACATCTATTACGTCGGCACGCGGACGCTCAGCTCGTTTCTGATCGTGACGCCGGAAGGAAATATCCTTCTCGACACGACCTATGAGCGCAACGTGCCCGTGATCGAGAAATCGATCGCCGATCTCGGCTTCAAGCTCTCCGACGTCAAGATCGTGCTCGGCAACCACGCCCATCGCGACCATCAGGAGGGCGACGCGCTCGTCAAGGAGAAGACCGGCGCGCAGGTGATGGCGATGGCCGAGGACGTGCCGGCGCTCCAGGCGCTCAAGCCCGGCGGCAAGGAGCATCCGATCGACCGGGTGCTTCACGACGGCGACAAGGTGACCCTCGGCGGCACGACGCTCGTCGCCCATCTCACCCCCGGCCACACCCGCGGCTGCACCACCTGGACCACGACGGCGCAGGAGGGCGGCAAGATCTACAACGTCATGCTCGGCTGCAGCCTGCGCCCGCCGGCGGTGATCACGCCGGAGATCGCCGCCGAGTTCGACCGCTCCTTCAAAACCGTGCGGGCGCTTCCCTGCGACGTCCAGCTCGGCGATCACGGCGCGCAATACGGCATGCAGGAGAAGTTCGCGAAGCTGAAGGAAGGCCAGCCCAATCCCTTCATCGATCCGGCGAGTTGCACGCTCGAGGCCGATGTCGAGCAGGCGATGTTCAACGCGCTCCTCGCCGAGCAGCAGGCGGCGAAGCCGTAGCAACGCGGCTAACTGGTAACGCGGGTAACTCGTAGGGTGGGCAAAGCGAAGCGTGCCCGCGAACCTCTCCCCGCGTGCGGGGAGAGGTCGGATCGCGTCAGCGATCCGGGTGAGGGGGCCTCGCCGCGAGTCTGAGCGTCTGTGAATGCTTTCAGAGACTCAAACTCGCGAAACCGCCCCTCACCCCGACCCTCTCCCCGCCCGCGGGGAGAGGGAGAAGTCACCCGTGCGGCGGCTTTCCGCAATGGGCGCAGCGCGCGTCGGCCGGACCGAAGTCGCGGCGCAGGCGGTGATTGCGCGGGTCGTCGCCGAGGCCGCGGCAGAAGCTCGACACGATCGGCTCGAGCCGCTCGGCAAAGCGCCGCGCGTCGGCATTGAGGGACCCGAGCCGCTCCACCGCGGCGGCCGCCTGTGCGGCGAGCGCCGTACGGTCGATACCGATGGCGCGGCCGCCCGCGACCACGAGCTTGCCGCCGATCAGCACGCGGTCGACGGCGCCGCCGTTCTCGGTGAACACGATCTGGTTGGTCGCGTTGTTGAGCGGGACGAAGTTGACGTGGTCGAGGTCGAGCAGCACGAGGTCGGCCTTGTAGCCGCGCGCGATCCTGCCGATGAAATCCTGCATCCCGAGCACGCGTGCCGATCCCTGCGTCGCCATGGTGAAGGCGTCGGCGGTCGAGATCCATTCGGCGGGCGGCACGCCGCGCACCCGCGACACGAACGCCGCGGCGCGGATCGCCTCGAACATGTTCTGGTTGTCCGACGACGCCGAGCCGTCGGTGCCGATGCCGACGGTGACGCCATGGTTCATGTAGTGGCGCGCCGCGGCTACCCCTGAGCCGAGGCGCAGATTGGCGGCTGCGTTGTGAGAGACCGCGACGCCTTTCTTCGCCATGAGCTCCATGTCGCTGTCGCTGATCCAGATCGCGTGGGCCGCCGACAGCCACGGGCCGAGGAGGCCGCAGGCATCCATGATCTCGACGGTCGACATGCCGAACACCTTGAAGGTCGAGGTCGACTGGTATTTTGCTTCGCTGACATGGGTCTGCATCGGCAGATCATGGGAGCGCGCGACGTCGCGGCAGGCGATCATGAATTCGCGGGTGCAGTGATGCGGAATGGTCGGTGCGATGCCCAGCCGCAGCCGGTCGCGCGGGTGCGACCACGTCTCGGCGAGCCGGCGCAGCGCCGCGATGACGGCATCGGCGCCGCCCATGCGCAGCTTCGCGGCGTGGTCGCGGGCATCGTCAGGCAGCGCGTCGATCAGGCCCGGCACCGCCTGGTAGAAAGTGAGGTCGGCGACCATCGGCGCGATGACCGCCCGCAGCCCGACCTTTGCATAGGCGCTGGCGACCGCCTCCATGCCCTCGATCGTCGGTGCGGGGAATTCGAAGAACAGGTCGTAGCAGGCGGTGGCGCCTTTCTCGACCATCTCGACCGCGGTGATCAGCGCGGCGAGATGCTTGTCGTCGTGGCTTCGATGGCCGCCGATCCACGGCGCCGCGTTGAGCAGCAGGTCGAGCTCCCAGAGGTCGCCGACGCCCTTGGAGAGGCCGCCATGGCTGTGGGTATGACCGTTGATCAGCCCGGGAATGATGAGCCGGCGGCTCGCATCGATCACCTCGGCATTGGCGTTGCGCACTGCGCCGCGCGGCACGATGTCGACGATGGTGTCGCCCTCGACGACGATATCGCGCGCCTCGCCATGGGGCACCGTAACGGAGTGCACCAATCCACCTGTGATCACGAGCATGGCGCGGTCTTTCATTCTCGAAGCCGGGTCCAACGAGGAGGGCAGGGGGCAGGCGATGTCAACGGGCGTCTGCTTCCGCTAAGCGGCGGGCGTCAGAATGAGAGTTCGATGCAGTGACCGAGTAGGTTGTCATCGCCGGGCTTGTCCCGGCGACCCCGATAACGTGGCACGGCCGTGCCTTGGTAAGCGGGGTGGCCGGGCCAAGCCCGGCCATGACCACCTCGTTGGAACGAGATATGCTTTGGCGTTAGCGTTTTGCATTCGCACTGCGGATTTCCTATGAAGCCCTTCCGCGCCTTCGTGTTCTCGCTCGTCCTCGCCGCGGCGCTCCCCGGCGGAGCCGGCGCGCAGGACCGTCTCAAGCTCGCGGTCGGGCAATACGGCAACTGGGCGACCTCGGTCGCCGAGGTGGGCCAGCGCGGCGGCGTCTTTCGTCGCTACGGCCTCGAGCTGCAACTGCTCTACACCCAGGGCAGCGGCGAGACCCAGCAGGCGGTGCTCTCGGGCGGCGCCGATATCGGGGTCGCGGTCGGCGTCATGGGGGCGCTGAGCGCCTATGCCAAGGGCGCACCGGTGCGGATCATCGGCGCTGAGACAACCGGCGCCTCCGACCTCTACTGGTATGTCCGCGCGGATTCGCCGATCCGGACCATCCAGGATTTCTCCGGCCGCACGGTCGCCTATTCGACGGGCGGCTCCTCAACTCAAGCCGTCGCGACGGCGATGGTCCGGCAATACGGCCTCAAGGCGCGGCTCGTCGCTACCGGCAGCCCGGTCGCGACGCTCACCCAGGTGATGTCGGGCCAGGTCGACGTCGGCTGGGCCGCGCCGCCCGACGGGCTCGACCAGCTCGACCGCGGCGAGATCCGTTTCATCACCAACGGCAATGCGGCCTCGATCTTCAAGGACCAGACGGTGCGCGTGCTGGTGGCGACGGCGCCGACGATCGCCGCGCGGCGCGACGTCGTGACCCGCTTCATGCGCGCCTATCGCGAGACCGCGCGCTGGCTGTATTCCGACGACGCGGCGCTGCAAGTCTATGCCGACTGGCTCGGCATGAGCCTCGCCAAGGCGCGACGCACACGCGACGAGTTCTTCCCGTGGGCGGCGCTCGACCCCGACACCATCGTCGGCCTCGATGCCTTGATGCGCGACGCGGTCGACATGAAGTACATCGCCGCGCCGCTCGGCAAGGCGCAATTGGACGAACTCATCGCCCTGCCGCCGCAGTAGCGCGTCTCGCAAAGAGCCGGTGAATCTTCTACGGACCTCATCCTGAGGAGCCTGCGAAGCACGGCGTCTCGAAGGATGGCCCCAAGCGCTGTGGCCTGTGGCCGTCCTTCGAGACGCCGTGCTGCGCACGGCTCCTCAGGATGAGGTCCGAAGTGAAAACGCGTTACCGTTTCACCCGGTCCATGAAGTGGCAGGTCGCGACGATGGCGCGGCCGGCGCCGGTGTTTTGCGTGTAGCACTTCTCCATACGGTCCGGCGAAATGAGCGTGATGTGGAAATAGCCGTCGATGTCGGCGCCGTGGATCGTCTTGTTGTCGCTCGCGAGCGCCCAGCCGAACGGCTCGTTGGTCGGGGCGGCGCTGGAAACCGAGTGGCCCCACATGAGGCGGCCGTCCTGTCCCTCGACCACGTAGGTCGCCTCGATGTCGCGCACGCGAGGCGGATCCATGGTGGTTTGCGAACCCGGATGATGGGGATTGGCGCCGAAGACGATCGATTTGCCCTTGCCCGTCCAGGTCCCCTTGAGATCGGGAACGGCGTTCTGAGCGCAGGCGGGGACCGCGGTCGCAAAAAGCGCCAGGGCGATAACGAAACGGCTCATCAGAAATCTCCTCCACTGATTGTCTCGCGGACACGGCGGGCCATTGGGGCGCCGGCAGCATGTTCGCGAAACGCCGTGAAATCCAGATGTAGCCGGAGCGATTTCGGGGAGAATTTGGCGCAGCCAAATGCTCGTCATTCCGGGGCCCGCGGCCGGCCCCCAAATGATGGGATCAGTCGCCCCGCGCCTGCGGCATGTGGATGAACTCCCACGGCGATGGCATCGGGCCGACCGGCACTTCGATCAGCGTCGGACCGTCGCGCCGGGCGAAGCCGCGGCGGAGCGCGGCGCGCAGCGCATTGGGATCGGCGGCGCGCTCGGCGGCCGCGCCGAAGCTTTCGGCAAAGCGGATGAAATCGGGATTGGCGAGGTCGGAGGCGATCAGGCGGTTGCCGTAGCGTTCTTCCTGGATGCGGCGGACATTGCCGAAGGCGCCGTCGGCGAACACCACCGCCACCAGCGGGATGCGGTGGCGCACCGCGGTCGAGAGCTCGTTCGCGGTGAACATGAAGCCGCCGTCGCCGCTGATCGCGACCACCGGCACGTCGCGCCGCGCATTCTGGGCGCCCAGCGCGGTGGCGAAGCCCCAGCCGAGATTGTCCTGGTAGCCCGGCGAGAGGAACGTGCGCGGCTTGTAGACGGGGAAGGCGAGGCGGGCGACGAAGCCCATCTGGGTGACCTCGTCGACGAAGATGCCGTCCTCCGGTAGCTCGGCGCGGATCGCGTCGATGAAGGCGCGCTGCGGGGCGAGCTTCTCGAGCTTCTTGCCGAGGCGCGCGTGCCGTTCGCGCATTTCGTCGGTGCGCGACGGCCGGCTCGTGTTGCGGGTCGCGACCGCATCGAGGAGCCGGCGCAGGATCGGCTGCGTATCGCCGACGAGCGCGACCTTCGGCTTATGGACCCGCGCCGGCTCCTCGGGATCGGAATCGATGCGGATGATAGCGACGTCGTCGTCCATGCCCCACTGGGTGAACGGGTAGTACATCCGCGTGCCGACGCCGAGCACGACGTCGGCTTCGCCCCAGAGGTCGCGGCCGAGCGGCAAGGTCACGCTCAGGGGATCGCGGCTGTCGAGCACGCCGCGGCCGCGCCGATAGCCGAGCACCGGCGCCTGCAGCATGTGGGCGAGCGCGGTGACTTCGGCGGACGCGCCCTGGGCGCCGCCGCCGCAGATGATGAAGGCCCGCTTCGCCGTGCTGAGCGCCGAGGCCGCCGCCGCGATCGCATCCTCGTCGATCTCCGGTTCCTGTGGCGCGAACGGCGCGACCAGCGGCGCCGGTCCGCTGCGGCCCCACACGTCGATCGCGCATTCCAGCACCGCGGGGCCGCGCCGGCGTGCGCCCATCGCCGCGAGGGCCTTGGTGACCAGCGCGGATGCCGCATCCGGCCCGCGAATGCGCGCGGAGAAGTCGACCAGCCGGCTGATGATCCCGGCCTGGTCGCGGATCTCATGCAAATGCCCGATGCCGCGGCCGATGTCGGCATCGGGAATCTGCCCGATCAGCCCGAGCACCGGCGCGTTCATGGCATAGGCGGTGAGCAGCGCGGCTCCTGTGTTGAGGAGGCCGGGGCCGGGCACCACCGCATAGGCCTGGGGGCGGGCGGTCGCGAGCGCCGCGCCGAGCGCCATGTAGGCGGTGCCCTGCTCATGGCGAGGATGCACCACCTTGATCTGGTCCGAGGCCTTGTAGAGGGCATCGAACAAATGGTCGTTGTGGACACCGGGCAGCGCGTAGAGCGTATCGAGCCCATGGGCGGCGAGGGTCGCCACCGTCGCCTCCGCCGTCGTCATCGTGTCGGTCATGCGCGGCACACTCCGATTGGCGGGGGGACCTGTTATTTACAGGAACCTCAACCTGAGGAGCGCCGTAGGGCGCGTCTCGAAGGATGGCGCCACATGCTGCCGCCTGTGGCCGTCCTTCGAGACGCCCGCTTCGCGGGCTCCTCAGGACGAGGTTCGTGGGGTGGATTTCATTCGTGCCGGGGACTTGTGCAGATCGGGCCCGGCCTGTCGAGGGTGTTCCCATCCCGCGCCGCGTCGGCTAAACCCTGCCCGCCGCTCCCGGCGAGCGGCGCAGAGATGGATCGCGTGGGCTCCCCGCGCGCAATCGAGGGCTTGATGCACCGGTATCGCACCCACACCTGCGGCGCGTTGCGCGCGCAAGAGATCGGCTCCACCGTGCGGCTCTCGGGCTGGTGCCACCGCATCCGCGACCATGGCGGCGTGCTGTTCATCGACCTGCGCGACCATTACGGGATCACCCAGGTGGT
Organism: uncultured Alphaproteobacteria bacterium; assembly: GCA_963824905.1. Classification (GTDB taxonomy): domain Bacteria; phylum Pseudomonadota; class Alphaproteobacteria; order Rhizobiales; family Xanthobacteraceae; genus JAJPKK01. The sequence continues at coordinate 14,104 of CAWGRH010000001.1, forward strand.
GGCCGATCCGGATTCGCCGGCCTTCAAGACCGCGGAAAAGCTGCGCTCGGAATGGGTCATCCGGGTCGATGGCCGGGTGCGCCGGCGACCCGGCGGCACCGAGAACCCGGATCTGCCGACCGGCGAGGTCGAAGTGTTCGCGACCGACATTGAGGTGCTGGGGCCGGCGACCGAGCTGCCGATGCCGGTGTTCGGCGACCAGGAGTACCCGGAAGAAATCCGTCTGAAGTACCGGTTCCTCGACTTGCGGCGCGAGCGGCTGCACAAGAACATCAGGAAGCGCGGCGACATTATCGACTCGCTGCGGCGGCGGATGAAAGAGCAGGGTTTCTTCGAGTTCCAGACGCCGATCCTCACGGCATCGAGCCCGGAAGGCGCGCGCGACTATCTGGTGCCGTCGCGAATCCATCCCGGCAAGTTCTACGCGTTGCCGCAAGCGCCGCAGCAGTTCAAGCAGCTCATCATGGTGTCGGGCTTCGACCGCTATTTCCAGATCGCGCCGTGCTTTCGCGACGAGGACGCCCGCGCCGACCGCTCGCCCGGCGAGTTCTACCAGCTCGACATCGAGATGAGCTTCGTCACCCAGGAGGATGTGTTCGCGGCGGTCGAGCCGGTGCTGCGCGGGGTGTTCGAGGAGTTCGCCGACGGCAAGCCGGTCACGCCGAAATTTCCGCTCATCCCCTATGCGCAGGCGCTGCACCAATACGGCACCGACAAGCCTGACCTGCGCAATCCCATCAAGATGGCCGACGTCACCGCGCATTTCCGCGACTTCGGCTTCAAGGTGTTCGCCGGCATGATCGCGGCGGACCCGACGGTCGAGGTGTGGGCGATCCCCGCCCCGAAGGGCGGCAACCGCGCCTTCTGCGACCGCATGGATAGCTGGGCGAAGGGCGAGGGCCTGCCCGGCCTCGGCTACATCTTCTGGCGCGAGGGCGAGGAGGGCGGAGCCGGTCCGCTCGCCCGCAACCTCGGCGTCGAGCGCACGACGGCGATACGCGCGCAACTGGGGCTCGGGGTCGGCGACGCCGTGTTCTTCGTTGCCGGGCGACCGAAGGACTTCGTCAAGTTCGCCGGCGCGGCTCGCAGCAAGGTCGGCGCGGATCTCGGCCTCGTCGCGCGCGACCGCTTCGAGTTCTGCTGGATCGTCGACTTCCCGATGTACGAGTGGAACGAGGAGGAGAAGAAGATCGACTTCTCCCATAACCCGTTCTCGATGCCGAACCTGTCACCAGAGGAATTCCTCGCGCTCGATCCGAACGATGCCGAGAAGATTCTCGCGCTCAAGGCGATCCAGTACGACATCGTCTGCAACGGCATCGAGCTGTCGTCCGGCGCCATCCGCAATCACCGTCCCGACGTGATGAAGAAGGCTTTCGCCATCGCCGGCTATGACGAGAGCGTGCTGGAGAGTAAATTCGGCGGCATGCTCCACGCCCTCTCGCTCGGCGCCCCGCCGCACGGCGGCATCGCGCCCGGCGTCGACCGCATCGTCATGCTACTGTGCGGGGAGGAAAACCTGCGCGAGGTCGTGCTCTTCCCGATGAACCAGCGCGCCGAGGACCTCCTGATGGGCGCGCCCTCGGAAGTCACGCCGAAGCAGCTGCGCGAGCTGCATATCAGGCTCAATTTGCCGGCGTGAGTCTTTCCCTCCCCGTCTTCGGGGAGGGCAGGGTGGGGTTCTTACTTCCCCACCGTCGTAGCCTCGGACAAGGCCCCACCCCGCCCTCCCCGAAGACGGGGAGGGAGAAGTGGGCGTCAAAATATCCCGACGCCGAGCGCGGGTAGCAGCCGCTGCAGGATCGCAACCAGGCAGACGAGCGCGACCAGGATCTTCAAAAGCCCCGCGAGCCGCCCGTCCCGAACATATTTGTCGATCAGGTAGAACAGGATCGCCCCCACGACGACGATGATCGCAATGTTGATCAGGACTATGAGCATGGCGGCGCCCTTTCCAGGCTGACGCGCCAGTATGACACCGAATGAGCGGCGACGCTGCGAAAAGGGGGCGGAAAGTCACGGCTGTGACCACATTGCTGTCATCGCCCGGCTTGACCGGGCGATCCAGTAACCACCGGATTCTCACCGGGGTAGAGTTCGGCAACATCAATGGCGTGGGGTCTAGATTGCCCGTTCAAGCTGGGGCAATGACGCGCATTGAGAATAGTTCGGAATGTTTCGCACCGAAAAAGGGGACCCGTCCGGCTCTCGTGGGGTGGGTGGGGGGACAAGAGCCGGACGGTGGGTGGGCCGGTGTAGTTGGGGGTACCGGTCCTTAAACTTTACGCGCAAGCGCGACGCGCGCCTCACGCGGCCTGCGGCGCGGCGAGGTGGCCGAAATCCTGGTGTGAGGCGAGGAGCTGCGCGAGGCGCTTGCGGGCGTAGAACATCCGAGTCTTCACGGTGTTCTTCGGCAGCCGGGTGATCTCGGCGACCTCCTCGACGGACTTCTCATGGTAGTAGACGAGGTCGATCACCTCGCGGTGCTCACGCGACATCTGGGCGAGGCAGCGGCGGAGCTGCGCGGTGCGGTCGTCCTTGAGGACGGTCTCTTCCGGCGTGTCGGCGGTGTCCTCGACGAGCTCCATCGCCGGCTCGTCGCCCAGGACCTCGCGGTGGCGATTGATCGCCGTGAGGGCCTTGAAGCGCGCAATCGCGAGAAGCCAGGTGGAGACCTGGGAACGGCCTTCGAAGTTTCCGGCCTTGCTCCAGACCTCGACGAAGACGTCGCTGACGAGATCCTCAGCGAGCGCACCGTCGGTGACGAGTCGCGCGATGAAGCGGAACACCCGTGCATTATGCCGGAGATAGAGCGTGCGCATCGCGCTGCGGTTGCCGGAGGCAATGGCCTTGATCAGGCGCTCGTCCGGCTGTCCGTCGAAGGCATAGATCTTTGCGGTCGATGCAGATGCACGAATGGTATCTTGGTGCATGATCCCCTCCCCACGAATTGCGTGGTCTCGTGGGGCAATAACTAGCAAGCAGGCGTTTCGTTCGTTCTTCTTTTCAAGGAAAAAATGGTTTCTTCGGTTGCCGAATTGTTTCGTGTCGCATTGCAATGAAGAAACAATCGGCTGGTTTGAGGAATAATATCCTAATTGGGGCAGCCTCGTAGCCGGGGTTGAGGGCCCCGTAGCCTGGGTTGAGCGCAAGCGAAACCCGGGGGCTGAGCTGCCTCTCGCACCGTCCTGGGTTTCGCTTTCGCTCAACCCAGGCTACAGCGCCCCGCTTGCCTCGCCGGTCGGCGTAAAGAGATACCCGCCGCCGCGAATTGTGCGGATTACCGTGGGGTGGGCGGGATCGGGCTCGATCTTGCGGCGCAGCCGCATGATCCGGATGTCGATCGCCCGGTCGAAGGCCTCGGCGTTGCGGGCGTTGGCGAGCTCGAGCAGGCGCTCGCGGGAGAGCACGCGCTTGGGATTGGCGGCGAACGCCTTCAACAGACCGTATTCCGATGACGTCAGCGGATGCTCGTTGCCGTCGTCGTCGCGCAGCGCCTGCGCGTCGTGGTCGAGCCATTTGGTGCCGAACCGTACGCGCTGGGGCTCCGCGACGGCGGCAGCGGGCGCTGCCGGGGCAGGGGCGCCCGGGCCCGCGCGGCGCAGCACCGAGCGGATGCGCGCGACGAGCTCGCGCAGCTCGCAGGGCTTGGCGACGTAGTCGTCGGCGCCGAGCTCGAGGCCGACCACCCGGTCGATCGAGCTTGCGGTCGCGGTGAGCATGATCACGGGCACGCTCGAGCTCTGCTTGAGCTTGCGGATCACCGAGAGGCCGTCCTCCTGCGGCATGTTGAGGTCGAGAACGATGAGGTCGGCGGGCTGCTTCGCCATCGCCGTGCGCAGGCCGATGGCGCCGTCGCACAACGTCACGGTGAAGCCGTGCATGCGCAGATAGTCGCCGACCATCTCGCGGGCGGCGGCCTCGTCGTCGACCACGATGATGTGCGGGTTCTCGGTCATTTCGCGGGAATCGCGATGGTGAAGGTCGACCCCGTGGGGCCGGTCTCCTGCACGCTGACGACGCCATTGTGGAGGTCGACGATGCGTTTGACGATCGACAGGCCGAGGCCGGTCGAGGGCTCGCCGGCGGTCGGCCGCGCCGAGAGGCGTTGGAAACGCTCGAACAGCCGCGCCATATCCTCCGGCGCCAGCCCCGGACCCTGATCGGAGACGCGGATCACGGTGCCGCCGCCTTCGTCGGCGACGCCGATCTCGATGCGGCTGCCGGGCGGGCTGTACTTGATGGCGTTGCTCAGGAGATTGTCGATTGCCTCGCGCATGCGGTCGGGATCGCAGACGCAGAGCAGCGTCTGTGGGGCGGCGACCTCGATCGCCTGGTCCTTGCGGCCGGCAAGCGGCTGGCTCGCCTCGACGATGTCCTTGACGAGCGCGACCATGTCGATCGTCTCCGGCCGGATCGTGATGTCGTGGGCGTCCGCCATCGCATCGCGGATCAGGCTGTTGACGATCTCGGTGACGCGGTTCGCCGCGCTCCTGATGTGGCCGATCTGGGCGTTGATGCTCTCGGGCGACAAGGCGGCGGTGCCGACCATCTCGGTCAGCATCTCGGTACGGCCGAGAATGACGGCGAGCGGATTACGCAAGTCGTGGGCGACGGTGCCGAGAACCTCGCTCTTGAAGGCATTCGCCCGCTGCAGCCGCGTCCATTGCGCGGACAGCCGCGTATTGGCCTGGGTGAGCTCGCGGGTGCGCTGGCGCACGCGCTCCTCGAGGCGGGTGTTGGCCTGCTGGAGCTGCTCGTAGAGGATGACGTTGTCGAACGCGACCGAAAGCCGGCTCGAGAATATCTGGATAAGCGCGCGGTCGGTGTCGGAGAGCCGCTTCGAGGCTTCGAGCAGCACGACGAGCTCGCGCCCGCTGCCGGTGCGGATGTAGAGCACCGAGCGCCGCGCCAGGAACTGATGATCGCGGCGGCGGAACGCCTCCTTGACGACGGTCCGCAGCTCGTCGTCGAGTCCGTTGATGCCCGGCAAGCCGATGAAACGGCTGTAGCAGCCCGAGCCTGCGAGCACCGAGAAGCTGTCCTCGGCCTCGGCACTGTCGCGCAGCACCAGGATGCCGGCGCAGTCGACATTGAGCAGCGAGGCGATCTGGGTGAGTACGCCTTCGGCGAGACGCTGCATCGAATTGAAGTCGTAGAGCGTCGAGGCGGCGTCGATGATGATCTCGAGGCCGCGCCGGGTCTCCACCATGCGCTGCAGCTGCTGATAGCTGCGCAGCGCCGCGGTGAGCGAGGTGAACAGCTTGTCGGCGGTGAGCTCGGTCTTCGCCTTGTAGTCGTTGATGTCGTAATCGACGATGACGCGCCGCTCCGGGGCCTGGCCCGGCTGGCCGGTGCGCAGGATGATGCGGACCGTCTCGTTCTTGAGGATGTTGCGGATGTATTGGACCAGGTCGAGCCCTGCCTCGTCTGTCTCCATGATGACGTCGAGCAGCACCGCCGCGGTGTCGGGATGCGCCTGCATCAGCTCGCGCCCCTCCTTCGCCGAGAAGGCGGAGAGGATTTCCAGCCGGTGCCCGGCAAGTTGGTAGTCGCCGAGCGCGAAGCGCGTGCCGTCGTGGACGGCGAGGTCGTCGTCGATCACCGCGACCTTCCAGAGCGGTCCGGTCTCCGACGTTTCGCCGGCATCGTCGATGATTTGAATGAAGTCGTCCTGTTCGCCCACTGTCATCGGTCCGTGGCTGCGACAGCCGCGGCCTCGCGGGCTGTCCGTGGAATGACGATGCGGAACACCGTGCCGCGCCCGGGCGACGCTTCCATCGCGATGCGTCCCCCGAGGCTCTGAGTGATGAGGCTGTGGATGATGTGCAGCCCGAGCCCGGTGCCGCCGCGGTTACGTCGGGTGGTGAAGAAGGGATCGAAGGCATGGGCCTTGGTCGCCTCGTCCATCCCGACGCCGTCGTCGGCGACGGTGACCTCGACGTCGTTCGCTCCGACGGCCCGCGCCGAGAACGACAGCGTACCGGCCCGCCCGTCGGGAAAGGCGTGGGCGATCGCATTGAGCAGCAAATTGGTCAGCACCTGTCCGTAGGAGCCGGGGTAGCTGTCCATGGCGATGCCGGGCGGGATGTCGACCCGGAGCGAGATCGCGGTGGTTTTCAGCGCAGGGCGCAGGCTCGCGATGATCTGGTCGGTCGCCTCGGCGAGGTCGAACTGGCGCCGGTCGGCGTGGCTGCGATCGACCGCGACCTGCTTGAAGGACTGGATCAGCTCGCCGGCGCGCTGCAGGTTGGCGACGAGCTGGCCCGCCGCGGCATGGCACGCAGAGACGAACTCGTCGAGCCGCGAGCGCCGCAGCGGCGGCTGCTTGAGCTCGGCGGCGAAGGATTCGCAGCGCCGCGCGAAGCTCGACGCCACGGTGAGGCTGATGCCGACGGGGTTGTTGACCTCGTGGGCGATGCCGGCGACGAGGCCGCCGAGCGCGGCGAGCTTTTCCGCTTCGATCAGGTCCTGCTGGGTGTCGCGCAGCTCGACCAGTGCATGCTCGGCGCGGTCCTTGGCGGAACGCAGCTCCTCCTCGGCCTTGCGCTTGGCGATCGCGTTGTCGCGGAACCCCTCGACGGCGCGCGCCATGTCGCCGATCTCGTCGCGCGCCGAGGTCCCGTGGACCGGACGATCGTAGTGGCCGTAGGTGATGTCGCTCATCGCCGTCATCAGCCGCTGCAGCGGGCCGCGGATGCTCTGCGAGACGACGATCGCGCTCACCACCATGGCGGTGAGGAACACCAGCGCCACCAGCGCCACCAGACGGTAAATGTCGAGGAGGCTGCGATCGAACTTCTCCTGGGCGTCCTGCTCGTGCGCGCCCATCTGGGTCGACAGATTGTCGATCGACGTGATCATGGCGGCCTGGTTGGCGTCGATCGCGCTTCGCAGCAGCGCGGCGCGCTTCATGAAGAGCTCGCCGAGACGCTCGAGGCCGCGCCGCAGCGCCACCGCCTGCTGCTTCAAGGCGTCGATCGCGGAACGCTGGAGGTCGTTGTCGGCGAGGTCGCCGAGCACGGGGATGGCGTCCTCGATGCGCTGGATGTCGGTATGGGCTTCCTGCGCGGCGTCGGCGGCGAGCGAGAGATAGTAGGCGTTGGCCGCGACCAGCATCGCGGTGAAGGTCTCGCGCGATTTGCCGAGCGCCGGGCCGATCAGGGCGTCCTTCGACGCGGTCGCGCTTTCGATGATCGCGTAGAGCCCGGCCATTTGCTTCGCCGGCGCCAGCACCTCGTTCTCGTAGCTCTCGGTGATCGCAGTCTGCAGCGAGCGCAGGTCGCCGAACGCGTCGAGGAAGCGCTCGGTGAGCGCGGTCAATTCCGGCACCGCGGGTGCCAGCATCGGGTCGGTGGCGCCGCGCGTCTTCAAGGTGCCGAGCACCGCCTCGCGCAGCAGCAGGATCTCGGCGAAGGTCTCGGGGCGCGGCTCGTTGATGTACTGATGGATGAGGCTTTGCAGCCGACCGGACTCGGTGCCGAGCAGCGAGAGCAGCATGTCCGACTGCCGGACCTGGCGAACGTCGGTCCATGACGAGGAGAGTATCTTCGCGCCGCTCGCCAGCAGCGCCGCAATGATCACGACGGCGATGCAGTTGAGGACCGCGATCGAGAGGATGCGCCAGCGGATCGGCACCGAGCGGACCAGCCGCTCGAGGCCGGTCGCTTCTCTGGCGGTGCGCTCCGAAAGGCTCCCCAACGATGCCTGGTGGTCGAGCGCGATCAAGGAGGGCTCACTTCACCTGGCGGATGCGGTCGATCATCGGCCCGATGACGGGATCGGTGGCGGCCTGGGCATGGATCTTCACCATCGCGGCTTCGAACGGCTTGCGGTCGAAGTCGGACACGATCGTCACGCCGGCCTGGCGGGCGACGCGCGCCGACTGCGTCTCGAGCGCCGTCCACTGCTGGCGCATGAAGCGGTTCGACTCCCGCGCGGCCTCGCGGAAGATCGCCTTGTCGGCGTCGGAGAGGCTCTGCCATGCGCGCCGCGACATGATAAGCACCTCCGGACTCATGGTGTGCTCGGTGAGCGTGTAGTTGCGGGCATATTTGTAGTGGCCGGTGGTCACGTACGAGGGCCAGTTGTTCTCGGCGCCGTCGACGAGCCCGGTCGCAAGGCCGGTCTCGACCTGGCCGTAGGGCAGCTCGACCGGCTGCGCGCCAAGCGCGCGGATCATTTCGGCCATCAGCTCGGATTGCTGGATGCGGATGCGCAGCCCCTTGAGGTCGGCGAGGGTGTTGATCGGCCTCTTGCTATTGTAGATCGAGCGGGCGCCGGAATCGTAGAACGTCAGCCCGACCAAGCCGTATTGCTCGAAGCTCGCGAGAATCTCCTCGCCGACCGGGCCGTCCATCACGGCGTGCAGGTGCTCGATCGAGCGGAACAGGAAGGGCAGGGCGAGCGCGTTCGCGACGGGAACAAGCGAGCCGAGCGGCCCGACATTGGTGCGGTTGATGTCGATCGCGCCGGCGCGCGTCTGCTCGATGGTCTCCTTCTCCTCGCCGAGCTGGCGCGAATGGAAGACCCTGATCCGGTGGCGCCCGTCGGTTCGCTGCTCGATCAGGCGGCCCATGTATTCGAGCGCCCGCACGGTCGGGTAATCGGCCGCCTGGGTGTCGGCAGCGCGGAATTCGCGCGCGGCAGCGCTGCCCGGGAGGACGCCGATCGCCGCGACGAGCGAAAGCGCAACAGCGGACAGCACGGACAATCGAGCGCAGGCGGACGGGGTTCGCGAACCTTTCATCGTCGGATAATCTCGGCTGGTGGCGTTCCCTGCCACCTCATGTTACCCGTCGGAACCGATGTTGACCATGGACTTTCAGAGCGCGGCTGCGATCGGCCGCAGGCGCCGCGGCGCCCCCGTCCTCGCTATGATGACGGCGGCGCTCGCGCTCGCCGCACCGTTGCTGGTGGCCGTGCCCGCGCCGGCCGCGACCGTCGAGCTGTGGCACGCGATGAACGGCGAGCTTGGGCGCCAGCTCGGGCAGCTCGCCGCCGCCTTCAACGCGTCGCAGTCCGAGCACCGCGTCGTGCCGGAGTACAAGGGCAACTACACCGAGACGGTTACCGCCGCGATCTTCGCGATGCGCACCAAGAAGCACCCCGCGATCGTGCAGGTCAACGAGATCGCGACCGCGACCATGATGGCGGCGAAAGGCGCGATCTATCCGGCGTTCGAGCTGATGCGGGATCAAGGCATCCCCTTCGACCAGACGGCGTATCTGCCCGCGGTGTCCGGCTATTACTCCGACCTCGCCGGCAACCTGCTGTCGTTCCCATTCAATGCATCGACGCCGATTCTCTACTACAACAAGGATCAGTTTCGTGCGGCGGGTCTCGACGAGAACGTGCCGCCGAAGACCTGGCCCGAGGTCGAGGCTGCCGCGCGCAAGCTGCGTCAAGCGAACGTCCCCTGCGGCTTCACCACCCACTGGCCGTCCTGGGTCAACGTCGAGAACTTCTCCGCCTGGCACAACGTGCCGATCGCGACCCATGCGAACGGCCTTGCCGGCTTCGGCGCGGAGCTGACGATCGATAATCCGGTGATGGTGCGCCACCTCGAGGCGCTCGCCGAATGGCAGAAGTCCAAGCTCTACGACTACAGCGGCCGCGCCTCCGCCGCCGAGCCGCGCTTTCCGGCGGGCGAGTGCGGGATGTTCATCGGCTCGTCGGCCTCGCGCGCCGATATCCTCGCGAAGTCCAAGTTCGCGGTCGGCTACGGCTTGCTGCCTTACTGGCCTGACGTCGCGGGCGCCCCGCAGAACTCGATCATCGGTGGAGCGACGCTGTGGGTGCTGCGCGGCCGGCCCCAGGAGGAATACGCCGCCGTCGCGAAGTTCTTTGCCTATCTCTCGCAGCCGGACGTCCAAGCGTCCTGGCACCAGAAGACCGGCTATCTGCCGATCACCAGCGCGGCCTACGATCTTTCCAAGGCTCAGCACTTCTATGAGCGCGCGCCGGGCGCAGCGATCGGCATCGAGCAGATCATGCTTCATCCGCCGACCGACAGTTCGCGCGGCCTGCGGCTCGGCTCGTTCGTGCTGATTCGCGACGTCATCGAGGAGGAGATGGAGCAGGCGCTCGCCGGCAAGAAATCCGCCAAGGCCGCGCTCGGCGCCGCCGTCGCGCGCGGCAACGAGCTGTTGCGCCAGTTCGAGCGCACGACGCGGTGAGGGCTCGTGTCCCGTCAACCGCGACGTGGGGGCGTTGTGTGATCCGGCCCGGAATCCCACTCGAAGAAGCCGGAGACCCCGAGCGCACGCTCCGAAGCCTGCCGTAAGGTCCCAATCGCCTCTGCCGGCGCTTCGCGCAACGCTCTGGACAGAAGCCGTGCCAAGTCCGGTGCGAAACCGGTCAGCAGCTCCAATCGTTCCTTCGGCCTTGGGAGGTGCCGATTCGTTTCGATGTAGGCGTACCTCACGAGCGCGTCCACCGCGAGCGCCAGTATCTGGCGAGCGTCAGCGGTGTCCGCCCCGTCGAAATCCAGGGCGTCCTCCACCAGACAGGCTGCCAGATATCGCTCGCGCAACAGTACCTCCGGCCGCAACCCCGGCCCCTCCGCCAGGACGTCTCGCGCGGCGCGGATGAGATCAGCCATTCGGTTTTCTCGGTCCTTCACCAGAGTGCCGGTGGCCAGCATGTGCGCCATGCTCGGGCGTCCACGCGACGCCTCGTCTCGAATGCTGTGCTCCAGCCATTCCTGAGAGTTGAAGAACAGCTCCGTCGGCGTCCTGTTGAACAGCTTCTGAATGCGCCGGCGCCACGGCTGGTCGTGAAGCACGACGATGTCGAGGTCGCTCGAGGCGGCCGGGTTGCCGCGAATGATGCTGCCGGAGACGACGATGCCCACGGGGTCGACAATGCTGGTCAGCCACTCGAGCGCCTGCTGGAGGGCCATCCGGTGCCTCTCCTGCAACTGCAATTCGGCGATTGGGATCGATGTGCTCATAGCATCGCCGGGGTGAACGCCTCCGAGAAACGCGGGCAAAAAAATGGCCGGGGGCGAGCCCCGGCCATCATCATTCCGGTATATGCCGCCTCAATTGTTCGGCGGCGTGAGCTCCACCGTCGGGGTGAACGCGCGGCCCGTCGTCTGCGGCCGCCCCCCGATCATCGCCGCGCGATGGAGGTTGGGCTCGATGGTCGCGGCCGTGTCGCCGAAGCGCTTGCGATAGACCTGCATGTTCTCCATGACGCGCTGGACGTAGTTGCGCGTCTCCGAGAACGGGATGCGTTCGACCCAGTCGACCGCGTCGACCTTGGGATCGCGCGGGTCGCCGTGCAGCGCCATCCACTGCTCGACCCGGCCTCGGCCGGCATTGTAGCCGGCGAACGTCAGGATATAGGAGCCGCGGTAGTCCTTGAGCAGGCCGGAGAGCTCGGCCGCGCCCATCTGCGTGTTGTAGACCGAGTCGTGGACGAGCCGGTCCCAGCTGTAGCTTACGCCGAACCGCTTTGCGGTGTCGCGCCCGGCGTCGGGCGTCACCTGCATCAGCCCGACCGCCTTCGCCGCCGACTTGTCGCCGGGATCGAAGCCGCTTTCGGTGCGCGTGATCGCGTAGACTATGCAGCGGTCGAGCTGCGGAGCGACCGAGGTGTAGTTCGGCACGCCGACATCCGGGAAGGCATAGTGGTCCATGGGCATGCCCCGGCCGAGCGCGGCCTTGCCGAGCTGCAGCATCGCCTGGGCGTCCTTGTAGCGCGCGGTGACCCTGCCGACGCCGGAAACCACGGCGGGATCGTTGATGTCCTGGCCGACGTCCGTCGCGAACGCCATGGCGAGATTGCCCTCGCCGGTCTTGTAGAGCATCTCGGCGGCGCGCACGACGTCGCTGGTGCTAGCCGCCGGCGGCTCCGGCGGCTGGCGCACTTCGACGACGTCGTCGTGGCCGAGCCGGGCGCGGGCGAGTTGACCGTAATAGGTGGTCGGATAGCTCGCCGCGGCCTCGTATTGCGTTCGCATATCCTCGGCTCGGCCGAGCGCCTCGAGAGCGCGGCCGCGCCAATACTCGGCACGCGCGATGGTGAGCGGATCGACCGCGTCGTCGTCGACGTGGACGAAGTGCGTCAACGCCGTCGCCGGATCGTCGAGGAAGCGGAGCGCGATCCATCCCGCCATGAAATGGGTTTCCGCGCGGTAATAGGGATTGGTCGGCGGCGCCGCCTTGCGCGCCACTTCGTAGGCGGTGCGCGCGGCGCCGATGTCGAGCAGCTTGCGGGCGAGCGAACGGCGCTCGCGCCACCACTCGTCGGTGTCCTGCCGCTTGAGGTCCTCGGGCGAGGCGGACAGCACGAGCTTCACCGCCGCCTCGTAGTCCCCCTTGGGCGTCGCGATCTTGCCCTTGATGTTGTTGCCCGGTGCGTCGTTGCGCAGCAGATGGTGGAGCTTGCACAGGCTGTAGGCGAGGTCGCCGTGCAAGTCATCTTTCACGCCGTCGACACCCTTCGACGATTTGCCTTCCGAGCCGCTGCACGCCTTGACGATCGCGACATGGTCCTCGCCGGCGAGCTTTGCGGCGCGCGTCGCCGCGCCGAAATCCTTGGCGCCGATCCGCTTGTCCATACGCGCCACGTGGTCAGCGCGGGTGAGCGCATCGGGGAACGCGGCGAGCACCGCAGTCTCCATCTCGCCGGTCAGTGGCTCGGATTGCCATACCGCGCGCACCTCGCTCTCGGCCTGGGCGCGGTTGCCCTCCGCGATTTGCACACGGGCGAGCGCGAGCCGGCCGGCGGGGCTCGCCGGCTTGTCGCCGGTGAAGGCATGAATGGTTGAGCCGTCGCGCCGCTCCTGCCACAGCCGCCCTTCGGCGCGGCGGCGGATCAGCGAGACCGGCCAATCCGGATTGTTGCGAATGAAGCTCGCGTAGCGCTCGAACCCGGCTTCGCTGTCGGCATGGCGCAGCCACGCCCATTCGATGAGCTTCATCGCGACGGGGTCGCCGGTGGCGGCCACGCGAGCAGCCGCGTCCTTGCCCTTGCCGTGGCGGAGCAACTCGGCTGCCTCCTTGACCGCGGCGAGCGTCGGCGATAGCGGCGCCGCGCCTTCCTCGTCCGCCGGCTGCACGATGACGTGCTTGTGGTCACCCCCGCCGCTCTTCTCGGCGCTCTTCTTGTCGTGCTTTCCGTGCTCGCTCTCGGCCTTCTCGCCCGACTTCTTGCCGTGCGCGGCGGCGGGCTTGTGATGCGCGGCGAGCGCGTCCCCGGCGCCGAGTGCGAATACCGCAGAAGCGAGCAGCAGCACGCGCGCGCGCCGCAAGCTCGTCTTCTCGATGTTCGTTTCGGTGTTCGGGATTTCTGCGTCGATGCGGCCGTCACGGCCGGCGAAGTTCGGAGATTTCATGGACCCCCCTTGTGCCGGAAGATCGTCCGGCATTCCCCAGTGCCTCTGATGCCTCAGATAACTCTCCCACCTAACCCCCAGTGAAATAGGGCGATTGTGTCCTAAGTGGGATCGCACTTTGGCGTGCGTACGGCGGTTCGCGTTTGAAAACCCTCAGGGAAATACGTCGGCGCTGCCCGCGATCGCGCTGTCACCGATGGCGACGAACGGCACGATCGCCGGCCGGATTTTTCGTCGCGGACGAGTGAAAAAGCACGGGGCATCCGGCGGCTTGGAGGACAATCCGCGGTCGCGTGCGGCGCAAGCTTCGCGGTGAAATTTCGTCACCGATGTGTTGCCAACCGGTTCCCAGCCATCAAGCCGTCACATTCGACGGTACTCCTCTCCGCGCCACAGAGTTCCTGGTGGTGGGACGTTGACAGAGCAACTCGAAGGTTTGCCCGACAAGGCAGGCGTCTAATCGAGCGGCCTGTACCAACGGAGGGAGCGTCAATGGATGCAGTTTGCCGCGTCGCGCACTCGCGCGCGCTACGATCTCCTGTTCGCACGACAATCCGAAACCTGATGAGACTAGGCACCGCGGGTCTTCTCGCGGCAGGCGCTTGCGCGGCGGCTTCGACCGCACAGGCCGGTAACACCGGGATTCAGAAGGTCACCATCCTGAGCAGCGGCCCCGCGTTCGGCGGCTACTCGTTCGGTGGGGTAGGGACCTACACCGTCATCAAGGGGTACGCGCTCGACGCGGTGAGCCCGACGGATCCCAAGAACGCGCTGATCAACGACATCAATCTCGCGCCGCGGGATACCAACGGCAACGTCGAAGTCCTTTTCAACTTCTACATGATCATTCCGACCAACCTTGCGAACGGCAACGGCAAGGTGATGTACGAGCCGCCCAATCGCGGCGGCAAGCAGTTCGGCGCATTCAACCGCTCGACCGGCGGCAACGATCCGGCATCCGTCACCAACGTGACCGCGCTCGCCAACACGTTCCTGTGGCCGCAGGGCTATGCGACCGTGTTCAGCGGTTGGCAATACGAAGGCGACCCGACCTCGGCGGCAAATCTCGCTGCGTCGTTGGCGGGAACGACTGACGGCGTCACGGCGATGACGACGCCGCCGATTGCCTACGGACCGAACAGCGCGACCATCGTCGGTCCGGGCTACGAGTATATCGTGAGCCCCGGCGCAAGCTACACTCTTACCTACCCGGCCGCCTCGGGCAATCAAGGTGCGCCGGATGCAGTGCTCACCCATCGCGTCCATCTCGACGACGTGGCGCAGGTGGTGCCGACCTCGAGCTGGCAGTACACCGACGCGACCAACACCGCGATCAAGCTGACCTCGGGCAGCTTCGTCGCCAACGACATTTACGAGTTCACATACATCGCCAAGAATCCGACCGTGAACGGGATGGGATTCGCCGCGATCCGCGACTTCATGTCGTGGCTGCGGTATTCGAGCGACGACGGCCACGGCACGGCGAACCCGCTCGCGAACTACATCCAGCGCGTCTACACCGACGTGGTGTCGCAGCCGGCGCGCCTCCTCAACGACTTCACCTATCTCGGCTTCAACCAGGACCTGAGCGGCCGCAAGTTGTTCGACGGCATGCTGCAATGGGTCGGCGCCGCCGACGGCATCAGCATGAACTATCGCTGGTCGCAGCCGTCGCGCACCGAGCGCAATCGCCAGGAGGAGCTCTTCCAGGAAGGCGTGTTCCCGTTCGCAGACGTGTCTAGCTACGATCCGATCTCGCAGACGACCGACTGGCGCTTCAAGCGTTGCGAGGCGACCAACACGTGTCCGCTGATGATGGAGATGTGGTCGGCGAACGAATACTGGGTGAAGGCGGCGTCGCTCTTCCACACCGATCCGACTGGAACCTTCGATCTGCCGGATCACCCGATGACGCGCAAATACTTCCTGTCCGGCTCGCAGCATGCCGGCCCGGGCAACCCGGCCAGCAAGGGATCGTGCCAGCAGTTCTTGAACCCGCTCGATCCGCAGCAGGTCGAGCGCGCGCTGTGGGTCGATCTCGACCAATGGTCGACCAAGGGCATCGCGCCGCCGGACTCGCAGATTCCGACGCTGGCGAGCGGCCTGCTCGTTCCGCCGATCCCGCAGTCGGGCATGGGCTTCCCGACCATTCCGGGCGTCACCTATACCGGCCTGAAGACGACCCGCTACCGTTTCAACTACGGGCCGAACTTCTACCAGACGCTGGTGCCCACCTATAATCCGCCGCTGGTTACGCCTCCGATGGAGGACAATCCGGCGAACGGCCCGATCTATCCGAGCTTCATCCCCAAGACCGACGTCGACGGCAACGATATCGGCGGCATCCGGCTGCCGGAGCTCACGGTGCCGCTCGCGACCTATACCGGATGGGCGTTGCGCTCGGGCGTATGGGCGAACGACGGCTGCGAGAGCTCGGGCCAATACATCCCGTTCGCAGCGACAGCCGCCACGCGCGGCGCCGATCCGCGTCTGTCGGTGCAGGAGCGCTACGTCACCTACGCAGCCTACCAGAGCCAGGTGGTGGCGGCGGTGAACAGCCTCGTCGAGCGTCGCCTCTTCAATTGCGACGACACTCAGCCCGAGGTCGCGCGATTGCTGACGGCGGGTCTCACCGCCGGCGTGCCGGCGAACGTCGGCAATCTGCAGCCGCCGAATCCGATCCCTGCCTGCGCCGGGCATCCGAGCCATGATCTCAACGGCGACGGCGCGAGCGACATCGTGTGGATGGACGGCAGCGGCGATTTCGCGGTCTGGCTGATGAACGGCAGCTCGATCCTGGGCGCCCAGCCGATCGGCACGCTCACGGGCTGGTCGCTGGTCGGCCAGCGCGACTTCAACGGCGACGGCATGGCCGACCTCCTCTGGCGCGATAGTTCCGGCAATCTCGCCATGTGGTTCATGGAGGGCGGCGCTGCACTGTCGGCGAGCGGCCTCGGCAACGTCCCGGCGAACTGGTCGGTGTACGGCACCGGCGACATGAATGGCGACGGCATCGGCGACATCCTGTGGCGCAACACCACCACGGGCGACCTCGCCGTCTGGTTCATGAACGGAACGGCGGTGGTGTCGGCAGCAGGTCTCGGCAACGTGCCGACGAGCTGGACGATTGCCGCCACCGACGGAAAGGGCAACATCTTCTGGCAGGACGGCAGCAACAACTACGCGATCTGGCACGTGAACGGATCGCAGGTCACCACCGGCTTCCTCGGCAACGTGCCGAGCAACTGGACGTTGGCGGGCGTCGGCGATTTCAACGGCGACGGTTCCACCGACATCCTGTGGCGCGACGCTACTAACAGCGCGGTGGCGATCTGGTTCCTCAACGGCATGGCGATGGACAGCGTGGCCGGCTTCGGCGGCGTGCCGGGCAACTTCCAGATCGTCCAGACCGGCGACTACAACGGTGACGGCAAGACCGACATCCTGTGGAACGATGGCAGCGGCCACTACGCCACTTGGTTCATGGAGGGCGCCTCCATCATGTCGACGGCGATGATCGGCACAGTCGGCCCAAGCTGGACGGTGCAGTCGCAGAACGCCGAGTAACGGACGCGGGGCCGGGTCGCGCCTTGGTTGAGGCGTACCGGGCCCCGCGTGGTTTCTTCTCGCGGAAGAGAGCATTCATTCCGGGTCCGGCGCCACCGCGCACGGGCCCGGAATATCGATTCGATGCAGCTTTAGTTGTGCATCACGTCTCTAGTTGTGCATCACGTCGCAGGACCAGGCGGCGGCGCGGAGCGCGGCGCACACCTTGTCGGCATCGGCCCGGGTCTCGGTGCCCGCACGGGCACGCACTGCGCCCATGTCGCCGACGATGCCGCGGACGACGATATGCGGCTCTCGGCTTCCAAGGATCGCCGGGTACTTCGCCTGCACTTCCCGATAGCGCGCGAGCGCCTTGGCCTGGGTCGGACCGCCAGCGACCTCGGCGCCCCAGGTCGGCACCGGCCTGCGGGGCAGGGGAACGGTGGCCACCCCGTCGGTGATCGTGAGGCCGGCCTGGGTGCAGGGCACGCGGACCGCTCCCGCCGGCTCGCCCGCCAACTCACCTGTCTTCTGCTTGCCCGCCCATTCGTCGGCAGAGCGGCCGGTGACCAGGCGCACATAGGCGATCGTCTCGCCAGGAAGCGGCTTGCGGCCACTCAGCCAGTCGTGCACCCGCCCGGACCCGGCGTTGTAGGCGGCCGCCGCGAGGCCGAGATTGCCGAACTCGCGATTGAGGTCGCGCAGCAACTCGGCCGATTTGGGAATGGCCTGGCTCGGATCGAACGGGTCGTCGAGACCGCGCATGCGTGCCGTCCCGGGCATGAACTGCGCGACGCCCTGCGCTCCTTTGAAGCTCACCGCGTTGGGATTGAAGCGGCTTTCCTGCCAGATCAGCCGGATGAAGAAATCGGCGGGCAACTCATGGCGCGTGGCGACCGCTGCGAGCGTATCGCACATGGTCTCCGGCACGGGGGAGGGCGCGGCGACCGCCGTGCCGTTGGTGTCCGTGCCGTTTGACTGCCGTGCCGTTGCTTTCGGCGCGCGTATCCGCCTGGCGAGGCTCGGCCGTCTGCGCCGGCGCGGCGTCCTCGGCGAGCACGGGAGATGCCGCCGCCACGAGGACTGCGAA
This sequence comes from uncultured Alphaproteobacteria bacterium, assembly GCA_963824905.1. Lineage (GTDB taxonomy): Bacteria > Pseudomonadota > Alphaproteobacteria > Rhizobiales > Xanthobacteraceae > JAJPKK01. Next base: position 32,085 of record CAWGRH010000001.1, read on the forward strand.
GCAGCGCCTGTTTGAAAGCTGGGGTACGCACGGTCTTTGCACCCGATACGAGGCAGCAATGAGCGTCGATAAAGCGCATGTATAGAGGCTGGGCCCTGCAGCCTGCAGGCCGGGGGACCCGCAGGCAACGCCTTCATTTGTTTAACACCGCGCCGCGCGTTCTTCCAGAGATTGCGTCGAAGAACGGTGAACGACCTCGCCTGACGCGCAGCGGTTTTCACATGATCGTTGCGGCCGTCGAGGCTGGCCGCTGACGCTCCTCACGTGCTTCAAGGCAGCGCGGACCAACGCGGGCTATTCCGCAGAGCTATAGCCCTATCAAAAAATAGACTTTCGCGCCCGGAAGGTGAGCGGACACAATGGGGTTCCCCTTTGCGATGGTGGTGATGCGCCGACAACCGGTCGAGAGCGATTTCGAGGTCGAAATCTTGAATACCGCGATCGCAGTGCGCTTCTGGCCGACGCGAAGCCTCTACACCTTCGCCCGCTTCACCAACGCGCGGGAGATCGCCGAGTTCGGCCCGGTGTCGCCCGATCCCGACGTCCAGCACGCCTCGCGCAGCAGCGGCACCCGCAACTACGACGCCGCGGAGGTGCTGGGAATGGCGTTCCGGCTGGCGGCGGAGGCGGCGATGCGGGGGTGATCGAGGTCCTTTCGACCGGCCGGTGATTCAGGAGAGTCCGGGAACACTTGCGCCGTCTCGCTTGACCGCGCCCCCATCGTTTGAGATCATTGATATCAATGGTCTCAAACGAGAGCCGAGATGCCCGGCAACTTGCATGTGCGAAACCTGGACGACGAGCTGATCGCCAGGCTCAAAAGGCGCGCTGCCCGTCATGGTCGCTCGACCGAGGCCGAGCATCGGGAAATCTTGCGCCAGGCCCTCGCCGGCGACGACGAGCCTTCCTTCGACCAGCTGGCGGCCGATTTGCGTGAGCTGACGAAGCGTCGAAAACAGACTCCTTCGGAGGTTCTTCTCCGTGAAGGGCGTGACGAGCGGTGATCACGTTCGTCATCGACGCGAGCATCGCCGTGAAATGGGTGGTCGAGGAGGAAGGGACGCCGCAAGCCCTGGCTCTCCGCCAGCGGGCGAAGCTGATCGCGCCCGAGCTCCTCGTGGCCGAGTGCGCAAACATACTGTGGAAGAAAGTGCGCCGACGGGAGCTCTCGAAAGACGAGGCGGTTCTCGCCTCCCGCCTTCTGCAGGCGGCGGAGATCGAGCTGCAGTCGACGAGATCATTGCTCGAACCGGCAACACGGATCGCGATCGAGCTCGATCACCCGGCGTATGACTGCCTCTACATCGCACTGGCGGTTGCGAACGGCTGTCAGTTCGTCACCGCCGACGAGAGCTTTGTGCGCAAGCTCGATCAATGCCGGCAGAAGTCCCTCCGCGACAGGGTAGTGTCGTTGAGGGAGGCCGCCGGGTTCTGATCGCGCCGACCAAAAAGCAATGGGGCGGAGCTTAATCTTTTGATGCGATCGGCCGCATCGACTGGGTGCCGGGGGTGCGATAGCTTGCCGAACGCAGGCACTGTCGACGCATGGCGTGCCGGCATTACTTGCCCCGCCTCGCGGCGGGGCTCTTTCATTTCCATCATCGGCTTGGCCCCGAAGTTCGGCCACGCCATTCGTCGGGGCGCCCACGCCCCGGGTGCCGAATGCGCATCGCGGAGGACAAGGGGCAGTCCGAAATTTTCAGCAAAATCAGTTGGCTGGGGGACCTGGATTCGAACCAAGATTAAGCCATTCCCAAAGCTCACGCCCGGAGAACGTAAGGTCGCAACTCGCCGCCGGGAAGGCATTGTGCTTGCGGCGATGATGATCCCGAAGCGAAACCATACGTGGCGGAGCCTGAGGATGATGAGTGGGCCGAGGTGTGGCGGATAGTTCTGCCTTTGTTGCTGCAGCCTCCGTCGGCGGCGCCGCGATGTGGTTCATGAACGGGACCGAAATCGGCTCGACGGGGGTTATCGGCATCATACCGACGAACTGGGCGGTGCAGTCGGCAAATGCGGAGTGATCTTAGCTTCAGAGCCTGCCGCGCAATGTTCTCGTTATTGCGGCTGTAGCGGTACGCGAGCGTCTGCCCGTTGGCGTCCCGGACCGCGTATCCGCCCGGCATCTTGTCGGCGCGCCAGGGCGGCGGGAAGCGGCGGGGGTTCGGGCATCAACCCCTCGGGGGCGGGTTGCGCAACGAGTGCTCGATCTGCTGCAATATTTCCACGGCTCGGAAGCGAGCGACCTCACGAATTTGCGTGTTGCGATCGTCGTGCGCGTCTCCTTTTGTCGGCCCGCTCATGTTGAGTGAATCGTCTATGAACGCAGACATTCCAGCGAGGACCTCAAATCGGTTTGGAATGACCATGAGCATCGATCGTAACGTTGCGGACGCGATCAGCTGCGCCGCCAACGCTCTACCATGGGCCTCGGCAAGGCTTTTTTCTAACGCGTTCATCAGCTCCTCCCGTTTCACCACTCCGCTTTCCGCGCCCGGATCATCGCCGGGCTGTCCGGGTTCTTCACCTTGATCCAGTCCCGCGACGGGCTCGACCGATAGGGCGCACTCATCCGCGTTGTGATAGTCTGAAGTCGAGCAAAAGCAGACAATTCGGCCATCTTGCGATGTTGCCGCGTTGCCAAAAGACGCTTCAAATAACGGTGGGGAGGAGCGATGCCTATCGAGTTTCTGTACTCCAGGTCACCAGAAGAGAAGCCCTCCAAGGAGTTGATAACGTATGTGATCGGCCTGCCTGATTATGGCTTGTTCCTGCGCCAGGGCGCGGAAATATATGTCATGTTCGATCTGGCTTGCCGTAAGCATCTGGGCAAATCTATCGAGAACTGCGGGCGCGTCCTCGACTTTGGCTGCGGAATCGGACGAATTTTGCAATACTTCAAGAACAAAGACGCTTTGTCGGCGTGCGATGTGCTGGGTCCCGCTATCGACTATATACACAAGGCCTTTCCTGCCGTTCACGCTTACCGCAACGAGCTTCTCCCCGAACTTCGCTATGCGGCGGAAAGCTTCGATCTTGTTTACAGCTTCTCCGTTTTTTCGCATCTCGATCGCGAAACCGAGGACATATGGCTGGCCGAGTTGAAACGGGTCGGCAAACCGGGTTGCCTTTATCTTCTCACCGTCCATGGCGACTTTTGGATTGAATGCAACCTTGGCGACATGCGGGCCGAGGCGGAACGGCAGGGGTTCACATATCTGCACGTGCACAAACGTACTGGCGGTGAACTCGACTTTCCCGATTACTATCAGGCATCATTCCACACCTCCAAGTACATCAAAGAGCATTGGAGCCGGTGGTTCGACGTGGTCGAGATCATCAGAGGCGACTATCCCGAAAATCACCTGCCGCCAGGGATGGCGTTCGAGCCGGAGGGTGACGTCTGGCGGTTCGGACAGATGGGGCAGGACTTGGTGATATTGAGGAAGCGTTGAAGTTTGGGGCAGTAGTTGTCGCCGCTATTCGCCGTTCAGGTCGCTTAAATGGGTGTTCGAAAGCGTTTCAGGTGGTTCGGGTGATCGCCGGATAGCGGCCGCTCCAGTCAAAGCCTCGCAGGGTGAACAGCCGGCCCGTCTCGCCCTCCCGACGCATCTGCAGCCGGTAGCCGTCGTGCTTGATCTCGTGCACACAATCGGGGCCGGCCGGCGGCCTAGGGGAGCGGGTCGGGATGCAGGGCGGGACGAAATGATGGGGCAGGGGCATCAAACTGTGCCGGTGACACGGCGGTGACACGAGCCCTCTGGCGGTGACACGGCTATCGCAAACTAGAAGGACAATGAGTGACTTGGATTGGCTGGGGGACCTGGATTCGAACCAAGATTAACGGAGTCAGAGTCCGCTGTTCTACCGTTGAACTATCCCCCAAAGCCTTGGGATTTGCGCCGCTCGAGAGCTGGGACGGGACGGCGGCGCCGTCTGCCCCGAATGTTGCGTCTCGCGGCGCGCGCTACCATTTAGGGCATCGGCGCCGCGCTGCCAAGACCGTTTGCGCCGTCAGGCGGTCTTCGTCGAGGTTGCCGTTTGCGCGGGGCTTGCGTCTTTGTCGCGCCCGTCTACCGTCGGAGCAGTCCCGCTGGAGCCGGCGGGCGCGCCCGGGAGGACCAGGATGCCGCGCGGTTCACGAACGCACGGACCTGCGCGCACGATGGCGGGCCTTGCCATCGTGCTTGCGCTGTGGGCGTCGGCGGCAGTCGAGGCGGCCGCTGCCGATGCGTCGATGCCGTCCGGTCAAGCTCCTGCAGCATCGCCATCCGCCCCGGCGTCCGCGCAGGCCGCGCCTCCCGCCGACGCACCACCGCCCAGCCTGCCGCCGCCTGCGGCTGCGCCACCCTCTACGACATCGCCCCCATCCCCCGCCGCCACCGAGCTCGACGGTCCCGCTCCCCGCACGACGGCGGGCACCGGCGGCTCGACCCAATCCGGCATGGCCGGCTGTGCGGTGTGGACCGACCGCTGCGTCATCTGCCAGCGCGACAGCGGGATCATCGCCTGCTCCAACATCGGCATCGCCTGCCAGCCGCAGCCGCTGATGTGCCTGCGCCCGGAGGTGGCGCCCGAGAAGAAGCCGGAGAATTGATCCGTGCCCCCCGCGGAGGCGCGAAGACCCCGGTAGGATGGGTTGAGCTCTTGCGAAACCCATCACCTCGCGGCGCCGCCACACCACCGCGTTCAGGGAAAGATGATGGGTTTCGCAAGAGCTCAACCCATCCTACGAGTTCCTTGGGACGAGGTCCGTGGGGGATACGGCACGTCGGGCGCGTAACCCGAGGAAGCAACTCTCGCGCGTCACACCTTCTCGTGCCGCAGGCGGTCGAGTGCGCCCTGCAGGATGAAGATCGCGGCGTGCTGGTCGATCACCGCCTTGCGTTTGGCGCGGCTCGCGTCGGCGGCGATGAGCTCGCGTTCGACCGCGGCGGTGGAAAGGCGCTCGTCCCACAGTGCGATCGGAAGCGCAGTGAGCTTCGCCATGTTGCGCGCAAAGGCGCGGGTCGATTGCGCGCGCGGCCCCTCGCTGCCGTCCATGTTGATGGGAAGCCCGAGGACGAAGCCCGCCGCCTTGCGCTCGGCGGCGAGCGCGAGGAGGCGCCCGGCATCGGCCGGGAATTTGGTGCGCGCCACCGTCTCCACGCCGGTCGCGACGCGCCGGTCAGGATCGCTCGCCGCGACCCCGATGGTCTTGGTGCCGAGGTCGAGCCCGATCAGCGCGCCGCGGGCGGGCAGATGCGGGAGAAGCTCGGCGACGGGCATGATGGGCATGGCCGCGTGCCTATCACGGCGCGGGCGCCGGCGCCAAACGGCAAGGCGTTGTTCTCCGCGTCGGCGTGTCCCCGCGCCCATCGGTCCGCTCGTCGATCAGTCGCTCGTCGATCGATCGCCGCGTTGAACTCCTGGGGCGGCGGGCTATGTTCGCGTCCTCCGCTTTTGCAGAGGTGGCGTCATGCAGATCACCTGGTTCGGCCATTCCGCGTTCCGGCTCGATTTCGCGGGGAAGGCCGTGCTGATCGATCCGTTCTTCACCGGCAACCCCGCCTTCGTCTCCGACAAGGCGGCGGCGATCAAAGGCGTGACCCACATCGTGCTCACCCATGGCCACGGCGATCACGTCGGCGATGCCCTCGACATCGCCGCGACGACCGGCGCCCCGGTGGTGACGAACTACGATCTGTGCATGTGGCTTGCCGGCAAGGGGCTCAAGAAGTTCGATCCCATGAACACCGGCGGCACCACCGACCAGGGCGGCTTCACGGTGACCCTGGTGCGCGCCGACCATTCCTCGGGCGACATTACCAACGGCATGCCGATCTATCTCGGCAATCCCTGCGGCGTGATCATCAAGGCGCCGGGCGAACCGACCGTCTATCACATGGGCGACACCGACATCTTCTCCGACATGGGTCTCATCGCCGAGATCCATGCGCCCAAGGTCGCCATGGTGCCGATCGGCGATCGCTTCACCATGAGCCCGACGACCGCGGCGCTCGCGGTGAAGCGGTTCTTCGACCTCGCAACGGTCATCCCCTGCCACTACGGCTCGTTTCCGATCATCGAGCCGAATGCGGACAAGTTCGTCGCGGAAATGAAGGGGCACCCGACCAAGGTCGTCGTGCCTGACAAGGGCAAGCCGGTAACGGTATGACGCCGCGCGGGTCGCTCGCCGCGACCGACGCTTGCCGCGAGTCACGGCAAGCGGAGCGACGCCCCGGCGCGCGATGATGGCCCCGGCCGTCGCAGTACCGGTTACGACCGCCCGCCGAGGATTCCGGCAGCCACCAGCCGATTCCAGATGAACAGCACGACGATCGCGCCGATTGTCGCGGTGATGAATCCGGCACCCTGGTCCGGGTTGTAGTGCCCGATCGACTGGCCGATGAAGGTGGCGAGCGCCGCCCCGATGATCCCGAGCACGGTGGTGAGGATGAATCCGGACGGACTGTTCGGACCCGGCGTCAGCCACTTGGCGATCATGCCGGCAATGAAGCCGACGACGATAATATAGATGATACCCATCATCTCCGTTTCTCCCTGACAGGCGATACGTAGGCAAGCTGCGGGATACGTTAGTTAGGTCGCGCGATACGTTGGTTGGGTCGCGCGATACGTCAGTATAACCGTGCGCCGTCGTGGCGTCGCGTCAACCCGCGATCTGCTTTTCGATCGCCGCGATGACGCGCGGGTCGGTCGGCTCGACCTCGGACGCGAAGCTCGCGGCGATGAGGCCGTCGCGACCGATCAGGTACTTGTGGAAATTCCACCGCGGCGGATCGAGCGGGCGCTGCCCGACGGCCCACTTGAAGAACGGGTGCGAGTTCGGCCCGCGCACGTCGGCCTTCGCGGTGATCGGGAAGGTCGCGCCGTAATGGTGCTGCGCGGTCTCCGCGATGTCCGAGGCCGTGCCCGGCTCCTGTCCGCCGAAATCGTTCGACGGTACGCCGACGATCAGGAGGCCGCGATCGCGGTAGCGTTTCCACAGCTCCTGCAGCCCCGCATATTGCGGCGTGTAGCCGCATTGCGAGGCGGTGTTGACGATCAGGATCGGCTTGCCGGCGTATTCGGCGAGCTGGATGTCGCCGCCGGAAAGCCCAGCGAAATGAAAGGCGAAGGCGGTGACCCGGCTCATTCCCTGACCTTGTGCAGATGCCGCGCCGGGCACGAGGGCCGGCGCGGTCATCGCGCCGAACAGGACGCCGAGGAAGGTGCGACGATCTTCGTGCATGGGGGTGCCTCCATTTTCAGCGGTTGAGACTATAGCCGGGATGCCGGACCGCTTCCACTTGTGAGATTGTGACGGCAGGGCTACGAAATTGCGATTGAAATTGCTATCGTCTTGGCCCGCATTCGTCTTGGCCCGCAATCCGGGAACGGGCAGCGCCAAAGGGGCCCCTCCGGTGATCCGATCCATCTTTGCCGCGGCGGTGTCTACAGCGACGGTGTGCTTCGGCATCTGGCATTCGGCCGGCGTGGCATTCGCGGCGAGCGCCAAAGACTGCATCATGATGGAGGATAACGACGCCGACGACATCCTGACCTATCGCAACGACTGCAACCGGGCGGTGATATTCTACTACTGCGTCGTCGATCCGCAGAAAACGGAGGTCGTGCCCTGCCGTCGGATCATCACCGGCAACAGGCGCATCGCGATGCCCAACGCCAAGGGGCCGACGTTCCTCACCATGGAGATGGAGCCGCGCACGCCCTACGAGGTCAAGCTGTCGGGCGGCTCGCGAATCAAGTGGGCGGCTTGCGACGCCGAACTCGGCGGTCTCGAATCGTTCACGCCGAAGGGCAATCCCGCGCTCGATTTTTCGTACGACTGCAACGAATGAGCGCCAGCCCGAATGACATTAGTGTCAGGTAGTGGACGTTTGGTTCAAACGGACGAACGATTGAGTGTTTATTAGTGATTGAGATCACGTTACCGCTGCGATTTTGCGAGCGCGACGTTTTTTTAGTGGAAAATTATACCGATAATGATGCATATAGTCCGCGAGGGAACCGGGAGCCGCCGGGCCTCTGTTTCGTGTGTTTTTTGCTCGTGGGGTGGGGCGTCAGGAGTATCGATGCGCCCGAAAATCGCAATGTGGTCGGACTACGGGGCTCCCCGTCATAAGCACTGGAGAGCGCCGCGCCGAAGCTCCCGATCTTCGATCGGTCCCAAGATTCTGGTTGCCGCCGTCGTCGTCGTCGCTGGCGTCATCGGCATCAGCGGCATCTATCCTCAGATCATCGACTCCGAATGGGTGCAGGGAACGAGCCCCCGTTCGCAGGTCGTTGCGCATACCGAGACGGCGCCGACACCGCGCCGGTCCGGTATCGTTGCTGAGATTCCGCTGCCGCCGCGACGGGCCGCGGCGACCACCGGCGAGGCCGTCGCTCCGGCGCCGGTAGCGCCGGCGCCTGTCGTGCGCGCCGCCGCAACGGCGGCTGCACCGGCTGCGGCCGCTTCGGCGACTCGTGTCGCTGCCGCGCCTGCACCGGCAGCACCCGCACCAGCGGTACCCGTCCCGGCCGCATCCGCACCGGCAGCATCCGTCTCGGCTGTGCCGCCCGCGATCGCGGAGACGCGTCCGTCGTCGGTCGCCGCGGTCGAGCAGCCGGCAGCAGAGCCGGATGCCGCGCTCGCCGAAATTCCGGACGCCCAGGCCAAGGCCGATCCGGCTGCCGATCCCGCCGCTGCTCCTGCCGCTCCGGCAGCCGCCGCGCGGCCGGCCTACGCCGGCAGGGCGCCCGTGAAGCGGCAGCAGCGCGTGGTGCATGTCGAGCGTCGCCAGCGCTACTCCGGCGCCTATGCGCAGTGGGGTGGTGGCTTCGCGTTCCCCTTCTTCGGCGGCCGGTGATCTCGTCCGGCGATCGGTCGCCGGATATCTGTCAGCGCATCGAGTTTCCTGACGAGAACGGCGCGGGACCCATCCCGCGCCGTTCCTGCGTTTATCGTCGTGTGCGTTTGTCGTGGTGTGCGTTTGTCGTCTGTGCGTTGTCGTCGTGTGTGGTGGGTGAGCTAAGCCGTCACGACAGCACGTTGTACTTCTTGAACCAGTCGGTCATCTGCTTCCAGGCGTCATCCGCCGCTTCCTTGCGGTAGCTCGGCCGGTAGTCGGCGTGGAAGCCATGCGGTGCGCCGGGATAGATCTTGAACTCGGCGGTCTTGCCGGCCTTCTTCAGCTCGTCCTTCATCTGGTTGACCTGGTCGACCGAGATGCCCTGGTCCTCGGCGCCATAGAGCCCGAGCACCGGCTCCTTCACCTGCGCCGCCGTGTCGAGGGCGTTCTGCGGCATCGCTTCGGAGTGCGGGTCGGCGAGGCTGCCGTAGAAGGCGACGCCCGCCTTGAGGTTCGGACTGTGGGTCGAGTAGCGCCACACGGTCCGCCCGCCGCGGCAGAAGCCCATGATGCCGAGCTTGTCGGTATTGCCGCCCTGCGACTTCGCCCAGGCGACGGCGGCGTCGAGATCGGCGAACAACTCGGTATCGGTCTTGGCGTTGACGATCGGGAACAGCGCCGGCATCTCGGTGACCTTGGTGAGGTCGCCCTTGCGGAAGTAGTAGTCGGGCGCAACCGCGAAGGCGCCGAGCTTGGCGAGGCGGCGCGTCACGTCCTTGATGTATTCGTGGAGCCCGAAGATCTCCATCGCCACCAGGATCACCGGCGGATTGGCGACGTTGGCGGGCTTTGCGTAGTAGACCGGCATCTCGCCGCCCGGCACGGCGATCTTGGCTTCGCCGGCCACGAGACCGCCGGTGTCGGTCTTGATGGCGTCGGCGCGCACCGGCCCGGCGGCCAGCGTGTAGCCCGCGGCGGTCGCCGCCGACGCGCTCATGAAGAGCCGGCGCGAGACCGGCGCGACTTTCGTCAGACCCTGAATGTCCGACATTCTCGACTGCACGTTCATTGAAAACCTCCCAGGTTGGATACCTGCGACGCCATGCCCGCGCTGCGCCGCAGTTGTGCGGCAGACTATCCCAGATTGCGCGCCGCTGCCGCAGCAAAAAGCGCTTCGCGCCCATGCGCATTTCGCGGTCGGTGACGCCGTGCGCCGGCGCGGAGAGCCGGCTGCGCAATGCGCCGCCATGCGCTAGCATGCTGCTCCGACCAACCGAGGAGGATGCAATGCCGGAAGTCGTTTTCTATGCGCTGGGCGGTCGCTCGGTCGAGCAGAAGCGCGCGCTGATCAAGGATTTCACCGACGCCGTGGTGAAGAACTACAAGGTCGATGCGAGCGCCGTGACCATCACCATCGTCGAATCCGCAAAGGAGGACAAGGCAAAGGGCGGCGTGTTGTTCAGCGACATGGGTCCCCCGAAGAGCTGAAGCGGTTCTCCTTGCGGGACGGCCATCCAGCGGCCGTTCCGGCAGGCGCGCGCGCAAACTCGAAGCGGTTAGAACATTTCCAGAAGAACAGACCCTTGAGGATTGCGACCGCGGTCAATACGGTGTTTACCGGGGCGAACCCCACAAATCGTCAGAGAAATGCCCATGAACGCGCTCTCGGAAGCCCTGCAATCAGGCACGATCCTCCTGCGAGAAGGCCTGGAAGCCTTGCTCGTGATCGCGGCTCTTGCCGCGTTTCTCAATCGGGCCGGGTTCCCGGAAAAGGTGCGCTCGCTCTATGTCGGCGCCGGCCTCGCCATCCTCGCGAGCCTGGGCGCCGCGGTGGTGTTCGAGCTGTTCTTCGAGGGCGAGCACAACGACTTCGTCGAAGCCGGGGTCATGGTGGTCGCGGCCGTGCTGATGCTCTACATGAGCGGCTGGCTCTATCTCAAGCAGGACCCCAAGGCCTGGATGAGCGACCTCAAGCGCTCTGCGCAGCGCGCGCTCGATTCCGGCACCACGATCTCGCTCGGCGCGATCGCGTTTCTCGCGGTGTTCCGCGAAGGCGGGGAGACCGTGCTGTTCCTTCATGCCCTGGCCAAGACCAGCGGCGGCTGGACCTTCGGCCTGATTGCCGGTCTGGTCGTCGCCGCGGCGTGCCTCGTCGCCATCTTCTATGCAATCGAGAAGCTCGCCGTGATGCTGCCGCTGCGGCCGGTGTTCCTCGTCACCTCGGCGTTCCTGTTCCTGATGGGATTGCGCTTCATCGGCGGTGCCATCCAGGAGCTCCAGGAGCAGACCGTCGTGTCCTACACCGCCGCACCGGTTCCGCACTGGCTCGAGCAGCTCGGCGTCAACCCGACCTGGGAGGCGATCGGCACCCAGATCGTGATCGCCGTCATCGCGGTGGCGAGCACGCTTGCCCTGAAGATGCGCCGTCCGCCCGAGCGCACCGCGCCGGCGGAGTGAGCGCGCCTGCCGCGGCCAGCCCGCGGTATCGAGCCTGAGCAACGAGTGAAAGATCAGAAGCAGCCCGACCGCGCGTTCGGGCTGCCCTGAAGACGGGGCCTCGCGAGTCGCGACTTCGGTCCGGCACGACGCGGTAGGCAGTCGGCTGCCGGTTTCGGGAATCAAGGACCAAACATCTGCCGTTGCGAGGGTTTTCGCGCTGGTTGACGGTGTTCCGCGCGCGCAGCTGATTTTTCTCGCCCGCCGCGTGCACGCGCCTCAGCTCATTTGTGCATGCGCCACAGCAGGAAGCGCCGACAAGTTGGGCATCGCTTCCGGGCAAAAGTCTTCGCACTGACACCAATTTGCCTGAAACGAGTGGTGGAAATTCATCCGGGGTGCTTACGGGGTGGATGCGGGATGAAGCAGGCTGTTCCCTATTTCGGGCGTTTCCTGTCGAAGCTGGTCCTGGAGATCATTCCGGGGGCGGTGGTGAGCGTCTTTGCGGCCTATCTGCTGAGCATGCTGCATCTCGGCGCCGAGCCGGCAACGCCGACGCAGACCGCCAGCGTGCCCCAGAACGACGGGCTCTCCGCTGACGAGCGCCGCGAGCTCACACGCCAGATGCTCAAGGAGCGGCGCGAGAACCCCGAAGAACCCGCCGAGGTGAAGCCCGTTCCCTCGCTGCGCCCGGCCGCACCGCCCACCGGGACCGCCGATCTTTCCGGCGCGGTCCCGCACGATCAAGTCGCGGCGCCCCCGGCGGCCGCCGAATCGAAGGTCCACGCCGAGTCCGAGGCGAAGCCGCATGCCGAGTCGCGTCCGGCGCTGGCGACGATTTCTCCGCCTTCGGCGACCCCGCTCCCGCGCATTCCGGCGCCCCGCGCAAAGACCGAGGCGGCCGCGGCGCCCGTGCTGCCTCCGCCGTTCGCCGCGCCGGCTGCTCCGACCGTCACCGCATCGCTGCCGCCTGTCGGCCCGGCGCCTGGTGCCGCTGCGCCTGCCGGTGCTCCGACCGCGCTTCCGCAAGTCACCGTCAATGCCCCCGGCGCCAATGCCCCGGCGGTCAATGCGCCGAGCACCGTACCCGGAGGCGATCTCGCGAGAGAGCCGCAGCAGCGCGGCATCGTCGGCAACATCTTCTCCGGCGTTTCGACCATCGCCGGCGGCGCCGCCAACATCACCGGCAACACCGTCAACTGGGTGATCGACCTGCCGGGCAAGGCAATCTCTGCCGGGGGCAAGCTGCTCACCGGCACCAACGGCTCGACGCAGGCCGCGGCCCCTGGGAATGCGGCTGCTCCCGGAAACGCAACAACGGCGAACGGAGCAGCGCCCGCAAGTGCGGCCCCGGCCGCGGCACCGCCGCCGACCCCGTTGCCGATGATCGACCCGCAGCGCCGGAATTTCCTGTGAGCGTAGCGTAAGCGCATAACGTCACACAGCGTCAGCGGTCGCCCCGCCTGTTGCGGGGACGATTCGTTCTTACATCGCCAGCGTCGGGCGCCCTCGTCTTCGGGCGTTGCAGGGCAGCCATTCCGGCAGCATGTGTCGCACAATTGTTAATGCTGCAACGCAATACTGTCCGTGGTATACCAGAGCCAATTCGACGATGCAGCGAAGGAAGCGATGAGCGAAGAAGTTTGGAAGACCAAGTACGGACCGCGCCGGGTACGGCGTGATCCCCCGACGCTCCAGGAAGCGATCGCCGCGGCCCGGGGGCTGACCGACGACATCCAGGCGCAGGTGGAGATCGCGGCCTCCCTGATGGAGGTGCCGATCGAGCAGGTGAAGGCGGAGCTCCTCAAGTCCGGTGGGCAGCGCAAGGACATCAAGACGATGGGCGTCACCGCCGGCCGGCCGGGTGCGCTGCGCACCGTGGTCGTCGAGCGCAAGATCTCGCGGCGTCCAGCCGCGCTACGGACGATGAAATAGCCTTCCGCTTTCGCCCGCCGTGCCTACATGCGGGCGAAAGCTGGAGGTCTCTTATCCCATGACAATTCGCAGATTGGCGCGTGCGGCGAGGTTCGCCGCCGCATTCGCGTTGGCCGGGACGGTTGCCGCAGTCTCAGGTTTCCCTGCCAGAGCGGCCGACGAGCCCGACCTCATCTTCAAGCGCTCGACGGTCTTCAAGTGGCTCACGCCCAACGACAAGCTCGCGACCTACGGCCTCGATGATCCCGAGGTGGACGGCGTCGCCTGTCATTTCACCGTGCCGGAGAAGGGCGGCCTCAAGGGCTGGATCGGTGTCGCCGAGGAGGTGTCCGACATCTCGCTCGCCTGCCGCCAGATCGGCCCGATCCGCTTCAAGAAGAAGTTCGCCCAGGGTGAGGACGTGTTCCGCGCACGGCGCTCGCTGTTCTTCAAGAAGATGCAGATCGTGCGCGGCTGCGACACCAAGCGCAACGTGCTCGTCTACATGGTCTATTCCGACAGGATCATCGAAGGTTCGCCGAAGAACTCGACCTCGACGGTGCCGGTGATGCCGTGGGGCGCGGGCGACACCATCGAGAAGTGCGCGGACTGGGTGGAGTAGGGGGCGACCCCGCTTTGCACCCCTAGAGCTCGGGATGGCGGTTGAGTGTCGGGCTCACGCTCTCGAGGCGCGACGCGACATCGAACATCGTCTGCTCCGCATACCACGAGGAGACGATCTGGACGCCGATCGGGAGGCCGTCCCGGCTCGTTCCGAACCGCAACGTCATCGCCGGATTGCCTGTCAGGCTGAACGGCGAAGTGGCATTCATGACCTGGAAGGCAGAGACCGTCTCGCCGTCGACCACGACGTCATCGAGACCATGCTTCGTGGCCGGGAACGGGGTCACCGGGCAGAGCAGCACATCGTGGCGCCGGAAATACGCGGCGAAGCTGTCGCGAAGCTGCTCCACGGCCTGCTCGGCAGCGACAAAATCCTCGATCGATGTGTCAGGCGTTCCATAGATCGTTTTGACATGACGGAAGATCTCGTCCTCGTGGCCGGCAGTCACCTTCTCGAACGCCGGACGCGTTTCCATTTGCTGGAGACGCCAGAGGAGGCTGACGGCATCGGTTTCCTTGAGGATCGGCAGGTTCACCTCTTCAACCTGACAGCCAACGGCGGTCAACGCCTTGGCCGCGTCCTTCACCGTCGCAACCACTTCGGGATCGATCGGCCCGAAGAAGCCCGGTCTGGCCAGCCAGCCCACACGCAGCGGACGCTTCGAGGTCGCGCGCACGCCGGCGTCAACGCCGGGCGCAAGGGTGGAAAAGCCGTCGGCGCCGTCGGGACCGGCGATCAGTGAATAGGCAAGCGCCACATCGCGAACGCTGCGCGCCATCGGGCCGATGTGCCAGAAGCGGCGCGGAACTCGCGGCCAGTGTCCCGTCGCCGGCACGCGACCGTGCGTGGCTTTGAGGCCGACAATACCGGTGTGCGCCGCCGGCCCGCGCGTCGAGATGGAGAGGTCGCTGCCGAGGCCGAGCGGTGACATCCCGGCCGCAATCGCGGCCGATTCGCCGCCGCTCGAGCCCCCGGGCGTATAGTCGAGGTTCCAGGGATTGTTGGTCCGGCCCGTCAGCAGGTTGTCGGTCTCTATCGAGTAGGCGAATTCAGGCAGATTCGTCTTTGCGATCAGGATGCCGCCGGCCGCCTTCAGCCTCGCGACGGCGGTGGCGTCGGCATCGGGAATGCGTCCCTTGAAGATCGGCGAACCCCGCTGCGTCGGCACGCCCTCGGTGTCGAGGCTGTCCTTGACGGTGAAGGGAACGCCGTGGAGCGGCCCGAGCTTCGCGCCGGACTTCACCCCCGCTTCCGCCTTCCTGGCGGTGTCGAGGGCATTTGCTGCCAACGTCACGATAGCGTTCACCCTGGGGTTCACCTCGGCGATGCGGTCGAGGTGGGCTTGCACCACCTCGACCGGGGAAAGCTCCCGGCTGGCGATGGCTCCGGCGAGGCGGGTGGCGTCCATTTGGGTGATGGCGTCGGTCATCGTTTTTCTCCTAACTAACGTTTGGTAGATTAGGAGTTAGGCGCTTGGAGTTCGGCCTTCAAGCCCCTATCTAACGATTGTTAGGCTGAATGTGAGACGCATCGCGATGACTGAAAATGCGAAAGAAGCAATCCTTGAAGCGGCGCGGCGCGCGGCGCAGGCGCACGGCTACGGTGGCCTGAACCTCCGCGATATCGCGGCAGAGGCCGGGATCAAGGCCGCCAGCATCTACTACCATTTCCCCGGCAAGGACGAGTTGGCCGCGGCGGTAGCGAAACGCTACTGGGAAGTTACGGCGGCGAATCTCGAGGCGCTGTCCGCTTCGACCGGCGATCCGAAAAAAGCGCTCGCAGCCTATCCGGGGCTCTTCCGCCGATCCCTCGAGGAGGAGAATCGGATGTGCCTCTGCAGCTTCATGGCGGCCGAGTACGATGACTTGCCGGACGCGGTGAAGACAGAGGTCCAGGTCTTCGCGGATGTGAATGTGGCGTGGCTCACCAGGATGCTCGCCGCGGCTTGCGGTTCGCAAAGCAACTGGGAGCCACGGGCCTGGGCGATCTTCGCGGCCGTCGCCGGCGCACAACTCATGGCGCGCAGTCGCGCAGACCTGAGTCTCTTTGACGCAATGATCGCCAGCTTTCGCGACTCGGGCCTGATCCCGACTTGAACCTCGGAAGCGGCCGCCGCCTCGACGGTGCCCGAGAGGCCATGGGCCCTACGAGATTGAAACTTGCGGAGCGGCCGGGATTACCTCTCCCCGCGTGCGGGGAGAGGTCGACCGAGCGAAGCGAGGGAGGGTGAGGGGGCCTCGCCACGAGTTTGAGCTTTGGTGGCGGAGCCGCAGGCGCTCAGAATTGCGAAACGGCCCCCTCACCCCGACCCTCTCCCCGCACGCGGGGAGAGGGAGCAGGCCGCTGCGACCATCATCCAACCAGATGTGTGAATACGACTGGGTCAAGCGGGCAATGACAGCGGTTGGGGCAGGGAGAAGATGCCGTTAACCGGAAAGTGGCTGCTCATGCGCTAAGGCGGGAATCGCATGTGATGTGGGGGTGGTGCGTTGGAGCTCGGCGTCTTCGAGTTGGACTCCCAGGGTCGGCGATGCTTCCGGCCGGACACGCCCGCGTTTCCTCATCTCGACGACGTGTTCGACCGGCTCGAGCCGGCCGCCGCGGCGCTGCGCAAGTTCGATCGCGCGCTCGCCGCCTGGCCGCGGCCCGAACGCGTCGGCGCCCTGTTCGCCGCGCTCGATGCCGTGCACTCCTGCGGCGCCGACGGCTCGTCCGTCACCTTCAGCGAGCTGATGGCGTATCGCACCTCACTGCGCGTCGCGCGCGACGCCGGCGAGGCCGCGGCGGTCGCCGCCTGCGCCGACATCCCCGCCACCGAACCCGCCAAGGTCGATCCGGTGACGGCGGCGCTGCGCATATACCGGCGGCTCTCTGCGGCGGGGGAGGGGTCCCCGGTGGACGGCCTGAAGCTGCGCCCGAACGGCACCCTCGACCACGATGCCACCGGCAGCCTCCTGTACTACACGCGCCCCAACTCGGTCGCCGCAGCGCTCGAGGACTGGCGCACCTTCACGCTGGGATTCGACCTCGAGGCGCCCGAACTGGTGCGGCAGATCCTGGCGCACTGGATGTTCGAGCACATTCATCCCTTCCCCGACGGCAACAGCCGCATCGCCCGGCTCTTGCTGCCGCTCATGCTGCGCAGCAAGGGTGCAGCAAATTTCCCCTGCGCCCTCTTCGGCGAGGCCGTCCATCGCGGCCGAAATGTCTATGTCGAGGGGCTGCGCGCCACGCGCCTGTCCGGCGACATGACCGCCTGGACGCGGCTGATGCTCGTGTTCCTCGAGCGCACCGCGACCACGAACCTTGCTCGCCTCGACCGCCTCGCTGCCATCGCCCAAGCGTGGCGCCGCATCGCCTTGGGCTCGAAGCCCGGCAGCATGGTGCACAAACTCCTTCCCTTCGCGCTGACCCGCCCGGCGTTCACCCGGCGCGACGCGCTCGACGCGATCGGCGGCACGGCCGCTGCGCTCAGCACGGCGGCGGAGCACCTCATCGAGGCCGGGGTCCTGACGACCCCCGACACGGCGGCGCCCGACCCGCTGTTCGAGGCGCCGGCGGTGCTGGATATCTTCGACCGGTTTCGGGAATGAGGGTGCGGGGGAGGGGACGAGGTAGCCTTTAATGGTGGTCGAGCTTATTAAAGACTGCGCGTCAGTCTGCGAACGTGGAACGACGGCGCAGCACTATCGAGGCCACGATGGCAAGCGACCACAAGGATAGGATCGTCGGACCAGTACATCGCGAGCCGACGCCCGAATCGATGCGGCCCGCACCGACCCCGCGTCATCCGTTGTTCGGCGCGCTCAAGGGCTACGTGCAGGTGATGCCAGGGACCGATCTCACAGAGCCTGCCGATCCGTCATGGGGAAATAGTCATCCCAAGTAGTAGGGTGCAATAGCGGAGTGTGTTGCACCGCTTTTCCGCGTGGCTCGCGGAAATGCGCTGCGCTATTCCGCCCCACGTGCTCGGCATCGAATCCATCGAGGACTTCACGGAAATTCATCCCGCCAAAGCCTACACTGGCGCGTTGAATTTCTCTGCAAATTCTTCGGGGCTGGCAGTTATCAATTCCGCCGCTTTTGCTATCTTTTCCTCGTTGCCGATTTCTAGAGATACCATTTTTTCAATCGCCGATCGCAGTCCAACTCCCAAAGTGACCCTGCCTCCCCTGGAGAGGCGTTGCAATTCCGTACTTTCTGCGACCTTGGACCTCCCACTACTTTTGAGATAGTCGGTCGCATAGCGATATTGCTCCCATGCTAGTAAGTCTGCTCCTTGAAGAGGCAGTAAGCGGTACGAATTGGCAAAGGTAAAAGAGACCGGATTTACCGCGCTCGGCTCGATTTTCGAAAATTCCTCAAAGAGCCGATATATTCTCTGGCCTTCGTTCTTACGTTCCTGCCGCCGATCAAAGACGAACGCCAACTCATTGCTTCCCAATGCTCGCGCCCACTTTGACGCCCTGACAAAGGCGCTTCGCATTGAGTAGCCTTCGGCGTCGCCAAGAGCGCCGCGAAGATTGCCGGTTACCAGTTCATCCCAATCCTTTCGCGAGATCGCGGCTCCATCAGAATAGAGGCCACACCTGAGGATAATATCCACCAGCTCATGAACGAGGAATTTAGTAGCCAGTCTGGACCATCCCAAGAATTCGCCGTCCCCGGCCATGCAATTGGCCATGTGAAATCTTTGGAGCGGTTCCTTGCCCGGACTAGGGTTCCGCAACTTCTCCGTCCATAACTTGTCGAAGTGCTCCCATTGATAATGATTCCCGAATAGGCCGCTCCACAGGACCACGTCCGAATCGGTATGGGTACCGCTATCGTCAAAGTAGGCCGTAAGCATGCGTAGCCACCGGCTTCACGTGGCAGGATCAGGCGAGCGAACTGCTTGAATGGCTGGAACCATAGCGGCCGTTTGTAGTTTTATGTCGCCCCGGCGTTGATCGCACCAAACGGCGGCCCTAGGGCCGCCGCGGTCGAAAACAACGAACACAAGCACATGACGGTGAGGAGCGAGAAACCTCAACTACACCCCGTCGTGCCCCCGCACGTGTTGCACTTCAGGCACGTCCCATTCCGCACCAGGGTGAAATTCCCGCACTCCCCACACGCCTCCCCCTCGTAGCCCTGCGCCTTAGCCTCGGCGCGCTTCTCGGCGGCGAGCGCGCGCGCGTCGGCGCGGGTCTCGGTGCGGGACCACGGCAGGTTCTCCAGCGCTTCGGCAGGCGAAGGCGCGCGTTCAGGCTTGAGCGCCGTTGCGCCCTCGACGCCATGCGTGCGAGCGGACGGACCGGCGGCGGCGATCGAAGTCACCTTTGAGCTTGTCGCGGCGCCCGTTCCCACACCTCGCGCCTCACCCGCGGGAGAGGGAGTGCCGCCCGGCATCACCACGAGCTTGTCGGTGCGCGAGCGGGTCAGCCCGCGCGAGACGTAGCGGGCGGTGCCCTGCGCCGGGGCCTTGCCTTCCTCGACGCCCTTGCCGAGAGCGTCGAAATTGCCCTCGCTCGGCTCGACATGGGCGAGGTCGAAGCGCGAGAGGTAGGACACCGCGAGCTCGCGGAAGAGGTAGTCGAGGATCGAGGTCGCGTATTTGATGGAGTCGTTGCCCTGCACCGGGCCGGACGGCTCGAACCGGGTGAAGGTGAAGGCGTCGACATACTCCTCGAGCGGCACGCCGTATTGCAGGCCGAGCGACACCGCGATCGCGAAGTTGTTGATGATGGAGCGGAGCGCCGCGCCCTCCTTGTGCATGTCGATGAAGATCTCGCCGAGCCGGCCGTCGTCGTATTCGCCGGTGCGCAGGTAGACCTTGTGGCCGCCGACCACCGCCTTCTGGGTGTAGCCCTTGCGGCGGTCGGGCATGCGTTCGCGCTCGCGGATCACGGTGATGCGCTCGACCACCCGCTCGACGATGCGCTCGGCGAGTGCCGCGGTGCGCGCCGCCGTCGGCTTCTCGATGAAGGCGGAGACGGTTTCCTGCTCGTCCTCATCGTCGTCCTGGGCGATGAGCTGGCTCTGGAGCGGCTGCGAGAGCTTGGAGCCGTCGCGGTAGAGCGCGTTCGCCTTGAGCGCGAGCTTCCACGACAGCAGATAGGCTTCCTTGCAGTCCTCGACCGTCGCCTCGTTCGGCATGTTGATGGTCTTGGAGATTGCGCCGGAGATGAACGGCTGCGCCGACGCCATCATGCGGATGTGGCTCTCGACCGACAGGAACCGCCGGCCGAGCCGGCCGCACGCGTTGGCGCAGTCGAACACGGCGTAGTGCTCGGGCCGCAGGTGCGGCGCGCCTTCGACCGTCATCGCGCCGCAGACATGGATGTTGGCGGCATCGATCTCGCGCCGTGTGAAGCCGAGCGCAGCCAGCATGTCGAAGCTCGGCCTGGCGAGCTCCTCAGGCGTGAAGCCGAGCTCGTTGCGGCAGAACTCCTCGCCGAGCGTCCACTTGTTGAAGGCGAACTTGATGTCGAAGGCGGAGGGCAGCGCCTTCTCGACCTTCGCGATCGCCTCCGCGGTGAAGCCCTTGGCCTTGAGCGTGGTGTGGTTGATCGCCGGCGCGTTCGAGAGCGTGCCGTGGCCGACCGCATAGGCCTCGATCTCGCGATGTCCGACCCGGAGTAGCCGAGCACGCGCAGCGCTTCCGGCACGGCGCGGTTGATGATCTTGAAGTAGCCGCCGCCGGCGAGCTTCTTGAACTTGACGAGCGCGAAGTCGGGCTCGATGCCGGTGGTGTCGCAATCCATCACGAGGCCGATGGTGCCGGTCGGCGCGATCACCGTCGCCTGCGCGTTGCGGAAGCCGTGCTCGGTGCCGAGCGTCAACGCGCGGTCCCAGGCGCGCTTGGCGTGCTCGATGAGACGCGGCTCGGGGCAGGTGGCATGGTCGAGGCGCACCGGCGGCGTCGCGAGCTTCTCGTAGCCGGTCTTCTCGCCGTGCGCCGCGCGGCGATGGTTGCGCACGACGCGCAGCATGTGCTCGCGGTTCTTCTTGTAGCCGGGGAAGGCGCCGAGGATCGCCGCCATCTCCGCCGAGGTCGCGTAGGAGACGCCGGTCATGATGGCGCTGAGCGCGCCGCATACCGCACGGCCGGCGTCCGAATCATAGGAGATGCCGGACGACATCAGGAGGCCGCCGAGATTGGCGTAGCCGAGCCCGAGCGTGCGGTACTCGTAGGAGAGCTGCGCGATCTCGCGCGACGGGAACTGCGCCATCAGCACCGAGATTTCGAGCACGACGGTCCACAGCCGCACCGCATGCTCGTAACCTTCGACGTCGAACTGCCGGGTGTCCGCGTTGCGAAATGCCAGCAGGTTGAGCGAGGCGAGGTTACAGGCGGTGTCGTCGAGGAACATGTATTCCGAGCACGGGTTCGACGCCCGGATCGGACCCGACGCCGGGCAGGTGTGCCAGTCGTTGATGGTCGTGTGATACTGCAGGCCGGGATCGGCCGACGCCCAGGCGGCGTGCGCAATCTTCTCCCAGAGATCACCGGCCTTCACGGTCTCCGCGACCCCGGGCTTGTTGCGCCAGGTCAGGTCCCAGTCGCCGTCCGCCTCCACCGCCTTGAGGAACTCGTCGGTGACGCGCACGGTGTTGTTGGAGTTCTGGCCGGATACCGTGAGATAGGCTTCCGAATCCCAGTCGGTGTCGTAGACCGGGAAATCGATGTCCTTGTAGCCCTGGCGGGCGAACTGGATCACCCGCTTGATCATGCCGTCGGGCACGTGGTTCCTTGCGCGCGGCCTTGATCTCGCGGCGGAGCACCGGGTTCTTCTCGGGATCGAAGCAGTCGTCGCCGGAGCCTTCGCAGTTCACGCAGGCCTTGAAGATCGTCTTCAAGTGCTTCTGGTTGATGCGCGAGCCGGAGACGAGGGCCGCGACCTTCTGCTCCTCGACGACCTTCCAGTTGATGAACTGCTCGATGTCGGGGTGATCGGTGTCGACGATCACCATCTTCGCGGCGCGGCGCGTGGTGCCGCCCGACTTGATGGCGCCCGCCGCGCGGTCGCCGATCTTCAAGAAGCTCATCAGGCCCGACGACTTGCCGCCGCCGGACAGCCGCTCTTTCTCGGCGCGCAGGCGCGAGAAGTTCGAGCCGGTGCCGGAGCCGTATTTGAACAGGCGCGCTTCGCGCACCCACAAATCCATGATCCCGCCCTCGTTGACGAGGTCGTCGGCGATCGACTGGATGAAGCAGGCATGCGGCTGCGGATGCTCGTAGGCCGACTTCGACTTGACGAGCTTGCCGGTGGCGTAATCGACGTAGAAGTGGCCCTGGCTCGGGCCGTCGATGCCATAGGCCCAGTGCAGGCCGGTGTTGAACCATTGCGGCGAGTTCGGTGCCGCCATCTGCAGGGCGAGCATGGCGCGGTGCTCGTCGTAAAAGGCGCGGGCGTCCTCCTCGGTGTCGAAATAGCCACCCTTCCAGCCCCAATAGGTCCAGGTGCCGGCGAGGCGGTCGAACACCTGCTTCGCCGAGGTCTCGCCGACCATGCGGTCCTTCTCGGGCATCTCCTTGAGCGCCGCCTCGTCGGCGACGGAGCGCCACAGCCAGGACGGGACGGTCTCCTCCTCGACCTTCTTCAGGCGCGCGGGGACTCCGGCCTTGCGGAAATACTTCTGCGCCAGCACGTCGGACGCGACCTGCGACCACGCGGCGGGGACCTCGACGTCATCGGCATGGAACACCACCGATCCGTCAGGGTTGCGAATCTCGCTCGTGGTCAGGCGGAATTCGATCTCCGCGTAAGGTGACTGGCCGTCCTTGGTATAGCGCCGCTCGATTCGCATCGTCCTGCCCCTTATGTCCGGTCGGCCCTCACGAGTGAGTCCTCCGGCCCCTTCCACCACGGGTGCGCATCTGTCCCTGCGTACCCCTCCCAACTCGTTCACTCATCTCAACGCCCTGTTACGCCCTGCTACCGCCGGCTCGTGCCGGTCGCCTTTTCATGCTCGTCGCATGTCACCGCCAACTGACCCCGCGTCGGCAGCACAACGCCGTCCCTCCAAGCCATTTGGCCATGGCGGGCAAGCACCTCAAGCCTTCGCGGGGAAAGCACGGCGGGCACTGCTTACTCGTTCCCGCCGAGCCTCAGAAGGCTAGGACGACTCCAGCGGCGACGTCAAGCTTTAGGGACCGAGTTTGAATCAAATACTAAATATAGTGTGGTGGTGGAAAATTCTGGGGACGAATCTCGGGGGAGGGCGCAAGTATCGGGAATCCGGAGGAAATTCGGAAGGGGGCCTGTGGACCATTCCGCCATGAAAAATTCATGTGGATGTCACGCCGGGTCGCGGCGGCCTTGCCGGTAGAATGGTAGCGCAAGAATCGAGGGGCAAAGTCGCCGCCTCCGGGCGCCCAACGGTATCAAGCGGCCGTCTCCAATGACCGGGTCAATTCGATAGCCGGCCTATGGACATGGCAGACAGGCGATGGCATCAACCCCTGCATCGCAGCATTTCAGGCCGGACCGATGACGCTCAAGCAATTCCTGCTCCGTACCTTCACGTGGTGGAACGGGACGACGTTCGGCACCATGCTGTGGACGGCGCGGTTCGGCGAGCTCGTCGGCACCGACGAATACGGGAATCGCTACTACCGAACGAAAGGCGGCCGCATCGATCCGACCCTCGGCTTCGAGCGGCGCTGGGTTGAGTACAACGGCCTCGTCGAGGCCTCGACCATCGGACCGGCCTGGCACGGCTGGATGCACCACACCGTCGATACGCCGCCGACCGAGGAGAAGGTGACGCCGCGGCCGTGGTGGAAGCCGCATCGCCCGAATCTCACCGGCACCCCGGCGGCCTATCGCCCGACCGGCTCGACCCTCGCGCAGAATCGCCGGCCAAAGGCGACAGGGGATTACAAGCCCTGGGTCCCCGGCCGCTGAAATCGCAGGCTTTTGCAGGGCGGGTGCGCCCGCATCGCGACCCGCCGTATAGTGCCCCGCCGCATTGCGCCCTCGCCGTATTGCGCCCTCTCGGTGCCGCAATCACCGTGTTAACCGGCTGGATGGGGGGCGCAGGTCCTTGGTTGGGTTCTTGGCGCCGGTTTTCTAAGGTTCTTCGAGCGATGATCGCACGCCGGCTACCTGCGAGACCACGGGCCGCGACGACGCCACAGGCCGTGATGACGCCACGCGCCATGATCATGCCGCGCATCGCCGTGGCCGGCGCCGTGGTCGCGGCAAATCTCTGCATCGCCCTGATGCCAAGCCCGGCAGCCGCTCAATTCCTCGGTGGTCTGTTCGGTGGTGGCGACGCGCCGCCGCGGCCGCCAAGCGGGGTCCCCGCGAACGGCCCAGCCTCAATATCAGGCCCAGCCTCAGTATCAGGCCCAGCCTTCGTACCAGCCGCCGCCTGGGTATCAGGCGCAGCCTCCAGGGGCGCCGCAAGCCCAGACCTTGCCTCCGGCCGCGAGCCAACAGACGACGCTCGCGCCGGTGCCGCTGCCCGGCCGTGTCCAGAGCGAGGATTTGCCGCCGCCTCCGGGCGCAGCGGCGGTCGCTTCCCCGCCGGCATCTCCGGGGCTGCCAAGGCCCGCGACGGCGGCCGTCACGGCTCCCGGCCAGCCGGGCACGACTCCCGGCCAGCCATCGGCTCCCGGCCAGACGCGCCCCGCCGATGAAATGGTGCAGCCGCCGGCGACGAAGATCGTCAATCCGAAGGCGGTGTTCTCCGGCCTCGACAAGATCACCGGTCGCATCACCACTTTCGATGCCGCGATCGGCGAGACCGTCCAGTTCGGCGCGCTGCAGGTGACGCCGCGCGCCTGCTACACGCGGCCGCCGACCGAAACCCCGCTCACCGACGGCTTCGTCGAGGTCGACGAGGTCACGCTGCAGGGCGAGGTTCGCCGCATCTTCACCGGCTGGATGTTCGCCGCGAGCCCCGGCCTGCATGCGGTCGAGCACCCGATCTACGACGTCTGGCTCACCGACTGCAAAGGCGGCGCGCAGACGGTCGCCGAAGTCCCGCCGCCGGCCGCGGCGGCACCGCCACCGACCACGCCCGCCGCGCGAGCGCCGGCCCAGCAACGCCCGGCTTCGGCCGCCGCGCCGCAACGCCAGGCCCCGCCGCGGCAACCGGCAGCGCGGCCGCCTTCCGACGCCGTGCTGCAGCCGCCGCTGATGCGGTAGGGCACAACTCCTCAACGACCGTCGTCGTGCTCGCTAAAGCGCGAGATGCAGGAACTGATTGAATGCGCTCTTCTCGTAGTCCGAGAAGGGGCCGCCATTAACGAACCCACGTCGCCGATAAAGCGCCAAGGCCGCTTCAAAGGCAGGGCCACTGCCGGTTTCGAGGCTGAGCCGCCTGACGTCTCGCGCCTTTGCCACAGTGATGATCCGTTCGAGGATGGCGGAGGCCGCGCCGCTGCGTAGAAAGTCCGGGTGGGTTCGCATCGACTTCACCTCGGCGGTGTCGTCTTGCAGCATCTTCAAGGCGCCGACGCTCGCGATGCGGCTTCCGCGCCAAGCGGTCCAAACGGTCACTTCAGGAATTTGCAAGCCTGACAAATCCAGCGCGAAGACGCCGCCGGGCGGTGAATTTGCGTGCATACCCGCGAGATGAAGCGCGAGGAGCGCCCGGGTCTGATCACCGGAAAGGTCATCTTCCCGTATCTCGAACATCGAAGGATTTCTCCGTTCCAAGCGGTGTCGGTGTCTCGCCCGGTTCTCCTCGAGGCCGTGTGGGAGCGACGTGCGGCGCGCGACTAGCCCGGCGGCGCCGTGGCTCGGGACAGCGCGGTCGCGCCGGCGATCGGCGCATGGAGCGGGTACACCGAAAAGTCCGCTTCGCCGATGAGCGCGTCGGCGAGCAGCCGGTGATATTGCCGCCGCGGCACCTCGGTCGCTCCGAATGTCTTCAGATGATCGGTGACGAACTGGGTATCGAGCAGGCGGTAGCCGCCGGCGCGCAGCCGCGCGACGAGATGCACCAGCGTAATCTTCGAGGCGTCGCGGGCGCGATGGAACATGCTCTCGCCGAAAAACGTGCGCCCGAGGCTCACCCCGTAGAGTCCGCCGACGAGCTCCGCGCCGTCATAGGCCTCGACGGTGTGGCAATGGCCGATCTCGTAGAGCTTGCGATAGAGGTTGCGGATGCGTCCGTTGATCCAGGTGCGCGTGCGCCCGGGCCCGGGCGTGGCGCAGCCGTCGAGGACGGCGTCGAAATCGCGGTTGCACACGACCTCGAAAGGCTCTGAGCGCACCGTGCGCGCGAGCCGCGACGGCACGTGAAAGGTGTCGAGGGGAATGATGCCGCGCAGCTCCGGCTCGATCCAGTAGAGCGCGGGATCTTCGGCGCTTTCCGCCATCGGAAAGATGCCGCAGGCATAGGCCTTGAGAAGCACCTCGGGTGTGATCTCGACCTGTGTGGAGTCGCGTCGGGCCATGGCGTCTCGCGGCGAATTCGTAAAATTGATCGTTTCGTGCCCGATCCGCAAGCGATTTACGCCGCGGCATGTAGGCAGCCGATCACGCTCGCCAACTTCACGGCCTCGCAACCATCCCGGCGCGCGCGCAAGCGCGAACCCCGAAAATCCATGTCTGGGTTCAGAAGCACGCTGGATTGCGTGTTCGCCGCCGACGCGGCGCCCGGGCATGACGGGAGACAATGCGCGCGCCCCACATGAGACCGCAACGGGTATCGGGGTGGCGACGGCGACGATTCGCTTAACCGAGCGTTAAGGCCTGACCGCGATAATTTTAATCACATTCGAAATAAACGCCGCACGGGCGAGAGGCGCGCAGCGGCCTGCAACGGAGTACCTGATGGGCGAGGCGGCGCTGCCGGATGTACTTCTGGTCGAGGACGAGTTCCTGATGTGCCGGATGATCGAGGTCGCGCTCAGCGAGGCGGGGTACGCGGTCCATGCCTTCAGTAACGGCCGCGATGCGCTCTGCTATCTCGCCGCCGGCGGCCATGCCGACGTGCTCTTCACCGACATCGACCTCGGCGGCGACATCGACGGCTCCGAGCTCGCGCGCCAGAGCCGCGCGCTCGATGCCGGCATCGGCGTGGTCTATGCCTCCGGCCGCACCAGGCCCAAGGATCCAGTGCCCGGCTCGGCCTTCCTGCCGAAGCCTTTCATCCTCGCGCAGGCCTGCCGCACGGTCGAGCGGATGGTCGGCGATCGCACGGCGGCCTGACGATCGGCACGCGGCCGGCATGCGCCCCGTGAGCCTGGAGCACCGCGGCTATTCCTCCGCGGCGCCCTTCGCCAGGAACTGCTCCAGCCAGTGGATGTGATATTCGCCGTTGAGGATGTCGGTCTCGCGCACCAGCGCGCGAAACAGCGGCAGCGTCGTCTCGATCCCGTCGAGGACGAACTCGTCGAGCGCGCGGCGTAGCCGCATCAGGCACTCCGACCGC
The DNA here is from genome assembly GCA_963824905.1 of uncultured Alphaproteobacteria bacterium. GTDB lineage: Bacteria > Pseudomonadota > Alphaproteobacteria > Rhizobiales > Xanthobacteraceae > JAJPKK01. The sequence goes on from CAWGRH010000001.1 coordinate 59,274, forward strand.
GTCTTGCCGTGCACGATGAGCTTGCCGAGTAGCGAGTCGTAATAGGGCGGGATCACGTAGCCCTGATAGGCGGCCGAATCGATCCGCACCCCCATCCCGCCCGGCGGATGGTAGTGCACGATCTTTCCCGGCGACGGGCGGAACGACACCGGGCTCTCGGCATTGATGCGGCACTCGATGGCGTGGCCGTGGAACGTCACGTCCTTCTGCTCGATCGCGAGCGGGGCGCCGTTGGCGATGCGGATCTGCTCGAGGATGAGGTCGATGTCGGTGATCATCTCGGTGACGGGATGCTCGACCTGGATGCGCGTGTTCATCTCGATGAAATAGAACTCGCCGTTCTCGTAGAGAAACTCGACAGTGCCGACGCCGAGATATTTCAATTCGCGCATCGCCGCGGCGACGATCTCGCCGATCCGCTCACGCTCGGAGGCGTTGAGCGCGGGGGAGGGGCTCTCCTCGAGGACCTTCTGATGGCGGCGCTGGAGCGAGCAGTCGCGTTCGCCGAGATGGATGGCGCTGCCCCTGCCGTCGCCCAGCACCTGGATCTCGATGTGGCGCGGGCGCTCGAGGTATTTCTCGAAATAGACCGCCTCGTCGCCGAACGCGGCCTTCGCCTCGGCGCGCGCGGTCGCGAAGGCGATGGCGAGATCGGCCGCGCGATGGGCGACCTTCATGCCGCGCCCGCCGCCGCCGGCGGCCGCCTTGACGAGCACGGGAAAGCCGATGTCGCGGGCGATGGCGAGCGCCTCGGCTTCCGAGGCGACACCGCCAGCCGAGCCCGGCACCACCGGGATGCCGAGCCGCTTTGCGGTGCGTTTCGCCTCGATCTTGTCGCCCATGAGGCGGATGTGCTCGGGCTTGGGGCCGATGAAATGCACCCCGTGCTCGATCAGGATTTCGGCAAAGCGCGCGTTCTCCGAAAGGAAGCCGTAGCCGGGATGCACGGCGTCGGCGCCGGTGATCTCGCAGGCGGTGAGCAGCGCCGGCACGTTGAGGTAGCTCTCGCGCGCGGGAGGCGGCCCGATGCACACGCTCTCGTCGGCGAGCCGCACATGCATGGCGTCGGCGTCGGCGGTCGAATGCACGGCGACGGTCGGAATCCCGAGCTCCTTGCACGCGCGCAGGATGCGCAGCGCGATCTCGCCGCGGTTGGCGATCAGGATTTTCTCGAACATGGCGCCGAAACCTGCGCGCTCACTCGATGACCATCAGCGGCTCGCCGAATTCCACCGGTTGGGAGTCCTCGAACAGTATCTGCATCACCGTGCCCGACCGCGGAGCGGGAATCTGATTCATCGTCTTCATCGCCTCGATGATGAGGAGCGTGTCGCCGGCCTTCACCACGCTCCCGACCTCGCAGAAAGTCTTGGCGCCGGGCTCGGGCGCGCGATAGGCGGTGCCGACCATCGGCGACGCTACGAGGCCGGGATGCTCGGCGGGGTCGGCCGCGGCGTGCGCGTTGATCACAGCGGCGATCGGGCGCTGGCTCTCGGCGGCCGCGATCGCGAATGGCGCGGGCGCAGCGGCCTGGCGGGCGACGCGCACGCGCAGGCCGCCCTGCTCGATCTCGATCTCGGTGAGCCGCGTTTCGTCGAGCAGGCGCGCCAGCGAGCGCACCATCTCCTCGTCGACCGCGGGCTTGTCGGGGCCGCTCACCGCTTCCCCCGCTCTGTTGCTCGAGGAGGGCGGCGAGGCCGTCGATCGCAAGCGCGTAGCCCGCGATGCCGAAGCCGCAGATGATGCCCTTGGCCGCCAAGGACACATAGGACTTATGGCGCCAGGATTCGCGGGCATGAATGTTGGTGATGTGGACCTCGATGGTCGGCAACGCGACCGCGTGAATGGCGTCGAAGATCGCGACCGACGTATGAGTGTAGGCGGCCGGATTGATGACGATGCCGACGGCGCCCGCCCGCCCCGCTTCATGGAACCAGTCGACGATATCGCCCTCGTGGTTCGACTGGCGGAACTCCAGCCCCAACCCGTGACGCGAGGCAGCGCTGCGGCATAGCGCCTCGACGTCGGCGAGGGTCGAGCGGCCGTATTTTTCCGGCTCGCGGGTGCCGAGCAGGTTCAGGTTCGGCCCGTTGATGACGTAAACCGTGCCCGGCATCGCGTCCCGTCTTCCGCGCGGCCGGGGTTTTCCGGACGTGCGTTCCCAGCAAATCGAGTGCCGGGGAGAAGCTCGCCCGGCTCTTCCTGATCAACAGGTTTCCTTGCCGCAGCGGGCCATGGCGATCTTGCCGCGCAGCGCCTCCATGCCGACCGCGCCGATCACGACATCGTCACCGACGACGTAGCTCGGCGTGCCGTTAAGTCCGAGCGTCTCGGCGAGCTTGAGGCTCTCCTCGAGAGACACGCGGGCCTCGTCGCTCGCCATGTCCTTCTCGAGCCGAGCCATGTCCATTCCGACTTCCTTGGCGACCGCGAGAGCGCGGGCCTTGTCGGCCTGACCGCGGCCGCCCAGCAGCTTCTGGTGGAAGTCGAGATATTTCTTGCCGGACTTGTCCTGCATCCGCACGGCGACGGCGACCTTTGCTGCCTCTACCGAGCCGGGGCCGAGCACCGGGAACTCCTTGAGGACGACTTTGAGCTTGGTGTCGTCCTTCATCAGGTCGACCAGGGTCGGCAGCGCGCCTTTGCAGAAACCGCAATTGTAGTCGAAGAACTCGACCAGGGTGACGTCGCCCTTGGGGTTGCCGAGCACGACCTGGCGGCTGGAATCGAACAGCGTCTCGGCATTGGCGGCGACGGCGGCCTTGGCCTTCGCGGTGTCGGCGGCGGCCTGCCGCTTGTCGAGCTCGGCGATCGCCTCCTGCAGCACCTCGGGATGGGTAACGAGGTAATCGCGGATGATCTTCTCGATCTCGGTCTTCTGCGGCGCGGAAAAGTTCGGCTCGGCGGCCGGTGCCACGGCGGCGAGCATCAGCGAGACGAAAACGGATGCTCCGGCCACACGAACGGTCTTCGCGATCATTGTCTGGGTCCTTGTTGTGATTCTCGAAGCTTGTTTCAGAACAACCGGGGCTTCGGTGGCGGCTTGACGGACGCGATGTCGTCGGCTTTCACCCAACCCGGCGATCCTATCGGAAAGCGCCCCTTGGCGCGACTCGCAAGTTGGCGCGCCACCGGCAGCTGCCCGCGCGCGAGCGCCGCCTCGGCCGAGGCGAGGTCGGCGTCGGCGAGGTCGTTCTTGCGCCCATAGGCCATGGCAAGCTGATCGTAGGCGTCGGGAAGGTCGGGGTCGGTCGCGAGCGCATGGCGCAGCGTCGCCACCGCCTCGTCCTGCAGCGCGGGGGTGCTGGTCGCGACCAGCGCCTGGCCGAGCAGCACCCGCATCAGGGTCGGGTCGGGAGCGAGCGAGATCGCGTGGCGGAGCAGCGGGATCGCCTCCTGGGTGCGGCCGGCCTCGACCAGCGCCTGGCCCTTGAGCTCGTAGAAATAGGGATTGTTGGGCTGCGCGGCGATCAGCGCATCCATCTGGCCGAGCGCAAGGCGCAGATCGGCGTGGCGGTAGGTCGAAACCGCGCGGGCGTAGCGCGCCGGGAGACTGGTGTCGCTCGGCGGATAGCGCCGCAGCAGGGTGTCCGGCCGCTCCATGAAGCCGAACAGCTTGGCGCGCATGAGATCGTGGCGCGCCTGCAGCTCCGGGGAATCCTTCTTGTTCCAGTTGGGATCGTTCTTGGCGATTTCCGAGAGCGCAGCGAGACGCTCGGTCGGCATCGGGTGCGACTGCAGGTAGGGATCGGCCCGGCCGGCGGAGAACAGCATCTGGTCGGCGAACCGCTTGAAGGTGTCGTACATGCCCTTGGGCGACTGGTTGGTCGCCTTGAGGAAGCCGACGCCGGCGCGGTCGGCCTGCTCCTCCTGCTGGCGCGCATAGGCGAGCAGCGAGCGCTCGATCATGCCCTGTGCACCGATCATCCCGATCGCGGGATTGCCGCCCACGGCGCCGCTCCTCGACGTCGCCGCGGCGGCCATGGCGCCGACCCCGAGCAGCATAGTAAGGATCGCCGCGGTCTGCGCATTGGCGAGCTCGGAACGCAGCTTGCTCAGGTGGCCGCCGGTGATGTGGCCGGTCTCGTGGGCCATCACGCCGATGATCTGGTTCGGCGTCTCCGAGTCCATCAGGGCGCCGGCGTTGACGAAGATGCGCTTGGCGTCGATGACGAAGGCGTTGAAGGAGCGATCGTTGATGATGACGACGCGGATGTTGCGCTGGCCGAGGCCGGCCGCTTTGAGAACGGGCGAGCCATAGTCCCGCAGCAGCTGCTCGATCTCGGCGTCGCGGATCACCGGCAGGCCGCCGGCGCCCTGGGCGCGCGCGGGCACGCTTGCAAGCGCGACGGCGCAGGCGGTGACCATGGCGACCACGCGTGAGGGCCGGACCACGCGTGAGGGTCGGTGACACCGCGACCTATGAGGAAAATATTCAGGTGTCATCTGGTTTAGCTATTGCTCCACCCCGCGGCGCTACGCTACGCACGCGCCCAACACCGTCATGCCGCCGACGCAGTCCACGGACACGAGGATTCTGCGCAAGATCGGTACCAAAACGCCAAATGCGGCGGGACAGGGGCGGTTCATGAGAGGCGAGGGGCGTGTAACTCATGCTTGATCTGACACGGCGGCTGGTGACGCCCTCGCTGCGCAGCGACGTGCCCGCTTTCATCGTGATGGACGTGGTGGCGAGGGCGGCGCGGCTCGAAGCCGCGGGGCGGCGGATCATCCACATGGAGGTCGGCCAGCCGGCCGCGGCGGCGCCGACGAGCGCACGCGCCGCCGCGCAAGCCGCCCTCGGGGGGCCGGTCGGCTATACCGAGTCGCTCGGCATTGCGCCGCTGCGGGCGCGCATCGCCGCCCATTACCGCGAGCGCTACGGCATCGACCTCGATCCCGGCCGCGTCATCGTCACGACAGGCTCGTCGGCGGGCTTCATGCTCGCCTTTCTCGCCATGTTCGAGCCGGGCGACCGGGTCGCCATCGCCTGTCCGGGCTACCCGCCCTATCGCAACATCCTCGCGGCGCTCGGTTGCGAGCCGGTGGCGATCGAGATGTCGGCGAACAACCGCTGGGCGCTCACGGCCGACGACGTGATCGCCGCGCATCGTGCGAGCCCGCTCGCCGGCGTGCTGTTCGCAAGCCCCGCCAATCCGACCGGCACCATGATGACAGGCGATGCGCTCGCCGCGCTCATTGCCGCGGCGGAAGGGGAGGGCATCCGCTGCATCTCCGACGAGATCTATCACGGGCTCGACTACGCATTTCCGGCGCAGACCGCGCTCGCCCATTCGGGCAATGCGATGATCATCAATTCGTTCTCGAAGTACTTCTGCATGACCGGCTGGCGGGTCGGCTGGATGGTGGCGCCGGAAGCGTTGGTTCGCCCGATCGAGCGGCTGCAGCAGAGCTTCGCGATCTCGGTGCCGACGCTCTCACAGATCGCGGCGCGCGCGGCATTCGACGGCGCCGCGGAAATGGAGGCCGTCAAGCACGGCTACGAGGACAACCGCCGCGTTCTCGTCGAAGGCTTGCCGCGCGCCGGACTCGGCAATTTCCTTCCCGTGGACGGCGGGTTCTACCTCTACGCCGACGTCTCCCGCTTCTGCGACGACAGCTTCGCTTTCGCCGGCCGCATGCTGGAGGAGGCGGGCGTCGCCGCGACCCCCGGCATCGATTTCGATCCGGTGCACGGGCGCCACTACATCCGCTTCAGCTATGCGGGGTCGACGGCGGAAATGCGCGAGGCGGTGGAGCGGATCGCCGGCTGGCTTCGCAGCGGGATAGGCGAGACTCAGTGAGCGAAATCAGAACGGCAATTCGGGCACGTAGAGCTGCCGATCCGGGTTCGGATTGGATTGGCGGCCCTGCGCGAGGGACTCGTATTCGTTCGATGACGGTGCGTACTGGTGAGTCTGGTAATCCCGCGCCTGCTCGCGGTGGGACTGCCGGGCGCTGGCTTCACCTGCGGTGAGAGCAAGCGCCATGATGGCCGCCACGATGACGGCGGACGTGGTTTTCATGTAACTCTCCTGTGCTGCGTCGAGAGGCCGAAGAGGGGCCCGGGATCGCTGGCACGGAGGTAGGGCGGACAAGGCGGCATTCCTTGCGCGGGGTTGCTGCCGCCTTTGCCGCTATTGCTGAATTGAAAGCTCGTAGCCCGGATTGAGCGGAGCGAAATCCGGGTCGGACGCGCGAAATGCCGCGAGCTCAAATGACGGGCACCGCTGCCGCCGGATTTCGCTGCGCTCAATCCGGGCTACGGTCCAACATCACCGCCACCGCGCCCGCAGCTTTGCTGCGACGTCGATCCGCGTCTCGGCAGTAGCGGCCGTACGCGGTGCCGCCGGGCGTACCGGCCAGGTGCCCTGCTCGAAGAAACGCAGCAGCGCGTCCGGGATGAAGCGGGTGCGCGACGCATAGAGGTGGCGGTCGCCGTTGCGCGACTGCTGGTGCACGTAGAAGCGCTGCGGCACGATGAGATCGAGCTCGTTCTTCGCCCGCGTCATCGCGACATAGAGCAGGCGGCGCTCCTCCTCGATCTCCTCGGTCTCGCCGGCGGCGAGATCGGAGGGGATGCAGCCGTCGACAGTGTTGAGCAAGAACACCGACGACCACTCCTGGCCCTTGGCGGAATGGATGGTCGAGAGGATGAGATAGTCCTCGTCCTTGTACGCCGGGCCCGCCTCGTCGCTCGTCGCATCGGGGGGATCGAGGGTGAGCTCGGTGAGGAAGCGCTCGCGGCTCGGATAGCTCGCCGCGATCTCCTCGAGCTGCACGAGGTCGGCCTTGCGGGACGGCGCGTCGTCGTGGCGGCGCTCGAGATGCGGCTCATACCAGCGCCGCACCGTTTCGATCTCGGCGGGCCAGGCGGCGAGCCGCAGCGAGAGGTGGCGGATCATCTCGGCAAACGCCTGCCATTCGGCGCGGTCCGCGCCGGGTGCGCGCAGCTCGGCGAGCGCGGTGTTATCGGCGCCCGCCTCCAGTATATGGCCGGCCTTGGCGGGCCCGATCCCCGGCAGGAGCTGCAATACGCGGAAGCCGGAGACGCGGTCGCGCGGGTTCTCGGCAAAGCGCAGGCAGGCGAGCAGGTCCTTGACGTGCGCGCTGTCGAGGAATTTGAGCCCGCCGAACTTGACGAAGGGAATGCCGCGAACGCTGAGCTCGATCTCCAGCGCGGCCGAGTGGTGCGAGGCGCGGAACAGCACGGCCTGAGCCTTGAGCGCGCTGCCGCGCTCGCGATTTTCCAGCACGCGGTGCGCGACATAGCGCGCCTGCTCGGCTTCGTCGGTGACGGTGACGAGCCGTGGCCGGTCGCTCGAGGCGCGTCCCGACCACAGCTCCTTGGTGAAGCGCTCGGCCGCGAGCGAGATCACCGCATTCGAGGCGGCGAGGATGGGCTCGGTCGAGCGGTAATTGCGTGCGAGCGTGACCACCGACGCCGGCTCGCGGAATTGCGTGGGGAAATCGAGGATGTTGCGCACCGTCGCGGCGCGGAACGAGTAGATCGCCTGGGCGTCGTCGCCGACCACGGTGAGCCCGCGCCCGTCGGGCTTCAACTGCATCAGGATCGAGGCCTGCAGCCGGTTGGTGTCCTGATACTCGTCGACCAGCACGTGATCGAAACGCGCCGCGACGTCGGCAGCGATCGACGGCTCGCACATCATCTGCGCCCAGTAGAGCAGGAGGTCGTCGTAGTCGAGCACGTGCTGACGATGCTTGGCGTCGAGATAGGCGGCGAACAGCGTGCGCAGCTCGTCCTCCCACGACGCGCACCACGGATAGGCCTTCATGAGCACCGCCGCGAGGTCCTCCTCGGCATTGACGGCGCGGGAGTAGATCGCGAGGCAGGTCGCCTTGGTGGGAAACCGGTGTTCTTTCGCGGAGAAGCCGAGATCGTGGCGGACCAGATTCATCAGGTCCGCGGAATCCTCGCGATCATGGATGGTGAAGGCGGGGTCGACGCCGATTTGCGCGGCATAGTCCCGCAACAGGCGGGCGCCGATGGCGTGGAAGGTGCCGGCCCAGGGCAGGGTGCTCGCCAGCGTGCCGGCGAGCGTGCCGAGGCGTGCGCCTGCACCGCCCGATCCGCTCGTCCCTGCCTCCCGGCCGATCCGCTCGACCCGCCGCGTCATTTCGACGGCGGCGCGGCGCGAGAACGTCATCAGCAGGATGCGGCGGGGATCGGCGCCGTTGGCGACGAGATGCACGACGCGGTGCGCCAGCGTCGCCGTCTTGCCCGAGCCGGCGCCGGCAATGATGAGGAGGGCCGTGTCCTCATCGACGCCGTGGAGGACGGCGCGGCGCTGGTCGGCATTGAGCTTGTCGAGATAGGCCGCGGACATTTCGGCGAATCGCTTTGCATGGCGCAAAGCAAGACGAAACATGTCCGGGTGGGGTGCGCAATGCCGCGGCTTGGAACCAGTCATTCCGGGGCGGCGCGAAGCACTACTGTGTCGCAAGCGCAGGTAGGGTGTGCAACCGCGGTTCCTCGGCCGATCGCGTGCGCAAAATCGCGCAGCGCGGTTGCGCACGCTGTCAGACCCTCACAGCGCGATTTTGCACACCCTACGAATTTGTGACGCAGTAGTAGAGGCACCGAACCCGGAATCCAGGTCCTGCCGCCGCAATTTCCGGATTCCGGGTGCCGCCTTCGGCGGCCCGGAATGACGAGCGATAACTCAATCCACCGAGATGTTCGCGAACTTCACGACCTTCGCCCATTTCTCGGTTTCCTCCGAGATGAGCTTGCCGAACTCGGCGGGCTTCATCGGCATCGGAATGCCTCCGAGATCGGCGAGCTTCGCCTTGGTCTTGGGATCGGAAAGGCCGGCCGTGATGGACCTGTTGAGGATATCGACAATCTCCGGCGGCGTGCCGCGGGGCGCCGAGATGCCGTACCACACGCTCGCCTCGTAGCCCGGGACGGTCTCTGCGATCGTGGGCATGTCCGGCAGCGCGGGCCAGCGCTTGGCGACCGTCACTGCGAGCGCGCGCAACTGCCCGGTGCGCACGAACTCGATCGAGCCCGGCAGGTTGTCGAACAGCACGTGGACTTTCGCCGTCATCAGGTCGGGATAGGCGCCGGCCGCGCCGCGATAGGGCACGTGCAGCATGTCGATCCCGGTCATCGCCTTGAACAGTTCTCCCGACATGTGCACCGAGGTGCCGTTGCCGGAGGAGGCGAAGCTGATCTTGCCGGGGTTCGCCTTGCCGTAGGCGATGAAGTCGGCGACCGTCTTCCACGGCATCGAGGGCGGGATCACCATGACGTTGGTGAGCCGCATGATGCCGGCGACCGGCACGGTGTCGCGAATGAAATCGAACGGCAGCTTCTTGTAGAGCGACGCGCTGATCGCGTTGTTCGGCGCGTCGAACAGCAGCGTGTAGCCGTCGGGAGGCGAGGTGATCGCCGCCTGGGCGCCGATGTTGCCGCCGGAACCGCCGCGGTCCTCGACGTAGACCTGTTGGCCGAGGTCGCTCGACATCCAGTCGGCGATCACCCGCGCGGTGATGTCGACGGCGCCGCCCGCCGGAAATCCGGAGATCAGCCGAACCGGCCGGACCGGATATTTCTCTGCCGCGATAGCCGGAGCCGCGAGGCCCGACGCCAAGCCGATCAGCACGTCCCGCCGCGAAGCGCGCATCGGTTGCTCCCTTTGGTTACGGCGGCTTTGTTTCACAGGGCCGCCTTGGCCGGGAGGGTAGCATCAATGGGAGGCCGAATCCGCGGACATTTGGCTGCACCTCGGGCTCCAATCGGGCGACGCGGTCCGACGAGCCGGGACGCCGCTTAGTCCACGTCCTCCACCACCACCGGCTCCTCGCCGAAGGCCTTTTGCGCGAGCGCTGCGGCCATGAACTCGTCGAGGTCGCCGTCGAGGACGCCGCCGGTGTTCGAGGTCGAGACGCCGGTGCGCAGGTCTTTGACCATCTGGTAGGGCTGCAGCACGTACGAGCGGATCTGGTGGCCCCAGCCGATGTCGGTCTTGGCCGCCTGCTCGGCCACAGCCTGGGCCTCGCGGCGCTTCAATTCGCGCTCGTAGAGGCGGGCGCGCAGCATCACCCAGGCCTGGGCCCGGTTCTTGTGCTGGGAGCGCTCGGCCTGGCACACCACCGCGATGCCGGTCGGGATGTGGGTGAGGCGCACCGCCGATTCGGTCTTGTTGACGTGCTGGCCGCCGGCGCCGCCGGAGCGCATGGTGTCGGTGCGCACGTCGGATTCGTTGATGTCGATGATGATTCGGTCGTCGACCACCGGATAGACGTTGACGCTCGCGAACGAGGTGTGGCGGCGGGCGTTCGAATCGAACGGCGAGATGCGCACCAGGCGGTGCACGCCGTCCTCGCTCTTCAACCAACCAAAGGCGTTGTGGCCTTTGATCTGCACCGTCGCAGACTTCAGGCCCGCCTCTTCGCCCTGGGTCTCCTCGAGATATTCGACCTTGTAGCCGTGCTGCTCGGCCCAGCGGGTGTACATGCGCAGCAGCATCGAGGCCCAATCCTGGCTCTCGGTGCCGCCGGCCCCGGCATGGACCTCGAGGAAGGTGTCGAAGCTGTCGGCCTCGCCGGAAAGCAGCGCTTCGAGCTCGCGCCGCGCCACCTCGGTCTTGAGGCGGCGGAGCACGGCCTCGGCGTCGGAGACCACCGAGGCGTCGTTCTCGGCCTCGCCGAGCTCGATCAATGTGGTCTGGTCCTCGACCTCGCGCTCGATGCGGCCGATGGCCGTGAGGCTGTCCTCGAGCGAGGTGCGCTCCTGCATCAGGCGGCTCGCCTTCTGCGGATCGTTCCAGAGGTTGGGGTCTTCGGCGAGATGGTTCAGCTCGGCGAGACGGGCACGCGCCTTGTCGAAGTCAAAGATGCCTCCTCAGCAGCCCGACCGACTGCTTGATCTCCTCGACGAGGGTCTCGATTTCAGCGCGCATTTTGCTCGACCTGTGCTTTGCTCGTGTTGGCCAGCACCCGCCTCCGTGGTCCCGGCATGATCCGGCCCGGCGATCCGGCACTCACGGCCGGTGGCTACTGGATCGCCTAGTCAAGCCGGGCGATGACAGTGAGGCGAGGTAGTCGGCGAAAATCCTGTGTCTGCGCGGGATGTAGCGAGCTTGAGGGCGCCGCGCAACCACGTTGGGCGCCCTCGGGCAAACCGCGTCAGTACAACCCGCCGGTAACCCCGGTGCGCACTGCGCGGTCGGCGTCCGGGCTCGCGCCGGCCCCGCTGCCGTCCATGCTCACGAGCGCGCTCGAGTCGGGCGGTGCCGTGCCGGGCTTGAAAGCCTCCAGGATCGCGCTCTGGGTGCTCGGCGTTGCACGCTGGCCGGTCTTGACGTCGACCCGGATCAGCTTGATGCCGGGCGGCACCTTGAACGGCATCGCCGGCTTGTCGGCGAGCGCCGCCTTGAGGAAGTCCTTGGCGATCGGCGCCGAAAGGTGGCCGCCGGTCGCGTTGCGGCCGAGATGGCGCGGCTTGTCGTAGCCGATGTAGACGCCGATCACGAGATCGGGTGTGAAGCCGACGAACCAGGCGTCCTTCTCGTCGTTGGTGGTGCCGGTCTTGCCGGCGACGGGCTTGCCGACCTCACGCACCACCGTCGCCGTGCCGCGCTGGACCACGCCTTCCATGATCGACGTGATCTGATAGGCCGTCATCGGATCGAGCACCTGCTCGCGCCGGTCGATCAGTCCGGGCTCGGCCTGATTGTCCCACTTCTTCGCGTCGCAGGCCGGGCATTCGCGCTGGTCGTGCCGGTAGATGGTCTTGCCGTAGCGGTCCTGGACGCGGTCGATCAGCGTCGAGGTGACCCGGCGGCCGCCGTTCGCGATCATCGAATAGGCCGTCACCATGCGCAGCACCGTCGTTTCGCCGGCGCCGAGCGCATAGGAGAGATAATTGGGCAGGTTGTCGTAGACACCGAAGCGCTTGGCGTATTCGCCGATCAGCGGCATGCCGATGTCCTGGGCGAGCCGGACGGTCATGACGTTGCGCGACTGCTCGATGCCGAAGCGCAGCGTCTGCGGCCCGTAATACTTGCCGGTCGAGTAGTTCTCCGGACGCCAGATGCCGATGCCGGGGCCCTGGTCGATCTCGATCGGAGCGTCGACGACGATGCTCGACGGCGTATAGCCGTTGTCGAGCGCGGCCGAATAGACGAACGGCTTGAAGGACGAGCCCGGCTGGCGCATCGCCTGGGTGGCGCGGTCGAACTGGCTCTGGTCGAAGGAGAAGCCGCCGACGAGGGCGAGCACGCGTCCGGTCAGCGGGTCCATCACCGCCATGCCGCCGGACACCTCGGGAATCTGGTGGAGCTTGTACTGGCCTTCCTTGCCCGGGCCGAGCGGCTCGACATAGATCACGTCACCGGGGTTGAGGAACGTCGAGAGCCGCAGCGGCTGCTTGGCACTCGACGCCTTCGCCCACTTGGCGCCGTCGACGGGAATGATGCCGATCTGGCGATCGCGCACCACCGCGCCACCCGGCTCGCGCGCCGGCTGCAGCCCGATCCGCGCCGCTTGGTCGCCGGTTTCGAGCACGACCGCGAGCCGCCAGCCGATGTCGGAGAAGGCGCGCACGTCGGCGAGCTTGACGCCCCAGTCGCCGCTGATGTCGATCTTGGAGAGCGGGCCGCGATAACCCTGATTCTCGTCATAGTGCACGAGGCCGTCGGACAATGCCTTGTGGGCGATACCCTGGATCTTCGGGTCGAGGGTGGTGCGCACCGAGAGGCCGCCCTCGTAGAGCCGCTTCTCGCCGAATTTGTCGAGAATCTCGCGCCGCACGTCCTCGGCGAAATAGTCGGCGGCGAAGATGTGCGTGCCGGTCGCGCGCTGGGCGATGGTCAGCGGCTCCTTCTTCGCCTTCTCGCCGGCGTCGGCGGCGACGTAGCCGTTCTCGACCAGGCGTTCGATCACGTAGTTGCGCCGCTCGACGGCGCGGTCGCGGTTGCGGAATGGATGCAGGTCGCTCGGCGCCTTGGGGAGCGCGGCGAGATAGGCCGCCTCGGCGACCGTGAGCTCGTTCACCGATTTGTCGAAGTAGAGCAGCGAGGCGGCGGCGATGCCATAGGCGCTGAAGCCGAGATAGATCTCGTTCAGATAGAGCTCGAGGATGCGCTCCTTGCTGTAGGTGCGCTCGATCTTGAGCGCGAGCAGCGCTTCCTTGATCTTGCGGTCGAACGACACCTCGTTGGTCAGGAGGAAGTTCTTGGCCACCTGCTGGGTGATGGTGGAAGCGCCCTGCGGGCGGCGTCCCTTGCCGACGTTCTGCGCATACACCATGCCGGCGCGGAAGATGCCGCCGAGATCGAGCCCGGGATGCTCGTAGAAGTTCTTATCCTCGGCCGAGATGAAGGCATTGAGGACGAGCTTGGGGATCTGTTGGATCGGCAGGTAGAGGCGCCGCTGCTTGGCGTACTCAGCGAGCAGCTCGCCGTCGGCGGCGTGCACCCGCGTCATTACCGGCGGCTCGTAATCCTGGAGCTGGGAGTAATCCGGCAGGTCCTTGTTGTAATGGTAGATCAGGCCGGAGATCGCCCCCACGCCGACGATGAAGACGAGGGTTCCGAGCGCGAACAGGAAGCCGAAAAATCGAAATAGCAGTCTCATCGACCGTCAATCCCCCGTGGAGGAGACTTTTGTCTCCTCATCCCGGCCGCCGCTCGCGCGGAAGCCGCCCCCGATCACCCAAGTCGATCGTCCCGCGACCGAGCATTTCGTCGCCCGGTTTTATGGTTAAACTTTGTCAGATCGGCGCCGCCTGGACGGCGAATTACGCCAAATGTCCGGCCCCGCTTGGACGCGCGTCGGTCAGGGCCGGACGCCGCCGGCGAGCCGGGTGGTGAAATAGGTGTGGACCGCCTGCGCGACCGCCTCGCTCGTGCGCGCGCGCCACTGGTCGGAGACCATCTGCTTGAGGTCGGCAGGATTGGAGACATAGCCGAGCTCGATCAGCACCGAGGGGATGTCGGGCGCCTTGAGGACGCGGAAGCCCGCCGACCTCAACGGATTCTTGTGCAGGCGGGTCGCCGACTTGAACTCGGTGGCGACGAGGCGCGCGAACGAGGCCGAGAACGTCTTCGTCTCGCGCTGGGCGAGGTCGATCAGGATGTCGGCGATGTCGTCGGACTCGGCGGCGAGATTGACGCCGGCGATGATGTCGGCGCGGTTTTCCGCGTCGGCGAGCCGCTGCGCCTCGGCATCCGAGGCCTTGTCGGACGCGGTATAGATCGTCGCCCCGTCGGCGCTGCCTTCACCGCGCGCGAGCGCATCGCAGTGGATCGAGATGAAGAGCTGCGCGCCCTGGCCGCGGGCGAAGCGCACCCGGTCGTTCAACGGCACGAAGGTGTCGTCGGCGCGCGTCATCGCCACCCGGTACTTGCCGGTCTTGTCGAGCTTCTCGCGCAGCATGGTGGCGAACCGCAGCACGAGATCCTTTTCCTGTTCGCCGCTCGGCGCGTGGGTGCCGTTGTCGATGCCGCCATGGCCGGGATCGACCACGATCATCGGCCGGGTATCGCCGGGCGCCTTGGCGGCGTCCTCGCGGGGTGCCGGGGGCTCGGGCGCCTTCGGCAGATGGTTGTCGATCGCCGCCGCACGCAGGAAGGTTTCGCGATCGACCGGCGCGAGATCGACGACGAGGCGGGCCGGCTGGCCCTCGGCGGGATCGACCACGAAGGCGCGGGAAACCCGCACCGGTCCGGTGACGTCGATGACGATCCGCGAGCGCCCCTTCATGACGACGCCGAAGCGGAACGCCTTGACGATGCCGCGACCGCGCTCCCCGGTCTTCGCCGGGAACTGGAAATTGACCTGGGGGATATCGATCACCACGCGATAGGGATCGGCGATGGTGAAGGCGCGCACATCGATCTTGCGGGTGAGGTCGATGACGAGCCGGGTCTGCTTGTCGTCACCGGCGAGCCGGGCCTCGCTCGCGACCGGAAGCGCCTCGTCCACCGCGGTTACCGGCACCGGCATCTGGGCGCGGGTCGAAACAGGGCATAGCAACGCGAGGCCGGCACCTACGGCGGCCACAACCCCAGCAGTACGGAGCCCGCGTCTCACCACCACTTCTCCAGCCATCCCCCTCTGGAGCTTTGTACTCCTGTAAGCCACCCATGGTTAACCTATCCTGAAGGGTAACCCCGCTTCCCGATTTTTCACCGCGCGCGGCCCCCGCACCGCGCCGAGCGCCCTGGGCGCTGGTAAAAACGTCAGATTCTGCAGAAACATATGGTGGAAATCTTGATGCGACCCGGCATTCGCCCCCGAGTTGCGACTTGCCATGACACGTCGCACACCGTAGATAGGGAGTCGCTGAAGGTTCGAAGATTCCGGTACCGCCGCCCAAGGGCAACCCCACCGAGCGGCGCCTCCCTGTCGACCCATCCGAAGTGGATCAGGCGATGGGATCGGTCTTCGCCATGCGAAGGACGACCGGAAGACGTGAGCGGCCACTTCTGGCCGATCGTGAGAATTTCTCAGCAGAATCAAGGCGACGCACCCCTGCGTTGCCGATCCATTTTAAGGGTCGATTCCGCCGATGCTGGCGAAAGCAGACAAGCGAAACGTCTATTCCGGCCCGCGGGCCGCGAGCGATGTCGCGCTGTGTCGCCGTGCCATGCTGTCTCCCAGGTCGTCGGGCCCATCGATCCTTTTCCCCGACTTGCACCCCTTACCGAAGGCAATGCCCGTTGCGCCGCAGCAGCGCGTCGGCACTCGCCTTCATGAGACAGAAAAATGCCGAACAAGATGCTTATCGACGCGACCCATCCGGAAGAGACCCGGGTGGTCGTGCTCCGTGGCAACCGGGTCGAGGAATTCGATTTCGAGTCTGCCAGCCGCCGCCAGCTCCGCGGCAACATCTACCTCGCAAAGGTCACGCGGGTAGAGCCTTCGCTCCAGGCCGCCTTCGTCGACTATGGCGGCAACCGCCATGGCTTCCTGGCGTTCAGCGAAATCCATCCCGACTACTACCAGATCCCGGTCGCCGACCGGCAGGCGCTGATCGACGAGGAGGAGCGCGCCCATCGCGATGCCGAGGCGGAGGCCGATCGCCGCGCCGGGATGCGCCGGCCGCGTCATCGTCGCGCCGCCCACCACGCCGCCGATGCCGAGGTCGTGACGAGCGCCCCGGTCGAAGCCGAACCGGAAACGCTGGAAATCGTCGAGAGCGTCGAGTCCGGTGAGCCGGCCGCGGAAAACACCGGGGAAGCGGGGCATCACGGTGAGGCGCCCGGCTACCGCGAGCCCGAAGAGGCCGGCGACGCCGGGGAGCCGCGCGAAGCGGCGCCCCATGAGGAACCCGCGGGCGAACTCGCCGCGGCGTCCGCGCCTGCCATGCGAGAGCATGGGGCGGGAGAGCCCGAGCCGGCCGAATCCGAGGTTGCCGCCCGGCCGGAAGGCGAGCCCGGCGACGAGCATCACGGCCACGACGCATCACGATCACGAGCATCACGGCCACGAACATCACGGCCATGATCACCGCGACGCGGATCATCACGGCGATGATCATCATGATGGCGACGACGAGGCCCCGGCCGCGCATCGGGCGGCCCACGAGGAGGCTGGCGCGGAGAACGGCGACGGCGACGAGGAAGAGGAGATCGTCGAATCGGTCGGCGGCGCCGACGCGATGGAGGAGGTCCCCGACCGCGCACCGCGTCACCGCCGCCAGTACAAGATCCAGGAGGTGATCAAGCGCCGGCAGGTCATGCTGGTCCAGGTGGTGAAGGAGGAGCGCGGCACCAAGGGCGCGGCGCTCACGACCTATCTCTCGCTGGCCGGCCGCTACTCCGTGCTGATGCCCAACACCGCCCGCGGCGGCGGCATCAGCCGCAAGATCACCAATGTCCAGGACCGCAAGCGGCTCAAGGAGATCGCGGGAGATCTGGAAGTGCCGGAGGGCATGGGCGTCATCCTGCGGACCGCCGGTGCCGCACGCACCAAGCTCGAGATCAAGCGCGACTTCGAGTACCTGCTGCGCGCCTGGGAAAACGTGCGCGACCTCACGTTGCGCTCGACCGCGCCGACCCTCGTCTACGAGGAAGGCTCGCTGGTCAAACGCTCGATCCGCGACCTCTACAACAAGGACATCGACGAGGTGATCGTCGCCGGCGACGACGCCTATCGCGACGCCCGCGACTTCATGCGCATGCTCATGCCGAGCCATGCCAAGAACGTGAAGCCGTACCGCGAGAACCAGCCGGTGCTCGCCCGTTACGGCATCGAGAACCAGCTCGACGGCATGTTCTCGCCGGTGGTGCAGCTGCGCTCCGGCGGCTACATCGTGCTCAACCAGACCGAGGCGCTCGTCGCGATCGACGTCAACTCCGGACGCGCCACCCGCGAGCATCACATCGAGGACACCGCCCTCAAGACCAACCTCGAGGCGTCGGAGGAAGTCTCCCGTCAGCTTCGGCTGCGCGACCTCGCCGGGCTGATCGTCATCGACTTCATCGATATGGACGAGAAGCGCAACAACCGGTCGGTGGAGCGCCGGCTCAAGGAGTGCCTCAAGAACGATCGCGCCCGCATCCAGGTCGGCCGTATCTCCCATTTCGGCCTGCTCGAGATGTCACGGCAGCGCATCCGCACCAGCGTGCTGGAGAGCTCGACCGACAAGTGCCCCCATTGCGGCGGCACCGGCCATGTGCGCTCGGTCTCCTCGGTCGCGCTGCAATGCCTGCGCATGATCGAGGAAACGCTGCAGCGCAGCGCGACCCATAATCTCACCGTGCGTACCCGCCCGGACATCGCGCTTTATGTCCTCAACCACAAGCGCACCCACCTCTACGAGCTCGAGAAGCGCTACCAGATCACCGTCACCGTGAGTTCCGATCCCGGCATCGCCGGACAGGTGCCCTTCGTGGTCGAGAAGGGCGAGCAGGTCCACAGCCCTGAGCAGGCGCGTGCGCTCGCGGCGCAGTGGGCGAACACGGTGGTACCCCTTGTCGAGCCGATCGAAGAGGCGTTCGTCGAGGAGGAATTCGAGGGCGAAGCTGCCGAGACAGGCGACGAGGCGGTGCGGGACGAGGACGCCGCCGCCAGTGCCCATGAGGCGGCCGAAGGTGCGGAGCCTGCCGAACTCGGCGAGAACGGCGAGAACGGCGAAGGCGGCCGGCGCCGCCGGCGTCGCCGCCGCCGTGGTGGTCGCCGCGATGACCGCGCGGAGGGGTCCGCTCCGGGCGTTGCGGACGACGGCTTCCAGGCAGCCGGTGGCGTCGAGGAAGTCGAATCGGGTGAGTCCGACGAGGAGGAAAGCGTCGGCGAGCACGGCGCGCGCGACGAAGCCCGCGACGACGATGCCCGTGAAGAAGGTGCCCGCGAAGACGGTGCCCGCGGCCAGTCCGACAGCGACGGCGAGCGGCGGCGGCGCCGGCGCGGTCGCCGCGGCGGCCGTCGCAATCGCCGCGAGGAGGGCGAGCGCGGCTTCACGCCGCCCGAACACGGCGCATCCCCCATCGACGAAGAGGTAATAGCGGCTGCGGCCGACTTCGGCGGTCCGCCGGTCGAGCAGATTCCGCATGCCGTCGGCGAGTATGCCGCGGCCGGCGCTGAGCCTGACCGGGCGCAAGAGGCGTTCGCGTCGCAGGCCTTCGAGGCACCTGCATCCGAGGCACGTGCGTCCGAGGTCCAGATGTCCGAGGGTCGAGCCAGGGTGCCCGAGCCCAGGGTGTCCGAGCGCCGAAGCCGCGCATCCTCGCCTCAGCCCTTGCCTGACGCCGCGCCCGCCCCGGCGGCCGCGAGCGCGCCAGCTGCGCCGGAACCCACGGCACCGCCGCCGCGCCGCCGCTCGACCGTACGCGAGCCTGCGCCGTTCCTGGCTGGCGGGGGCTCAGCGCCCGCCGCGGAAACGGCTGCCCCGGCTCCGATGGCGGTCGAACCGGCACCGGCTCCGTCGACCCCTGCCGAGCCGCCCTCTGCGGAGCCTGGAGCCCCGCGGCGCGTCGGTTGGTGGGGAAAGAAACTGTTCGGCGAGAAGACCTGAGCGCGTTCCCGAGCAAGGAGCGGCGTCATGGCCAACGTGAACGGCCGCGCGGCGGGCAACGTCGGCGAGGTCGTCGTTGCCTTGCCGGCGGATCGCGAGCTTTCGTCTCGCACCGCGGAAATCCTCGCGAGCCATCCGCCGATCAACGTGCTGCGGATGTTTGCGCTGACCGAGGACATGCTGCCGGCCGTGCTCGCCATGGTCGGCGCCGTCTTCAAGGCCGAAGGCATCGCCCCGCGCCTGCGCGAGATCATGGTGCTGCGCTGCGCGCATCTCCTCAACGTTCCCTACGAACGGCAGGCGAACCTTGTGATGGCGCGCAATGTCGGCCTCAGCACGGGGGAGATCGAAGCGATCGGCAAGGACGGGCCGGTCGCCGGCCTCGATGCCGAAGGCACGCTCATCTGCCGGGCGACGGACGAGCTCACCGAGTTTGCGACCCTCACCGATCCAACGCTGCAGGCGCTCGTCGATCGCTACGGCCGCAATGTCGCGGCGAAGCTGATCCTCGCCGTCGCATGGTTCAATTTGCTCAGCCGCTTCCTCAACGGCACCCGCGTTCCGCTGGAGATGGGCAACGCCTACGAAGGCCGCACCTCGCCGATTTGAGCGTGGCGCACCGCGGGGCGCTTACGACTCTCCACTGACCTCGTCCTGAGGAGCGTCCGAAGGACGCGTCTCGAAGGGCGGCCAAGGGCTCGGCGTATGGGGCATCCTTCGAGACGCCGTGCTGCGCACGGCTCCTCAGGATGAGGGCCGCAAAGAGATGCTACGGCGTTCCCGCCCCACCCTGATACCCGTCGGTCAGCGTCTGCAAAAATGCAATGATGTCGTCGATCTCTTCGCTCGACAACCGCGGCCGGTCGCCGAGGTGCTTGTCGAACGGCGGCTCGACGTTGACGTTGGCGTGGTACTGCGGCGGCAGGTCGTCGAACTTGCGCACAGTGCGGTCGGCCGCGCGCGGGTACCATTTCTCCGGATTGGTATCGCGCTCGACATAGAACTCCATGACCTGCCGCAGGGTGCGGAAGACGCCGTTGTGGAAGTAGGCGCGCCGCAGCGCGACATTGCGCAAGCTCGGCGACTTGAACATGCCGCAATACTCGTCGCGGTCGGCGAGGTCGCGGCGCAGCGGGCCGCACATCCCGAGATCGTAGAAGGCCGGATCGGCGTTCGCCGGTATCGCGGGATTGCGCGGCGCGCCGAGGGCGGCGAGGCCGTAGTCGGTGAACTGCGGCGGCGCGCCGTCGTTGCTTCGGGCGCTCAGATGGCAGTGCGCGCAGTTGCCTTTCTCGGGATCGTTGAAGAGCGCAAGGCCGCGCGCTTCCGTGCCCGTCAGCTCGGCCTTGCCGTCGAGATACGCATCGTACTTGCTGCTGTAGGGATAGAACTCGGTGTAGCGCTGCTCGTAGGCTTCGAGCGCCTGCAGGATGCCGTCGAAGGCGCGGTCGGGATCGGCGAAGATGTCTGCACCGAAGGCCCGGCGCAGCAAGTCGGCGTGGGGCGACCGCCGCACCGCCTCGACCACCGCCGCCGGGCTGTCGTTTGCCATTTCCAACGGCGAGAGCAGCGGCAACCGCGCCTGGTCGCGGCCGCGGTCGACCCGGCCGTCCCAGGTGAGCCCGCCGGTCGGGCCGTTGTCGACGCTCGCATCGCCCTCGTCGTCGGAATCGCGGAAATGCTCGGTGAACGCGGGGGTCGCCTGCAGGTATCGCAGTGAGGGAACGGCGCGCAGCCCGCTCTGCCGCATGTCCTTGCCGCCGGGCATCACCGCGCGCTCGCCGGGCGGGCCATAGGCATGGGCCGGGTCATGGCAGGACGCGCAGGCGAGCCGGCCTGAGGCCGACAGCGTGGGATCGAAGAACAGCTCCCGGCCGAGCTCGGCGAGGAGGTTCACCTGCGCATTGACGGCGGCGCGCGACATCACTTCCGAGCGCGCAGCGACGCCGTAGGCGACGGCTGCGAGGAACGCGGCGCACACGAGAAGCTTCGAAAGTCGCGATGTCATGGAGGTAGCATGCCGGTTCCATCAGCGCCTGCACAGAGGGGCAACGATTTCACAGAATCCTGCGACCTGCCGCCTGTGGGCCGGGGCACCTTGAGACGGGATGAACTACCTCGCTACCGAGGCCGCCGCCAAGCCGCCACGCGCGCGATTTGCCGCATAGCGACACGCGCCGCAGCCGGTGCCCGTGGCTACGATGTGCGCAAGCCAGAACTATTCCAAGATGCGGGCGCATGATCTTCAAGGAACGGCGTCGCCGCTTCCGCTCATGTTCCACAGTTACGCCGCCTCCCAGGTGTGCTAGTGCTCGTGCCCAGCGGGACGATGGGGTCCCGAGCAACCGTCAAGTATCCGCAGCTGTCCGCTCCCCTGCGCTCGTCGCGCACCGGGAGCGATTCCAGCCTCGCGGCGGACGGCCCGACTTCGATCGCCGCACGGTGCGGCGCCAACCGCGAGTGTCTGGAGATCCCATGGCCGCGACGCGCCGCTTTCAGCTGATCCTTCTCAAGCCGTCACACTACGACGACGACGGGTACGTCATTCGTTGGTGGCGCGCGATGATTCCCTCCAATACGCTGGCCGCTCTCTATGGCATCGCTGCCGATTGCGCCGAGCGACGGGTTCTTGGACCCGACGTCGACATCGACATCGAAGCGATCGACGAGACGAATACGCGCGTCGATGTGCAGGCGTTGATCGCCCGGCTCAGGGACAGCGGCAATTTCGGCCTGCTCGCGCTGGTCGGCGTCCAATCTAATCAATATCCCCGCGCGCTCGACATCGCCGGCGAATTTCGGCGTGCCGGCGTCGCGGTCGCGATCGGGGGTTTCCACGTCTCTGGCTGTCTATCGATGCTCGATGGACGCGCAGTGGGGCTCGACGCGTGTCGCGAGCTTGGAATCTCGATTTTCGCGGGCGAGGCCGAAGGGCGGCTCGAAGCGGTGCTGCAGGACGCTGCCGCCGGGCGACTCGCGCCGATCTATAATTTCATGAACGATCTGCCGGCGATGCAAGGCACCGCGGTGCCGTTCCTCCCGAAGCAATACGTGGAGCGCACGCTCGGGCTCAGCACGACATTCGACGCCGGCCGCGGCTGCCCCTATCAATGTTCGTTCTGCACCATCATCAACGTGCAAGGCCGCAAGTCACGACATCGCTCCGCCGATGATGTCGAGCGTCTCGTACGCCTCAACTGGGCACAGGGCATCCACAAATTCTTCATCACCGACGACAATTTCGCCCGCAACAGGGACTGGGAGGCGATTTTCGATCGTTTGATCGAGTTGCGCGAGGACGCCGGAATCCCGCTGGGATTGATGATTCAGGTCGATACGCTCTGCCACAAGATCGAGAATTTCGTCACGAAGGCAAAACGCGCGGGCGTCACCCGCGTCTTCATCGGCCTGGAGAACATCAACCCGGACAATCTCGCGGCGGCGAAGAAGCGGCAGAACAAGATCACGGAATATCGGTCGATGCTGCTCGCCTGGAAGGCCCAGGGCATCATCACCTTCGCGGGTTACATCCTCGGCTTCCCCGCAGATACCCCGCAGACCATCAGGCGCGACATCGAGATCATCAAAAGGGAGCTGCCGCTCGACGGTCTCGAATTCTTCTGCCTCACGCCGTTGCCCGGCTCGGAAGACCACAAGGTGCTCTGGACCAAAGGCGTTGCGATGGACGCCGACCTCAACAGATACGACGTCGAGCACGTCTGCACGGCGCACCCCAAAATGAGCAGAGCCGAATGGGAGGCGATCTATCAGGAGGCCTGGTCGCTCTATTACACGCCGGAACACATGAAGACGCTGCTGCGTCGCGCGGCGGCGACCGGTGTGCCGATGACGAGCCTCGTCAAGGTATTGGTGACGTTCGCGACGACCGTAGCTCTCGAGCAAGTGCACCCGCTGCAAGCCGGCATCTTCCGTTTGAAAACGCCGTCGGAACGTCGGCCGGGCCTGCCGAGGGAGGCGCCCTGGGTGTTCTGGCCCCGTTACGCTTGGGACATGTTGAGCAAACACGTGGTCCTGGCCGGCGTGATCGGACGTCTCTTCTTGATGAAGCTTGCGATCGATCGCGATCCGCACGCCCGAAACTACATGGACCAGGCGCTCACGGCGGTGGACGACGAGGACGATGCGACGCTCGATCTCTTGACCAAGACGACCGGCGCGTCCGCGGCCATCGCCCACGTCAAGAAGGTCGCCGCGCTCACCGGCGCCGGCAGGGCGTGATCCCGATTGCCGTCTCGCGAAGCCTGCGTCCGGGTCGCCCTCTCGGCCAAATGAGCGCGCGCCGGCCGGCGCGCGAGAATGCCCTGACCATCGGCCCGAACCATACCCAAGGCCGCCGGAACCTGGAGGCCGAAAACGTGATATGAAGCCGTCCCGTTGACCCCTCCACTTTGGGACAAGAGACGCGAGATGAAGACTTCGCACTATCGGACGGCGGCTCTGGCGATGCTCGCGTGCAGCGCATCGGCGGCGAGCGCGCAGGCACCGGCCCGCAGCCTCGACCAGATCGACACCGTCGTGGTGATCTATGCCGAGAACCGCGGCTTCGATCATCTCTACGGCCACTTTCCCGGCGCCAACGGCCTCTCCAACGTGACGCCGGACATGGCGGCCCAGCGCGACCGCGACGGCAGCATTCTGACGGAGCTGCCGCCGGTGTGGGGCGGCCTCACGGTGCGCGGCGTCGTGCCGCCGGTGACGGAGGCCCAGACCCAGCATCTGCCCAACGCGCCGTTCGCGATCGACGACCCGGCGGGTTTCAATGCGGGACTCAACGTCATCACGCAGAGCCCGTGGCATCTGTTCTACCAGAACATCATGCAGATCAATGGCGGCAAGAACGACCGCTTCGTCGCCTTTGCCGACAAGGGCGCGCTGGTGATGGGGAACTACATCACCGACGAAAAGAACCTTCCGCTGTGGCAGGTCGCCCGCAAATACACGCTCGCCGACAACTTCTTCATGGGCGCGTTCGGCGGCTCCTATCTCGCCCATTTCTGGCTCATCTGCTCCTGCACGCCGCAATATCCGAATGCCGACCAGTCTCCGGCGAAGGGCCAGATCTCGATCGTCGAGCCCGACGGGACGAGCCTCAAGCTCGCCGATAATTCGCCGCGCTCGGCGCTCGACGGTCCGCCGAAATTCGTGCGCGACGGCGCGCTCACGCCGGACTTCTATTCGGTCAATACGATGCAGCCGCCCTATCAGCCGAGCGCGGTCAAGCCGGCAAAGGAGGGCGATCCGCTCTATGCCGATCCTGCGAGCGGGAGCATCCTGCCGCCACAGACCGAACAGACGATCGGAGACCTCTTGTCCGCAAAGGGCATCGGATGGGCCTGGTACGCCGGCGCCTGGCTCGCGACGCTCGAAGGCCTCAAGGTGACGCCGCCGCCGATCTTCCAGTACCACCACCAGCCCTTCAACTACTT
This sequence comes from uncultured Alphaproteobacteria bacterium, assembly GCA_963824905.1. Classification (GTDB taxonomy): domain Bacteria; phylum Pseudomonadota; class Alphaproteobacteria; order Rhizobiales; family Xanthobacteraceae; genus JAJPKK01. Next base: position 83,709 of record CAWGRH010000001.1, read on the forward strand.
CGCCGCCTTGGCGCCGGGGACGGCCGCCCGCGCCGAGCACCTGCGCGACGGCGGCATCAACGGCGATGTCTTCATCAAGGCGATCGACGCCGGCACGTTGCCGCCGGTGACGTTCTACAAGCCGCAGGGAAACCTCAACGAGCATCCCGCCTATGCCGACGTGCTGCTCGGCGACCGCCACATCCTCGAGCTCGTCAATCACTTGGAGAAGAGCCCGCAGTGGAGCCACATGCTGGTGGTGATCACCTATGACGAGAACGGCGGCTTCTGGGATCACGTCGCGCCGCCGAAGGCCGACCGCTGGGGACCGGGCTCGCGCATCCCGGCGATCATCGTCTCGCCCTTTGCGAAGCGCGGCTATGTCGACCACACGCTCTACGACACGACCTCGATCCTGCGCTTCATCACCCGCCGCTTCGGCCTCCCCAACCTGCCGGGCATCACCGTGCGCGACGCCGCGCTCGCGGCGAGCGGCAGCCCGCCGCTCGGCGACCTCGTGAACGCGCTCGATCTTTCGCAGCGCTGATCGGGCGCCATGCCGATTCGGGTTGCAGGAATCGGGTTGCAGGAATCGGGTTGCGAGACTTGGCGGGGCTGATTACGTCGCGGGTGTGCCGGCTCGGCCGGCGTTTGGGCGGATCGCGTCATGACCACTCAGTTTGCGCTGTTCGACACCGCCATCGGGACCTGCGGCATCGCGTGGAGCGAGGCGGGCATCGTCGCCCTGCAGCTTCCCGAGGCCGACCGCGAGCGCACGCGCGCGCGTATGCGTGCGGCGTTGGCCGGATGCCTGCGAGACCGCGCCGCCGCCGGCTGTGGCGGCGGCGATCGAGACCGTCGTCACGCTCGTTTCCGGGACGGCTCCCGATCGCATCAAGGCCGATCTCGAGGCCATTGCGATCGATCTCGAGGACATCCCCGCCTTCGACCGGAAGGTCTATGCGGTGGCGCGCACCATCGCGCCGGGAGCGACGCTCACCTATGGCGAGATCGCCGCGCGGATCGGCGAACCCGGCGCGGCGCGTGAAGTCGGACAGGCGCTCGGGCGCAACCGCGTCCCCATCATCGTGCCGTGCCATCGCGTCGTTGCCGCCGGCGGCGGGACCGGCGGATTTTCCGCACGCGGCGGCGTCGACACCAAGCTGCGCCTGCTCGAAATCGAGCGCGCGACATTCACCGACGGGCCGACCTTGTTCGATGATGACGCAGCCTTCGCCCGGCTGCAGCGGCGCAAGGCCTGAATCGAGGCGCGAGATCGACGACCTCATGACCGTCCCGCGTTCGCGCCCAGGGTGACGAGAAGCTCGTCCAGTTGCGCGAATGTCTCGGGCATCCCACCCTCCATCCCGGCGATGGCATGATCGAGAGCTTCCTTCGAGGGATAGAGCTCGTGCATGACCAGCAGCGTCTTGCCATCCTTTTCCTCGAAGGTGACCGTGGTGACGGCACCGTCGTCACTTTCCTCATTGGTCCAGACGAGGCGCGAGTACGGTACCACTTCGATATACCGACCGAAGAACGCCATTGGCTCTGAGGCCCCGCGGCCGAACTCGAAACGATACCTGCCCCCAACGCGAACGTCCGCCTCGCAGGAAAGCAGGGACATGCCGGTCGACTTCGGTGCCCACCACCGCTTGAGCAACTCGGGCCTGGTCCACGCCTCGAACACGATGCGCGCCGGGCCGTTGAAGGTTCGTGTGACGACCAGCTCGCGTTCGGACTTCCGTTCCACCGTCGTGCGGCCGGGCTCACTCGCTCTTCTTGCGTCCATCGAGCTTCTCCTTCCGTTTCAGTTCCTCGACAACCTTGTCCAGCTCGTCGAAGCGTGCGTTCCAAAGCTCGCGGTACCTCGCGATCCATGCCGCCTCTTCCGCCAGTCGGCGCGGGCCGAGCTTGCAGGTCCGCACGCGCCCGACCTTCTGCGTGGTGACGAGCCCCGCCTGCTCCAGGACGCCGACATGCTTCTTCATGCCCGTGAGGGTCATGTCGAACTTCTCGGCAAGGGCCGTGATCGAAGCGTCCGCGCGGCCGAGCTGCTCCAGAACGCCGCGTCGGGTGGCGTCCGAGAGCGCGGCGAACGAGGCATCGAAGCCGGTCTGGAGATACTGAACCATATGGTTCAGTATCTAGCACACGAATTGACGGCGTGCAAAGGGAGGGCAGGGCGCGCGCTGCGTCGCCGGCCTCCCAGATCGACTCGGCGCACTCACTCGCTCGAGAGGATCACGTTCTTGATGATCGGATAGATCTGGTTGGTCCACCGGTTGCCGCTGAATACGCCATAGTGGCCGACGCCGGGCTGCAAATGGTGGCGCTTGAGGTAGGGCCGCAGGCCGCTGCAGAGGTCGTGGGCGGCGAGCGTCTGGCCGACGGCGCAGATGTCGTCGCGCTCGCCCTCGACGGTGAGCAGCATGGTGCGGCGGATGGCGCGCGGCTCGACCGGCACGCCGCGGAAGGTGAGCTTGCCCAGCGGCAGCGCGGCCTCCTGGAACACCAGCTTCACGGTCTCGATGTAGAACTCCTCGGAGAGGTCGAGCACGGCGAAATACTCGTCGTAGAACGCCTTGGTGACAGCCGCCTTCTCGAGCTCGCCGTTCGCCAGGTGGTCGTAGAGATCGCGGTGCGCCTTGACGTGGCGGTCGATGTTCATCGCCATGAAGGCGGCGAGCTGGACGAAGCCCGGGTAAACCCGGCGGAACGAGCCGTGATAGCGCATCGGCACTGTAGCGATGAGGTTCTGCTCGAACCATTCGATCGGCTTCGAATTGGCGAGCTCGTTGACCTTGGTCGGATTGACCCGCGTGTCGATCGGCCCCGCCATCAGGGTCATGCTGCGCGGCTGAGCCGGATTTGCGTCCTGCGCCATCACCGCCGCGGCGACGAGGGCGGCGACACAGGGCTGGCACACCGCGACGATATGAGCGCCCGGCCCCATGGTTTCGAGGAAGTCGACGATGTGCTGGACGTAGTCGTCGAAGCCGAACCGGCCGGCGGAGCGGGGAACGTCGCGGGCATTGTGCCAGTCGGTGATGTAGACATCGTTGTCGGAGAGAAGCGTGCGCACGGTCGCCCGCAGCAGCGTTGCGAAATGCCCGGACAGCGGCGCGACCACCAGCACCCGCGGCTGGGCGGTGTCGATGTTCTTCTTGAAGTGCAGCAGCGTCGCGAACGGCGTGACCCGCGCGGCCTCCTCTTGGACCGCGACCTCCTGGTTGCCGACCATCACGCTCTCGATGCCGAAGGGCGGGCGGTTGTGGGTGAGCCCTGCGCGCGAGATCAGCTCATAGGCCGCGCTGAGGTTGCGCGAAAAGGCGGTGGCATTCGTCGGGCGATCCGGGGCGAGGACGTTGATGGCGAGGTTCGCCAACGTCCGCATCGGAACCATGAAGTCGGAATGTGCCTGATAGGCGAGATAAAGCATTCTCAGCCGCGCCCCTGGGATGAGTGGTCCGGCAGCCACCGCATCCGATTGCCCGCATTGACAACGCTAGTGTAATTTTTGTTGCAGTGCGACAAAAATTTGCACATCGTTGTCATGGTGGCGCATCGAAGCTACCCGTGCCGGGAAGCCGCGGTGCCATCGGACGCCGGTTCGCCGTCCTTTGTCGCTGCGCAGGTTGCATTTGTCATGCCGTCCGGCCGATCGGACGCCGGCCGAGGGGGTTCTAATGGCTGAGGCCAAACTGACGATTGCGAGCAAGAACTACGGTTCGTGGTCCCTGCGCGGCTGGCTGCTCTGCAAGCTTGCCGGTCTCGAATTCGACGAGCAGATGGTCGGGGCGGACGACCCCTCGACCCGGGCGGAGCTCCTCCTGCTGTCGCCGTCGTTCCTGGTGCCCTGCCTGATCAACGGCCCGATCAAGGTTTGGGACACGCTGGCGATCGCCGAATACTTGAACGAGCTCTACCCCAAGTCCGGGCTCCTGCCGCGGGATACGGCCGACCGCGCCCGCTGCCGCTCGGTGTCCGGCGAGATGCATTCCGGCTTCTCCAACCTGCGCTCGGCGTTGCCGATGAACATCAAGGGGCACTACCCCGGCTTCAAGGTATGGGCGGGCGCCCAGGCCGACATCGACCGTGTCACCACGATCTGGCGCGAATGCCTCGCCGCTTCCGGCGGCCCGTATCTTTTCGGCGCCGCGCCCACCGCCGCGGACGCCATGTACGCGCCGGTATGCACGCGTTTCCTCACCTATGACGTGAAGCTCGACAGTGAATGCTCCGGCTACTGCGCCGCCGTAATGGCGATGCCGCAAATGAAGGAATGGGTCGCGGCCGCGAAGGCCGAGCCCGACGAAGTGCTCGAGCTCGACGTGGAGTTTTGAGGGGAGGGGACACCTGGGGTGTCACTGCCCGGCTCGACCTGGCTTGGCCTGGTCAAGCTCGGCCGTGACCATTCCGTGGAATGGGAAAAAGGGGTGCCGGCCTAAATCAGCCCGAACTTGGCCCCGGCGTGCAGGAACTTCGCGGGGTTGACCGCCTCGCCGTCGATGCGGGTTTCGTAGTGCAGATGCGGCCCGGTGGAGCGTCCGGTCGAGCCCATGCGGCCGACGGTCTGGCCGGCCTTCACCGTCTGGCCGACCTGCACGTCGATTTCCGACAGGTGGCCGTAGCGCGTCGAGAGGCCGTTGCCGTGGTCGACCTCGACCATGCGGCCGTAGCCGCCGCTCCAGCCGGCCGACACCACCTTGCCGCCGGCAGTGACGTGGATCCCCTCGCCGGTATCGCCCCGGAAGTCGATGCCGGTGTGCATCGCCGGGCGCGACAGGAACGGGTCGACCCGTACGCCGAAGCTCGACGTCATGTCGATCTCGCCCTGCACCGGCCGGCGCAGCGGCATGGCCGCGACTGCGCTGTTGAGGCGATCGACCTGGGCCCGCGCGACGTTGATGCGATAGACCTGCTTCTCGAACGCGCTCGCATTGGCAGAGAGGCGGTAGGAAACGAACGGGCCGCCGGTCGCGGGCTCGACGTGCTTGCCGGTGTCGATACCGACCTCGGTGAGAACGGCGCGCATCCGCCGCGCCTTTGCGTCGTAAGTCTCTTCGAGCGAGGCGAGCGTATTGACCTGGCGGCCTTCGATGCGGTCGAGCGAATCCTCGACGCGCGCCATCACCGCATCGAGCGGCGGGTGCCCAACCGACGTCACGCTCGCCAGCATGTAGCCGCCGGCGTCGGCGCGGGTGTCCTGCGGCGCGCGGGAGGGCGCAGGCACCGAGATCGGCGAGGCCTTCGGCGTCGCCGGCCCGCTCCGTGGCGCGCGCACCGAGCCGGTGGCCGCAGGGTCGGTGACCGAACCGAGCGATGTCGCGCGCTGCTCGAGCACGGACTGCCGGCGCACGATCTGCTCGATCTTCTGCTCGATCTGCTCCTGCTCGAGCATGTGGCGGCTCGTCACCCGGTCGACCTGGGCGCGCATCTCGGCGATGCGGTCCTCATAAGCGGACTGCATCTCCGCCTCTTGCGAGACCATCCGCGCGAGCACGTCGTCCTGGAAGGCGAAATAGGTGGCGGTCATCACGCTCCAACCCGCCATGATCACGAGGGTGCCGACACCGGTCCAGAACGCCACCGGGCCGAGGCGGACCTGGCGGCCACCATGACCGAGGGTGAAAGCACCGCGCTGCCCAGCCTTGGTGGACGTGGTCGGCTTGGTGCGTGCGGCAGGTTTGGCGGGAGCGACGGGCTTGGCGGGCTTCCGCTTGGTCTCTGCGACGTGGCGCTCGCCGGAATGTTCCGCGCGATGATGATGATCGGCGTGGTCCGCGCGGTGGCGCGGATCGGGATGCTCTGCGCGGTGGTGGGGATGAGCGGGGCGCCGCTCGTGACGGGGGTCCCGGCGATCCATGCGAATGTCGTTGGCGGTGGGATGGGACCCAGATGACATGACCGCTCCGGTACCGCGTCTGTTGGCGCCGAGCCACTGTTGCGAGCGGAGTCCATCATGTCGTGGTTAATTTTCTGAAAATGCGATCTTTCCCGGTAAGAACTCGTTTAGGATTGAGGGCCGGTGGCCCCGGATGATGCGAATCCCTTTCGAACCTCGTCCTGAGGAGCCTGCGAAGCAGGCGTCTCGAAGGACGGCCACAGACCGCAGTGTGTGGGACCATCCTTCGAGACGCGCCCTTTTGGGGCGCTCCTCAGGATGAGGTCAGAAAGGGAGGCAACAACTTCACGTCACAGCGCCTTGGCCGCGGCGAGAACCTCCTCGGCATGGCCGGGAATCTTCACCTTCGGCCAGATGCGGGCGATGCGGCCGTCGGCGCCGATCAGCACCGTGGTCCGCGCGATGCCCATGTACTTCCGCCCATACATGGATTTCTCGCCCCACACCCCATAGGCCTCGAGCATGCCGTGGGTCTCGTCGGAGGCGAGCGGCGTGGCGAGATCGTGTTTTGCCTTAAAGGCGTCCTGCTTTTTGACGGGATCGGCGGATACACCGATGACCGCGGCCCCGGCTTTGGCGAAATCGGGGTTGAGGCGGGAGAAATCCTTGGCCTCGATGGTGCAACCGGAGGTGTCGGCCTTGGGATAGAAAAACAGGACCAGCTTCCTGCCTTTGAAATCGGCAAGCGACACCGTGCCGCCGCCGTCGCGGGGGAGGCGAAAATCGGGAGCGGGGGTGCCTTCGGCGGGGGATTGGGGCATGTGCCTTCCTTTCGTCGCTTTCGAACGGTCTTGTCTGTGTTCCATGCTTTTGCTGGGGGGTCAGCGATGGGCTTTAGCGTATTTTTGGCGTGCTCTCACCACCGCGGCGATTTGCGTTGACGGGTAACTCGTAATCCGTCACGCGGCGTGGCCGATCAGGGGACGGTCCGGTGGGACATGGCGGCTGAGACGAATCGATCCAAGCCCGGGGCGGCGTGCGCCGTGGAAGCGGGCCTGCACATGCATCAGCGTGCGCAGGCGAGACGCGCAGCGATGGCCGACGCCGCACCGCCCGGGGAGGGCGGTAGCAAAAATTCGCCCGCCGACAGCGCTACCCGACATTCGCGCGGCGAGGGCAACACCAGAATTCCGTCCGGCGAGGGCGGCAGCAAAAGGCCGCCGCGTGAGGGCGGCGTCCGGAAGCCCCGCCGCCGGCCGGCCCACATGCCCTGCCGGGACGGCGAGGGACGCTGCCAAAAGTTGCTTCGTGTCTACACCCGCGCCGCGCGCCGGTGGCTCGGCGCCGCACTTGCGGTCACCAAGACGCCCTGGGTGCGCCGCGCCGGCGTCGTCTCGGCCAGCGCGCTCGCCGTTGTCCTCCTGGTCGGCGGAGGGTTGTATTGGCGCCTCTCCTCCGGCCCGATTTCGCTCGACATCATCACGCCATGGCTTGCGAAGGCGATCGCCGAGAACGTTGGCAACCAGTTTCAGATCGAGGTCGGCGGCACGGTGCTGGAGCGCGACGAGCACGGCCGCGCCGCCATCCGCATCCGTGACATCAGGGTTCGTGACCGCGACGGGGCGCTGATCGGCAGCGCGCCGAAGGCCGAGGTCGGGCTGTCGAGTGCGAGCCTATTCAGCGGCACGCCGCGTGCCGAACGCATCAATCTCGTCGGCGCCGAGCTCGCGATCCGGGTCGAAGCCGATGGCCGGGTGTCGGTGTCGACCGGCGCAGCCCGCGGCCCACTCGCGACCACCGTGTCGCTCGCGGCGGTCGCGCCATCGACGCCGGCTACCCCGGCGCCTCCCGCTTCGCGCAGTGGTGAGTCACGTAGCGGCGACAAACGCACGCCGCAGGAGAGCTTCGCGAGCTTCCTCGGCTGGCTCGACAGCCTGGGGGCGCTCGGTCTCGACGGCGGCGACCTTACCGAGATCGGTCTCAAAAGCGGCAACCTCGTCGTCGACGACGTGCGCAGCGGCCACCAATCGAAGTTCGAGAACATCCGTGTAAGCCTCACGCGCCCGCATTCGGGCGAGCTCGAGTTCGCGCTCGGCTCCGAGGACGCCGCCCGCCCGTGGCTGGTGCACGCGACCGTGAAGCCGATCGGCAGCGGTGTCCGCGCGGTGAGCTTCGATGCCCGCAGCGTATCGCTGCGCGATCTCCTGCTGGCGCTCCGCGTCGATTGCAGCAACTTGGAAGCCGACGGCTCGATCTCGGCGACGATGCGCGGTGAGGTCGCGTCGGACGGCACGCCGCAGATCGCCAGCGGCCGCTTCATGATCGTCGACGGCTCGATCAAAGATCCCACGAACGCGGAGGCGCATGTTCCGATCGACCGCGCGGAGATGACGGTCGACTGGAGCAACGCCCAGCATGCACTCGCGATGCCGTTCCAGCTGGTATCCGGCGGCACGCGCTTCACCTTGATGGCGCGCGCCGAAGCGCCGCGCGAACTCAACGGCGTCTGGATGCTCGGTCTCTCCGGGGGCTCGGTCGTGCTCTCACCGGCGGACCCGCGCGACGAGCCGGTGCTGCTCAACCGGATCATGGTGCGCGGCCGGTTCGATCCGGTGGCGCAGCGACTCAAGATCGATCAGGGCGAAGCCTCCGGCAAGGACGCCGGCCTCGCCATGTCGGGCATGCTCGACTTCTCGACGCCGGATCCGCGGCTCGCCATCGGCCTTGCCTCGCGCAACATGACCTTTGCGGCCTTCAAGCAGCTGTGGCCTCCCTTCATCAATCCGCCGGTCCGCCAGTGGGTGATGGAGCGCGTCTCCGGCGGTATCATCGAGCAGGGCGAGATCGCTACCAACGCGCCGATGTCGACGCTGCGCAATGGCGGGCCGCCGGTGCCCGATGACGGCCTGTCGATCCAGATCGTCACCAGCGGCTCGACGGTGCGCCCGTTCGACGATCTTCCCGAAATCCGCGACGCCGATCTCGTCACCCGCATCAAAGGCCGCAGCGCCACCGTGAGTCTCGGCCGCGGCACCGTGGAGATGCCGTCCGGCCGCCGTCTCACCATGGCCAACGGCGTGTTCGAGGTCCCGGAGACGCTCGGCGATCACCCGCCGGCGCGGGTCCGCACGCGCATCGAGGGCCCGGTCGCCGCCGCCGTCGACCTCCTCAACATGGACCGGCTCAGAGGCACCGTCGGCGTCCAGCTCGACCCGGCGACCACCCGCGGCAACATCCTCGCGACCTTCAACATGGGGATGCCGCTCGGCGAGGAGATCAAGGACGGCACCATCACCTATTCCGTCACCTCCGACATCGCGAACTTCGCGGCCGATCGGTTCCTGATGTCGCAGAAGGTCGAGGCGCAGACGTTGCGCGCCTTCGCCAACAACCAGGGCTACCAGATCCGCGGCGACATGCGCATCGGCGGCGTGCCGGCGATCGCCGAGATGCGCCGCAGCGCCGGCGAATCCGACGCCGAGGTCAAGCTGCAGGCGACGCTCGACGACGCCGCGCGCACCCGCCTCGGCTGGGACACCACGGGAAATCTCAGCGGACCGGTGGCGATCAAGGTCGCAGGCAAAGTCGATCTCGGCGGCGACCAGGAGAACAAGCTCGCGGTCGAGGCGGACTTCGCCCAGGCCAAGGTCGAGAACCTGCTGCCGGGCTGGATCAAGCCGGCGAACCGGCCGGCGCGCGCGACCTTCACCTATGCCGGCGGCAAGGGGCGCCCCGGCCGCTTCGACGACATCGTGCTCGACGGCGGCGGCGCGGCGATCCGCGGCAGCGCCGAGACCGACGCCAATGGCGATCTCATGGTCGCCAATTTCCCGGTGTTCGGGATGTCCGACGGCGACAAGGCGACGCTGCGGGTCGAGCGCACGCCGGACAACGTCTACAAGGCCACCGTGCGCGGCGACGTCTACGACGGACGCAGCTTCATCAAGTCGTCCATGGCCGGCTCCGGCGCTGACGCCAAGCAGAAGAAGCCGGGACTAGACGTCGACCTCGACGCCAAGGTGGACAAGTTCGTCGGCCTCAAGGGCGAATCGCTGCGCAACGTCGACCTGCACATGACGAAGCGCGGCGGCTCGCTGCGCGCCCTCTCGCTCAATGCCAAGATCGGCGACGGCACGCTCACCGGCGAGATGCGCGGACGCCCGAGCGAGCGGCCGGTCGTCGTCATCGAATTGAGCGACGCCGGGGCGCTGTTCCGCTTCACCGACACCTATTCGCGCATGATCGGCGGCCAGGCCTGGATTGCGATGGACCCGCCGAACGCGGAGGGCAATCCGCAGGAAGGCCTCCTCAACGTCACCGATTTCTCGGTGAAGGGCGAAGCCGCGCTCGACCGCATCGCCGCGGGGCCCCCCAACGTGTCGAACAACGGCGTGCAGTTCAGCCGCATGCGGGCGGGCTTCACCCGGGCGCCCGGCCGGATGACGATCCGTGAGGGCCTGGTGAGCGGCCCGATGATCGGCGCGAGCATCGACGGCCTCATGGACTACGCCAACAACGACCTGCGCCTGCGCGGCACCTTCGTGCCGCTGCACGAGCTCAACAGCGCGTTCGGCGAAATTCCGATCGTCGGCTTCTTCCTCGGCGGCAAGGAAGGGCTGATCGGCAGCATGACCTACGAGGTGGTCGGCTCCCCCGGCGCCCCGGTGCTGCGCGTCAACCCGATCTCCATGGTGGCGCCAGGCTTCGTGCGCAAGTTCCTGGAATTCCCGAGCACGCTGCCCGGCGACAACCGCTTCCCCGAGCCGTGGCAGAACTCGCGGAATTGAGGGCTGGCCTCAGCCTGCCTCCGGGACTGACTTTCTCCGTTTTCGGCTAGTCGTTTGACCATTCCAGGCCGCGGCAATACCTAACCGCTTGGGTTTGTGGTAGCATCTGCGCGGAGAAGATGCCGACCGTTCTTCGCATTGGCACTCTGCGTGTCGTGATCTATCCCAACGATCACCGGCCTGCGCATGTCCATGTGATTGGCCAAGGCTGTGAGGCCGTGTTCGACTTGCGTTGTCCGAACGGACCGCCCGAACTGCGGGAGAACTACCGATTTGGATCAAGGGAGCTGAACCGCTTAGAGGCGGCTTTGAGCGCCAATCTCGCCGTCCTGTGCGGCGAATGGGAGAGTCCATGGTGAGCCGTGAGGCCTTGAAGAATGCCAATGCCAGGGCGGCGCGGTTGCGTGCAGAAGGTCCCATCGCCGTCGCCGCGAGGTATAACCGACGAAGCGGGCGCATCATTGTCGCACTGAGCAGCGGAATAGACGTCATGTTCAGCTCCGACAATGCCCAGGGCCTGCGGGGCGCGAAGCCGGCGCAGCTTGCCAGCATCGAGATCAGCCCATCGGGGCTCGGTCTCCATTTCCCGAAGCTCGACGCGGATCTTTATCTGCCGGCGCTCCTAAACGGCTGGCTCGGATCGCGTCGCTGGATGGCGGCGCACATGGGCGAGCGAGGAGGGCGCGCACGGAGTGCCGCCAAGCGCGCGGCGAGCCGCGAGAACGGCAAACTCGGCGGCCGGCCGCGCAAGGCGGTGCCCGGCTGAGAGGGCACGCAAACCGTGCCTTCACACCGGCCGCAGCAGGACGTGGCGCTTCTTGCCGAGCGACAGCTTGATCACGCCTTCGGCGGTGAGATCGCCCGTCGTCAGCATCGCCTTCTCGTCGGTCACCGTCGCATCGTTGACCTTGAGGCCGCCCGCCTTGATCTGGCGCCGCGCTTCGCCGTTCGAGGCGACGAGCCGCGCCTTTTCGGCGAAGGCGACGAGCACGCCGAGGCCCGGATCGAGATCGCTCCGCGAAATCTCGACGGTCGGCAGGCTCGCCGCGAGCGTTCCTTCCTCGAAGGTTTGGCGCGCCGTGGACGCGGCGGCCTCGGCCGCCTCGCGTCCGTGGACGAGCGCGGTCGCCTCGGTCGCGAGCACCTTCTTCGCCTCGTTGATCTCGGCGCCGTGGAGCGCCGCGAGGCGCTCGATCTCGCCGAGCGGCAACACCGTGAACAGCTTCAAAAAGCGCGCGACGTCGGCGTCCTCGGTGTTGCGCCAGTACTGCCAGTAGTCGTACGGGCTCACCATGTCGGCGTTGAGCCATACGGCGCCGGCGGCGGTCTTGCCCATCTTGGCGCCGGAGCTCGTGGTGAGGAGCGGCGTGGTCAGCGCGAACAGCTGCGCATTGGCCATGCGGCGGCCGAGGTCGATGCCGCTCACGATGTTGCCCCACTGGTCGGAGCCCCCCATCTGCACCACGCAACGCTCGCGCTTGTAGAGCTCGACGAAATCGTAGGCCTGGAGGATCATGTAGTTGAACTCCAGGAACGACAGCTCCTGCTGGCGGTCGAGCCGCAGCTTGACCGAGTTGAAGGTGAGCATGCGGTTGACCGAGAAATGCCGCCCGACGTCGCGCAGGAAGTCGATGTAGTTGAGCGTGTTGAGCCAGTCGGCATTGTTCGCCATCGCTGCATCGCCGGGTCCGCTCCCGAAGCGGAGGAATTTTGCGAACACAGCGCGGATGCCGTCGAGGTTCCTGGCGATGTCGTCGTCGGTGAGCAGCCGCCGGCTCTCGTCCTTGCCGGAGGGATCGCCGACCCGCGTGGTGCCGCCGCCCATCAGCGCGATCGGCCGGCCGCCGGTCTGCTGCAGCCAGTAAAGCATCATGATCTGGATCAGCGAGCCGACGTGCAGCGAAGATGCGGTGCAATCGAAGCCGATATAGGCGGTCAGCCCGGGACGCTGCGCCAATTGATCGAGCACGTCCGGCTCTGAAATCTGGTGGACGAAGCCGCGACTGGACAGCACATTGAGAAAATCGGACTTGAACGTCGACATCCGGCGGCTCGCTCGCCCCATGCTGTGGGACGTTCTCGTTTCAGGCCGGGTGGTTTAACAGGTCCGGCATCGGATTCAACCGGCGGAAGGATCAGGGAGTGCGCATGCAGGCGATCGGGCTGATGAGCGGAACCTCGCTCGACGGCGTCGACATCGCCGCCGTCTCGACCGATGGCGAGCACATCACGGCGCTGGGACCGCGCGGCTACCGGCCCTATGCGGAGGCGGAGCGCGACCTGCTGCGCCGGGCGCTCGCCGAGGCGGCCGCGCTCGACGACCGCGCGGCGCGGCCGGGCGCGCTCGCCGCCGCCGAAGGGCTCGTCACGCTGGCTCACGGGGAGGCAGTGGCGCGCTTTGTCGCCGAGCACGGCATCCGCCCCGACATCATCGGCTTTCACGGCCAGACGGTCCTGCATCGGCCGGAGCGCCGGCTCACCGTGCAGATCGGCGCGGGCGAAGCGCTCGCGCGCCTTACCGGCATACCGGTCGCCTACGACTTCCGCGCCGCCGACGTTGCCGCGGGCGGGCAGGGGGCGCCGCTGGTGCCGGTGTTCCACCGGGCGCTCGCCGCCGGGCTCGACCGGCCGCGGCCGCTCCTGGTGCTCAACATCGGCGGCGTCGCCAATGTCACCTGGCTCGGCGCGGAGACCGACGATCCGATCGCCTGCGACACCGGGCCCGGCAATGCGCTGATCGACGATTTCGTGCACGCACGCAGCGGCGCGGCGTATGACGAGGGCGGCGAGACGGCAGCCCGCGGCACCCCCGACGAAGCCTGGCTCGCCCGCGCACTGGCCGATCCGTTCTTTGCGAAGCCGCCGCCAAAATCGCTCGATCGCAATGCCTTCGCGGCGAATGTTGAGACGCTGGACGAGCTTTCGCTCGAGGATGGCGCAGCGACACTCGCCGCCTTCACAGCGGCTTCGGTGGCGGGGATCGTGCCGCATCTGCCGCGGCCGCCGCAAAGCGTCATTGTTGCCGGCGGCGGCGCCCGCAACCGCACGCTGATGCGCATGCTCGCCGAGCGCCTCGCCCCGGCGACGGTGGAGACGGCGGACGCGGTCGGCTGGTCGGGCGATGCGCTCGAAGCCCAGGCCTTCGCGTTCCTCGCCGCGCGCCACGTACGCGGGCTCCCGATTACCTTCCCTGGCACCACCGGCGTCGTGCGGGCCATGACCGGCGGTGTGATCGCCAGGCCCGGTTGATGCTGCATTTCGCCTACGGGTCGAACATGCATGTCGGCCTGATGCAGGCGCGGTGTCCGGATGCGCGGGTCGCCGGCCGCGCGGTGTTGCGCGACCATCGATTCGTGGTCACGCGCGACGGATACGCCTCGGTTACGGCGGTGCCGGGTGACGTGGTGCACGGGTTGCTGTGGCGCATCTCGCCGCGCGATCTCGCCGCGCTCAACGCCTACGAGAACGTCGACGCCGGCCTCTTTCGCCGCGTGCTGCTCCCCGTGCAGGCGCATGGCCGGTCGGCAAAAGCTCTTGTCTATATCGGCCGCGGTGGGGCTCCCGGCCGCGCGCGGGCAGGGTATATGGAACTCGTCGCGACGGCGGCACGCGAGGCCGGGCTTCCGTCCGATTACGTCGCCGGCCTCGTAGCGTCTCCAGGCTTTGCCGGGACGGACGGCCGTTGCGCCGAACGGAGTGAGGTATGAGCAGCGAAGAGCGTGAGGTCAAACGCCTGCGGATCAGGGGGACGGTGCACGGGGTGGGATACCGGGTGTGGGTGGAGCGCGAAGCGCTGGCACTCGGCCTCAAGGGCTGGGTGCGCAACCGCCGCGACGGATCGGTCGAGGTGATCGCCGGCGGCCCGCCTGCGGCCGTCGCGAACCTCATCGAGCGCTGCCGCTCAGGGCCACCGCTCGCCAAGGTCGAGTCGGTCGACATCGAGGAGGCGAGCGTGCTCGACCTCGGCTACCGCCGCCCGCTGGAGAATTTCTCGCTGCTCGCGACGGAGTAGGGCGCGTGCTTTCCCTCCCCGTCTTCGGGGAGGGCAGGGTGGGGTTCTTACTTTTCTTGCTTCCCCCATCTGCGATGCGATTCAGAAAGGACCCCACCCGCCCTCCCCGAAAACGGGGAGGGAGAAGCAGATTCTTCGCTTCTCACCGCACCGAACACCGCCTCGAATTCTCGCCGCAACTCCTCGTCGACCTCACGCATCGACGCCGTGCAGCCCAGCGCGCGCAGGCTCGTCACGCCGTAGCGCGGGTCGGCGACGCCGCAGGGGACGATGCCGGTGAAGTGGGAGAGGTCCGGATCGACGTTGAGGCTGATGCCGTGCAGGCTCACCCACCGCCGCACCCGGATGCCGATCGCAGCGATCTTGTCCTCGCGTCCCGCGCCGAGCTCGGGCCGGCGCACCCACACGCCGATGCGGTCCTCGCGGCGTTCGCCCGCCACATCGAACTTTGCCAGCGTCCGGATGAGCCATTCCTCGAGATCGGCCACGTAGCAGCGCACGTCGCCGCCGCGCCGCTTGAGGTCGAGCATGAGGTAAACGACGCGCTGGCCGGGCCCGTGATAGGTGAGCTGCCCGCCGCGTCCGGCGTCGAACACGGGAAAGCGGCGATCGAGGAGATCCTCCGGCTGCGCGCTGGTGCCGGCGGTGTAGAGGGGCGGATGCTCGAGGAGCCAGACGAGCTCGCCTTCGGTGCTTGCCGCGATGGCGGCAGCCCGCGCATTCATCGCGGCGAGCGCCTCCTCATAGGGGACCGGCGCGGCGGCGATCTGCCACTCGACCGGCTCCCGTTCCGGGCGGGGCTTCGGCGCGGCGGCGAGGTCGGCGCGGGTTGCGGTCATGGCAGGTACGGTGCGCGCCCCGGTCGAGAGGAAAAGCC
Source organism: uncultured Alphaproteobacteria bacterium (assembly GCA_963824905.1). Lineage (GTDB taxonomy): Bacteria > Pseudomonadota > Alphaproteobacteria > Rhizobiales > Xanthobacteraceae > JAJPKK01. The sequence continues at coordinate 99,212 of CAWGRH010000001.1, forward strand.
CGCGTGAGCAGGCGATTAGGCGTGATATCGGGCGTCTGCGGGCGACCGCCAACCCCCTTGTGCAGGCCGCGCGCTGCGGCCGACGACCGCCCTTGTACCGCCATTGCCGATTTGTTACATCCACCGCCGTTGCCCCGACGCCGGACCAAAAAAGTCCGGCGTCATTCCCAATGCGGTCGTGGCGGAATTGGTAGACGCGCTAGCTTGAGGTGCTAGTGGGGCAACTCGTGGAGGTTCGAGTCCTCTCGACCGCACCATCTCCCAAAATATATTGCCCCGCATGATGGCAGGCGCGCTGGATGAGCACGATCCGGCGGCGTTTCTGCTGCGTGCGGCGGCTTCCGATCGCCTGCTCGACATCGCTCGCGGGTAAAGCGGGCCGGCGGAGGCAACGCGCGAAGCGGGGCCGCTCCTCAACACGTTGAAGTTGCGTGCAAACCCCTCATCACACAGCCCGAATCCGTCCCGTACGCGAGCGTGCTCAAGTCGCCCGTTTATGCCGTTTTAATGGGTCCGCACCTCCGCGCGTTTATGGAACCCGCAATCTGATCAGTCGGCAGTCAGTCGGCCGGGTAATGATATAAATAGATTGAAATATAGTAATATTTTTCGCTGGATCGGGCTTGCGTTAACAATAAGTGATCGCTTTCTGGGCGGTCGCGCATAAATAACGTTGCCGTGAATATAAATTTCGCATAAACAGATTATGTGGAATATCCAAACAGGAACCGCCAATATCATAACGGCACCAAGGAGAAACACGCCATGCGTCACCTCACCATCGCCTTCGCCGCCGCCGCCGTGACCGCGCTGTTCGTCGCTCCGGTCTCCGCCGAACGCCTTCAGGGCGGCCCGCTCAAGCAGCACGGCCAGTGCTGGAAGAAGCATCTGTCGGTTCTGACATGACTTGGGGACTTGGCTCGCGTGCCCGACGCCGGCCGCTGCGCCTGCGACCGCTGCCACGACCCGTCGCCGGACCTGAGCGCTCGTCGATCAATAAAAGGGGGGCAGACCTCCGCTTGGGCCCCGCGGTCATTGTGGGGCCCTTTTTATAACGGCTGATAGCCGTTCATAACGGCCTGGCGTCCGCGGGGCGAAACGCGGACGGGAATGGGAAGTCGGAAAATTCGGTCACTGCCACGCCCCTGGGAGGCCGGCATGCTGCTACCGATTCGCACCGCGCCCGAGGATATCGAAGCGATCTGCAGCTATCTCTTGGCGAAGCCGGCGGGCGTGAGTCCGTCCGAGGTCATCCATCATAAGCGGCTCGACGGCCGCAAAGTTTCGGCCCTCAAGCTCTGGGGCCTTGTCGAGGACGCCGCCGGCAAGCTCACCTTGTCGCCGCGTGGACGGCTCGTCGCGGCCGAAGGCGGCGCGCAGCGGGCGAGGGCGCTTCGCGAGATCCTCGTCACCATGCCGCCCTATGCATCTACGATCGCCCGGGCGGTCGAGCGCAATGAGACGATCATGCTGGCGTCCGACATTGCCGGCCATTGGCAGCATGAGTTCCGCGGCTATCTGCATTTCCACGCCGGCGTCCTCAATCATCAGATCGTCTGCTTCCTGCGGGTTGCCGAGGCTGCGGCGCTTGGGCGCCTGGTGGTCGGCCGCAAGGGCAAGGAGACGCGGTTCGAGCTCGACGGCGATGAGGCCGCGGCCTTCATGCGCGCCGCGGGTGCCGATCGCAGGACCGAGGATCCCGCCGACGGTGAGGCCGCGCGGCCGACGGGTTTCGCGTTCCCGATCCGCCGCAGCCCGCGGGTGTTCATCACCTGCCGGGCGGGCGGAAAGATTCTGGAGCAGGTCAAAGAGCTCGTCATGTTCGGGCAGATCGAGCCGAACGTGTTCCGTCGCAACGAGATCGCAACGGCGCCGCTCCTCTCGTCCCTGATGGAGCAGATGCGCGGTTGCGATACCGCGATCGTCCAGGTCGACGCCAACGTCCTGCCGCGCGAAGCCCAGCCGCGCATCGAGCCCGACGTGCTGATCGAGATCGGCGCCGCCATGGCGCTCTACGGGCGAAACTTCGTGCTGCTGGTGGAGGATTCCGTGGCGCTGCCGCTCAACCTGCAGGGGCTCTGCGAGTGCCGCTATAGCGGCGACGAGCTCAACATGGCGGCGATGATGGAGCTGCTGCGCGCCTTCAGCGGCTTCACCAAACCGGATGGGAAAATCGCGCTGCCGCCACTCGGTCCCGTGATCACGCGGGCGCTGCCCCGCGAGAAGGGCCTACGGCCGGTTCGGCAGTAACTCGTCACCGCCTTCCTCACGGTCCGCTGCGCTCCTCGCGCTCTCGCGCGGGTGCGACGGCCCGCGTTTACGCGCCCCCTCTATCGGTGCCACAAGCAATTCATATCGGCAGAGCGCTCAGCACGCCGCGAGTCGGCCCGGCTGCGCTTAGTGGCGGGTCCGTGGGGAGCATAAATCTAATTCAAATCAGAGGCTTCTGGCGGAATCCTGAGCGACAACCGGTAGCGGCGCGCGAGGCTTTTTATCCTTGAATATGAAAACGATCGATATGGCGAATTTACGTGGCGCAACGCCTCTGGCCCGTTTTGCCGTGCAACATCTGCCCTAAAGATAAGCGTGATTGTAACCATGGTAAGTCATTATAAAGACGAGATAATCGACTGATTGGCAGGCGCCTCGTTAAGGAAATGTGATGGGCGATCGAGCGCCCGCATATCAAATCACTTGCACGTGAGATTAAATCAGCATAAACATTATATCGGTGATTTATAACTGCACCGACCAAGTGAAATCTTCAGGAAACACCCAGGGAGAGGCATTCATGCGCCAGTTCACTCTTGCAGCCGCCACCGTCGCTATCGCAGCTCTCGTCGCCGCGGCTCCCGCTTCGGCAGAGCGGCTCATGGGCGGCCCGATCAAGCAGGGCGGCCAGTGCTGGAAGTCCAATTCGGGCGGTGGCGAGTCGACCTGGGGTACCTGGGCGGCATGCCCGCAGAAGGCCGCCACTCCGGCGACCCGCCCCGCTGCGCGCAACCGCACCTGATCGGCCTTTCGAGGCATACCCACCTTTCGGCCCCGCAGGTCACTGTGGGGCCGTTCTCATATCGGGACGGTTCGGCAAGGGGCGCCCGTACCGTGACCGGAGCGCGACGTCGAAGCGGTGCACGCTTTTCGCACCGGATGCGCTCGAAAAAACAAAGCCTTCGGACGACGCGATCCGACCGAGGCTGAACGCGGTTGCGCGTCCGCCAAGTGCGAAACACGGGGAAAAGCCCCGGCGCCATTGATGACACCGGAGGAAGTCCGATGCCGTTGCCGGTCCGGACAGCGCTTGCTGACATCGAGGCGATCTGTCGATACCTCCTTGCTCGGCCCGAGGGCGCGACGCCGGTGGCGCTTGCCGCTGCGCTCGGCGACATTTTCGACCTCCGCAAGCTGTTCGCCCTCAAGTTCTGGGGCCTCGTCGCCGACGACGGCAGCGCTGTATCTTTGACCGCGCGCGGGCGGCGTGCCGTCGACCCGGCCGGCCCGGACCGCGAGAGCGCGCTCCGGGAGGTCGTGGCGGCGACGCCCCCTTATGCCGCGGTGATCGCCAGCGCCGTCGCGCAGAGCGAACCGGTGCTGCTCTCCTCCGACGTCGCGGCGCACTGGCAGCAGCACTTCAGGTCCGATTGCCAGTTCGGCATTCTCAACCACCAGACCGTCTGCTTCTTCCGGGTCGCCGAAGGCGCCGGGCTCGGCCGCCTTCTGGTCGGCCGCAAGGGACAGCAGACGCGCTTCGAGCTCGTCGAAGCCGAGGCCCGCGCCTTCGTCGAGGCAACCGGCGCGTCCTCGCGCTTCGCCCATGAGGCCGCCAACGGGGGCAGCGCGTCCGGCGACGCGACGGTCGCGAAGCGGGAGCGCCGGGTCTTCATCGCGCGTCGCAGCAGCGCGAAGATCATCGAGCAGGTCAAGGAGCTGGTCGCTTTCGGCAAGTTCGAGGCGGTGGTCGCGAAGGAGCGCGACGCCGCGGCGCGGCCGTTCCTCCACGAGCTTATGGACGAAATGCGCGGATGCGACACCGCGGTGATCCATGTCGGCATGGAAAGCGCGTCGTCCGGGCTATCCTGGGTCGGGGGCGACGCGCTGATCGAGATCGGGGCGGCGATGGCGCTCTACGGGCGCAATTTCATCCTGCTGGTGGAGGAGGGCGTCGAGCTGCCCTCGAACCTGCACGGGCTCGCCGAATGCCGCTACAGCGGCGAGGGGCTCGACATGGCGGCGACGATGAAGCTCCTCAAGGCGTTCAACGAGCTCACCCAGGCCGCCCCGTCGAGGCGCCTCGCGCTCACCATCGGGCCGGACCACGTGATGCCCCATCTCGTTCGCTACGAGAGCCTCGCGCCCTCGGCGGGGGGATAAGTCCGAAGCTCCGGCGGGGCGCCGTCGCCGTCAGGCGTCGCTTCGCGCCTCATCAATATCTCTCGGCGACGAACCGCCGCCCTTTCAGCGAGGCGTCGTCGTCGTAACTGTGCTTGTCCGAGCGCTTGGGCAATTTGACCTTGGCGCGCGGCACCTTCTTGTAGGGAATGAGCGAGAGGAGATGGGCGATGCAGTTGAGCCGCGCTCGCCGCTTGTCGTCCGAGCGCACGATGTACCACGGTGCCTCGTCGGTATCGGTCATCTCGAGCATCCGGTCGCGCGCCCGCGAATAGTCGTACCAGCGTGGGTACGATTCCAGGTCCATCGGACTGAGCTTCCATTGCCGCAGCGGATCGTTGATGCGGGCGGTGAAGCGGCGCTCCTGCTCGTCCTTGCCGACCTCGAGCCATATCTTGATGAGCTTGATGCCGCCCTCGACGATGGTCTTCTCGATCGCGGGGGCGAGCTCGAGGAACCGCCGGTGCTGCTTCTCGTCGATGAAGTTCATGACGTGCTCGACGCCGGCCCGGTTGTACCAGCTGCGGTCGAAGATGACGATCTCGCCGGCTGCGGGGAAATTCTCGATGTAGCGCTGGGCGAACATCTGCGTCTTCTGGCGCTCCGACGGCGCCGGGAGCGCGACCACGCGAAACACGCGCGGGCTGACCCGCTCGGTGATCGCCTTGATGGTGCCGCCCTTGCCGGCGGTGTCGCGCCCTTCGAAGACGATGACGACGCGCAGGCCCTTGTACTTGACCCAGTCCTGCAGGCGACACAGCTCGACCTGAAGCTTGCGCAGCTCCTTCTCGTACTCCTTGCGCTTGAGCTTGCCCTCGCGCGACGGAGCCTCGGCGCCGGCCGCTGTCTCGTCGGCCGATTTGCGGAGCGCGGCCATCATTTCCAGCTCAGCGTTATGCCGATGTCGCCCGGCATTCCGCCGGGAAAGTCGACGATCTCGTATCTCACCTTGTAACCGCGCGCCTCGAGGTGCTTCTTCCAGAAGGCGTGGAGCTCCTTCGGCAGGCCGGTGAGGGTGGCTTCCCAACCCGCTTCCTGCTGGTTGATGGCGCGGCCGTGGTCGGTGAAGAGCGCGTTGGGAAAGCGCCCGACCTGAACTTCGGTCAGCCCGTTGTCGACGGCCCGCTTGATGATCGCCGCCGCGCGCTTCATCCGCTCCTCTTCGGACGACGCCTGACGGCTTCGACAAGCGCTCGAGCAGCTCGCGCTTCTCGGCGTCGGCGGCGTTCTCCTTGCGCATGAGCTCGGTCGCTCTTTCGGCCTCGACTTCGGCGATCTTTCGCCGGCAGTCGGCAGCCTTGGGCAGCAGGTCATCGAAAGACGCCATGATCGGCTCCATGGTTTGCAAACGAGGAGCAGTCTCGTCACCCGTCGGGCCGTGCATTCAACATCGGACCGGCCGCATGGAAGATGACTGAGGCCACCCATTTTGGTCGATCGCTCGGGAAGGAGCAACCCGGCCGCTAGTCGATGATGTGGTAGCCGCCGTCGATATAAAGCGTCTCGCCGGTGATCAGCCGCGCGGCATCATGGGCCAGAAAGGCGGTGGCAACGCCCACATCGGTCGATGCTCACGAGGCTCCGTGCCGGCGCCTTGGCCTTGTCGAGCAATGCGTCGAACTCGGGAATTCCGGATGCTGCACGCGTTGCGAGCGGTCCCGGCGAAATCGCGTGGACACGGATGCCCTTCGGGCCGAGCTCGCCGCCGGCAGCCGGCTCGCGATCCATGTCGTGCCGACCGACGAGGAGCTGATGATCGCCCGCCATACGGTGGCGCTGCTCTCAGCGCGCGGCGGCCGTTGAGCGGGCACCGGGGCGTCCCGCGAAAGCAGCGCCCGCTGCCAAGCCGCGTCACTGGCGCTGCAGCACCAGATTATAATGGGTGAAGGCAGGCCTGACGAAGGACGGCATGGCGCGGTCGATGAAGCCGAGCCGGTCGGCGGCGGGCGTGTTCGGAAACACGCGGAAATACTCAAGGCTCACCGGTGCGAGCCTGTGCGGCGCGAAGTTGCGCACCAGCGCCGACGGCACGGTGATGCGTTCGTGCCCCCAGGTATGGCCCATGTGGTGGATGATGGTCTTGGTGCCCCGCAGCTTGAACAGGAACGCCTGCAGCAGCGGGTTCCAGCCGTTCGCCTCGGAGAACACGACATGGCCGCCCGGCGTCACCAGGCGGGCGAGCTTGGCGACGACGTCGGCGCGCGGCTCGAGGTGATGGAAGCTCTGCTCCAGGAAGATGATGTCGAACGGCTTCGTCTCGTCGGCATCGAGCACCGAGGTGCGGCGGAACTCGCAGGCGAGCGTCTCGCCGGTTTCATGCTCGATGAAGGCGCGCCGCGCCTTCGCCACCGCCTGCAGCTCGGGATCGATGTCGATCCCGGTGACGTCGCCGCCCTGGATCGCGGCCCACAGGGACTCGGTGCCGCAGCCGCAGCCGACCTCGAGCACCCGCGGCGCCCGTCGGGCGCGGATGAGCTCGACGAGCTCACGGCTCTGGCGCGCGTAGTAGCGCCGCACATAAGGGCCGAAATACCGGCGGTAGCTGCGATAGTAATGGTCGAACGTCTTCTGCTCGGCGGGGGCGAGGACGGCATTCACGAGCCACCAGGCGAGAAATTGGTCGATCGTGCCAGCGCGGATGTCCGCCAGAGACTGCATCGGAGTCCTTAACACGGCGCCCCTCGGCGCATCCTGCGCGGGCGGCGCGCAACGTGGCCCCTCGGTAGCGTCTCGAAGTTCCGCTGGCAAGGCGGAGGGCGACGCGTCGTGTTCCGCGGCACGCGCGTGGTGCAGTCGCAAGGTGCAGTCGGGTGAGAATGGATTGATCGATCCAACGCTTGGATTCGTTTCATCAGATCGTGGATTCGCCCGAGGGCGCACGTGGCGTGTGGCGACGACGTCGCACCAGCCGGCCCTGTAGCCCGGGTTGAGCGGAAGCGAAACCCGGGGCAGCGTCCGCGATCCGATCAAACGTTCACCCGGATTTCACTTCGTTCAATCCGGGCTACGGTCCTGCCTCACCGCTCGCTTGCGAAGCCAAGAGAAGAAACGCGTCGTCTTCCATGCTGATTTTCATGCTGATCGCGCGGCGCTCGCGGTCGGTGCGTCAACAAAGTGAACGCGGATTGGCCACGGAGCCCGAGTTCCGAGTCGATCTGCGCCATGACTTCGTGTAGGCTGCACGAACCACTACGGCATGCTCTGCGCGCGATTTATTGCGGACGTCTGCAAGACGCGCTCTCTACGCGGGCGCGCAACTCGTCGAAACTAGAGTCGAAACTAGATCCGCCGCGCGACTCTGCGAATCCGGCCCGAGCGGCCGGCACTCAAGAAGCCTGATGTCGATCCGAGAAGGCAGCGACGGCGGTGACCGGCGTCGCTGACTGTTCTTCCGAAGAACTGCGCAATTCTTTCCGGGAACCGCGTGCTCCAGCTTTGGCGACAGGGAGGCGGCCGTGATTCAGATCAGTCTGGTCGGCGATTGGCGCGTCATCGTTCAGCAGAAATCTGCGGAGTGGCAGCAGCGCGTCGTTCTCACCAATACGGCTTCTGGCCAGCAGATTATTGCTGGCGTCGTCGGTCAACAGCTCGACGTCAGGGGCGACGGCACGAACGCGTGGCAGCTCGCGATCGACCACAATTCCGGGTCGGGCTGGGCCTCCAACAATCTCAAGCCCGGCCCGGTCCAGGTGTCGGGCTCGTCGATCACGCAGGTGATCCAATCCGAGGACCGTCCCGGCGCCCCCGACGAGGATTTCAACGATCTCGTCGTCCGGGTGGAGAAGCTCGGCATGGCCGACCAGCCGACACCGCCGTTCTCGGTGTGGCCGGCGACGATGCAGATCATGCCCGGCGGCATCTTCGAGGCGTCGCTCGGGCGCTACTTCATGGCTGTGACGGTGCGCAACATTTGGACACGGACGTGGCCGGCGCTGGCGGCGGTCGGTCTCACCGCGCGCTGCCGGGCCTGGCTGCAGACCGGCGGCGTGATCGTCGACGACGCGTGGACGACGAACGACCAGGCGACGGTCGGACAGCAGGTATCGGCCGGGCGCGTCTTCGTCGGGCCGCTCGCGCCGTGGGACACGCGGATCATCTATTTCAAGGTCGACGTTTCCAACGCGCAGGTGCGCAAGCATCCGGTCGAGATCGAGGTGCTCGAGCCGGCGGCGGAGGACCTCAACCACATCAACCGCAAGGCGCGGGCGCCGATCCAGGTTTGCCGAACGACGTTCGACAGCACCAACCAGACGTTCACCGGCGCATGCGACCGCGGCACCATGAATGTCGCGGTGAAGGAACTCGCCGTGGACTTATCACACATTCAAGCGTGCGGTCGGACGTGCGATCGATCTGTTCGCGAGCAGCGGTGGAGGCGGCGGCGGAGGTGGAGGCGGTTCAACAGGCGGCGGATGCACGCCGCAGGACATCGAACGCTTGCGGCAACGGCTCCGCGCCTTTCTCGTCGGTAAGGACGACGACATCTGCGGCATCTTCCGCGAGCTGGAACGGTGCTGCTGCGGATGCGGCCCCGGCGACGGCAATGGCGGCGATTGGGGAGGGCAGGGGGCCGGAGACCTCGCCTTCTTCTCTTTCCCGACGCTCGTCGACTACCGGATCAACTACAGCCCGGCCTTCGCCGGCCAGTACGGACCCATTCCCTACGACGACCCCTGGTGGAAGGTGATCCTCGCGATCATCGCGATCCTGCTCACGATCGCCGCGATCGTCTCGGCAGCCGCCGACCTCGCGAACAAGAGCGACGACGCCCTGATCGGGACCGTCGAGCGCGCGGTGCTCAACGTCATCCACAACGAGGCGGATGTCCCCACGACGATCACCAGTGCCATGACGGGCAATGTCGATGCCGCGATTGTCAGGCTCAACGGCAACCGCGGGCTGACCACGGCAATCTTTTCCTACAAGGATGCGGCGAGCGACGAGGAAAACACGACGCCGATCGTCTCGCTGGGCGGGACCATCGATACGACCGGCACTACGCTCATGAACACGGACATCGACGCGATCATTCAAAATCTCGCGGACAATCCCGGCGATCCGGCCGCGCAGACTGCGGTGCAAGTGTTCAAATCGGGCGCGCGCTCGGGCGTCACGCTCGCGCTGCTGCACACGGTCGAGCCCGTGCAAAACCGCGCGGAGGACGACGGCAGCACCTCCTTCATGATCAACCAGGTCACCTTCGTCCAGGACCCCGCTGCGCCCACAAAGATCGATCGAGGCGGCGACTCGGGTTCTCTGTGGCTGCAACGTGCGGCTCCATTTTCGATCGTCGCCCTCAACTGGGGAGGCAGCAGCGACGACACGACGGGAATAGGCACCCGGATCGAAGACGTGATGACCACCATGAACATCAAGTTCGGTTGAGGGGGATCTCATGAGCGCAACATCGACATCCCGACGAGGAATTGCCGAAGCGGCCGCAGCCGAGCGACAGCGGTTGGCCCACGATCCCAACATCGCGACCGTCGGCTATGGGCTGCGCATGCGAGGCGGGCAGGTGCAATATGAGGCGTGCCTCAAGTACCGGGTGCGCCAAAAGCTCTCGGGCAACCATGCGATCCGGGAGGCCGGGAGCGCCCCGATCCCTGCGGAGGTCGAGGGCTATCCGACGGATGTGATGGAGGCGGTCGTCGCCCACCCCCTCAAGAACGAGGGGCCCCCCACGGGGTCGCGCGGCTCCGACATCGCGAATCCCTTGGTCGGAGGCACCTCCACCACGGTGCTGAGCGACTGGCATTCGTTTCCGACGGGGTTCGGCACCATCGGCGGCATCTGTTTCGACGTCGCCTCTCCGGCGCCGATGGCGATTTCCAACGCTCATGTGTGGGGAACCGACACCGGAAAGAACTGCATTCAGCCGTGGATTCCTACGACGGAATATCTCACCGCGCTGCTCAAACTCGTGGCCTGCGGCCCGTTCGCGTTCCCGCTGGACGTAACCATGCCGTCGCCGCTGACGGCCGGGCTCGCGGCCGCGGCCGCCGGCGCGTGGGCACTCGCAGCCGCATCGGACGCGGAGGATCCGAGCCGCTGGGGCCAGCGCACCGGCACAGTCCCGGCGCCGGGGGTTCTGACCACGGCGGAGACCATACGCATCGCAGCACCGCTCCCCGACATGCCGTTCGCCGGCCGTTCCTATTCGACCCAGGCGCGGTGGGATTACACGCGCAACACGACGACCGGCAATCTGAGCACGTCGATCGATGCGGCACGCCCCAACGAGCACGTGTTGACCGGCAAGCTCGTGTGGACCGATCATCCGCAGTACCAGGCCGGTGCGCGGGTGCAGATCTGTGCCGAGGTGATCGCCGCCACGTCAAACCCCGCACAGTTCTTCGTCGTCGCCAAATGCTTCCCGAACGCCGACCCGAGCCGCGTCGTCTACCGCGTGCTCACGCCCGGCCAGTGCAAGCTGGAGCGGCGCGCGGTTCCCGTCTGCGCGCAGGACTTCCCCGACCCGATGCCCAACATCGAGGCCGCCGATTTCCTGGTACGCCTCGGTCAATTCTGCTTCGAAAGCGGGGAGGCGCTGCGCTCCGTGGCGCCGCCGCCGAACCCTCCGGCCGCCGGCAGGCCTCTGGCGCTGCCCAAGAACGCTTTGCGGATCGTGCTACCGCCGGGCAACCGGGTTTCGTTCCAGTTCGGCAGCCTCAAGCGCAAGCTGCAGATCGTGGCGCGGAATTCGGCGGGTGTGCAGGTCGCGAGCGCGACGACCACGGGCGCGGCCGATCTCGTCACGTTGCAAGCGGCCGAGATGGTGGAGGTCATCATCGCCGGCGCCCATGGCGAAGGCCTCCTTTACAGCGTCTGCGTGGCGAAGGACCCGAACGGCCCGCAGATCAACGAGAAATTGCACCGGCTCCACTACATGGGATTCCTCGATCTCGACCTCGCCGAGAAGAAGGGCGATTGGAACATCACGCTATCGGTGCAGTCGCGCAATCTGTCCGCGGTCGATGCGAACCCGATCCAGTCCGCCCCCGTCATCGCCGGTGTCGAGTTCGGCTGTCGGCGTTTTTTCTGCCGGCTGCATCGCGGTCATGCTGCTCGATCACGTGTTCCATGTGATCTGAGGCATTGCGCGGTACGTGCCGTCCCTTGGCCCGATTTGGGCGCAAGTTCCACCGGCTGCACAGAAGTGCCGAGTTGTCCCCTCATTTTTGCCGAGCCGCTGAGGTTAAGTCCGCCCGCACAACAGATGGGGAGTTGTGATGTTCGATGCCGTTGCGTGTGAAACCGAGGCGAGAAGCTGCTTGCGGCTCGCCAAGAAAGAGACCGACCCGGTCGTGAAGCTGCTGCTGCGAAGCATGGCGCGCAGCTGGATCGGGCTCGCCGACCAGGCGCCGACCGTTCCCGAGGACGAGCCGGCTGACGTCGCGATCCACGCCCGCTGCTGAGCGGGGTATCGGGGGCCGCGGCGAGATGGCTCCCATTCGCGAGGCGATGTCGCGAAAATCCTGGTCTTGCTGCTAGATGGGCACGGGGGAGGGTGAGTTCCTTCCGGGTGCCCCATGCGCTTGACCTTCGTAACCGTCGACGTGTTCACCGACCGGGCGTTCGGCGGTAATCCGCTGGCCGTGGTGCTCGACGCGAGCGGATTGACGCCGGTCGAGATGCAGGCGATCGCCGCCGAGTTCAATCTCGCTGAGACCACGTTCGTGCTGCCGCCGAAGGACCCTTCGCATACCGCGCAGGTGCGCATCTTCACGCCGCGGGCGGAGATGCCGTTTGCCGGCCATCCCAATGTCGGCACCGCCTTTGCGCTGGCGCGGGAAGGCACCTGTCACGGCCGGCCGGTCGGCGCCGAGAGCATGGTGTTCGAGGAACTGGCCGGCCTTGTGCCCATGGAGATGATCAGCAAAGGCGGCGCCGTCGCCGGGGCGCGCCTTGCGGCGCCGCAGCCGCTCAAGCTCGGCGAGACGGTGGCGCCGGAGGTCGTCGCGGAGGCCTGCGGCCTTGCCGCCGGCGATATCGAGACGCGCCACCATGCGCCGTGCGTTGCAAGCTGCGGCGCGCCCTTCGTGTTCGCCGAATTGAAGGCCCGCGAGGCACTTGCCGCGGCCCGGCCTCGCGATGAGATGTTCGCGCGCCACCTGCCGCGTGAGCGGGCGAACGGTGTGCACCTCTATGTGCAGGCGGCGCGACGAGGGGACAGCGTCGGCGACGACTCGGGAGACGTCGACATCCAGTGCCGCATGTTCGCGCCGCGCCACGGCATCTACGAGGACCCCGCGACCGGCAGCGCCAATGTCGCCCTCATCGGCCTTCTCGCCGCGTTGCGCCCGGAGCCCGACCTCACACTGGAGAAGACCATCGCCCAGGGCGTCGACATGGGCCGGCCGAGCCGCCTCGAAGCACGCGCCGAGAAGTCCGCCGGTACCGTCACGGCGACCTACATCGGCGGCACCTGCGTCCCGATGATGCGCGGGACGCTAGAGATCGCGTAGGGGGCCGTAGGGTGGGCAAAGCGAAGCGTGCCCACGTCTGAGCCGGCCAATCTGCTCGACCGCGTGGGCACGGCGCTGCGCGCCTTTGCCCACCCTACGAGGCGCGCCCGCGGGCCGCTTGATCTTTGTTCCCGATATGTTCTCATCGGGCGATGCGCCTGCGAGATTATCCCTACGTCGTCGTCCGCTTCGCCTGCCGGCACTGTCCGCGGCTGGGGCGCTATCGTGTCGCCGTGCTCGCCGAGCGCTACGGCGCGGCCATCGAGATGGAGGATCTGCTGGAGGCGGTGTCGGCGTCGTGTGGGACGCGCGCGAGTGAGCGCGCGCACGCCTGCGGCGCCTATTTCCCCGATCTGCCGCCGGAGAAGCCGCCAGATCTGCCGCGCGCGCTGCTGCCGCGGGAGCGGCTCAAGCTGATCCGCGGCGGGCGCGGGTGAGGAGCCCTCCACAGTCAGGAGGAAAGGATTGGCGATAGGCTCAACTTAAAATAGAGTTGGGAACTTCAGGATTCCAACTCGGGGGGGCGGAAAATGCGTCCGATTGTCTTCGCAGGGCTTTTTCTCCTGCTGGCCGCCTGCGCCACACTCACCAAGGGGACAACCCAGGTGGTCGCGGTCAACACCCCGGGGGTCATCGGCGCGACCTGCACCCTCACAGCTCCCGCCATCGGCACGCTCAAAGTCACCACGCCCGACACGGTCGCGCTTCCTAAAGCCTCCGATAACATCGCGGTCCGGTGCAGCAAGGAATGCTACCAGGACGGTGTCGGGGTGATTTCATCCAACTGGAAGGAATGGCCGCCGGCAACGTCATCCTCGGCGGCGTCGTTGGACTTGGCGTCGACGCGGCGACCGGTGCGATCAACAAGTACAGCCCGGAAGTCCAGGTGGCGATGGTTCCGGTGGCCGGTTGCGGTGGGCCGCCTGGTGTCGCTCGCAAACGCAAGGGCGCTTGATCGAAGACCGCCACCGCTTCGCCATCGGGCACTCAGCCGCCTTGATCGCGCCGGTCGTGTCGTGCAATTTCCCCGCCTCATCCAGCGAGGAACATCCATGTACATCGCGGCAGCGAAGCGCCTTACCCATCGCGGGGCAAAGCAGATGGCGGCGACCGCGATCGCCGGGGCCGAACAGGCCGGCATCGCCATCACCGTCGCCATCGCCGATGCCGGCGGGCACCTGATCCTGCTCGAGCGCATGGACGGCGGCCGGTTCCACACCGTGCATTCCTCGACGACCAAGGCGGTCTGCGCCGCTTCGAACAAGCGCCCGACCACCGCGCAGGGCGCGCAGGCGCAACCGCTCGACGTCGCCCATGCCATCGGGCTCGCGCTCGCCGCCGGGCCCGAGCGCTGGACCGCGATGGAAGGCGGATTTCCCGTGATCGTCGACGGCGAATGCATCGGCGGGATCGGGGTGAGCGGCGGCGACTGGGAAACCGACGCACGCATCGCCAAGGCAGCGGTCGCCTCCATCGACGCCGCATGGTCGCTCGACGGCAGGTGAGATTGGCGCTGCGTTCGGCGAACCGCGAAGCCGGCCGAGACTTCGACACTTGCGCGACCGAAGGCACGCTGCGTTTCGCCGCAGCTTCGTCCGGGAAAAATCCGCCTTGCGTGTGGCTTTCGCGATACGATGGCGCGGGACGACCACAGGCCGCAATGTCGCTCGCCAATCGCCCGAAGCCGGCGCAGCCGAGACATCATTCCGACATTCAGGTTACGCATGATTGTCGCCACGATCCCGCAGGGAATACGGATTTGCATCGCCGCTTCGGCCGCGATGCCTTTCCACCTTCCATCGGAACAACAGACAAAGAGGCGCGAACAGGCACCGCGACGATCGATCTCGGGCGTAGTCGAGTGTGTAGGGTGGAGGAGACGAATGCGTACGATCACGCAAAAGGGTTCGGCGTCAGAGAGCCTGTTCAAAACGGCGCGTCACGCGGGTGCCGCCTTCGCCGTCTTGATCGCCGCGACCGGCGGCGTCCACGCACAGGATTTTCCGGCCGGCCGGCCGATCGAGATGACGGTGATGTTCGGTGCCGGCAGCGCCGCCGACGTCACCGCGCGCTACCTCGCTGAGGGCATGGCGAAATCGTTGGGGGTTCCGGTGCCGGTGGTGAACCGCACCGGCGGCGGCGGCGCGATCGGCTACAGCCACGTCCAGCAGCAGAAGGCGGACGGCCACGCGATCATCTGGAACTCGAACTCGATCTCGACCAACTATCACTCCGGCATCCTGTCGTTCGACTACAAGGCGTTCGACGCCGTCGCGCGGGTGAGCGTCGAGACGCCGGTGATCGCGGTGCGCGCCGACTCGCCCTGGAAGTCGCTGCAGGAGTTCATCGATTACGCCAAGGCCAATCCCGGCAAGCTGCGCATCGGCAATTCCGGCACCGGCAGCCATACCCATTTCGCGGCCTCCGCGCTGTTCCTCACCGGGGGCGCCAAGGTCATCAACGTGCCGTTCGGCGAAGGGCAGGCGATCGTCAATCTCCTCGGCAGCCGCATCGAAGGCGTGGTGCAGCTTCCCGCCGCGATCGTGTCGCATGTGAAGAGCGGCGACGTGCGCGTTCTCGCCGCGCTCGGCTCCGAGCACGATCCGGTATTCCCCGACGTGCCGACGGCGAAGGAGCTCGGCTTCCCGGTCGCGCTCGACATGTGGCGCGGCATCGCGACGCCGGAAGGCACGCCGAAGCCGGTGATCGCCAAGCTTCAGCAGGCGATCAAGGACTCCGTGCAGTCGCCCGGCTTCGCCGACGCCGGCAAGACCATCGGCTTCACTCCCGCCTATCTGCCGGCGCAAGACTTCGGCGCCCTGATCGCGAGCGACGACGCCAAGCTCGCCCAGGTGATGGGGGAGCTTGGCCTCAAGAAGAAATAAGGCTAAGCCACTCGCGTCAGCGTAACTGCAATGTCGATCCTCATGGACAGTTCATGGCGGGCGGCGCGGTGGCTGCCGCGCACCGTGTCGGCACGCCGCGGCGGGATCATCGTCGCGGCGGTTCTCGCAGGCGTGGGCCTCGTCTTCGCCTGGCAGGCCTCGCTGCTCGATTTCGGTGGGTTCGATCTTCCCGGACCCGGCTTCTTTCCGCTGGTGCTCGGCGTGCTGGTGTTCGCCCTCGCGGTCCTGATCGCGATCGAAGGCTTGCGTAGCGCCGGAGAGGGCGGCGACGGTCGAACTCGGCCACCGCGACGTGCTGATCGTGTTCGCGGCGCTCGTCGCGGTCGCGGCCCTGTTCGAGCCGCTCGGCGCCTATCTCGTCCTCGGCCTGTTCGGCGCGGTGCTGCTCGTCCTGCTCGCTCGGGTCTCGGTGCCGCTCGCGATCGCCTCGGCTGCCGTCGCCATGGTCGCCTGCTGGTACTTCTTCCAGGTGCTGCTCGGGCTGCAGCTTCCCCGCGGCCCGTTCTGACGGCAAGCATGAGATGACCGGCTTCGATCAACTCGTCGGCGGCTTCGCGGTGGCGCTGTCATGGAAGGGGCTGCTCTACTGCTTCATCGGCTGCCTGTGGGGAACGATCGTCGGCGTGCTGCCGGGATCGGGCCCGCTCGCCGGCATGACGCTGCTGCTGCCGCTCACCTTCGGCCTCGAACCGTCGATCGGCATCATCATGCTGACCGGCATCTTCTACGGCGCCATGTATGGCGGCTCGACCACCTCGATCCTGGTGCGGATACCCGGCGAAGCGGCCTCGGTCATCACCTGCATCGACGGCTACGAGATGGCGCGCAAGGGCCGCGCCGGCCCGGCACTGATGATCGCCGCGGTCGGCAGCTTCATCGGCGGCACCGTGTCGATCCTCGGCCTGATGTTCATCGCCCCGCCGCTCGCCAAGGTGATGATCGCGATCGGGCCGTCGGTCGAGGTGGTGCTGATGCTGCTCGCGCTTTCCGTCATCACCATGGTGTCGGCGGGCTCGCGGATAAAGACCGCGCTGATGGTCGTGCTCGGCCTGCTGCTCGGCTCGATCGGGCTCGACAACCTCACCGGCACCGCGCGCTTCACCTTCGGCTACACGAGTCTCGCCGGCGGCCTGTCGTTCACCGCGCTCGCCATCGGCTTGTTCGGCATCTCGGAAATCCTGATCAATCTCGAGAAGACCGAGACCATCAAGGCGATCCAGCCCAAGCTGCGTGATCTCGTGCCGCACTGGAAGGATCTGCGCGCCGCGGCGCCGGCGATCGGCCGCGGCTCGATCATCGGCTTCATCTTCGGCATCATCCCCGGGGTGAGCCACGTGGTGTCGACCTTCGTCTCCTACGCGATCGAGAAGAAGTTCTCCAAGCACCCGGAAGAGTTCGGCAAGGGCGCGATCGAAGGCGTCGCCGGGCCGGAGACCGCCAACAACGCCGTCACCGGCACCGCGATGATACCGCTGCTCGCGCTCGGCATTCCTTCGATCCCGGCGACCGCGATCCTGCTCTCCGCGCTCACCATCCATGGCGTGCAGCCGGGGCCGCTGCTGCTGACCGACCATCCGGAGGTGTTCTGGAGCCTCGTCGCCAGCATGTATATCGGCAACGTGATCCTGCTCATCCTCAACCTGCCGCTGGTCGGCATCTTCGTGAACCTCCTGCGGATTCCCTATGTCTGGCTGGTGCCGATGATCCTCATCATCTCGATCATCGGCGTCTACAGCGTGAACTCCTCGTCCGCCGACATCTGGATCATGGTGATCTCCGGCGCCGCCGGCTATGTGCTGCGCAAGTTCGGCTACGAGATGGCGCCGCTCCTGCTGGCGCTGGTGCTCGGCGACCGCCTGGAGTCGAGCTTCCGGCTGGCGCTCACCATGTCGGGCGGCAATTATGCGACCTTCGCGGACACGGCGTCGGTGATCGTGCTCACCTCGGCGCTCGGCATCCTGCTCGCGGTGCAGGGCCTCGCCTGGGCGTTCGGTTACCGCAAGACAATGGCGGATGAGGCGGAGGGCGTATGAATATCGCCACGGCAACTTCGAAGGCAGGCGCCGCCAAGACGGGCGCCGGCGAGATCGCACCGCTGCGCGTCGCGGTGCTCGGCATCGGCTGGTGGTCGGATGTTCTGGCGGACGCCGCGAAGCGCTCGGGCATGGTCGAGATTGCGGCCTGCTTCACCCGCTCCGACGAGAAGCGCGCCGCCTTTGCCGCGAAATACGGCTGCCGCGCCGCGGCGAGCTACGAGGAGATTCTCGCAGACCCGTCGATCGCGGCGATCATCAACACGACGCCCAACGGCGTCCATCTCGAAACCACCCGGATGGCGGCCGCCGCCGGCAAGCACGTCTTCCTCGACAAGCCGATCGCCAACACCGTCGCCGAAGGGCGCGAGATCGCCCGCATCTGCGAAGCAGCCGGTGTGGTCCTCGCGCTCGGCTATCAGCGGCGCCGCGAGAGCCATTTCCGCTGGATCAAGGCCGAGATCGATGCCGGCCGGTTCGGCCGGCTCGTCCAGGCCGAATGCAACATCAGCCGCGACCGCCTCGGCAAGATCGATCTGTCGTCCTGGCGCTACCAGGCCGCGGGCATGCCGGGCGGCGTCATGCTCCAAATCGGCATTCACTATGTCGACGTGCTCGAGATGCTGCTCGGCCCGGTGAAGCGCGTCTCGGGCATGGCGGCACAACTCGTGCTGCCCGGCGACAATCCCGATGTGGCGAGCCTGATGCTCGAGCATGAGAGCGGCGCGATCTCCAACCTCACCGCCTCCTACGCCTCGGCGTCCGAATATTACATGATGAACGTCTACGGCAAGGAAGCGAGCGCCTATTACGACCTGTTCAACGGGTTGCGCTGCCTGCGCCGGGGCGACAAGGCGCCTCATGCGGTTCCGGTCGCGGAGAACGACACCATCCGCGAGGAGCTCGAGGAGTTCGTCGCCTGCGTGCGCAACGGCGGCAAGCCGGAAACCGACGGCTGGTGGGCGTCGCGCAACCTCGCGGTGATCCGCGCGGGCGTCGAGAGCGCGCGCACAGGCCGCGCGGTCGAGGTCGACGCGGTCATTGCGGCTGGCGGGTGAGGCCGTCCGTCCCTCGAACGATTGCACCGACAACTGGTACGCGGTCATCGCCGGGCTTGTCCCGGCGACCCCGATAATAGGGCACGGCCGTGCCACGTGTGATCGGGGTGGCCGGGACAAGCCCGGCCATGACGACTTCATTTGTGGCGTCGCCCCGGAGTTGCTCGAGTGTTTGTAGTTATCGAATACCCGCCCACGTCTCCTAATCCGATTGTGGAAAATATTGGCCGCCGATTTGGCGACCGCAACGAGACAAATCTCCATCCCATCATAATATCGGCCGAAGCCGTTAGCATAATCTTTACGTTGTGTGGCGTGGGGGGCGTTTGCGATGCGTAGGCAGGCAACGGAAGGAGCATTGTGTCTTGCGACTGCGTTCGCACTGGGGCTGATCGGGATCGGGGCACTCGGCGTCGGCGCGGCGCCGCCGGCGGCGGCGCAGGCCATTCCAAAGTCGCTCGAGCAGGGCGGTACCGACGACGATCTGCGAAACCGCAAGAACATGTGGACCGTGGGGGTCGCCGGCGGACTGATGTCGGGAACCAACATGACGTTCGCCGACGAGATGGCCCAGGTGCTCGATGACGGCGACAATCTGCGCGTCATTCCCGATGGTCACCTACGGCGCCGCCTCGAACCTCGAGGACCTGCTCTATCTGCGCGGCGTCGACGTCGCCGTCACCCAGTCCGACGTGTTCGAGTATTTCAAGACGCAGCGCAAGATCGCCAATCTCGACGGGCCGCGTGAACTTCATCCTGCGTCTGCCGATCTCCGAAATGCACCTGATCGCCGGCAAGGACATCAAGACGATCGAGGACCTGCGCGGCAAGAAGGTCAATTTCGGTCCGGCCGGCAGCGCGTCGAGCCTCACCGGAACGATCGTGTTCCAGCGCTTCGGGGTGAAGGTCGAGCCGACGCTCTACGACAACCCGACGGCGATGCAGAAGCTCAAATCCGGGGAGATCGCGGCGCTGATCCGCGTCGTCGGCAAGCCGGTCGACGTTCTGACGAAGATTCCCGCGAGCGCGGGGCTGCACCTCGTGCCGCTGCCGTACTCGAAGATGTTCGGCCGATTTCTACACGCTCGGCGAGTTCACCAGCCAGGAATATCCGGGCCTGGTGCCGGACGGGCAGACCGTCGACACCATCGCGGTGCCGTCGGTGCTCGCCGTGTACAACTGGCCGAAGAACACCGACCGCTACCGGCGGGTCGCGCGCTTCGTCGAGGCGCTCTACACCAAATGGGACAAGTTCCAGGAGCCGCCGCGCCATCCGAAATGGAAGCGACGTCAATCTCGCGGCGACGGTTCCGGGCTGGACGCGCTCGAGCGTCGCCGATGACATGCTGCGCAAGCTGAGGCAGGACGCCGTCGCGGAGGCGCCGAGCACCAGCGGCGAGTTCAGCGCGTTCCTGCGCACCAAGACCGCGGCCACCGACACGCCCGAGCAGCGCGATGCGCTGTTCCGCGAATTCCTGCAGTGGCAGCAGCGCCAACGCGCCCGCGTGCAGCCACCACACTGATCGGGCGCCCGGCCCGGGGCTGACGACGCCCCGGGCCGGTTGTTCCAGGCAAAGCGAGCGAAGCGCGATCGGTCGATCGGCTGGTCGCGCCTGGAGACGGCGAAGCACATGCGGCGGCGCGTTTGCGCTGGGCGTGATCGGCAAGGCGCGTGCGTCGCGGCGCAACGAAAAAGGTCGGCCTGTGCGGCCGGACAGGATCGGCAGGGAGTATCGAGATGAAAAACCCGACGGAACCATCGCCGGATCAACCGGCTTGGGGCGACCCACACAGCGGAGACAGCGCCGAGGCGGCGCAGCGCGATCTCTTCGAATTTCTCGCGACCTCCGATGCGACAGCACCGCCGCTTGCCGTCGACACGACGCCTCGGATTGATCTTGCTTCGCCGCCAGATTTCACGTCCACCAGATTTCGCGCCGTCCGATCTTGCGCCGGGACGATATCGCGCAAGTTCGGACGTAGCGCCGTCTGTCGTCGCCCGACCGCGCGTGCATTCCGGATGAATCGGACCTCGCAAGATCACAGATGTATCGGCGTCTGGTGCCCTCGCGCCGGGAAGCGGACGCCGAGGCTTGCGAACGCGCGGCGCTTTCGGCCGCGCAGGCCGTCGACGAGGTGACGAAGGAGAATCTGCGCCGCCTCGAGGCGACCATGAGCTGGCTGCAGAACGAGGTGCGCCGCCTGCCGCGCGGCGCCGCAGATCGCGCCGGTGCGCGGCGTGCCGGCGGTTCGAGCGCAGCCAGGCTTCCGGCCACGTCGGCGTTCGATGCGGTCATCGACCGTTCGTCGCTCCACCGCACGGTGCAGGGCATGCACGGTGCAGAGCGCGGCGCCGCTGCCGATCTGGCTGCGGGAGAACGAAGCGCCGATCCGGCTGCCGCCGCCGCGCCGTGACAGCGGTTGGCTGTGGCAGCGGCTCGTCAAGTTCTTCTGGGCGTGCACGGTCGCCGCGCCGATCGCCTATGTGTTCGCCATCACGACATCACCGCTTCACAAGCACCTCGCCGACATTGCCGGGCTTGACGTCGACGATCTCGTTGTTGCTCCCGACGTACGTCGCACAGGACGCGCAATTGCGCGGCCGCGACCTGATCGCAATCGCGCCGAGTGTCGCGGCGGAAGCAGAGCGCGACGCCGGAAGCGGTGTTCGTTCGCGTTGCGTCAGCTGCGGGCGTGGGGGCGACTACGCCTGATGCGGATCGCGTGCGCGCCCTGGAAGTGGTGCAGGTGCCGCCGGATCAGTCCGCCATCGCACGGCCGAGGTTGCCGAAATCTCCTTCCAAGGTGACAGCTGCCCAGGACACCGAAGCGCCCGCACCCGCCGAGCGACGGGACCTGAGCGCACTCGTAGAGCAGGGCAACGCGTTCCTCGACGATCGGCGATCTCGTCGCCGCGCGCATCCTGTTCGGGCGCGCCGCCAAGGCTGGTGATGCCGCAGCGGCCATCGCGATGGGCGCGACCTACGACCCCGTGGTGCTCGCCGACCGCGGCGTGCGCGGGGTCGCCGCCGATCTCGACAAGGCGCGTGCCTGGTACGAGCGCGCCAAGGATATGGGTTCGTCCGAAGGCCCGCGCCGCCTCGAGATGCTGGCGAACCGGTGAGGTGTCGCGAGCGCCGATAGCCCGGATGAGCAAAGCGACATCGGGAACGGCGCTGTCGGCGAATGAATTCCCGCATGTCGCTCGGCTCATGTCGCTCGGCTCATGCGGGCTACGGCGCTGCGGCCGCGGAAACTTCAGGCGGAAGGCTGAGCCCCGGCGCGTTGTCCGACATCTCGATGTCGGCGCCGTGCAGGTGGGCGACGGCGGCGACGAGGCTCAGGCCGAGGCCGTTTCCCGGCGTGCGGCGGCTGCGCTCCAGCCGATAGAAGCGCTTGAACACGTGCGGGCGCTCGTTGTCGGGAATGCCCGGCCCGTCGTCGGACACCGCGATGGTGGCGCCGCTCGTCGGTGCGCGTGACCTCGACGCTGCACCCGGCCGGCCTCGCGACCGTGCTTGATCGCGTTGTCGACGAGGTTCGCGACCGCGTCGAACAGGAGATCGCGGTCGCCGGTGACGAAGACGGTGGGATCGCCGGCCGCGGTCAGCGTGACGTGCTCGTGCTCGGCGGCGGCGTCGAACAGCTCCACCACCTCGCCCGCGATGTCCGCAAGGTTGACGGTGCGGAACACCGCCGTGCGGTCTTTCGCCTCGATCTGCGAGATGCGGGTGAGGGAGGCGAACATGGTGAGCACGCGGTCGAGCTCGGCGATGGTGTCGCCGATCAGCGCCTGGTCGTTCTCGCCGTCGCGCGACCGTCCTGACGCCTTCTCCAGGCGGCCGCGCATGCGGGTGAGCGGCGTGCGCAGGTCGTGCGCGACGTTGTCGGTCGCCTGCTTCACCTCGCCCATCAGCGTCTCGATGCGGTCGAGCATGAGATTGAGGTTCTGGGCGAGCCGGTCCCATTCGTCGCGCGTGCCGCGCAGCGGAATTCGCTGGCCGAGATCGCTCTGCATGATCGAGCGGCTGATCGCGTTGATCGAACTCGATCCGCCCGACGGTGCGGCGCGAGACGTAGACGGTCGACCACTCCCGCCAGGATGAAGATCATCAGCAGGACGAGGCGCGATGGCGGTGTTGATCTTCGCGGCAAAGCCGCGCAGGTCGTCGATGTCCTTGCCGACCAGCAGGCGCGAGCCGTCGGCAAGCGGGATGACGTCGACGCGCAGCAGGTGTCCGTCCGCCGCCGCGACGCTCTGCCAGCCGGCACCTTCCTTCGGAGCGCCGCCGGCCACTCCTTCAGGTTGCCGGCGAGCGGCGTCGACGAGGCATCGGCGAGGAGATAGCGGCCGCCCTCGAACCGCTCATCGGTGACGCGCTCGCCGATCGCGGCGACGAGCGCGTTCCGTCCGCCCTGTCCGTAGGCCTTCTGCAGGACGGCGACCTCGGCCGCGATGTCGCGGTCGGAGAGGATGCGCACATAAGACGCGGCGGAGAAGTAGACGTAGCTGAACAGGCCGATCACCGCGGCGCCGAACACCAGGATCGAGATCAGCGCCAGCCTTAGGGTCGAGCTTCGAAGGGTCTCAGCAAGGAGCACGGACGCAGAACCCGACGCCGCGAACGGTGTGGATGAGCGGGTAGTCCTGCTGCATCGTCGACCTTGCGCCGCACCCGCCCGACATAGACGTCGATGATGTTGGTGGTCGGATCGAAATGCAGGTCCCAGACGTGCTGCAGGAGCATGGCGCGCGGCACCACCTGGCCCTGGTTGCGGACGAGATATTCGAGCACCTGGAATTCGCGCGGCAGGAGGTCGATGTCGCGGCCCTTGCGGGTCACCGCGCGCGACACGAGATCGATCTTGAGATCGCCGACGCGCAGCACCGTCTCCTTCATCACCGCGGCGCTGCGGCGCGCGAGCGCGTCGACCCGCGCCAGCATTTCCGCGAAGGCGAACGGCTTGACGAGATAGTCGTCGCCGCCGGCGCGCAGGCCGCGCACGCGGTCGTCGACCTCGCCGAGCGCGCTGATGATCAACGCCGGCGTGACGATGCCGTCCTCGCGCAGGCGGCGGATGATCGACAGGCCGTCGATGCCGGGGATCATGCGGTCGATGGTCATCACGGCGTAGTCGCCGCCGCGGGCGAGCGCGAGGCCGTTGTCGCCGTCGAGGGCGAGATCGACGCTGTAGCCGCTCGACGCGAGCGACTCGACGAGCTGATCGGCGGTCTCCGAATCGTCCTCGATGACGAGAATGCGGCGCCGTCCGTCGGTCATGTCTTCGTTGCTCCGAGGCGCTCAGTCTAGCACCTGTGATAAATCCGCAAACTAACTTATTCGTCAGGAACTGACGCATTAGTAATTTGAGTATTTCCGCACCGAAGCCTATTCCCGATCGCTGCGCGCTCCCGCCGCCGCCAGGGAACCGAAGTTCTGCGTACTCGTATTCGGCGGACGGGACTCGTCTTCGATTGCGACATGGATGGGCGACGTTCGTTCGCTGGGATGTCACATCACACCAGATGGAGGAAGCACCATGCGTAGGATGATGATCGTGTGCGCCGCGGCGGCGATGCTCGCCGCGTTGTCGGGATCGGACGTCGCGACTGCGCGCGGCGGTGGTGGCGGACACGGCGGCGGTGGCGGGCACGGCGGCGGTGGCCATGGCGGGGGAGGAATGGGCCATGGCGGCGGCCACATGGGCGGCATGGGCTTCGGCGGCGGCCGCATGGGTGGGATGGGATTTGCGACCGTGCATCCTGCGATGATGTTCGGACACGGATTTCACGGACACCACCGCTTCGTCCGCAACCGGTTCGCCTTCGTCGGCGTCGGTGGCGGCGGCGGTTGGGGATACGGCTGCTACACGCGGGTGTGGACCTATTACGGATGGGTCTGGAAGAACGTCTGTTACTGAAACCATCCGCCGCTTCTCCCCCGCGTCAGGTCTCCTTTAGGGGGAGGGCCGGGGTGGGGGTCAGTTTGCCCCTCGATCCCCACCCCGTGCCTCCTCGAATCCGCACGCAACCTTCCGATCCGCGCAGCTTCGCGTGCCGCCGCGGTCGTCAGCCCTCGTGATTGGCGGCGCCGGGAATATTGCGGAGCAGTGTCGCTTCGCGCAGATCGAGCTCGCGCTCGATGTGACGGCGTGCCTCGTCGATGAGCTCGCCGCGCTCGAGCTGGCCGAAAATGTGCTCGCGCTCGGTGTCGATCAGCAGCCCCTCGATCTCGTCGTGGAGCGCCACGAGCTCGCTTGCCTCCTCCTTCTGCGATCGCCTCGGCCTTGGTGAGCCGGGCGAGATGGCGCGTGCGTAGCGCGTCGACGATCGACGGCGGAAGATCGCGCTCGCGCGCGAGCTCGTCGAGGCGGTGCAGCACGGCGTCGATCGCGGAGCGCCGCGCCGCGATCTCGGCGGCGCGCTCATCCTTCTGCTCCTGTTCGACGATCTTGCCGAGGCCGAGCCAGCGCAGCACCGCGGGCAGCGCCAGTCCCTCGCCGACGAGGGTGATGAGGATGACCCAGAAGGTCAGAAGGATGATCAGGTCGCGATGGGGAAACGGCATGCCGGTCGCCGTCGTGAGCGGCAGGGCCAGCGCCGCGGCGAGCGAGACGATGCCGCGCACGCCGAAGAACGACACCAGGAACGGGCGCTGCCAGATCGGATAGGGGTCGACCCGCCGCACCGACGGAAGCAGCAGCCGCGGCAGATAGAGCGACGGGAATACCCACATGAAGCGCGCGACGACGATCGCGAGCGTGGTCACCAGCGCGGCGATCGCGAACTCCGCCGCCGTCACCTGGTCGACGCGGTCGAGCAGCGGCCGCGCTTCGAGGCCGGTGAGCAGGAACAGCGCGCCCTCGAGGAGAAAGATGAAGAGGTCCCAGAAGAAGATGCCCTGCAGCCGCGTGTGGCTCGGGATCAGCAGCGGGCCGTTCCAGCTGATGTAGAGGCCGCATACGACGGTGGCGAGGACGCCGGAGCCGCCGACCGCTTCCGGCGGCCAGTAGGCGGCGAACGGCGTGAGCAGCGAGAGGATGATCTCGACGCGCGCGTCCTTCGCCCAGCGGCGCAGCCGCAGGCTCAGATAGCCGACGAACGAGCCCCCACGCGAGCTCGCCGATCATGATGGCGACGAACACGAGCGCCGCGTTGCCGAACGAGAAGGTGCCGAGCGAGACCGCGGCGACCGCGAAGCGGTAGAGGATCAGCGCGGTGGCGTCGTTGGCGAGGCCTTCGCCCTCGATCACCACCATGGTCCGCCGCGGCATGCCGAGCCGCCGCGCGATCGCCATCGGCGCCACCTCGTCGGGCGGCGCGATGATCGCGCCGAGCACGAAGCCGATCGACCAGTCCCAGCCGAGCAGGAAATGCACGACGGCGGCGACCGCGATCGTCGTGAAGGTCACGCCGCCGAAGGCGAGCAGGCTGATGGAGCGGATGTTGTAGCGGAACTCGCGCCAGCTCATGGCGACGCCGGCGGAGTAGATCAGCGGCGGCACCACGAACAGGAGCACGAGCTCCGGCGAAAGCTCGACCCGCGGCAATCCCGGCATCAGCGAGATCAGAAGCCCGGCCACCACCAGGAGGATGGCGACCGGGATGCGGGTGCGGTTCGACGCGATCGCGACGATCGCGACCGTCACCAGAATGAAGATCAGGATGGAATAGGTCTGCATGGCCTCACCGAGCGGGGGACTTCGGAAGCGCAGTCCGAACGCTGATCGGCGATAGAGATGATTCGGTCGCCGCGCCGTCAACCCAGACGAATGGCGAGGTCCGGTCCGTGCGCGTTAGAACTTGTAGCTCAGCGCGGCGCGGAATTCGTGGATGTCGTACCCGCTCCAGGTGAAGCCGGACGGGAAGGTCGGGAAATTCGCGGCGCCTCCGACGGCGGAAGCGCCGTTGAAGTGGTGGAAGAGATATTCGCCACGCAGGAGCCAGCGGTCCCAGCTCAGGAACTCGACGCCGCCGCCGACCACGTAGCCGACCTGTGGTCTCGGTGAAGCTCACCGATGACGCGTAGCCGGCGCCGATCGGCCCGGTGCTGGCGCCGGCGTAGTTCACTCCCGGACCAGGCGACGCCGCCGGTGGCATAGACGAGCGTCCGCGGGGTGAGCAGGTAGCCGAACCGTCCGCGCAGCGTGCCGAGCCATTCCAGCGTGCGAATTTCCGGGACCGACGAGCCCGCGAGCACGGTATTGGTGCCGAACGTCGTCCAGCTCGAAAACGTCTTTTGGCTCGTGTGGTCGTTGGTGATGTCACCTTCGATGCCGGTGACGAAGAACGGCGAAAGCTGAAGGTTGTAGCCGGCCTGTATGCCGACGGTGACGCCGTCGGTGGCGAGGTTCGTCGTCGTCCCGTTGAAGCCGAACGCTGCCGGCGAGGGCAGGGGATTCCATTGCGCGGTGCCGGTCGCGGCGAAGCCGCCGAGATTGATGCCGCCGTAGAATCCCGTCCACGTGGAGTCAGGGGTCAGCAACGGCCGTGCAACGGCGAGATCGGCCGCGCTGTGCATGCTGCGCCGCACCCAGCGCCAAAGCGCCAATGCACGCGAGCTTCGCCAGTGACGTGGACTTCATCTCCCCAACCCCTTGGACGCTCTCAACAAGAATACAATTTCGGCGAAATCCTGTCGAAATCCTGCCGTCACGGCGCAAAGTTAATGCCTGCTTCCATACCGGCGCAACGCTCGAGCCCGGATGGCTGGCTGGCGCCGGTACTTTTCCGTCGTCGTCGGCTACCATCGTCGCGCGACTCGTTCAAGGCGATTGATTCCTGCCGCGACGGAACTCCCGATGCCCTATGTGCCGCACACGGAGCAGGAGACCCGCGACATGCTCGCGGCGATCGGCGTGCCGCGCCTCGCCGACATGTTCGCCGACGTTCCCGCCGCGGTCCGCTTTCCGGCTCTCGATCTGCCGCCGGCGGTGTCCGAGCTCGAGATCATGGGAGAGATGCAAGCGCTCGCGGCGCGCAACACGAGCGTCGATCCTGCGCTCTCGTTTCTCGGCGCCGGTGCCTACCACCATTTCCGCCCGGCGATCGTCGATTACGTGCTCGGCCGCGGGGAGTTCTACACCTCCTATACGCAGTATCAGCCGGAGGCGAGCCAGGGCTATCTCCAGGCGCTGTTCGAATACCAGAGCATGATCTGCCGGCTGACCGGCATGGACGTGAGCAATGCGAGCCACTACGACGGCGCCACCGCGCTCGCCGAGGCTGTCGCTGCTCGCGCTCGGCGTCGGGCAGGGCAAGCGCAGGCAAGATCGTGATGTCGCCCGCCGTGCATCCGCAATACCGCGCGGTGGTGCGCACGTATCTGCAGCGGCACGCACGCCGCGGCGATCGTCGGCGACGAGGACGGCCGCGCCCCGCTCACGCATCTCTGCAAGCTGCGTCGATGCGAGACCGCGGCGCTCGTCGTGCAGAGCCCGAACTTCTTCGGCCAGTGGGAAGCGCTCGACGTGCTCGCCGAAACGGTCCGGCGCGCCGGTGCGCTGCTCATCGTCGTCACCGATCCGATCGCGCTCGGCCTGATGCCGCCGCCGGGCGCCTGCGGCGCCGACATCGTCGTCGCCGACGGCCAGCCGCTCGGCATCCCGCCGTCGTTCGGCGGGCCGTATCTCGGCATCTTCGCCGCGCGCAAGGAATACGTCCGGCGGATGTCCGGGCATCTCGTCGGCGAGACCGTCGACGCCGACGGACGGCGCGGCTACGTGCTCACGCTGTCGACGCGCGAGCAGCACATCCGCCGCGCCAAGGCGACGAGCAACATCTGCACCAATTCCGCGGTGTGTGCGCTCGCCGCAGCCGCCTATCTCGCGACGCTCGGCAAGCAGGGCCTGCGGCGCGTCGCCGAGCTCTGCTTCCACAAGAGCCACTATGCCGCCGACGCGATCGGCCGGCTTCGCCGGCTTTGCGGTCAATCCGCAGGCGCCGGCGCAGCCGTTCTTCAAGGAGTTCGTGGTGCGGCTGCCGCGCCCCGTCGCCGAAGTGAACGCGCGGCTGCGCGAGGAGGGCATCGTCGGCGGCTACGATCTCGGCGCCGATTATCCGCACCTCGCCGGCCACATGCTGCTCGCCGTCACCGAGGTCAACACCCGCGCCGCGATCGACCGCCTGGTCGACGCGCTGCGCAAGGTCGGCGGCGTAGAATCAGACTCGGAACGCACGTCCATGAAATCCCGCACCATTCCGACCGTCTATGAAGCGAGCGTGCCGGGGCGTCGCGGCATCGATCTGCCGGCGCTCGACGTGCCGCCGACGCCGCTGCCGGACGACATGCGCGCGCGACTGCGGACTGCCGGAGCTCTCGGAGCTCGACGTGGTGCGCCATTACCTCGCGCTGTCGCAGCGCAATTTCGGGGTCGACAGCGGCTTCTATCCGCTCGGCTCCTGCACCATGAAATACAATCCCAAAGAGAACGAGGCGATCGCCCGCATCGCGGGCTTCGCCGACACCCATCCGCTGCAGGACCCGCAGACGGTGCAGGGCGACCTCGCCGTGATCTTCGCGCTGCAGCGCTGGCTCGCCGAGATCGGCGGCTTTGCCGCGGTGACGCTGCAGCCGGCCGCCGGCGCGCACGGCGAGTTCACCGGGCTCCTGATGATGCGCGCCTATCACCACGACCGCGGCGAGGCGACGCGCAATCGCATCCTCATTCCGGATTCGGCGCACGGCACCAATCCGGCCTCGGCCACCATGGCGGGCTTCGTCGCCGTCGAGGTGCCGTCCGATGCGCGCGGCAATGTCGATCTCGAGGCGGTGCGCGCCGCCTGCGACGAGCGCCTCGCCGGCATCATGATGACGAATCCCAACACGCTCGGCCTGTTCGAGGAGCAGGTCACCGAGGTGGTGCGCCTCGTCCACGACTGCGGCGGTCTCGTCTATGGCGACGGCGCCAATCTCAACGCGATCGCCGGCATCGTGCGGCCGGGCGATCTCGGCTTCGACGTCATGCACTACAATCTGCACAAGACGTTCTCGACCCCGCATGGCGGCGGCGGGCCGGGCTCCGGGCCGGTCGGCGTGTCGGCGCGGCTCGCGGATTACTTGCCCGGCCCGCTGATCGCGGAGGAGCAACGGCGCCGACGGCCCGCGCTACCTGCCGCGCATGCCGGCGAAATCGATCGGCCGGGTGGCGCCGTTCTACGGCAATTTCGGCATGATGGTGCGCGCCTATGCCTATATCAGGCGCCACGGCGCGGCCGGCCTGCGCGCCAATTCCGAGCACGCGGTGCTCAACGCCAACTATCTGCGCGTCAAGCTGCGCGACCTCTTCGCGGTGCCGTTCGACCGCATGAACATGCACGAGTTCGTCTGCCGCGGCGTCGTCGAGGGAACCGGCGTGCGGGCGCTCGACATCGCGAAGCGCCTGCTCGACTACGGCTTCCATCCGCCGACCAACTATTTCCCGCTGATCGTGCCGGAGGCGCTGATGATCGAGCCGACCGAGACCGAGAGCAAGCCGACGCTCGATGCCTTCGTCGCGGCGCTCGAGAAGATCGTCGCGGAGGCGCATGCCGATCCCGCGATCGTCAAGACGGCGCCGCACGACATGCCGGTGCGCCGGCTCGACGAGGTGAAGGCCGCGCGTGAGCTCGTGCTCACCGATCGCACGCCGGCCTGACGGCGGGGAGGGCGCGATGGCGCAGGGCGAGGTCCCGCTGCGACGAACGCCGCTCTACGCCCTGCATGTGCGCCTCGGCGCGCGCATGGTGCCGTTCGCCGGCTACGAGATGCCGCTGCAATATCCCGGCGGGATCATCGCCGAGCATCTGCACACCCGCGCCGCCGCGAGCCTGTTCGATGTCTCGCACATGGGCCAGATCGCGGTGCGGCCGCGCTCCGGGCCGCATCGAGGATGCTGCGCGGGCGCTCGAAGCCCTCGTTCCCGGCGACATCCTCGCGCTCGCGCCCGGACGCCAGCGCTACACGCTGCTCACCAACGACGCGGGCGGCGTGCGCGACGACATCATGGTGTCGCATCAGCACGATCATCTCGCGGTGGTGGTGAATGCCGCCTGCAAGGAGGCGGACGAGGCGCATCTGCGCGCCTCGCTCGCCGGCACCTGCGAGGTCGCGATGCTCGGCCGACCGCGCCCTGGTGGCGCTGCAGGGGCCGCGCGCGGAAGCGGCGCTGGCGCGGCTCGCGCCGGCAGGTGAGCGCGATGCGGTTCATGGATGCGCGGCCGATCGACATCATGGGCGAGCGATGCCTCGTGAGCCGGTCCGGCTACACCGGCGAGGACGGCTTCGAGATCAGCATCGCGGCGGCGCGCGCCGAGGCATTCTGCGAAGCGCTGCTGCGCGACGAAAGCGTCGCGATGGCCGGGCTCGGCGCGCGCGACACGCTGCGGCTCGAGGCGGGCCTGTGTCTCTATGGCTCCGACCTCGACGTCGAGACGACGCCGGTCGAGGCGGCGCTGGAATGGACCATCGCGCCGGCGCGCCGCGCCGGTGGTGCGCGCGCCGGCGGGTTTCCCGGCGCCGACCGCATCCTCGACGAGCTCGCCAAGGGCGCTCCGCGCCGGCGGGTCGGGCTCACGCCCGCAGGGCCGGGCGCCGGTGCGCGCCCATGCGCCGCTGTTCCGCGACGAGGCCGGCGCTGACGGCGATCGGCATGGTGACGTCGGGCGGCTTCGGCCCGAGCCTCGATGCGCCGATCGCGATGGGGTATGTGTCGACATCCTGCGCGCAGGCGGGCACGCCGCTCTTCGCCGAGGTCCGCGGCAAGCGGCTGCCGGTCACGGTCAGCGAGTTGCCGTTCGTGACCCCGCATTACAAGCGCCGTTGAAGCCGGAGGCGAGAGCAATGATCAAGTACACCACCGATCACGAGTGGATCCGCGTCGAGGGCGACGTCGGCACCGTCGGCATCACTGCGTTCGCGCAGGAGAAGCTCGGCGATCTCGTGTTCGTCGAGCTGCCCGCTGTCGGCGCGAACTACGACAAGGGCCAGACCGCCTGCACCGTGGAGTCGGTCAAGGCCGCGGCCGACGTGTTCGCCCCGGTCGGCGGCGAAATCGTCGCCGCCAACGACAAGGTCACGGCGGAACCGGGTCTCGTGAATACCTCGCCGACGCGGCGACGGCTGGCTGTTCAAGCTGCGCATCCGCAATGCCGCCGAGCTCGCCGGACTGATGGACGAAGAGGACTACGACGCGCTGGAGAAGTGACGGTGCAGGGCCTCGCACGCGCCCGCTCACGAATTCTTGCGCCACATCAACATGTGTCCGGCGATATGCTGGCATTGAACCCGCAGAGGGCGAGCGCGTTCTGCAGTTGCCTGTGACGCATTCCCATGCGGCGTTCGATCGGGTAGGCCGGATGAAGAGACAAGCGACACGCAAGCGAGGCAGCCATGAATGCGAAATCCCGATCCACGGTGCCGCCGCGACGCGAGGCGCCCGCTCCCGCGCTCTCGATCTCGCCGGAAAAAGTGTCCTACATCATCGCCAAGGCGCGCGAGTTCGACGTCAAGGACGTCGTCACCGATCCCGATTCCAGCTCCAATGCCGCCGACGACGCGATGCTCTCCGTGCTCGAGGATCACAAGGACGATCCGGTGGTCGCGGAAATACGTGCCGCGATCTTCGCGCTCAATGTCGACGAGCAGGTCGACCTCGTGACGCTCGCCTGGCTCGGCCGCGGCGACGGCGGCGTCGAGGACTGGGACGATCTGCGCGCCGAGGCCGCGCGCGCCCACAATCGGCGCACCGCGTCGTATCTTCTCGGCATTCCGCTGCTGTCCGACTATCTGGAGGAAGGATTGTCGCAGCTCGGCATCGCCTATGATGAAGGTTCGGTGACGTAGCACCTGCCGCGATGTGCGCAGCTGGGTGCCGGGTTTCTTTTGCTTGTTTCGGCATGGCCTCGTTCGGCACGGTCGCACCAGCACGGTGTCATCGCCGGGCTTGTCCCGGCGACCCCGATCATCGGGCACGCCGGTTTCCCATATTTAGAAATCTCTGTGCTCCCTGATCGGGGTGGCCGGGACAAGCCCGGCCATGACGCGCAATTGAAGTAGCGCGCCGACCGCGCACGCGCCGTTACGCGCTCGCCGCGACCGTCCCCGGCGAGGCCGCGAGCGCAGCACGACGCCGCGCGGTCGCCTCTTCGTCCACCGCGAAC
Organism: uncultured Alphaproteobacteria bacterium; assembly: GCA_963824905.1. GTDB lineage: Bacteria > Pseudomonadota > Alphaproteobacteria > Rhizobiales > Xanthobacteraceae > JAJPKK01. The sequence goes on from CAWGRH010000001.1 coordinate 132,206, forward strand.
GTCACGGGATCGACGACGACGCCATAGAGCGTCGCCGCCTCTTCCACCGAGACGTAGCCCTGCCGCACGTCGTTGCGTACGTCTTCCGACCGGCCGCGTGAGCGGGGAGCCGTAGCCGCCGCCGCCGCCGGAGCGCAGGCGGAACGCGTCGCCGGCCTTGACCTGGGCGACCAGCACCTTGGCGTTGGGAAAGTCGGTCTTCCACGCCCCGTCGATGCGCAGCGCGACCGAATTGCCCTTGCCGTCGCCGCCGCCGCCGAGCCCCCACGGCCGGCAATGGGCGCGATCGATCTGGGTGTTGACGGTGACGTGGCTGCGCGCCCGCACCACGCGCTCGACGCCGAGGCCGCCGCGATGGCGGCCGGCGCCGCCGGAATCCGGCACCAGCGCGTAGCGCTCGATCACCAGCGGGAATTTCGCCTCGATCAGCTCGTTCGGGCTGTTGTGGGTGTCACCGTCGTTCAAGGCGACGGTGCCGGAGACGCCGTCCTCGGTCATCTTGGCGCCCCAGCCGCCGCCGAGCGGGCCGAAATTGCCGAGGAAGAATTCCGAGGTCTTGGTGTTGATGCCGTGGAACTGGGCGATCAGGAGATCGGCGTGATGGCCGGCGATGACGCGGTCGGGGATCGCCGGCGCCAGCGCCTTGAAGATCGTGTCGACGATCGTCATCGGAAACGTCATCCACAGCCGCATCGGCGCCGGCCGCTTGGCGCTGATCACCCGGCCCTCCGGCACGATGACGTGGAGGCTGCGGAACGAGCCGTCGTTGATCGGATAGTCGGTCGGCGAGGTCAGGCACTTGTAGGCGACCTGGGCGCAGGCATAGCCGGTGGTGATGCCGGAATTGTAGAAGCCGCGGACCTGGCGCGAGACCTCGGTGAGGTCGACGGTCATCTCCTCGCCCTTGACGGTGACGCGCACCTTGATCGGGATCCGCTTGCCGATCGAGATGCCGTCGTCGTCCATGAAGGATTCCGCCTCGTAGACGCCGTCGGGGATCGAGCGCGTGCGCGCCCGCGCCGCCGCTTCCGAGCGGTCCATGATGGCGGCGATCGCCGCCTTCACCTCGTCGCGGCCGTAGCGGCTCGATCAGCTCGAGAAAGCCGCGCTCGCCGGTCTTCACCGCGGTCACCTGGGCGCGCAGATCGCCGAGCGCGCGGCTCGGCAGGCGCACGTTCTGGCGGATGATGTCGACGAGGTCGGCATTCACCTTGCCGCGATCCCGATATTTCAGGATCGGCACCTGCAGGCCCTCGGCGTAGATGTCGGTCGTCATGCCGCCGAGCTGGCCGCCGATGTCGATCCAGTGCGCCATGCAGCAGGAGAAGCCGATGAGCTCGCCGCGATGGAAGATCGGCAACGTCAGCGTGATGTGGTTGAGGTGGCTGCCGGTGATGTAGGAATCGTTGGTGACGTAGATGTCGCCCGGCTTCATGGCGGCGAGGCCGAAGTGCCGGATCTTCGCCTTGATGGTCTCCGCCATGCCGCGGATGAACATCGGTAGCCCGATGCCGATCGACACCGTCTCCGCCTGCGGCGTGAACAGGCCGACGGTGAAGTCGAGCGCCTCGTAGATGATCATGTTGTAGGCGGTGCGCATCAAGTTCGTCTTCATCTCGCCGGTGATGGCGATGACGCCGTTGCGCACGATCTCGGTGACGACGGGATCGAGGGTTTTGCGCGACTTCCCTGTGCGCTTCGGCTTGGCCATGCGGATCAGCGTCCTTTCCCGACGGCGATGAGGAGATTGCCGAAGGCGTCGACGGTCGCCGTGTCGCCCGGCATCAGCACCGTGGTCGAGGCATGCTCCTCGACGAGCGCCGGGCCCCTGATGCGGTTGCCGGCGGTGAGCGCGGCGCGCGAAAAGGTCCTCGTCGGCACGAAGCCGCGGTCGCGGAAGTAGACCGGCGCGCTCGCCCGCGAAGGCGGCGCGCGGTGGCGTCGCGGTGCCGCGGGAGATCTTTCGCATCGTCGGCTTGTCGACGACGCCGGTGACGGTGGTGCGCAGACTCACGATCTCGGCCGGCTCCGCGGGCGCGGAGGTGCCGTAGCGCAGCGCGTGCATCTCGTCGAAATGGCGCTTGATGGCGGCGCGGTTCTGCCGGGCGAACACGCTCATCGGCAGATCGACGGTGACGGCGTGCTCCTGGCCGACATAGCGCATGTCGGCGGCGCGCTTCACCGTGACCTTGCGCGGGGTGACCGAGGTTTCGGCGACGGCGCGGCGGCCGTCGTCCTCGAGCTCGCGATAGATGCGCTCGACCGACGTCGAAGTCGGCGTCCTCGAGCCGCATCGGCCAGGTGCGCACGAAATCGTAGCGCAGGTCGGAGAACAGCATGCCGAAGGCGGAGAACACGCCGGGCGCGGCGGGGATGATGACGCGCGTGATGCCGATCTCGCGGGCGACCTCGACGGCGTGAAGCGGCCCCGCGCCGCCATAGGCGATGAGGGCGAAGTCGCCGGCATCGAGGCCGCGCTCGGTGGTCACCGCCTTGACCGCGTAGGACATGGCGGTGACGGCAATGCGCAGGATGCCGTCGGCGGCGGCGGTGACGTCCATGCCGAGGGGCTTGGCCACATGGGCCTGCAGCGCCGCCTTCGCTGCGGCGGGATCGAGCGGCATCTCGCCGCCGAGGAAGCGGTCGGCGGCAAGGCGCCCGAGCAGAGGTTGGCGTCGGTCACGGTCGGCTGTTGCCCACCGCGCCCGTAGCAGGCCGGGCCCGGCTGCGCGCCGGCGCTCTGCGGCCCGACGCGGAGCGCGCCGTCCTCGACGCGGGCGATCGAGCCGCCGCCGGTGCCGACCTCGAAAATGTCCATCATGGCGAGCTGCACCGGCAGCGCCTGCTCGTAGCCGCCGATCAGCGCGGCGCCGGTGGTGAGCGGCTCGCCCTCATGGATGACGCCGGCCTTGGCGGTGGTCCCGCCCATGTCGAAGGCGATGGCATTGTCGAGCTTGAGCGTGCGGCACAGCGCCTGGGCGCCGATGACGCCCGCCGCCGGCCCGGATTCCAGCATGTGGATGCAGTGCGACTTCGCCTGCGTCGCGTCGTAGAGGCCGCCGGTCGACTGCACCACCATGAACGATCCGCCGAAGCCGGCGGCGCGGATGTGGTCGTCGATCTCGCCGAGATAGCGCCGCACCTTCGGCCCGACATAGGCGTTGGCGACGACCGTCGAGCAGCGCTCGAACTCGCGGTATTCCTGCGACAGCTCGTGCGAGGCCGAGACGAACATCTTCGGATGGTTCGCCTCGATGATGCGCTTGGCGCGGGCCTCGTGCGCGGGGTTGCGATAGCAGTTGAGAAAGAGGATCGCGGCGGCCTCGATGCCGCGCTCCTCGAGCTCGGCGCCGAGCGCGGCGATTTCCTTTTCGTCGAGCGCGACGTCGATCTCGCCGTCGGCGAGGATGCGCTCCTTCGCTTCGAAGCGCAGCGCCCGCTCCACCAGCGGCTCGTGCTTGCGGAAGAACAGATTGTAGGCGTCCGGCCGGTTGATGCGGCCGATCTCGTAGATGTCGCGGAAGCCTTGCGTGATGATGAGCGCGGTCTTCGCGCCGGTGCGCTCCAGGATGGTGTTGATGGCGATGGTCGAGCCGTGGAGAAAAAGCCGCGGCCTCGGCATAGCGCGTGCCGGCCTTCTCGACGCCGGCGGTGATGCCCTCGACGAGATGGTCGGGCGTCGTGAGCGCCTTGCCGAAGGTGAGCGCGCCGGAGCGCGCGTCGAAGGCGGCGACGTCGGTGAAAGTGCCGCCGATGTCGGCGGCGAGGCGCAGGCCGGACGGGCGTGAAGAACGGGCAGAGGACATCAGGCGGACGTGTTCCGCGATTCTGGTCGGGAAAGCGTCCGCCTGCATACAGGAGCGGCGAAGGGGAGGGAAGATGCCGCGGCGGCGAGGAAGAGATCGACCAGGCTCGGCCGGTTGCTCCCGACAACGAAAGGCTGCCGGGACGCGTCAGCGGATCGGCGTCATCCGACCGGCTTGGGTGCGGCGTTCTGAGCGGCTTCAAGCGCCGTTATCCGCTTGTCGTGAGCGGCCAACGCCTTCTCCGCCTTCTCTATCCGGGTGACGATATCGCTCACCCCTGCCCGGAATTGCGGGAGCTCGCCGGCGAGTTCGAACACATCGTTGGTGTTATTGAGCAGTTGGACCAGCTGTTCCGCAGTGTAGGCCATGGAATCCTCGTAGTTGTTTTGCGAGTTGACAGGCGGGACCGCCGGCCGGCGTCGGCCCGTTCAGCCGGAGGCTGGGCTGCCTTTCTCCGAGCCGGTGCGCGTGCGCCCGTGCCGGACAACGCCATGTCTTCCCTCCCTGACGATGTTGCAGAAGCTTAGAGCGGCGGTCTTGCTCCGCCGAGGATCCACGGGCAGAGGAGTGAACACACGATGCTCCAGGGCGGCGGCGCGATGGCGCAGGCGGCACAGATCGACGACCCGCCGAGGAGCTGCGACTGAGTGGCGGTAGGATTGGCGGCATTCGGTGGCAGCGCCTGCGTGCCGCGGTCTTGGCCGCGCATGACCGGAGGTGCTTGGACAGGAAGGTTCATCTTGTTCTCCATTGATAGGATCGAGTTGGAGTCGTCGGTGCGCGACGCCATCGCGTATTTCAGGCAGCCGCCGCAAACGAGCCGATGAAGATTGTCGGCTTCGCTTGCGGCGAACCGCAGCGTTGATTGCATGGCCGTTGTGGGGGCGCCCGTACGGCCCGCAACCGCACCGCATCAGAGATTGATCGGAACGATCGGGCACACCAATTGGCAGATCGTGTTGTAGGGAGGCGGCAAGAACTGACAGACCGGGCAAATCCCGCCCGTGCCGGGGGTCGGCACCAATTGCGATGGGGCGATGGTGGAGCGCGGAGCCTGGGACGGCAGCGCGATGCTGCGATCTTGGCCCCTCATCACCGGAGCGGATTGGATTGGAAGTTTCATCTCGATCTCCATTGCTTTTCGGAAGCAGCAACAAGCTGAGCACTGACGGCGATGGGCGATGGGCGATGGGCGGTGGCGGTGCGGAACGCAGAGTGAGCGGCCGCCGCCGACCACGCGTCTGCCGCGACGCTTAGTGGAAGATCGCCGGGCCGAGCCAATTGCACAGCTGGGTGCAGAGTGCCTTGTATTGTGCGGGCACCAGCGCGCAGACCGCGTCACAGGACAGTTGCGACTGGGAAAGGCCGGGGCTCGCGCCGCCGGGCGGCAATCCTTGGCTGCGGTTCGTCCCGCGCATGACGGGGGCGGCTTGAACGGGGAGGTTCATGATTCAACTCCTGGGTTGGGTGGTTGAGGTCGGCAGAGATGACCGGAGCGAGCAGGCAGCCGATCCGGCGGAAATTTGAGATCCCAAAATCCATCTACGAAGGCGCAGACATCGTCGTGTTCTCCTCCTGCGTTGTGGCGATGGGTCGCGAGACCGATCAGTCGACTTTGGTGAGCTGGGCCCTTTGGTGTCAGGATGAACTGCGCTGCGGCCACTGGCGCGGCTGACCGACCGTCACCGGAATGACGTCGCTGACGTCGATGGTGAAGCGATAGACCCGGTTGGCTTGCTGCAGGTTGCGCTCATTGAACATGACCAGGTGCACGTCCCAGCAGTCGCCATCGGGCCGACTGATCGGGCTCCTGACCACATCGATGCTGTCGAGCGCGAGATTGCGCTTTGCGGCATCCTGAAGCGCTTGGGCGACCTGGTAAGCGTTGGTCGCGGCGTAATTGAGCGCACGATCCTGTGGCGCGGCGCCGAGGTTGCGGAGCTCGTAGTACACCTTGTTGAGAAAGTCGTTCAGCTCTTCTGTCGGTGGCTGGTCGCCGGGTTTGAGGGCGTCGGCCACGGAGCTGATGAGTTCGGACGACTGCCACACGTACATGCCGCGCAAATCCGGACTGATCACCGGGACCGTCTGTCCGCCCCACAGGCGGGTCGAACCGCTGATGACGCCCGGAATCGACACCCGCTGTTCGGGCCCGCCAGGCCCGAGGGAGGACCGCAGCGCGTCGAAAATCCACGTGTACGTCTCGGCGGCGAAGGGTCCGGTCGGCTGGACCGCGTAGATGGGAGTGTCCTGTTGTTTCAGGACGAACGTCAGGCCGAGCGCCTCGATGGGATTTGCGCTGATGTAACTTACGAGGTCGTGCCAGTTGTCCGGGCTCTTCGACTCCAGCGACATCCTCTGGAACAAGGCGTCGTGACGCGCTTCCGTCCCGAAATCGTACCAGAGGGCACCGAGCACGTAGACAAGCTGGACCGGGCCGCCGCCACCGCACCCGCATGATTGCTGGCTGAGCCGGTCCGACGGTTGAGAGCGGAGTTGGGACAAGGGCGACACCGATGACCGCGCGGACGGCGGCGCCGAAGCAGACGGCGGCGCCTCCGATTGGAGAAGCATCTCGCTCGCCGGCGCCGGATCGGGGGGCGGCATCGCACCCGCTGAGGCGGCAGCATCCTTCGGTATCGGCGTCGCGTCGGTCATGGTGATCTCCCTCCTGGTGTTCTGTTCGAAATGAGCCGCGGTCTCGCTCCGGCGCAGCGCCGCTTGCGTGAGCAGCGGCGCTATTTGACGGACCTTTCCCAGTCGCCGCAGCGCCGCCAGCGCGGCGGCGGCGTCGAGCGTTCCCGCGAGAAAGCGATCGCAGGCGCCGTCGCCGTCGAGGGTGCACGGGACGGCGCTCTCGATCAGGATTTCGCGAATATCGACGGCGTCGATGCGGTAGCCGTCACGCCGCGCGAGCGAGAGCAGCAGCGCAGCGGTGCCCGACACGAGCGCGGTCGCATAGCTCGTGCCGCTGGCGGTGCCGATGCCGCCCGACAGCGTCGCCACGGTGAGGCCTTCGCCGGGCGCGAGGATTCCGTTCTGCCGGTACGGGGCGCCCCAGTTGCTGGCGTCGAGCGGGTGGCCGCCCGTATCGGTGGCGCCGACGGCGAGCACCGATGGGACCGCCGCCGGCAAATGCAGACAGGCGCAGCCGTCATTGCCTGCCGCGGCAACGACCAGCACCCGCCGTTCGGCGCAGCGGTCGAGCGCCTGGGCGAGAACGTCATGCGCATCGGGTGCGACGACCTGCTGGCCCGCGCTCACATTGATGATCGCGACGCCCTGCTCGAGCGCGAAGGTGATCGCTCTCGCCAGATCGAGCTGCGATGCCGGACGAGCCGCCTCTTGCGATCCGAAGAAGATCGGCAGGACGATGCCGGAGCATCCCGGTGCAATGCCGCGCACCGTGTCGCCGGTGCCGAAAATGACGCTGCAGATTCCAGTGCCGTGCGCGTCGGGCGTCCCGCAGCCTTGCGGCACCATGATGTCGAGGATTTCGATCGCTGCGTTTTGCAACGCCGGATGGCGCAGATCCGGCAACCCGTCGACGATACCGATCTTGACGGAGCGGTCGCCCGGGGCGGCATCGGCAAGCGCCGACATCAGGCTTTGCAGGCCCGCAGGCTGTCGGCTGCTGCTCTGTCCGACCAGCAGTGGCAAACCGTCCGGAATGTCTCGACGAGCGTCACGCGGTGACGGCGTCCCGCCTGCGTCCTCGTCTTCCACGGCGCTTGCCGGGCGAGGCGGCGGCCGGCGTTCTGAGCGCGAGCGGCGAGGCGACGTCGTACTCGTGAATTGTGGCGCCGATCATCGCCAGCTTCACTCCACCGACAAAGACGTTTGCGCGGCGTTTCGCGTCGAAGAGCGCTGTTGGCGGCCTTCGCAACGCGTTGCCGATCGCTAACGGGCCTCACGCAGGAATTGCGCGTGAAAATTGATAATTGCGAATTATCGCAACCCATAAGTTCCATGTCAAGTTGATTGAGCGAAAACAAACAACTGATAGTTGTATAATCTTGCGGAGCCTTGCGAAACCGCCTGGAGCGCAGTCGTTGCCGCAGGGCGCAAAGCCGGAGGTTCTGCGAATCCGCAGTGCGGAAAATCAGCTCCGCCGCTTGAGCTTGAAGCTGAACGAGGGGCCGCCGCCGCCGCAACAGGGGCAACTCATGGCGAGCAGGACGCTCTGGCGCTGCTCCTCGTCGAGGTCGGCACGCTCCAGCATCTCGGCGGCCTGCTGCTCGAAGAGCTCGTGAAGCGAGAGGTTGCTCCCTTCGATCTCGGAGACCGGCGGGGCGATGGGTTCGGCGGCGGGTTCTGGCGCATCCGATGGCCTCCGCTGTTGCGGGGCAGGGCGCTTCCGATCGGAGGCCCGCGGCTTGCGCGTCACGGCGAAATCGCCTCCAGCACGCGGGCGCGGGTTTCGGTGGCGAAGAGGGCGACCGTCACGCTCGCGGCCGCCACGACGAGGCCGAACACCAGGAACACTTCGCCGAGCCCGCCTCCGGCGATGAGGAAGCCCACGATCTGCGGACCGAGGATCGAGGCGAGCCGCAGCCACGCCGTCGCCGTGCTGGTGCCGAGTGCCCGCACCCGGGTCGGGTAGAGCTCCGCGGTGTAGAGATAGAGCGCGAGCGAGAGCGTGCTGATGCACATATAGGCGAGCGTCGTGAGCACCAGCACGCGCTCGGCGGTGGCGGGGCCGATCCACCACAGCGTGAGAAAGCCGATCGCCGCGCCGGCGAACGCGGCGGCGAACCAGATGCGCCGGCCGACGTAATCGATGAGCATCGCGCAGGCGAAGCTCGTCACGAGGCCGGCGGCGGGGGCGACGAGGCCATAGGTGAGCGCGCGGTCGAGCGGCAGCTTGAAGACGTTCTGGTAGACCGTCGGCAGCCAGGTGGTGAGCCCGTAATTGGCGAAATAGGTCGCGAACCAGCACACCCAGATCACCAGCGTGCGCCGCAGATAGATGCCGCCGAAGAGGTCCGACCAGGTCGGGCGCACCGCGGCGACCGGCTGCGCTGCGGGCACCGGCGCCGGGAGCGGCTTTCCGGTCGCACGCTCGACGCTCTTCTCGATGAAGGCCATGGCTTCGGCGGCATCGCGGCCGCGGCCGCGCGCGGCGAGCCAGCGCGGCGACTCCGGGAGATTGCGCATCATGAAGAGCGCGAGCAGCGCCGGCGTGCCGCCGACGAAGAACAGGTATTGCCAGCCGAGCGTCGGCACGATCCAGCGGCCGAGCAGCGCCGCGGCGAGGAGGCCGAGCGGGAACACGAGCTCGAACAGCAGCACGAACCGCCCGCGGCCGTGGGCGCGGGCAAGCTCGCTGATATAGGTCGCGGCGACCGGCACCTCGGCGCCGAGGCCGAGGCCCTGGAGGAGCCGGAGCACGAGGAGCGACTCGTAGCTCCAGGCGAACCCGCAGGCGAAGCTCAGGAGCCCGAACCATGTCACCGCGACGATGATCACCGGTCGCCGCCCGAACCGTTCGGCGAGCGCGCCGCCGGCCAGCGCGCCGATGAGCTGGCCGAGGAAGCCGAACGAGATCAGCGTGCCGATCTGCGCCGGGCGCGAGCTTCCACAGCGGCACGATGACCGGCAGCACATAGGCGATGGAGAGCGCATCGAAGGCGTCGAAGAAGGTCGCGGTGCCGACGATGATGCGGGTCTTGATCTGCCAGGACGACAGCGGCAGCCGCTCGATGCGGGCGAGGATGTCTTGCGGTGCCGCACCCTCGAGCTCGTCTGCGCCACCTCGACCGCGCTCATCCGTCTCTCGTGCCTCGCATTTTTCGGTTACTTACGCCCAAACGCTCAGGCTTGCACGTCCGAAGTGCCCATCACCGCGGCATGGATCGCGCGACAATGCCGCACGAGCACTTGATGCGACGCGACGAATTGCCGGAGCGGGGTGTCGATATCGTAGAAATAGATGTTGGCGACGAACCCGTAGATGCCGGCGTCGGTGCTGACGGGTTGCGGGCCGAACACGAAGCCGTTCTCGTGGATGAGGCTCGCCACCGCGGCGAGGTCGGCGATGCCGCGGCGATAGACCTCCGCCGGTTCGTAGCGGCCGATCCCCTGATAGTGGTAGCGCTCGAAGTTGTAGGCCTGCGCCGCTTCCATGCCCGACGCTGTCAGGTTCGGGTGGGCGCGCAGCATCGCGTCGCGGAACAGCGGCCAGAACTGCGGGTCCTTCCAGCGCGAATACGACATCACCCAGTAGAGATCGTCGAGGGTGCGCCGGATCATGAGGTCGGTGGTGCGCTGCGTCGCCGTGAGCCCGCTGTCGATCGGCAAGCCGTATCTGTCGATGAGGTAGGCGATGATGGCGTCGCTGTCGCCGACGTGGTGGCCGTCGTCGTCGATGTACGGCAGCTGGCCGCGCGGCGCGGCCTTGGCGTCGAAGATGTGCGCGTGCCGGAACGGCAGCCCGACGAGCTTCAGGAAAGCGAACACCTTGAGCCCGAACGGATTGTTGTCGGCGACCCCGAACAGCTCGGGATAGGAGTAGAGGGTCAGCATGAAGCGATCTCCGTGCGGACTGAACTCTTCGCACGCGATTGCGACGGATGCCATCTCAGGCCGTCATTCCGGGGCGGTGCGCAGCACCGAACCCGGAATCCAGCCTACTGGGTAAGAGTTTGGATTTCCGGGTTCTGGCCTCCCACTACTGTGTCATAAGCGCAGGTAGGGTGTGCAACCGCGGTTCCTCGGCCGACCGCGTGCGCAAAATCGCGCAGCGCGGTTGCGCACGCTGCCAGACCCTCACAGCGCGATTTTGCACACCCTACGAATTTGTGACGCAGTAGTGCTTCGGCCAGCCCCGGAATGACGGAATGGGTGTCACTCCGCGGGCCGCGCCAGCCTCTTGTCGGCGTCGCCGGTCCGGCCTTGCTGGAAGCGCCGCACGAAGCCGCTCACGGCCCACAGGAAGGCGACGAGGATGAGCACCGCCATCAGGCCGCGCATCAGGCTCGCGAAGAAGGCGGCGTTGAGCGTCGGGAACGGAAACTTGGCGAGCTCCTGGTAGCGATCGACCATCCAGTGCCAACCGGTGTGGGCGACGAGGGCGGAGAGGATGATCACGCCCATGCGCTCGTCGACCACGTATTTGAAGAGGAGGTTGAGCGCCGGCACCAGGACGACGAGGACGCAGAGCTGCCCGATCTCGACGCCGAGATTGAAGCCGAGCAGCGAGGTGACGAGATGGTCGCCGGCGAACTGGAGCTGTTCGCGCAGCGCAAAGGAGAATCCGAAGCCGTGGATCAGCCCGAACACGAAGGCATAGATCCACCGCCGCTCCAGATTGAAGCCGACGATGTTTTCGAGCGCCATCAGCACGATGGTCGCGGCGATCAGCATCTCGATCAGCGGCGGAAACCACAGCGCGTCGGGTGCGAAGCCGAACGCCGAGGCGAACAGCGTGATCGAATGCGCCACGGTAAACGAGGTGACGATGACGATCAGCGGCCGCAGCCGGCGCACCGGGATGACGAGGCAGGCGAGGAACAGGAGGTGGTCGGTGCCGTCGAGGATGTGCCAGAAGCCCTCGACCACGAACCGAAACACCGCCTGGTACCAGCGCGGATCGAGATAGACGAGGCCGGTGGCGCCGTGAAACTCGAAGGCGCGGATCGCGCCGTCGGGCTCGACGACCCGCAACGTCGTGTTGACGGTGCCGCCGAGCCGGTCGACCCGGAAGTCGATGGCGAACTCGGAACGGTCCGATTGGATCGGATATTCGAGCAGCACGTCGAGGAAGATCTGGCTCCAGAACAGGCCGAGATCGCTCGACAGCGGTTGCCCCAGCACGTGGGCGCGAGCCTCCTCGAACGAGGCGAAGGATTTGTCCGACGGCATCGACACCAGCTCGGCGACGAGGCGCGGCTTGTCGAGCAGCCGGCCGTCCTCGTAGACGTCGATGTTGTCGGTGAGCCAGACCTTGGTGCCGTCGCGGATCGGCTCGTCGGCGCGGGCGATGTCGAGGGTGCCGTCGGGCCGGGTCGGGAAATCGGTGTCGATCAGGGAGGCGAGGGGGAGCCGGACCAGAAGCTCGAGGCGGTCGCCCGAGGGCTTGAAGAACGCGTTGATCTTTACGTCGGCCGGGATGTCGTGGGCGCGGGCGGGCGGGGCGATCGCCCAGACGAGCGCCATCAGGGCGAGCGCGACAAGCAGCCGAGCGCCGCTGAAATCGACTCCTGCTCATGCACTACCAACGTCCGGATCATCCACTCACTCAGACCTCATCCTGAGGAGCCGTGCGCAGCACGCGTCTCGAAGGATGGCCCCAGCGCCGCGACCTGTGGCCGTCCTTCGAGACGCCTGCTTTCGCGGGCTCCTCAGGACGAGGTCTGCAAGGATGCGGCCCTCAAGACGCCGCATCCCTCGGCTATAGCTTCCTCGTCGTGGAAGCAAGCGCGGCTCGGCGGATCGCCGATCTCCGCACTGCGGTTTGCGGTCGCGCCGGCAGCCGAGGTCGACGGCGGAATTGGCATTTCCAAGCCGTGCGATTGGGCTATAATCCCGGCAACGAACAAGGAACACATCAGGGGAGGACCATGCTCAATTGCTGCGCCAGCGAACATTCCTCTACGGGTCGGCGCTTGCCGCCGGCATTCTTCGCGCTCGGCGTCGGCCAGTCCTTGCTGCAGAACAGAGCCGATGCGCAAGGCTCGGTGGTGCAGGCCCCGATGTACGAGGTCGATCCGCTGTGGCCGAAGCCGCTGCCGAACAACTGGCTGCTCGGCTGGACCATCGGCATCTGGGTCGACGAGCTCGACCACATCTGGGTCATTCATCGCGGCGCCGGCGGCCTGCACAACAACGAGCGCGGCGCCGAGCTCAACCCGCCGATCGCCGAGTGCTGCCGCACCGCCCCGCCGATCCTCGTCTACGACTCCGACGGCACGCTGCTGCGGTCCTGGGGCGGTCCGGGCGAGGGCTACGAGTGGCCGCAGTCGAACCACGGCATTCACGTCGACTACAAGGGCAATGTGTGGATCGGCGGCAATGGCGAGAAGGATGCGCACATCCTCAAGTTCACCAATGACGGCAAGTTCCTGATGCAGGTCGGCCATCTCGGCGGCAACAAGGGCAGCAACGACCTCGAGAACTTCGGCCGCGTCGCCAAGATCTGGGTCGATCCCTCGACCAACGAGGCCTATATCGCCGACGGCTATCTCAACAAGCGCGTCGCGGTGATCGATGCCGACACCGGCGTGATGAAGCGCTACTGGGGCGCCTACGGCAACAAGCCCGACGACACCAATCTCGGGCCGTACAATCCGGCGGCGCCGCCGGCCCAGCAGTTCCGCAATCCCGTGCACTGCATCGAGCGGTCGGTCGACAACCTCGTCTATGTCTGCGACCGCCAGAACGACCGCCTGCAGGTGTTCAAGCCGGACGGCACGTTCGTGAAGGAGAAGTTCTTCGCCAAGAACACCCGCGGCGCCGGATCGGTGTGGGACATCGTGTTCTCCAAGGACCCGGAGCAGAAATTCCTGATGCTCGCCGACGGCCAGAACGAGCGCGTGCGCGTCATCGTGCGCGACACGCTCGAGGAGATCACCTCGTTCGGCGACGGCGGCCGCCAGCCCGGCCAGTTCTACGGCGTGCACAGCATCGCCTCGGACTCGAAGGGCAACCTCTACACGACCGAGACCTACGAAGGTAAGCGCGTGCAGAAGTTCCACTACAAGGGCATCGGCTCGGTGCCGCTCGGCTATCAGGGCGTGCCGTGGCCGAAGAAGTCATGAGCCGCGCGTGCGGCGGTGAACGAAAGCCCCGGCATCCGCCGGGGCTTTTTCTGTCGGGACATTGCCGAGCATTTGTCGGAGACGAGCCGATGGTCCGCGGCGGGAATGACGCCTGATCAGCGGTAGTCCCGCTCCATCCGATCGATCGCCTGCTGAATGGGGAGCGGCTTGACCGCCGAATGGCCGACGAACGGCCGGTCATGCGCGAGAACAACGAACAGCGCCGCAGCGACGCCCAGCACGTAAGCGCCGATCGCCGCAGTCTGCAGGCCGAACGCGTGATTGTGGGCGATCGCGATCACGAACATGCACGACATGGCCAGGGTGGCGATCGTGATCAGGGCGACCCACTACCGCTTCCGTCACGCCGCCGCGCGCGATCACTTCGCGCTGCAGCCGCGCACCGCGCAGGTCCATGAGCTGGGTCACCAGCAGATCGGAATAACGGGAGCGTCGGTGACGCGGCGCGCGCGCCCGCGATCCGATCGATCAGTTGGACGATCGGGCCGTTGCCGCGCAGATAAAGCGATATCGTTCACTCCGGCCCGATGTTGCATGGCCGGCCAGTCGTTCTCGATCACGCGCCGGCCATAGCGCAGCATCGCGATGTGGACTTCATCGCGCAGCTCCTCCGGGTAGTGGGACGCGAGCGCAGTCACGTTCTCGATGGCATTGGCCTCCCTCTGGACCGCGGCGCGTGCCTGAAGGGCGTCGTTCCAGATGCCGGAGGCGGAGAAAGCGACCATCAGCGCGAAAATCGCGCTCAGGCTGCTGATCACGGCATCGCGTATCAGAATGGGCTGGCTGGTATCGAGACCGATCAGCCGCAGCGACGGGCGACCGCGAGAAGCAGCACCACTGCCCCGACCATGGCGACGCATACGAGGGTCGCGAAGAACAGTTGCGGCAGGGGGAGGGGCTCGAAGTATTCCAGAAAGCTCATGCACGGCCTGTTGGATACGCGCAGCGCGGCGGCGCTCCAACCTTAGCTTGCGCTTCCATTCGGAACCGTTAATCGCGCGAGTAAATTCGTTCAGGCCGGCGCGTCGGTGCAGCTCGTAGGGTGCGGCAAAGCTCAACGGGTTTCGGACCGCATCGGCTGAGCGTGCCCACGCGGTGGGCGCTCGAAGGAGGACCGCGGGCACGGCGCCTGACCCAATGCTCCGGACGGCGTGCACGGCGCCTTTGCCCACCCTGGTTTGGCGCGGCCCCCGCGCTCACTTCGGGTAGAAGCAGAAATCGTCGACGTTCACGCCCCAGTCGGCATTGGGCCACGGCGCGCCGGCGCGCTGGAAGCGCGCGAAGGTGTAGCCGCCGATCTCTTCCTCGTTGCTGACGCAGATCTCGGGGCCGGGCGTGACGTCCGTCTCGACCTTCTCGCGCTGGATCGATACGCCGGTGTGCTTTCCGCCGTTCGGGAACGCGACGCACTTGCCCCATTCCGGCCGCAGGCATTCCTGTGCGAACACCGACGTGGCGACGAGCGCCGAGGTGCCGGCGACAAGCGCCGCCACAACGATCAAGCTGCGCATTCATTTCCTCCTGATGTGATCTTGCCCCGGCGGGAGGGATAGCATGGCGCGGCTCGGCCCGCATGAACGATCTTTTCACGCGTACGGCCAGCCCCTGAGGCCGAAGGCGATCGCGGTCATTCGGGTCAGCGAACACACCGGCAATGGTGACGATGACGCCGAGCCAGATTTCCTCCGGCTGCAAGCGTTCGGCCTCCCAGCCGAGAAACAGCGAGAAGGCGAGGCCCCAGGCCACCGCGATCTCGGGATAGAGCTGGCCCTTCAGGCTCGGGAGCTCACCGTCCTGGCGGATCATGTCGCGGATCAGGCCGCCGAACGAGCTGCCGATGACCGCGGAGATCGGACCCCACAGCCACAGCGGATGGACCGACGTGTCGAGGATGACGACGACACCGAGCACGGTGAAGGCAGCGAGCCCGAGCGCGTCGCAGACCTCGATCAGATGAGTGCCGAGCGCCCGCCGCGCGCGGAGCGGCTCGACCAGGCGCTCGGCACGGCCGATCGAGGCGAGCTTGAAGAACGCCATGCCGAGCAGCACCGTGGCGATCACGGCGAGCACGAACAGGGGATCGCGCACCACGCCGAGCGGCTCGCGCTGGACGATCAGGTCGCGCAGCACGCCGCCGCCGAGCGACGGGATGCTCGCGAGCACCAGCGCGCCGAACAGCGTGTATCGGCCGGCATGCGCCAGCACGACGCCCGACAAGGTGAAGGCGATGGTGCCGACAAGCGCGAGCGCCTTGAACCAGTTGGCGTCGAGGGTCTGGTGAATGAGGATGGGCAGCGCGTAGGTATCGGCGATGCGCTTGATTTCGCCGCTCCGCCTGATCTCGTCGATCGCGCCGTTCAGGCGATCGAGCATCGCCGGGCTCTGCGACGCGCGGCTGAGCATGAAATGGATCGGCGTCGTCATGTAGAGCGGATACTCCTCGATCTCGCTGCTCTTCTGCTGCCGCCAGGCGACGGTCGCGGCGACGATGCGGTCGGCGATGAAGCCGTCGATGACGCCGGCGAGGAGGTTGCGCAAATTCTCGGTGTCGTCGCCGACCTTGACGATCGTGGCGTCGTGGGCGGGATCGTCGATATAGGCATTCACCTTGTCGCTCGCATAGGTGAAGCCGGCGATCACCCCGAGGCGGAAATGCTGGCGCTCGAACGTTTCGAGCATCTGGGCGACGTTGGTGAACCGGTAGCGCGTGCTCGATGCCCCGGCGCAGGACGAGAACGTCGGTCTCCTGGCGGTACGGCTTGGAGAAATAGGCGTAGCGGTTGCGCTCCTCGCTGAACGTGGCATCGGCCGCGATGTCGGCCTTGCCGGCGGCGATCGCGGCGAGGTGCTCCTCCCACACGACCTCCGGCAGTTGGATGTCGACGCGGAGGATGCGACCGAGCGCGCGCTCGATCTCGACGTCGTAGCCGGTCAGCACGGCGGTGCCGCGCCGGTACTCGCGGTATTGATAGGGGTCGAGCGGGAACCAGCCGCCGCGCAGGATCTTGGCTTCCGCGCGGCTCGGGTTGCGGTTGGGCGGCAGCCCGGCGGCGAGCCCGATCAAGGCGCCGCATGCGAACAGGATCGCGAGCAGGCCGCCGCTGCGAAGTCCCACCGCCGGCCGGCCGCGCCTTTTTGGTCGGGGGTGAGCGCGGCGCATGCAGCGATCATACCGGCGGCGGCCCCGGCCAGCAAGGGCGGGGCCGCGTGCGCACACGGCGGCCGCTGGCCCTCGACTTTGCACGGCGGGGAGGGCATGGTCCGCTCGGCGGGCGTCCGCGGATCGACGCGGCCGGCGCAGCTTCGAAAGCGCCGCGCTCCAGGAGGGGGACCATGCCGGATTCGTTGAAGGACAAGCGCGGGAAACATCTGTCGCAGCTCGAGCAGGACGCTCAAGCCCTCCACGAGAAGACCGCACGCCTGCGCGAGCTGCGGCTCGCCCACGAGGCGGCGAACCCGCACCGCCAAGCCGGCGCCGCAGTCCCGGCCGGCCGCCGCAAGGAAGCCTGCCAAGTCGGGCGGCGAAGTCGAAGTCCGGCAAGTCCGCCAAGGACAGGGGTTCGCTTGCCGACTGGCTCACGACCCAGGAAAACCAGGGCCGCCGCAGCTGAAGTCGTGACACCGGACTGGACTATCGGGTGAGCTGCGCGAGTTCGTTGGCGCGATCGGCCGTCGCGTTGAGCAGGCACTCATTGGCATCGACGCGGGCTGCCGAGCCGCCATCGGGGTCGTAGTAGAAATCGCAATTGGTATCGCGGAATTTGATCCAGGCGCGCTGGGCCTCCTGCAGCGCCTTCTTTCGTTCCGCGGAGAGCGAAGCCATCAGCTTCCGGTAATTCTGATTGAGCAGCGCGTCCTGGCGCTTCAACTCGGCGGAGATGCAGTCGATCATCGCCGGGGTCACCCCGGCGGCCTTGTCCAGGCAGGTCTCGAATTCCTTGCTGAACTCCCGATCGGCCGCAACGGCCGGGCTCATGGCGAGCGTGACGGCGACGAGAGCAGCCGCGCTGACGCCGCGCACCGGTGTCGATCGATTTCCCGATTTGAGTTCCGCACGCATCTCGAATGCTCCGCGGGGCCGCGCGATGTGCCCGAAACAGTAGCCTGGATTGAGCGGCAGCGAAACCCAGGGCAGCGGTGCCGCAATGGCCGCCCCGGGTTTCGCTTCCGCTCAACCCAGGCTACGGGCTCGCGCCACATCGCCTGGAACTGCGTGTGCTCTCTGCAACAGGCAAGGAGATTTGCGCGCCGTCGCAGAACGGCCGCTTGCGATGCCCCGAAACGCCACGAAACGGCAGCGAGAATCACTCTCGGGATGGGGGGATTCGGCCGGATGAGTGAAATCGTCGCCAGGATATTGTTGTTTGCTGCCTATGCTTCGATCCTCGGCAGCACGTTCGGTTGGTTCGGTCACGTTCACATGGCAATACAGTAGCGGGAACCGCGGATCGCGGAGCCGCAGGGTGGGCAAAGGCGCGTAGCGCCGTGCCCACGCGGCTTACGCCGCGTGCGCTGCGGTGCGCACGCTTCGCTTTGCGCACCCTACGGGCTCGGCTCACGCCGCCGGCGCGGGTTCCCGCCGCTTGGCGGTCTTGCGTTGCGCCATGTCCTCCCCGGCGTCGGGCGGCATGGTCGCGAACAGGAACACCGAGCTTGCCGAGATCAGGCCGACGACGATGAACGCCGGCGGGAAATCCGCCGCGTTCAGCACGTCGTGGCCGCGCAGCCGCAGCACGGTCTCGACGACCAGCGCGCCGACCGCGACACCGACCGACTGCGAGAGCTGCTGCGCCACCGCGACGAGCGAGGTCGCCGCGGCTCATGCGCGCCGGGTCGATCTCGGCATAGGCGATGGTGTTGATCGCTGGTGAACTGCAGCGAGCGGAAGAAGCCGCCGAGCAGCAGGATCGCGACCATCGCGGCGACCGGCGTCGTCGCGGTGAAGGCCGCGCAGGCGGTCATCATCACCGAGGCGATGAGCGCGTTCCAGGTCAGGGTGTTGCGGAATCCGATCTGCCGCAGGATGCGCGGCACCGCGGATTTCATCACCATCGCGCCGGCCGCGGTCGAGAGCGTGATCAGGCCGGACTGGAAGGGCGTGCGCCCGAACCCGATCTGGAGGAGCAGCGGCAGCAGGAACGGCAGCGCCCCTGCGCCGACCCGGAAGATGAACCCGCCGCCGACCCCGGCGCGGAAGCTCGGCAGCTTGAACAGCGAGAGGTCGATCACCGGCGCCGGCACCCGCCGCGAATGGACGATATAGGCGTAGGTCGCCGCGCCGCCGCCGAGGATCAGCACGGCGATGATGCTGCGCGGCACGAAGGCGATGCCGGTCACCGTGAGGCCGAACGCGAGCCCGCCGACGCCGAGCCCGACCAGCACCATGCCGAGGAAGTCGAACGGCTCGACCACGTCGGCTCGCACGTTCTCCACATAGCGGGTGACGAGAACGATGCCCAAGACCCCGATCGGCAGGTTGATCAGGAAGATCCAGTGCCAGGTCGCGTAGGTCGTGATGAAGCCGCCGAGCGGCGGGCCGAGCATCGGCCCGATCAGCGCCGGCATGGTGAGGAGCGACATCGCGTTGACGAGGTTCTGCCGCCCGACCGTGCGGAGCAGCACCAGCCGGCCGACCGGCGACATCATCGCGCCGCCCATGCCCTGGAAGAACCGGGCGACGACGAAGTGCGTCAGCGACTGCGAGAAGGCGCAGCCGATCGACCCCATCATGAACACCACGATGGCGGTGCGGAAGATGGTGCGGGCGCCGAAGCGGTCGGCCATCCAGCCGCTCGAGGGGATGAAGATCGCGAGCGCCAGAAGATAGGAGGTGATCGCGAGCTTGAGCTCCAGCGGGGTCGATCCGATGTCGGCCGCGATCGCCGGCAGCGACGTCGAGATCACCGTCGAATCCATGTTCTCCATGAACAGCGCCACCGCGACGATGAGGGGAACCAGGCGTTCACGGGTCATCGAGCGGCTCGGTTAACCAGGGGAGGGCAGGGACGGTGCGGGCTCGTACATATAACAGTATCGTCTCGCTCCGGCTGGAATGTTGGCGGCGAGTTCCTACATGAACGCTGGGCGGCGACACGCGGGACGCGGAGAAGTTGCAGCAATGATCTACATCGTGGCGCTGTTATTGCCCCCGTTGGGGCTGTTGCTCAATGGGCAGCTTTTCTCGGCGCTGCTCAACGTCGCGCTGGTCATTCCGTGCCTGCTGTTCGGGCTCGTCTTCCATCCGCTGCTGCTGGTGCCTTCGCTGCACGCCCTCGTCGCCGTCCACATGAAGCGCGAGGAGCGGCGTCATCGCGAGATCGTGCAGGCGATCGAGCGGCACGGCCCGCCGCAGGGCTGGGGACGGTGGTGATCGCGGCCGGCATTACCTGATCGGCTTGTGAATCTTGCATCGACGTTCCGGCAATCTGCTTTCCATTGCCGGAGCCGCGTGCTAACCACCCGCGCCAACTCTCTCTACGCCGTGAGTCGCGGCCGACGGTCCGGCGAGCGCGGCGCAGTCCATTTTAGCCGCTGGCGGCAGATAGCCGCGGGCATATGGAGTTCGGCATGGCCCAGAAATTCGACGGCGGCCCTCGCGAGGCGTTCACGTTTGATGACGTGTTGCTCAAACCCGGATTTTCCGAGGTCCTGCCCACCGAGGTCGACATCCGCTCGCGGATCACCAGGGAAATTTCGCTCAACATCCCGATCGTCGCCTCGGCGATGGACACCGTCACCGAGGCCGCCATGGCGATCGCCATGGCCCAGGCCGGCGGCATCGGCGTGATCCACCGCAACCTCGATCCCGAGCTGCAGGCGGGTCTGGTCCGCCGGGTCAAGAAGTTCGAATCCGGCATGGTGGTCAATCCCGTGACCATCCATCCCCGGGCGACGCTCGCCGACGCGCTCGCCCTGATGCAGGAGAACCGCATCTCGGGAATTCCGGTGGTCGAGGCCAACGGTCAGCCCGGCCGCCTCGTCGGCATCCTGACCAACCGCGACGTCCGCTTCGCCACCGACCCGAGCCAGACGGTGGCGGAGCTCATGACCAAGGAACGGCTGATCACGGTTCGCGAAGGCGTCGGCCAGGACGAGGCGAAGCGCCTGCTCCACCAGCACCGCATCGAGAAGCTTCTGGTGGTCGACGACCAGTTCCGCTGCGTCGGTCTGATCACGGTCAAGGACATCGAGAAGGCGGTCGCCCACCCCGATGCCTGCAAGGACGAGCAGGGGCGCCTGCGCGTCGCCGCCGCGACCACGGTCGGCGAGGCCGGCTACGAGCGCACCGAGCGGCTGATCGATGCCGGGGTCGATCTCGTCGTCGTCGACACCGCCCATGGCCATTCCCGCCGCGTGCTCGAGTCGGTCAAGCGGATCAAGCTGTTGTCGAACAAGGTCCAGGTCGTCGCCGGCAATATCGCGACCGCCGAGGGCGCCAAGGCCCTGATCGACGCCGGCGCCGACTCCATCAAGGTCGGCATCGGCCCGGGCTCGATCTGCACGACCCGCATCGTCGCCGGCGTGGGCGTGCCGCAGCTCACCGCCATCATGGATGCGGTCGAGGCGGCCCACCAGTACGACACGCCGGTCATCGCCGACGGCGGCATCAAGTATTCCGGCGACCTCGCCAAGGCGATCGCCGCCGGGGCCGATTGCGCCATGGTCGGCTCGCTGCTCGCCGGCACCGACGAGACCCCCGGCGAGGTGTTTCTCTACCAGGGCCGTTCCTACAAGGCCTATCGCGGCATGGGCTCGGTCGCGGCAATGTCGCGCGGCTCCGCCGACCGCTACTTCCAGCAGGACATCAAGGACAGCCTCAAGCTCGTCCCCGAGGGCATCGAGGGCCAGGTGCCCTACAAGGGCCCGGTCGCCAACGTCCTTCACCAGCTCTCCGGCGGTTTGCGCGCCGCCATGGGCTATGTCGGCGCCCGCGACATCGGCGAGCTCCACGACAAGGCGCAGTTCGTGCGCATCTCCAATGCGGGCCTGCGCGAGAGCCATGTCCACGACGTCACCATCACCCGCGAGAGCCCGAACTATCCGAGCCGGGACTAGAGAAGACGCTGTGAGAAAGACGCTGTGAGGTCGCTTCAGCTTCTCCCTCCCCCTGAAAGGGGGAGGGTCGGGGAGGGGGTTGCGGGCGGCAAGAACCGCGAGTCAGTGGACCCCCACCCCAACCCTCCCCCTTTCAGGGGGAGGGAGCACGCTCTGCCATGACCCCCGGTGCACGCCTTTCCGCGGCGATCGACGTGCTCGGCGACATCGAGGCGCGGCGGCGGCCGGCGGCGGATGCGTTGAAGGACTGGGGTCTCGCCCATCGCTTCGCGGGCTCGGGCGACCGCGCCGCCATCGGCGGCCTCGTGTTCGATGCGCTGCGGCGACGCCAGTCGGCGGCCTGGCTGATGGAGGAGGCGACGCCCCGCGCCATCCTGTTCGGCGCGCTCAAGCTCGAGCGCGGCATGGGGCCCGATGCGATCCGCAGGCTCGCCGACGGCGGACGCTTTGCGCCAGCGCCTCCGACGGCCGCGGAGGCGCAGCGCTCTCGCGTCGTCGCGGCTCGACGATGCGCCCGCCCATGTGCGCGGCGACTATCCGGAATGGCTCGACGACAAGCTCGCCGCGGTGTTCGGCGAGGATCGCGCCGCCGAGGGTGCGGCGCTCGCCCGCCGCGCGCCGGTCGACCTGCGCGTCAACACGCTGCGGGGCGAGCGGCATGCGGCGACCGTCTCACTGGCGCATCTTGGCGCCGAGCCGACCCCGTGGTCACCGTTCGGCCTGCGCATCGCGCTCACGGCCGAGGCGAAGAGCCCGCCGATCCAGGCCGAGCCCGCCTTCATCGGCGGCCTCGTCGAGGTCCAGGACGAAGGCTCCCAGCTCGCCGCGATGCTCGCGGCGCCGACGCCGGGCGAAACGATCGTCGATCTCTGCGCCGGCGGCGGCGGCAAGACGCTCGCGCTCGCCGCGCTCATCGGCAATCGCGGGCGCATCATCGCGACCGACGCCGACATCCGCCGCCTCGCGCCGATCCACGCGCGGCTCGCGCGCGCCGGCGCCACCAACGTCGAGGTCCGCACCCCGCGCGGCGCGGCGCCGCTGCTCGACGACATCAAGGGGACCGCCGATCTCGTCGTCATCGACGCGCCCTGCACCGGGATCGGCGCCTGGCGGCGCAACCCGGATGCCAAGTGGCGGGTGCGGCCGGGGTCGCTCGAGCAGCGCATCCGCGACCAGGACGCGGTGCTGGCGCAGGCCGCGCCGCTGGTAAGGGAAGGCGGCCGCATCGCCTACATCACCTGCTCGCTCTCGACGATGAGAACGGTGCACGGGTACGCGCGTTTCTCGCCGCGCATCCGGAGTTTGCGGTGGTGCCGATCGAGCAGATGGTGCGGGCGCTGCCGGCGCGTGCGGACGAGTTCCAGTCCGCCGTGCTCGCGACGCCGGAAGGTTTGCTGATGACGCCGCGGCGCACGGCAACCGATGGCTTTTTCGTGGCGATCATGGCGCGGCGGTGACGCCTGCCGCACATTTGCCGAGACTTCCGTGTTGCATGTCGATGCGACCCACGGCAATGTCAAGATGATATTCGGGGTCGATATTCGGGTGGCAGGGGTCGATCGTGCAAATCGAAAAGCTCACCACATCGCTGCAGTTCATCGGCGCTGCGTTGGCGGTGCCGGCCGGGATCGCCGGCATCTATTCGGCCTACCACAGCTACGTCTCTCCGGAGGTGCGCTGCCAGGAGCATGCGCAACACCACCCTGGTCACGCTTGGAGAAGAACATCCCGGCCGAGGCGAAGCGCGCATTGCTGCATAACGACGTCGGCCAGTTCCAGGCGAAGTGCGGCGACGTCGAGCCCGAGACCGCGATGGTGTTCCAGGTCGCGCTGCAGGAGCTCGAGAAGCCTGCGCCTGCGACCGCTGCCCGCGCCGAAGCCCGCCCAGAGGCCGCAAGCGCGGCCGGCCGGTGCTGTGGCACTTGCCGCGGCGTCGACGACACCCGCGCCGCCACAGGCTAACACCGCTGCTGCCGTCGCAACGCCTGCGGGGCCGGCCGCTGCGCCATCCGCGCAGCCATCGCCCGCGCCGGCATCCGCCGCGCCGCGCTGCGCCCGGTCGATCCACGCTGCGGCGCCTCCGCTTCAGCCCGCGGCGCCTGCGGTGCAGCCTGCGCCTGCTGCGATGCAGCCAGCGGCGAGGCCGGGTCTGGCGCCCGGGCCGGCCGTCGCCTCGCTCGGGCCGATGGCCCGCTTCGTTCGCCCGGTCCGCGGCTGGGTGGCGATCGAGGTGCGCAAGCCCGGCAAGGTGACCGAGGCGTTCTTCTCCGGCTATCCCGCCGACGGCCAGTCGCTGCCGCCGCCCGGCACCGTCCTGACCGCGATGGCATTCCGGCCGATCTGGTCGGAGCCGCAAGGGCAGGGGCCGATCGACCCGACCAAGCTGCAGGGCCGCATCAAGGTCGGCGAATGCGTGCGGGTGCTCACGCACCGCCGCCTCGCTCGGCCGCCAATGGGCCGAGGTCGAGCCGTCGGCGTGCCCCTGAGGCCGATTAGTCTTATTTGACGACCTCGTCCTGAGGAGCCGGCGCAGCCGGCGTCTCGAAGGACGGCCACAGTTTCACGACGTGCGGCAGGTGCCACCTCGCCCCGCGTGCGGGGAGAGGTCGGATCGCGTAGCGATCCGGGTGAGGGGGCCGCGCCGCGAGTCTGAGCGTCAGTGATCGGCTTGAGAGGCTCAAACTCGCGAAGCCGCCCCCTCACCCCGACCCTCTCCCCGCACGCGGGGAGATGGGACCCGTGATGGATATCCCCCGCCGCGGCCTTGACCCCGCGCGAGTCGCGCTGCAGATAGGCCAATGCACGACATCATTCTCATTGTCGATTTCGGCTCCCAGGTCACGCAGCTGATTGCGCGGCGCGTGCGCGAGCACGGCGTCTATTGCGAGATCGTGCCGTTCCAGAAGGCGGCCGAAGCGTTCGCGCAGATGAAGCCGCGGGCGATCATCCTCTCGGGCGGGCCCGCCTCGGTGCTCGATCCCGGTGCGCCGCTGCCGCCGGCGGAATTCTATACCGCCGGCGTGCCGATCCTCGGCATCTGCTACGGCGAGCAGGCGATGGCCCACCAGCTCGGCGGCAAGGTCGAGGGCGGCCACCACCGCGAGTTCGGCCGCGCCGAGGTCGAGGTCACCGCGGAGACACGCCTTCTTCGACGGCGTCTGGCGAGCGCGGCGAGAAATACCCGGTGTGGATGAGCCATGGCGACCGGGTGACCGCGCCGCCGCCGGGCTTCCGCGTCGTCGCGACCTCGCCCAATGCGCCGATCGCCGCCGATCGTCGACGAGGCGCGGCGCTTCTATGCGACCCAGTTTCACCTCGAGGTGGTGCACACCCCGCACGGCGCGGCGCTGCTGCGCAATTTCGTGCGCGGCATCGCGGGCTCGGCCGGCGACTGGACCATGCGCGCCTTCAAGGACGAGGCGATCGCAAAAATCCGCCGCGAGGTCGGGCCCAAGGGCCGGGTGATCTGCGGCCTCTCCGGCGGCGTCGATTCCGCCGTCGCCGCGGTGCTGATCCACGAGGCGATCGGCGACCGGCTCACCTGCGTGTTCGTCGACCACGGCCTGCTGCGTCTTGCCGAAGGGCAGAAGGTCGCCGCGCTGTTCCGCGACAGCTACAACATCCCGCTCGTCCACGTGGAGGCGCAGGCGCTGTTTCTCGACGCGCTCAACGGCGTCACCGACCCCGAGGCGAAGCGAAAGATCATCGGCGCGCTGTTCGTCGAGGTGTTCGAGGCGGAAGCATCGAGGCTCGCCGGCGCCAGCGGCACCGCGCCGCGCTTCCTCGCCCAGGGCACGCTCTACCCGGATGTGATCGAGAGCGTGTCGTTCACCGGCGGCCCGTCGGTGACCATCAAGTCGCACCACAATGTCGGCGGCCTGCCCGAGCGCATGAACATGACGCTGGTCGAGCCGCTGCGCGAGCTCTTCAAGGACGAGGTGCGCGTGCTCGGCCGCGAGCTCGGCCTGCCCGAAGCCTTCGTCGGCCGCCATCCCTTTCCCGGCCCCGGCCTCGCGATCCGCTGCCCCGGCGAGATCACGGCCGAGAAGCTCGACATCCTGCGCCTCGCCGACGAGATCTACATCGAGGAAATCCGCCGCGCCGGCCTCTACGACGACATCTGGCAGGCCTTCGCGGTGATCCTGCCGGTCAAGACCGTCGGCGTGATGGGCGACGGCCGCACCTACGACTTCGTGGTGGGGCTGCGCGCGGTGACCTCGACCGACGGCATGACCGCGGATTTCTACCCGTTCGACATGAGGTTTCTGGGCACGGTGGCGACGCGGATCATCAACGAGGTGAAGGGGGTGAACCGGGTGGTCTACGACGTGACGTCGAAGCCGCCGGGGACGATCGAGTGGGAGTGAAGGGGGCGGTCGTGCCGAGATTTGGAAAAACGAAGCTTGGAAAGGCGTGGATGTGCGTTTGGCAGCGCCATCTGATGAGAAGCGCAGTAATCTCTACACTCTGCTGCTAAAGCAGCTTGGCGAGGATTTCGGTCGCATTGGGTTTCCCAATGGGGATCGGGGCCGAACCTTACTGAGCGTTTGCGATTTCAGCGGCTCACATCGAAGTGCGCTCTTCAATACCTATGCTTTTTTGTCATTAGATATGGACAAGAGCAGTTGGTGGCTCAATGGGCAACGCGCATTCCGCCGCGATGTTTTTAGGGGTGGCCGCCGACTATCCTTCAAAGCGCTAAATGATGACAGGCGTCGGAAGGTGCTACCGATATTTCTTGACGCGGCGAATGCGATCGATGGCGCTTTGATGGTGGTCGCCATAGCCAAGGACTTCGGCTCGTTGTTTTCGGAGGACGATCCCTCGCCGGACAAGGAGCAGTTGCTCGCTCATTGGAAGCTCAGCGTGCATGAGCATCTTCTACGCATCACGCATTTGGGTGCGGTATTTGTTGCGCTGACGAGCAAACCTGGCCAGAACGTATACTGGATCACAGATCACGACGACATCGCCTCGAATGAACGGCAACTCCGAGCATTGACGAATGTCACGACGCGCGTGTGGAGCAACACGCTGACCCATGACCTTGGTCATATTCGAATCGGTACCATGTCGTCTGACGACGGTTCTTTTGCCTTAGAGGACCTTGCAGCAATCACCGATTTGGCGGCCGGCAGTACGTGCGAAGCTATCTCAGCCATGGCGAGACAGGGTACTTTTCCAGTGCGGGGAATTGTGAACCGCCTACCAGTTGGGCTCACAAGCAAGACCCAACGCCTGCTCCATTGGCTATCGTTGTTGGGTTGTCGCTTGGGCAGGACTGTCATCGTGATTGATCAGCCGTCTGGTCACAGACCTCGACTCTCGAAATTAAGTTTCCAACAAATCCCTGCCCTAATCGAATAGCTGTCACATCGCTCACTTGGGCGACGGCTCTCGCCACCCATCGCATCGTACTCGTATCCAGTATGTAGCCTGGATGAGCGAAGCGATATCCGGGAACGACGTGTGCGCCAATTCCGCATGTCTTCAGCTACGGAAATCTATTTTCGCCATGCGGGAACTCGGCGCAACAACGCTCGCAATTTCGGTCCTGGCGTCGGGGGATGGTCAAGCGTATGCACTAATTTGTCGTAGCGTTCGGCATCGAGCACGATTAGCGTCCGGTCCAGCAACACGTCAATCGCCTGCTGCCGGGCGCTCTTGTGCGGCCGCGCCTTCTTGCGGAAGACGATGTCCCGGTCGAGCGTGGTCAGTAGCGTGATCGACCGCTCGACCGAGAACCCGTCGAGCTTGTAGTTCGTGAGTGCCGACACCTTCGGCCGGCTGAGCCCCAACTTTTCGGCCGCGGCGGCTACCGTCAGGCGCTGGCGGCCGATGACTTCGTTGATAGCGAAGGCGAGGCGGAGCTTGATCTGGCGCTCTTCCGCGTCGGCATAGCCGAGGTCGGAAAACACGTTTCCGGTCCCGCGGGTGATCGTCGCGTCGTCGGTCTTCGTCGTTTTAGCGCTTCTTGCCATGATGTGCCTCGTAATCCTGCTGTGCAATCGAGATCATGAGCCAGCATCTTGTCGGTTGGCGTCAGAATGCGCTCCCGGCGACCCGAGGGCGCGGGACGGATCGGAGATAGTCGATACTTCAAATCTTCCTGTGGAGTGCCCTTGACCGTGTCTGATTCCCTGACGGCTTCTTTTCCTTCGCCGGATGGATGGTTTCACCCCGCGCCAGCATCTCCACATATTGGGCGATCCGCCTGCTCCGCGTCTCCGGCAGCTTGGCGGCCGTGACTCGATAAATGATCGCGTAGCGGTTCGCGCGATCGAGAGTCTCGAAAAATCGCTTGGCTTTCGCGTTTCTCGCCAATGCCGCCAGGAGCTCAGAAGGAGGTTCGGCCTTCCCCTGCGACTGGTATGCCGCCTCCCATCGCCCTTCTGTCTTGGCTCGTTCTATCTGCTCCAGACCGTTCGCTCTCAAACGTCCTTCGCGCGCCAGACGCTCGGCCGTGTCACGATTCCTGGCTGACCACCGACTGCCCGCACGGCGGGGCGTCATCCGTATGAGGAAGTGGTGGGCATCGAACTTGGCGAGCTGGCCATCGATCCATCCGCAACACAGCGCTGCTTCGATGGCCTCGTCTCTGCTGATCGTGGCTTCGGGTGCGCCGACCTTGGATAGCTTGAGCCAGAAGCCCGCGGACTGCGCAGGCTCGCTGGACATGTAGGCCTCGACGGCGACAACGTCCGCGAACGACAGGATTGGAATTTTCATCGCTGTCATATGGTCCTGCCTCGCCCCATAGCTGAGAACCGTGTTTGGCCCGCGCCCGATGAAGATGATCTACGGCCCCGGATAGGGCGAGCCATCCCTGTGCACGAACCGGCCGTCGGCGTTGGAGCTCATCATGTCGATGTCGGAGCAGGTGGTGATGTCCGCGGGCTGCCGCGAGCCGACTTCGAGGTAAACCGCCATCGCCCCCGATCTGTTGATCATGTGATGGCCGTTGCCGGAGCCTTTCGGAAAGGCCGCGCAATCGCCGGCCCGCAGCACCGTCTCGCCGCCGTCCTCGATCAGCGTCAGCTCGCCTTCGAGCACATAGACGAACTCGTCTTCGTGTGAGTGCCAGTGCCGCTGGCTCGACCAATTGCCCGGCGGAAGGTGCGTGAGATTAACTCCGAAATCCGTGAGGCCGCCGGCATTGCCCAAGCGCTGCCGCACGCGCTCGGTACACGGCGTGTCGAATGGTGGCGGGTAGCCCGTGCCTTTGCGTTCCGGCACAGTGGAGATGTCGATCTTGGGCATGGGACGGTCTTCCGTTGGGCGATGGCACCGCACAGCATAGACGGTGTTTTGCCAGCGGGCCGCGAGTTCGTGCCGGGTCGAGCCGCTTTCTGCTTTTCATGGAAATTGACTGGCTTCCCCCGGGGCTAGACGCTCCGGCTAGTCACCTATTTCCGCCATACAGGAACCCGGCGCAGCAACGACCGCAATCTCGGCCCCGGTGCCGGGGGGTCGTCAAGCATGCGCACGAAGACTTCGTAGAGATCGGGGTCGAGAACGAAGTCGATTGTGTCCGCGAGTTGCGTCATTTCGACGGCCGGAGCATCTGCGCCCTGCTTAGATGAAGAATGCTGCTTTGACATGCGGGAAAAGTGACCGTTGCATCCGCAATGTCAACGCGGGCGCCGCTCGCCATCTTCAGAATGCTACGAAAACAATTTGGCGATCTCCGCCATCGGGATGAACAACCTCCGCCCTCCTTCAATGAGAAATCTGAACCGGTAGTGTTGATAGAACCGCGCTGCTTTGTCGTCCTTGGCGTCGACGACAAAAGCGTAGGACGCGATGTCGCTCCGTAGAACTCGGCTGAACGCGTCGAGGAGCATGAACTCCCCATATCCTTGTCGCCGATGGCGGGCATCGACCGCCAGCCGTCCCATCAGCGTCGCGGGCACCACGGGATAGCGTGGTAGCCGCTTGGCCAGCGGCTCGGGCAATTCTGCAAGGGCGATGCTGGTCGCCGCAAGCGTGTAATAGCCGATCGGAACGCGGTCGCCGTCGCTGACCAGTACGAAGCACGAAGCGACCCGCCGCCTTGCATCCTGCCCCGCCTGTTGCCGCAGATACCTGTCCAGCGGCTCGACGCCGCTGGCGAAGCCCTCTCGATCGTGCTGGTCCGACAGAGGCTCGACGTGCAGCGCCGCCGCGCCAGCGGCCACTCAGGCACCCGTCAGCTTGAGGTATCGCTGTGCGGCCGCCTTGAGCCGAGCATTCGGCTCCCTCGGATTGAGGAGTGCCTCCGCGAAGGCCCGGCTGTCGGCGGCGCCGAGCCGGATCGTCTGGGTTTCGTCGATGACGCGCACGGCCGCGTCATGCACACTGGCGATCACGAAATCCGTCAGCGTACGACCCTGCAGCTCTGCGGCGCGCTGAAACAGCGCCTTCTGGTCGCGGGAGACCCGCGCCTCCAGCCGCTCATTTCGCACCTTGGTCGTGGCTTTTCCTGACATGTCGCGCGCACCAGAATTGCAACCGGAAGCCTCCCGATCATGTACGGCTGTTAGACGGACATTTCAAGGGCGGTCATTGAGATGTCCCATCATCCCAGCATCATCGTATCGCGCGGGTTGGCGGTCGACGCACTGGCGGAGGCCTCTTCGGCAACGCGCCGTTCATGCGGACGCAAAGGCGCGATATCGCGGCGCCCCGTTAGTCACAGGTTCGCCGGGCTTCGCCGGCGCACCTCGATCATCATCTCTGCTAACATCTCGATTCGTCGCGCGGCCAGCAGTTCCCCTTCCGCGAAAGTCTTCGCCAACCGGAATTAGCGTCAATGCAAGTCAAACTCCGAAGCTCAAAACTCGCGAGCGCGACGAAGGAACCGAAGCTCTCTCGCGCTCATCCGGCCGTCGATTTATCGCCCGTGGAATGGCAGAGAAGCTTGCGCCGCCAGTTCGGCCGCGAGCAAGCTTTCGGGCTTGAGAATCTGACGAGCGAGCCGTTTTTTTCCGAGTTTCGCGTCAGCAATCCCGCCTCGAGATCGAGCTACCGCGTCGTGATCCGGGGCAGGGGGCCCGGCGGCAATTTCTGCTCATGTCCCGATTATGCGACGAGCGAGCTCGGCACCTGCAAGCATATCGAGTTCACGCTGGCGCGGTTGGAGAAGAAGCGTGGCGCCAAGGCCGCGTTCTCGCGCGGCTATCGACCGGCTTTTTCCGAGCTGTATCTGCGCAACGACGGCAGGCGCCGCATCCATTTCCGGGCCGGAACAGATTGCCCGCCGGCATTGCGCGAGGCCGCCGCCGGGATGTTCGACTTTGGTCATGACGGGATGCTGGCGGATGACCGCTTCGATCGAGTTCGAGTCCTTGATGGCCCTGGCGTCGCAGTCGGGTCACGAGCTCCGCGCCTATGACGATGCGCTCGATTTCATCGCGGGAAGACGGGACGCGGAGGGCCGGGCCTCGAAGCTGGCGGGACTTTTCCCTCGGGGAGCTGCCGACCCCGGACTCGGGGCGCTTTTGCATGTCCCGCTCTATCCGTATCAGGCCGAAGGCGCGCTGTTCGCGGTCCGGGCCGGCAGGGCATTGATCGGCGACGAGATGGGGCTGGGCAAGACCGTCCAGGCCATTGCCGCAACGGAAATACTGGCGCGGCATTTCGGCGTCACAAGGTGTTGGTGATCTGCCCGACCTCGCTCAAATATCAGTGGCAGAGCGAGATCATTCGCTTCTCCGGCCGGCGAAGCGAGAATGCGGCGCGGGTCATCAATGGCGGCCGGGCGCAGCGCAGGAAGGACTATCATTCGGACCATTTCTGCAAGATCACGAATTACGAGAAGCTCGAGCCCGACCTCGATTTGATCGCCGCATGGGCGCCCGATCTCGTGATCGTCGACGAAGCGCAAAGAGTGAAGAACTGGAATACCATCGCTGCACGAGCGTTGAAGCGAATCGACAGTCCCTACGCAATCGTGCTGACCGGCACCCCCTTGGAGAACAAGCTCGAAGAGCTCGTCTCGATCGTTCAGTTCGTCGATCAACACCGGCTCGGTCCGACCTGGAAGCTGCTGCACGAGCACCAGGTCAAGGACGAAGGCGGGCGCGTCATCGGCTACAGGCGACTCGAGAAGATCGGTCAGACACTGGCGCCGATCATGATCCGCCGCCGCAAATCCGAGGTGCTCAAACAATTGCCGAATCGTCTCGACCAGAACCTTTTGGTGCCGATGACGGAAGCGCAAATGCTGCATCATCAGGAAAACGCCGACGTGGTGGCGAAAATCGTCCAGCGCTGGCGGAAGACCAGATTCTTGTCGGACAAGGACCAGCGGCGGCTGACCTGTGCGCTGCAGAACATGCGCATGTCGTGCAACAGCACCTATCTCCTGGACCAGGAAACCGATCACGGCGTCAAGGCCGATGAACTGGCGGCCGTATTGGACGATCTGCTCGCCGAGCCGAAAGCCAAGGCTGTGGTGTTCTCGCAATGGACGCGGACGCACGACATCATCATCCGGCGTCTCGAAGCGCGCGGCGTCGGCTATGTCAGCTTTCACGGCGGCGTGCCGTCGGACAAGCGGCCGGCGCTCGTCGAGCGCTTTCGCGACGATCCCGCCTGCCGCGTATTCCTGTCGACGGATGCCGGCAGCACGGGACTTAATCTGCAGCATGCCTCGACTCTCGTGAACATGGACCTTCCGTGGAATCCCGCGGTACTGGAGCAGCGCATCGCGCGCATCCATCGTATCGGTCAGGCGCGGCCTGTGCGGGTCATCAATTTCATCGCGAAAGGCACCATCGAGGAAGGGATGCTTTCGGTGCTGGCGTTCAAGCGCTCGCTGTCTGCCGGCATTCTCGACGGTGGTAGCGGGGAGATTTCATTTGGCGGCTCGCGTCTGAACCGCTTCATGAAGGAGGTCGAGAACGTCACCGGACGCATGGGTGAAAGCGAGGCGGTGACACCGGCGGAGGAGGTCTGCAACAGCACCGTCGCCGCTGACGCTGGCGGGCCGGTGAAAGGAGCGAAGGCGAGCCCGGATATCGATGCGGATGATGGCGCCCGCTCGAACGGACACGCGGCGCCGTGGAGCGACCCCGATCCATGGGTTGCCTTGGCGCAGGTGGGCGCACAGTTCGTTGCAGCGCTGACGGCTGCAAACGATCCAACGGCTCCGACGCATCCATGGATCGAACGCGATCCGGCAACCGGAGTGCCGAGCCTTAGAATGCCGTTGCCTTCGCCGGAGACCGCGCGACAACTCGCCGGTGCACTTTCGGCGCTCGCAAACGGGCTGCGAGGCGGGGTCGGGTGACGGAGGTCCTTGATTTCGCGAACGTCGAGAGCCAAACTTTAGGCACAGCTCACGAAACCTTCGGGGCGGTTCTTGAAAAAGGCCGAGATCGAGCAGCAAAACCGCTACATGCTGCGGCAACAGCACGATTTTCGCCGCGCTGCGGACATCGCGACCGACGCGCTGATGGCCTTCGAGGAAGTCGAGGCCGTGGCCGTAATCGGCTCGGTGGCGAAGCCGTTGTGGAAGGAAATTCCTCGGTTTCGCGATTTCCGCGACGCCGGGATCGAGGTTTGGCACGAATGCAAAGATCTCGATCTTGCGGCATGGATTTCGTCGCAACATAGACTTGGCGACCTGCGCCGCGCGCGGGATAGAGCATTGCGCGACGCCTACGAGAGCGGAAAGGGGCCCGGGACCACCAGTCACCAGGTTGAAATCTTTTTGATCGAGCCCCGAACGGATCGATATCTCGGGCGGCTTTGCAGCTACAACACTTGCCCCAAGGGCAAGCGGGATTGCGCCGTGCCCGGCTGCGGTGCCGTTCCTTTCAACAAGGTCATCGACGGCTTCGTGCCCCGCCCCGACCTGTTGGCGTCGGCGTCATATGCGATGCTGTATCGACGCGGCACGGGACGTTTGCGGTCGGCGCTCGAACTGCCGGGCACCGAGGATACAGCGGGGCGGCACTGAGCATTGCGGCGCAGAACCGCGGTGAGCGTGCGGCCTGCATGTCGCCCCGTTGACGCGAGCGACGCCAGACACCGTTACTTCGGTTTCCCCCCGAACGGGTTGAACGTCCGCACGCCGAACACCTCGAAGTCGCGGACATTCCGCGTTGCCATGGTGAGATCGTGCGTCACCGCGGTGGCGGCGATCATCGCCTCCTCGATGAGGCTTCTGGCGAGCGCGGCTTGAATCGGCCGCGTTTTGCGACGAAGAATTCGCCGCGCGGCGAGGGCTTAAGGAGAATTGCTTTCAGGGTTGGACGCGCGGCCTGTTGCAGACGATGCCACTCCTGCGCAGGGACCAGCACCGCTGCTTCGGCGCCCTGCTTGGTGATCATCTGCGGCCCTTCCAGCAGACAGAGGTCCAATAGCGTGCTGAAACGCGCTTTGGCATCTTGCACCGGCCAAGTCTTCATTTGCGGTCCCGTTCGTTCCAGCCAGTAGGCTACACAAGGCGCGCCGATGGAATAGCTGGCGCCTGCAATCAGCCTCTGACAACCGGAGCAACGTCCTTGCCCACCCCAAAGCCGGTCACGATCTACGGCATCAAGAACTGCGACACCATGAAGAAGGCGCGGGCGTGGCTCGAGGGCCATGACGTTGCCTACGCCTTCCACGACTACAAGGCGGCCGGCATCTCGCAGGCGACGCTGGAGACTTGGGCGCAGGCGGTCGGCTGGGAAACGCTGCTCAACCGTGCCGGCACGACCTTTCGCAAGCTGCCCGAGGCGGACAAGGACGGCCTGACCGAGAAAAAGGCGATCGCGCTGATGCTGGCGCAGCCTTCGATGATAAAGCGGCCGGTGCTCGATCGCGGCGGCGCGCTGCTGGTCGGCTTCAAGCCGGAGGCCTATGCGAAGGCCTTCGGCACTCGGGATTGACGCGATGTTTTTGCGTCGTTCGCGACGGCCAACGCTTTCACCAGAATAGCCTCATGCCTTCGCGGTGAATTGCTGTGCCTCCGCGCAGCGTTTCAAATCGGCGGCGAAGGTGTCGAAGGCTGGCTGCAGGTCGGGGATCGATCGGGCGATCAGGGGCGCGAGCACGCCGCGATAGGTCTCGTCCATCGCGAAGTCGACATCGCCCGAGGCCGACGGCGTCAGCTCGAAGGTGCGGGTACCGGTGAAGAGACCGAGCGGCATGCCGCCGGCCCACACCATGCGACGCATCGGCACGAACTCGGTGATCTTCAGCGGGAAGGCGCGGCCCGGTGCGGTTTTGGCGTAGACCGTAATCGTTCCGTCGGCCGCGATCCGCCCGTCGATTCGGACAACGGTCGAATTCCATCGCGGATAGCCGGCGGCGTCCGTGAGAAGGGCCCAGACCGTCTCGGGGCGGGCGCGGATGGAGATTGCGGCGGCGAAGCGTTTCACGATCCAAGCCTCACTTAAGGATCTGGAGTTTACCATCCAGCGGTGGGCAACGGGTCGGCAGCGTTCGCGCTCCGACCGATCTGACCTCGCTGCTGATTGCGAGGCTCATTTCGCCCCGCTGCGCCCGGTCGCCGCGCCGGCACTGTTCGGCCGGCGCACCGCTCTCACCTTGCCGCTCGTTCCGCCGCCGCAGAAGAACCGGTCGCCGCCGTCGGATTCGAGCCCGGACACCGTGACGCCGCGCGGCATCTCGATCCGCTCGAAGACCTCTCCGGTTTGCGGGTCGACGCGCCGCAGGTCGCTCGCCTCATCTTCCCACGTGCCGTGCCACAGCTCGCCGTCGACCCAGGTGACGCCGGTGACGAAGCGGTTGGACTGGATGGTGCGCAGCACCTTGCCGGTCTCGGGATCGACCTGGTGGATCTTGCGCTCCCGGTACTGGCCGACCCAGAGCGTGCCTTCGGCCCAGGCGAGCCCGGAGTCGCCGCCGCCGCCCGGCGCCGGGATCGAGGAGAGCACGCGCCCGGTCACGGGGTCGATCTTCTGGATGCGGTTCTCGGCGATCTGGTAGAGATGCTTGCCGTCATAGGCGGTGCCCGCATGCCCGGCGACGTCGAGCGAGCGCGCCTTGGTGCCGCTCTTGGGATCGAAGGCGTTCAGCCCGTTGTCGGACGCGAACCAGACATGCTCGCCGTCGAACGAGACGCCGTGCACACGGTCGGCCTCGGGGAAGGGCCCGTATTCGCGAATGATCTCAGCCTGTGATGTTTTCATGGGCTCATCTTAGCCGCCCGGGAGCGGGCCTGAGAGTAACAACGTCGTCGCGAATCCGGGGAGCGGCGGGGTCATCCAGCGCCGGGCCCGGCCGCGGCCGTAGGACTGCACCTTCCCCGCGGCCGCGAGCTCCTTGAGGGCGCGCTGCACGGTGCGCTGGCTCGCGCCGAGGGCGAGCGCCAGCGCCGAGCCCGACCACGACTCGCCGTCCGCGAGGAACGCGAGCACCGCCGCGTGCCGCTCCTCCACCGGCCGCGCCAGCACGACGACCGCGTGCACGCGGCGCGGCGAGAGCGCGAACCCCCGCTTGGTCGCGTTCACGCGGGCGACGTCGCGCAGCAGCCGGCGCAGCCGCCCGATCTCGACCCGCAACCGCGCGCGATGGGATTCGTCGGCGTGCTTGGCGCCGAAGGCGCGGGCGAGCAGCACGTCCCGCGGCACGTCGGCGGGCCACGCCTCGCCGAGCGTGCGCGCCAGCGCGAACAGCACCGGAC
Organism: uncultured Alphaproteobacteria bacterium; assembly: GCA_963824905.1. Classification (GTDB taxonomy): domain Bacteria; phylum Pseudomonadota; class Alphaproteobacteria; order Rhizobiales; family Xanthobacteraceae; genus JAJPKK01. Next base: position 168,466 of record CAWGRH010000001.1, read on the forward strand.
GGCTGGCGAGCGGGACGAGCGTGTCCCGCTCGCGCACGAGATTGCGGCAGGCGTCGATGACGAGCGTCTTCGAGGCGAACAGCGCCTCGACGTCATCGAGCAGGAGAGGGCGCTCCTCGCCGCGCGCGACGAGCCGCGCCACCGGCGTGTCGAGCACGGCGAGCGCCTGCTCGACCTCCGCCGCGAGCGCCGGAATGCGCGCCCAGCGCGCGGCTTCCTCGGCGCGGGCGAGCGCGGCATGCGCCGCCCCGGCGCGCACCCGCCGCATGGCGATCCCGGCGATCGTCAGCTCATGGACGGCGCGCAGCGCCGGCGTCAGCGCCGAAAGATCGATCTCGCCAAGTTTCCCTTCGGCATCGTCGAGGCGCCCGATCAGCAGCAGGCGCCGCGCCTCGAGATGGCGCGCATGAGCGGCGTTCGTCCGGTCGCCATGCGTTTCGAGGGTCGCGGCCGCCGCGGCGAGCGCCTTGGTGGGCCAGGCGAGGTCGCGCGAGGCGAGCGCGATCTCGGCCTCGACGACGATGCACCGCGCGCGGGCCACGGCCTCCCGCGGGCCGAAGGCGCGCCCGGCCCGCCGCACCAGCGCTTTCGCTTTGTCGAGATCGCCGAGCTGGGCCATCGCGATGCCGCGAAGCGCGAGCGCCGGCGCGTCGTCGCGCAGCGCCACCCGGTTCAGCGCGGCGAGTGGATCGCCCGTGGCAAGCGCCCGTGCCGCTGCGGTGATCAGCGAATCCATCCGGATACCATTCGAAATCCCGTCACACTTGTCACTCCCGCAATCCCGGAGAGCGACCCTAATCTAATCACGACGACACGGATCAAGGAGAACGACAATGACCACGCACAACATCGGAACACGGGAACAGTGGCTCGCGGCGCGGCTCGAGCTGCTCGATGCGGAGAAGGCACTGACGCGGCAGAGCGATGAGCTCGCGCAGCGCCGCCAGGAGCTGCCCTGGGTCCGCGTCGACAAGGATTACCGGTTCGACACCGGCGAAGGAACGGCGTCGCTCGCCGATCTCTTCCGCGGGCGCTCGCAGCTCCTCGTCTATCACTTCATGTTCGGGCCGGACTACAAGGCGGGCTGCGCGTCCTGCTCGTCGATCGCCGACGGCTTTGACGGCATCGCCGTGCACCTCGCGAACCACGACGTGATGCTCTGGGCCGCATCGCGCGCGCCGCTCGCCAAGCTGCAGGCATTCAGGCAGCGGATGGGCTGGACCTTTCCCTGGGCCTCATCGCAGGGCGGCGACTTCAACTACGACTTCAACGTCTCCATCACCGAGGAGCAGCAGCGCGAGGGCGGCACCGAGTACAATTACCGTCGCGGCGGCCACGCGATGACCGGGACGGCGCTTCCGCAAGTCGTCATCGACAACGCGGCGAGGACCGGAGCCGAGCCTGCCGCCTATGTGCGCGAGCGGCCGGGTCTCTCCGCCTTCGTGCGCGAGGACGGCGTCGTCTATCACACCTATTCGACCTATGCCCGCGGACTGGACGGGCTGTGGGGCATGTACCAGTGGCTCGACCGCGCCCCCAGAGGGCGCAACGAGGAGGGCGTGTGGTGGCGTCACCACGACAGCTACCCGCAGGCGGCGCGATGATCGCCGCTCGAGACGACACCGGGCGCCGCCGCGAACCGGCGGCGCTCGGCAACTGGCTCGGCGGCTGGCTCGGCCTTGCCGCCGCGCCGACCTTCGCCGCCATGGCGGTGCTGACCCTTGTGGCCGGCGGCGACGCGGACGTGATGTGCGGGGCCGTGCATGGTGCATCGCCGCTCGGTGGGATGGTGCCGATGTATGCGCTGATGAGTGCGTTCCATGCGGGGCCGTGGGTGAGGTTGATGTCGGGGCGGTGAGGTGGGGCCGATCCGTCCCCCTCACTCCGGCTTGATCCCGATCTGCCTCGTCAGCTCGCCCGTCTCCTCGATCTGCGCGTGGAAGTAGCCGTCGAACTCGGCCGCCGTCATCAGCATCGGCTCGGCGCCGAGCGTCGCGAGACGCTCCTGCACGGCGGGGGACTGCACCGCCTTCGTGGTCTCGCGGGCAAGCTTGTCGACGATCGGGCGCGGCGTCTTTGCCGGCAGGAAGAGGCCGATCCAGAAGTCGAAATCGGAGTTGGGGAAGCCTGCCTCGATGGTCGTCGGCACGTTCGGCAGCGCCTTGGCGCGGTGCCTCGTCGAGACCGCGAGCGCGCTGAGCTTGCCGCCTTCGATCAGCGGCCCCGCGGTGCCGAGCGGCGAGAACTCGAAGTCGATGCGCCCCGCCATGATCTCGGTGAGGCCTTCCGGCGCGCCCTTGAACGGGATGTGCTGCGCGGCGAAGCCGGCGGCGATGCGGAAGCGCTCGGCGACGAGGTGGGCGGTCGCGCCATAGCCGACGGACGCGTAGTTGAGCGTGCCGGGCCGCGCCTTTCCGGCGGCGACGAGGTCGGCCACGGACTTGTATTTCGGCTGCGCCGCCAGCACCAGGGGCACGTTCGCGAGCGGCGCGACGGCGGCAAAATCCTTGCGGGCGTCATAGCCGGCATTGAGCACGGTGCTCGCCATGATCGCGACCGCGACGGAGTGGACGAGCAGCGTGTAGCCGTCGGGCTCCGCCTTGGCGACGCTCGCCGCCCCGACCGCGCCGCCGGCGCCGAGGCGGTATTCGATGACGATCGGCTGGCCGAGCGCCGACGCGAGCCGATCGAACACCGCGCGTGCCACGAGATCGGTCGAGCTGCCGGCGGAGACGGGAACGATCGCCCGGATCGGCCGCGTCGGCCAATCCTGTGCCGCGGCGGACGTCGCCGCGAGCGCGCCGAGGGCGGCGGCGAAGAACAGCGATGCGGCACTCGGCCGATGCGGGGGCACGTCCTCCTCCTTTTGCTTTCCCGTCTACGGAGCGGCGGTCGGGCCTCGCCGCGTTCTTTTCATCGAGAAGAGTATAGCGCGTGCCGCGCCGCCGCGACCCCACCCTACCCTCCCCGAAGTCGGGGAGGGAGAAGAAAGGCGTCGCGCACCTTATCCCTCCCCGACTTCGGGGAGGGCAGGGTGGGGCTCTTTCTTGCTACGCTCGCCGCACCCGTATCGCCAAGTCATCTGGCAAGTGCGGCCCCTAAAGATCGAGCGCTGCCTGCCATCTTCGCGCGGTCGGCGGAGAACGCTACCCCCTCCGGCGGCGGCGCGAAGTTGCAGCGCGCGAAACGCGCCTGCTCCGCGAACGGCACGGTGGCGTCGATGCCGAGCTTGGCGATGACGCCGTGGTCGCCGACGCGGACGTATTCGTGGCCGCGCGCCTGCGGCACCACGATCAAGTCGCGCGAGGCCTCCATGCGGGTGGCGAGCGCGTATTCGACGTCCTGCGGGTCGCGGATGTCGATGTCGTGGTCGACCGCGATCACGAGGTCGAGGTCCTTGAGGGCGCCGAATGCGGCGAGGATGGCGTTGCGCTGCAAGCCCTCGTGGCCCGGCGAGGATTTCTTCACCTGGATGATGGCGTGGAAGCGGTGCAGGCCGCCCGCCGTCATCTCGGCGTCGATGACGCAGGGCACCGCGGCGCCCAGCACCTTGAGGAGGCTCGCCTCCAGCACGTATTTGCGCAGCATGATGGTCTCGCGGCCATAGCCGTTGATCGCGTGATAGACCGGGCGCCGCCGGTGGGTGAGCGCGGTGACCTCGACGATCGGCATCTCCTCGGCCTGGGCGAGATAGCCGACGAACTCGCCGAACGGCCCTTCGCGCACGGTCTCGTCGCAGCGGATCACGCCTTCGAGCACGATCTCGGTGTCCGCCGGCACCAGCAGGTCCTGGCTCACCGCCTTGGCGACGGGAAGCGGCCGCCCGCTCAAGCCCGCCGGCGACCGCGAGCTCGTCGGCATTCTCCGGCATCTGCGAGCCCATGGTGGCGGCGGTGTATTGGAGCGCGATGTCGGCGCCGATGCACACGGCGATGGGCAGATGCTCGCCCTTCGCCTTGGCGCGCTCCCACGCCAGTCGCAAGTGCCGGCCGTAATCGAGCCGGATCGCGGCGCGCTGCGCGCCGAGGAGCTGCAGGCGGTGGTAGCTCGCATTGTAGACGCCGGTTTCGGGGTCGCGCGTGACGACGACGCCGGCGGTGATGTAGCGCCCGCGTCGTCCGGCGTGTGGGTGAGCACCGGCAGCATGGCGCCGATGTCGAAGCCGTTGCGATGGACCTCCTCATGCGCCGGCGCGCGCTCCACCAGCACCGGCGGCAGCGGGCCGCCGATGGCGCGGCCGACGAAGGTGCGGATGGCGCGGAAGTCGCAGCCGAACGCGGCCTCGCAGTTGAGCTTGTTGGAGAGCACGTTGCCGACCACCGGCACGTCGTGGCCGGCGACGTCGCCGAACAGGATCGCGGCGTCCTCGCCGTCGAACTTCTTCATGACGGCGGCGATCTCGAGCTTGGGATCGGCCTTGCCCTCGTAGGCGCGCAGCCGCCCCGCTTCGAGCATGCGGCGCAGCGCCGACCGGAACCGGGTATCCAGAATGTCCGCGTTTGACATCGTCTCTCCTGTGCCTCGGGGCAGGGAGCGAGCATACAGGAAGGCGGGGGTGTCGTGGGCAGGTGGCGGGGCGACGCACGAGCAGCAGGCGGAGGGTCTGAGTGCGACAGCACGGCGGGCCGTGGATGAGCCGCCGGTGTGGGGGCGCGCTTGCAAAAAAATGCGTTCGTCATTCCGGAGCCGGCCGCAGGCTGGAATCCGGAATCCAGACCTCACCTTATCGCAGCAAGGGCTGGATTCCGGGTTCGCCGCTGCGCGGCGCCCCGGAATGACGGAGCGCGCGGGGGAAGGGTGGCGCAACGTCGATTTGGACGATATGTTCCCCGCCGCCGGAATCGTCGCGGGACGCGCGCGTGTCCGGCATGCGCTCGTAGCTCAGCTGGATAGAGCATCAGACTTCGAATCTGAGGGTCGGGAGTTCGAATCTCTCCGAGCGCGCCAGCGGTTAGCTCACTTCCGCACGGTTTGTTCTAGCGCCGTGTCTCCACAGTGTCCCCAACGCTCTCTCTTCAACACCGCTCCCCCTCATCATCATGATCCGCACGTCGACGAAGGGCGACGTTTCGGGCTCGCTATGCGCGCGCCGCATAATTGCGCTCTCTCTTTCTTTTTCTCTCTGAGACTAAGAAGAAAAAACGTCGTCATCGCCGTCATTGCCGTCATTCCTACGAGATCACAACGGCGTGCGGCGAACGGCGCGTCGTACAAGCGCCGTCATACGCCGTCATTGAGGCGATCCGAAAAAAATACGCAGCTCGCCGACACAGGGTTAGGTCGGGACCTGAACCGGTCTCGGGCTGCGGGCGCGCGCCGACCATGCAGCGGAGCGCATTCGGTCCGGTCGCGACGACCGTTTGGCGGAGCTCGACGTCGGCCACGCTGGCGAGTGCGGCGGGCCCTTTGATTGTTTTGAAAAACAAAAGCTATTCAAAAATCCGCGCGGCCAAAAAAAAATCTGCGCGTGAGATAGGGGGGGGTTCGGGTAGGATCGCAGCCGGCGGGGCTAAACCCCCTATGCCACAAAAGTTTTTGCAATTCTGCGGATATCAAGGCGTCACTGGGCCGGTCGCTGCAGAGCATGTGAGGCCGGAGACTATACCGGTATCCCCCTCGAGCTGTGGTGCCTGATACTGTTCGCCTGCACGAGCAATGACGAGGTGTCGCGACGAATGTCAGAAGGGGAACGGGGAACCGCGAGTTCACATGGTAAATGCGATGGAGGTAATGGTGATGAACCGGCCCGCCGCATCCCGGCCACCGCGGTCCACGTTCCAGCCGCGATCACGAAGCCCAGGGCTGGCGCGTTCGATCCGATTACTCAGCGCCGAAGGGCTCTGCGGCCACCACCTTTGCTTCACTTTCTCGCCGGCGCGGCCGTTGAGCGCAGCGAACAGCTGCGTCGCCGATCCACTCCACTTGGCCGGGTAGCCTGGCTGTTCTTTGCGGTCGTTCCAGCAATCGGATTGAAGGAAGTCGAGGATTGCGACGGCAACGGTGTCGGCCTCGAATGCCGCGTCGGCCGCGCCCTTGCGATTCTCTGTTGTACGCCTCGCGGAAGGCCTTGGCGTCACCCCAACCGAGACCAGGCGAAGCCGCTACGATCCATTTTTCAAAGTCAGCCATACGCGAGTAGCTGTCGAGCTTCACGGTCGGCAGCCCCCGCAGTGCTGCCGCGGTCGCATCGAGCAATGCGCCGAGGATCTTCGGCCGCGCGAGGTCGAAGTCGGCGTTGATTTCGTCTTCTGGCCGGCGTCGATCGGGCGGGATAACCTCAAGAGCGATCACCAATGACCGATCAGCCAGGTCGGACCTGTTTGCCAGCGAGCCAATCCCATTGAACAGCACCGGCCGGCGAGACGTAAAGCTCTCTTCGTCGCGGTCGCGATATAGCGTGCGCACCGTCATGCCGCCCCCGTGAGCGAGGCGGCAAAACGAATCCGAGAGCCAGTCGTCGATCTTGGAAACGTTGTCGAAGGCCATCACAAAGCAATTGTCGGCGCCAACCCACAGGTCCTTATCTTCTTTCGGCAAGCTGCGGAGCGCGACCACATTGGGGTCGACGAGCGCCCGAAGATATCTGCAGGCACTGCTCTTGGCGGTGCCGGCCTCGCCATTCACGGCGAGGATGGCATACGGTCCTTGCGGCCGCATCGCTGCGACCAGCCAAGCCACGACCAACATAAAATCGGCGTCGGTTTTGGTGTTGATGAACGGCTTCAGAAGGTCCGTGACCGTGCGATCTTCAGCACGATCTTCGTCGCGGTCCGGCAGCGGCAAAGCTTGCATCGCATTGGTGCGGATGAATTTGACCGGCGGATTTTCGACCACGCGCCAACCGTCGACGTCGATCTCGATCGTCCGCCAGTCCTTGTCGCAAAGGTCGAGATAATTCTTACCGAGGTGCGATCCGGTGCGCAGGAACACCTCGTATTCCGGGCCGTCGAAGATGGCGCGCGCCTCCAGCGCACCGATCGCGTCCTCGAGCGCTTGGCCGCCCGGCTGCTCGCCCTTTTTTGCGGTGAGGTACCGATGCCGTAGGATGAGGCGCATCTCATGCGAGCGCAGTCGCCAGTGCTCGACGTGCCCGTTGATCGGAACGCTGATATAGGCGGTCCGCTTCGCGTCGTGCCAGAGCTCAGCATCGTTCACGAGCTCGGTCAGTTGATCACGCTGCGGTGGCGGTCCCTTGCGGCGACCTTCGCCCTTCCCGGGCTTCGCATCATCAGAGACCGGCTTGGCGCTATGCACCAAGTCCATGACGCGATCCGTATCCCAACCCAAAGCGAGCGCGTCGGCTGCGTCAAAGCCCAGCGCCAGGCCGTCGGGAAGGTCGAAAATCGCGACCGAGGCCGCAATCGGCTTCAAGGCCGCCGCCACGGCCTTGGCGTACGCCACGCCGGGGCCGTCGCTGTCCGGCCATATCGTCACCGCGCGGCCGCGCAGGGGTGACCAGTCGGCTTTGGCCGCGCTTTTGGAGCCGTTGGGGCTGGTGACCACCACAACGTCCGGCAGAAGCTTCCTGGCCGCGTCGCAGGCCTTCTCGCCTTCTGTCACCACCACCGCAGCGTCCGGGCGCCGGGCGAGCTCCTGGAGGCCATAGAGCGGCCGTTTCGGCGGCCAGCTTTCCCATCGCCATTCTGGCTGTGCTGCACCCTTGCGGCGGCCATAGGTCTGGGGGCGGAATTCCTTGCCGTCCTTCGTGTCGAAACGGCAGACCCACCCGAGCAGGCGCCCATCCGCGTCGCTGTAGCGCCAGCGCTGCGAGGGCTTACCGAGCGTCGGATGCGAGGGGAAGGCCGCCGGCGCGCCATCAGCCACCGGCAGGATGACTTCCCAATTCGTCGGCTTGGGCGACGCCGGCAAAAACGCTTCCGCGTCGGAAAGGTTTTTCGCGCGGCCGCCGGCAATCGGTGCGAAGGGATCGTCACTCATGCGGCCCGCTCCCCCGACACAAGCGTTTGCTCCTCATGGAAGTAGGCCAACAACGACTGCCAGCCTTCGTACCGCCACTCGGGCGTGCTGGCACTTCCACAACGGCCATAGGTGAGGGCGCGAAACTCTTTCTCCCCGCCGCCGACGTCGAAACGGCATACGTAGCCGATCAACCGACGGTCCGCGGTGTCATAGCGATAGCGGGCCGAGGGCTTTCCCCTGCGCGGCGGCTGTGAAGGGAATGGCGGCGGTGCGCTTTGTGGCACCGGCATGATGGCATGCCAATCCGACCTCCCCGGCCAGGCGCCCCGTTTGCTGCCGATCGGTGCGAGCCGTAGATCACCGCTCATACGGGTCGATCCCCATCATCTCAGCGGTACGCTTCGCCGCTTCGACCTGGGTCAGGCCGAATAAGAAAGCACTGAGCGAAATCAGGTCGCCGCCGTGGCGCCCGATCGCGAAATCCCCCCAGGCCCCGGTGCGAAGGTTCACCTTGAAAGAGCCTGGCTTACGATCGGAGCGCGTCGGATTCCGGGCGACCCACTCAGGCCCATCGCAGCGCCCGTCCGGGAGCCACCGCCTCACGATGGTTTCGGCGTTCGCGAGCGCGACCGCCGCGACCTTTTTGAAGTTGATCCGCTTCACGCGGTGGCCCCGCGCCGGCCGGCCTCTTCGCGGCAGAAATACGCGAGCAGCGCTGCTTCGTCGTCGAACGTCTCGAAGGTGGTGACGAAAGGCCCACCCTCGAATTGGAGGGCATACATGGTGAGGTCCTCGACGGTTCCGGTGCAGGTCATCGGCACGAGGTGCCCGAAGGGCTCGGCTGGTTCGTCGCGAACGAGGTAGACCTCGCAAAGCCAGCCGACGACGGGCATCCGAAACAAGCTGCCGTCGCCGTCCGGCGCCACGACCGACCAGCCGAGCTGCGCAGGCAAGATGGATCGGAGCACCGGCTCACTGATCATGACGCGGCCTTTTGCTCCGCGGTCGATCGGCGCACATTCGCCTCGATGTGCGCCTGCAGGTCGGACATGCGGTAGCGGACCGAGCGGCCGAGCTTGATGAACTTCGGACCCGCGCCGGTCACGCGAAAATTTTGCAGGGTCTTGACCTTGAGCCTCAGGTGCTCGGCCGCTTCGCCCTCGGTAAGGAGCGGCTCGTTCGCGGTGTTCATGGCCCTTCGCCTCCGATTCTAACGAAGACGATTTTGCCCTCACAGGGCATGGGAAAGCATCGGTTGGATTGGACCGAAAGTGGACCGGTGGCAGAAGCGCCAGACCGGTCGCATGCCGCGACCGGTCCCGTCTCTCTCAGGCCAATCGGCGCAACTTGCGCCTATTGCCTTCGCTTCTCTCGCCGCTGCGGCGGCGCTGGCGAGGCCGCTGGGGAGAGGCCGACTTGCCCTTACGCAAGTGATCGACCACCAGCGCCAATCGCTTGGGGAAAGTGACCACAGCGCGTTCCCAGTCGCCGGTGCCCCCATTCGCCCCGGTGCTGGCGTCCGACAAGATCGACGTACAATCGTTAGGACGAGTGTCGCAGGAGCCGACATATCGAAGAACGGCTGCAACACCGCGTAGCGTTGTGGGATTTGTGGTCAGGATCCTGTAGAGGGCCGCCGATCTCCGCTGATATGCGCGCTTCCACGGTGCGGAGAATGCGCCGGCCCCCTCGCGTTTCCCCTTGCGTCCACAGGTGGCATGGAACGCCTCGGTCGCCGCGCGATGCTTCAGGATGGCGGCGAAGATCGGGTCGAGTTTCTGGGGGCGGCTCATTGGCCCCTCCTGTACGCACCGATGCGCTGGGCGAGGCTGTCGAGCCGGTCGATATGGTCGTCCATTAGGACCGAGACGCCAGTGACGGAAAGATCGTCGAGAATGTCCTTGAGCCCGTCAATGCCCGCGCCTATGCCGCGCGCGCGGTCGGCCTCACGTGCGATGGCGTCGTGAAGGTCGATCAGCTCTTGGGGCGAGGTCGGCCCGGCAGAGGAAGTCGGGAAACCGACACCCACGCTACCGCCATGTAACTCCTCGGAAATCTCACGGAGCCGGTCGATACGGTCCTGCACGAGGTGTGCGAAATGGGCCTCCGCGTTGAGAATGTCGATGTGTGGGAGGCCCTGAAGGCCAGCGTCGATGGCTTCGAGACACCGGATTTCATGATCCAGCCGGTCAATGATGCTCTCGCTCATGCCGCACCCCCTTCCCACCGCACCACACCGTCATCGCCACCGAGCTTACCGATGCAGCGGTGTACGGCGAGCAGGTGGCGCACCGGCACGCCGCACGTTTCCCCACTGTCAGGGTGCGCGACGGCGATTGCCGCCTGGTCTTTCGGAGGCAGCGCCGATGCGTACGGCAGCCTCACCGGGAGCGCCGTAAGCAAGCGCAGAGTTAACACCTGCGGCTCGCCCGGCGGGGTCAACTCTGCTCTGAACCAGACGGCGACGATGTCGCCGGCGCGCGGCGTCTCGATCTTGGACATGACGAGGCGATCGCCCCGCTCGAGCGCCAGCGCCGGCGAAGGTCCGTCGACCGGCATCGAATAGAGCACATCGATCTCGGCCGGGTCGTAGACCGGGGTGCCTGGATCGGTCCGCAGGGCGCGGCCGGAGTCCGTGGGTGAGCTTGTCTTGCCGCGGGCTGCTCGGAAGGCGGGAGAACGCGAAAGCCGCTCAGGCGCGTTCCGGCGCGCCGGCGCGGCCGGTGGAAACATCGGGTTTGTGAGTGTCATCGGGATTTGCTCTGTCTAGGGCCTGTCACAGCCGTTCGCCAGGGACGGCCTGGCGGCCGGGGGGTGACAACCAGCCAGAGCGACTGGTCGGACACTTTTACGGTTTCCCGCTGGACAGCATGCCCGCCCCCGGCCATAACGGTCGGGTTCGGTGCGCACCGCCAAGTGCGTCCGTCGAAAGGGGCAAAGTTGCCCATTTCATTCAGCCGTCGACCCCCGACGCCAATCGGGAGCATCCTGACCAAGGATGTGCGGCTATAGCTCTGGTCCGGGTTGTCACACCCACGGACAGAGTGCCTTATTCGCCACAATCACGCAAGCCGTAGCCCGCCACCGCGGGTGAGGCTTTGCGTGGGTTCTGGCGATCCAGGCGACGATAGCGCACGTCGCCGCTCATCCCGAGGCGTGGCAGTTGGAGCCGGTGTCTTAGAAATGGAAAGCCCCCTGTCATGAAGGGGGCTTTCGGACCGCGGTCAGGGGGTGTGGGGCGGGGGAAAACAGGGCCGCGGACCTGAAAGCAACGCGGGTCGAGGCGCTTCGTTCCCAGGGTAATGTGCCCTGACCGTTGACTCCGGCGGAGGTGGATTCCAGTCTCCGCCGATGCCGCTCTTCCTGTTGAGTTATCGCGGCGCCGATCACGCGATGATCGGCCTCGCAATCGTCTCGGCCCTTGACGAAATCCTCGCCCGGCGTGTGGCTCAGGCGGCGAACATCCACTGGCCGGGTGCCGTCTGCACGGTCGATGCACTCGACCCCGACTCGGTGCCGCCGGCACTGATCGGCCGCCGGGTCTCCCTTGATGATTTGGCCGTCAAGAAGCCGCCTGCGCCTTCGGTGCGGCGTCGCGCACACGTCGGTGCGGCGAGGTCGGCGTGACAATCTTCCTCCGCAAGATGCGCGCGCATGACGTTATCGAGGGCCGCCAGCCCGGTTCCTGGGGCGAGGACGACTACGCTGTCGTCGACGGCACGCTGATCGGCCGCATCTATCTTGACCGTACGCCCGGCGGTGCGATGAAGTGGCGGTGGTTCTATCAGACCCAGGGGCAGCCAGCGCCGCAGCCGAATAGCGGCGAAGCCGACACGTTGGGTGAGGCAAAGGCCGCGCTGCGCGGAGCGATACGGGCGGCGCCAGCCCTAATGTCTGCGCCCAAGGTCAAAAAATACGTCAATCCATTTAAGCGGCCCATATAGTGAAGGGCGCCAAAGGTGATCCCGAGCCATTCCGGATATTTTCTCAGGTTGGCTCGGCGCTCAACTGACCTGGGAGCAAACAGAGGTAGGCTATTCTTACCTCTACAACAATCTTGTTCGACCTCAGTCGCTGTCGATCGCCGTCCGCCGAGCCTACGGTTCGATTGTTGCTGCGCGAGGCCGGCGAAAGATGATCGAAGCGGCGGCCGAGGTATTCTTCCACACCTTCCCGAATGATGAACTGGAGGGCGAACTCGACGAGCTGATGATCATTTACGGCGATGCTTCATCCCGTCGAAACGAGCTTGCGCACGGCGTGGCCATAAGTCGAGCAGCGAGCAGCTGGTATCTCGAGGCCAATATGTACAGCGACAAGCGAGATGTGAAGCAACGTGACTCGCCATTTGCCTACACGTCCGATCAGATCGAAACGCTTTGCGCCGAATTTTCCCGACTTTTGAGGGGCGTCAACGGATTCCGCGATCGCCTGCAGGACCATTTTCGGTCATCGCCTCCCACACTGCGCGCGCGATATTAAGCGCGCTCCGGAAGCTGACCTGGCACTGGTCTTCGATGATCAGCGCACCGGCCTCAATCATGCGTTCGGTCGGTGCCTCATCCTGGGCCGCCGACGGCGGTGGATTTCGCTCTGCGCACGTCATCTCGGGCCTAGTGGAGCGGACCTTGAACCGTCCGGGGCGGTCCGGCTTGAACCTTTACGATCATTTCCGCAAACTGCGTAGCTTGCTCGCGAGACATCACGTAGTGCAGCCATCCGAAACGCTCGTCGCGGACGTGGATCATCACCTCATCGAGCGCGCTCATCTCGACGGAATAGGCCGGATTGCGCAGGCACGTGCAGACGCCCCCGGGCCATGTCTCCGGGACGGCCGGGACGAGGTTGGCGCGCAGGTCGCCCAAGCCGGCGATTTCCTGCTCCACAGACTTCGTGGTTCGGCGCAGGAGCTGCGGCAGCGGCTCGGGATAGTGGAGTAGCACCCCGCCACGATCCTCGTCGAACGCAACGACGGTGGGAAGGACGTCTTCGGGTTTAGGTGCCATAGGTCGCTCCTTTTGGCCGGTCACTTGAAAATCTCGTTTCGGATGGCGTTCGCGATCTGGCGCGAGTTTCCGACGAAGAACCGCTGGACGCTCTGCCCATCCATCGCGCTGACATTGAAATGGATGTGGGTGTCGCCGCCGCCCGCGCCGCCGCCGCCACCACCGCCGGGCGCCTCGAAACTGCCGCCGGCCGCAAAGTTGCTGCGAAGTGTCTCGGCAACTCCGGCCGGCAAGACCATTTCTTGGGGATGCAGCAAATAGGTGCCAACGTTCGGGATCTCCCACGCGCCGCCTGCCGCCGAGCCGCTGAGTCCCATCGCCGTCGCATCAACGGCGGCCGCGATACCAGCGGCCGCCGGTACGGCCGCGGGACCAAGCTCCGGAAAGAGAAATGCGGTGGCCGCCGCGAAGATCGGTCCCGTGAAGGACTTCGATCATCTTTGTGACCTGCCCGGCGATATCGGCAGGATTGAATTTCAGGCTACTCGAGAGGCCGTCGATGATCGGCTTGACGATCGCCAGGCGTTCGAATTCCTTGATGGTCTCTAGCGCCAGGTCAGCCATGATATTTTTTTCGGCCTGGGCCCACGACGTCGTACGATCCAGAAGCCCGCGCAGCTGGCTATCCCAAGCGGACTGGATGGGCGTTAACCCGTCCTGCCACGCCTTCGTATTCGCAATGAGATTTTGCTGCGTTTCCTTGAGGCGATCCCTCAGTCCGCCGAGCAACCATTGGGTCTTCTCGGCTTCCACTTTTGCGAACTGGACCGCATCGCCCTTATAGAGCTCCGCAAGTTTGTCGTATGCGGCGCGTCCATCGAGCTCACGCTGATTAAGCGCCTCGAGCTGCAGCGCCGTCTTTTCATTCTCTGTGATGCGGCCGAGCTTGACCTCAGAATTGAGCTCATCAACCGTTATCTGATAGGCAGCCTGCACCTGCTTGATCTGCTCGCGCGCGGCCTCTGCGCCAGCGCGGTCGACCTTCGGCAATTCCGGTGCTTCGGGCTTGTGATCCCCAGCGATCGAAGCTCAAAGCCTGCTGCTGCTGAAACTTCGCAGCGAGCAGCATCTTGCCGACACGAATGTTGTGCTCGCGAACAATGTCCTCTTGTCTCTCTGTGCCCTCTTTCCAGTCCGCGATGACCTTGTTCCAATCGAGGTGCAGCGCATCTAAGATGATGCGTGCAGCATTGCGGAGCGACGCGGCGAAAGAGTCCCATGCGGTGCTCAGCCCGTCCAGCTCGGCTTCCCAGAATTTCCCGGACTCGACGAGGAGGCGCATATTCTGCGCCAGATTGGTGATCCATTCCAACACGCCGGCGGCCGGCACACCGGCGACCGCAATGGCAAGACCCTTCAATGAGGCCTCGGCTGTCACGATGCTCTGATTGAAGTGCGAGAGCTCCTCGACCGTCTTTTCGCCGAGCACGGTTCCGGTATCGTCGGCGCGCTGGCGCAACTCCGCGAGACCCGCACTCCCTTTGTCGAGGAGAGGAATAAGATCGCCGCCCATGCGGCTGCCGAACAGCGCCGAGGCGATCGCCGTCTTGTTGAGCCCGTCCGCGAATTGGGAGAACCGGTCGGCAATGCGCCCGAGGGTCTGGTCGAGCGGCAGCCCGATCAAATCCTTGGCGCGCAGACCCAGCGCCTCGAGCCCTTGCGCCGTCGGCGTTGTGCCGTCGTGGGCCCTCTGCAGGCTGAGTGCAAAGCGCTCCATCGCATGCGATAGGCCGTCGGCAGACGTTCCCGTCGCCTTGGCGATGAAGTCGAGCTCGCCGACCTCCTTCGACGATTGGCCGAAGATTGCCATCGTTCGCTCAGTCCGCTCGCCGAGTTCGGCCATCGACTCATAGAACGCCATCACCCGCTCGATGCCGAAGCCGGCAGTGATGGCGGTGCCGATGCCCTCGAAGAGGCCGCTGAGCGCCTTGACGGGAGCCCCGACGGATTCAATCAATTCCTTGACGCGATCAATGCCGGAGATGAGCTCCCCGATCGATGCGCCGAAGCGGACCTGGACGTCGTCAGCCATCATGAGTCTCCTTAGCTTGGACCGCCGGCGGTCGCAGCTCCGCCGGCGGTCGCGCTTCCCACCATGGAGATGACGCGGACTCCGGGCGCGTCGCCCGCTGCGTCGGTTGGTTTCATGCCGCCGACGAAGTCCATTGACGCACGGGGCTTGGAGCATGCCCGCACCCGTTCGCTAAAATCACTGATCCGCGCAGAGCGAACGCCCCGGCGTGTCACCTCCGCGACGACGAGCGAAAGTCCAGTGTATCGCCGATCGTGGTGGCGTCGCAGCTCTTGCATCTGCGCAAGAGCCGGCGCGATGAAATCGTTCTCGTCATAGATGTTCGATGGAAGCTCTCCGGCCTCCGGCCAGCGCGCAGCGGCGCACAGTTTTGGCTCGAAATCCGTTGCCGCGTCGAAGAGGTATCCTACGATTCGGCCGAACTGCCAGCTCCAGCCTACAAGGCCGTACTTCGCGGAGCCCTTCGCGCTGCGGAGCGCTTTAGGGAGCCTAATCAACGCGGCATCGAACGACGCGACGCTCTGTAGGGCATCCGTAGCCTCTGCAATCATTGCGACTGTGCCGGCACCGGCGCCGATCAGCGGTGCCAGGGCGTTGATGGTCAGCTTGCAGCACTCGCCGGATGGGTCGGTGTCGACGTACTTCTCCGCGTCGGTCCATATCCACGCGCGGTCGAAGCCGTCGCAAAGAAAACCACCAATCGTCATCGCGACCTCCATGGCATCAGAGGCTCGCTTCGCCAGCGCGCCAGGCGGACCTGGAACGCCTCCCAAGTCTCCAACGGCGGCGCCCACACGGGCTCGCCCGCGAAGAACGCGCGCAGATGATACTGCAATGCCGGGCCGTTCGTGAGTGCAGCCACGTCGAGACGCCTCTCTAGTCGATCCTGATCACCTTGCCGCTGCGCCACAGCGCAAGGTCCGCCCGGTATTCGTCCAGGTTGTCGCCGTATTTCGACAGCACCGGCATTCCGAAAGGGCCGAGGGCATCCGCCTTGTCCCACTTCGGTTTTGAAGGCGCGCCGCCGGGACGCGCGAGGCGAGCAACCTCGGCGAGGCGCCGCTTGCTAGTGCTACGCCCCTGTAGGCGATCAAGCCGCTCTGCTGCCGCCTCCAAATCGGCATCGACGCGCGCGCGCTGGAACTTCAGCCTAACAATGCTCTCGATCTGCCGTGCGACCATGTCGGCGTGCATGTCGGCCGAGCGTTGTGCCGGCGAGCGCGTGTCGGCGCGGGTCTCTTCGTAGCTCTCGATGTGGCGCTCAAGGCTATCGAGGGTCATGCCCTTGTTCGCCGACGCCAAGCGGCCGATGAACTCGCGCGTCCTGGGATCGGAGATGCGGGCGATGCGCCGAGAGACGGCATCGCCTCCACGGCCGCCATTCTCGATGGCGCGCTCGATTACAGTAGCATTGGGGTTGGCAGGAATCGCGACTATCGAGATCTCCAAAAGCTCCCACCTTGTGAACCGGTAACCGCCGCCCGACTTCGGCGTGACCTCGATCGCCTCGAAGCCAATGCTGACGGCCGACACCACGCCCGCTTTCATCAAGCCGCACCATGTATCCGCGTCCGGCGACACGCCCTCCGGCGCGAAGGTGATCAATGCCTCGATCTGCTCGCCCTTGACGATGACACTGGCCTTGCCGACCGGCCGCGATGCGTCATGATTGACGCACACGATTGGATTCTTGCGGTAGTTGTCCAGCACGGCACCCGACGCTTCGACAATGTCGCCCGCACGATCGAGGCTATTGTCGGAGGCGATGACGCGGACCTGGCGTTCGCCGAGGCCGGCGCCGGCATACTTGACGCTGTTCGTCGTGAAGAACTTCGTCGTCATCAGAAGAACCTTCCGAGGATAATCGCGCCGACGACGGCGAGAGCCACGCCGAGAAGCAGGGCGTGGGGCATCACACATAGTCCGCGAAGTCAGCGCTAACGAGCGAAGCGGCTTCGCCAGCTGGCAATGTGAGGGTAGCGCCAGCGGAATAGACAGTGGTGTTGCCCACCATGTCGACGCGTTCGTAGGTCATGTAGCGGTCGGCGGGCGGAGAGTAAGTTCCCATCCCCGCTAATGATGGGATCGGAATGACACCGATACCGCTCCCGGCGTCGTAGGTGCCGGTTTGATAGAGAGTAGGTCCGACCCCATACAGTTGGGCGCTTGGATTTCGGAGCTTGACCGTCGCCGTGACGCCAGGAGCGCTCGATCCTCCGCCGATCGGCGTCGGAACGAAGGGCGCGTCAGGCAGACCGGCGTAGAAAGGCTCACCCTTTTTCCAATAGAAGACCCTGCCTCCGCGTGCAGGAGGTAAAGACATGATGGTTGCTCCGTGTTGACCTGCACCAGCGTTGTTCGTAGACACCAGCGTCGCAAAGCCGGCGGTGATCAGCGCCTGCGCTTCCGCCACCCACAACGTGACCTGCGCGCCGCTCGCGACGGTCTGGACCCCCTGCGGCCGCGCCGGATAACCCGGAACGACCTCTTCGATGTACGGATGCCCGCCGGTGATCAGGACCGTCTGGGTCTGTGTGAAGTTGAACGAGCTCAGGTCGGCCAAGATGGCCGTGCCGTTTACGTTTCCGACGCGGGTGGTCATCGCGATGCCCCCTGTTCGACGGCCGGCGGGTTTGCAAACTCAAGCGCGCAGTTTCCGACCGCGATCTCGACTTTGTCGCTGGGCACATCGATGACTTCGTGAAGATGACAGCCCCCAAAACCATCCCCCGGGTCGTAGCCCGCGCGTTGCACGACACAGCGCGTGAAGCCTTCGGGCACCGTCGGGGGCAGCACTCGCCTCGCCGACTTGACGCGCTTGGGCACTTCTCCAGGCGTGATGACAGAGGCAGGGCTGACCGGCCTGTCGGGATATCTCGCTTTGCCCCCTCCAACGAACCTCTCGGCGGCCGCGGGCACCATGTAGACCGCACTCCCCTTCGGCCACACTTCGCCGAACGGTCCGGGCCCGTTGGGGTAATCCTCGTTCATGATCACGATGACGTGCCCGGCGGCATTCGGCATGGGCTTGTGCGGGGCAATCGGCTTAACCGATTGTGGGGGCGTGCTCGGCGTAGGCGTTGCTGGCTTCGGCGGCGTCGGGTTGAGCGCCTCTGAGGTCCGTTTGAGATCAGTGTCCCACTCACTGCGCCATCGAGGCAGATGATCGGCGGCGGGATGCAGCATGCCCAGGAAGACGCGTCCCGGTATGAGGCGCGCCACGGTTGCCTCGCCCAGTTCCGAGACTGCTTTCTCACGCGCATCACGCACCGCTTTGTTGGCCCTGTCTGCGGCTTCCAGGGCGGCGTCGAGCGCCGCATGCTTCCCTAGGGCAATTTCGAAGTGCTTCTTGATGGCCACCTTGGTGGCGGCCTCGCGACGGAGCTGCATCTCGTCGAGCAAAACGCGCTCGATTTCCGCGACCGCTTCGAGGCGCAGGTTGTTCCGAGCGACTTCGATGTCGAGCTTCTCGATCTGCTCGAAGTCACCCTCAAGCAGAAGCCGAGTGCGCTGATCGACCGCCTGTGCGATCGCATTCCGCGTTGCCGAACGTTCGGCTTGGGCCTCCTGAAGACCGTTCTCGATCTCATCGAGAGAGAGCCGCTTCGGCTTCTGGCTTCCATTCGACCGGAAGGCCTTGAGCTTGTCGAAAATGTTCATCAGGTTTCGCGCCCAGTCGGTGATTACTGAGGCAAGACCCTACGATTACGAAAAACGATCTGTCAGCTTTCCAATCGGACCGAATTCGGACTATGGAACAAGCTTCCCCCAGCGTCGCAAAGCCTCTTCGAAAAATGCGGCCTCGTGCGCAGACTTTACGTTCTTATTCAACCATTTCAGGCAATCGCGAACGACTTTCAGCTCCTTGGTCGACGGTCCCAACAGCCATTTGGGCTCGGAGCGGGCGAGCTTCTTGCCCAGGCTCCATCGCCGTCGTATCAACTTGACGACGATCTGCGCCCAATGCCTACGGTTCTCTATCTCCTCCGCAAGGCGGTGCATCTCATCGACAACATCCGTTGGCTCGACAAAGCGAAGATATCGGCACGCCGGGCTTGCCAGGCCGGCGAGAAGTTGTGCCTCCAAGTCAGTTGTCGAAGGAGGCGAGAACTCAACGAGTGCCGAACCATCGTCTAGGGTAATTGCCTTCATTACTCGCCCCGTCTGCCGGCGACATCTGCAATGTAGAGGCGCGGGGCAACCGGGTGCAGACGATCCCGACGTTCGGCGGCCAGACCTAAGCCCCGCGCATCTTGCGCCTTATCTGATTTGGTGAGTTGTGTGAATCCGCAAAATGGCGCAATCTGCGCCATTTCAGTCTGCAAATTTGCGGTTTGATGGTAATCAAATCGGGAAACAGGCAAATTTGCCTATTTCGCCGGATCGACCTTCTGCAAATTTGCGGAAGGTTCGGGTAGGCAAATTTGCCGACCCAGGCCGGAGGCGATCCGCTCACCGACGGCATCGCTGAGCACCCGGAGAGCACCATCGTCCCGATTCACATACCGCCCCGTCATCGCGATGTCCTGGTGCCGTAGGAGATCGCGGATCCCGAAAGCGTTCGCGCCGGTCAGGCTCGCGTGCGTGCCGACCGTGTGCCGCAGATCGTGCACGCGAACATCGTCTAGCCCGGCGGCCGTGCGAATGCGCTCCCATGCATTCTGCAGCACCTCTGCCGCGAGAGGACGCTTCGGGCTGGCTGACGACCGGAGCACCCACGGCGAGCCTTCGCGCTGCCGCCAGAGAGCCTCTAGGACCTGGCGGGCAGGCGTATTGATCACCACGATCTGCGGCCGTCCCGCCTTGGTGTCCGGGAGCGCGATAGTGCCAGCCGCAAGATCGACGTTGGCCCACCGAAGGCCTAAGGCCTCGCCGCGGCGCAATCCTGTGAAGAGCAGAAGCTCGATCGCGGCGATAATTACGCCGGCGACGCGCGTGCGCTGGCGCTCCGAGCGCGGCAGATGCTTCGATGTCGGCCGCGCTGGACCGAGCTTCCAGGGCAAACCCTCGCTCTCGGCCACGCGCAGCGCGGCGCCGAGGTGGCCGAGCTCCTCGACGCTGAGGAAGCGATCTCGCTCGGCCTCATCATAGCGCTCGATCAACCGGCAGGGGTTGCCGGCGCCGACCGAGCGCCACCCCCAGCGCTCCGCCAAGTTGAAGGCCTTGCTGCAGACCGCGAGCGCGAAATTCGCCTGGCGGGGTGTGTCGGACATGGCGCCGTGCAAGCGCGCCAGATCATCCCTGGTGATCGCCGCGATTTTATGGCCTCCCAGTGCCGGCCGGATGAAGCGCGCAACCAGCTGCTCGACAGAAGCCCGCGTGGTGCGCTTGTTTTTCTTGGCGACATGTTCAGCGAGATACCGATCGAGGAGATCATTGACCGTCGGAGCCTCTCGCCGCGCCTGGCGGTCGGCGAGGGGATCGACGCCGTCGAGGACCTGCACAAGAATCCGGTGCGCGCGGTCGCGGGCCTCTTGCGCCGTCAGGACCCCGTAGCGGCCGATCGTGATGCGCCGCTTGCGGCCATCGCGATTGCGATATTGGGCGACCCAAGCGCGCACGCCGCTGCGCATGATGCGCAGCCCGAAGCCAGGGAGCTTCTCGTCCCAAACGATGACGTAGGCCGCGCCGGGCGCGGCAAGATCAGCGAATTGCAGACGATCGGCCACTTGCGTGGTGAGCTTCGCTGTGGCGTGTGGCTCTCCCGGGGGTTTTGGTGCATCTTGCACCAAAACTGGTGCCACCGCGGAACCACTTTCGACCGAGATCAAGCGCTGCTCTCTCATCATAGCTCGCCCTGCACCTTGGGACGGCGCCTGACGGCGCCCGTCGGCGTGCTGTTTGCACGCAACTCATTCGCGCAATTGAACAAGTGACGGCGATGACGGCGATGACGGCGTTTTTCCCTACCAGTCCTATCGCCTATTCGATTTAGCTGCTGTGAGCGGTGCTCTCGCGGCCACCCGTGTCTCCACCGTGTCACCAAATTAGATCGAACGGACTGGTAGCCGACAGAATTCAATAGTGCAAGTTATGCCTCTGCCATGGGGCTTAATCGAACATCATGGTACGCCATAGGACACCATGGAAATGCTGTTTTGAGGACTTCGAATCTGAGGGTCGGGAGTTCGAATCTCTCCGAGCGCGCCAGCATTTTCAAAGCCTTATGGGGCGAATATCGGGTCTTCTGAATTGCGCGAGCTGCCACGTCGCAACCAGCCAACGGATCGGTCGTCCATGTGGACGCCACTTCAGGTTGCAACACCCCGTGTTGTATGGTTTTCTCGGTTCAGGGCACATCGGATTGAGAAACGTGGACGGACTTGATTTGCATATCTCCCTTCTGATGTTGGGGCGTCGTAAAATTCGTGGGGAGGAACGCCCTTCGGTTGGCGCCCCCTCGCATGGAGATTGCAATACTCCCCGAGACTTCATGATTCGGGGCTGATCAATTGCTGCAGATTACATCACCAAGAGAGCCGATTGTTCCCACTGCCACGTTTCTGAAGGGAGACGTATTAGCGGTATTGGGAAGGCTGCCGAAAGCCAAGTACGATTTGATCGTTACCTCGCCACCGTACAACATCGGAAAGATCTACGAGCGTTCGGCCAAGCTAACATTTGAGCAGTATATTGGATGGCTTGATGAGGTGATCGGAGCCTTGGTCAAGGCGCTTCACGAACATGGAAGCATTTGCTGGCAGGTCGGAACGTTCATCAAGAACGGCGAAATCTTTCCGATCGACATCCATACGTACGAAAGTTTTAAGCGACGCGGCATGAAATTGCGCAATAGGATCGTTTGGCGCTTTAACTTCGGCCTTCACTCGAAGAAGCGCTTTTCGGGTCGATACGAAACGGTTCTCTGGTTCACGAAATCTGATGAGCATCGTTTCAATCTTGACCCGGTACGCGTGCCGCAACTCTATCCCGGCAAGAGACATTCCAAAAGGCGGGGAAGGGCCTCGGGAACGCCGAGCGGCAATCCATTGGGAAAAAATCCCTCTGACTACTGGGAGTTTTCAGCCGCGAACTATTTCAATAATGATCCGGTGTGGGACATTCCAAATGTAAAAGCCAACCACCCCGAAAAAACAATTCATCCCTGCCAATTCCCGGTCGAGCTCGCCGAAAGGTGCGTACTCGCATTTACCAATCCTGGTGATACTGTTTTAGACCCATTCATGGGAACGGGTTCCACGGCCGTCGCCGCGATGATGCATAATCGTAATGCTGTCGGCATCGACAAGGATGGCGGCTTTCTAAAAATCGCCCGCGATCGGGTAAGGCAGTTGTCGAAAGGCACGCTGAAAATTCGGATGAGTGGCAAGCCGACCAGAAAGCCGCGCTCTGGCGAGAAAGTTGCTGTGGTTCCAGAAGAATGGAAATCTACGCAAGGACCCGGCAATGACTAAGGGGAAGACCAAGGGGAAGGCAAAGAAAAAATCAAAAACAAAACTCACGGCTGCGGAGCGTGAGCAGCTTCGCATCAAGAGGACTCATTTTCGAGAAGTTCGTTCTATTTTCACAACGTGTGAATTTAAGAGAATTTCCTCTGCCTCGGATAAAGAAATTACCTATCAAGGCACCACCAGTGACTTTGACGATGTGTTTGTCCGCGAAAACGTTGTTGTTATTAGCGAGTGCACTGTTCTAAAGAGCGATGTTTCCGGCCATCTCAAAAAGAAGAAGGTCCTATATGATAAGATCAACAATGACATTACTGCATTCCTGGAATTCATGGACGCTACATTCCCGGCCTTTCAGACGGCAAAAGATCAGAAATTTCAACCGCATCATTTTCGCGTGGTAATTGTCTATTGCTCTCGATATCCAATCACGAGAGAGCTGAAAGATGAGGTTCCTGGCGTCACCTATCTGGACTATCATATAGTTCAGTATTTTAAATCTATTACGAACCGCATAAAGAAATCAGCCAGGTACGAATTATTCAAATTTCTTGGATTGTCGCAGAGCCAGATCGGGTTGAATGCCATTTCGCCCGTTACAAGTACGGCATCCTATAAAGGGTCGATCTTGCCTGAGGGCCAATCGCATTTTCCTCTTGGATTTAAAGTTGTCACTTTTTATGTTGCACCCGCGGCGCTTCTAGAGCGTTGCTATGTTTTGAGAAAAGATGGCTGGGGTGATGAGGATGGTTTGTATCAGAGGATGATTAGCCGATCGAAGGTCGAAGCCATACGAAGATATCTGCTTGATAAGAAGCGCGTATTCATTAATAATATTATTGTGACACTACCAAGCAACACGCAATTGACGCTCGACAACGGTCAAACCATCGACCCGGCCAAAATTACGCAAACTAAGCCGGGAAATATTCAGCTGCCGTCGGAGTACAATTCTATTGGTCTTATTGATGGCCAACATCGCGTATTTTCCTATTACGAAGGGGGCAAGGATGAGGCGGCGATTAGCCTTCTGAGAATTCAACAGAATTTGCTAGCGACCGGCGTGATATATCCGCAGAATATTTCCAGAACTGATCGTGCGAAATTCGAGGCGACCCTATTTTTGGAGATCAATGCCACTCAGACCAATGCGCGATCTGAATTGAAGCAAGCGATTGGAGTGTTGCTGAAGCCGTTCTCTCAGGATTCGATTGCGCGGCAAATCGTAAACTCGTTAAATGATAAGGGTGCGCTCGCAGGGCATTTCGAAAGGTATTTCTTCGATAAGGGTAAAATAAAAACGACAACTATTGTCAGCTACGGCGTGAAGCCACTGGTCAAGCTCAGCGGTGAGGACTCTTTGTTCAAGGTTTGGAAGGAGCTGAACAAACAGGGGCTGATTAACGCTCCATCGGAGGCGTTGGCTCGAGCTTACATTCAGTTTTGTTCGAAGGAGATCGATATTTTCATATCCGGAGTAAAGGCAAATGTGGCCGCTGATCGGTGGACGGCTGATAAAAAAGTCAAGGGCCGCATGTTAACAACAACGATCATCAATGGATTGATCGTTTGTCTTCGACTGTTGGTGGAACACCAAAAGCTGCATGCGTTTGAATGGTATAAGGGTAAGTGTGGTGCGCCTGATCTAAACAAATTCCAATTCTCGAAATACAAATCGAGCCAGTACGGAAGCCTCGGTCAGGACCTTTACAAAGCGTACTTTGGATGACGTGCGTTGAATCCGAAGGTTGATCTGCTGGAGCGAGAGCCGGTGAACATCAGACTTCGAATCTGAGGGTCGGGAGTTCGAATCTCTCCGAGCGCGCCAGCAACGCATTGAGAGTCGACGGCCAGATTGATCAGGATTTCGCGGACCTACATCAGCCAGGCCGCATCGGGATCCTCTTCGGGCACGGAAACGACCTCGACCTCGACAAGCATGTTCTTGTCGAGCGACACCCTCTTGGTGGGCGCCTCGTAGCCGACCTTCCAAATGTCGAGCTCATAGACGCCCCCGGGCATGTCCACCTCCGCAAGTCCCGACGGGTCCGTGACGACGCGGTAAGCGCCAAGTCGCACCACGACATCGGCAACCGGTGCCAAAGTGGTTTTCTCGACCACCCTGATGGTCAACCGATGTGCGGGCGGTCTCACGACCGAGACGCTGAACGTCGTCGATGCGCGCTCATGGGGTAGGTCCGCTTTTCTCGGCTCGAACTCCACTGACCAGATGTGCAGGCCGTCCCGCGCGGGAGCGGTGAGTTCGAGTCTGGTCCAGTACAGCGCTGCGGTTCGCGGATACGGTGTCTCTCCCAGGTGTCCCTGCGCGACGACGACGCCGGCATCATCGCGGACCTCGACCCGTTCTGCGGTGAGCGCAATGCCCGCTGAGGACTTCGCGCCGACTTCGATCGCGAACCTTTCCCCCGTCACCACCGGCGATGGGATCGACCACACGGCGAGGCTCGTCACACGGGGTACGATGCGCGTTGGGATCGGGACGGTCGACTTCGTCGTGCCGAATTCCCTCGACTTCGTGCGGGCCGAACGTCACGCTCCACACGTGCGCGCCCACGCGGGCCGGCGCTTCGAGCTTCACCTCCGCGACGTTGTCCCGACCGAGCTCGGATGTGAATTCAGTTCGGACGAGAGCGCCGTCCGCCGCCGACGATCTTGAAAGGCATGCCGGCGAGATCGCATCCTTTCGGACACGCCGCCTTGACCTTCACGGTGATGGCGGCGCCTGCCGGGACCTCGGACGGGGCCTGCTCGATCACCTCGATCGTCGTCGCGTGGGCATGATCGTCGCGGGTCATGATCGAGGTTTGTCGCTGGCAGCGGCAACGGTGCAGACGCCGGGTCTACACCGGACTCTTTATGCAACGCGCTTGGCGGCGTTCCTGCCGGCAACGCGGCCGAATACCACGCATCTCGCCAATCCGTGCTGGGCGAACCCTCCCTGGCACTCTCCCGCGCAATAGAGCCCCGGAATGACCTCGCCGCGGATGTCGATCACCTCGCCGTGGGTGTTGGTCCGCAGACCCGTCAGCGTGTCGTGAAGGATCGGCGTGGCCCATGCCGCGTAGAATGGCGGCTTCTCGATCTTGTACATCGGTGTGGGCTTCTTGAAGTCGGTGTCGGTGCCTGCGGCCACGAACGCATTGTAGCGGTTGACCGTCTCCTGCAGCGCCGCGCCCGATATCGGTTTCTTTTGATAGGGATTCCTGATCTTGGGCCCGAGCTCTGCGATCGTATCGGCGGTGTAGAAATAGCCGTCCGGGTCGACGTGGGGCGGCTGCGGGTCCCATTTCTCCCGGGCGACGGCGTCCGCGTCGAAGATCGCCCAGACCGGGCCGCCACCGTTGAGCTTCGACGGGTCGCCATTGTAGGCCATGGCCGCTGCGAAGAACCGATAGGACCCGTCGACCTCGTTCCAGAAGCGCTGACCGTTCTGGTTGACGAAGATCATGTCCTGCCAGTCTCTGACGGTAAGGCCAGTCGCCTTGGCGAGCGGAAACAACTTGCTCTCGGGCAGGAACACCAGCGAGCTGTAGCCCCAGCGACAGCCGATGTGGCGGGTCTTCGTGATAGCCGAACCGGACTCGTTCGTCTGGTTTGCCGTCGCCCACAGCGCGGCGCCGACGTCCATGGCGGCAAGCTCGCCTTTGGCGCCCTGATAGACGTAAGGCATGCAGGCCTGCTGATATTCCTCGGTCAGCCGGGGATCGAAAGTGCGGCGGAAATTCACGTTGCCGGTGTGACCGCCGGTCGCAATGACGAGGCCACGCTTCGCCTCGATATTGATGGTCCCATTGGGATGGGTCACTGCAATTCCGACGACCTTTCCGGAAGCACCGGGCTCGCGGATGACGCTTTTCATCTCGTGGCGCAGCAGGATCTGCACGCCCTTCTTCCGCGCGCTTTCCTCGAGCCTGCGCACGAGGCCGGACCCGTTGCGTCCCCCTCCCGGGGCGTAGATTTCGCTCGGCACGTGCCACTCGAGGGTCAGGAATGTGCGCGGCACCGTCGAAGCGGCCTCCGGGCCGATCGGCCGATCCCGGAACTCCACGCCGTTCTCGACCAGAAAATCGAAGGTCGCCACGTTCTCGTCGGCAAAGACGCGAACGAGGTCGCGGTCGCTGTACCTGGCGACAGCGGCGTCGTGGCGCACCCAGTCGGCAAAGACCTGATCGGCGGTATCCTTGATGCCGGCCTTCTGCTGCAGCGCGTGCCCTCCGCCAAGGTGGACACGTCCGCCGCTGAGCATGCCGCGTCCGCCGATGTCGAAGTTCTCATCGACGACGATAACGGAGGCCCCGAGATCGCGTGCCGTGATCGCGGCCGGCAACCCGGCCACGCCCGCGCCGATCACGACGACGTCGGCCGAAAGGTCCCATCGGGTCTCCGCCTCGGCCTCGTTTGCCCCCACGCCCGCGAAAGCAGCAGCGCCGACGCCTGCAGCGCCCTTCGACAGGAAGGAACGACGACTCACTGATCGCCGGGACGCGCGCTCCTCCTGCGCGTCATTATCGAGGTTGCGATCTCCTGAATTCTTGCCCACCTGCACGTCCTCCCAGAACAGCACGCATCTTGGGCCGATCCTTGACTTTGCCGCGAGCGGGGTCAAGACAGCCCCGACGCGGAACACGTGCCGAAGGCGTTCGGCGGACGTTCGCCTGCGAACCAAAGGTTAGGACTGCGAGAAATGGCATGGCCTGCAAGCCGATAACGCCTGTCGCTCCCGTGATCGTGATCCTCGTCGCGGCGTCAGGGTTCTACGGACATGCCCTCGCGCAACCCACTCACAAATGCGACCCGATCGATCCGATCGCTGACGTCGGCTGGTCCGTGGTGCCCTCTCTCGAAACCGTGGGTGTGGTGGATGGTGCTCCATTTCGGGGAGGGACGAGCGGCGACTGGTTCGTCGAGCGCACCACGACGCGCATTCCCTTCTGCAACTACTACAACGAGATCGGCATCTACAGCATGCGATCCTACACTTTGACACCCGAGGCCACCGAAGAACGCATCCAAATCTGCGAGCGCACCGCGGCGGGCGGCAGCGCCGCGCTGTCGCCCTATGCTGGGCCGTGTCCTCCGAAGTAGCCTGATGGCGAACAGTACGTCGCTGTGTTCACTGCTGACGGTCGATCGGGCACGGGCGATGTTGTGGCTGACGTTTCGAAGCCAAAGCCGGTGCCCGAATCTCTCCGATCGCGCGCCGGGGCCGAGGGGCGCGAGCGGGAGCCCAAAACCTTACGCCAAGTCCACGGCAAACCGCTTGAGATCGGCGAGCGAGCAATAGGCGAGCGCCCCTTCGTGGGTGGCGCGCAGGACCACGCGCGGCGCCTGGCCGGCTTCGAAGGCTTCCTGCCATCGCGGTGCGCACAGGCACCAGCGGTCGCCGGGCTTGAGACCGGCAAAGCCGAACCGCGGCATCGGGGTCGAGAGATCGTTGCCGCGCGCCTTGGAGAAATCGAGGAACGCTGCGGTGGTGACCACGCAGACGGTGTGGCTGCCGACATCCTCGGCACCGGTGTTGCAGCAGCCGTCGCGATAGAAGCCGGTCAGCGGACTGATCGAGCAGGGCTCGATCGGTTCGCCGAACACGTTGCGCGGCGCGCTGCGCCCGCCTTCACCACTGCTTCTGTCGTCCCGGAGCATCGCGCTGTCCCTGGTCTTCGGCCGTCCTCGCCCCGTGCCGGGGCCCGCGCCCCGACGTTCCTATCAGCCTCGCGAGGCGAGGAACATATGCCGGACAAGGGGAAATTTTCCGAAGGGGTGATCTGGAAATCGCCAATTTTGGCTGCAGTGCAACAAGATTTTGCCCAATATCTATGCTGAGTTTGCGTAAGATTGTGACAATTGCGCAACCACGGGGTTTGTTTGGTCGTGTAGGTTTTTGGTGGCAGCGGTGCGATGTGGGGTCTCCCGCTGCCGTCTCGGGCTGGGGTCGATGAGTGGCGGGGGCCATGAGTGGCTGTCTTGGCCGAAGAGCGGGGAGTGGGGGCATGCCAATTCTTCTCTGGTATCTGCCGTTCACTATGTTCTCTGGCGCATGCGATCTCGTGTTCGCTGAGTTCGACACACAGCGCAGCGAGGAGCCGGCGGACCTCGACGAGGTCGGACCGGAGGAGGACGCGACCACGCACTGAGCGCGCTCGGCGCGGCTTGGGAGTCCAATCGGCACGCGGCCGAGACGCCGAAGGTTTGATCCCGTTCCGAAGCGAGCGTTGGGCCCGCTGACACCCGCCCGGACAAAGCGCTTGGCGCCGGCGCGGCCCGCTGTTTTTTCCATTTATCTTCCCCCGCTTCTGCCGTAGCGAAGCCGGTGCATCTCTTGCCGAGTGGGCGCAAAACGATCATCCTTCCCTCGTGCCGGGACTTTGATGGCTGACGCCCGCGCTGCGGCGTCGGGGAGGTGCCATGCCCAATCGGTTCACGACGTACATCCTCATTGCGATGGTGCTTGGCATTTTGGCCGGCTGGGCCTGCCACGAAGCCTTTCCCGATCCGCAGACGGCGGCGACCATCGCCGGCTACATCTCGCTCATCACCGATCTCTTCCTGCGCCTGATCAAGATGATCATCGCGCCGCTGGTGATTTCGACGCTCATCGTCGGCATCACCCATATGGGCGATCAGTCGGGCTCGCTGGGCCGGGTCGGCGCCAAGACCATGGGCTGGTTCGTGTCCGCCTCGCTGGTCTCGCTGCTCCTCGGCATGATCATGGTCAACATCCTGCAGCCGGGTGTCGGCCTCGGCCTGCCGGTGCCCGATCCCGGCGTTGCGGCCAACCTCAAGACTTCGGGACTCACGCTGAAGGAATTCGTCACCCATCTGGTGCCGCGCTCCGTCATCGAGGCGATGGCTACCAACGAGATCCTGCAGATCGTGGTGTTCGCGATCTTCGCCGGCGTCGCGATCTCCTCGCTCGGCGAGCGCGCCAAGCTGCTCACTGAGGTGATCGAGCAGGTCGCCCACATGATGCTCGAGATCACCGGCTATGTGATGAAAGCCGCTCCGCTCGCCGTGTTCGCCGCCATCGCTGCGACCATCACCACCAGCGGGCTCGGCATCCTCATCACCTACGGCAAGTTCATGGGCGGCTTCTATTTCTCGCTCATTGTGCTGTGGGGGGTCATCTTCGCCGCGGGCTTCGTCGTCGTCGGTCCGCGCATCATCCGCCTCGCCCATCTCGTACGCGAGCCGATCCTGCTCGCATTCTCGACCGCGAGCTCGGAGGCGGCATACCCAAAAACCCTCGAGCGCCTCGAGGAGTTCGGCGTGCCGAACCGCATCGCGAGCTTCGTGCTGCCGCTCGGCTACTCCTTCAACCTCGACGGCTCGATGATGTACTGCACCTTCGCGACCCTGTTCATCGCGCAGGCCTACGGCATCTCGCTGAGCTGGGGCGAGCAGATCACCATGCTGCTGCTGCTCATGCTCACGTCGAAAGGCATGGCGGGCGTGCCGCGCGCCTCGCTCGTGGTCATCGCGGCGACGCTCTCGACCTTCCGCATCCCGGAGGCGGGACTTCTCCTTGTGATGGGCGTCGACCAGTTCCTCGATATGGGACGCAGCGCCACCAACGTGGTCGGCAATTCGGTGGCCTCGGCAGTGATCGCCAAGTGGGAAGGCAACCTGCGTCCGGAGGAGCCCGGCCTCGATCAGGGTGCGACGCTCGAGCATCCGCTGCCGACGGCTGCAGCCTCACCGGCGGAGTAGCGCCATGGCCGCCACGCTCCGTTCCGGTTCGACGCGCCGGGTTCTGGCGCGTCTCGCCGGTATCGTGCTGGTCGCCGCCGCCGCGCTGTCCGCGGCGTCAACGGGCCGCGCCCAGGTCGAGCCGACCGATCCGGAGACCGTGTCCGGCACCTTGGCGCGCATCAAGAAGACCGGCGTGGTCCGCATCGGCTATCGCGACGCGTCTATCCCGTTCTCCTTCCTCGACCGCGCCGGCCGCCCGATCGGCTACAGCATCGATCTGTGCGGGGCGATCGTGGAGGAGATCGGGCGCACGCTCGACCGCGACGACCTCAAGGTGGAGTTCGTGAAGGTCACGTCCGAGGACCGCCTGGACGCTGTTGTCGACAATCGCATCGACCTCGAATGCGGCTCGACCACCAACAACCTGGAGCGCCGCAAGCGCGTCGACTTCTCGCCGATGATCTTCGTTTCCGGCACCAAGGTGATGGTGCCGGTCACGACGGCATGGCGCGACTTCCGCGACCTCAAGGGCAAGAAGATCGCGGTGACGCGGGGCACCACCAACGCCCAGGCGCTGGAAGCCCTCGACAAGAAGTTCGGCCTCGGCATCACCCTCGTCGAGGGCGCCGACCACGAGGAATCCTACGGCCTGCTGGCGGACGGCAAGGTCGACGGATTCGCCACCGACGATGTGCTGCTCTACGGCCTGATTGCCCAGCACCGCGCGCAGAACCGGTTCAAGGTGGTGGGGGAGCTGCTGTCGTACGATCCCTACGGCATCGCGTTCCGTCGCAACGAGAAGACGCTGCGCGACACCGTCGAACGCGCCATCCGCAACCTCGTCGTCGCCCGCGACATCGGCCCGATGTACGACAAGTGGTTCTCCTCGCGCCTGCCCAACGGAGAGCGGTTCAACATCCCGATGAGCCCGCAACTCGAGCAGTCCTTCGCCGTGCTGGGCGCGACGGGGGAGGCGAACTAGAACTAGTGCTCGTCATTCCGGGGGGCTGCGCTTTCTTCTCCCACTCCCGCTTGCGGGGCGCTTGCGGGGGAGGGTCGAGGAGGGGCCGCGGCGTCGAGACGATTGCAGGCGTCATTCAGGGTCAACACTCAGCTTCCCCCTCCCCAACCCACTCCCGCAAGCGGGGGTGGGGCAGGGGGCCGCGCGGAAGACCGCCGGCGAGACGCCCGCTACTTCTTCGCCTCCTTCGCCGGGTCCTTGACCATCGGGTAGGTCTCGAACTCGACATTGGAGAGCTGGCCGTCGACGCGCTCGACGCGGCGGATGTATTCGTTGTGGACGACGTCGCGGGTACGCGCGTCGATCTCGATCGGCCCCCGCGGGCTTTCCCACTTCATGCCCTTCATCGCTGCGATGAGAGCGTCGCCGTCGGTCTTGCCGCCGGTCTTCTTGAGCGCCTCGAAGATGAGGTGCATGGCGTCATAGCCGCCGACCGAGACGAAGTTCGGGCGTTTGCCATAGGCCTTCTCGTAGTCGGCCACATAGGATTTGTTGAGCGCGGAATCGTGAATCGCCGAGTAGTGGTGCGCGGTGACGATGCCCAGCATCGCATCGGTCATGCCGGGCAATTCGTCGTCGTCGGTGAGGTCGCCGGGGCCGATGATGCGGATCGCCGACTTGTCCATGCCGCGCTCGACGAACTGCTTGGCGAACAGGCCGGCTTGGAAGCCCGGGAAATAGACGAACAGGGTGTCCGGCTTGTCGTCACGGGCGCGCTGCAGGAACGGCGCGAAATCGGGATTGGCGAGCGGCACCCGCATCGATTCGATGATCTCGGCGCCGCCCTTGACGGCGCGCTCCTTGAAGGCGGCTTCGGCTTCGAGGCCGGGCGCCCAATCGTTGACGATGGTGACGATCTTCTTCGCCCCGTTCTTCACCGCCCAGTCCGCGATGGTTGCCGACGACTGGCCGAGCGTGAAGCTCGTGCGCACCATATAGGGCGAGCGCTCGACGGTGACCGACGCACCCGACACCAGGACCACGGTCGGGATTTTCCCCTCCGTCGCGAGCGGCGCGACCGTGAGCGCGGACGGCGTGATGCCGACGCCCATGACGGCGATCTTCTCGTTGACGATCAGGTCCTGGGCGAGCCGCTTCGCGGCATCCGGGGCGGTGGCATCGTCCTTGGTGACGATCTGGATCTTGCGGCCGGCGACGGTGTCGCCGTGTTGCTTGAGGTATAGCATGGCGCCGTTCACGGCCGCCTTGCCGGTGGTATTGAAGGCGCCGGTCAGCGATTGGATCAGGCCGAGCTTGAGCACCTCCTGCGCATTCGCCGGCCCCATCGCTCCGCCGATCGCGGCGAGGCTCGCGATCACGGTGAGGCTCGCGATGGCGGTGAGGCTCGCAATGGTGGCAGTCCTTGCATGCAACATGGCGATCCGTCCCTGGTTGGCTCTTGCTGATACGTGCCGGCGGGCGTCGCGCGGACTAGACGCGCAGCCTTCTCGTCGGCTGCTCGGCGAGGGCATGTCGGCGACGCTAGCAAAGGGCAAATTTTGCGGCAACATGCGGGGGGTGTGACGCGCGCGCACGGCAGGAGACGGACGGCAGACGAATGACGGCAGATCGACCGGCACATCGCCTCGTGGTGGTCGGGCACGGCGCGGCCGGGCTTGCCGCCGCCGTGGCGGCGGCCGAGACGGCGCTCGCCCGCGAGTTCGACGTCGAGATCACCCTCCTCGAGAAGGCGGACGTGGCGGACGCAGGCGGCAACACGCTGTGGAGCCCCTCCTACATGCGGCTCGATGCGCCCGACCGCGTTGCCGCGGACTTCGAGACGGCGATGGGCGAGGCGACCGGCGGCCGCGAGGCGGCGTATTTCCACGCGCTCGCGCGCGACGCCCCGGCAACGGTCGCCTGGCTCGAAGGTCATGGCGTCGCCTTCGCGACGCCGCCCTATTACCTCGCCGCCGGCCCTTTGCGGATCCAGCCGGTCGGCGGCGGACGCGCCCTGGTCGCTGCGCTTGCCGGGGCGGCGAAGCGGCTCGGCGTTGCGATCCGCTACCGTTCCCCGGCGAGCGGGATCGTGGGGGTCGAGCACGGCGGCATCGTCGGCGTCGCAGTGGCGAACGGGGCAGGGGGTGTGGAGACCGTCGCTGCCGATGCGGTTGTTTTGGCCTGCGGCGGCTTCCAGGCTGACCCCGAGATGATGCGCGAGCATTTCGGGCCGGGAGGGGAGACGATGTGCCTGATCTCTCCGGGAACGCATTTCAATGCCGGCGACGGCATCCGCATGGGCGTCGCTAAGGGCGCGCGCATCTCCGGCGACTGGATGGGCATGCACGCCGAGCCGGTCGACCCGCGGAGCAAAAATTCGGCACCCGTGGTGCTGGTCTACCCATATGGGATCGTGGTCGATCGCAACGGCCGGCGTTTCTTCGACGAAGGCCGCGGCCTCGTCCATGAGACCTGGGAGGCGTTCGCACGGAAGATTCATTTCGAGACGCCGGGAGGCGAGGCCTTTGCGATCCTCGACAGCCGACTGTTCGAGATTTCCGGCTTCGAGCGCGCTATCCGATCGGAGGTCGCGCCCTTCAGGGCGGACACCCTGCACGAGCTCGCTGCGCTTGCCGGGATTGATAGCGCCGGTCTCACCGCCACGGTCGCCGCATTCAATTCCGCCGCGACCGGCGATCCCGCGCGGTTCGACGCCGGTCGTTGCGACGAACTCGCGGCGTCGGCGTCGCTCGAGCCGCCGAAATCGAATTGGGCGCGCGCGATCGAGAAGGCGCCATTCCTCGCCTATCCGCTGATCGGAGCCGTCGCCTACACCTTCGGCGGGCTCGCGACCGATGCGCGCGCGCGTGTGCTCGGCCGCGATGGGCCGCTCCCGGGGCTATTCGCGGCCGGCGAGATCACCGGACACTTCTGGGGGACGGCGCCCAATGCTGTGTCGGTCCTGCGGGCGCTGGTGTTCGGGCGCACGGCGGGGGGTGAGGCCATCTCCTATCTCGAATATCTCGAAGGTGCCAAAGCCGGCCGTTGATCGCACTTCGCGACCACCGGCGTGGCCGCGATGCAACATCCGCCGGATATCGCTCCGGCGTCCGATCCGAAGTGCCGATTCCGGTGTAGACTGCCGCCGTCTGCTGGGGTGGCGGACAGTGCGCGTGCGGGTTGACGCAACCGGGGGGTTGGCGCTGTGAAGAGGCAGATGCTGGTACGCGTGCTCGTGGCCGCGGCCGTTTTCGGCGCGACCTACGACGCCAAAGCTCAGACCCGCTGGGGCTGTGGCGACGGCGAGAACCGAATCGAGTGCCGGGCGGGGCCCAGTCCTACGCCCCCTGGGCACCCTATTGAAACCACGACTATCATAGCCATCACCACCGTGATCACCGTGGTCGTGCTCGGCTACATCATATCCATGCTGCAGCCTCCGCCCCCGCCCCAACAAACCAATCCGCCGCCAAATTCGTATCCGCCGAACGGCGTTGCGCCGACCCAAGTCGCGACGCCTGGCGGTGGCGGCGGTGGCGGTGGGGGCGGCGGAGCAGCGCCCGGCGCCGGTGGTGGCGGTGCCGGTCCAGGCGGTGCGCCTGGCGCGACGCAGCCGACCGCGCTGCGTGCCGGGTGCAACCCGGCGCCCGCTGGCGAGACGCGGTTCGTTCCGAACGAGGTCGTGTTCGACATCCCCACCACGGTGCCGGCGCAGACGGTCAACGATATCGCGGCGCGCCATGCGATGACGCAACAAGAGGTGACGACCATCCGGCTCACCGGGCGCACGCTGCATACTTGGCGCATCGACAACGGCGCTTCCGTCAACGACGTGATCCGCGATGTCTGCACCAACCCGGCTGACCGACAGATCGCCGGCGCGCAGCCGAACTACCTCTATGAGCTCGCGCAGCCCGCCGTCTCCGGGCAGGCCCAGGAGCCCGTCAACAGCGCACAATACGCGCCCGACAAGCTCAAGCTCGTCGACGCGCATCGTCTTGCGAGCGGCAACAAGGTGCTCGTCGCGCTCATCGATTCGGAAGTCGACCGGACGCACCCCGATCTCGCCGGCGCGATCACCGCGAGCTTCAACGCCGCCTCGGCTGCCGAGCCGGCGCATTCCCATGGCACTGGCATGGCCGGCGCCATCGCCGCCCATCGCAACATGCTTGGCACCGCTCCGCGCGTCGGCCTGCTCACGGTGCGCGCCTTCAGCGCGACCGCCAACAGTGCCGAGGGCACCACCTTCAACATTCTCAAAGGCCTCGACTGGGCCGCCGATCAGGGCGCGCGCGTCGTCAACATGAGCTTTGCCGGTCCGCCCGACCCGCGCCTGCGCGATGCCCTGCAGAAGGCCTACAACCGCGGAATGGTGCTGATCGCCGCCGCCGGGAATGCCGGGCCGAACTCGCCGCCACTCTATCCGGCCGCCGATCCCGGCGTCATCGGAGTGACCGCGACCGACTCGCGCGATGCCGTGTTCTCCGGCGCCAACCGCGGTACCTACGTCGCGGTGGCGGCACCCGGCGTCGACGTCTTCGCGCCGGCTCCCAATGGCGCCTATCAGCTCTCCACCGGGACCTCGATCGCTTCCGCCGAGGTGAGCGGCGTCGTCGCCCTGATGATCGAGCGCAATCCGTCGCTCACGCCCGCCGCCGTGCGCCGCATCCTGATGGAGACGGCGACCCACCTCGGGCCGAAAGGCAACCGCGACTTCGGCGCCGGCCTCGTCAACGCATACGAGGCGGTGCGGGCCGCAAAGCCGAACATCGGGCAATAAGGGGCAACAGGCGAGGGCGGCAAAGCCGCCTATCGGCAGACCACCTTCGCGGTGAACGATCGCGCGCGCGCGGTGAGGTCGGGCGTCGAAAGGGCGCCCTGGTCGGACGTGTCCTCGTGGGGCACGTTTTGAGCATCGAGGAATGCCGCGGCGACCGACGCCTTGATGGCGAAATTCACGTTCTGCGGAAGGTTGCCGGTGACCGACGCGATCGCCAGCCCGTCGATCGTGGAGACGATCACGCCAACGAC
Organism: uncultured Alphaproteobacteria bacterium; assembly: GCA_963824905.1. GTDB lineage: Bacteria > Pseudomonadota > Alphaproteobacteria > Rhizobiales > Xanthobacteraceae > JAJPKK01. The sequence continues at coordinate 204,535 of CAWGRH010000001.1, forward strand.
GCCACCGTTGCGATCGAGCACTGGGCCGCCGCTGTTCCCCGGCTGAATCGGGGCCGAAATCTGCAAGAAGCGGCTGTCGTCGCGCATGCCCGCGAGCGCGGTGACGATGCCGATGGTGACGTTGCCACCGGAGGCGAGTGCGCCAGGCAACGGGAAACCGTATACCGCGATGTCTTCGCCCTGACGGACCTGGAGATGCCAAAGGGCCGAGCGTTCCGGATGAAGATCGGTCGCGAGCAGGGCGAGATCATTGCGCTCGTCCCTCGCCAGTATCCGGGCTGGATGGCTCTCGCCGCCGGTGATCACGGTGATGTCGCTGCATCCGCGGACGACGTGGGCATTGGTGAGGGCCTTGCCGTCTGGCGTCACGAAGAACGCGGTGCCCGACGAGCTGCCCTTTTTGGCGTCCCGATCAGGCTCGGGGTCGGGTTTTCTGGCGACGGCATTCGGCAGGGCGACATCCCGCACCGGTGGTCGGTAAGTAATGTTCGGACGCCATTCGGCGGCGCGCTTTTGCGCGTCGGCGAGCTCCGCCGCTGTCATGCCGGCGGCGATCGTTTCACGGCTTTTGGCGGCAAGGTCCCTGTTCTTGGTATCCGACTTTGCCAGCCGGACGGTGGCGAGGGTGAACCACATATGGGCCTGCACGAAATCGCGCGCGGCGGCTCGCATGAAGCCAAGATTGAGCTGGGCGCGGCCCAGGCCCTGGTCGGCAGCCTTGCGGTACCACCGCGTGGCCGTGGCATCGTCGTGCGGCACGCCGTAGCCGTGCTCGTAGAAAGCGCCGAGGCGAAATTGGGCGTCGTCATATCCACGATCGGCCGCTTTGCGGAACCACTTCAGGGCCTCGGAATAGCTCTTGGCCACGCCCTCGCCGTAAGCGTACATCTCGCCAATATAGGTCTCTGCAGCGGCGTCGCCCTGATTGGCCGCCTTGCGGTACCAGTGCATGGCCCTATCGTAATCCTGGGCAACGCCGAAGCCCCCTCTGTAGCCGGTTCCGAGCATCGATTGCGCACGGATCATGCCGTGGCTCGCAGCCTTGCGGTACCAACCGAAGCCCTCGATCTCATCGTGGCGCACGCCTTGGCCCGTGAGATACATCGCCGCAAGCAATTCCTCGGCGGGGCCGTAAGCTTGGTCTGCGGCGGCACGAATCCGATCTGGCGGCGACGGCGTAATCCTGCGGCACGCCCTTTCCACTGTTGTGTAGAATGCCGAGATGATATTGCGCGGTTGCGTCGCCCTGATCGGCCGCTTTTCGAAACCACGCCGCGGCTGTCGCATAGTCCTGGGTGACGCCGGTCCCATTCTGGTACATGAAGCCGAGAAAATCCTGCGCCTCGGCATTGCCCTGTTCGGCGGATTTTCGCACTAAGGCCACCCCGGTCGCCTTGTTCTGCGGAACGCCCTGGCCCAAGGCGTACATCAAGCCGAGACTAAGCTGGGCGCCGGCATCGCCTTGGTCAGCCGCCTTGCGGCACCATTGCGCGGCCGCGGCGTAGTCCTGTGGCACGCCTTGCCCGAGGTAATACAAGGTGCAGAGATTGTGCTGGGCGCGCGCGTCGCCGCCCTCGGCGGCTGGGTGCCAGATCTTTAACGACTCCGCGTAGTCGCCCCGCTTGTATGCGACGGCTCCATCTTCGACGGGTCCCGCCGCCGCCGGACACGCCAAGCCTAGAACGGCCGCGAACGCCGCAGCGGCGGCTGTCAGGGTGCGGTCCATTGAGCAATGCCCCCCTTTGAACTGGATGGTCTCGCGGGCCCCCTGACTTCAAACGGCAGGGGCTACAGGACCATCTAGCTCGCTAAAGTTGTGCCGCTCTCCGATCGAGAACGCAACCCCTCGGGTAGCCCGCTGGCACTTCCCTCGATTTTTCGCGCAAACCGTGCCTGGGTAGCGACACCTGGGGCACTGTGGCTCGGGTCCGATGCTATCGCTGGATCACTCGTTCAAAATCGCCACCGCCCGGGTCCAACCGGCTGACGCACGGCGAATCTTGACCGGAAAGCACGCCACCAGAAAGCCGGTCGCAGGCAACAGCTCGAGATTGTGCAGCTTCTCGAGATGGCAATAGCCGATCTCGCGGCCGGCCTTGTGCCCTTCCCAGATGATCGAGGCGTCTTTCGTCTGCGCGTAGCGCCGCGCAGTGTGGACGAACGGCGCGTCCCACGACCAGCCGTCGGTGCCGGTGATGCGCACGCCGCGGGAGGTGAGATAGAGGGTCGCGTCGCGCCCCATTCCGCAGCCGCGATCGACATAGTCCGGCTCGCCGTATCGCGCGCCGGCCGCGGTGTTGACGACGACGATGTCGAGGGGCGCGAGCGTGTGGCCGATCCGTTCGAGCTCGGCCTCGACCTCCGCCGCGCTCACCACATGCCCGTCCGGCAACGATCTGAAATCGAGCTTCACGCCAGGCCGGTAGCACCAGTCCAGCGGAATTTCGTCGATGGTGGCGGCGGGTTTGCCGCGATCCATGGTCGACGCGTAGTGCCAGGGCGCGTCGAGATGCGTACCGTTGTGGGTCGTGAGCGCGATGCGTTCGATCGCCCAGCCTTCGCCGTCCGGCAGGTCTTCGCGTTTCAATCCGGAGAAGAATTTCTGCAGCACCGGGACTGACGCACCGTGAGCCAGGTATTCGATCGTGGGTTCGAGCCCCGGCGGGTCCGCGGCCACGTCGTTCTCGAGCGGGACCGAGAGATCGATGATCCGCGGCGTCATGAAAGCCTCTCCGTTACGGTTATCGCCGCGCCCGGATCGGCACGTCGTAATAGGCGTAGGGCGCCCCGTAGGTGAAATGCCACCATTCGCGCTGGTAGTTCGAGAAGCCGCGCCGTCTCATCGCCGAGACGAACTGCATGCGCCGGCGGTGCTGCTCGGCGCTGATCCCGCCGCTCCAGGTCCAGCTCGTCAGATCGAAGCAGTCGTAGCCCGTTCCCATGTCGAGCGAGTTGTCGGGGCTGCGCTGCTCGACCGGGCCGGTGCAGGGGCCGTAGGTCGTCGCCGGATCGAACTTCGGCACCTGCGCCGGTGGCATTTCGACGACGGTGAGATCGATCGCAGTCCCGGTCGAGTGCGCGGAGCGCGAGGCGATGTAGCCGGAGCCGAACAGCGTGTTCTTCTGCAGCTTCGGATAGAACCGCTTGGTCGTGCCTCCCGGCCTGCCGTCGTTCGCCCAATTGGCCATGGTGCGCACCGCGCGGGTCGGGCGGTAGCAGTCATAGACCTTCAGGCCGAGGCCGGAGGCGGCGAGGTCCTTCTGCACCTGCGCCAGCGCCATGGCGACGTCCCGGCGCAGAATGCATTCCGGTGCCTCGTAACCGTCGAGCGGGCGCCCCACAAAATTGTTGAAGCTCGCGTAGCGGATGTCCTGGGCAATCGTCGGATCGATGTCGCGCAGATAGACGAGGCCGTCCGGCAGCGTGCCTTCGGAGCGGACCGGGCCTGGGGCGAAGACCAGCGCGGCGACGAGCGCACACACACGGATGTATGGACGCCTGCTCAGACGGATGCGTGGGCGGTCGGCCCATCCGGCTGCGATACGGCGATGATTACGGGCTGGCGACACGCGGCGAACGGGAGGGCTCCGGAGTGAATCGTGGCGGACCACGATCGGGGACCCTCATCTTACCCGAAAAGGCCGCGTCTTGTCGCAACGCTGAAGCGTTACGCCGCAGGGCGGCGCAGCGCACTCGCAGCGCGCGCCGGCTTGTCGCGCCGTAGAGGTGCCGCTTCGATGCGGTTGCGTCCGGCTTGTTTGGCGCGATGGAGCGCCTGATCGACCGCGGCAAGCAACACCGTGTGGGTCTCGCCGGCCTCGGGGATCATTGCCGCAACGCCGACGCTGAGATTCCCCTCGACGACGCCGCAGGCGAAGCACAGCTCCGCGAGGCATTCACGCACGCGCTCGGCGACGCGCACCGCGCCGTCGAGCGGGGTCCCAGGCAACAGGACCGCGAACTCGTCGCCGCCGTAGCGCGCGGCGAGGTCGGTCGCCCGCTTGACGCTCGCCGCCATCGAGCGGCCGATCGTCTGCAGCAGCCGGTCGCCTTCTTGGTGGCCGTGGAGCTCGTTGTAGTCCTTGAACAGGTCGGCATCGAACATGATCAGGGCGAGCGGCTGGCGCTCGCGCAGGGCTCGGCGCCATTCGCGGGAGAGCGACTCGTTGAACTTGCGGCGGTTGGCGAGCCCGGTCAGATCGTCGGTGACGGCGAGCACCGCGAGGCAGGCTTCCGCTTTGCCGCGCTTCCTGATCTCGACGGCGAGGTAGAACACCGCGGCCCACAGCGCCGCCACCAGCAGGGCGATGGCAAGGGCATAACGCCGCCAGTCCGAGAAAATACCCGCGGTCGAGCGGCCGACCCCGAGCACCAGGGGGAAGTCGCCGATCCGACTGAACACGATGAGCCTGTTGATGCCGTCGGTCGCGGAGTTGGTCTCGAACGATCCGGCATGCGTCTGGGCGACGTGGCGATGGAGTTGCATGCCGTTGATGCCGCGACCGATGAGATCTTCGCGCTGCGGCCAACGCGCCAGGAGGGTGCCGTCGGTATCGATGAGCGTGATGGTGTCGTTCGGACCGATCGCCAGCGACCCGAACATCTGCTCGAAGTAGGCAAGACGCAGGCCACCGACGACGACGCCTGCGAACGATCCGTCCGGGTGCGACAGCCGCCGGCTCAGCGTCAGTACCGGCTGGCCGGTCGACTGCGCGACCATCGGGCGGCCGATGTGAAGTTCCGCCGTGTCGCTCTCCCGGAGAAACTCGAAATAGTCCCGGTCGGCGCGGCTCGCCGGTTCGGGATCCGGCACGCGCGAGTCGAAGCGGACATGCCCGGCCTCGTCGAGCACGAGGATGCCGTCGAGCTGCCGGGCGGTCGCCGAGCGATCGAACAGCAGGAGCTGGCGCAACTCGGGCGCCATTTGCCCGATCTCGGGGCGGCCGACATTGTCGACGACGGCCTTAAGGGACAGATCGAAGCTCTCGATGTTGAGGAGAATGTCGAGCTCGAGCGCGGCGACGAGGCTCGCCGTCGCATCGCGCGCGCCGTTCCAGGCGGTGCGGCGCGTATCGACGAGGAATGCGGCGCAGACCGCGGAAAAGCCCACGGCGACGAGAAGCAGAGCCCCGATCAGACGGTTGGCGGTGCGCCGCGGTGCGAGCTCGCGGTCCTGGTCGTTCAATTCCGTCGGCTGCATTTTCAAAACCCTGTCCGGGTTCTCTATCGCAGCTTTCGGTTTGGGTGGCGTTAAGGTTCGACCTGAAGACGCGGGCGTAGGTTAGCAAAGCGTAAAGGTGCACACCCGATTTCCAGCGTGACTTGCCCATCATCCCCATTTGCGGCGAAAACCTGCGAGCGCGAATAGCTTGTACCTGCTGCAGGATAGGAGGCGCTCTTGGCTGAGACCGCTGGCAATGGAATTTCGGCGAGGTTGTGGAGGCTCCCGAGGGACCTTCTGCTGGCGTTGATCAATGCGACCGCGGTCCTGGTCATCGTCGCCGCGTTTCTTGCGCTTCTCGCAATGGCGCGTATCGACAATTTTGCTGGAAGCGTCGCAGCGACAATGACCGACGCAGTCCTGTCGAGAATTGATCTGCCGTCCAGAGAGGTGCTGGCAAATCTCCGGAGCCTGAGGGAGGACGTGCGCGCTGTCGGCAACTCGCTGCGGGAGATGAAGGCAGACGACGGTGCGATCCTTCAGACTGAAGTCGCGAGGCTGAGGGAGAGAATGACGGCCCTCAACGGGAGCATTGACCGACTGACAAACGCGAGGACAGTCCTCACCGATGAGGCGATTGGACAACTGGGCCGATCGGTCACGGACACGTTAACGAGAATGAGGAATTGCGCTCCACGCGTTGGCCAAACGCAGCATCACCGTAGGCTCATGAACGCCGGCCCTGCCGGCGGAGCCTCGAACGACCGGTAGCCGAATCTCGAGCGACGGGGCAACCTCTTACCGCTTGTCGATATGAGGACGCCGCCACGAGCGACGGCCGGCGGCAGTGCGCGCAATCACTTGGCCGCGGCGGTCGGCGCCGGCGGCGAGATCGTCAGCGTGACCCAGGTATTGTAGCCATGCGGCCGGTCGTGGGCGTCGAACTCGCCATAGCCCTTGAGGTTGAGATAGCCCTGGTAGTTGCCGAGCGGGAAGATGTAGCCGACCTGCGGCCCGACACCGATGACGCGCGACATGAAGGGGCCAACGTGGTCGCCGGCGCCGCTGTCGCCGGTGATCTGGTCGAAGACGTAGCCGACCGCACCGATCAGAAACTGCTTCGACAGAAACTGCGATGCGCCCCAATCGAGGTGGAAATCCGTTCCGTTCATGTATTGCGTATATGGATTTATGTAGTTGTGGGTGAAGCCCGCGACGGCGGAAAATTCATGGCCGCTCTTGGGGTCGAGGTAGGTGTAGCCGACGCCGCCGTCGAGCGCGAAATGGCCGATGCCGGTGTTCGCGAGGCTCGTCTGGTCATACTGTCCGACCGGAATATCGCCGGTTCCGTAGAGCATGAAATTATTGACGCCGGCGTTCCAGCGCATCTGAACGATCGGGATGAAGTCACTCGGGGCGGTCGTCGCGTCGGTAATGCTGCCGGATTTGGAAAAACCGAACGGACCGAGCGAGCCGGCGATCTGCCCTTGCAGATTGGTGTCGATATTGCCGATCGCGGCCAACATCCCGACCGTCGTCTGGGCGCCGAAGAAGCGCTGCTCGAACGTGTATGTCGGAATGCCGATGCCGAGGTCGATGGTCGACTTCAGGCTGGCGTTGATGCTCGCCTGCAGATTGACGTTGAAGGTGGTGTTTACGGCATGGATCGTGATGTTGCGCGCCAAAGCGACGTCGCCGCCGGCTTTCACCTGGTCGAAATAATTCATGCTCGTGAGCGCCCATCCGGGCTCTAGCGGCGCAGCGGCGAGGCTTGCGTAAAAGCCGGGAATCCAGAAGCTGACGCCACCTTCGTCGGCGCGAGCGGCCGTCGGCGCACCGATGAGCGCTCCTGAAAAAAGCGCACACCCGATGGCCCATGCCCCACGCACGTGCCTATTGCGTCGCATCGCCGCCCCCATCCCCCAATGGCGCAAAAGGGTACCGGAACGGCGGGAAACGGGCAATCACACCGGGGGCGTTTTTGGCCGGGTGTTGCAATAATGCCGGAGAGCGCTGCGGTGCAGCGCCGCTCGGGCGAAGCTCGTGGGGGGCTTACTGGCGCAAGCTGGCGGAGGGCCGCGTCGTCGGTCGCGCCGTATGTCCCGACGCCGTTTGCGCGTGGGCCGGGTGCGGCGGGGCTTCGGCGATATTGTGGCCGTGGGTGTCGCAATAGGTCTCCACGGCATCGAGAGCGGCATCGGCAACCAGCGCCACGCGTTCGGGCTTGGCGAGATCGACCTCTTCCTTGCGGTTGACGATCGATCCTGCTTCGAGCAGCACGGCCGGCATGTGCGTCGTGCGCAGGACGATCAGCTGGTCGTAGCGATAGACGCCGTTGACGGCATCGACGAGCACGCGCTGGCGGTGGCCCATGAAGCGCTCGGTGTAATGGGGCGTGTATTTCAGCCCGCGCGCCTTGAGCTGTGCGCCGAGCAGGCTCGCGAATTCGAGGCTGCGGCCGCGCTGGGGATTTTCGTTCGAGATGAAGATCGAGTGACCCGGGAACCGGTCGTTGTACGTGTGCTCCACGCCGTCATAGGTCCACTTCTCGAGCATCGGATCGGGCACGGAATCGTGGTGGATCGCCAGGAACAGGTCGGCGCCCATGGTGTTCGCGCGCGACGAGCGTTTGAACAGGGCGGAGTGGGCCGTGTCGGTGGTGATCAGGAGGACCGTCCGATCGAACCCGGCATCGGTGAGCTTGTTCACGACTTGCTTGGCAAGCCGCAGGTTGAACTCGTACTCGTAGATGCCGCGCGCGCTCGTCGCCCCTCCCACCCCCAAGGTATGCCCGACGTCGATGACGGCGCGGAAGGCGTGGCGGTCGCAGGTCGAGGCCTTTGGCTTGTCCGCGGTGGGTGCCGGCTTCTGCGCGGCCGGCGCGCCCGCGGCGGATGTCCCGGCAGCGGGTGCCTCGCCCCAAGCCGCACTTTGAAGAAGCGGCAAAGCGAGGAGGAACGAGATCATTCCCAAATGGGCGCGCATGCGTGGCGACCTCATAGCTTGACCTGCTCGTCAGCGAGCGTCCGCTGGACGGCGGGGCGCTGCAGCATTCGATCCTTGAACGCGGTGTAATTCTTCAATTCGCCGACAGGGAGCTCGCGACGCTTGCCCCAGGCGTAGAAGACGAGGGCATAGGGATCGACGGCCGAGTAGCGGTCGGAGAGCCACTCGCGGCCGGCGAGCCGGGCGTCGATATCCTTGAGGTAGCCGTGAAAGGTTTTGAGGCCCTTGTCCCTGAGGGCGGGAAAGTCGGAGGGATCGTCCGAGTAGCGCTCGGGCCGGCCGACATGGGCGAAGGCCGGATGCACGGCCGCCGTGAAGTAGCCGATCAGCGAAAGCAGCTGCGCCTCGCCGAGCGCGTCGGCGGGCCATAGCCCGAACCGCTTGCCGAGATAGGGCAGGATCGCTGTGTTCTCCGAGACCGGCGTGCCGTCATCGAGCCGCAGCACCGGCACCCGGCCGAGCGGATTGAGCTTGAGGTAGGCGTCGGACCGCTGCTCCCCTTTGGCGAGGTCGAGCCGGATCGGCTCGTATTTCTCGCCGCTCTCCTCGAGCACGATATGCGCGGCCATAGAGCACGCGCCGGGAGCGTAGTAGAGACCGAGCATCGATATCCCCCACGGCGACTCAGGACAGCCGCCGCCCGTAATAATCGAGCTAACAGGCCCTGCCGGGGTGGCAAAAATCGGGCAGCGCCCCGGCGCTGCCCCAAAAACTCGTGCCTTTACGGCAAACGGTATGATTTCACGGCGAAAACCGGAACGCCGCTCTTGCCGGTCAGCGCATCCCGAACAGGGCAAGCAGCAGCACGATCGACGCTGCGGCGAGCACGAGAATGCTGGTGCCGCCGCCGAATTGCCGCAAGGGCGACTGGCCGAGCGAACGGTTGAGCGCATAGGCGCTGGCGAGGCGCGACGCAACGAGAAGGCCGGCGAGCGCCCAGACGACGGCCGTGCGGGCACCCGCGGCTTCCGCAAATCCGATCACGATCAGCGCGAGTGGAGCCTGCTCGACGAAATTTCCTTGAGCGCGGACCGCTTGAGCGAGCGCGGCGATCCCGCCGTCGCCGGTATCGACTTTGGTTCTGACCCGGTTGAGGATCACATTGATGGTGAGGGCGGCGCCGAGGAGACCGAGAATGGCCGCGCACAGCGCGGTCGTCGCTGGGAGTGTCGTGATCATTGGATGTGCCTCCGGGACCGAAGGGCCGCGAGCCCGAGCGGGCAAGGGCCTCGGTCATCCGGATGTCGTACCGCAGGCAGCAAATTCGACCGGCGACGCGAAATAATTTCCGCCGCTCGCCGGGCAGTTTCGGCTCGGGGCCGTTTCGCTACGCCGGAAGCGCCCCCTCGCGGACCGTATGCGCGTAGGTCGGCGCGAGCCGCGACTGGAGGAAATCCTCGGCCGACACCGGCGGGTATTTGGCGGGCCGGCCGGGGGCGATGCAAGTCGGCAGGCACTCCACGATCGCCTCGGGATTGGGATCGAGGAAGAAGGCGATCGAATAGCGGTGTCGCCCCGGCGGGCTCACCACCTTGTGCGGCGTCGAGACGTAGATGTCGTTTGTCCACCGCATCAGCATATCCCCGATATTGCAGACGAAGGCACCGGGGACCGACGGTGCGGCGATCCAGTCGCCGGAGCGGTGGCGCACCATCAGTCCGGCGACCTCGTCGGTGGCGAGGAGGGTGACGTTGCCGTAGTCGGTGTGCTCGCCGGCACCGAGTTGGCCGGCGAGCGCTTTCTCGGGTGCCGGCGGATAGTGGAGCATGCGCAACGTCGCCATCGGCCGGGTGAAGACGCCGGCGAAGAAATCGGGCGCGAGGCCGAGGTCCATCGCGAATGCGCGGTGCAGCGTGCGTCCGAGGCGCCAGCAGGCGTCGAAATAGGTCAGCGCCGCGGTGCGGAATCCCGGGAGATCGGGCCAGCAATTGATGCCGCGGAACGGGCGTCCCCCCACCACTTCGGGATCGTCGGGCGCAAGCTCGAGCCCGATGTTGAAGGCCTCTTTCAGGTCATGGGGCTTGCCGGGATCGAGGACCTCGTTGCCGAGCTTGATCCAGCCTCGGTTGCCGGCCGGTCCGGAGAATGCGGCCTTCTGCTTCTCGGCGATCGGCTGCGCGAAGAACGCGCGCGACATCGCGAACACAGTCTCCATCGTCTCCGGCGCGACCCCGTGCTCGACCACGTAGAAGAACCCGGTCTCGCGGCACGCGCGCCCGATCGTCGCGGCGACCGTGCCGGCATCCGGCGAATTGCTCACCAACGGGCTGATGTCGATGACGGGAATTGCGACCATTTCCAAACTCCTGCGTACGCGTCCCCCGGCGGCAATTGCCGTGCCAGCGGCCTTCCGGGACGGCCGATCGGGAGACGATGGCATGCGCCTTGCTCCCCGGGCGATGACGCAACGTCGTCGCGCCTTCGGCCGTCACTTGGGAGAACTACCTGATGAATCACCTCACCTTATCGCGCCGCCGGTTTCTCAAAGGGACCGCGGGCGGAATCCTCGCGGCCGGATCCGGCGCACGCCTTGCTCAGGCTGCCAATGTCACCATCGGCGTCGTCTACGTCGGGCCGCGGGATGATTTCGGCTGGAATCAAGCCCATGCGATCGCCATCAAGGCGCTCAAGACCCTGCCTGGGGTGACCGCGGTCGAAGAGGAAAATGTTCCTGAGACGGACGCCTGCGCCAAATCCATGGAGTCGATGGTCAATCTCGACGGCGCCAACATCATTCTTGGTACGTCGTTCGGGTATTTTGACCCGTTCATGGTCGATCTGGCTAAAAAATATGCAAAGGTCGAGTTCCGCCATGCCGCACCGCTGTGGAATGCAGCAAAACACCCCAAGAACCTCGGCAGCTACTTCGGATATCTCAACCAGGCGCATTACGTCGACGGCGTTGCCGCCGGTCTCTCGACGAAGTCGAACAAGATCGGCTTCGTTGCCGCGAAGCCGATCGCAATCGTGCTGAGCAATATCAACTCCTTCATGCTCGGCGCCAGGAAGACGAACCCCAACGCGACCGTCCAGGTGATCTTCACCGGCGACTGGTCGCTGCCGGTACGCGAGGCGGAGGCGGTCAACGCCCTGATCGATGCCGGCTGCGATGTCATCACCTGCCACGTCGACGGACCGAAGGTCGTCGTCGAGACCGCCGAGAAGCGCGGCGTCAAGACCTGCGGGCACAACTCCTCCCAGGCCCCACTCGCGCCGAAGGGCTTCATCACCGGCGCCGAGTACAAGTGGGAGACGCTCTACAAGGCCTATGCCCAGAGCCTCGCCGCCGGCAAGCCGCTGCCCAATATGGCGACCGGCGGCTACGAGGCCGACATGGTGCAGAACTCGCCGTTCGGCGCCGGTGCGAGCGATGCCGCGCGCAAGGCCGCGACCGCGGCGATCGCCGACCTGCGGGCGAAGAAGCCGATCTATGTCGGTCCCCTCAAGGACAACAAGACCGGCAAGGTCGTGATCGACAAGACCTACGACAACCTCGACCCCTATCTCGACCAGATGAACTATCTTCTCGAAGGCGTCGTCGGCTCGACCACCTGACGGCTTGCGAGGAAGGGCTGCGCCGGCATCGGCGCGGCCCTCATATACCCGCGTTCGTTCTCGAACACGTCGTTTCCGCATACAAGTCCGGGCCCATGGCAAACATATCGGAACCGATCAGCGCGGCGGTCTTGGCCTCCGCGAAGGCCCCCAGCGACCTTTCGATCCGCATCCGCCGGGGGGCGGAATACGTCGCCATTCCGCTGTTCGCGCTGATCGTCTCCTCGCTGCTGTTCTCGCTGTTCCTGCTGGCGCTCGGCAAATCGCCGATCGAGTTCTTCGAACTCGTGGAGCGCGGTGGATTCGGAACTGCCTTCTCGCTGCAGAACACGCTGCAGCGCTCGGCGCCGCTGATCCTCACCGCACTCGCGGTCGCGGTGCCGGCGCGCATCGGTCTGATCATGATCGGCGGCGAGGGCGCGCTGGTGCTCGGTGGCTTCGCCGCCGCGGTGATCGCGATCCCGCTGGTGCTCAACCAGGCGCCGCCGTTCATCGCGCTCACTGTCATGGCGATCACCGGCATGATCGTCGGCGCGCTGTGGGTCGGCCTTGCCGGCTATCTGCGCTACGCGCGCGGGGTCAACGAGACGATCTCCTCGCTGCTGCTGACCTATATCGGCATCGCCATCATGAACTTCTTCGTCGAGGGCTCGCTGCGCGACCTCACGAATCCCAACAAGCCCTCGACCATGCCGATCGGTGAGGCCTACATGGTCGGCAAGATTCCCGGCACCGACGTCCATTGGGGTCTCGCCGCCGGCATCTTCCTCGCGATCGTGCTGCACATCCTGTTGTCGCGCACGACTTACGGCTTCGCGGTGCGGATCACCGGCGGCAATCCGCGTGCCGCGAAGGCGCAGGGGCTGCCGGTCGGCTGGCTCATCGTCACCTGCACGATGATTGCCGGGGCTTGCGCCGGGCTCGCCGGTTTCTACGAGGTGGCCGCGATCCAGGGCCGCGCCAACGCGTCGCTGGCCGCCGGCTACGGCTTCACCGGCATTCTCGTCGCGTTCCTCGCCCGCCAGAACCCGCTGGCGATCATCCCGGTCGCCATCATGTTCGGCGGCATCGTCGCATCCGGCGGGCTGGTGCAGCGCCGCATGGACCTGCCCGACGCCACCGTGCTGGTGCTACAGGGCCTCGTGTTCCTGGTGCTGCTCGTCTCCGAGACGCTCTACGGACGTTTCAAGATCTTCCAGGTGGCGAGCACGGGGGACCGCACGTGAGCGACAACCCCTATCTCATCGTCTTCTTCGCCATCATCGGCGGCGCGCTGCGGGTGTCGACGCCGTTCATGTTCGTCGCGCTCGGCGAGTGCCTCACCGAAAAGTCCGGGCGGGTCAATCTCGGCCTCGAAGGCACGCTCGTGCTCGGCGCGATGTGCGCCTACGCGACCTCCTATCACACCGGCTCGCCGGTGCTCGGCGTGCTCGCCGCCGGCGCCTCCGGCATGGTGCTCGGCGGCATCCACGGCTATGTCTGCAAGCTGCCGAAGGTCAACGACATCGCGATCGGCATCGCGATGATGCTGTTCGGCACCGGCATCGCGTTCTTCTTCGGCAAGGCTTACATCCAGCCCTCGGCGCCGCGGCTCGGCTCGTTCTCGCTCGGGGCCTGGACCGGCAGCCCGCAGATCGAGACGGCGCTGCAGATCAATCCGCTGCTGATCGTCGGGGTCATCGTCGCCATCGTCATGACCTGGGCCTTCGCCAATACGCGGTGGGGCCTGATCGTGCGCATGACCGGCGACAGCGCGGCGTCGGCCCGCGCGATGGGCGTGTCGGTCGATCTCGTGCGCTTCCTTTCGACCGCGATCGGCGGCTTTCTCGCCGGCGTCGGCGGCGCCTTCCTCTCGCTCTACTATCCCGGATCGTGGAACCAGGGCCTGTCGTCGGGCCAGGGCCTGATGGCGGTGGCACTCGTCATCTTCGCGCGATGGAAGCCGATGATGTGCGTAGTGGCCGCGCTGCTGTTCGGCGCCGCGGGCGCGATCGGCCCGGCCCTGCAGTCGGTCGGCATCACCCAGGGCTATTACTTCTTCAACGCCGCGCCCTACATCCTCACGCTCGCGATCATGATCGTCTCGGCCGGCTCGAAGCAGGCCGCACGTGACGTGCCCGGCGAGCTGAGCATCACCAAGTGACGGCACGCTCGCGCCGCGGATACGCTGGCGTGGCGCTTGCGTTGATGCGCGGACAGCGCTCGGTACCGATATCGGGAGGATGATCACAATGAGCGGGCTCGGCGGCCTCAACAAAGCCCCCAACGGCGTCGTGCTGGGGATGGTGCAGCTGCAATTGCCGGTGATCGTCACGCCCGACGATCTCGCCGCGCAGACCGCGCGCATCGTCGCGATGGTCGGGAAGGCGCGGCGCAACCTGCCGACCATGGATCTAGTGGTATTTCCCGAATACGCCCTGCACGGGCTCTCGATGGACACCAACCCCGCGATCATGTGCTCGCTCGAGGGGCCGGAGGTCGCGGCATTCAAGCAGGCCTGCGTCGACAATCGCATCTGGGGCTGCTTCTCCATTATGGAGCGCAATCCCGGCGGCAACCCCTACAACTCCGGCATCGTGATCGACGACAAGGGCGCGCTGCAACTCTATTACCGTAAGATGCATCCTTGGGTGCCGGTCGAGCCGTGGGAGCCCGGCAACATCGGCATTCCCGTGGTGACGGGGCCGAACGGCTCCAGGATCGCGCTCATTATCTGCCATGACGGCATGTTTCCGGAGATGGCGCGGGAGTGTGCCTACAAAGGCGCGGAGATCATGATCCGCACTGCAGGCTACACGGCGCCGATCCGCGACGCCTGGCGCTTCACCAACCAGGCGAACGCATTCTGCAATCTGATGGTGACCGCGAACGTGTGCATGTGCGGCAGCGACGGTTCGTTCAACTCGATGGGGGAGGGGATGATCGTCAACTTCGACGGCACCGTGCTCGCCCACGGCACGAGCGGCCGTCCCGACGAGATCATCACCGCCGAGGTGCGCCCCGATCTCGTGCGCGAAGCGCGCGCTCATTGGTCGGTCGAGAACAACATCTACCAGCTCGGCCATCGCGGCTTCACCGCGGTCGCCGGCGGCGCCGGGGACTGCCCCTACACCTTCATGCAGGACCTCGTCGCCGGCCGCTACCGCCTGCCGTGGGAGGATGAGGTGCGCCACGTCGACGGCACCTCATGCGGATTCGCCAAGCCGCACCGCCGTTATGGCGAGCGGCTCGACCACGCGGCGGAGTAAAGATGCCGACGATCCCTTCGACTCCCTATGCCTGGCCGTTCGACGGCGACGTCACGCCGCAGAACACCACGCTCATCATCATCGACATGCAGACCGACTTCTGCGGCAAAGGCGGCTATGTCGACAAGATGGGCTACGACCTGTCGTTGACGCGGGCGCCGATCGAGCCGATCAGCCGTGTACTCGGGGCGCTGCGCGAAAAGGGCTATCACGTCATCCACACCCGCGAGGGACATCGTCCTGATCTGTCGGACCTGCCGGCCAACAAGCGCTGGCGCTCGCGCCAGATCGGCGCCGGGATCGGCGATCCCGGACCGTGCGGCCGCATCCTGGTACGCGGCGAGCCCGGCTGGGAGATCATCCCCGAACTCGCGCCGAAGCCGGGCGAGCCGATCATCGACAAGCCCGGCAAGGGCTCGTTCTGCGCCACCGACCTCGAGCTGATGCTGCGCACCAGCGGCATCCGCAACATCATCCTCTCCGGCATCACCACCGACGTGTGCGTCCACACGACCATGCGCGAGGCGAACGACCGCGGCTTCGAGTGCCTGCTGCTCGAGGACTGCTGTGGTGCGACCGACCACAACAACCATCTCGCCGCCGTGAACATGATCAAGATGCAGGGCGGCGTGTTCGGGGCGGTCTCGGACTCGAAATCATTCCTGGAGCATCTGCCGTGAGCGTCGCCGAAGTCCTCACCCCAGCGCCAGCCGAAACACGCGCGATCTCGCTCGAAACGGTGGGCATGACCAAAGTCTTCGGCCCGCTGGTCGCACTCGGCGACGTCTCGATCAAGGTCGAGGCCGGCGAGTTTCATGCGCTGCTGGGCGAGAACGGCGCCGGCAAGTCGACGCTCGTCAAATGCATCATGGGGTTCTACTCGCCCGATAAGGGCAACGTCCTGCTCGGTGGCGAAGAGGTCATGATCCGCAATCCGCGCGACGCCCGCGCGCAAGGCATCGGCATGGTCTACCAGCACTTCACGCTGGTGCCGTCGCTGACCGGCGCCGAAAACCTCGTAATCAGCCGCGCCGACGCGCCGGCGATCATCGACTGGAAGAAGGAGATGAAATCGCTCGAGGCGTTTCTCCACCGCATGCCGTTCCGGGTCCCGCTCGACGTGCCGGTGTCGACGCTCGCTGCCGGCGAGAAGCAGAAGCTCGAAATTCTGAAGCTCCTCTATCTCGACCAGCGCGTGCTCATTCTCGACGAGCCGACCTCGGTGCTCACCCCGAACGAAGCGGACGAAGTGCTCGGCCTGTTGCGCGGCATGGCCCAGCGCAAGGAGATCACCGTCATCATGATCTCGCACAAGTTCCGCGAGGTCCGCGCCTTCTGCGACAGCGTGACGGTGCTCCGCCGCGGCAGGAAGGTCGGCGGCGGCAAAGTCTCCGAGCTCACCACCGACGACATGGCGCGGATGATGATCGGCGACACCCCAATCCGCGAGCGCGCGCTGCGCGCGGACCGCCCGCCAGGGCCGATCGTGCTCGAGCTCGCCGCGCTCTATGCCGACGACGAGGACGGTTTGCCGGCGCTCGAGAAGGTCAATCTCAAGGTTCACGCCGGCGAGATCGTCGGCATCGCCGGCGTCTCCGGCAACGGCCAGACGCAGCTCGTCGAGGTGCTCTCGGGCCAGCTTCCGCTGACCGACGGCCGCATCATCATCAAGAACGAGCCGTTCGAGCCGACCCGCGAGCGCTTCTACCGGCTCAAGGTGTTCGGGCTCCCGGAAGAGCCGCTCAAGAACGCCACCGTGCCGCGCATGACCATCGCGGAGAACATGGCGTTCCGGACGTTCGACCGGGCGCCCTATGCCAAGCTCGGCTGGTGGCTCTCGCCCGGGCCGATGCGGGCGAAGGCGCGCGAGCTGATCGCCCGCTATCGCGTGCGCACCACGTCGCCGGAGGCGGCGATCGCCGATCTCTCCGGCGGCAATGTGCAGCGCGCGGTGCTGGCGCGCGAACTCTCGGGCGACGTCGAAGTGCTCATCGTCGCCAATCCCTGCTTCGGGCTCGACTTTGCCTCGGTCGCCGAAATCCGTTCCCAGATCATGGAGCAGCGCAACCGCGGCGCTGCGGTGTTGCTGGTCTCGGAAGATCTCGACGAAATCCTCGAGCTCGCGGACCGCGTCGCGGTGATGTCGGAGGGCACCATCAACTACGTCTCACCGGTCGGCGAGACCGACCGGGCCACCATCGGCATTCACATGGCCGGGCATTGATCGCGTCTGCGGTGCGGTCTGCGTGCTAACGTGGATGACATCCGGGCGGCTTGATGGCGGCCCGCGCGATCCGAACACGAGTTCCTCAAAACATGAGTCATGAGAAGTTCATGCAGCGCGCCCTCGACATCGCTCTCGAGCGGATGCACGCCAACAAGGGCGGCCCGTTCGGCGCGGTGATCGTGCGCGACGGCGAGATCGTCGCCGAAGGATGGAACGAGGTCACCTCGACCAACGATCCGACCGCGCACGCCGAGGTGGTGGCGATTCGCCGTGCTTGCGCCAAGCTCGGCACTTTCAACCTGTCGGACTGCGACATCTATGCGAGCTGTGAGCCGTGCCCGATGTGCCTCGGCGCAATCTATTGGGGCCGCTTCCGCACGCTCTACTTCGCCAATACGAGATTCGAGGCGGCCAAGATCGGATTCGACGACGAGTTCATCTACAAGGAAGTGCCGCTCGCCCCGGAGGACCGCAGCATCCCCGGCATTCACGTGAAGACCGCGCAGTCGCACGTGCCGTTCGCCGAATGGGCGGCGAAGCCGGACAAGATCACGTATTGATCTCGGTGATCCCCTCGCAGACGCCGGCCGCTACCGGTGTGCCGTCATCGGCGGCACCGGCTGGGCGGTCGTGGCGATCGCGGCCACCGCACGTTGTTTGGCGAGCTCGCCGCGGCAGTACTGATAAGCCGGCGTGTTGAGTTGATAGCCGTCGGTCTGGCACTTCTGATCTTCCGCCGCCTCTTCCTCGGGCGAGAGGGCCGGGGCTGTGGTCTGTGGGCCGAAAAGATTGACGCTGTTGAACCAGTTGTTGCCGGAGCTGCAGCCCGCGACCAGCAAGACCGCAAAACCGATCGCCAACACTCTCGTCACGCCGAGCGCCATCTCATCCGCCCCGTTTGATCCCACCCGTATCGAACCGTCATAAGCGGTGCAAAGCGCGACGAATCTAAGGCAAGGCCCGGTTCGCAAAGGTCAATTCGGGCGCGGCCGCGGTTTGTAGTGCCGCACGACCGGCCGGCCCGGCGGGGCCGCGGTCACCCACCAGGCGCCGCACTGCTCGCAATAGCTTGGGTAGGGATAAGACGGTCCGACCGTCCCCGGCCAGCCGGCGCTGCCGCCGCGGGCCGCGGCCGGGACGGTGAAAAGCGCGCTCATGACGAGCGCCAAACCCAGCACGGATGTTTTCATCGGGTACTCCTGTGGGTGCGCATTCAGCTCGCGCGCCCGTCACGCTGTTCGCCGCCGGTCGAACCGGCCTCGGCTTGGACATAACAATTCCCCCCGGGTGGCGGAAGTGCACAGTCAGGGCTCGCACCCGAGGTCGGTGCCGCGCGCCGGCAATCCCCGAAAGCGCGAATGCCCGGCTTTTGGCCGGGCATTGCGTATTGTGGTGATGGTTTTCGGCGGATCAGTTGGTGAAGTGGTAGGTTGTGCCGAAGAATGCGGTGCTTTCGATCGAGGTGTTCGGCGCCAGCACGGTGAACACACCGGCGTTGTGATCGGTGCCGAACTTGTTCGACCAGTAGCGGTAGCCGACGAAGCCTTCCCACAGGCCGGCCTTGCCCCAGTACATCTTGCCGACGTCGAGGACGAGGCGGTTTTCCGAGAACACTTCGGTCTTGGTCTCGGTGCTGCACTGGTTGTTCGGGTTGTTGCCGCCCTGGAAGCACCAGCCGGCGGGTCCGGTCGGCGTCATCGAGACCTGCATCGCCGCGGCGTTGGCCGCCGAGAGGCCGGTTCCCTTGGGGAAGGTCACGCCGGTGAAGCTGTTCCACGACATCGGCAGCCAGGTCGGCAGGAAGGTCAGCGGCTCGAGGATCACCAGTTCGAGGCGCGGCGCCCACTTGAAGACCTGATCGCCGGTGAACGGGCAGGCGAACTGGGACGCGCTCGGGGTGCCGACCGGCGGGGTGTAGAAGGTGCCGAAAATCCCCGCGGGGCAGATCGAGTCCTGGGTGACGTGGTGGGTTTCCTTCTGGGCATAGACCGACAGGTTGACGGTGCCCGGCAGGTTGAGCGTGAACTGGGCGCCGATGTCGTACTGATGGGTCTGCGGCGCGAGCAGGTTGTCGACCACCACGAACAGGCCGCCATAGGCGAGCGAGATGTCCTTGGTGATGTAGTTGGAGAAGAAGCCCTTGCCGAGGAAGGCGTTGCCGGAGAGCGTGTTGCGCACCAGCGCATCGGCTTCCTCGGAGCCCTGGGCGCCGTACATCGACACCACCGGGTCCTTCTTGCCGTATTGCTGGAAGTTGAAGTCGATGAAGTTGGTGCCCCAGCGGTTCACGTCGAAGTGCGTGAGGTCGAACTGGTAGCGCGGCACGTAGGTGGCGCCGTAGATGCCGGGATCGGTCGAGCCCGGGAAGTAGGTGAACGACACCGAGTTGTCGTTGACCAGGAAGAACGGCGTCGCAACCGGTGCCGCCTTGATCGGCATGTCAGCCGCATGAGCAAGTGACCCGCAGGCCGCGAAGGCGACCGCCGCCAACGTGGCCAGCGCAGTCGAGTTGAACCGAGAGTGAATGGACATTGTTAGCCCCGAAAGTGTGAGAGAGGAGATCTAGGTCCGCGGCGCGCTATCAGGGCCCGAACTTGAGGTTTGCACCGAGGCGAACCAGGGCGCCCTTGTAGGCGTAGCTCGACGTCTCGGAGAAATGCGTGACCGGGCTGGTGAACGCGATGGTTTCCGAGCCCATGTCGTACCAGAGCCCTTCGAGCTTGGCGCTCAGCGCGTTGGTGAAGGCGTATTCGACGCCGCCACCCGCAACCCAGCCGGTATGCGTGGCCGAGGACGTCGCCTGATAGCCGACGAGCGGGAACGTGAGGCTCGTATTGATCACCTCTTCGCCGTACATCACGCCGCCGGTGCCATAGACGAGCGTGCGATCCCAGATCGCGAGACCGAGACGGCCGCGCACCGTGCCGAACCAGTCGAGGTTCTGCGCGCGGGTCAGCGTGCCGATGGCGCTGGTGAACGCCGGGATGCAGCAGGGATCCGCCAGCGTGCTCGAGCCGTTGATGTGCGCGACCTGGATGTCGCTCTCCACGCCGAACACGAACATGCCGACCTGGTAGTTGGCGCCGAGCTGTCCACCGACGAAGCCGCCGGACGAGGTGACCGCGGCCGCGCTCGGGTTCCAGCAGCCGGGGCCGCTGATGATCCCGGCCGGGGTCGTGCAGTACTCGCTGCCGTCGCTCTTGCTGTTGCCGTAGCCGGCGTTGATGCCGAGATAGATGCCGGTCCAGGTGAACGGCGCAACGATCGGAGGCGCCTTCAACGGCATGTCCGCCGCTTGGGCGCTGCCGATCGCAGCGGAGAAGAAAGCCAGAAGTAGCAGTGTCTTTTTCATGATGAGCCCCACCCCTTTGTGTCAACGGAATGTAACCGAAACGCGCGGCTTTTTCTGTCACATTCAGGCAACAAACGGAGTCAATTTCAGAATGATTTGAACCTTTTACCAGGAAAGTCGCGCATTCGCGGAGCAGCGTGCCTAATTGCGTTGCAGGGGTGTTCCCATCTTGCGGTTGCTGCGGCATTTGTACCGCTGCAGATCGTTGCGAATTCGAGCCAGACGGAACGTAATCCACGAATCGCCTCGCCGATTACTGCAACACCTGATCGGGTGGTGGAATCAAGTTTCCTCAAATGTCGGTTCGGCCGCGCGATCTTATATTTTAGCGCGAGAGCTATCCGCTCAGCCAGAGCCGACGACGTGACGTAGATCGCGCATGCGCCGGTGAGATCGACATTCACCGTTGGTCAGGCCTCAAAGGCTGAAATGATGCGTCAGAGGAGTGGGTAAGTGGTGCCGCAGTTTGTCGCGGCGTTATCGGCGGGCGGCGGCCGGAATATTATCCAGGTGCGGGCAAGCGAACCCTGAAACTCGGTGTCGATTCGCAGCGGGAGTTTCTTATCGGCGACCGACTCAGTCGGACTTGGCCAGTTCTCGCGCAAGCGCCGACAAGAATTCCCGCAGCGCAACGGCGCCAGCCAATTTCGCCGTATGCTCCGACTTGAAGCCGTCTCGGCGCAGCGGAATAGGCAGGGGCTTGCCGTCGCGGTAGATCTCCCAGGCCCAGGGCTTGAGAGGGGTGCGCTCGCGATTCCGCCCGAGGACGATCGTATAATTGCTCGTGACCCGACATGGGGCGTGCACATAGCGGCTTACGCGATATCGTCCCAATCGCAACTTTGCCGCAGGCGCGTGTGTCACACGTCGCCCCCGAAAGCGCGAATGCCCGGCTTTTGGCCGGGCATTGCGTATTGTGGTGATGGTTTTCGGCGGATCAGTTGGTGAAGTGGTAGGTTGTGCCGAAGAATGCGGTGCTTTCGATCGAGGTGTTCGGCGCCAGCACGGTGAACACACCGGCGTTGTGATCGGTGCCGAACTTGTTCGACCAGTAGCGGTAGCCGACGAAGCCTTCCCACAGGCCGGCCTTGCCCCAGTACATCTTGCCGACGTCGAGGACGAGGCGGTTTTCCGAGAACACTTCGGTCTTGGTCTCGGTGCTGCACTGGTTGTTCGGGTTGTTGCCGCCCTGGAAGCACCAGCCGGCGGGTCCGGTCGGCGTCATCGAGACCTGCATCGCCGCGGCGTTGGCCGCCGAGAGGCCGGTTCCCTTGGGGAAGGTCACGCCGGTGAAGCTGTTCCACGACATCGGCAGCCAGGTCGGCAGGAAGGTCAGCGGCTCGAGGATCACCAGTTCGAGGCGCGGCGCCCACTTGAAGACCTGATCGCCGGTGAACGGGCAGGCGAACTGGGACGCGCTCGGGGTGCCGACCGGCGGGGTGTAGAAGGTGCCGAAAATCCCCGCGGGGCAGATCGAGTCCTGGGTGACGTGGTGAGTTTCCTTCTGGGCATAGACCGACAGGTTGACGGTGCCCGGCAGGTTGAGCGTGAACTGGGCGCCGATGTCGTACTGATGGGTCTGCGGCGCGAGCAGGTTGTCGACCACCACGAACAGGCCGCCATAGGCGAGCGAGATGTCCTTGGTGATGTAGTTGGAGAAGAAGCCCTTGCCGAGGAAGGCGTTGCCGGAGAGCGTGTTGCGCACCAGCGCATCGGCTTCCTCGGAGCCCTGGGCGCCGTACATCGACACCACCGGGTCCTTCTTGCCGTATTGCTGGAAGTTGAAGTCGATGAAGTTGGTGCCCCAGCGGTTCACGTCGAAGTGCGTGAGGTCGAACTGGTAGCGCGGCACGTAGGTGGCGCCGTAGATGCCGGGATCGGTCGAGCCCGGGAAGTAGGTGAACGACACCGAGTTGTCGTTGACCAGGAAGAACGGCGTCGCAACCGGTGCCGCCTTGATCGGCATGTCAGCCGCATGAGCAAGTGACCCGCAAGCCGCGATGCCCAGAAAGAACGCAGCGGTTCGCAGATAGCGAGCGTGGAAACTGATCGACATTAGGTCCCCCCAGGGCCTGTACAACCTCACCCGCGGTCATCATTAGAACGGAACGCAGCAGGGAGAAGCCTCAAAATTCTGCACGCGTTGACCGGTGTTTGTTCATCGCACGAGGCGGTCAATGCGGGGACGGCGCCGGCAACCCTTGCGTTCGCTCTCATAATTCATTGATCAAAAAGGAATTTTGTGAATTGCCTAAACTTTAGCGGCGCCTCGCGTAGAGCGCGAAAGCGGCCATTTCCTGCCGCCGGGAGGCGTGGCGCCACCCCACTTTCCGGCCATTTGTGACAAGATCGCAACGGTTTTGCCAGGCAAAGCACACCCCCTGCGTGGCAATACCGGCGGGGTCGCGGTCGAATCGACCGAAGTACCGCGGTGGGCGAATTTCGCGAACGGGCTGCTGCCTTTTCCGCACTTCCACCGTTGTCCGAATTGGCGGATCATCAATACGTTGCAGGAGGTGTTCGGAGATCATGCGTCGCCATATTGCGTTCCTGCGGCGGGGCTCGCTCGTGCGTCTCGACGACGTGTCCCCGGCGCTGACCCTTCTCGATTATCTGCGGCTCGACGAGAGGGCGATGGGGACCAAGGAAGGGTGCGCAGAAGGCGACTGCGGCGCCTGTACGGTGGTGCTGCGGCGGCTGGACGGCGAGCGGCTGGTCTATACCCCCGTGAATGCCTGCATCGTGCTCGCCGGCCAGGCGGACGGCAGCGATGTCATCTGCGTCGACGACCTCGCGGCCGACGGCCTGCATCCGGTGCAGCAGGCACTGGTCGACCTCCACGGTTCCCAATGCGGTTTCTGTACCCCCGGCTTCGTGATGGCACTGTTCGCGCTGTTCCACGATCCCGCCGGCGCGGCAGTCACCCGCGCCACCGTGAACGACTGGATTGCCGGGAATCTCTGCCGCTGCACCGGCTACCGTCCGATTGTCGATGCAGCGCTCGCCGCCTGCGTCGGCGCGAGGCGCGACCGCTTCACCGATGAGGAAGCGCAGATCGCAAGCGTGCTGGCCGGTCTCGACGACAACGCCGACGTCATGGTCGGCACGCCCGATCGCTTCTTCGCCGCGCCGGCGAGCATCGAGGCTTTGGCGTCCCTGTATGCACAGCACCCCGATGCGGTCCTCGTCGCCGGGGCGACCGACGTCGGGCTGTGGATCACCAAGCAGCTGCGGAATTCTGTCGAAGATCATCTGGCTCGGGCGGGTGCAGGCCTCGACGCGATCGCTCGAAGGCGCCCGCGAGAGTAACCTTCGGAGCGACCGCGACCCACGCCGCCGCCTTGCCATATCTCGCCGCGATCGATCCCGATCTCGGCGAGCTCATGCGCCGGTTCGCCAGCAAGCAGGTGCGCAACGTCGGCACGGTGGGCGGCAATATCGCCAACGGCTCGCCGATCGGCGACACCCCGCCGGCGCTGATCGCGCTCGGCGCGACCCTCGTATTGCAGCGTGGTGCGGCAACGCGCGAGCTTCCGCTCGAGGACTTCTTCATCGCCTATGGGCGCCAGCAGCGCGAGGCCGGCGAGTTCGTCCGTGCCGTCCGGGTGCCGAAGCTCGGCCCGAGCGAAGCATTCCGCTGCTACAAGATTTCCAAGCGTTTCGACCAGGACATTTCGGCAGTCATGGGTGCGTTCAAGCTCCGCCTCGACGGCTCTCGCATCGGAGAAGCGCGCATTGCCTTCGGCGGCATGGCGCCGACGCCGAAGCGCGCGCGAGCGACCGAGGCGGCGCTCGCCGGCGCCGACGCTTGCCGATCCCGCCGTTGCCGCAGCGGCCTGCGCCGCGCTTGCGGCGGACTTTTCGCCGATCACCGACCAGCGCGCCAGCGCCGCCTATCGTCTGCGCGCTGCCCAGGGGCTGCTGCGCAAGGCGCTGATCGAGATCGGCGGCGCCGCTTCTCACACGACGCGTGTCGTCGGCTGGCGCGAGGATGCCCATGCAGCCGCTCCGTGATCACTCGCCCCGCGATCCCTCCCTGCGCGTCGTAGGCCGGCCGACTGCGCACGATTCTGCGGTTCGCCATGTCTCCGGCACCGCCGTCTACATCGACGACCTGCGCGAGCCCGAGGGCACGCTGCATCTCGCGCCGGGCCGGGCGCCCGCGGCGCGCGGACGGATCGTGCGCATCGATCTCGATGCCGTGCGCAAAGTGCCCGGTGTCGTCGCGGTGCTCACCGCGGCCGACATTCCCGGGCGCAACGACGTCAGTCCGGTGATGGGCGACGATCCCATGCTCGCCGCCGACACGATCGAATTCGACGGCCAGGTGGTGTTCGCGGTGGTCGCCGAGACGCGCGACATCGCGCGCCGCGCCGCACGCCTCGGCAAGGTCGAGGTCGCGGCGGAGCGGCCGCTGGTCTCCGTCGACGATGCGTTGGAGGCGGATTGCCACATCCTGCCCGACTATGCCTTTACGAAAGGCGACAGCGCGGCGGCGCTCGCGGCAAGCCCGCGCCGCCTCGCCGGCACGCTGCGCATCGGTGGGCAGGAGCACTTCTATCTCGAGGGCCAGGTGTCGCTCGCCATTCCCGGCGAGGACGACATGCTGGTCCATGCCTCGACCCAGCATCCGAGCGAGCTGCAGCACATCGTGGCGCACATGCTCGGACTGCCCAATGCCGCGGTCACCGTCGAGGTGCGGCGGATGGGCGGCGCTTTCGGCGGCAAGGAGAGCCAGGCGGCGCAATGGGCGGCGCTCGCCGCGCTTGCGGCGCGCGTCACCGGGCGCCCCTGCAAATTCCGCCTCGATCGCGACGACGACATGAGCCTCACCGGCAAGCGGCACGATTTCCGCGCCGACTACGAGGTCGGTTTCGGAGACGACGGCCGGCTCACCGCGCTCGACGTCACGCTCGCCTCGCGCTGCGGCTATTCCGCCGATCTCTCCGGCGCGATCAACGACCGCGCCATGTTTCACGCCGACAACGCCTATTACTTGCCGGCCGCCCGCATCGTCACCAAGCGCATGAAGACCAACACGGTCTCGAACACCGCATTCCGCGGATTCGGCGGACCGCAGGGCATGATCGCGATCGAGCGGGTGCTCGACGATATCGCGTGGTCGCTGGGGCTCGATCCGCTCGATGTCCGCAAGGCCAATTTCTACGGCCCGGGCCGCGACATGACGCCCGTACGGCATGCAGATCACCGACAACATCGCGCCCGAACTGATCGAGGCGCTGGAAGCGTCGTCCGACTACCGCGCGCGGCGCAAGGCTATCGCGGCATTCAATGCCGGGAGCCGCGTATCTCAAGCGCGGCATCGCCCTGATGCCGATCAAGTTCGGCATCTCCTTCACGACGACGTTCCTCAACCAGGCGGGCGCGCTGGTGCACGTCTATCAGGACGGCTCGGTCCACCTCAATCACGGCGGCACCGAGATGGGGCAGGGGCTGTTCGTCAAGGTCGCCCAGGTCGTCGCCGAGGAGTTCGGCATCGATCTCGACAAGGTCAGGATCACCCCGACCACCACCGCCAAGGTGCCCAACACCTCGGCGACCGCGGCGTCGTCGGGCTCCGACCTCAACGGGATGGCGGCGCGTGCGGCCGCCGCTGCGATCAAGGGCCGCCTCGTCGACTTCGCGGCCGAGACCTATGAGGTGCCGGCCGACCGCATCACGTTCCTCGACAACCAGGTGCTGATCGGCAACCGCGCGATCGCGTTCCCCGATCTCGTCAAGCAGGCCTATCTCGGCCGCATCTCGCTGTCCTCGACCGGATTCTACCGCACGCCCGAGATCCACTGGGATGCCAAGCGCGCGACCGGGCGGCCGTTCTACTACTTCGCCTATGGCGCGGCATGCGCCGAAGTCGTCGATCGATACGCTGACCGGCGAGATGAAGGTCGAGCGCGTCGACATCCTCCATGACGTCGGCCGCTCGCTCAATCCATCGATCGACATCGGCCAGATCGAAGGCGGCTTCGTGCAGGGCATGGGATGGCTGACCACCGAGGAGCTTGTGTTCGACGACAAGGGCCGGCTGCTCACCCACGCGCCGTCGACCTACAAGATTCCCTGCGCCTCCGATGTGCCGCCCGACTTCCGCGTCGCGCTGTTCGAAGGCCCCAATCGCGAATCGACGATCTATCGCTCGAAGGCGGTCGGCGAGCCGCCGCTGATGCTCGCGATCTCGGTGTTCGCCGCGGTCGCCGACGCCATCCACAGCCTGGCGCCGGGACGGCCGGTTCGGCTGGACGCTCCGGCGACCCCGGAATCGATCTTGCATGCGATAGGGGCGTTGGAGCAGCATTGAGCCCGTTATGATCCAGGTCTGGCCCACGGTCGAACGCTTCCTCACCGAGCATGGTGCGGCGGTGCTCGTGACCCTCGCGAAGGTCCAGGGATCGAGCCCGCGGGAGCCCGGTGCGCGCATGATGGTGCGGCCCGACGGACGGTTCTCCGGCACCATCGGCGGCGGCGCGCTCGAATGGCTGGCGCTGGCCGAAGCCCAATCGATGATGGCCGGGGCCGGCGCGTCGTACCGGCGGCTCGACAAGGCGCTCGGCCCCGAGCTCGGCCAGTGCTGCGGCGGGCGCGTGCTGGTGACGCTGGAGCGGTTCGGTGCCGCCGACGTCGACCGGATCGGCCGGCTCGCGGCGGCGGAACGGGCAGGGGAATTCACCACCCTTGCCCAGCCGGCGCATCCGACGGTGCGGATGACGGCGACGCCCGACCTCATACCGCTCGGGGTGCGCTATGCGCAGCTTGCCGACGGCCGCATCGTCGAACGGTTCGGCGCCGACGTGACGGCGCTCTATCTGTTCGGCGCCGGTCATGTCGGGCAGCACCTCGTGCTGGCTCTCGCGGCGTTGCCTTTCGCGGTGACCTGGATCGATCCGCGCGCCGGCGCGTTCCCGGCGCACGTGCCGGCGAACGTGACGTGCCGCGCCGGCAACGAGCCGGTGCGCGTCCTCGAGCAGGCGCCCGATGGCGCCTTCGTCGCCATCATGACCCACAGCCACGCCCTCGATCTCGACGTCGCGGCGGCGGCACTGAAGGCGCCGCGGTTTCCTTATGTCGGCCTGATCGGCAGCGGCACCAAGCGCGCCCGCTTCGTGAGCACGCTGCGCCAGATCGGATTCGCCATCGAGGACATCGACCGGCTGATTTGCCCGATCGGGCTCACCGAAATCCACGACAAAGCACCCGCGGCGATCGCGACCTCGATCGCCGCCCAGCTCCTGATCCGCCGCGAGGCGGCGAGCGCCTCTGTCGCAACAGTGCCCGCGCGCGTCTCCGCGGCAGGAGCTTCGCATGCTTGACCCGAATCCGGCACCGGACGCATCGGCCGCGCGCGCGCCGCTGCTTTCCGCGGTGCAGATCACCAAGCGCTTCGGCGACTTCACCGCGAACAACGCCATCGATCTCGATCTATATCCGGCGGAGACCCATGCGCTGCTCGGCGAGAACGGCGCCGGCAAATCGACCCTGGTCAAGATCATCTACGGCCTTTTGCAGCCGTCCTCGGGCGAGTTGCGATGGATGGGCAACAAGGTCGATCTCGCCGGCCCGGCGCAGGCGCGCGCGCTCGGCATCGGCATGGTGTTCCAGCACTTCTCGCTATTCGACAACCTCACGGTGGCGGAGAACGTCGCGCTGGGGCTTTCCACCAACGAGCCGTTCAATGCGATGTCGAAGCGGCTCGCGGAATTGTCGCGCGATTATGGGCTGCCGCTCGAGCCCAATCGCGAGGTCTGGCAGCTCTCGGTCGGCGAGCGCCAGCGCATCGAGATCGTGCGCGCGCTGATGCAGAACCCGAAGCTCCTCATTCTCGACGAGCCGACCTCGGTGCTCACGCCGCAGGAGACCGACCAGCTCTTCATCACGCTCGAGCGGCTCAAGAACGAAGGGCGCGCGCTCCTCTACATCTCCCACAAGCTCGATGAGGTGAAGGCGCTGTGCGACACGGCGACCATTTTGCGCGGCGGCAAGAAGATCGCGACCTGCGATCCGCGCCGCGAGACCGCGGCCTCACTCGCCCGCATGATGGTCGGCGCCGACATCGGCGAGGTGAAGGCCGCAGCGGGACGTGCCGCCGGCGTGCCGCGGCTCGTCGTGCGCGATCTTAATCTCGTGCCGGACGATCCGCATGGCGTGCACTTGCAGGGCCTCTCGCTCGAGGTGCGGGCGGGAGAGATCGTCGGCATCGCCGGGGTTTCCGGCAATGGCCAGGACGAGTTTTTTGCCGCGCTGTCCGGCGAGCGCCGGTGCGCCGAGGCCGGCAACGTGGTGATCGACGGCAACGGCGCCGGCACTTTGTCGATCACGGAGCGGCGCCGGCTCGGCGCGGCCTTCGTTCCCGAGGAGCGGCTCGGCCACGGCACCGCGCCGCGCATGAAGCTGTCCGACAACGCGCTGCTTACCGGACACGCCGCGAGCGGCATGGTCAACCGCGGCTTCGTCAACCGTGGCGCGATGCTCGATACGGTCGACCGCACCACCAAGGTGTTCGACGTGCGCAAGGCGAAACGCGACCCCGAGGCCGTGAGCCTCTCCGGCGGCAATCTGCAGAAGTTCGTGGTGGGCCGCGAAATCCTGCGCGAGCCCGGCGTGCTTGTGGTCGCGCAGCCGACCTGGGGCGTCGATGCGGGCGCGGCGGCGGTGATCCGCCAGGCGTTGATCGATCTCGCCGGACGCGGCGCCGCGGTGCTGGTGATCTCCCAGGACCTCGACGAGCTCGAGGAGATCGCCGACCGCATCACCGTCATCTTCCACGGCCGCCTGTCGCCCGCGATCGATGCGGCGCAGGCGACCCGCGAGTCGCTCGGCCTGTTGATGGGCGGAGCCGCGGCGCGCAGCGAGGAGGTTGCCGATGCACATCGCCCTTGAGCGCCGCGCCGAGCGCTCCGCGACCATCGCCATCGCGTCGCCGCTGATCGCGATCGCGCTGACCCTCGTCACCATGGCGGTCCTGTTCGCCATTCTCGGCAAGAACCCGATCACCGCGCTCGACGTCTATTTTCTCGAACCTTTGTCCGATTTGCACTCGCTGAGCGAGATCGTGGTGAAGGCGACGCCGCTCGTGATGATCGCGGTCGGCCTCGCTCTCTGCTACATCGCCAATGTCTGGAACATCGGCGCCGAAGGCCAGTTCCTGATCGGCGCCGTTTGCGGCTCATGGATCGCGGTGAAGACGCAGGGGACCGACGCCGGTGCCTGGGTGCTGCCGGCGATGCTGGTCGCAGGCGCCGTCGGCGGCGCGCTTTACGCTCTCATTCCCGCCTTCTGCAAGGTGCGGTTCGGGGCGAGCGAAATCCTCACCAGTCTGATGCTCGTCTATGTCGCCGATCTGTTGCTCGACTATCTCGTGCGCGGACCTTGGCGCGATCCCAATGGCTTCAATTTCCCGACCACCGCCGAATTCGATCCGGTGGCGACGGTGCCGACGCTGTTTACGGACGAGCGCCTGCATGCGGGCAGCGTCATCGCGCTCATTGTCGTAATGATTGCGACCGTTCTTCTCGGTCGCACCATCATGGGATTCGAGATCCGCGTGGTCGGCGCGGCGCCGCGGGCAGCGCGCTTCGCCGGCTTCGACTCCGACCGCCTGGTGATCGTCACGTTCCTGATTTCGGGCGCGCTCGCCGGTCTCGCCGGCATCATCGAAGTGGCGGGGCCAGTGGGGCATCTTCAACCCGGCATCTCGCCGGGCTATGGCTTCACCGCCATCATCGTCGCCTTCCTCGGCCGGCTCAACCCGATCGGAATCCTCGTTGCGGGACTGTTTCTGGCGCTGACCTTCATCGGAGGCGAGAACGCGCAGATTTCCATGAAAGTGCCGCTCGACCTGACCAAGGTTTTCCAGGGAATTCTCCTGTTCTACGTGCTCGCCTGCGATTCGCTCATCCTCTATCGTTTCCGTCTGGTCACATCGCGCGCCGGGGTGGCACATGGGAATGCTTGAGGCCATCCTCCTCTCCGTGATCGCGGCGTCGACGCCGCTGCTGCTCGCCGCTTCGGGCGAGCTCGTCGTCGAGCGCTCCGGCGTGCTCAACCTCGGCCTCGAGGGCATGATGATCATGGGCGCCGCGTGTGGCTTCGGGGCGGCCTATTTGACGGGCTCGATCACCATCGGCGCCATCGCCGGCGCCGCGGCCGGCGCCGGAATGTCGGCGATCTTCGCGCTGCTCACGCTGGGGCTCGCTGTCAACCAGGTCGCGGCCGGCCTCGCGCTAACGATCTTCGGTGTCGGCCTGTCGGGACTGATCGGCGCTAACTTCGTCGGCGAGCGGATCGAGCAGGCGCCGCATCTTTACATCCCGGTGCTCACCGATATCCCGCTGATCGGAAGAATCCTGTTCGCTGAGGACGCCTTCGTCTACCTCTCGATCGTGCTGGTGATCGGCATCTGGTGGTTCCTCTACCGTACCCGCGCCGGCCTCATCCTGCGTGCGGTCGGCGACAACCCTGCTTCGGCCCATGCGCTCGGCTATCCAGTGCTCAAGATTCGTGCGCTCGCGGTGCTGTTCGGCGGGGCCTGCGCCGGTCTCGGCGGGGCCTATCTGCCGCTCGCCTATACGCCGTTCTTCGTGGCCGGCATGACGGCGGGTCGCGGCTGGATCGCGCTCGCGCTCGTGGTGTTCTCGTCGTGGAAGCCGGCACGCATCGTCATCGGCGCGTATCTGTTCGGCGCGGTCACCATCCTGCAGCTTCATACCCAGGCGCTGGGACTGGGCATTCCGTCGCAGCTGATGTCGTCTTTGCCCTATCTGGCGACGGTGATCGTCCTGGTATTGATCTCGCGCGTGCGCAGCAGCACCGCCGGATCGACGGCGCCGGCTTCGCTGGGCATGGTGTTCGTACCAGACCGCTGAGATGTTCCGGCTGCGCGCTGACGGGCGCCGCAGCCGGAGCCACAAGTTCGCCCGTCGAGAACCCGGAGTCCCCCCATGCGAACTTCCGTCATCGTCATCGGTGCCGCGGCCACCGCGCTCGTCGCGGCCGCCGTGTCATCGACCATTCCCGTCGCCAAAGGCGCCGACAAGCTCAAGGTCGGCTTCATCTATCTCGGCCCGATCGGCGACTTTGGCTGGACCTACCAGCACGAAGTCGGCCGCCAGGGGCTCGTCAAGGACATGGGCGACAAGATCGAGACGACCTATCTCGAGAACGTCAGCGAAGGTCCCGATGCCGAGCGCTCGATCGAGCAGCTCGCGCGCACCGGCCACAAGCTCATCTTCACGACCTCGTTCGGCTATATGGACCCGACGATTCGCGTCGCCAAGAAATTCCCCAAGGTCGATTTCGAGCACGCTACCGGATACAAGCGCGAGAAGAACGTCGCGACCTATTCCGGCCGCTTCTATGAAGGCCGTTACATCCAGGGCCAGATCGCGGCCAAGATGTCGAAGGGCGGCGTGCTCGGCTATATCGGCTCGTTCCCGATCCCCGAGGTGGTGTCGGGGATCAACGCGACGATGCTCGGGGCGCAGTCGATCAATCCCAACATCAAGGTCAAGATCATCTGGGTGAACACCTGGTTCGATCCGGGCAAGGAAGCCGACGCCGCGAAGGCGCTGCTCGACCAGGGCGCCGACGTCATCATGCAGCACACCGACAGTCCGGCGGCGATGCAGGCCGCAGCGTCACGCGGCGCCTACGCGTTCGGGCAGGACTCCGACATGATCAAGTTCGGCCCGAAAGCCCAGCTCACCGCGATCGTCGACAACTGGGCGCCTTATTACGACGAGCGCGTCAAGGCCGAGCTCGCCGGCAAGTGGACCTCGACCGACACCTGGGGCGGACTCAAGTCGAAGCTCGTGGTGATGGCGCCCTATACCAACATGCCCGAAGACGTGAAGGCGATGGCGCAGAAGACCGAAGCGGCGATCACCGCCGGCACGCTCCATCCGTTCGCCTGCCCGGTCATCGGCCAGGACGGCAAGACCGTGGAATGCAAGGGCGGCAAGAACCTCTCCGACCCGCAGATTCTCGGCATGAACTTCTACGTCAAGGGCGTGGACGACAAGCTGCCTGCGAAGTAACGCGCTCGTCCGCAAGGCAAGAGATCAAGCTCCCGGCGGGCTCTTCGGCCGGGAGTTTTTTATGTGCCGTCATCGCCGGGCTTGTCCCGGCGACCCCGATAACTGGGCACAGCCGTGCCTTATGATCGGGGTGGCCGGGACAAGCCCGGCCATGACGGCTGATAGGATACGAAGCGTGGCGTGGTCGCTTTTACCCACCCGTTTACTGGCGGTTCCGCGTCCGCACCTGCCCAGCGCCGTCCCAAGTGGATCCGGACTCCCAGGCGCCGAACAACTCGGGCGCGTTCACGTTGGGTGCACGGGCACTCGGCGCGGCATAGGACGGGTACCCGAACGCCGGCGAGTAGGTGTTCGGCGGCGATTGTGCGAAGGACGGCGTCGCGACGACGAGGCCGGCGAGCGTCGACAAAACCAGCATGGTTTTCATTGTTATTCTCCAGGATGCATGGACGAGCCGCGAACGACGGACCGGACTTGCGAGCGGGGCTGATATCTCCGGCACGTCATCGCGCGGCTCGCCGTCGCCTCACGTCGGGTCTCCGCGTCGCTGGCGGTACCGCGCGTCGTCGCTGTGCTGGCATGCAGGGCGGGCGGTTGAAACCGGGCGACCCGTCGAGCGGGTTCGCCAAACCCTCAAGCCATCGCAGGAATCGCCGTTGATCGGCGATATCGCGCGAGCGTCGCCACTCCGCTGCGCGCAGCAATTCCGATCAATGCACAGCACGGCGACGCAGCGACCGACCAAACAATCTGCACGTTCAAAATGTAGGCGCCCGTTTTTTGGATCAATTTTGCGCGAGTGCTCTCAAGCCGCCGGCCGCGGCACCTCGGTTTCGCCATGCTCGGCGAGGAGCGCGAGCAGGCGCTTGCGCATGATCACCCCGGGGCGATCCGACGGCATATGCATCTCGATCTTGCGCTCGACGTCGACGATTGCGTCGGGGTCGGTCGATTCCAGAATCTCGCGGTCCTCGGCGATGATCGCGGCGTCCCAGTCGATCAGCTCCTTGGTCGAACAGTCCTCCTCGCGGTCGTTGCGGAACAGGATCTGCACGAGCTGGATGCTGTTATCGTCGATCGGCGTCGCCGAATTGAAGATGATGTGGCGCAGGCCCGAGGGATACTCGATGTCGAGGGTACGGCAGAACGGCATGAACCACGCATTGCGCATGTGCCGCGTGGTGATCGGATCGGCGGTGCCGGTGATGCGGTGGGCCGCCGGCGGGTTCTTGATCGGCACGATGGTCTCGGCGCGGAAGCCGTAATCGGTCTCGATGAGCTCGTATTTCTCGGGCTTGGGCTGGTCCTGCTGGCCGAAGGTCGCGCGGTGCACGAAGGAGAAGTGCGAGTTGTCGAACGAGTTCTCCATCATGCGTAGCGCCGCGGTGTTCCAGCGGTCGTCGAACTGGTGGATGCGGCGGAAGCCTGGCATGCGCTCTTCCGGCAGATCGGGGATCGGAAGCAGCGGGTCGTCGAGCGCGACCCAGGCATAGCCGTATTTTTCTTCGCAGTGGAAGGCCTGTACGGAGACGTTGGGGATCGCCTGATCCGGCCCGAACTGCGGAATCTTCACGAGCTTGCCGGTGCGATCGTATTCCCAGCCGTGATAGCCGCAGATGATGTGCCCGTCGCGGCACCAGCCCTTGGAGAGCTTCGCGGTGCGGTGGCGGCAGCGGTCGCGCAGTGCGGCAGGCTTACCCTTGTCGTCGAGGAACAGCATGATGTTCTCGCCGAGCAGGGTGAACGGCTGCGGCCCGGCCGTGAGCTTGCCAAGCGGCAGGGTCGCGTACCAGAACCGGCGGAGAACTTTCTGTTTCGTGGCGAGCATGGGCGTTTCTCCTTACGCTCTTCAACTTGCCTGGATCCCTCACTGACCTCGTCCTGAGGAGCGTCCGCAGGACGCGTCTCGAAGGACGGCCACGGGCCGCAGCGCGTGGGGCTATCCTTCGAGACGCCTGCTTCGCAGGCTCCTCAGGATGAGGTCGGAAAGGGGGGCATTCGTCCAGTCTCCTAGTGCAGCGGTTTCGTAGGATGGGTTGAGCTCTCGCGAAACCCATCATGTCGCGGCCCCTGATGGGTTTCGCTGCGCTCAACCCATCCTACGTGCTCCTCAGGATGAGGTCGGTGAAGGTTCATCGGTCCAGTCTCCTAGTGTAGCAACCGCGTCACCACGCGGGCTGCCTCGCGCCGCAATCCTTCGAGGTCGAACCCCGGGATCGCGCCGTTCTCGACGACGACGCGGCCGCCGACCATCAACACCTTGAGGTCGGGCGTGCCGGCGCCGACCACCGGGCCGATCAGCTTGTCGTGCAGGCCGAAATAGCGCGGGCTCGCGAGATCGAACACGGCGAGGTCGGCGAGCTTGCCCGGCGCCAGCACGCCGATGTCGGGTATGCCGAGCACACGGGCGCCGTTGACGGTCGCCCAGCGCACGACGTCCTCCACGGTGGTCGCGGCGGCGCCTTTGAGCGCGCGGTGGGTGTGCCAGGCGCTGTGCATCTCGCTGATCATGTCGGCGAACTCGTTCGAGGCGGCGCCGTCGACGGCGAGCGACACCGCGCCGCCGGCCGCCGCCATCAGGTCGGCGGGCGCGACGCCGGAGCCGAGCCGGCAGTTCGACTGCGGGCAGTGCGCCATGCCGGTGCCGGTATCGAGGAGAAGCTGCATCTCCTCCTTGTCGACATGGACGAGATGAGCGAACCACACATCCGGCCCGAGCCAGTCGTGCTCGGCCATCCAGTGGATCGGGCGCTTGCCGAATTTCTCCCTGCAAAAATCGACATAGTCGGTCGTCTCCGACATGTGGCTGTGCAGGCGCAGCCCGAGCCGGCGCGCGGCGTCGGCGACCACCTTCAGCTCGGGCACCGCCAGCGCCCAGGGTGGTGCGGTCGGCGCGAACACGACGCGGCTCATGCTGGCGGGGGAGGGGTCGTGGTAGCGCTGCGCGCAGGCCTCGACCGATTTGATCATGGCGTCGAGCGGCTCGGTCGGCATCGGCTTGTAGCCGGGCGTGTCGAAAGTGCGGAACACCGTCGCGCCGCCGCGGCAGAATACGAGCCGCATCCCGAGATCGCGGGCGGCGGCGAAGATCACGTCGGCCGGGTCGAAGCGGTAGGTGTCGGAGAACATGTAGTGGTGGTCGGCCGCCGTGGTGGTGCCGGAGAGCAGCAGTTCGACGAGGCCGATGCGGGCGGCGACGTAGAGCTCCTCCTCGCCGATCTCGCTCCAATAGGCATGCGGCACCGAGCGCAGCCAGCCCATGAGCGGCAGGTTGATGCCGGAGCTCACGCCCTTGAGGATGCTCTGGAACAGGTGATGATGGGTGGACACGAGGCCGGGATAGATCACGCAGCCGGTGGCATCGATGATGTGCTCGCCGGGCTGCGGCGCAAACGGATCGCCGATCGCCGCGATGCGGTCGCCGTCGATGCGGATCGCGCCCTTCGCGCGCATGGCCTCGCCCGGCAGGCCGGTGAAAATCCCTTCCGCACCGCGGATCAGCGTCATGCGTCGGCTCCGACTTCGCTTTCGTGCCACTGCCCGAGCGCGAGCTTGGAGAGCGCCACCATGGAGACGAACAACGCTACACCAGCGAGCGTGATGAGGAAGAGCGCCGCGAACATACGGGGGATGTCGAGCGCAAAGCCGCTCTGGAGGATTTCATAGGCGAGCCCGGAGCTGCGGCCGCCGGTGCCGGCGACGAACTCGCCTACCACCGCGCCAATCAGCGCAAGGCCGCTCGAAATGCGCAGGCCGCCGAAGAAATAGGGTAGGGCACTCGGAATGCGAAGCCGCAGGAGGGTCTGCAGCCGTCCGGCCCGGTTCATGCGGAACAGGTTGACGAGGCCGGGATCGACGCTGCGCAGCCCCAGCGTGGTGTTGGAGATGATCGGAAACAGCGCCACGATCGTCGCGCACAGGGTGAGCGCGATTTGGGTGTTCTTCACCAGGATCACGATCAGCGGCGCGATGGCGACGACCGGCGTCACCTGGAGGAGCACCGCGTAGGGAAAGAGGCTCTTCTCGACCAGCGGGCTCTGCACGAATACGAACGCGACGAGGGTGCCGACGATGATCGCCGCGAGGAAGGCCTGCAGCGCGACGCGAAGCGTCGATCCGAGCGCGCCGAGCAGGGCAGGGCCGTCCGAGACGAACTTTGCCGCGATGTCGCTCGGCTTCGGGAGCAGGTAAATCGGGACACCGCCGACGCGGCAGGCGATTTCCCAAAAAGCGATGAGCGCGATGCCGACCAGCGTCGGTGCGAGGATCGATATGGCGGTGTCCGATTGCATCAGGCGGCGCATGGGTTGCTCGATCCCGCGTCGCCGCAACCTGTCATCGCCCGGCTTGACCGGGCGATCCAGTAACCACTGGACTGCGGTGGGGCAAGGCATCAGTCACCTCGATCAGCGCGGGGGTTACAGGATTGCCCGGTCAAGCCGGGCAATGACAGGCAAATATGTTCGTCTGTGCGCCTCATACTAACAGCTGGCCGTCGCGGCCTGCGCAAGCAGCGCTGACAAATCCCTGCAACACTCGCCGAAACGCGGCGAGTTGCGAAATGCCTCGCGGCGCGGCTGCGGCTCGTCGATCGCAAGCGATGCGAAGATGCGGCCCGGGCCCGCGGCCATGACGACGATTCGCGAGGAGAGAAACACCGCCTCGTAGATCGAGTGGGTGACGAACACGGTGGTCAGCTTGCGCTCGAAGGCGAGGCGAGTGAGGTCGTCGTCGAGCCGGTTGCGGGTGAACTCGTCGAGCGCGCCGAACGGCTCGTCCATCAGCAACAGATCGGGGTCGGTCACGAGGCTGCGGGCGATCGAGACCCGCATCTTCATGCCGCCGGAAAGCTGGCGGGGAAAATGCCGCGAAAAATCGGCGAGCCCGACGCGGCCGAGCGCGTCGGCGACCCGAGCACGGCTCGTCGGCGTCGGGACGCCGGCGAGGTCGAGCGGGAGCCGCACGTTCGCCGCGACGCGGGCCCACGGCATCAGGGTCGGCTCCTGGAACACGAAGCCGACCTGCCGGCCGGCGCCGGAGAGCTCGCCGTAACCCGCGCGCCACCACGACACGCGGCCCTCGGTCGGCGCGATCAGGTTCGCCATCAGCTTGAGAAGCGTGCTCTTGCCGCAGCCCGACGGGCCAATCAGCGTGACGAACTCGCCCGCCGCGACCGCAAGGTCGATCGGCGCGAGCGCATGCGTGCCGTCGGGATAAACCTTGCTCGCCGCCAGCACCTCGACGGCTGGCACGCTGTTGGCTGCGTCCGGCAACGCCTCGGTTGGCGCCAGCACCGCTAGGTCCTCATAATTTGGGCCTCACATCGCGATCTTGAGGTCCTTGACGAACCGGTCGGTAAAGGCGGCCTTCCAGTCGACGCTCGGCTTGAGGAGGCCGGCGGCGACGGCGAAATCGTAGGTCGCCTTCCAGCGCTCGGGCGTCATGATCCCGATGCCCATGGTGGCGGCGTCGCCGCCGTCGAGCACCTTGAGCGCTTTGAGCTGGCGCACCGCAAAGGCGAGCTGCGCCTCGCTCATGTTGGGATTGTCCGCCCTGATGAGGGCGTTCGCGGGCGCGGGATCGGCGAGGTAGCTCTTCCAGCCTTCGAGCGATGCCTTGACGAAGCGGGCGACCAGGTCGGGCTTCTTGTCGACCAGGGCACGGGTCGCGACCATGGTGGTGCCGTACGGCGGATAGCCGTCGGCGGCGAACAGGTAGTACTTCACCGGCATGCCTTTCTGCTCGGCCTGGAACGGCTCCGAGGTCGGATAGGCCTGCTGCACCACGTTGGGATCGGCGAAGAAGGGCTGGAGGTTGAACGTATAGGGGCGCGTCTGCTCCTCGCTGTACTTGTATTTCGCCTTGAGCCAGGGCCACCAGGTCGAGCGGCCGGCCGTCGCCACCAGGATCGTCTTGTCCTTGAGGGCGCCGAGGCCGGTGACGTTGTCATGGGTCATCATGCCCTGAAGGTCGAACTGGAACGAGGTGCCGACGGTGGTGAGCGGAAAGCCCTGCTCCAGCGCCTTGAGCACCTGGAGGTCGTAGCCCATCATCACGTCGGCCTCGCCGGCGAGCAGGAGCTGCATGCCGTTCACCTGGGGACCGCCCATCTTGACGGTGACGTCGAGCCCGGCCTTCTCGTAGAGACCAGTCGCCTTCGCCTGATAGAACCCGCCGTGCTCCGCCTGGGCGAACCAGCTCGTGAGGAAGGTCACCTTGTCGGCGGCGGACGCGGCGCCAGAGGACGCGAGGAGACCGGCAAGCGCCGCGAGGACGAGGCCAAGCCTGGAATGAGCGGCGGAGTTCTTGGGCGATTTCTTCGGCACGGGCACCTCCCGATGTGTTCACGCCGGAATGACCACACCTTGAGCAAGGGCGATGCCAACCGGCGGGAGGTACGGGGATGGGTGCGGCTGCGGCCGCGGCGGTCTATTCGGCGAGGAGTTGGCGAGGGGGGACACGGGATGTCCCGGACCATGCCCAAAACGCGAGCATTCGCTTTATCCCGTGGCAGGTGAGGGCGCGGGTCGTAACCCGCGCCCGACGTCAACTATTCGGCCGGCTGAGCGTGGGCGTGCGGCATCGCCTTCGGCATGGGCAGGTCCACCATCTCCGGATAGCGGCTCAGCCCGTAGATGAACGCCGCCACGATCAGGTAGGCGACTGCCACCGTCGGGGTGACCGCGAGCCCGATCGCCTCGCCGTGCATGAAGCCGAAGAAGGTCAGCACGGCGCCGGCGAGCGCGAAGGCCGCCGCCGACTGGAACTTGCGGTCGATCACCAACGAGCCGATCGCGGCCAGGATGAGGCCGGTGAGGATCGAGCCGCCGCCCATGACCTGGAGCCCCTGGTAGAGCACGCCCTGGCTGATCAGCTTGTCGAAGCCGACCGCGGCGGCGTTGGTGCCGGCGGCGCCGAGCGCGCCATCCATCAGCGTCTTGCACCACGCCGCGAGATGCGGAGTGAGCGCGAGCACGATGGCCGGCGCATGCGACGACGGCGTCGTCTGGAACGCCTGGGCGCCGATGAGCATGCCGATGTAGAGCAGGATCGGCGAGATCGCGACGACGGGTACGAGCGCGAGGAGCACGGCGATGATCCCGAACCAGGCGAGAACGATCACCATGAGGCCGGTGGCGGCGGAGTAGCCGATGCGGCCGCCCATCGCTTTCCAGCCGGGATGGCCGATATAGACCGCGTTGATGAAGGGATTACCCATCAGGCAGCCGATCAGGCTGACGATGCCGTCCGCGGTGAGCACGCGGGTCGTCGGGTAGGGATCGCCCGCCGCCTCGGCGCTCTCCACATTGTCCATGGCTTCGACGAGGTCGTAGATGCCGAACGGAATGGCGGTCACCAGGATGATCCCGAGATACTCGAAGCCGGAGAACACCATGTCGACGGCCGGCAGCGGCACCGCGAACCCGAAGCCCGCGACCGCTTTGCCGAGCCCGTCGAGGCTGAGCCCGCCATAGTTGAGCCCGAACAGGTTCGAGCCCCACGCGATCGCCATGCCGACGATGATGGCGACGAGACCGGCCGGAAGGCCCTTGGGATATTTCACGCCGCCGAACCAGCTCACCATGATGATGGCGAAGCAGGTCAAGCCGATCACCGGCGTCATGAACATGTCGAGCGCCGGCCGCATCGAGATGAAGGTGATGGACACGCCGGCCAGCGTTCCGAGCAGGGCGGCGCGCGGCGTCACGTGGCGAATGAACGGCGCGATGAAGCCGCCGATCATCAGGATGAAGCTCTGGAAGAACACCCAGACGAGCCCGGCCTGCCAGCCCTTGACCGGATCGCCGGTTTTGAGCGCGATCGGCAGCATGATCACGAAGGTGACGATGAACATGTGGGGGACGCTGATCCCCGAGGGAAGCGCGCAGACGTCGTCGCGGCCGGTGGTCTTGGCGAGACGATAGGCGAGCCACGCGTAGTACATCGTGCTCAGGAACAGCATCAGCCCGACCGCGGGCAGGATGCGTCCGAACACCAGCGAGTTCGGGCATCTTGAGCACGAAGCGCAACAACGCGGTCAGCGTGAGCATGTTGACGAGGATGTTGGTGCCGAAGCCGAAGAAGGCGTTCCAGTCGCCGGGCGTCCATATCTTCGGGCGAAAAGTCGAATCCGCCATTGCGTCCTCCTGACATTCGACTGCGAGCGCGCGGACGCGGACGGCTTTGGAAAACGAGAATCTCACCGCCGCTTTTGCGCTGGGAAATTGGGGAGGGAAAGCCGGCCTCTATGCGCTGTCACCGCCGAACCTTCGGGCGGCCGGTCTTCCCGACACGGGTCTCCTGTTCGGCCCCGCCACGCCGCATCACCAAGGTGCGATAGATTTCTTGCGATCGATTCCGGGGCCAACGAAGGATCGCGCGACACGGTCGGGTTCCCAGGCTCGCAAGGAGCATGCCACCCTCGGCTGCGATTGCGCACGATCGCGGGAAGGCGCATTTCCTGAAGGAAGCGATCGCGGGAAGGGAAAATCACGGCGGCCAGCGCGGAAACGTAATGATGAGAGTATGTCGAATGGATCAAATCTCGATCATTTCATGTGCGAAATCTGTGCACGAGAGTTCGGGAGCGCGACGGTATCGCTGATCTCCGCTCGAGTGGATTTCGGTATGCGGGAGGTTTGCGCTCCCTCTGCCGCTTTTGCGGGGAAGGGTCGGGGAGGGGGCCGCAGCGGTTTCACAGAGAACGCGCCGGTGGTGCGGGCGGCGAGTCAGCTTCCCCCTCTCCAACTCTCCCCCACAAGCAAGCGGGGGGAGAGAGCCGCTCGCGGCGGGTGCCAGCGTAGCCCGCATGAGCGGGGCGACATGCGGACCTTCGGATGTCGGATCACACTCGGACGCCGCCCCCGGATGTCGCTGCGCTCGTCCGGACTACAATCCCCCCAACCCTCCCCCGCGAGAGCGGGGGAGGGCGAAGGCCGCGCGGTGGAGGAGAACTGCGCAGCAGGGAGCCGTGGAGGAGAGTGCGCGGAGAGACTACGCCGCCATGGCGAGCGCGGAGAGCAGCGCCTGCGATGACGTCACAGATCCGAAGATGCCGCCCTGCGCCTTGATCATCGCGAGCCCCATCTCGTGAAAGTGCGGGAAGTACGACGCACAGCAGTCGGAGAGCACGATGCAGCGATAGCCGCGGTCGTTTGCCTCGCGCACCGTGGTGTTGACGCACACCTCGGTGGTGACGCCGCACACCATCAGTGTATCGATGCCGCGGTTGCGCAGCATGAGGTCGAGGTCGGTCTGGTAGAACGCGCCCTTGCCGGGCTTGTCGATCACCGGCTCGCCCTTCGCCGGGTAGAGCTCGGGGATGATGTCGTGGCCGGGCTCGCCGCGCACCAGGATGCGGCCCATCGGGCCGGGAGCGCCGATCCGCGTCGAAGGGTCGCCACGCTCGACCTTGTGCGGGGGAGCGTCGGTGAGGTCGGGCCGGTGCCCCTCGCGGGTATGGATGACCAGCATGCCCAATTCGCGAGCCTTGCCGAGGACGTCCTTGCACGGCCCGACGGCAGCCTGGAGCTTGGAGACGTCGTTGCCGAGCGCCTCACCAAAGCCGCCCGGCTCGAGGAAATCGCGCTGCATGTCGATGATGACGAGCGCACTGCGGTCGAGCGCGATGTCGAGTGCAGCGGGTTCGGCGAACAAGCGAATGCGCGACATGCAGCTCTCCTGTGCTCGGTTCCGAAGTCCCGTCTGGATCGCACTGTGCCGCCTTTTTGAGGCGGGATGCCGGCATACAGCCGAGGCGACAGGACCACTCAAGCCTGACGTTTTTCGCAAGAACCGTGCCATCGAACCGCACAGCGGCGCCTGCCGCAAGCGCATGCGTGCAGCGTGCGCCAGGGCGTCATCGTGGAGGCTTGCCAGCCCTGCCGGAAACCCGCAATCTCCGCCGCCCTACAAGAGGATCGCCCGCAAGGCGGCGACAACGGGAGGAAGTTGATGCGGTATCTCTTCGCGGCAGCAGTCGCGATCAGCATGGGCGCAATCTTCGTCGGCGCAATCGGCCAGCCGGCGACCGCCCAGGATGAGGGGCCGGCGGTTCCCGTGCAGAACGCCTCCTTTCATCAGCCGGTGTTCACCAATGACCATGTCATGGTGCTCAACGTCTACATTCCGCCCGGCCGCGGCTCCAACTACCACACCCACTCGCTCGACCAGATCGGCGTGCTCGTCGAGGCGGCCAACCAGACCGGCCAGGTGATGGGCGGACCGGTGACCGGGCCGCGCCAGGGCACCAAGGGCAACGTCAACTATTCCGCCGACTCCCAGCATCACGTCACCCATCGCGGCTCGAATGTCGGCGAGACACCGTTCCACAACATCGTCGTCGCGCTGACGAAGCCGGGGCCGGAGGGGCTCACGCCCGGCGTGCGTGACGTGCCGGGCTACACCCAGGTGGTCGACAGCGACCGGGTGCGGGCGTGGCGGCTTGTCCTGGAGCCGGGCCAGTCGGTCCCTGCCATCACCCAGAAGTCGCCGGGCATGCGCATCGTGGTCGACGGCGGCGAGATCGTCGAAAGTGTCCCCGGTGCGCGCGACCGGTCGCGGGCTTTCAAGCTCGGTGATTTCTTCTGGCAGGACGGCGGCCAGACTCGCGCCATCCGCAATGTCGGAACGACTCGGGTAGAACTGGTCGAGTTCGAACTGAAATAGCAGCAAGCCGGCGCGATGCGGTCGCGACCCAGGACCCCCGAATGACCCTGCATCAGCTTCGCATCTTCATGGCGGTGGCGCAGTCCTCGACGCTGACGCGCGCGAGCAAGCAGCTCGGCCTTGCCCAACCCTCGCTCTCCCAGCAGCTCGCCAAGCTCGAGGAAAGCGTCGGCACCAGGCTGTTCGACCGCAGCCACAACCGGATGGTGCTCACCGACGCCGGCCAG
The DNA here is from genome assembly GCA_963824905.1 of uncultured Alphaproteobacteria bacterium. Classification (GTDB taxonomy): domain Bacteria; phylum Pseudomonadota; class Alphaproteobacteria; order Rhizobiales; family Xanthobacteraceae; genus JAJPKK01. Next base: position 248,026 of record CAWGRH010000001.1, read on the forward strand.
GTGCTGATGCGCCACGCCCAGACCGTGCTCAAGGAGATCGAGGAGGCGGAGGCCAATCTCGCCCGTTTCGGCACCGGCAAGCGCTCGATCATCCGCATCGCCGGCCTCAACTCGGTGATCAAGGCGGTGCTGCCGGACGCGCTCACCCGCTGCGCCGCGGCGGGCTCCGACATCGAGATCGACATCCACGAGGCGGCGCCGGCCGAAGTGCTGGAAATGCTCTATTCGCGGCAGGCCAATATCGGCCTGATCGCGGCGGATTCCGTCGCCCAGTCGAGCGTCGGCTTCCGCCAGGTGCCGGTGGTCGACGACCCCTATGTGTTCGCGGTGCCGAGCGCGCTCAAGCTTGGCAAAGTGCGCTCCCTCGACGCCCTGTCGGACGAGGCCCGGCACACCCTCAACAGCTGCATCCAGTTCCACTTCGGCACGCCGCACACGCTGCGCATCCAGCAGTGGTATCAGCAGGTCCTCCCCGAGCACCGTGTCGTCGCCCACTGCCGTACCTACGAGGTGGCGCTCGGGCTGGTCCATGCCGGATTCGGCGTCTGTCTCCTGCCGGCGCTCACCGCATTCCTGGTCGAAGGCGCGCTCGACGGCATCGACTTCTTCGCGACCGATCACGGTATCCGCCACACCGTGGCGATGGTCGCGGATCAGTATCTGCGTATCTCGCCCTACAAGGAGTTCGTCGCGGCGTTGCAAGCCGCCGGCCGCAGCATCACGTTGCCGCCGATCAAGCCGTGGCCCGCGGCGATGGGCGCCGCCGCCCGCAACGACGAGTCCAACCTGGTGAGCTAGCGTCGGCGCGTCCGAAGCTCTCTTCCGCACCGCGCGGACTTGCGGTAGCTGTCGTCGATCGATGTCGTCGAAATCAGTGCAGGGGGAATAATATGGGTCGATCCGTTTTCCGCATCGACCGCGCGGGGGCAATTGTTCGCTGGCTCGCAGCATGCTGGTGTGGGCTGTCGATCGGTGCGTCGGGTTCCGCCGCGCAGACCATGCAGTATTACGGTGGACCGGTCATCGGCCAGGTCAAGGTCGTCCCCGTGTTCTGGAACAGCAGCGTGAACCCGCTGGTATCGCAGAACGCCACTCAGTTTTTCCAGGACGCGGTGAACAGCCCGTGGCTGGACCTGCTCTCGGCGTACAGCACGAACTTTTCGGGCGGCACTCAACAGACCATCGTGCGTGGCTCGGGACTGTCAGCGGTGACCCTGGTGCCGTCCAAGTGCGCCACGAGCAGTCCATGCACCATGGCGGATTCCGACATCCAGGCGGAGCTGGCGGCTCAAATCAAGGCGAGCAAGCTTCCGAGTCCCGACAGCAACACGGCATACATGATCTTCATGCCGCCCAACGTGACCTGGACGAACGCTTCCGGAGGTACCTCGGGCGTCCAGTTCTGCTCGTATAATTATACGGCTGCAATGGCAGGCGGTCCGGCCATTATTTACGGCACCATCATCGACACCTTCAGCGGGCCGGGCGCAGGCACCAACTGCGGACCCAATGCGAACGCGCTCCAGAATGAAACGGCGTTGGCGTCGACCACGCTTGCCAACGCGATTACCGATCCTGATATCGGAATTGCGAGTTCGATCGCGGATCCCGTGGCGTGGTACAGCACGACGATGGGTCAGGTGGGGGATGCCTGCTCCAAGCAGGATTTCACCATAACGGTGAGCGGACGGACTTGGAGCGTCGGGCAGATTTTCAACAGGTTCACGAATAGCTGCGATTCTATCGCGGCTCCGACCGTAACATCGATCTCGCCGGCAAACGGTCCCGCGGCCGGCGGCACCAATGTGACCATCACAGGCTCGAACTTCACCATCGGCTCGACGGTCCAGTTCGGCGGCAATCGTGGGATGAACTTCGTATTCAACAGCTCGACCCGGGCCACTGTCTTCGCTCCGCCGGGCCGTGGCATTGTCGACGTGACGGTCACGAACGATGTGGCAACGAGTGCGACGAGCGCTGCCGATCGGTACACGTACCGACCCGCCTCTCACGACTTAAATGCCGACGGCTTCAGCGACATTGTCTGGGGCGACGGCAACGGCGACCTGGCGTTGTGGCTCATGAATGGCGCGGCCATATCGTCGACGGGTGTCTTCGTCGGATTGCCGAGCACCTCGTCGATCGTCGGCCAACGGGACTTCAATGGAGACAGCAAAGCCGACCTGCTGTGGCGTGACAACGCCGGCAATACCTCCATCTGGTTCATGAACGGCACCTCGGCGTCGTCAGTCGCAAGCATCGGAAACATCCCCACCACATGGACGGTGGTCGGCGTCGCCGATTTCAACGGCGATGGCCTCGGTGATCTGCTGTGGAGCGACAGCACCGGCAACATCGCGGTGTGGCTGATGTCGAGCGCGACGGTGACGTCATCGGCGGGGCTCGGCAATGTGCCGACGACCTGGACGGTGGCGGGCACCGGCGACTTCGACGGCGACGGCAAGGCCGACATCCTGTGGCACGACAACCTCGGCAACACTGCGATCTGGTTCATGAACGGAACGACCATCGCATCGACCGCAGGCGTCGGTACTATTCCGACTGACTGGTCGATCGTCGGCACCGGCGATTTTAACGGCGACGGCAAGCGCGACATCGTCTGGCGCAACGCCGTCGGCGACGCGGTGATCTGGCTGATGAACGGCGCGGCGGTGTCGTCGGCCGGTGGGCTCGGCAATGTGCCGACCACGTGGTCGATCGCCCAGACCGGCGACTACAACGGCGACGGCATGAGCGACCTCTTGTGGCGCGACAGCGGCGGTAACACCGCGGTGTGGTTCATGAATGGCGCCACCGTGTTGTCAGCCGTCAGCGTCGGCAACACCAACTGGACCGTGCAATCGGTCAACGCCGACTGAGGCAAACGAAAGTCGTCGACATCCGGTGCGGGAGATCGACCCGTGCCAGCCGGGGCTGTCGTGGACGGAGGCGACGGCGTCTCGATGCGCGCCGGCCAGAACGTGGCTGAATCCATCCGGGTGAGCGGGGGTGCCGCGCGCAACGTCGTTCTGTTACGCGAGAGGTCGGCCGTGTTTCGGGCCGTCGGTATGTGGTGCTGACCGGCGCTAAATATCGTCGATTCAGTGCGGCATGAATTCGACATCCGCAGGCTTCGTGGACGCGGGGACGATTGGCACCGCCGCGGCGGCGACGTCGACGGACGTGGGTGCAGGACTCGCGGACCGGGCCTCGTCGAGAAAGCGGACCACATCTTGCTCGAGGAGCGGACGCACGCCGGTCGCGTGCGTCTTGTATTGAACCGCCTCGGCCGGGGTAATTCCGCCCAATTCATTGTTCGGCATGAACAACCAGTTTGCGGCCGCAATTTTGCTGCCGAACGCGGCGTCGGCCCGATCGCGCAGGCGGCGAAGGTCGCGCGCGACCATCGGATCGAGGGGCATCACGATGTTCGCTCTGCAGGCATACGGTACCATGAACCCGATCACAGCCCCGCAACCGACACCAGCCAGGCCGACGATCGGCACGAAGTACCATATGGCCTTCTCTCCGAACACGATTTCCATCAGGGCAGTCTGGATCAACTGTGCCGCTGCGACTGCTATTCCCAAGCCGATTTCGAGCACCATGGCGTCGCGGATTCGTTGCCCGGTGTCCGTTCGTCGAACGTCTCCGCCTATGCTCCAGGCCAGAATGACGCAAACCGTGGCGCCCGGAAGCATCCACGGCAGCGCAGTGACGAAGCGGGTCGGGAGAAACGTCCAATCGTCCCCCGTTGGAGAACTGGCCGTTCCGCTCATCGCAAACGACCCGATCAAATGAGCGATCCCGGTCAGGGACCGTTCTGCCTGAGGCCATTGCCCGAAAATGGTCGTGGCCATGACCACGGCCCATGTAACCGCTCCGCACCACATCGCGATCGGAAGGAGGCATCTGGGCGATCCCGCACGCCACGTTTTCTTTTCGATTTGGCTCGCGCGGCGATCGAATGCGATGAGCGCGGCCAGTCCGTACATGAACATGGCACCACCGGCCGAGGTGAGCGCAAAAATGATGCTCTCCGATGCAGTCGGAGCGGGCGCCCCCATTGCCGAGCTGATGAAATCGACGCTGGGCCAGAACACGATCGTGATGGCCGCGACCAGACCGGCAGCGGGTGCGACGATGTCGAGCAGCCGGCGGCCCCCTCGCTCGGGAACGCGGAAACCGAGCTTTTCGAGCGTCTGGTCGACCTCCCTTTCGCTGCCTGCCTCGGATCGAATCCCCCAACTGATATAGGCATAGATCTGCCTGAGGAGATCGTTGACGGCCTTCGTGAGATTGTCATCAGAGTTGTCATCGCGTCGATCGTCGTCGGATGATCCGCCTTCCTTCTTCTCCCAGGACAGCGCCTTGTAGCTCGTGACGATCGCTTCGAAGTCGTCCTTGAATGGCTCGAACGCTGCCCTACTCATCTGACCGTTCCCGGACTGTTTAAGCGACGCAATGAGAGCTGCGGCGCGGGCCCGCCCATATCGAGTCGTGCCGGGCGGAAGCTTCAAATCCTCACGCACTATGTCCCTGATGGCGCGTGGAACGAGATTGAGTTGGGCTTCGGAAGGGTCGTAACTCGCATCTTGCAGGATCGCGATCGTTCTTTCGGTTCCAGTCGGAACGAGGAACCAGGCGTGGACCCACCGACGCAATTGCTCCTCGATCGTGTTGAGCCACTTCAAGGAGGCCGACGCGTCTCCGACGTTACCGATGCCCGTGAGAACGAGCGCAACCAGTAATGCCCACGCGTCGACCGGAAAATCTTTGAAGCCGACCGGGTTGAGCACTTGAACCATGGAGGGGCCAGCGGCCAGGAGGACGCAGTATAAAAGCAATGTCGCGAACAGGTAGACGTAACGGGCCCTCTGGTACGCTGCCTTCAGAAAGAGGTAGCGAAGCGGCACGAGCGTATGCGGCAGGGCTTTCTGATTGGGGAAGGAAGGTTCATTGAAGCGCTGCCATGCGTACGCGGCGACCACCAGCAGGCCAATCAAGACGAACGGCCATGAATGGCCGGAGGATGCTGCTTGCAGGGTGCTGTCCACGGCGTGCTCCTTTCGTGGCCCGTGCTCAAAATCGCGTGTACCCGTCCCCCCTCAATACAAAGCAGCCTGAAACGCCGCATGCGGCATCTTGCGGTCGCCGAGCCGAGCTTCGATGGTGGCTACTGCCTCGTCGATCACCGCCTGACGGCTCAGCCGACAATGCATCGTCTCTGTCGCGTCAAACCTTCCGGTCTCGAACAGCTTGTTGGCCGGCGCACCGCCTCCGCACCAGCGGAAGTATTGACAAGTGCCTTTGCACGTGTCGACGCCGCGCTGAATTTCGGTGGCGATCTCTTTGAAAAGGGGTGATCGTTCGATGTCGCAGAGGCGATGTGTGGCGACGTGACCGAACGTGAAATCCTTGAATTGGCGGTGGTGCGCACCAAGCAGTTCCGGTGAGAACGTCGATATGCGTCCGTCATAGCCGACGCACACCACCGCAAACGCCAGATTCTGCTCGTCCCTGGCCGGCATATCGGACAGAAGCAGCCCGAGCGTGCTCTCGAGCTCGCGCACCTTGAGAAGACCCGCCGCATTCCATGCGCGTTCGAAAAAGCGTCGGATGAATTTCCTAAATTTCACCTCTGCGCGTTCGTTCGAAAGCGACGACCGCGTACACGCACCCTCGATCTCCTCGACATTGAAGCCGACTTCCCGGATGCCGTTCTGGATATAAAAGTCAAAAAGCCTGTCCGGGTCGTCGAGCGCCTTTTCGGTCAGCACCGTGATCACTTTGAAGGCGAGGCCGTGGTCCTGCAGCAGTCGGACCGCGCGCATCGCCTGGGCGTGGGTGCCCCGCCCGTTGCGGCTGCGCCGGTTGGCGTCGTGGAGGTCGGCGGGACCATCGATGCTGAGACCGATCCCCGCGTTCGTCCGTGCGAGGAACCGGACCCAACGCTCGTTCAAAAGCAATCCGTTGGTCTGGAAGCGATGATTGACCTGCACGGCGGCCGGGCGGCGCTCCGCCATGAGGGCGAAAGCGTCCTCGTACCAGGCGAGCGGAACGGTGAGCGGCTCGCCGGCATGCCACGTTACGTCCAGCACCGGGCCAAGCTGCCGATATTCAAAAATACGCCGGCAAACGAGATCCAGCGTTTCGAGGCTCATGGCCGCCGTCGATTTACGCTCGAACAGGTAACAGTACGAACAGTCGATGTTACAAAACGGCGTGGGTTGCAAGACGAGCAGCCGCAAGGGATGCAGTTCGGTGTCGGCGACAGGTCTGTCGAATGCAGACATGGCGCGTCAGTCGTTTCGAAATTGCACGATCCTCAATTCCGGCGGCAGGCTTTTCACGAGCGCCGGATCGGAGCGGCGGACGTGCTCGACGATGGTCGCGATACGTGCGGGAAGCGTCTGTTCTGATCCGCTCGGTTCGAGGACGAATCCGTTGGCGCGCGAGTCGGCTGGGGTGGTGCAAGCAACTGCAGCGACCAGAGATGCCATGAAGGTTGCTTTCGAGAATTGTGGTCCACGATCGAGCTGTCTCGGCATGACGCACTCCCACGCATATGTAAATCATTTTCATCACGGTATCCGAATCCGCGTCTAACCAAGTGTGAATTGGTTCACAACTACACCACAAATTGACGGGTGTCTGGTATCATAGGTGCGTTGATCGCGTTCGACTTGGCTACCCGCAAGGACGGGTCCTCCCTCGCCGAGCAACGTTCGGCTTACGGTCGCGGGCCTCGTACCGGCTTGATCCGCCGGGACATCAGCCCCGATCCCGGGCATTTACGGCGTGGCTTCGTCCATCCGCTCGACGAGATGCGCACGCGAGGGTGCGGGGTCGAACCGGTCGGCGAAATACTGGGTTTCGTGGGCCACCAGTCCGTCGCGGAATTCCATGATGCTCACCGTATAGGATGGTACGCCGTCATAGGTAAGCACGAATTCGGTGACCCAGAGATCACCGCTGCCGATCATCCGCCGGACCGTGAACCGCTTCTTGTTCGGCTGCACGAACCGGCTCTGCTGAATATTGCGGCGCCCGCGGATTCGCTCGCCGGATTGCGGGTAATCGAGCACGGCATCATCGCGGTAGATGTCGTGCTCGACCTCGAAATCGCCGGCGTCCGAAGCAGTCCAGTGACGCTCGAGCGCTGCCCGTATGGTGTCATCATCGGTCATCCGCATTCTCCGGGAATGAAGACGACGCGACACTCTTCGCCCCAGGCGCCACGCCGCAGTGCTCGATGCGGCAGCATGCACGAAATGACCGCGGGCGACAACGACGGCCGGCGACGGCGTCGCGGCGTCATCGTGTAGGCTCGAGTTGCGTCCCCATCGCGCAGAACGTAGGTTCCGATCGAAGTCGAGCGGAGTGTTTTGCGTGGCAAGATTGCTCGCCGTCAACGTCGGCTTACCGCAGAACGTCCAATGGCGCGGCGAGACCGTCTACACCGGAATCTGGAAGAACCCGGTCGCGGGGCGCCGCGCGGTCCGGCGGCTCAACCTCGATGGAGACGGGCAGGGGGATCTCGGCGGCCACGGCGGCGAGCACCGCGCCGTGATGACCTACCAGATCGACTCCTATCGACACTGGGAACGCGCCCTCGGTCGCAGCGATTTCACTTACGGCCAGTTCGGCGAGAACCTCACCGTGGACGGCCTGCCGGATGACGAGGTCTGTATCGGCGACCGTTATCGCATCGGGAGCGCGCTGTTCGAGGTGACGCAGCCGCGCGTGACCTGCTACCGCGTCGGCATTCGGATGAACGACCCGCGGATTCCCGCGCTTCTGGTGTCGCATCACCGACCCGGATTCTATTTCCGCGTGCTGGAGGAGGGCGAGGTCGGTGCCGGCGACGAGATCGTCAAGGTGGCGGAGGGGCCCGAGAATTTTACCGTCGCGGATATCGACGCTCTGCTCTATCTGCCGGGGCATCGCCCGGATCAACTGCAGCGCGCGCTTCGGATCCCGGCGCTCAGCCCGGGATGGCGAAGCTCGTTCGAGGCGTTGACCGCGCAGGAGAGCGGCGGTGCGCCGGCCTCCGGCAATGCCGGCTTGAGCCGTGCCGCCGGGCCGTCTCCGGCATGGAACGGCTTCCGGACACTGCGTGCCGCCCGGGTCGAACGGGAGAGCACCGATGTCGTCTCGTTGACGTTCGAATCCGAGGACGGCTCGCGGTTGCCGCCGGCGCTGCCCGGCCAGTTCCTCGTCCTGCGGCTGCGCCCGGGGGCGGACATGCCGCCGCTCCTGCGCAATTATTCGATATCGAGCGCACCGGATGCCGGCACCTACCGGATCAGCGTCAAGAAGGAAGCGAACGGCAAGGGCAGCACGTTTCTCGACACGCAGGTCAAGAGCGGCGACCTGCTCGAGGTCAGCTCGCCGCGGGGAAGCTTCACGTTGCAGCCGGGCGAAGGACCGGTGGTGCTGCTCAGCGCCGGGATCGGCGCGACCCCCGTGCTGGCGATGCTCCATGCCCTGGCGGCAAGCCGGTCGCCGCGGGAGGTCTGGTGGCTCTACGGCGCCCAGAACGCGGCCGAGCATCCCTTTGCCCGCGAGGCCCGCGAGCTCATGGCATCGCTGCCGCGTGCGCGAAGCTTTATCGCTTACAGCAATCCGGCTGCGGGCGATCGGCTCGGCAACGACTACGACGCGCCCGGGCGCCTGAGCCTCGAAGTGCTTCAACGGCTGAAAGTGCCATCCGCAGCCGACTTCTATCTGTGCGGCCCGCCCGCATTCCTCCGCAGCTTCATGAAAGACCTCGGGAGTTGGAGCGTCGCGAGCGGGCGATTGCACCGGGAGATCTTCGGTCCGGAGGACGCGATGACGCCGGGGATCGCCAAAGCTCCTGTTCAACCGCCGCACCCGCCGCCGGGCGCGGCCGGCTCCGGCCCGAAGGTTTCCTTCGCGCGGAGCGGCCTCGATGTGCCGTGGAGCGCGACCTACCGGAACCTGCTCGAGTTCGCCGAGGCCTGCGCCGTTCCGGTGAAGTGGTCGTGCCGGACGGGTGTCTGTCATAACTGCGAGTGCGCATTGATCGGCGGGTCGGTGCGCTATGACCCCGAGCCGCTCGAACCTCCCGCGGAAGGGAATGTGCTGATCTGCTGCGCGACGCCGCAGACGGAGGTGGATTTGGATCTCTGACGGTTGAAGGCGGCTCGGGGACGGCGTCGCGGCGACGGGAAAGCGGAAAATGAGGCGAGCGTCATGGAAAACGCCATCGGCAACGAAGTCATTCTCGTGGCGCGCCTTCTCCTCGCAGCGCTGTATTTGATATTCGGTTGGCGAAAGCTGATGGACTATCCCGGCACGGTGGCTCGTATGGTGCAGGACGGCGCGCCGTTTCCGGTACCGGCTACTTATGTGGCGATATTCATGGAACTGCCGGTGGCGTTCGCGGTCGCCATCGGCGCGTTCACGCGTCCTTTGGCGATGCTGCTGGCCTTATACACACTGGGAGCTTCCCTCATTGCGCATCGCTATTGGACGCTCACCGGTCCGAACAAAGTCGAGAGCATGGAAAGCTTCTACAAAAACCTCAGTATCATGGGAGGCTTTCTGCTGCTTTACGTCACAGGCGCGGGGAAATATTCGATCGATGCCATGTTCGGCCTGTAGGAGCTTCACGGTCCATCGCCAAGGCACGCCAAGTGTTTTAGCGAACCCGGAAATACCTTGTGCGAATTGGAGGCGTCCATGAGCGAAGTACAAGTCGGGCAGAAGAGCTACCAGATGCCGCCGCAGGACGGGATTACCATCGCCCATTTTCTCACTGTTGCCGACATCGAGAGATCGGCGCGATTTTACGAGAAGGTCTTCGGAGCTCGCATTCTGAGCAGAGGCGATAGCACCGGCGCGCCGGGGTACATCCAGATCGCGAACACGTGGCTCATCGTCAACGTCGGGGGCGGTCCGACACCCGACAAGCCATCGGTGACGCTCAGCGTTCCCGCCGATCCCAATTCAGTCAGCAGCTTCATGAATATTCGCGTTGCCGATATTCACGCGTGCTACGAGTTATGGCGAAGCCGGGGAGCCGAGTTCATCACCGAGCCGAAGGCGAAGTACGGCGAGACACGCTGCTACATTCGCGATCCCGACGGCTACATCATAGAAGTCGGGCAAAGCAATCCGGGCGTCGCGTACGGCTGAACCGCACGCGGCGTCCGGAAGGACATGGTGGAGCGCGAGGGCGAACGTCTAGAACGGCCGCGTGCCATCCCTGCCGACGGCAATCGCGCTCGCCGTGTAGGTGCCGTCAGGCTGCTTGGTCGCGGCCGCCGCACGGAATGCCGCACCGGCCTTGAGGTCCTCTTTGTTGCCGAACACGTTGCGCACGACATGCGCGTTTGCCGGGATCATGATCCGCTTCTCGCCCTGCGGATATTTGACCACGATGCTCTGTTCGCCCGCACCCGTTGTCGGCGTCGTCGCCGTCACCGGTTGGACGAAGCCATTCGTCATCGTGCCGTTGGGTGCTCCATACCACCCCTCGTAGAAATGGCCGCCGTCCTCCTGGGGCTTGGGAAATATGCGCAATTCCACGGCCTTCTGGGTGCCGTCGGCCTGCGGCATCGCGCCGGTCCCGACATAGTCGCCGGGCTTGATGTCGGCAAACGTCGCCTTCGTCACCGCGGTGATCACCGCCTTGTCCGAGAGCTTGAGTGTGATCGCCGAGCCGTCGGCGCCTTTGCCGTAGATCGCATTGCCATCGACCCGTTCGATCGTGCCGCCAATGCGCTCGGTCTTCGGCGGTTGCTGAGCGAGCGAGCCGGAGACGGTGAGCGCAGTCGCGAACCCCACGATTGCAATCATCCTGACCATGTAAGTTACTCCCGTGCAGATATTGGCGCCTGAGTGGCGTCGTTAGGGGCGTCTCATCGGCTGGCTGGCATCAGCCAATCCCGTTGAGACGATAGAAGCGCGTGGCGGCTCCGGCGAAGAGATCGGCCCTTTCGGTCGCGCTCGCGCCTTTCGTCAGCCGCTTGCAGGCATTCCAGTAGACCGGATAGCTGAAGCCTTCCTTGTCGGGCGGGAAGTTGCTTTCGAACATGCAGCGCTGCGTTCCGAAGGCTTCGATGCAGGTCTCGACATAGGGACGCATCGCGTTCGCCACCGTTTCGGACGATGGCGGTTCGGCCTGCTTCTCGAATCCGAGACCATTGACGGCCTGGCCCAGTCCACCGACTTTGACGTACATGTTTTCGTGCTTCCCGAGAGCTTTCATCGACGCGGCCCAGCCGGGAAACTCCTCCTTGAGCTTGCCCGCATACGCGCCGATCCCGACCAGCCTGCCGACGTGGTTGAGCACGATTTTCGTGTCCGGGAACGCGCCGGCGAGATTCGCGACCTCGTTGAGTTGCGGGTGGAGGACCAGGGCATCGAACGAGAGGCCGAGGCGGCCAAGGACCGCAAATCCCTCCCGAAACGTCTTGTCCCCCAGCAGCCCGGGCGCCACCCGGTTAGCCGGATTGAGGAGCGAAGTATCGGCATCCCAAGCGGTGCCGTTGCGAATTCCGCGGAACCGGTCGCCGCCGGCACGCTGAAGGGCCACGAGCACCGGCTCGGCGCGGCCGCCCAGCCTCAGATCGGCGTAGCCGACAATACCGGCGGCGACCTTGGGCTTGCAGTATCCGCTGGCGCACATCGCCGCCATGCCGTTCACGAATTCGGTTTCGCCGACCGGGCGCATCTCGACCGGACCGGAGTCCCGGTACATCGAGTTCGCCTGCACGAACACGGTCGCGACGATGTTGTGCCCGGTGTTCGCATCGGCCAGGAAGTCGTCGAGCGTGTAGCGCCACCCCGGCCGGATCCAGAGGTGGTGATGAGGGTCGACGATCGGCAGCTCGGGTTCGAGCGCCGCCTCCCTGTGCCGGTCCAACCAATCCTGGCGCACCGGACTTGGCGGTGCCGCCTGCTGCGCCGATGCGGCGATCGGCAAGGCAGCCGCAGCGCCGCCAAGCAAAGCAATGAACTCGCGCCTTTCCATCGTTGCCTCCCCTCAAGTTGCGGTTGACCGGTTTTAGCGTTGGTTCGTCGGCGTCGGGCAGAACAAGGGCTGCCTGGTCCGCGAGGCTTCGGGTGCTCCGCTTGCACCTTGCGGTAAAAATTACACCCTCAGTCGATGTTCGGGAAGGCGGAGATAGTAGATAGAGCGCGGCTTGGAGCGTTTGTTACCTCTCGACCCAGCGGCACTATTTGTTTCGACAACTCCAGCAAGCTTGGCCGCGAAGCAGCTTCAGCACTGTGCCGATCGTTTTTGTGCCGGCGGCAGACCCGATCCGCTTGGGATTGCCCGGCGCCCGGCGGCGGCTTTCGTTATCGGAAATGGCAATCGCGGCCATAGCTTGAATGGCGGCGCCCGGCACGGGAAAGCATGAGAGTCCTTTCCGCGCCGCGGGGTTGCCATGGCCAGCTCATCCGATTTCGGGAACCCGTCGCTCGTCCACGGTTTCGCTCATGTGGCGCGAAGCTCTGCCGGGCCGGCCGGCTGGGCGGATGACCTCACGCCGATCGCCGATTCCGACTGGAGCTATGACTTCGCCGCCCATCTCCTGGAGCGTGCCGGCTTCGGCGGCACGCCGGAGGAGGTCGCGCGACTTGCGGCGATGACGCCCGCTCAGGCGGTCGCCCGTCTGGTCGACTACAAGTCCGTCCCCAATGATCTTGCGCCGTTCGATCCGTCCGGCGTGTGGGATCCGGGCTTGCGCAATTTCCCGCCGAGCCGTCCCGCCGCGACCCGCCGTGCGGAGCAGACCGGCGAATCTCTGGGCGTAAAGGTCAAGCCCGAGGGCGAGCGGCGGCTCCAGCCGGTGGTCGACCGCTTCTTCTACTGGCTGCGTGCGACGAACCTCGAGACCCGCCGGCTCGGCAACTGGTGGGCCGACTGCATGGTCGCGACCCAGCGCCCGCTCGAAGAGAAGATGGCGCTGTTCTGGCACGGCCATTTCGCGACCGGCGAGGAGAAGGTCCGCGACTACCGCAAGATGGAGCAGCAGCTCGCGCTCTTCCATCGCCAGGCGACCGGCAATTTCCGCGAGCTCCTGATCGATGTCGCGCGCGATCCGGCGATGCTCGTCTTTCTCGATGCCGCCGAGAACGTGAAGGGCGCGCCCAACGAGAATTTCGCCCGCGAGGTGATGGAGCTGTTCACCATGGGCGTCGGCAACTACACCGAGCCCGACATCCGCGAAGCCGCCCGCGCCTTCACCGGCTGGATCGACGACGATCTCGCCTTCAAGGTCGATCCGGCAAAGCACGACGACGCCCCGAAGACCTTCCTCGGCCGCACCGGCAATTTCGACGGCATCGATATCCTCAAGATCATCCTCGAGCAGAAGGTCACTGCGGAATATATTTCCGGCAAGCTCTACCGCTACTTCGTCCGCGACGACATAACGCCTTCGATGCAGGCGCGGCTCGGCGCCGTGCTGCGCGACAACGGCTACGAGATTGCGCCGCTGCTGCGCACGTTGTTCCTGTCGCGCGATTTCTATGCGGCGCCCTCGTTCGGCACCCGCATCAAGGGCCCGGTCGAGCTCGTGGTGTCGACCTATCGCAAGCTCGGGGTGAAGCGGCTCGCCGGCATTCCCGACCTCTTCGTCGTGAGCCGCGAACTGGGGCAGGTGCTGCTCAACCCGCCGACCGTCGCCGGCTGGGCGCAAGGCCGCGCGTGGATTACGCCGGGGCTGCTGCTCGCGCGCGGCAATTTTGCCCGCGACGTGCTGTTTCCCGACGTCATCAACTTCGTCGATCCGAGCTTCAATCCCGGCGGCGAGATCAGGCGCGTCAACGACCGTATCCTGTCCGGAATGGACATCCGCCAGGCGACCGTCGAGCGTGCCGACGGCGGCGGCGGCATGGAGGGCAGCGACATGACGATGGCGAACGTCGTCGCCAGCGCCGAGGATTTCAACACGCGCTACGGCAGCCTCGTCGGTTTCCAGGAGGCGGTGCGCCGGGTGAAGCCGATCTCGCGGGCCGCCGCGCAGTTCGATCTCTCGCTCGCGGTCGCGTCGTCCGGTGCGAAGACCGCGGCGGACGCGGTCGACCATCTCTCGTTGCGGCTGTTGCGGGTCCCGGTCGATGCCGAGGTGCGAGGCGCCCTGATCACGTTCCTCGAGACGCAGCTCGGCACGGCGGACCTCGATCATGCCGGCAGCTACGCGGAGCGGCCGCTGCGGCTCACCGCGCATCTCATCATGAGCACACCCGAATTCCAGCTCTGCTGAGGGGCGGCTGGGCCCGAATTTTTGGAGGCGACCATGGCGATTTTCTCTCGCATCAGCGGCATCGCACGGCGCGATCTTTTGCGGGCCGGCTTCGGCAGCGTCATTCTCAGCGCCGCCGGGCTCGGCCGTTCGCCGTTCTTCTCGCAGGCCGGCGCGGCGCCGGCGGCGAAGCCCGGCCGCATCCTCGTCGTCGTCGAGCTCTCCGGCGGCAATGACGGGCTCAACACGGTGGTGCCCTACGGCGACGACGCCTACTACCGGGCACGTCCGAAGATCGGCATCCGACCCGACAAGCTGCGCAAGCTCGACGACCATTTCGCCTTCCAGTCGACGATGTCGGGCATGGAGCGGCTCTACAAGGACGGCCATCTCGCGGTCGTCCACGGCGTCGGCTACGACCAGCCGTCATTCTCGCATTTCGCCTCGATGGCGTACTGGCAGACCGCGGCGCCAAACCGCGGCGAGCTCTATGGCTGGGTCGGCCGCCTCGCCGACGCCATGGACCCCGAAGGCCACAACAACTACGTCGTCAACATCGACACCCAGCAGTCGCTCGCGGTGCGCTCGCGCGGCCACGTGCCGCTGGTGTTCGACGATCCCACGAAGTTCGTGCGCTCGGGCTTCGCCGACGAATCCTCGCCGCTGAAATTGCTCGCCGCGCGCGGGCAGGGGGCGAACGAGGCGCAGGACTTCATCTACGGCGTATCGCGCAGCGCGCTCCAGGCCGAGCAGCTCGTGCGCGACGCCTGGAACGCCTATCGCACGCCGGTCGACTATGGCCTGGTGCGCTTCGGCCTCGAGCGGGTCGCGGCGCTGATTGCGGCCGACTTCCCGACCAAGATCTACTACGTCGCCTACCGCAACAACGCGTTCGACACCCACGTCTACCAGTCCGACGTGCATGCGCGCCTGTGGACCTACACGTCCGATCACCTCGCCGCCTTCATGAAAGACGTCGCGCGGCTCGGCCGTGCCGACGACGTGGTGTTGATGGCGTTCAGCGAGTTCGGCCGGCGCGTCCAGGAGAACACCAGCCAGGGCACCGACCACGGCACGGCCGGTCCCGCCTTCATCATCGGCCAGCCGGTGAAGGGCGGCCAATACGGCAAGCCGCCGAGCCTCACCGACTTGAATCGGGGCAACCTCGTCTACACCACCGATTTCCGCCGGGTCTACGCGACCGCCATCAACAAGTGGATGGGCTACGAGGACCCCACGACGATCCTCAAGGGCGAGTTCGACCCGCTGCCGGTGGTGTGAGGGCGGGGCAGGCCGAGGGCGCGCTGACCCGTCAGCTCATCACGCCGTCATCGCCGGGCTTGTCCCGGCGACCCCGATAGCGGGGCACGGCCTCGCCTTGTGATCGGGGTGGCCGGGACAAGCCCGGCCATGACCGTTCGTGGGGCTGTTGCGCAACACGCGCTTACTGCGTCGCCGCCTTGACCCACCGGCGCATGTTCATATTGCCGGTCCAGCCGCCGTAGATGACGCCCTGGGCATCGGCCGCGATGCCTTCCGGCATGTTCGCCTTGGGAGCGATCTCGGGGATGAAGGCGAACACCTTGCCGTCCTTCGCGCTGCCGATGCGGATGCCCTTCTTGAAGCCGGGGTTCACCTTGCCGTCCTCGTCGCCCGACTGGTGGTCGGCCGAATAGACGACGTCGTTCTTGTCGATGTAGAGCCCGCTCGGGCGCCCGAACTGCTTCCATTCGCCGAGGTAATGGCCGTCCTGGTCGAAGATCTGGATGCGGTTGTTGACGCGGTCGGCGACGAACAGGCGGCCGAGCGAATCCATCTGGAGCTGATGCGGCGTGTTGAACTCGCCGGGCCCGCTGCCACGCTTGCCCCAGGACGTGATGTACTTGCCGTCCTTGGAGAACTTGAACACGCGGTCGGTCGGGCGTGCGCCGTGGCCCTGCGACACGAAGATGCTGCCGTCCGGCGCGACGTAGATGTCGGTCGGCTGGTCGAACGCGTCGGTGGAGTTCGCGTCGCCGGTGACGCCTGGCTTGCCGAGCGTCATCAGAAGCTTGCCCTCCGGGCTGAACTTCATGACGGTCTGGCCCTTGCCGTTCTCGGCAACGGTGTCGGAAACCCAGACATTGCCGTCGCGGTCGATGTGGAAGCCGTGCGGGTCGTTGATCATGCCGCCGCCGAACCGCCGCACCAGGTCGCCGCGGGCGTCGAACTTCATGATCGGATCGAGGCTCGAGCCGCGGCAGTTGGTGGCGGCACAGCGGTCGAACGTCCAGAGACTCTTGCCGTCGGGGTCGATCTCGATGCCGATGGTCGAGCCCCAGTTGCGGCCGGGCGGCAGCTTCGCCCAGTTCTCCTGCAGCTGATACGGATTGGGGTAGGCGTTGGGGCCGTTGGCGTCTTGCGCATAGCTGCGTTCCGCAGGCAGCGCGGTGAGCGCGAGAATGGTTGCGCCGAGCATGAGGGCGATGCGATGTGTAATCTTCATGAGCTTCCTCCCTAGAGACTGTTGACCTTTGTTGACCTCATCCTGAGGAGGCGCATCGAAGTCGGGCCTGCCCGACTTCGACGTCTCATGATGTCGAAATCGGCAACAGTCGATTTCGATGCGCCGTCTCGAAGGATGGCCCCAAGCGCTGCGGTCTGTGGCCATCCTTCGAGACGCCGTGCTTCGGACGCTCCTCAGGACGAGGTCGGAGTTGCGGATCAATGCCACGGCTCCATCGCACTCTTTTTGATGAGCGGCGCCGCTTCCGGCGAGGCGATGAAGGCGAGGAACGCCTTCGCCGCCTCGGGCTGCTTCGCGGACGTGAGCACGGCGCCGGTGAACTTCACGGTGTCCTGCAGATCCGGCGGTAGCGGTCCGACGTAGTCAATGCCTTCCACCGGCAGGATGACGTTGATCTGCTGCAGCCCGATCTCGACCAAACCCTTGGCTACGTCCTCGGCGACCGGGCGGCCGTCGATGAACTGAGTCCGCGCCTTGAGCGCGTCGGCGAGGCCGAGCTTCTCGATCACCTGCGCCGCGATATTGCCGCTGCCGCCGCGGGAATAGCCGATCGACTTCGCATTGAGCATCGCGGCCTTGAAAGCCGCGACGGTTGAGATATCGGGCTTCGCCGCCCCCGCCTTCACCGCGACGCCGACGCCGGCCTGCGCGAAGTTGGTCGCGGTGCCGGCGACCAACTTGCCTTTGCTGATCCACTCCGCGGCGGCGTAGGGCGCGATCGCGGCGACGTCCGCAGGCGCTCCGGAGCCGATCTTCTCGTTCATCGTGGGGATCTGCTCCTGGGAGATGATCACCTTGTGCCCGGTCTTCTGCTCGAAGGCCGGCGCAAGATCGCGCATCGCGGAGACCACGCCCATGCCGCCGAGCACCGTGATCTCCGCCGCCTGCGCGGAAAGCCCGGACAGCGCAAACAGCAGCGCCGCAACCGCGAATGTCGGTCGTTTCATTGAAGTCCTCCCTGTTCGCGCGCGGGGCGGCTGTTGCCGCTCGCCCGAAGCCGCGCCGTTTTCGCCAAACCGAAGGCGCGTGTCGTCACATCGGCCGGTTGACTTCGTCGGGAGCGCCGGTCGGCACCGGATAGCGGTCGACCACGAACAGCATGGTGAGCCCGGTGAAGTGGCCGATGCTGCCGACGGTCTCGACGATGCCGCGCTCGCCGAAGCGGTCAGCCATCGCCTTGAAGGCGGCGTCGCTCACCTGGCGGGTCTGCAGGAGCTGGGTGGTGAAGTCGTAGACCGTCGCTTCGTCGTCGGTCATGTTCGCGGGCCGCTCGCCGGCCGCCATGGCGGCGATGAAGGCGGGACTCAGGCCGGCGTCGAGCGCCTGCTGGCGGTGCGAGTACCAGACATACTGGCCGCCCCAGTAGCGCGCCGTCAGCATGTTGGTGATTTCCTTGAGCTTGCGCGCCATCGGCGTCTTGAAGCGCAGGTAGTTGGCGAGCGGCTGCGAGAGCTCGGCATATTGCGGGCTGCGCAGGTAGATATTGAACGGCCCGGTCGAGGGATTGCGGCCGGCGGCGAGCTCCTTGTCGGCGAACGCCTTCTGGTCGGGGGCAAGGTCGGCATAGGCGAGCGGCTTGAAGCGGTTGCCGCGGGTGTTGAACTCGGGCGCCGCGCCGGCCACCACGACCGCGCCGACAACCCCGGCGCCGATGAGCGCACCCACCGCGCCCGCGATCAGGAATTTGCCGATCATGTCGTTCCTCCCTCTGCTGGCCGCGCGTCCGTTCGTCGCACCGCGGCGGTGTTGTTGCCCGCAATGCTATTCCAGCGGCGGCGCCGCCGCCAGAACACAAATCGTGCAATCGCGCTGTCGTAGCCGCCGATGGCGCCCCCCGCCGGCGCACAGTCGCCATCGATAGAGGTTGCCTCGGTCGCGCTCCCGAGACCCCCGGTTTGGAAAATTGTCCCGGACGAAAGGTCTGCACCTTTTCGGGATCATGCTCTAGCATGCGCCCCGCAACGAGGAATGGTCCGGACGACCGGACACGGGAGGAGACGATGTCCACGAGGCAAATTCTGAGCTCGACGGCACTCGGCCTGGTGTCGCTCATGCTGGCGAGCGCCGCACCTGCGCAGCAGGCCGCCGATCCCATCAAGACTCTCACGCCGGTTACCGACGCGATGCTGCACAATCCGCCCGCAGCGGACTGGCTGATGTGGCGGCGCACCTATGACGGCTATGGCTTCAGCCCGCTCGACCAGATCAACAAGGACAACGTCAAGGACCTCAGGGTCGCATGGACCTGGTCGCTCACCTCTGGCGCCACCGAGACGACGCCGATCGTGCATGACGGCGTGCTGTTCATCTTCAATTTCGGTAACAGGATTCAGGCGCTCAACGCCGCCACCGGCGACCTCATCTGGGAATACAAGCGCGACCTGCCGGCGGCGCTGATCGCCAACACGCCGAACCTCTCGTCCCGCAACCTGGCGATCTACGACAACATGCTGATCGCGGCGACCTCGGACGCCCACATCATCGCGCTCGACACCAAGAGCGGAAAGGTGGTGTGGGATCACGCGACCGCCGACTGGAACAAGGGCTGGCGCTACACCGGCGGCCCCTTCGTGATCAACGGCAAGGTGATCCAGGGCATGACCGGCTGCGGCAATGCCGAGCCCGGCGGCTGCTTCATCACCGGCAACGATGCCAAGACCGGCGCCGAGCTGTGGCGCGTCCAGACCATCGCCCATCCGGGCGATCCCAATTACGACACCTGGAACGGGTTGCCGCTCGAGAGCCGGTTCGGCGCTTCCGCGTGGATTACCGGCAGCTACGATCCCGAGCAGAACCTCGTGTTCTACGGGACCGGCCAGCCCTATCCGTGGATCGCGGAGATGCGCGGCACGCTGCCGGCGAAGCCCGGCGCCAAGCACAACGCGATGTACTCGGACTCGACGCTCGCGCTCAATCCCGACACTGGGCAATTGAAGTGGTACCACCAGCATCTCGAGGACGACACGTGGGACCTCGACTACGTCTATGAGCGTCTCCTCGTCGACCTGCCGGTGAACGGCGAGACCCGCAAGGCGGTGGTGACCTCGGGCAAGCTCGGCATTCTCGAAGCGCTTGACCGCACCAACGGCCAGTGGCTGTGGCACAAGGAGACGGTGCCGCAGAACGTCGTCGCCTCGATCGATCCCAAGACCGGCGAGAAGACCATCAATCCGGCGTCGATGCCGCACATCGGCCAGACCACGGTCAACTGCCCCGCCGACCCCGGCGGCCGCGGCTGGCCGGCCACCGCCTACAACCCGAAGACCGGCACGCTCTACATGCCGCTCAACGAGTACTGCTCCAACACGACGCCGACGCCAATGGATCCCGGCCAGTCCTACACCGGCGGCGGCCGCGCCATCTTCGCCCGCACCTCGGTGCCGAACAGCGATGGCAATTTCGGCCGCGTCGACGCGATCAAGCTCGCCGACCGCTCGACCACCTGGACCCATCGACAGCGCGCGCCGCAGACCAGCGCCGTGCTTCCCACCGCCGGCGGCGTCGTGTTCGCCGGCGACATCGACCGCACCTTCAAGGCGCTCGATGAGGCGAGCGGCAAGGTGCTGTGGCAGGTGCGCACCAACAACGCGATCAACTCGTTCCCGATCAGCTACAGCGTCAACGGCAAGCAGTATGTCGCCGTCGCCGCCGGCAACGGATCGGGCCTGTTGAAGTCGCTCGGCACGCTCGTGCCCGAGATCAAGAGCCCCGAAAGCGGCTCGATGCTCTGGGTGTTCGCGTTGCCGGAGAAGTAGGCTACGCGGTCTCGCGGAGGTCGGTTTCTTCTCCGCCTCTCTCCGCTTGCGGGGGAGGGTCGGGAAGGGGGCCGCGGCGGTTTCACAGAGAAGGCGCTGGTGCAAGCGGCGCGTCGGCTTCTCCCTCTCTAACTCTCCCCCGCAAGCGGGGGAGAGAGTCGCGCGCCGTGCCAAACTAACTGAGGACGCTTCGCTCACAACTCCAGCGCAGCGACATCCCCGATATTCTCGACATCGAGCAGCGCTTCCAGCAGCACATCCATGCCTGGTTTGCCCCGCGTAAGCCGGCGGAATTTCGCTGCGATATCGTCGAGCGACATCGGCGTCTCCGGGCAGCCGCGGAACGACTTGATGGTACCGGAAAGCTTGCGGCCATCTTTCAAAGCAATCGCGAGGCCGGCGCCCCAGCCGGCGTCGCCGGGCACGATTTTGATCCGTGCCGCGAGGTCGAGGATGCCGGCGTCGCGGATACAGTCGCCGGCAAATGACGTGGGGTCGGCTGGATCGCGCCACGCCGCAACCGCAAGCGAGAACGGCACGCTGTACTGACCCAGCATGACGTCGGCCGGCCGTTGCTCGCCGTGGTGGGACGCGACTTTCTCGGAAGCCGCGACCTCGATCGCCGCGATGTCGCTCGCGGCGAAGCCGTGCTCCGCCATCAGCGCGCGCAGCAGCTCGATCGGCGCCTGCGCCGTGACGTGGCAGGCATAGGGCTTGATGCACAGAAGGCTCGTCTCGAAGAACGTGCCGAGCCGTGCGGTGAGACGGTCCGGCTCTGATTTCGAGCAGAAACTATCGAGCACGCCGAACTCGCCCTCGAGGACCGTGCGCGGCCCGTCATAGCCGCGCGCGGCAAGTTGCGCGGCGAGCACGCCGCTCTCCGCCGCGCGGCCGAGATGGAGGCGCTTGACCATGCCGCCCTGTCCGCTGCGCGCGAACGCCAGCAGCCCGCCGGTGCAGGAGCCGGCGATGCCGAAGGCGTAGGCGAGCTCGTCCGTCGACAGCGTCAGCATCCTGCCGGCCGCGGTCGCGGCGCCGAACGGCCCGACGATGCCGGGAGCGTGAAAGCCCTCGAGCTCCGGCGTATGCAGCGTCGCCGCGCCGATGCGAAAGCTCACCTCGCAGCCGGCGACGATCGCCGTGATGAGATCGCGGCCGGTGCGGCCTGCGGCCTGGGCCATCGCAAAAGCGGGGAGGGCGACGGTGGCGCCGGGATGCGCGCCGGCGCCGGGCTTGCGCAGGCTGTCGAGCTCGAAGGCATGGGCGAAGGCGCCGAGCGCCAGCGCCGCCTGGCGCGGGTCGAGCCGGTGGTCGAATCCCGGCACCGCGCAGGGGCCCGCGCTGCCCGAGGCCGCGATCATGCCGGCGATCGCCCGCGACCACGGCAGGTCGGCGCCGAAGATCGCGCAGGCCGCGGCGTCGATCAGGCAGGTCTTGGCCGTGGCGATGATGGGCGCCGGCAGGTCGGCGTAATCTAGACCGGTGGCATAGGCGGCGAGCCGGTCGGCCGCGGAGGACGGTGCACGGTTGCAGTGGCGGCGGCGATTGCGGTGGCGCTCTTCATCGGCGATCCCTGTGTGAGGGCGCCATCACAGCGGATCGCTGCGCGCCGTCAAGAGGGCACGGGCCGGGCGAGCGGCTTGCATCGCCCGTCCAGTCGCGCCAAAGGTCACCCGCCGGGCGACCGGCGGGACGTGCCCAACGAAAACGAAAAATGCCTGGAGCGAGAATGCCGAAGATGATCCTCACCGGCGACGTGAACCTGATGAACGTCACCGATCCCAGCGTGCCCTTCGCGCAGGTCGCCGACGAATTTCACCGGGCGGACGTGGTGTTCTCCAATCTCGAATGCTGCCTCGTCATCCCCGCCGGGCATTCCGTGAGCAACGAAGGCTTCTTCGCCGATCCCAAAGCCGGCGAGGCGTTGCGGCGGGCCGGAATCCATGCCGTCGGCATCGGCAACAACGTGCATTACGGCACGAGCAACATTCTCTCCTCGATCGCGCGGCTCGACGAATACGGCGTCGCCCACACCGGCGCCGGCAAGGACCTCGCAGCCGCGCGGGCGCCGGTGATCGTCGAGCGCAACGGGATGCGGTTCGGCTTTCTCCAGCGCAGCTCCGTCTACTGGCCGACCGATCACGAGGCGCGCAAGGATGCGGCCGGCATCGCTGTCATCCGCGGCCACACCGCCTACCACGTGCCGGTGTTCAAGAGCCGGGTCGGCGTGCCGCCGCCCAACCGGCCCGGCGTGCCGCCGGAGATCATCACCTGGGCCGACGCCGACTATCTCGACCTGTTTCGCGAGGACCTCGCGGCGCTGCGGCGCGAGGTCGACGTGCTGGTGGCGTCCTGCCACTGGGGGCTCGGCCGTGAGGTGCTCAAATACATGACCGAGATCGCGCACACGGCAATCGACGGCGGTGCCGATCTCGTCATCGGCCATGGGCCGCATTACTGCCTGCCGGTCGAGGTCTACAAGGGCCGGCCGATCTTCTACGGCCTCGGCAGCTTCTCCTTCCACACCGGCCATGGCGGCCGGCGCCACGCCGACTGGGTCGGCATGATGGCCCGCATCACCGCCGGCCGCGGCGGGGTCGAGGATGCGCGCTTCGTCTTCGTGCGCCACAACGATCAGAACGAGACCTATCTGTGCCGGCTCGGCGACGAGGCCGCCGAGCTCGCGCACCTCACCAAGTACAGCAGCCAGTTCGGCACCAAGCTCACGCCCGAGGGCGACGAGGTGCGCGTCGAGCTGAAGGGGTGATACTTGGCCTTCGCATGTTCTGATGAAAACACGGAGCGAGTGTCGTGTGGCGCGGCGTGCCTTCGGGACTTCGCCGTGCGCTTCACTTGCGCGTTTTATCAGCGCCATGCGGGGCGGCTCCTTCGCCTCCTCTCCCGCGCGCGGGGGAGGGTCGGGGAGGGGGCCTCGGCGGCGCCACATTCGCTGGCGTAGGCGCGGTGCCACGGTAATGGAACTTCCCGTTGTGCTTCGGCCTTGCTAATCAGGCGGTTGAGCGCTGAAATAGCGCCCAACGACAAGCGCCTTCAGCCAGGGGTGGTGGCTGCATGCCCGAGGATCAGGAAGCCCAGCACTGGTTCGTCTTGCTCAACGGCAAGCGATATGGGCCGTATACGCTTCCGGCGCTGAAGAAGGGCGTCGAGAAAGGCGTGATCGGCCAAAGCGCCGGCGTGTGGCGCCCGAGCTGGGAGCAATGGCGCGCCGCGGGCGATGTCCCCGAGCTGTTCGCGTCGGAGCCACCGGCGGCCGAGGCGTTCGGAGGGAATCAAGCGCCCGAAGAGCAGGCCGAAGCCCCCGCGACATCCCCCGACGAGCCGGATGAGGCGCAGCAAGCGGCGCAGGGCCACCAAGAGGCCGCGCCGGCCGAGGCAGCAGAAGATCACAGCGCCACGGAAGATACGGCCCACGCGGATTTGGCCCACGTGGATTCGGCCCGCGTGGATTCGGCTCAGGTTGAACCGGTGGACGAAGCTCCGACCGTGGCGGCGGCTCTGCCGACGGCCCCGGAGCCGGCCGCTGCCGATCCCGAGCCGGTCCAGTCCGAGCCGAGGGAGATCGAGAGCCCCCGCGAGGTCCGCGAGAGCAACCGTCGCAATCGCTTCCGCGACGGACCCGACCTGTTCGGGCGAGGCTTCGCAAGGTCAGATCCGGTGAGGCTCGAACCGATAAAGTCCGACACCGCAAGGTCCGATCCCAAGTTCGATCCTGCAAGGCCCGAGGTCGGGAAGCTCGACTTTCCAAAACTCGACCTTGGCCCGGCGCCGCGCCGCGAGGGCGCTGCAGGCCCCCGCAATCCAGGTCCGCGCAATCTTCTGGCCCGTGCAATCCCGAGCGAGCTCGGCGCGCCCGACATCGGATCGCGCAATCAGCCGCTCACGGATGCTGCTCTGCGGGGCAGCCTGAACACGATGCTCGCCTCCACCGATGTCGCACCCCCGCGCCAGGAGAGTGCCAAGGAGCCGGTAACGAAGGACGACGGCGAGGAGGATGCGGAGAGAGCGGCGGAGCCTGCGCGCGTTTCCGCCACGACCAAGCCCCTGATTGCGTTCGATCGCCTCCCCGATGTCTCGAGCACCGCCCGCAGCCGCAAGGCCGACGTCAAGGCGGACATCGCGGCGGAGCGCGAGATACCGAAGTTTCCGGGCGGCCCGCCGCCGCTCTCGGCGGAGTCGGTGCCGGAGCCGGAAGGCGCGGGGCGCCGCAGCGGCCTGATGGCCGTCACCTTGTCCGTCCTCTCCACCCTGCTCATCGTCATCGCGGCCGCCTGGGCGGCGAGCGCGCTCGGCCTCATCCGCGTGGAATTCCTGCCAAGGCAGAGCGGGCGGGGCGCCGCGGCCGCTCTGCAGTCGATACCGGGCGATTTATCCGCGGTGCGCCCGCACGCGATGCTCGACGGCCTGCCCGATATCGTCGCGAACATGCCGGCGGTGATCGCCCTGAAAATGGCCGATCCCGACGCCTACGCGAAGTTCGCCAAGCGCTTCACCGCGGTCTACCACGACAACGAGCCGGACGACGTCATCCTGACGCAGGCGAGAACTGCGGTTCGCAAGAGCGTCAAGCATATGCTCGCGAACGCGACCAATGAATCGCTGCTCGAGGTCACCGAGGTCAACCTCGCCTATATGCGCGGGCTCGCGCAGGGCAATGCGGGAAGCTGCGTCGCCTTGAGCGACGAGAGCAAGGGCGCGGTGCTCGACGCCAATCTGGCGAGGAATTTCCCGCCCCTGTTCGAGCGCGAGATGGCGGTGCTCGAACGGGTCATCGCCAATGCCGGAACGAAGCAGACCGCACCGACGGAAGCGGAGGTGCGGCCCTATCTCGAGGCGGTGTTCGCCGACCTCAAGAAGAAGCCGGTGCAAACCCAGCTCCTCGGCCGCGACAAGCTCAGCGAGGCGGAATACGCGCCCTATTGCGATCTCGTCATCGCCTTCTACGAAGGGGTGCGGGCGCTGCCCTTCAACGACGCCGTCAAGCTGCTGCGCAACCTGTACGCCGCGGCGGCCACCGAGCCGGACAAGTCGTGAGCATCGTCGCAACGATTCTCAAAACACCTGTCATTGCCCGGCTTGACCGGGCAATCCAGTAACCCCCGTCCTATCAGTGTTTCTAAGACTGCGCCCCACCTGGAGTCCGGTGGTTACTGGATCGCCCGGTCAAGCCGGGCGATGCCAGTAGAAGTTGTTGGGGCGCCTACTCCCCGCGGTGGAACGGAGTGAAGCCGTCGCGGTTCGGCATCTTCACGGCCGGCAGGGTCTTGGCGTCGAGCGTATCGTTCTCGCCGATCACCCCGTTGAGATTGAGGATGTAGGCGGCGACCGCATAGACCTCGTCGTTCGACAGCGACTTCGACTGCGGGAACGGCATGGCGCGGCGGATGTAGTCGAACAGCGTCGTGGCGTAGGGCCAGTAGCTGCCGACCGTCTTGATCGCCGGCTTGTCGCCGGGGAGCGAGCCCTGGCCGCCGACCAGGCGGTCATTGGGCTGGCCGGCGCCCTTGGCGTTGTGACAGGCCTGGCACTTCATCGTGAAGACGGCCTCGCCCTGTGTGGGCGTGCCGCTGCCGGGCGGCAGCCCAACCCCGTCGGGGCCGATGCTGATGTCCCAGGTGGCGAGGTCTTCCGGCGAGATCGCCTTGCCGAGATTGGGCGATTGCTGGGCCGCCGCGGCACCACACAGGGCGACGAGGGCGACCGCTGCCGCGAGCTCACGCATAAACATTCTTCACCTCGCCCTTGTCGGAGACGTTCCAGCTCGTGATCATGTTGTTGTGGAAGTTGCCGCGGTCGCCGCGTAGCGCGATGAGCTGCGCGCGCGACGGCTGGACGTAGCCGGTCTCGTCGGTCGAGCGGCTCTGCAGCGTCACCGGGCTGCCGTCCCATTGCCAGGGCATGCGGAAGCGGGTGAGCGCCTTCGGCAGCACCGGGTCGGAGAGCGCCGCAACGCCCCAGCTCTTGCCGCCGTCCGCCGACACCTCGACCTTGGCGATCTTGCCGTAGCCCGACCAGGCGAGCCCGGAGATCTCGTAGAGGCCGGGGCCGCGCATGGTGAGTCCGGGGGAGGGGTGGGTGATCACCGACTTCGCTTCCATCGGGAAGACGAACTGCAGCGATTTCCCGCTCGGCAGGGTCACCGTATATTTCGAGGTCTCGTCCTTGGTCATGGTCGGCCCGTCCGTCAGCTTGATGCGGCGGAGCCACTTGACGTTCATGTTGCCCTCGAAGCCGGGCAGCAGCAGGCGGACCGGATAGCCGTTCGACGGCCGCACGCGCTCGCCGTTCTGGTAGAGCGCAACCATCGCGTCATCGAGCGCCTTTTCCATCGGCACGCTGCGGCTCATGCCGGCGGCGTCGGCGCCTTCCGCCAGGAGCCACTTGGCCCGCGGGTCGATGCCGGCTTCCTCGAGCAGCACCGAAAGCTTCACCCCCGTCCATTCCTGGCACGACAGCAGGCCGTGGATCGCCTGGATGTTGGCCGCCGCCGGCTCCTTCGCGAACAGGATGCCGCTGTTGCCGGCGCACTCGAGAAAGGCGATGCGCGAGGTCAGCGGATAGCGCGACAACTCGTCGACGGTGAACACCAGCGGCCGCTTGACGAGCCCGTGGATCAGGACGCGATGGGTGTCCGGATTGATGTCGGGAATGCCGGAGTGCGAGCGCTCGTAATGCAGGCCGCTCGGCGTGATCATGCCGTTGAGCTGCTGATGCGGGGTGCGCGCCGAGCCGGTGCCGGTGGTCCCGGGCGCCGAGGCCCAGGTGCGCGCGACCTTCTCCTCGAATTTCGAAGGCTGTCCGTAGCCGTTGAAACCGGCGCCGGGGACCTGCATCCAGGGTTCGACTGGCAGCGGTGCGGCGCTCACCGCGGATGGCACCGCGCTCGCGCCCGCTGCGGCGGCCGCGCCTGCGGCGAGAAACATGCGGCGGTGCAGCAGGCCGTTCCCCGCCACCTGTTCGTGGCGTTCGTGTTGGTCTCCCATGATGCCTTCCTCCTTGGCGTCCGGTCTTGCGATTCATTGTAATCGCTTTGTCACGCATGGGAAGGCAAGGCAGGAATGCAGGTTGCGCGGGAAGGTCGCGCCCTGGGATGGGGCGGGTCCCACAACCGCTCGTTATCACAGCCACTACGCCTCATCCTGAGGAGCGTCCACCAAAGTCAGGCCTGCCTGACTTTGGCATGAATGGTGTCGAAATCGGCACGGCCGATTTCGATGGACGCGTCTCGAAGGATGGCCCCACACGCTGCAGCTTGTGGCCGTCCTTCGAGACGCCCGCTTTCGCGGGCTCCTCAGGACGAGGTCAAAAAGGAGGAGTGGCCAGCCTCAGGTGACCGAGCCGACGATGCCGTCGAGCAGGTAGTTGGTCTGCCACAACACGGGATCGTAGAGTCCGAGCGTCTTGGCGATCACGACGTTGCCCTTGTTGTCCTTGAGCGGGCCGACGAAGATCGGCTTGCCGCCTTTCAATTCGGCGATTGCAGCGGCCACCGCCTTCCGGGCCGGCTCGGTGGCGCCGGCACCGAAGGCGGTGCTCTTGACCATGTCCTTGTCGTAGCCGCCCTCGTTGACGTTGGGGAGCTTCTGGCCCTTGGCGATCATCCCCGCATAGCTCGAGTAGACGGTGCCCCATTTGAGCTCGGCGCCGGTGATGAAGCCTTTCGGGGCGAGCGCGCTCTGGTCGGCATTGTGGCCGCAGGTCTTGACGCCACGCTTCTCGGCCGTCTCGACCACCACCTTCGGGCTGTCGACATGGCACGCGATGATGTCGCATCCGGCATCGACGAGCGCGTTGGTGGCTTCCGCCTCGCGCACCGGCAGCGACCATTCGCCGGTGATGATGAGACGCACCTCGGCGGCAGGATTGACCTTCTTCACTCCCGTGAGGAAAGAGTTGACGTTGCGGAGCACGAGCGCGATCGGTTTCGCCGCAACGAAGCCGATCTTGTTCGACTTGGTCGACAGCCCGGCGGCGATGCCGTCGACGTAGTGCGCCTGGTCGAGGTAGCAGAAATAGCCGCCGGCATTGGCTGGATGCTTCGCCTTGTCCCACAGCGAGGTCGGGTGGCGGAATTCGACCTTCGGATACTTCTTCGCGATGTCGATCATGAAGGGATCGAAGTAGCCGAACGAGGTCGGGAAGATCAGCGTCGCGCCGTCGAGCTTGATCATCAATTCCATCGACTTCGAGACCGCGTCGGTCTCCGGCACGTTCTCTTCCTCGATCACCTTGATGCCGCTGTCCTTGAGGGCCCGGGCGGCGACGGCGTGGGCCTGGTTCCAGCCCCAGTCGTCGCGCGGGCCGACATAGATGAAGCCGACGGTGGTGGCGGCGTGCGCCGGCATCACGCCGGATGCGACGAGGGCGGAGGCGGCGGTGCCGCCGAGAAAACCGCGGCGCGTGAGATCGACGGTGGTCATGGTGTCATCTCCTTCCTGTCCTTCCTGGTGGACGATGCTTCGGTGCTGGCCGTCGCAGCCGGGCGCATCCGACGGCCATTCCATTCCGCAAGCGGCGGGGTCTTGAGCTCGAACTGGTCGCGCGTGGTCGCGTAGCCGTGGCCGCCCATCCGGCCGATCGCGTCCATCATCCGCTGGTCGACGTATTTGGTCGCGGGATCGACGGCGCCCGAACGGATGAACATGCCGAGCACTTCCCCGAGGATGATCTCGCGGGAGCGGCCGACTTCGAGGGTGATGTAGCGGCGGCACTCGAGCGCCGCCGGAGCCTCGGCGATGCGCGGACAGCGCACATGGGTGCCCGGCACTGCGGTGAGCCCGGCCATCGCGAGCTCGTCGATGTCGGAGGGAAACGCGATGGCGCATACGTTCATCGCCTCGATCAGCGCATGATCGACGATGTTGACGGTGAACTCCTCGGTGACCCGCACGTTGTGCGCGGTGTCCTTGTAGGTCATGTCGGGCTTGTTCTCGACGCCGATCGCGACGATCGCCGGATCCGCGGAGAGGCAGTTGAAGAAGCTGTAGGGCGCCGCGTTGGGGCGGCCGTTCTCGTCGACCGTGGTGACGAAGGCGATCGGGCGCGGGATGACGGTGCCGATGAGGAGCTTGTAGCGCTCGCGCGCCGAGAGGCGGGTGAGGTCGAAGTGGTGATGGCCGGCACTCATCGCGCCGCCGTCCGCTTGCGCGGCATGAGCGGTGTCGTGCCCTTGGTCTTCTCGATGCCGGCCGCATAGCGCGACAGCACCGCGCCGAGGTCGAGCTCCGGCTCGCCGAGCAGCGCGCGGTCCTCGACCGAGCCGACGTGACTGTCCATCAGGGCGGAGGCGGCCTTGGCATCGCCGCGGCGCAACGCCTCGATGATCTCACGATGCTCGGCGACGGCGCATTCGGGCGAATGCGGCCGACCATAGAGCGCGAGGATCAGCGAGCAGCGCGACACCACCTCGGAGAGGTAGCGCTGCAGCAGCCGGTTGCCGGACATCTCCGCGAGCTTGATGTGGAACTCGCCGGCGAGGCGGATCGACACGCGGGCATCGCCGCGGGCCTTCGCCTGCTCTTCCTCGCGCACGTGACCTTCGAGCACGGCGCCGAACTCCGCCTTCCAGCGCGCCACCACGAGGCGGATCACTTCGCGCTCCAGCGCGCGGCGCACCTCGAAATCTTCCTTGGCCTCTTCGAGCGAGGGCCGCGCCACCGTTGCGGTGCGCTTCCGCCCGGCCTCGACGAGACCCTCCAACTGGAGGCGCGCCAACGTCGCCCGCGCAAGCGTCCGGCTCATCCCGAACTCTTTGCCGATGACGTCCTCGGGCAGCCGCGTGCCCGGCGGCAGCGCCTGCTCGATGATCGACTGGCGCAGCGCCTGGTAGGCGGTGTCGGCGCGCGAGCGGGTCGCGGTCATGCGGTCTCCGGACGGGCCCCCTAAACGAGGCAGTGGCGCTTGCGTGCACGGTCAGTATAAAGTTACGCATACGTGATTGGCTAAAACAAGTATGCGTAATGAGCCAATTTTGTGCGCACCGCTGCTCGATTTGTGCTCGTTTGCTTAGAATTTAGCCTTGAATTGCACTCGTGAAGGCGATGTTTCTACCGCTTGGGAGCGGCAGAGAGTAAAATGCCGACAAATCGTGTATACATGATTTGCGCTGGGAGTGCCGACATGACGAACGGGACAGTGGTCACATTGAAGCTCAATCAGCAGCAGCTCGAGCTCGTCGACCGTACGGTCGGCCGCGGCGTCGCGCCCGATCGCGCCGCGCTGGTACGGCTCGCGCTGCGCGAATACGCCGCCGCTCACCTCGCCGCGGATGCCGGCAAGGGGGCGAAGCGATGAACCCACGGCAGAAGGTCTGGGAATGGGTGATGGAGCCCGGCACCGGCAAGGCGGTCGAGCTTCGCAAGGGCCAGATCTTGCGCATCGAGCAGGTCGAAGGCGGCCAATGCGTCGACTTCAACTGCTTCAACCTGCACGACTACAAGGAATTCATGCACTGCGGGCGAACCCGCACGGTGCACGGTTTCCATCCCTCCCGCGGCACCTTCATGTGGTCGGCGCCGCCGCGCGAGCGGGCGATGCTCTACATTCTCGAAGACACCTACGGCCGCAACGACGTGCTGTTTCCCCGCTGCAGCGCCTATGTCTACGAGAGCGCCTATGGGTTCGACGTCCACACCAACTGCCACGACATCCAGGCCGAGGCCCAGCGTGAATACGGGCTCACGCCCGACGACGTGCACGACAGCTTCAACCTGTTCATGTGCACCGAGGTGACGCTCGACGGCCATGCCACCATGACGCGCCAGAGCACCAAGCCCGGCGACCACGTCGATCTGCTTGCACTGATGGACGTGCTGGCGGTCCCGAACGTGTGCGGCGCCGACGTCATGCGCACCAGCAACTTCTCGCTCAAGCCGGTCAAGCTCACGGTGTTCACCGCGACCGACGCCGATCTCGCCGCGGTTCCCGAAACGCCGGTGCTGCGCAGCCAGCGCACGCCGGCGGCTTTCCGCAACCCGACCATCAAGGCCGACCGCCCGCTGCGGCGCGATCCCGCCTATGTGCCGGAATTTTCCAACGTGCCGATCGTGGTCAGCGATCTCACCGTGACGCTGTCGGCGGAGGAAACCGAGATGCTGCGTCGCCTGAAGCGCGATATCTATGACGACGATGCCGCTGCGTTGCGCGACATCCTGTTCTCGTGGTGGGAGGAGCGGTTCCTGGCGGCGCATTCCGGTGCGCCTGCGATCGGCGGGGAGGGGCAAACGTGACCGTGAGAGACCCGCTTCGACGATGTGCCGTGCTGAAGGCACGTTACGCGTCGTCATGTTCTCGCTTCTGCGCTGGGTGCTTGACGCTAAGTACGACGATTTCCGCTGCGGCGGAGTCAACAGTGTAGTAGATCAAATAGGCGAAGCGCCGTGTTACCAGCTTCCGGACGCCCTTGGTTTGCTGCGGCCGACCGACTTGCGGGAACAGGACGACGTTTCGCAGCGCATCATAGACATCATTGCGAACGCGCACCGCCGCCGACGGATTGCGTGCGTGAAGATAATCGGCGATGTGGGTAATGTTTTCGAGTGCGCGCGGCGTGAACCGAAGCTTCATCGATCGAAGCGGCGAAAAGCAGCTTCGACCTCGGCGTCGGTCGCGAACTGACGGCGCTTGGCTTGCGCGAGACCTTCCAGAACGTCGGGCAAGTGTGAGGGGTCGATCGGCTCCAGCTCTCCGTGATCGCCGGCGAGCGTGAGCATGGCGCGGGCGATCTCATCCTGGCTGTCGGGGGGGAGCCGTCGCACGGCTTCGAGAGCCTGTTCGAGGAGCTTTGTCATCGTCCCAGTCTAGACCGTCGCGCCTGGCACATAAAGGGTGCCGAGGTGGCAGGCGTCGGGTCTGCTTCTTGCAAGGTGCGCTTCCTGTTGTCACCTATCTCTTGCAATGTTCTCGTTGCACAGTTGATTCCAGCAGGAACGGCATGGATCAGGCAAGGCTTCACCGCTTCATCTCGGCGATGCCGAAGGCGGAGCTCCATCTTCACATCGAGGGGACGCTCGAGCCCGAGATGATGATGGCGCTCGCCCGGCGCAACGGCGTCACGCTGCCCTATGCCGATGTCGACGCGATCCGGGCCGCCTACAGCTTCAACTCGCTGCAGGACTTCCTCGATGTCTACTACGCCGGGATGTCGGTGCTGCACACGCGCCGGGACTTCTTCGACCTCGCCTATGCCTATCTCACGCGCATGGCCGAGCAGAACGTGCGCCATGTCGAGGTGTTCTTCGATCCGCAGGGGCACACCGGCCGCGGCATCGCCTTCGACACGGTGCTTTCGGGGCTGACCGACGCCTTCGACCAGGCGAAACGGGAGTACGGCGATCACCTCGAAGCTCATCATGTGCTTCCTGCGCCACCTGTCGGAAGACGACGCGTTCGACACGCTGCGGCAGGGCTGCCGCTGCAAGTCGCACATCTTCGGGGTCGGGCTCGATTCCTCGGAGAAAGGCAATCCGCCCTCGAAATTCGCCCGCGTCTATGCGCAGGCGCGGGACGAAGGCTTCGTTCCGGTGGCGCATGCCGGCGAGGAGGGGCCGGCGAGCTATGTGTGCGAGGCACTCGACATTCTCAAAGTCCGGCGCATCGACCACGGCAACCATGCGCTCGATGATCCGGCGCTCGTTGCCCGCATCGTGCGCGAGCGCATCCCGATGACGGTCTGCCCGCTGTCGAACAAGCGCCTGCAGGTGTGCCCGGATCTGCGCCAGCATCCGCTGCGCCGCATGCTCGAGGCGGGGCTCATCGTGAACGTCAACTCCGACGATCCCTCCTACTTCGGCGGCTATGTGAACGAGAATTTCATCGCCGTGCAGGAGGCGCTCGGGCTCACCGAGGCGGAGATCACGACGCTGGCGCGCAACTCCTTCATCGCCTCGTTCCTGACTGACGGGGAGAAGGCCGCCGCCCTATCGGCCTTCGACGAATTTGCCGCGAAGTGGTGAAAGCCTCGTCGCCCGCGATGCGGGGAGAGGTCGGATCGCGCCAGCGATCCGGGTGAGGGGGCCGCGCCGCGAGTCGAGTCTCGGAGGATATCGGAACTCGACTCGGAAACGCCTCCTGCTCCTCGTTCGAAGTCGCCCCGACGCTCACAAATATGTTTCGGAAGTCGGCCATGTCTCCCTCCAACGCTCATGTTGCGGAAGGTCGTCAGAAAACAAAAGGTCCGCGCAACGTCGGTGGCAATGTAATCGGCGATTTTACCCCTGCCGGCGAAAAAAACGTGGGGAGATTTGCTGTATTTGGCGATCAATTGGATCGCATTCGACCCTCCCCCGAGTACGGAGGAGGGTCAGGTAGACACCCCTTTGGAACTTCAGGTCCGTTACGGCAGATACACCGGCTTCGGCCGTTCGTTGATCTCGATATAGGTGCCCCACGGGTCGGTGATGAAGGCGAGGCCGACGCCGTTCGGGTTCTTGCTGTAGGGCCGGTCGAGCTTGATGCCCTCGGCCTCGAGCTTCTTCACGAAGGCCTGGAGGTCGACCACGTCGAAGCCGATGTGATCGAGCACGCGTCCCTTGGTGGGCGCCTGTGCGGCGTCGGCCTTGTTGAAGCGCAGCTGCGCGCCGGGGATGTCGTCGACGGGCGCGTTGGTGCGCGTCGTCGACGGCTTGGCGCCGAAGATCTTGGCGTACCACGCCTGCATCGCCGGGATCTGGTCCTGCGGCACGAAGAAGTGGACGTGCTCGTGGCGGATCGGCTCCTTCTGGTCCTTGTTCTCCAGAATCTCGATGCGCAGCCCGTCCGGGGTCTCCACATAGGCCTGGTCGGTGCGGCCGTTGTTGCCCGGCAGCACTGTCACGCCGTTAGCCTTCCACTTGGCGACGGACTCCGGAACGTTCTTCACGATGAAGCCGACGTGGTTGACCACCGACCCGACCGAACCACCGGTCGCGGGCGGGCCGCCGCCGCCGAGGTTGAGGTTTATCAAGACGCCGGGGAAGGTCACACTCTGGAAGCGGTCATTGCTGGTGTCGACGCCGCCCATGCCGACGAAGATCTTCTTGCTGGCGACCGGATCGCGCGAGTTGAGGTGCCAGTGGCCCATGGTCACGCCGGCTTCGTTCGGCGTGTAGGGCTGCGCCAATGCCGTTCCGCCGGCGAGGCTCGACACCAGAAATAGAGCTGAAAACAGTCCTCTCATCGCTGCTACCTCCCAGTTGGCCGCGCGCATGTCGCTGCGGTCGGCTCACCCGAGGGTAGCATTGGGCCGACGCCGCGGTAAGGGTGTTAGAACTGTTTGCGCGTCAGATGGACCAGTCGTGAGAGGGCCGTTATGCGCAAGATCGGTGGATCAGGGAGCAGACGCAAGCGGCACGACGCCTTGGGAGCGCAGTCGCGCCGCAAGACGTTTCCCGAACAGGCGGAACGGAGCAGCGTCCTCGCTGAGATCGAGGCGCTCCGCACGACGATGCCACGCATCCCGCTGCAGGAGCTGCTCGAAGCTCGTCACCTAGGCCACCGATACTAGTTCGGTGGCCTAGTTCCGTGCTGGTCCCTGAACCGCAGCAACTGGGCCGCCCGATCCGTTCTTTGCCGTCTGCGTGCGCGGATCGTACTCGTCGAGCCGCACCAAAACATCCTTCACCGGATTGTCGCCCCAGGCATGGGTCACGAAATCGCGGTGCGAGATCGGGCCGGCCGGGAGGAAGGTGACGCTGCCCGCCATGTGATCCGGCTTGAGCTCGGAACCGAACGGCACCGACCGCGCGCGCAGGGCCGACTGTAGCTCCATGTTGTGGGCACGCAGGTGCGGCGTGTACGAGCTTACGAAGAATCCGGAGCGGTTCTCGGTGATCCAGTTGGCGAACTTGTCGATCCCGCTGTAGAGCGAATCCATCAGGACGATGCCGCGGACGCGCGACTTCGGTATGCCGCCGCGGTCGAGGACGGCGAGCGTCGGCCCGAAGCCGCCGCTGTAGGAGACGATCACGACGGGCATGTTGGCGAAGGTGCGCATCGTGCGCGGATCGCCATGCAGCTTGGCGAGCTGCAGCGCGGCCTCGTCGAGGAAGCGCTTGAAGCCGCCGGGATCGGAGAACTTGCCCGGATTGGAATCGCGAGCGTCGAAGGCGAACTGCGGCGCGACCAGCACCGCGTTGACGCCGGACGCCGCGATCTGGTCCGGCAGCTTCTGGCGGTCGCGCACGTCGCGCGCGAGCGTCGCGCCGTGGCCGTGGAAGAACACGATCATCACCGCCGGTTTGTTGGCATCGAAGCCGGGCGGCACGGTGAGCAGCACGTGGTTGTCGGTGTACGAGCGGCCCTCATGCGGGAACGGCGCGCTCTGGAACGAGACGAGATCGGTCTTCGTCTGGCCTTCGGGAATGCGCGGCACCACAGGCTGGATCGGCGTCGCCGGCACGACCGGCACGCTTTCCAATGCCGCAACGCGGGTCAGCGGCCTGGTCTCCTTTGGCCGCTCGGGCTGCGGACGCGTCGTTGCGGCTTCGCGCACGGCTGCGTAGTAGCTCGGAATCTGGACCCGGTTCTCGGCCGGAAGGCTTGCGGTGACATAGGTCGGGCGTGTCGCTGGCGCGCTGGTGCGCACCATCTGTTGGATCGCCTGTACAGCTTCCGTCTCGTTGGAGCTGATCACCACCGAATGCCCGTACCGGGCGAGCATGTCCGCTTTGTTCGTACGCACGACCTCGGTGACGGCGGCATAGCTTTCGCGCAACGGCGTGGTGGCGTAGCCGTCGGTCACGGGTGCTTGCACCGCCGCCTGCGGTGCCGTGATGTCGGAGGTGCCGAACACGTTGTAGAGCAGCCAGAAGGAGCCGACGGCGGCTCCCAGAAGGCCGCCGGACAGCAGCAGCACGCCAAGATCGAGAGAGCTTCGGCGGCGCGCCGGGCGCCATCCAGGCTCGAACCTGACGTGCGGATCGACGTGAGCATAGCCGCGCGTGCGCGCATGATCGCGGTCGGGACGGCGCTGCGTTGCCGCGGCCGGCGTGGTGTGGCGTACGCGATGGGTTACGGCCGCGTTGGCGGCCGGTCTTCGAAACGATCGCGACGCCGGGCTGATATCCCGGTTGATCACTAATCCCCCACCCCAAGGACACGCCCCCACGGCAGTGTCCACCCCATTGGCCCACAGCCTCGATAAAGACTGTGTCACAAATTAGGTGCCCGGCGGCCTAACCGCAGGGAACACCACGAAGAAACGAACGATGAACACCGGCGCGCACGCCCCCGCGCGCACCCGGGCGAGGGCGGGTAAGCCCGCCCTCGTGCCTGTAACGCTATGAAATGACAGTTAAAGCAAGCCTAATCGGGCTTCGCCGAGGCGGCCGTCTTCTGCGCCAGCAGCAGGTTCGATTCGTTGATCCGCCAGCGATAGCCGAGGCCGAAATCGATCGGCGAGGCCTGGCGGCGGAACACCTCGGACATCTGCGGCTGATAGTGCTGGGCGAAGATTCCGATCGGCCCGAGGTAGCGGCCGAACGGCTGAAGCTGCCACTTGTTGCGGTCGAAATACCTGACCGGGATGCCTGAGTCGTCCTGCAGGACCGAGGCGCTGTGGTCGAGCATGAAATCGCGGATGGTGGAGAAGCCGCCGCTGTGCAGCAGGTACGACGCGCTCTTCACGAAGCTGTCGGCGACGCCGAGCTTCTCGCAGAAGGCGAGGAAGCCCGAGGTCTTGACGCCGTCATTGGCGAGATTGGTGCTGAAGTAATAGAGCGTCTGCTTAGGCCCGTCGTCGCCGGAGGAGAATACGATCTTCACGCCCCTGGCGCCGCTGTTCTTCGCCTCCTCGGGTGGCTTCTCGTTCCCGTCCTTGTCGAGATTGACGAACGTCGTCTCGTGGATGGTTTTGCCGGATCGCGCCAGGAACACATAGATCACCGGCAGCGTGCCGTAGATCGGTCCGGAGCTCAGCTGGCTGCGCATGTTCTTGGTGATGAAGAAGCTGAGCGACAGCAGCGTGTTCATTTCGCTCGCAATCCGGCCGAGCGCATTGAGTGCGGTTCCGCGCGGCAGGCTGGTCAGCGGCGGAATGTTGCCGGGCGGCTCGAGCCCCGCCATCACATAGGTGCTGGCGGTCGGAAACAGGGCGACGGCATGCAGCGCGTCGGGACCGCTGAAGAAATAGAATACCGTGTCGTGCGGTGTGGTGAGCCGCGATTTCGCGAATGCGCGCACCTTTCCGAGATGTCCGCGGTCTTCCTGACTGAAAATCGAATCGAAGCGCCGAGCGTAGGACTGCCAGGTCGGGTCCTTGGTGAGCGCGGCGAGCGGCGAATCGGGAGACACGGGAAGCCCGGCGAGGAATCGCGCGGTGTCGTTCGGATTGGCGATCTCGGCGCTCCGCACCGGTGCGATCGACAGGGCGAGGAGACAGAAGAGGAGGGCGGCAAATCTCGCAGCAAATCTCATGGGCTCGCACTTCTTGAGAGAGGCAAAAGGAGAAGCGGCATTCGCGCGTTCGAACGGTCCTCGATGCCTCCGCGCGGTCGGGCGTCGCCCACCGCCGAAGCAAATCGCACCGTCACAGACCATCGCCAAGTCTTGGCGGGATCGCAACGGGCAATTTACCGAGCCTTCACCATGAACCGCGCCGCAAAGAGAAAGCCCGGTGTCCGCAGAGGGTTAGCCTGCGGACCCGGGCTTCGAAAACGACGCCTGCAGCGGCGGCGCAGCGCGCCGCGTCGCCACAGAATTGGCTTAATTGACCTTCGGTTCGACGGCCTTCTTCTGCACCAGCAGGATGCTCAACTCCTTGACGCGGAACCGGTAGCCGAGGCCGAAGTCGATCGGGATCGGGTTGCCCTTGGTGTAAAGCTCCGCGAGCTTCGGCTGATAGTTGTGCGAGAACACCGCGATCGGACGGGTGTAATGGCCGAACGGCTGGGGCTGCCACTTGGCGCGGTCGAAGAAGCGCACCGGGATGCCGGTGTCGTCCTGCAGGATCGACGCGGTGTGGTCGAGCAGGAAGCTGCGGACGGTGGAGAAGCTGTCACCGTGCAGCAGGTATGACGCGCTCTTCACGAAGGCGTCGGCACCGTTTGCGCCGAGCTTGTCGCAGAAGGCGAGGAAGCCGGAGTTCTTGACGCCGCCATTGGCGAGATCGGTGCTGAAATAATAGAGCGTCTTCTTCGGGCCGCCGTCGAGCGAGAACACGATCTTCACGCCCTTCGTCGCGGACTTCTGATTCGGATCGCCCGGGATCTCGTTGCCGGCGCTGTCGACGCTGACGAAGGTCGTCTCGTCGATGGTCGCACCGGAGCGGGCGAGGAAGATGTAGATCACCGGCAGCGTGCCGTACACCGGCCCGGGCCGCAGCTGGTTCGACATGTTCTTGGTGATGAAGTAGCTGAGCTTCATCAGGTTTCCAAGCGCGCCTTCCATCCCGCGCTCAGTGTGCGCAAGCGTCGCCTTGGAGAGGCTGGTCAGCGGCGGAATGTTGCCGGGCGGCTCGAGGCCCGCCATCACGTAGGTGCTGGCATTGGGAAACAACGCCACCGCATGGAGCGCATCGGGGCCGCTGAAGAAATAGTACAGCGTATCGTGGGGGGTGCTCAGGCGTTCCTTGGCGAACGCGCGAACCTGCGACAGGTGGGTGCGGTCCTCTTCTCCGAACATGGAGTTGAACCGGTTTGCGTGCGCCTGCCAGGCCGAATCATTGGTCAGCGAGGCGATCGGCGAGTCCGCAGCGACCGGCAAACCGGCGAGAAACCGCGCGGTGTCGTTCGGATTGGCGATCTCGGCGCTGAACGCCGGAGCGGTCGAAAGGGCAAGAAGGCTCATAAGGGCGGCAAGTTTCATGATCGGCGCTCGCATGCTTTTGGGTGTGTGAGGGTGTCGTTTCGGACCGCGGCGGTTCAGACCGTCGCGGCGGGTGTATCGGCGGACATGCTTTTTGAAAGAAACAGGGAGAGGGCGTAGATCGCGACGCCGGAGAGCATCACAGCGAATCCCGCGAGCGACTGCACCGGCTGGTTGAGGACGAGGTAGTACATCATCCACAGCATCACGGTGAGGAACACGATCGGCGTTAGCGGATAGCCCCAGGCCCGATAGGGGCGGGGCATGTTCGGATGCGTGATCCGCATCTTGATGACCCCGAGCACGGTGAAGAACGAGCAGAACGTCAGGCTGAACTGGACGAATTCGAGCACCGCCGCGTAGCTCTGGGTGGCGAGCAGCAGGGTCGAGATCACGAGCTGGAAGATGATGGCGTTCGCCGGCACGCCCTTCTCCGAGCGTCGCGAGAAGGCGCGCAGCAGCGGCATGTCCTCGCCCATCGTCATGGTGACGCGCGGGCCGATCCACATCATCGCGCTGATCGAGGAGACGAGGCCGAGGCAGATCAGCATGCCGACGATGCGGCCGCCGACCTCGCCGAACAGATAGGTGCCGGCGATCATGGCGACGTCGAGCTGGCCCGCCAGCTCCTGGATCGGGGTCACCGTCAGGAACACCGCATTGAGGCCGACATAAAGCCCGATCACGATCAGGGTGCCGAGGAACAGTGCGCGCGGCAGGCTGCGGTTGGGCTCCTTGATCTCCCCGATGA
This sequence comes from uncultured Alphaproteobacteria bacterium, assembly GCA_963824905.1. GTDB lineage: Bacteria > Pseudomonadota > Alphaproteobacteria > Rhizobiales > Xanthobacteraceae > JAJPKK01. The sequence goes on from CAWGRH010000001.1 coordinate 288,061, forward strand.
TGTAGGTCGCGGCGTTCCAGCCCGAGTAGGAATACATCACGAAGACGAGGCTGGTGGCGAACGGCACGCTCGTCATGAAGTTGATGTCGGACGCGCTCGGGGCGAACGAGATCGGCTGCGGGCTGCCGAACATGAGGCCGGCCGCCAGGAACCCGACGATCAGCAAAAGCTTGAGCGCCGTCCACAAGTTCTGGAACGCGCTGCCGTACTGCATGCCGCGCAGATGGACGAGCGAGATGATCCAGACGACCGCGAGGCCCGGCAACAGCGGGGGAACCCCCGGCATGATCGATTTGAAGTAGACGCCGAACGCCATGGCGGCGAGCGCCGTCGGCGCAGCGAAGCCCACGGTCGCCGAGAGGAAGCCGGCCATGAAGCCGAACGCCGGATGATAGATGCGGCGCAGGAAATTGTACTCCCCGCTCGATCGCGGGAACATCAGCGCGAGCTCGGCGTAACAGATCGCGCCGCACATCGCGACCACGCCGCCGACGATCCACAGCGCCAGCAACGAGAATCCGGAGGTGATGTCCTTGACCTGGAAGCCGAGGCTGGTGAAGACGCCGACGCCCACCATGTCAGCCACGACGATCGAGGTCGCCGTGAGCCAGGTTATCTTCGAGACGCTCGCTCGCTTTGAAATGACGTCGGTCATCTTTAGGCTCGGTTCCCCGCACTGCGGCACGAACGGACGGCCACAGAATCAAAAATCCAACGTTCAATGACGTTGTATTTCCCCGCAAAAGCTTAGTCGTTACTTCCAAAAAAAGGGTTCAAAAAAAGACACACTCTGAGGGAAAAACGCACGTCCTTTCGAAGTGATGACCGGTCCGGGCCAGGGCAGGGCAACCGTGACGGAATCTGGCGGGGAGCCGAGACCGTGCGGGCCGGCCCTCAGGCCGAATTGGCGCGCTGCACCGGGCCCAAAGAGCGGGTTTGGCCGGGGGCGTCCGCACACCGCTACCGCCGCCCGTTCATCGGCCGTCGTCTCGAGAGCTTGCCGGCGGGACCGCCGCAGCCGTGCCCTGCGCGGCTCAGGCCCGCGGCGCCGTGATGAGCTGGGTCTGGATGACGACCGCCGCGAGCCGGCCGTCGCCGCGAATGATTTGGGTCTGCCAGACCATGGTGGTGCGCCCGCGATGGAGCGGCGTGCATTCCGCCCGGATGGTGTCGCCGGCCGGCACCGCGGCGAAGAAGTTGGTCTTGCTCTCGATGGTGGTGGTGCCGGCGCCGGGCGGCATGTTCAGAAAGGTGGCGGTGCCGCCCATGTTGTCGGCAATGCCCATCACTGCGCCACCATGCAGGCCGCCGTTGCGGTTGGTGAGCTCCTCGCGCACGACGATCTCTGCCACCACCTTGTCGCGGGAGGCTTCGATGACTTTCACTCCCATCAGCTTCGCGAATGGCGGCTGAGCGGCGGCGATCGCTTGGATGCGGCCGTCCTCGGCGGGGTCATCTTTGGCCGTCATGAGGGGATCCGAGGCGGCAGGTGATTGGGGATGATCAGGTGAGCGGGTCGTTCATGCAAAAGGCGCGGCCGGGGGCCGCGCCTTGTCTATAAGTCGAAACTGGGGGCGCTGTCAGCGCGGCTGCGGCACGATCCGCAGATAAGGTCGCGGCGCCTTCCAGCCCTGGGGATAGATCTTCTTTGCATCCTCGTCGCTGACCGACCCGGCGATGATGACGTCCTCACCTTGCTTCCAGTTCGCGGGAGTTGCGACCTTGTGCTTCGCGGTGAGCTGCAGCGAATCGACGACCCGCAGCACCTCGTCGAAGTTGCGGCCGGTGGTCATGGGATAGACGAGGATCAGCTTGATCTTCTTGTCGGGCCCGACGATGAAGACATTGCGCACCGTCTGGTTGTCCGCTGCGGTTCGCTGGGACGCGTCGCCGGAGGCCGCGGCCGGCAGCATGCCCCAGGACTTCGCGATCTTGAGATCAGTGTCGCCGATCAGGGGATAGTTCGGTGCAAAACCCTGGGTCTCCTTGATGTCGTTCGCCCACTTGCTGTGGTTGGTGACGGGATCGACCGACAGCCCGATGATCTTCACGTTGCGCTTGTCGAACTCGGGCTTCAATCGCGCCATGGTGCCGAGCTCGGTCGTGCAGACCGGGGTGAAGTCCTTGGGGTGGGAGAACAGCACGACCCAGGAATCGCCGATCCACTCGTGAAACCGGATGTGGCCTTCCGTCGTGTCCGCCTCGAAATCCGGCGCGGTGTCGCCAATTTGCAACGTCATGACGCAAACCTCCAAAAGGTCGTGTTGTTCTCGCGCCCCACGGCCGGAGCTGGCCCTCATATAGACCGTGCGCCCTCCGGGCGGAACCTGCGATGAGGGATAAAAAAATGTTGCCATGGGCCTTCCTGCGAAGGTCATGGAATTCGCCGTAAGTCCTTAAAAACGCAACGCTATTTTGCCCTCCGCGACAGCCTGCGGCGGCGCCTCGGCGACACCGCGTCGCGCCTCCGTTTGAACCTTTCCAGCGCTCGTCCAGACACAGGGAGACGGACGCCGTTAGCGAGCGGGTAAGGCGGAACCGCTAAGCATTGGCTCCAAAACAGGGGTGAGGGTCATGAACGATCAGCAATGCCGCATCCGTCGAAGGCGAAACCCTGCCGGCAGGCGCGATCGGAAACGTCCGCGCACTCGTCGATGCCATCGAGCGGTCCGGGATCAGCTTCGATCGCACGGCTGACGACGCCGGCTTCGCGCCGTGGCCCTTTACCGATGACCGCGATGTCGACACCGAGATTTTGGAGTGGATCGTGTCCCACGCCACGAGCCGTCGGCGCTCGAGCCTGTGCTGACGCGCTCTCGCTGCGCCACATCTCGCCGCAATCCGCTTTCACTTTGGCTCATCGCCCGGCTGCACCCCGCAGGCCGGGCGTTTTCGTCGGATAAGCGGCGAACCCGTACAACGTCGCATTGACAATTCCCGCACGACGCCGCAAAGCCCAAGGGCCGGCGTTTCGGGGTCTCGGACCTGCATGTTCAAGCGCATTCTGATCGCCAACCGCGGCGAAATCGCCTGTCGAATCATCAAGACCGCGCGGCGGATGGGAATAGAGACGGTCGCCGTCTATTCCGACGCTGACAAGGACGCCCTTCATGTGGAGATGGCCGACACGGCGATCCACATCGGGCCGCCGCCGGCCGCCGAGAGCTATCTCGTCATCGACAAGATCGTCGACGCCTGCCGCAAAAGCGGCGCCGAGGCGGTGCACCCGGGATACGGCTTCCTCTCCGAGCGCGAGGCGTTTCCCGTCGCGCTCGCAAAGGCCGGCATCGTCTTCATCGGTCCCAATCCGAAGGCGATCGCCGCCATGGGCGACAAGATCGAGAGCAAGAAGGCCGCCGCGGCGGCCAAGGTCTCGACCGTGCCGGGCCATCTCGGCGTGATCGAGGACGAAGTCCATGCGGTGAAGATCGCCGACGACATCGGCTATCCCGTGATGATCAAGGCCTCCGCCGGCGGCGGCGGCAAGGGCATGCGGATCGCGCGATCCCGCGGCGAGGTGGCGGAGGGCTTCGCCCGGGCGCGCTCGGAGGCGAAGTCCTCGTTCGGCGACGACCGCGTCTTCATCGAGAAGTTCATCGTCGATCCCCGCCACATCGAGATCCAGGTGCTCGGCGACAAGCACGGCAACGTCATCTATCTCGGCGAGCGCGAGTGCTCGATCCAGCGCCGCAACCAGAAGGTGATCGAGGAATTGCCGAGCCCGCTGCTCGACGCCGCGACCCGCGAGCGGATGGGCACGCAGGCTGTCGCGCTCGCCAAGGCGGTCGGCTACGACTCCGCCGGCACCGTGGAGTTCGTCGCCGGGCAGGACAAGAGCTTCTACTTCCTCGAGATGAACACGCGCCTGCAGGTCGAGCATCCCGTCACCGAGCTCGTCACCGGGATCGATCTCGTCGAGCAGATGATCCGCGTCGCCGCCGGAGAGCCGCTCGCCATCAAGCAGTCCGACGTCAAGCTCGAGGGATCGGCGGTCGAGTTCCGCATCTATGCGGAGGACCCTTATCGCAATTTCCTGCCCTCGACGGGGCGCCTCGTGAAGTATCGCCCGCCGGCCGAAGGCACCGCCTCCGGCATCACCGTGCGCAACGACACCGGCGTCTACGAGGGCGGCGAAATCTCGATCTACTACGATCCGATGATCGCCAAGCTCGTCACCCACGCCGACACCCGCGCCAAGGCGATCGCGGCGCAGGCGCAGGCGCTCGACGCCTTCTACATCGACGGCATCCGCCACAACATTCCGTTCCTCTCCGCGCTGATGCAGAGCCCGCGCTGGCAGGAGGGCCGGCTGTCGACCGGGTTCATTGCCGAGGAATTCCCCGACGGCTTCGCGCCGACCGCGCCATCGGGCGCGCTGGGTCGCCGCATCGCCGCGGTCGCGGCGGCGGTCGACAACGTGCTCGGCGAACGCAAGCGGAGGATTTCCGGTCAGATGAGCGGGCGCGCGGTGGTGCGCGACCGCCGCCGCTCGGTGTGGCTCGGCGGCGAGGAGGTCAAGCTCGCGGTCGCGCGCGAATTGCGCGGCGTCGGCGTGCGTTTCATCGACGAGGCAGGCGAGGAGACCGCGCCGCATCTCCTGATCTCGACGTGGAAGCCCGGCGATCCCGTGTGGCACGGTACCGTCGACGGCGAGCCGGTCGCGGTGCAGGTGAGGGCGATCCGCAACGGCTTCCTGCTCGCCCATCGCGGCATCGAGACGACGGCCTTCGTCTATACCGAGAGTGAATTGGCCGCGTCACGGCTGATGCCGGTCAAGGTCGCGACCGACACCGGCAAGAAGTTGCTCTGCCCGATGCCGGGCCTTGTCGTCTCGATCGCGGTGACGCCGGGGCAGGAGGTCAAGGCGGGGGAGACGCTCGCCGTCGTCGAAGCGATGAAGATGGAGAACGTGCTGCGCGCCGAGCGCGACGGCACCGTCAAAGCGGTGTTCGCCAAGAAGGGCGACAGCCTCGCCGTCGACGCGGTGATTTTGGAGTTTGCGTAGACGCGCGTGCGCAGCAATCGCGGTGCGCTTCGTTTCTCTCGACCCGACCCGCATGCGCCTCTTCTCCCTCTCCCGCTTGCGGGGGAGGGAGTTCGCTCACCCACCGAACCGCGTGCTCGATGCTTCGCCTTCTTCGGCGCGCTTGAAGAAGCCGACCGGGCCCGGCTTGCGCTGTCCGATCATCGCGAACAAGGCGCCGTGAGGGTCCATGCATTGGACGACCCATTTGTCGCCGGGCGCTTCCGTGGGGCCATGGAGAACCCGACCGCCGGCGGCGGTCGCGCGCTTCACCGCCGCGTCGATGTCGCCGACGTTGAAGTAATGGAGCCACAACGGGCTCGCCGCGTCCGGCGGCTTCCTGAGCATGCTGCCGATCGTCTCGCCTCCGATCGAGAGCAACCGGGTTGTGCCCATCGGGCCGGATTCCTCTCCCGCGTTTTGCCAGCCGAACAGCGAGCTATAAAAGGCGAAGGCACCGGCTTCGTCGGAAGCCAACAACTCGTGCCAGCCGATCTCGCCCGGCGTGTCCGGCGCGGCAGGCTGCGGTCGCGGCATCAGCCATTTGATAACGCCGAGCGGGACGTATTGCGGATCGGCGATGATCGCAAAGCGGCTCACTCCCGGGACCGTTTGCGGCGCGACCTCCACGATACCGCGAAGCGTGATCGCGCGGGTCGCGGCCGCGTCGACGTCGTCGACCCCGACGTAGCCGACCCAGCACGGCTTCTCTGTGGCGGGAGCGGCCTCGGCGGCGACATCGACCAGCCCGCAGACGGAGCCGCGTGCGGTCGAGCACAAGGTGTAGGCCATGCCGGGCATCGATGCGTCGCGCATCTCCCAGCCGATAACGCTTGCATAGAACCTGCGCGCCGCCGGCATGTCCGCGGTGATCAGCTCGTACCAGACGAAGCGGCCCTGGAGACTCATGTCGGTTCTCGCTGCTCGATGCTGCAAGACGCGTGATGCGCTTCGTTCGCCGCGCCATTCCATCAGCATTGAAGGAACGTCATCGCGACTCGGTCAAGCCTCGCTGCGCTGCGATACGACCGCGCGCACGGATTGGACCATCGCGATCAAGCGCGAGAATCCTGACAGATCATTCATCATCGCGACTGTCAAAAAATTCAGGAAGCCCTGTGGAAACATTAAATTTTCCAAGATGGAGCCTTTGCGTAGTGATCTGCGTTGGGGTGTCCTAGGCAATGCAGATGAAAGGTGCTACGAGTCGCGCACCATTCGTCGCAAAGACTGTACGAAGGTATGGGAGAAATCCGATATGGCGCGCAAGAGTGATGCTTCGAACCGCATTGGTTTCAAGGACGCGGCACCGGTGTTGGGTGCTGTCGGCGCATTGACGCTGGCAGGTGGTGCGTCCGCAGCGACGACCGGGCCTGTAATGGACACGCCCGCGCTCGACACGGCGGCGCGTGCCAACGTCACGATCTCCGAAGAAGAGCTCACGGACGTGAACCTTGCGACGTTCTACGTCGTCGACAAGGAGACCTCCAAGACACCGAAGCTCAGCGGCGAGAAGACGGCGTGGTGGTATGTGCGCCGCTGCGGCTGCGCGCGTTGCTGGGGCTGCCGTCGTTGCTGGGGCTGCCGCTGCTGATCGCAGCGCTCAGGTTTCGTTGACTTCTGCACGCCGCCATGGTCAGGCTTTGGCCCGACCGGCGGCGTGTTTGCTGTCTGAGCCCTCCCGCACTTCGGAACGAACGTAATACGGAGCGAGCGTATACGGGCCGACGTGCGCCGTTGGCCGCTCCGAACGCAAAAAGCGTTCGCGTCCTGCGGTAAGACACATGACCTGAGTAAACTTGACCCGAGTACATTTGACCCGAGTACACTTGACCCGAGTGCACTGACCTCATGACGGCCCTTCGCGGCGATTCGATCGCCCTGCAAGACAGCAAGGACGTTCCGCAGTTCGCGCCGAATTTCAGCGTTTACGTGTTGCCGCCGGACGTCGTCTGCCTCTACTCCGAGCACCGCAAGTTCTTTCTCCACGGCGAGCTCTCCTGTGCGCTCGCGACTGCGATCGGTGCGCGCCGGAGCTATCGCGACATCTTCCGGGAGCTCACGCGAACCTATCCTGCTGAAACGATCGACGAAGCGCTCCGGCGCATGATCGATCGCCGCTATCTCGTCACCGCCGCGCGCGACACCGCCGCAACCACCGCCGCATACTGGACGAGCCTCGGCCTGCCGTTCGATGTCGCGAAGCAGAACCTCGAGAACTGCACCGTTCACCTCGAGGCGATCGACGTCGAGGGGCAGGCGGCACTTTCGGCGGCGCTCGGCGCGCTCGGCGTTCGCGTCGCGCGACGCTCCGGCGACCTCACGATCGTGCTTGCGAGCGATTACCTCGAGGAGCGGCTCGATGCGGTGAATCGCCGTCACCTCGCCGCCGGCACGCCCTGGCTGCTCGCCCAGCCTTCCGGCATCTTCCCGTTGGTGGGGCCGGTCTTCAGGCCGGGCGAGGGCGCCTGTTGGGCCTGCCTTGCCGAGCGGATGAAGCGAAACCGCGAGATCAAGGCGTTCCTCGACCGCAGCGACGCCCGCTGCGTTTCGGCCTCGCCGCTGGTGCGCGACGGGGTGGGCCAGGGCGCGGTCCAGCTTGCGGCCGTCGAGATCGCCAAGGCGATCGCCACCGGCTTTCGGACCGATCTGCGCGATCACGTCGTCAGCCTCGACCTCATGGGCTCGAGCGTCGTGCGGCATTACGTCCCGACGCGTCCGCAGTGTCCGGTGTGCGGGCGGGCGGAGCTGCGCGATCCAAACCGCGCGCCGGCGCCGATCGCGCTTCACTCCGGAGCCAAGCTCGTGATGACGAGCGGCGGCTACCGTGCGGTGTCGCCGCGCGCGACGGTCGCGAAATACCGCAAGCATGTGAGCCCGCTCACCGGTGTGGTGTCGCGTCTCGAACGCGTCGATGCCGACGTTCCCCTCAACACCAACTACCTCGCCAAGCACAATTTCGCGCCGCGCCCGGAAACCATCGACGAGCTGCGCAGCGGCTTGAGCGGCTCGAGCTACGGCAAAGGCAGCACCTCGGAGCAGGGTGAGGCGAGCGCGCTGATGGAGGCGATCGAGCGCTATTCCGGGATCTTCCAGGGCGACGAGATCCGCGTGAAGCGCCGCTTCACCGATTTTCCCGAGGGCGACGCCGTTCCGCCGAACGATGTCATGCTGTTTTCCGAAGCGCAGTATCGGCAGGGGCAGCTGCCACCGGCCGAGCGCGACCCGGTCTCGGCGGGGCCGCCGCCGTTCGATCCGACGGCCGAGATCGAGTGGACGCCGGTGTGGTCGCTGCGCGACGAGCGCTTCAAGTATTTTCCGACGAGCCTCGTCTACTTCTTCCACAAGGGTCCTGGCGACAACCAGGCGGTCGCCGATTCCAACGGCTGCGCCGCCGGCAACACCCTCGAAGAGGCGATCCACCAGGGCTTTCTCGAGCTCGTGGAACGCGATTCCTATGCGCTGTGGTGGTACAACCGGGTGCAGCGGCCGCAGGTCGATTTTTCCGGCCTCGACGACGCCTATGTCCGCGAGCTGACGTCTCAACTCGCCGACACCGGCCACAAGGTGTGGATGCTCGACATCACGAGCGACCTCGGCGTCCCGAGCTACGTCGCGATCTCGCACAAGGTCCACGACGACCACGAGCATCTCGAGTTCGGGTCGGGCTCGCATTTCGATGCGCGCATCGCCGCGTTGCGCGCGCTCACCGAGCTCAACCAGTTCCTGTCCGTCGGGGCGATGGAAGGGGACGGCCCCGGCGACGACGGGGCGCCGCTGCTGCTGCGCGACCACCCCTATCTCTTGCCGAGCGACGCGCCGATGGTGCGGCCGGATTTTTCCTCGAAGCTCGGCCTCCTCGATCGGCGCGAGCAGGTGCTTACCTGCATGCGCACCGTAAAGCAGGCCGGCATGGATTTCCTCGTCCTCGACCAGACGCGCCCCGACATCGAAGTCCCCGTCGCCCGCGTCATCGTGCCGGGCATGCGGCATTTCTACATCCGCTTCGCGCCGGGCCGGCTCTACGACATCCCGGTCAAGCTCGGATGGCTCGAGCAGCCGCGAACGGAGGCCGAGCTCAACCCCGTGCAGCCGCCGACCTGAGGCGCAGCATTGACCGCGCCTACGATCAGCAAGGGAGCCGGCGAGACCGCGAAACTGTTCGCGCGGATGCGCGAGGCCATCATTCTCGACATCCAGGCAGACGGAAAGACAACTGCCCGTTTTCCAGGCTACGCCGTCGAGCTCGGCACGCTCGGCGCGGATGCGGCGGCGCGGGCGCAGGAGCTTGGCGACGGCCTCGCGCTCGACGCGTTTGCCGCGGCCACGAGCGACAGCGACAAGGAGCTCAGCCGGCTGGTGCGGCGTCTCGCTGCTCACGGTTTTCTCGAATACCGTCTCGCGCGTGGGAGCGATGGCGCGGACGAGGCCGTGATCGAGCCGCTGATGCCCGACTATTGGCCGCGGCTGCCGGCGCTCGACGATGACCACGTGCTGGTGCTGTCGCGCTTCGCCTACCTGCGGCGGCGTGCCGACGACCTCGTGCTCGAATCACCACGCGCCGGTGCGCTGTTTCGGATTTGCGACCCGGAGATCGCGGCCGGCATCGCGAGGCTCGCCTCGCCGCAGCCGGTCAAGGCGCTCCGCCGGGAGGATGACGGCTTGGGCGACGCGCTGCTCGCGCTACTCACCGATTGCCGCATCCTCTTCCCGGTCGATCCCGCGCAGACGAGCGATCTGCGCTCTGCCGAGGGAAACGGCGACCTCGTGCTGTGGGACTTTCACGATCTCCTGTTCCACGCGCGCTCGACCGAGGGCCGGCATGCTAATCCGGTGGGTGGGGCTTATCCCTATGCCGCCGTGATGGCGCCGTTGCCGGCGGTGCGGCCCGCCTGGCCCGGGCGGAAGGTCGACCTCGCCTCGCTCTCCGCGGTGAGATCGAAAACCAATTCCGGCCTGCCGCAGCTCCTTCGCGAGCGCCATTCGACGCGCAGCTTCGACGCGGCGAAGCCGATCACCCTTGCGGAGCTTGCGCAGTTTCTCGACGCCACCTCCCGCATCCTCTCGACCTTCGAGGGCAAGATCGAAGAGCTCGGTGAGGAGAGCCCCATCGTCTCCTACGCCATCAAGCCGCATCCCGGGGCGGGCGGGGCCTATGAGCTCGAGCTCTATCTCGCGGTCGACCGGTGCGAGGGCTTGGAACGCGGCTTCTATCATTACGCCGCCGCCAGCCATGCTCTGGAGCGGATCGACGCTGCGCCGCCGATGCTTGCAGCCCTGCTCAGCGCAGCGGAATTCGCGACGGGCGCGAGCGCGGCACCCCAGGTCCTGATCACCATCGGCGCGCGGTTCGGCCGGATTTCCTGGAAGTACAGCTCGCTCGCCTACTCTCTCGTCCTCAAGGACGTCGGCGTGCTGATCCAGACCTTCTACCTGATGGCGACCGAGATGGGGCTCGGCGGCTGCGCCATCGGCAGCACCAACATCGAGTTGTTCGCCAAGATGACCGGGCTCGACTTCTTCGTCGAAGGCCCGGTCGGCCAGTTCATTCTCGGTCGTCCCGCGCCGGAGGATGGGCGCGGGTGATGCTCCTTTCCCTCCCGGTTTTCGGGGAGGGAAAGGGTGGGGTTCTTTCTTCCTTGCTCGCTTACGCTCGCGGACCCACCCGACCTCGCTAGCGCATTTCTCGTTGGCCACATGCCGGTCTTTCTTTTCACGTCGCCCTCAAGGCCCATCTTGCAGGTCTTGGGCAATACCTGCAAAAATCGGCTCATCTGGGGAAATCGTCAATTAAGGGAGGCTCGCATATGAAGGCCGCAAGTTCGGATGCCAGGACATCAAATGCCCAGCCGTTGCGCGCTGTGGCATTGTCGATGGTGGCTTTCTGCTGTGCCACCGCGGCTGCCGCGCAAGAGCAACAGAAGCTGTTCATCGAGGGCGACATCGTGCGCGGCAATACGCCGAACGGGAACACCGGCCCGGTCTGCGTGCTCGCAAACCAGTTTAAGCGCAGGGAAAACGTGATCTTCCGCATCCGGGTGCGCAACGCCTCGGGGCAGCCGCTGGACGACAAGGGCCTGAAGAGCCTCGTCGTCGAACTGTCGGACGGCAAGAAAATTCCAGCGGAATATCGCGCGCGCCCGCCGGTGGCCGTGCGCGCGCGGCTCGGCCTCACCGGGCCGATCGATTATTTCTGGTCGTCGGCCTGGCTGATCCCGGCGGATTACCCGACCGGTTCGCTCACATACCGGGTGGTCGCAACCGACATGCAGGGCAACACCCAAGGCTGGGAGCCAATGAAAGATTTGAGGTCGCTGCCGGTGGTGATGCCGGGCGAGGTCGAATATACGAAATGAACGGCCTGCATTGAGACTACGTCTCGGTGATCAAGGGCTCCAGGATTGATCCTCAAGGCCGAAACGTTCGTGGACGGACCCCAGTGTGGCCTTCCCTACGACTTCCCCAACATCCGGCTGGGGAAGCAAAGCCATCTCAAGTATTTGTATTTACTGCCATCTTCCCAAGTAACCCCGAAGACGGGGAGGGATAAGGGTTACCCCGCGCCGGTGCGGCGGCCGCGAGGCTCGGGCTTGGTGTCGCCGCCGCCCTCGAGGCGCTTGTCGAGATAGGCCATCACCGAGGTCATCAGCACGTCGATCTTGCCGTCGAAGAAGTGGTTCGCGGCGGGGACGACCTTCTGCTCGATGACGATGCCCTTCTGGGTCTTGAGCTTGTCGACAAGGCCGGTGACGTCCTTGTGCGGCACCACGGCGTCCTTCTCCCCATGGATGATGAGGCCTGAGGACGGGCACGGGGCGAGGAACGAGAAATCGTAGAGGTTCGCAGGCGGCGCGATCGAGATGAAGCCTTCGATCTCCGGCCGGCGCATCAGCAGCTGCATCCCGATCCAGGCGCCGAAGGAGAAGCCGGCGATCCAGCAGTTGCGCGCCTCCGGGTTGATCGACTGCGCCCAGTCGAGCGCGGAGGCGGCATCGGCAAGCTCGCCTTGGCCGTGATCGAACGAGCCCTGGCTGCGCCCGACACCGCGGAAATTGAATCGCAGCACCGAGAAGTTACGGTGCGCAAAGGCGTAGTAGAGCTGGTAGACGATTGGGTGGTTCATCGTGCCGCCGAACTGCGGGTGCGGATGCAGGATGATCGCGATCGGTGCGTTCCTGGTCCGCGCCGGATGGTAGCGGCCTTCGATCCGGCCGGCGGAACCGGTGAAGATGATTTCTGGCATGATTTCGACCTCGGTGGCGGCGCGCTTGCTCAGCCGTCGGACGGGCCCTCGACGGTTCTCGCGGATGCGCTTGACGTCGATGGCGAGCGCGCGTAACTCTTTAAAACCATTCTATTTTGTCGGACGGCCCCGGGCCTGCGCTCAAGCTGCGGGCAATCCGGTTCGCGTGGCGGATGTTCTCTTGCCCGATCAGGCAGATAAAAAGCAAGAACTTCGTGCAGCCGCCTGGGGCAATGTCCGCTAACGAGGCATGCGGCGTTGATCGGACATTGAAGGGATCATGAACGGACGGACCTACCTCGACTGGAACGCGACGGCGCTGCTGCGCCCGGAAGCGCGCGCCGCGATGGTGTCGGCGCTCGACGAGCTCGGCAATCCCTCCTCGGTCCATCGCGAGGGCAGGGCCGCGCGCGGCCTGGTCGAGGTCGCACGGCAGCAGGTGGCCGCGCTGGTCGGCGCCGCGCCGCGCGACGTCGTGTTCACCTCGGGTGCGACCGAGGCCAACGTGCTGGCCCTGACTCCGGCATACGAGCAGAGCGTCACGCATCGGGGTCGATGCGCGCGGCTTCTGATCTCGGCGATCGAGCATCCGTCGGTGCGCAGCGGCGGACGGTATCCTCCCGGCTCGGTCGAGGAGGTCGGCGTAACTGCTGATGGGGTCATCGATCTTTCCGCACTCGCTCGACGGCTCGCCGCACTCGTTGAAGCCCCGCCGCTCGTCTCGGTCATGGCAGCCAACAACGAGACGGGCGTGATCCAGCCGATCGCTGAGGTCGCGGCGATGGTCCATGAGGCCGGCGGACTGCTGCACGTGGATGCGGTACAGGTCGCCGGACGTATTTCGACCGATATCAATCAGATGGGCGCCGATCTTCTATCGATTTCAGCGCATAAGCTCGGCGGTCCGATGGGGGTCGGCGCACTGGTGCGGCGTGCCGGGGTTCCGGCCATCGTGGAGCCCCACATCAAGGGCGGCGGGCAGGAGCGCGGTGCCCGCGCCGGCACCGAGAACGTCGCCGGCATTGCCGGGTTCGGAGCCGCCGCGGCTGCCGCGCGCGAGACCATGGCGGCGGATGGCCGGCGTGTCCGGGCATTGCACGATCGCCTGGAGGCCGGCCTTAAGCGCAATCTCGTGGTGATCTTCGGAGAGGGCGCCGAGCGGCTGCCCAATACCACCCTGTTAGCGGCGCCCGGGCTCAAGGCGGAGATCGCGCTCATCAAGCTCGATCTTGCGGGCTTTGCGGTATCCTCGGGTTCGGCCTGCTCGTCCGGCAAGGTCGCGGCCTCCCATGTGCTGGCCGCGATGGGCGTCGCTCCGGAGCTGGCGTCCGGGGCGATCCGGGTGAGCATCGGAGCGACCACCACCGAAAACGAGATCGATTCCTTCCTCAAGGCTTGGAGTACGGTCATCGCTGGCTTATCTAGGGATAAAGGCGGTCTTGCCGCTTAACCTCAATCCGATAAAGGTGATCTCCGGAACCCGGACGGGCACACGATATCGCGCTACATCCAACCCGCGGTCCTTGAAACCGCAGTGGAGGGAATGAATGCCGGCCGTACAGGAGACCGTCGAGAAGGTTCGCCTGATCGACGTCGATCAATACAAATATGGATTCGAGACACTGATCGAAACGGAGAAGGCGCCGAAGGGCCTCTCCGAGGACATCGTCCGGTTCATCTCCGAGAAGAAGAACGAGCCCGCCTGGATGCTGGAGTGGCGTCTTGACGCCTACCAGCGCTGGTTGACCATGCGCGAGCCCAGCTGGGCGCGGGTCGACTACCCCAAGATCGACTACCAGGACATCTATTACTACGCCGCGCCGCGGCAGAAGACCGCGCCGAAGTCGCTCGACGAGATCGACCCGGAGATCCTCAAGACCTACGAGAAGCTCGGCATTCCGCTCCGCGAGCAGGAGATGCTCGCAGGCGTGGTGCGCGAGGACGGCACCGCCGGCCCGGCCCGCAAGGTCGCGGTCGACGCCGTGTTCGATTCCGTGTCGGTCGCGACGACCTTCAAAGAAGAGCTCCTGAAGGCCGGCGTGATCTTCATGCCGATCTCGGAAGCAATCCGCGAGTACCCGGAGCTGGTGCGAAAGTACCTTGGCACGGTGGTGCCGCTGTCCGACAACTTCTTCGCCACGCTCAACTCGGCGGTGTTTTCAGACGGCTCGTTCGTCTACGTGCCGCCGGGCGTGCGCTGCCCGATGGAGCTCTCGACCTATTTCCGCATCAACGAGAAGAACACCGGCCAGTTCGAGCGCACGCTGATCATCGCCGACAAGGGCTCCTATGTGAGCTACCTCGAAGGCTGCACCGCGCCTCGACGCGACGAGAACCAGCTCCACGCCGCGGTGGTCGAGCTCGTCGCGCTCGATGACGCCGAGATCAAGTATTCGACGGTGCAGAACTGGTACCCCGGCGATGCCGAGGGCCGCGGCGGCATCTTCAATTTCGTGACCAAGCGCGGCGATTGCCGCGGCCGCAATTCCAAGATTTCCTGGACCCAGGTCGAGACCGGCTCGGCGATCACCTGGAAGTACCCGAGCTGCATCCTGCGCGGCGACAATTCGCGGGGCGAGTTCTACTCGATCGCGATTTCCAACGGCCGCCAGCAGGTCGATTCCGGCACCAAGATGATCCATCTCGGCCGCAACACCACGAGCCGGATCATCTCCAAGGGGATCGCCGCCGGGCGTTCCAACAACACTTATCGGGGCCTCGTCTCGGCGCATCGCCGCGCGGTCGGGGCGCGCAACTTCACCAATTGCGACTCGCTGCTCATCGGCGACAAGTGCGGCGCCCACACCGTCCCCTACATCGAGGCGAAGACCCCGACGGCGGTGTTCGAGCACGAGGCGACGACCTCGAAGATTTCCGAGGAGATGCTGTTCTACTGCATGCAGCGCGGCCTCTCGCAAGAGGAGGCGGTGGCGCTCGTCGTCAATGGCTTCGTTCGCGACGTACTGCAGCAGCTCCCGATGGAGTTTGCGGTCGAAGCGCAGAAGCTGATCTCGATCAGTCTCGAAGGGTCGGTGGGCTGATGGAGGTGCGGGAGTACGACCATGAGCCGGTACTGGTTCAAGCCCAAACGATACGGATACGGCGCCACCCCGATCACCTGGGAGGGCTGGGTGTTCACCCTGGCGATCATGCTGGTCATCCTCGGTTCCGGCTGGCTGCTGCTCGGCACCGGTGCGCCGCGCGGCACCGCGACGGTGTGGGTCTGGTGGGTGATCGTGATGGTCGTCCTCGCCGCCTCGGTCGCGGTGACGAAAGCCAAGACCGAGGGCGCCTGGGGCTGGCGGTGGGGACGCGACCGCTAGTCGCGAACACCGCCGAACCGACAACCGATGACGGGCCGGACCGATGCGGCGCAGGGCGCCGCATGGTTGCCAGTCGATACACCGGCCGATGAAGGAAGAAGATAACGTGAGCTTGCTCGAAATCAGGGACCTCCATGTCAGGGTCGACGACCGCGAGATCCTCAAGGGTCTCGACCTGACCGTGAACGAAGGCGAGGTCCACGCCATCATGGGGCCGAACGGCTCGGGCAAGTCGACGCTCGCCCATGTGCTGTCCGGCAAGCCCGGCTACGATGTGACCGAGGGCTCGGTGATCTACGAGGGCGCCGACCTCCTCGCGCTTTCGCCGGACGAGCGCGCCGCGCGCGGCATCTTCCTCGCCTTCCAGTATCCGCTGGAAATTCCCGGCGTCGCCACCATGACCTTCCTGCGCACCGCGCTCAACGCCCAGCGCAAGGCGCGCGGCGAGAAGGAGCTGTCGACTCCGGAATTCATGAAGCGGGTGCGTGAGGCGGCGGGCAAGCTCTCGATCGACCAGGACATGCTGCGCCGGCCGGTCAATGTCGGCTTTTCCGGCGGCGAGAAGAAGCGCAACGAGATTCTGCAGATGGCGTTGCTCGAGCCCAAGCTCGCAGTGCTCGACGAGACCGACTCCGGCCTCGACATCGACGCCCTCAAGCTCGTCGCCGACGGCGTCAACCGGCTGCGCTCGCCCAAGCGCGCGATGATCGTCATCACCCATTACCAGCGCCTGCTCGACCACATCGTGCCCGACATCGTGCACGTGCTTTCGAAGGGACGCATCGTGCGCACCGGCGGCAAGGAGCTCGCGCTCGAGCTCGAGGCCAAGGGCTATGCGCAATACCAGGACGAGGCGGCATGACGCCATGACGACGGAGCTCAAGCCCATCAGGACGGCGGCGGAGGCGGGCCTCGTCGAGGCCTTCGCGGCGCTGCGCCCGCGGCTTGCCGGCACCGCTACCGCGGCGCGGCGGGAGGCCGCGTTCCACCGCTTCGAGACAGCGGGCCTGCCGCACCGGCGCATCGAGGAGTGGAAGTACACCGACCTGCGCGCGCTGATGCGGGACGCCAAGCCCCTTGCCGCGCCGCCCGATGCTGCGGCGAAAGCACGGGCCCACGATGCCGGCCGCGTGCTCGCGCGTGTCCCGGCGCGCCGCATCGTGTTCGTCGACGGCATGATGGTGCCGGAGCTCTCCGATCTCACGCCGGAGCCGGGATTGACGATTTCCTCGCTGCGCGACGTGCTCGGAAGCGGCGATCCCGCAATGTTGGCACGGCTTGGGGCAGGCCCCGCCGAGGGCGACATCGCCTATGCGCTCAACACCGCCTTCATGGGGGACGGCGCCGTCATCGAGGTCGCGCCGGGCGCGCATCCGGCCCGGCCGGTGCATCTCGTCTTTGCTTACGCCTCGGACCGCGCGGCCGCCGTGTTCACGCGCTCGCTGGTGACGATCGGCGCCGGCGCCGCCTTGACGCTGTTCGAAAGCCATGAGGGCACCGACGGGATCGGCTACCAGGTCAATGCTGCGCTCGATCTCGACCTCGGCGACGGCGCGGCACTCGATCACGTCAAGGTCGGCACCGAGGGCAGCGATGCGCTGCATCTATCGACGCTGAGCGCGACCATCGGCGCTGACGCGCGGTTTAGCGATATGAGCTTCATCACCGGCGGCAACGTCGTGCGCAGTCAGCCGTTCGTTCGCTGCGCCGGCCCCCGCTCCGAAATTTCGATCAATGGCGCGAGCCTGCTCAAGGCGCGCCAGCACGTCGACACCACCATGCTGGTCGATCACGCTGTCGGCCATTGCCGCGGCCGCGAGGTCTTCAAGTCCGTCCTCGATGATGCGAGCCGCGGCGTGTTCCAGGGCAAGATCATCGTCCGTCACGGCGCCCAGAAGACCGATGCCCGCATGATGTCGCGTGCGCTCCTCCTCTCCGATGACGCCGAGGCCGACAACAAGCCGGAGCTCGAGATTTTCGCCGACGACGTGCAGTGCGGCCACGGCGCGACGTCGGGCGCGCTCGACGACACCTTGAAGTTCTACCTGATGGCCCGTGGCATCCCCGAGCGGGAGGCCGAGGCGCTGTTGATCCTGTCCTTCGTCGCGGAGGCGATCGAGGAGGTCCGGCACCAGGGCGCCCGTAACGCGCTGATCGAAGCGACCCGCCTCTGGCTCGACGCGCGGCTGTAGGAGAAAGACCGGTGCCCAAGCACCCCGCAGTGATCCACCCCGCAGTGATCAACGGTGGCTTCGACGTCGCCAAGGTGCGCGAGGATTTTCCGATCCTCGCCATGCCGATCTACGGCAAGCCGCTTGTCTATCTCGACAACGCCGCCTCGGCGCAGAAGCCGAAACTCGTGCTCGACCGCATCCAGCAGGCCTACACCTCGGAATATGCCAACGTGCATCGCGGCCTGCACTTCCTCGCCAATGCCGCGACCGAGGCCTATGAAGGCGCGCGCGAGAAGGTGAGGGGCTTCCTCAACGCCGAGCGGGCGGAAGAGATCATCTTCACCCGCAACGCTACTGAAGCGATCAACCTCGTCGCCTACACCTTCGGCCGCGAGCGCATCAAGGCGGGCGACGAGATCGTGCTCTCGATCATGGAGCACCACTCCAACATCGTGCCCTGGCATTTCCTGCGCGAGCGCTACGGCGCGGTGATCAAATGGGCGCCGGTCGACGACGACGGCAACTTCCTCATCGACGAGTTCGAGAAGCTCCTGACCGACCGTACCAAGATGGTCGCGATCACCCACATGTCCAACATGCTCGGAACCGTGGTGCCGGTGAAGGAGGTGGTGCGGATCGCGCACGCCCGCGGCATCCCGGTGCTGGTCGACGGCGCCCAGGGGGCCGTTCATCTCGACGTCGACGTGCGCGACATCGACGCCGATTTCTATGTCCTTACCGGGCACAAGCTCTACGGCCCGACCGGGATCGGCGTGCTCTACGGCAAGTATGCCCATCTCGTGGCGATGCCGCCGTTCAATGGCGGCGGCGAGATGATCCGTGAGGTATTCGAGGACCGTATCACCTACGGCGATCCGCCCCACAAGTTCGAGGCCGGCACGCCGTCGATCGTCCAGGCGATCGGCCTCGGTGCCGCGATCGACTACGTCAATTCGCTCGGCCGCGACCGCATCCGCACCCACGAGCACGGGCTTCTCGCCTACGCCACCGACCGCCTGCGCGAGATCAACTCGCTCAAGATTCTCGGGATGGCGCGCGACAAGGGCGCGATCATCTCCTTCGAGATGAAGGGCGCACATCCCCACGATGTCGCGACCATCATCGACCGATCCGGCGTCGCGGTGCGCGCCGGCACGCATTGCGTGATGCCGCTGCTCGCCCGGTTCGGGGCGACGGCGAGTTGCCGCGCCTCGTTCGCGCTCTACAACACCCGCGAGGAAGTCGATACGCTCGCGAGCGCACTGCGCAAAGCACAGGAATTCTTCGCATGAGTGATCCGGTCGACGCACCGACCCCTGCGGCGCCCGAAGCTTCGGGAACGACGGCACCGCCGCACGCGGCAGCGGGCGGCGTCTCTCCCGCTGCGGTGAACGGCGCTGCCGTCTCCGATGCTGCCGTCTCCGACGATCTGGCGCGGCTCACCGACGAGATCGTGACTGCGATCAAGACCGTCTACGATCCCGAGATTCCCGCCGACGTCTACGAGCTCGGCCTCATCTACAAGATCGACATCGCGGACGACCGCGCCGTCCATGTGGAGATGACGCTGACGACGCCGAACTGCCCGTCGGCGCAGGAGCTGCCGACCATGGTGGAGAATGCGGTGGCGAGCGTGCCCGGCGTCGGCCCGGTCGACGTCAGGGTGGTGTGGGATCCGCCCTGGGAGCCGAGCCGGATGTCGGACGAGGCGCGGGTGGTGCTCAACATGTGGTGAGGCGTGCGGCATCGCCTTACCGATGCCGCACGGAGTATTACTGTCGAACCGGAGTCTGTGTTCCTATATTCAACCTGCTGCTTCGGCCCTTGAAGCCGGTGGAGAAATGGAAATGGCGACATCTCGCCCGAGACCCCAGGTGATGCGGCTCTCCGAAGCCGCGGCGCAACGCATCCGCGATGCCATCGGCAAGGCCGACCGGCCCGTCGCCGGTGTGCGCGTCGGCGTCAAGAACGGCGGCTGCGCCGGCATGTCCTACACCATGGAATACGCCGAAACGGTCAACCCGCTCGACGAGATCGTCGAGGACCGGGGCGTGCGGCTCCTGATCGATCCGAAGGCGGTGCTGTTCCTGCTCGGCACCGAGATGGACTACAAGACCGACAAGATGTCCGCGGGCTTCGTCTTCAACAACCCCAACCAGACCTCGGCCTGCGGCTGCGGCGAGTCGGTCGCGATCACGCCGGCAACGGCGGAAGGGGATTCGGCGCAGCCGGGCTGATCTCATTGCGGTTCCAATTTGACTCAGTCATTCCGGGGCCGGCCGCAGGCACTACTGTGTCATAAGCGCAAGTAGGGTGTGCAACCGCGGTTCCTGCGGCCGATCGCGTGCGCAAAATCGCGCAGCGCGGTTGCGCACGCTGCCAGACCCTCACAGCGCGATTTTGCACACGCCTACGAATTTGTGACGCAGTAGGGTCGGCCGGAACCCGCGATCCACATGCCTGCGAAGAATGCGGACTCCGGGTTCGCGCTGATGCGCGCCCCGGAATGACGAATTCGATTTTCTGAAGGGCCGAGTTGCCGGTCTACGCCTTCACCCGGACCGGGCGGAGCAGGAACGCCGGCAGGTGCTGCGCGACATCCCCTTCGTCGTCGTGGGGCCGCGGCTGCTGCTGGCGACGCGGGCGGGCGTTCTCGATGGACGCGACCTTGGCGGGCCGCTCGTGGTGGTCCCGGTGGCGCTCCGGACGGTCCTGACGCTCGGGCTGCTGCTGACGCTCGGGCCGGTCCTGACGCTCAGGCCGGTGCTGATGCTCAGGGCGCTCATGACGCTCAGCGCGCTCATGATGCTCGGGCCGGTCGGCCCGTTCCTGCGGCCGCTTCGATGAGGCGCGCTTGCCGTGCTGGCCGGAGCGCTCGCCGGACCGCGAGCGATCCTGGCGGTCGTGACGATCGCCGTGGCGATCACCATGACGCTCGCTGCGGCGGCGCGGTGCTGCCTCCTCGGCGGACATTTCGTCCTCGGGCGAGCGGGCGGGCGCTTCGGCCCACGGGATCGGCTGGCCGATCAGTTTCTCGATTGCCGCCACTGCCTTCTGGTCGGGCGGCGCCACGATGGTGATGGCGGCGCCGCTGCGCCCGGCGCGGCCGGTACGACCGATGCGGTGCACATAATCGTCGGCGTGATGGGGCACGTCGAAATTGAAGACGTGGCTGACGTCGGGGATGTCGAGGCCGCGCGCCGCGACGTCGGAGGCGACGAGCAACGTGACTTCGTTTTTGCGGAACTGCTCGAGCGCCGCCGTGCGCGCCGATTGGTCCATGTCGCCGTGGAGCGCGACGGCGGAGAAGTTGTGGCGCAGCAGCGAGCGGTGCAGCGTCGCCACTTCGCGCTTGCGATTGCAGAAGATGATGGCGTTCTTCATGCCCGTCGCGGCGCGGATGAGCCGGCGCAGCGTGTCGCGCTTCTCATGCGGCTCGCGTCCGGCCTTGACGAGGCTCTGGCTGGTCGTCGAGACCGTCGAGGCCGGCCGGGCCACCTCGACGCGGACGGGATTGTGGAGGAACTGCTCGGTGATGCGCCGGATTTCCGGCGGCATCGTCGCAGTGAAGAACAGGGTCTGCCGGGTGAACGGAACCAGCTTGCAGATGCGCTCGATGTCGGGAATGAAGCCCATGTCGAGCATGCGGTCGGCCTCGTCGATGACGAGAAGCTCCACCCCCGACATCAGAAGCCGCCCGCGCTCGAAATGATCGAGCAGGCGGCCCGGGGTGGCGATCAGCACGTCGACGCCGCGGACCAGCTTGGTGTCCTGGTCGTCGAACGACACGCCGCCGATCAGCAGCGCGACGTTGAGCTTATGATTGACGCCATATTTGATGAAACTTTCCTCGACCTGGGCGGCGAGCTCGCGGGTCGGCTCGATGATGAGGGTTCGCGGCATGCGGGCCCGCGCGCGCCCCTGTTCGAGCTTGGTGAGCATCGGCAGCACGAAGGCGGCAGTCTTGCCGGTGCCGGTCTGGGCGATGCCGAGCACGTCGCGCCTGGCGAGGACGTGCGGAATGGCCTGTTCCTGGATTGGAGTAGGGCTCGTGTAGCCGGCAGCGGAAACTGCGGCGAGAACCTTATCGGACAAGCCGAGTTGGGAAAACGTCATGCACCCTCATAGCACAACCGCCCGGAGCTTTGCCGCGCCGGACATTGTTAAGTGTACGTGCGATGTGCGCGGTTGTGGGCGGTCCGTTGTTGTGATCGGACCGAACGCAGGGAACATATGCGCGAAGCGCGCGAAGTCAATGCTGGTCGGCCAATAAGTCATTTCTGTGTCTGTGTTTCGCATGGCGGCCATCGCGCCGGCGCGAGCAACTGAGTCGCGTACCTCCGCGTCTTCGGGAAGGGCAGGGTGGGGTACTTTCTTCCTTGCTCGCTTGGCTCGCGGACCCGACCCGATCGCGCTATCGCTCGGCCACCCTCACCGAAGACGGACCGAAGACGGGGAGGGATAATCCCCGCCCGGTCGGCCTGGGTTGATCGGCACGGCAGAGCCTGCGACAAGGCCGCCGCGCTTCGAGCGAATGCGGGGCCGGCGAATCATGACCGCTTTTCTCATGCTGTGGCTTTCGGCGCAGGCGGTGTCGGTCGTCGCGGTGCTGATCTTCTGCGCGAGCCTCGGGCGCGCGCCGCGGCTCGCGCGGGTGCCGCGCGTCGCCGTGCTGGTGGCGGTCAAAGGACACAACGTCCAGCTCGATCCGTTCCTGCGCTCATTGTTCGACCAGGACTACCCCGAGTACCGGCTCATCTTCGCGGTGGAATCGGCGGACGACCCGGCAGTCGCCGCGATCGCGCCGTGGCGGGAACAGCTCGGGACCCGCGTGGCGCTGGTCGTTGCCGGGCTTTCGGTCAATGAAGGGCAGAAGACCACCAACCTGCTCGCTGCGGTGGCGCGGCTCGAGCCTGATGACGAGGTCATCGTGCTCGCCGACGCCGACATCGTCGCCGATCGGGACTGGATCACCCAGCTTGTCGCACCGCTCACGCGCGGCGAGGCCGATCTCGTCTCTGGCTTTACCTGGGTGGTCGCCACCGACCGCCGACCCGCCACCTTCCTCCTCGCGTCGATCGCCGCGGCGCTGTCGACTTTCCCCCGGCTGCCGTTCCTCAACGCCGCCTGGGGCGGCTCGACGGCGCTGACGCGGCAGACCTTCGACAAGCTCGGCGTCGCGGCGGCCTGGCGCGGGACGTTGAGCGACGATCTCCAGCTCACCGCGATCGCCCAGCGCGCGCACTGCCGGATCGCGGCGCCGTCCGATGTGCTGCCGCGGACGCTCGGCCACACCGCCGGCTTCGCCGCGGTCGCCGCCCAGGCCCGGCGGTGGTACATGCTGGTGCGCATCTACCTGCCGGCGACCTATGCGCTGATGCTCGCGGGGGCGACGTTCATCGCTTCGGGGTGGTTCATTGCGCTTGCGGGCGCCGTAACCGGCGATGCGTTGGCCGCGAAGGTTTTCGCCGGCGCGCTCGTCTGTGCCGCGCTGCGCGACGCCGGCCGCGCCATCCTCGTCACGAGGCTATGGGGCCGCGCGGGGCTTCGCGAGAATCTCGCGTTCCTGCTGGTCGAGCCGCTGATCGCGCCGATCGCCTCGGTTTCCAACGCCGCCTTCGCGTGGTCGGCGCTCGGCATGCGCCGCACCACCTGGGCCGGCATCACCTACGAGCTCGACGGACCGCAGAAGGTGAAGGTGGTGGGGCGTGCGAGCGCAGGAGGGTAGGGCGAGGCGCACAAATCCCTCCCCGGTTTCGGGGAGGGTGGCCGAGCGTCAGCGAGGTCGGGTGGGGTCCGCGAGCGTCAGCGAGCGAAGAAAGAACCCCACCCCGCCCTTCCCGAAGACGGGGAGGGAGAAGGGCGTCAATCCAGCGGCTCGACCTTGACGATCGAGGCGCCGTGGTTGCTGCCGACCCAGAGCGTGCCCGGCTTCTTGGAATCATCGATGTGGACGCGCCGGATATTGGTCGAGCGCGGCAACTGGTATTCCGTGTACTGGCCGGTCGCGATGTCGAGGCGCGCCACGCGATCGGTCAGCATCGAGCCGGTCCAGGCCTCGCCGTTGCGGTCGGCCTCGGCGTCATAGGGAGCGCTCCACGGCGTCGGCACCTTCCATTCCGATATCTTCTCGGTCTTCGGGTCGAACATGCCGATGGCGTTGCCGTTGTACTCCGCGAACCACAGCCGGCCTTGTTCGTCGACGCGCCCGCGCCGCGGACGCGAGTTCGGGGTCGGCGTCACGTAGATCGTCGGCTCCTTGGTCTTGGCGTCGATCTTGACGATGTTTCCGGCCGCGAAGTCGAGCAGGTAGGCGTTGTTCTGGGCATCGGAATGGATGCCGTAGGTGCCGATGCGCCTGGAGGTGCGGGGATCCTTGAAAGCCCCCAGGTTCTCCATCTTGTTGGTGCCGAGATCGAGACGGTAGATGTTGCCGCCGTCCGAATTCTTGATCCACACCTTGTTGTCGATCGGCGTGCCTTCGAGCGCGAGATGCCCGAGCTGGCCGGCGTCGGTGTCCCATTCCTTCGGTGTCGACCAGGTCTGGAAGGTCTCGGTCTTCTTGTCGAACTTGGCGATGGCGCTCTGATACATCACGCCGACCCAGGGATTGTCATCCCGGTCGAATTCGAGATTGAGCGTGCCGACGGGATAGCCCTTCTTGACGACCGGTATCGGATATTGCGTCACCTTGCCGGTCTTCGCATCCATCTTGCCGAGGAACATCTGGCCGAAGTCGGAGTACCAGACGGTGCCCTCGCGATCGAGCGACACGTCGTGCGGCTGGATCAGCGAGTTCGGCAAATCGTATTCGGTGATGATGACGTGCGTCGACTTGCCGGTGAGCCGCGGCAGGGTCTTGAGCGGATAGCTCCAGGTCACCTGCTGGCTCAGGTTGATGGAGGCGAGGAATTCGGCGTTCTTCCTCGCATTGTCGCCGCCGCGGCCGACTTCGCGAGACGCGTCGCCCACGAGCGGTTGCGGCTTTATTGGAGTGCTGCCGGGATAGTAGCTACCCATCCGTTTGAATATCTGCAGGAACTCTTCCGGATCGTGCACCGACCTCACGATGCGCTCGATGCTGTGGCAGCCATTGCAGTTGAGCAGGAACGACTTCTGCTGGTCTGTGCCAGGCATGCTCAACATCCATTCGGCGTTGGTGAGCTGCTTGGTCAGATTGTGGGTAGGCTCGAGCTTGATGTCGGCGGTGGCTGCCTGTCCGGCCGCCACGTTGGCGGCCTTCGGGCCGTCGAGGTCGTAGCCGACCGCGCGGGCGCTGATCGTGTAATGCCCGGGTTCGAGCCGATCAGCCGGGAAGCTGTACCGGCCCTTTTCGTTGGAGACGACGCTCACCGTGATCGTGCCGCCATCCTTCTTGGCGCTGACGACGACACCTTCCATCGCGCCTTCCTTGGCGGAGGACACCTGTCCGGTGAGCGCGGCGGGTGCCTGCGCCCAAGCGGCGTGGGACATCAGTAAAGGCAGTGCCGTCGCGGTCGCGGCGGTGATGATCGACCAGCTTGTGCGCATTGTCGCCTCCGAGGAAATTCGCCGGATCGGGCGCCGGGGAATGTCTTGATCGACCCGTCGTAACGACCGGCACCATTCTTTGCTTTACGATCGCCCGCGAACCTTGGTCCGCGGGCGCACCACATCACAGCAAAAGGGACCGGCCTTGGCCGGTCCCCTCAAGCTCTCGACCTCAGTCCTGCGGTTCGACCTTGATGATCGAGCCCTGGTGGTTGTTGCCGACCCAGAACGTCACCGGGTTCGTCGTGTTGTCGACGAACACCCGGCGGACGTTGGTTTCGCGGGGCAGCAGGTACTCGACGAACTTGCTGGTCTTGGGATCGAGCCGGGAGATGCGGTCGTTGAGCATCGAGCCGGTCCAGACTTCGCCGTTCTTGTCGAACGTCACGTCATAGGGCGACGCCCATTCGCTCGGCATCTCCCACTCCTTGAAGGTCTGCTCCTTGGTGTCGAACATCGCGATCTTGTTGCCGCGATAAAGGCCGAACCAGATGCGGCCCTCGTCGTCCATCTTGCCGCGGCGCGGCGCCGACTGCTTGGTCGGCAGCTCGAACAGCGTCGTCTGCCCGGTCTTGGCGTCGACCCGGCCGATGTGCTGCTGGGCGAAGTCGGTGAAGTAGATGTTGTTCTGCTTGTCCGGGATGATGTCGTAGATGTTGTGCGACTCTTCCGAGCCGGCCGCGCCCTTGAACGGCATGATCGTCTCGATCTCACCGGTCTTGAGGTCGAGGCGGTGCAGCGCGGCGAAACCGTTGTTCTGCGTCCACACCTTGCCGTCGACGGCGTCCGACTCCGGCCGCACCATGTTGACCTGGGCCATCGCCTTGTTCATCTCCGGCGGCAGGCTGAAGGTCTCGACCTTGCCCTTGGCGATGTCGAACTTGCCGACCGCGCCCTGGTACATCATGCCGAACCAGATGTTGCCGTCCTTGTCCTCGTGCATGCTGAGCGAACCGGCCGGCCAGCCCTCTTTGAGCTCGGGCAACGCGATCTCGGTGACCTTGCCGGTCTTCGGATCCATCTTGCCGATGTTCTGCTCGCCGAAGTTCGTGTACCAGGCGGTGCCATCCTTGCCGATGATCACGTCGTGCGGCTCGATCGAGGAGCGCGGGAGGTCGTACTCGGTGATGATCACGTTGGTGGCGCGCCCGCTCGGCCGCGGCAGCGTCTTGAGCGGATAGTTCCAGGTGGTGTGCTCGGAGAGATTGACCGAGGAAAGGAATTCGGCGCGGTCCTGCTGGGCTTTGTTGCGGGTGTTGCCGCGTTCCTCGAGGAGCCGCTCGGCCTTGCGCAACTGGGGCCGGGTCGGGACGCTCTGGTTGGCGTAGGTGCCCATCCGCTTCTGCACGGCGAGGAACTCGTCGACGTCGTGGGTCGACCGCACGATGCGTTCGACGGTGTGGCAGCTCACGCAGCCGAGGAGCGAGTCCTTCTGCTTCGGCGTGCCGGGCATGCTCTGGAGCCATTCGGCGTTGGTGAGATGGGCGGCGAGGTTCTTCGTCTTCTTGAGCTTGAGGTCGGCGGTCGCCGGCTTGTCGGCGGCGATCGATGCGGCGCCGTTGCCGTCGAGGTCGTAGCCGGCGGCGCGGATCTTGATCGCGTAGTCGCCGGGCTCGAGGCGGGAAGCCGGGAAGCTGTAGCGGCCGTCCTTGCCGGTGACGACAGTGGTGGCGATGGTCGAGCCGGCCTTCTTGGCGGTGACCAGGACCCCTTCCATCGGGCCCTCTTCGCTCGAGGTGACGACGCCGGTGAGCGCCGAAGCACCCTGGGCGCGCGACAGGTCGACTGTCGCGCCCAGCATGAATGTGAAGCATACGCCGGCGAGCAGCGCGCTGCGCATCCGCATCTCAAAATCCTCCCAAGGAGATGTCCCCGTATGGTAAGGCGGCCGGCACGCCATCTCCCGAAAAAACGCGCGCCGCCCGCGGGACTCCTGGAGTCCCTCCGGGTCGATTGCGACAATAAGGCAGGGCGGGAAACGCCGCAATCCCGCTTGGGCGCCGACCCCGCCTAAATCAGGGCCTCAATGGCGAAGTGCCGCACGCAAGGGCCGGTTGAAAAGGAGGATCGCGACCCCCGCCACGGCTGCGACCGCCGCGATCATCAGGAAGAAGGCGGGCTTGCCCATCGACGACCAGAAGCTGCCGAGATAGCCGGCGAGGAAATTGCCGGTGAAGCTCGTCGCCAGCCACACCCCCATCATCATGGCGAGGTGGCGCGCCGGCGCGACCTTGGAGACCAGCGAGAGCCCGATCGGCGAGATGTAGAGCTCGCCCAGGGTGATGACCACGAAATAGGCGAACAGCCACGTCCAGCTCGCCTTGGCGGGCCCGGCATAGGCCGCGGCCGCCGCCATGATGAGGTACGCGGCGGCTGAGCCGAAGCAGCCGAACGCCATCTTGGTCAGCGTCGACGGCTCGGCGGCGCGCTTTGCCTGATAGGCCCAGAACGCCACCACGAACGGGGTGAAGGCGAAGATCAGGAGCGGATTGACCGCCTGGAACCAGGTGGTCGGGATTTCCGTCGTGAAGAACAGGAGGTTCAGCGTGCGGTCGGTGTTCTGGTCGGCCCACAGCGCAATGGTATTGCCTTGCTGCTCGTAGGTCGCCCAGAACAGGCTCGTCGGGATGAACAGGATCGCCAGCGCCCAGATGGCGCGCCGCTCCTCGGGGCTGAGCGAGGACTTCTCTCCGGGGATATGCCGCGACAGCCGGTCGGGCGGCAGCTTCGGCGAGGCATAGAGATAGATCGCAAGCCCGATCAGCATGCCGACGCCGGCGGCGCCGAAGCCCCAGTGCCAGCCGACCCGCTCGCCGAGCGTCCCGCACACGAGAGGCGCCAGGAACGCGCCGAGATTGATCCCGACATAGAAGATCGAATAGGCGCGGTCGCGGCGGGGATCGCCGGGCGGGTAGAGCTCGCCGACCTGCGAGGACATGTTCGGCTTGAAGGCGCCGTTGCCGAGGATGAGGAGGGTGAGCGCGAACAGCAGCAGCGGCTCGAACGCCATCATGAAATGGCCGATCGCCATCAGCGACGCGCCGATGATGACGGTGCGGCGCTGCCCGAGCACGCGGTCGGCAAGGTAGCCGCCGATGACCGGGGTGAGATAGACGAGGCCGGTGTAGAGCCCGTAGATCTGCGATGCGAGCGGCTGGATGCCGAGCGGGCCGAACACCGCTTCGAGCCCGTGCGTGAGCGTTGCGAGGCCGATGACGGTCTCCGCCGTCCCGGGCTGGAAGGCGTATTTCACCATGTAGAGCACGAGGAGGGCGCGCATCCCGTAATAGGAGAAGCGCTCCCACATCTCGGTCGCGAACAGATAGGGCAGGGCCGGCGGATGGCCGAGGAAATCGGCCGGGGCGGCGGGTTGCGCCGCGGCGGAATCACGGAGGGCTGTCTCGCTCATGCGGGGGTAATGATAGCGCGGTCGTCAGCAAGTGGGAGAGGGCGCTCTTCGCAGGCGGCGTGAGCGGTGCTTCCTCCCCCTGAAAGGGGGAGGGCAGGGAGGGGAGGCCCGGGCGGCAATGTTTGCGACTCGTCAGCGGACCCCCACCCCAACCCTCCCCCTTTCAGGGGGAGGGAGTTCGGGGCTGAGCCGCTCAGCTTTTGTATGGTGCACGGAATTGCATAGTGGAATCCAAATTCGATGCTCGTCCTCGATCATCTCATCCATCGTCGCGCCGACCCTCGAGGAGGGCGCGGCGCATGTCCGCGAACAGATCGGCATCGATATGCAAGTCGGGAGGCAGGCACCCGGAGATGGGGACGCACAACCTGCTGCTCCGCCTGGGCGACGATGTCTTTCTCGAGGTGATCGCCGTCGATCCCGCCGCCGCTCGCCCGGCAGGGCCGCGCTGGTTCGGCCTTGCCGACGAGGCCGCCATACGCGCCGCGTGGACCGACGGTCGCCGGCTCCGCGGCTTCGTCGCGCGTACCGATGATCTCGACGGCATCCTCGCCGCCCACGGCGATCTCCTCGGCCGCAAGACATCGGTATCGCGCGGCGACCGCCGCTGGTTCTTCTCCGTTCGTGCGGACGGGCTACTGCCGGCAGGCGGCGCGGTGCCGCCGGTAATCGACTGGGGTCCGCGGGGATGCCCGGCGCCCGATATGCCGGACCTTGGAGCGAGGCTCGTCGGATTCGAGATCGAGCACCCCGATCCGGCCTGGCTCGAAGACCTTTATGCGCAGTTGAACTTCACCAATCCGCCGGTGGTGCGAAGGGGGCCCGAAATCCGGCTCCGCGCAATGATCGACACGCCTGGCGGGGTGAGGGAGCTGCGCTGAGCGGAGCCGCGATGCCCGCCGCGCCCTCACACGTCCAGCGCATCCGTATTGGCGAATTCCGCGCGTTCCTGGATGAATTCGAACCGCGCCTCGGCCTTGGTGCCCATCAGCCGCTCGACCGACTTCTGCGTGTCGGCGCGGTCGTCCGGGACCAGCATGACCTTGAGAATCGTGCGCTTCTTCGGGTCCATGGTGGTTTCCTTGAGCTGCGCCGGCATCATCTCGCCGAGCCCCTTGAAGCGGCCGATCTCGACATTGGCGTTGGCGCGGAATTCGCGCCCCATGATCTCGGCCTTGTGCGCGTCATTGCGTGCGTAGAACACCCTGCCGCCGTGGGCGAGCCGGTAGAGCGGCGGCACCGCGAGATAGAGATGGCCGGAGTCGATGAGCTGCGGCATCTGCCGGTAGAAGAAGGTGATCAGCAGTGACGCGATGTGGGCGCCGTCGACGTCGGCGTCGGTCATGATGATGACCTTCTCGTAGCGCAGATCCTCGCCGCGATAGTGGGCGCCGGTGCCGCAGCCGAGCGCCTGGACGAGGTCGGTGAGCTGCTGGTTCTGGGCGAGCTTGTCCTTGCCGGCGCTCGCGACGTTGAGGATCTTGCCGCGCAGCGGCAGGATCGCCTGGTTCGACCGGTTGCGCGCCTGCTTCGCCGAGCCGCCGGCGGAATCGCCTTCGACGATGAAGATTTCCGAGCCCTCGGAAGCGCTGTCCGAGCAATCGGCGAGCTTGCCGGGAAGGCGCGACTTGCGGCCGAGCGACTTCCTCGCGATCTCCTTCTCCTGGCGGCGGCGGATGCGCTCGTCGGCGCGATCCACCACCCAGTCGAGCGAGCTTGTTGGCCTGCGCCGGATTGCCGGCGAGCCAGTGGTCGAACTGGTCCTTGACCGCGCTTTCGACGATGCGCGTCGCCTCGGCGGTGGCGAGCCGGTCCTTGGTCTGGCCCTGGAATTCCGGCTCGCGGATGAACACCGAGAGCATCGCCGCCGCCCCGGTCATCACGTCATCGCTCGTCACCGGAGCCGCGCGCTTGCCCTGGCCGACGCGCTCGGCGTGGTCCTTGAGGGCGCGCAGCAGCGCGCTGCGCAGGCCGGACTCGTGGGTGCCGCCGTCGCCGGTCGGAACGGTATTGCAATAGGAGGAGATGAAGCCGTCGGCGTCGGCGACCCAGGCGACCGCCCATTCGACGGCGCCGTTGGCGCCCGCCCGGCCCGACTTTCCGGTGAAGATGTCGGGATGGACGAGGATCTGCCCGGTCACGGCGGCGAGGAGATAGTCCTTGAGGCCGTCGGGGAAGTGGAAGCGCTCCTCCTCCGGCACGCCCTCGATGCCGTGCAGAAGCTCCTTGTCGCAATGCCAGCGGATTTCGACGCCGCCGAACAGATACGCCTTGGCGCGCGCCATCTTGAACAGGCGCTGCGGGTTGAACTTCGCCTTGCCGCCGAAAATCTGCGCGTCCGGCTTGAAGCGCACCTTGGTGCCGCGCCGGTTGGGCGTGCGCCCGAGCTTCTCGAGGCCGCCCTTGGGAATGCCGCGCTCGAACGTCTGCCGATAGAGCTGGCCGCCGGTCGCGACCTCGACCTCGAGCCGCTCCGAGAGCGCGTTCACCACGGAGACGCCGACGCCGTGCAGGCCGCCCGAGGTCTCGTAGACCTTGGAGTCGAACTTGCCGCCGGCGTGGAGCGTGCACATCACCACTTCGAGGGCGGACTTCTTCGGGAATTTCGGATGCGGATCGACCGGGATGCCGCGGCCGTTGTCGGTGACGGCGAGGTAGCCGTCGGCCTCAAGCTCGACCTCGATGAAGGTCGCGTGGCCGGCGAGCGCCTCGTCCATGGCGTTGTCGATCACCTCGGCGAACAGGTGATGGAGCGCCTTCTCGTCGGTGCCGCCGATATACATGCCGGGCCGCCGGCGCACCGGCTCGAGGCCTTCCAGCACCTCGATGTCGTGGGCGGTATAGGAGTTGCCGTTGCCGTTGCGGGGCGTCTCGCTGCGCTTTGCCCGCGGTGCCGGACTTTCCGCGAACAGGTCGCGGGTCGCAGGCGACTTCTTCGGTGACTTGGCGGCGGCGGATTTGGCCATGCTTGTCCGATACGGTCTGGCCGGAGGTCCGGCAGAGTTAAGTCGTGCATAAGCAAAGAGTTGTGTCGATATCCTGACAGTTTATGTAAGGTGCTGTCGGCGATTCGCCACGGTCTCATATTGCCACGGCCTTGGACCAAATCATGACGAATTATCGCGGGACGCGGGGGTGTGTAGCCCGGATTGAGCGGCAGCGAAATCCGGGGTTGGGCGTGGCGGCTCACCGCGGCGCTGCGATTGGGCGTCGGCCCCCCGGGTTTCGCTGGCGCTCAACCCGGGCTGCGGGGCACAACCTCAATTGACCGCATTGCCGCAACAGGGCACAAAATCGCAAAGCCGATCCAAAATTCGGCCGAACTAAATTTCGCTCCAGGGAGAGAACCATGCGGCATGCACTTTATCTGCTGGCGCTCGGCGTTTGCGCCAATGCGCTGATCAGCGCCTCGGCCTCCGCACAGGCGGCGCCCGAAGTCACCCTGACCCGGCTTGATTGCGGCACCCCCAATCCGCCGACCGAGCTCAACCAGCGTTTCTCCGACACCTACGCCTTTCCCGGTATGAAGCTGCAGCTCGTCTACAGCTGTTACCTCATAAAGCACGGCAACGAGTACATGGTGTGGGACAGCGGCCATTCCATGTCCGCGGGCGCGGTGGCGCCGAAGGTGCCGATCACCGAGCTTCTGGGCAAGCTCGAGCTCAAGCCTGAGCAGATCAAGTATATCGGCATCAGCCACTATCACGGCGACCATATCGGCCAGGTCGGCACGCTGCCGAAGTCGACGCTTCTCATCGGCAAGGGCGACTGGGACGTGCTGGTCGACGCCAATGCAGCGAAGGCTGCCGGCACCGATAATGCGAACTTCACGAACTGGATCAGCGGTGGCGGAAAGGTCGAGCCGGTGCGGCTCGACAAGGACGTGTTCGGCGACGGCACCGTCCAGATGCTCAACACGCCCGGGCACACGCCCGGCCACCACGTCCTCCTCGTCAATCTCAAGGAGACGGGCCCGGTCATTCTCTCAGGCGATATGGCGCATTTCCGCGAGAACTACGACCTCAATGGCGTGCCGAGCTTCAACTCCGACCGCTCGCAGTCCATTGCGTCGGTCGAGCGGGTCAAGCAGCTCGCGAAGAACCTCAAGGCGACGGTCATCATTCAGCACGACCCGCGCGACGTCAGCAAGCTGCCGGCGTTCCCGGCGGCCGCGAAGTAGACCCCGTCATTCCGGGGCGCCGCGTGAGCGGCGAACCCGGAATCCAGGCTCTTTTGCAGCGGTTTCTGAATCCGGGTTCCGGCCTGCGGCCGGCCCCGGAACGACGCCGAAATGCGCGCTCAAGACCCACCTGATCGGCACAGTTACGCGCCCAGCCCTTGCGACGACACGCATCATGCAGCGGTTGTTCGATACCGACGCGACCGGGCCGCGTCCGCGGTAAACTCCCCTCATGTCCATCGAGAGCTACACCGAAGCATTGGTCGACTTCATCCGTGTCCACGAGGTGTGGGCGGGGCCGATCGTCGGCGCGCTCGCGTTCGCGGAATCGCTCGCCTTCATCTCGCTCCTGGTGCCGGCCTGGTCCATCCTGATCGCAATCGGCGCGCTGATCGGCGGCAGCGGCATCAGCTTCTGGCCGATCCTCGTCGCCGGCGCGGTCGGCGCGGCGCTCGGCGACTGGCTGTCCTACTGGGTCGGCCTCAAGCTCGGGCCGGCGGTCGCGAACATCTGGCCGCTGTCGCGCCATCCCGATCTGATCCCGCGCGGCGAGAGCTTCGTGAAGAGGTGGGGCCCGCTCGCGATCGTCATCGGCCGCTTCTTCGGGCCGTTGCGCGCCTCGGTGCCGCTGGCGGCCGGCATCTTCGCCATGCCGTTCTGGCCGTTTCAGGCCGCGAACTTCTCCTCCGCCTTCGTGTGGGCGGCGATGCTGCTCACGATCGGCGACGGCATTGCCAAGATTTTCGAGGTCATCTGGGGCTGATCTGATAATCTCCTTAGAAAATCAGGGAGGACATCCATGAGCATTCTGTCGCGACGTTCGATCCTTGCCGGCAGCGCCGCTGGCGCCGCTGCCACCGCGTTCAACTGGACGCCCGCCCGCGCGCTGGCGCCCGTCGCCGAGAACCAGGCGGCGAGCTTCTACCGCTACAAGCTGGGATCGATGGAGATCACGGTGGTGAGCGACGGCGTCGCCAAGGTGCCGGTGACCGAGGCGTTCATCCCCAATGTCAAGGTCGAGGAGGTCAAGGCCGCGCTCGCCTCCTCCTTCCTGGACCCCAACGTCTTCGTCGGCCCCTACAATCCGATCGTGATCAACACGGGATCGCGGCTCATCGCCGTCGACATGGGCACCGGCGAAGCGAACTTCAACGCGACCAAGGGCGTCGCCGGGCAATTGCTCAAGAACATGACCGCCGCCGGCATCGATCCCAAGTCGATCGACACCGTGCTTATCTCCCACTACCACGGCGACCACATCAACGGCCTGTTGCGCGCCGACGGCTCGCTCGCCTTTCCCAATGCGGAGGTGCTGGTGCCGGCCCCGGAGCACAAATACTGGACGGACGCAGGCGAAGAGAGCCGCTCGGCGACGCCGCGCATCGCCGACAACTTCAAGAACGTGCGCCGCGTCTTGAACCCGGAGGTGCTCAAGCGCCTGCGCACCTACGAGTGGGACAAGGAGGTGCTGCCGGGCATCATGGCGGTCGCCACCCCCGGACACACACCGGGGCACACCTCGCACATCATCTCCTCGGGCCCGGCCACGGTTTACGTGCAGGCCGACGTGACCCACGCCCCGTTCCTGTTCGCCCGCCATCCCGGCTGGCACGCCTTCTACGACCACGAACCGGTCCAGGCCGAGGCGACGCGCCGCAAGGTCTACGACATGCTGGCGGCGGAGAAGATCACGGTGCAGGGCTTCCACTATCCGTTCCCCTCGGTCGCCCATGTCGAGAAGACCGCGGACGGCTACCGGGAAATTCCGATCGTGTGGAATCCGAGCCTTTAAGACGCTCGTTCTTCCCATATCACTTCAAGTCCGATCGCCGGGGCCCGTGCCCCGGCGATCGTCTATTTGCGCCCAAACGACCCGAAGAGAATCGTCGTCGTCCCCGTCATTTTTACTTTGAGTTAAATTTTCGCTGCGAGTTTGGAGAAACCCTTAAGCACGGGTGGGGGGACCCAATGCAGATCACTGCCGACGAGGCAGCCTTCGTCTATGCGCGCGCCTGCCGCTCCTGGTACGGCGGCGGTGCGCGGCGCAAGATCATGGCGCAGATGGAGGAGCTCCGGGACGCGGGCGACCCCCGGGCGCTGCGGATCTGCAAGCTGATTGCGGAGGAGCTTTCAAAGCTCGATGCACAACAGCGGGAAGAGCGCCCGAAGGCGACCCCGCTGGCGCAGGCGAACCGCTAGAGGAGGCCCCAAAACGGCACCGGGCCCGGCCCGAAGGCCAGACCCGGCTTTTGTCTCTGTGGGGTGTTTTCTTTGGGGTAAGGGCAGGGTGCCGGGGGGCTGGCACCCTGGGAAATCAGTGGGTTGACTGCCGGTCAGACCAGCAGTGCGACGACGACGATCAGCATCGAGCCGCCGAGCAGCATCGACCAATCGCCCAAGTCGAGACCGAATACGCGGCGTTCGGCCGTGGAGATCGCAAACTCCGACATTATCGTCTCCCTGGTTCGGGACCCTGTTGCCCGTTAGTCCGGGCAGCCAAGGAAAAGGTTCAACGTTTGTTAATAATTCTGCGCTGCGGGAAATATTGTACTTAGGTGTCGGGTGGCCCAATCCGCCGGTTCTTGGTTAACCGGGGGTGTCGCTGGAGTGCAGGCGTTAAAAAATGCAGTGGGGATAGGGCCGTAGCCCGCATGAGCCAAGCGGATGCGGGGCAATTGTCGAAGCGGCCCGTCCCGATGTCGCTTCGCTCATCCGGGCTCAGTCACCCGGTACCGCCTTGGCGCCGCCTCTCAGCGCACTCCACACGGCTTGAACACGCATTTCGTCGCGGCCGGCTGAGTCGCGAGCTTCGCCGCCGGCCTGTTCGCAGCCAACGAGTCCCTAGGTGTCATCCGCCCGGTGTCATCGAGGTCCGGGTCAAGCCGTTGCGGCGTATCGCGGCGACAACCGGCAGTTAAATTTCTTGCTTTCCGAGTTAAATTCGCATAAACAACTTATCGGTGATTTATATTGGCGGAGACCAAAAAATCACCGCACCCGAAGGGGGCGATCCACCAGAGGGAGAATGTCCATGCGTCACTTCACCATCGCAGTTGCATCCATCGCTATCGCAGCACTGGCTTTCGCCGCCACGGCCTCGGCAGCGCAAGTCGGGCGTGGCGCCCCGTTCAAGCAGGGCGGCCAATGCTGGAGACACCACGGCTCCGGGGCCGACCATCTGTTCGGCAATATGGAAGCCTGCCCGCAGCCCGCGAGCAATTCTGCGGCTGCTCGTACGGCTCGCCGGCGCAGCTAAGGGCTCGTTGGATCGAGCTTTGCCTTGGGTGATCTGGCCCTGCAGGTGTCTGTGGGGCCTTTTTGCGCCCAAGCGGGGCGCGTGACCTCAGGGGACGGTTTGAGGGCTTCCCTGTACGCATCCCTGCGGTTTGAACACGCGTTTCGTCGAGGCCGGATGGCTCACGAGCTTCGCCGCCGGCCGGATCGGCCGGGCAACGAGGTTGCCGCCGCAGTTCGGACAGCGTCCGCCGAGCCGCCCTTCGGCGCAATCGCGGCAGAAGGTGCATTCGAAGGTGCAGATCACGGCGTCGGTCGCCGCGGGTGGCAAATCCTTGTCGCAGCATTCGCAGTTCGGTCGCAGTTCAAGCATCTGTCACCTCGCCTCGCTAAGGTCGCCGGGATGAACGGGCATTCGGCGCCCGACAATCCCGCATCTCGCTTCCCTCATGCGGGCGACCAAACCGCACCAAAGCGACACGCATGCGCGCCCCCAACATTGACGAAAACGGCCGGCGCCGCTACATCCGCCGCCATGATCGCAACGCGCACCTCTCGACTGCGTCGCCGCCGCCGGACACCGGCCGCGGGGACGCGCGTTTGGACAAAGCGCGTTTGATCGTCACCTGCGGCCGCGGCTTCCGCGGCGTGTTTCTTCTCCAGAGAAATTCGGCGCGGTACCCGGTCCCGGCTTAAGTAGCTGCGGAGAGGAGAGGTCATGGCTAAGTCCGCAAAAATCGGCGTGCTCGGCGCATCCGGCTACACCGGATCGGAATGCGTGCGCCTGTTGCTGCGCCACCCGCAGGTCGAGATCGCGCTCCTCACCGCCGACCGCAAGGCGGGACAGGAGATGCGCGAGGTGTTCGCGCAGTTCTCGCCCTACACGCTGCCGAAGCTCGTCTCGCTCGAGGGGCTCGACTGGCCGGCGCTCGGTCTCGACCTCGTCTTCTGCGCGCTGCCCCACGCCACCACCCAGAAGGTGATCAAGGACGTCTTCGCCAAGGCGCCTGGCATGAAGGTGGTCGACCTTTCCGCCGACTTCCGCCTCGCCGACACTGGCGCCTATGCGCGGTGGTACGGCGACGAGCACCATGCGCCGGAGCTGCAGAAGGAGGCGGTCTACGGCCTCGTCGAGCTCTACCGCGAGCGCATCAGAAAGAGCCGGCTCGTCGCCAATCCCGGCTGCTACACGACCAGCGCGATCCTGCCGCTGGTGCCGCTGATCCGCGCCAAGGCGATCGACGCCGACGAGATCGTGGTCGACGCCAAGTCGGGGATGACCGGCGCCGGCCGGGCGGCGCGGGAGAACATGCTGTTCTCCGAGGTGTCGGAGGGCTTCCACGCCTATGGCGTCGGCACCCACCGCCACATGGCCGAGCTCGACCAGGAATTCTCAGCCGCCGCCGGCCGTCCGGTCACGGCAAGCTTCACGCCGCATCTCGTGCCGATGAACCGCGGGATCCTCTCGACCATCTATGTGCGCTCCGTCGGCGGACGAACGCCCCAGGAGCTACACGCGATCCTCGCCGAGGCCTATCGGGGCGAGCCCTTCGTGCACGTGCTGCCGTTCGGCGAGATGCCGCAGACCCGACATGTCCGCGGCTCCAACATGACGTTCATCGGTGTCGCCGCCGACCGTGTGGCGCCGCGCGCCATCATCGGCTCGGCCCTCGACAATCTCGTCAAGGGCGCCGCCGGCCAGGCGGTGCAGAACATGAATTTGGTGCTGGGCTTGCCCGAGACCACCGGTCTCGAGCAGGTGGCGCTGTTTCCTTGAGCCGGTCATTCCGGGGCGCCGCGGACGGGCGATGGCCGCGGCGTAAACGTGGATATAAGTGATATAAATGTTCCGGGCGCTTGTCGCCCAACAGAAAAGGCCCCGCACCGGGTGCAGGGCCTTGGCGTGAAAGCCGGGAAGCGCCGCTTACGAGTGATTGCGGTGATGGGCGGTCGCCGGAGCCTTGGCCGTAGCGGGCGCGCCACCGGGGCAAGCGCTCCAGGTGCCGAACGTTCCGCCGTCCATGGTCTTGGCGGACTTCCAGCACTGGCCGTTCTGCTTCACCGGACCAGCCATGTCGCCGGCATAGGCGGGAACGGCGGCGATGAACGCGGCGACAGCGGCGGCTGCAATGGTAAAACGCATGATTGCCTCTCCTTGGAGTCTTCTCGGGTGTTCTATCGTTGTCCGATATAAATCACCGATAAGATATTTATATCATTCTTATTACGAGCTGCAAGGGGGCAAGGTTGCCGCACGCCTGCCTGGCAGGGCGATTGCTGGGGAGAGTTTTTGCGGGACGGCGGGCCCGGCTCCGCCCTGACGGGGTACCCGTCAGCGCCCGCGCCAGGCGGGAAGCAGCACGTTATCGAGCAGGTTCCAGCGCGGCATGTCGTCGGGGCGCGGCTTGCCGTCGATCCAGTAGGCGAGCTGCTCGGCGCGAAACCCGCTGGTCGCCTGCAACGACAACCAGGAATCGAGATATCGGGTCAGCGTCCTCGCGCTCGGCTGCAGGAAGTAGGCAAACAGCAGCGGCGACCCCATGCCACTTGCAGCAACGGCAGAAAATCCCTCGTGACCCGAGGCCCAGGCGCGAGCCTCGTCGAGCGCCCACACCGCCGCATCGAGCTCCGGATGGTCGGACACCGCGTCGTAGGTTTCGAGCGGCACAATGCGCGCCTTGGGAAAGAGTTGCTCGGCGAGCCGGAATAGTGCGCCGCCGCCCAGCACGCCAAGCGCGAGGTTCGGGGTGTCGGCGACCTCGGTGTAGCTCAGGAACCGGCTTGCCCGGTCGGAGCGGGCGATGAAGGCGAGCGGGCTCTCGAAATATGGGTTGGTGGACGCGAGGTCCTCCAGCCGCTTGTCGGTGACGTAGGCGCCGGCCATGACGATATCGAGGCGTCGCGCGATGAGGTCATCCTCGAACCGGTCCCATTCGATCGGGGCGAGCTCCAGGCGAACGTGCAGGTCATGCGCAAGCCGGTACGCATAGCTGATGTCGAATCCGACGAGATCCCCCGATCGGTTCTTGTATGTGAACGGGACGAGGTCGCGCCCGTAGCCGACCCGGAGGACCTTGCGGTCGCGAATGCCGTCGAGCGTTGCCGGACCGTCGATGGGCGGCGAGCGGCTCGCCGGCGTATCGCGCACGGCCACGTCGACTCCGGCAACGAGTGCCGGGTCCAAACTCCGACCGAGGATCGCGACATTGCCGGGCGGCGGAAACAGGCCGTTCGACAGGGCGCGGACGCCGATGGCGGTGCCGGCGAACAGCACCGCCCCGAGCAGAAGCGCCGCGGCCATTTTCAACGGCCGCGACGTCGTGCACCGGAAATAGATGAAGGGAACGGCAATCGCCACGAAGGCATAGGCGGACACCGAAAGCGCAACCTGGCCGTAGCGCGTGACGGTCATCGCCTCGACGTAGAGCGGCAGGGTGTCGGCCGGCAGCCCCAGCCACTGGCTCATGAAGGTCACTGAGCTCAGTGTCGTGCTCGGCGATCCGCTCGCCGAGAGCAGGGTAAAGGGCGCGAGCAGCGCCGTCTGCCACGCGCGCAACATCACCTGATAGTGCTCGCTCGCGAAGACGATGAACAACGCCACGAAATAGTTTCCGAGCGAGGCGAACACGTAGGACAGCGAGATCGTCGCCCGCGTGATGTCCTTTGCTTCGTCGCTATCGTGCCCCGCCGCAGCGATCCGCCGCTCGGCAACGTCCTGGATGAGCGGGAGTGCCGAGGTCGGCAAGGTCGTCACCAGCGCGAGCACGAAAGCCGGGCGGAGATCGGCGAGAAGGTCGCGTGCTTGGGCCGGCACGATCGCCGAGAGCACGAGCGGCAACACGACGAAGGCGAGCACGCCGGTGCCGAACAGGAACAGCCCGAGGTAGACGGCGAGCGTGCCGGCCATGCGGGGCTCGATCGTTCCGGCCGTCGCCGCGAACAGCGCGAACACGCCGAGCGGAGCGAGATGGATGACCCAGGCCCACACTTTGAGGCTCGCCAGCCTGATCGCTTCCATGGTTTCGAGAAAGGTGGCTTTCGAAGGAACCGATTGGACCGCGAGGCCGAACAGGACTGCAAACACGATGATCGCCGGCACGAAGTTCTGGTCGAGCGCGACAACGAGATTTACCGGAATGACCATTTGCAGGAGCGGCAGCATCGCGATGGGATGCGGCGGTTTGATTTCCACCGGAGGGGCGGGCGCAGGAATGGCCTGCGCCAGCACGAAGATCGTCACGAAGACCGTAATCCACAGCAACAGGTAAACGCGCCAACTTGCGTGCAGGAGGCGCCGCGCGCGCCCGGCCGCGAGGCTTCCCAGACCGACGATCAACGAGCTCAGAATGTAGGGGTAGACGACGCTCAAAAGCATCATCGCATAGACGTCGCCCAGCGGCTTGAGAAGCGATGCACGTTCGCCGAACGTGATCCCTGCGAGTATCCCGAGAGACGCGCCGGTCAGCACCCAGAGCGGCAGACGTGAGGACACCGTCCGCGTCGTCGGCGGTGCGGTCTGCGCAGTTGCGTCCATGCCACTTCCTGTGAGCGATGCCCGGCCGCTCTTACCATGCGGCAGACGCTGCTTGGAGGGTCAACATCCGTCATTCCGGAGAGGTTCGCGCTGACGCGCCGGCGCGCCCCGGAATGACCGCGTCCCTCAGCTCCGCACCTTGACGTAGCTGCCCGGCGCGTCCTCGATCGGCCGGTAGACGCCGCCGCCGGGCTGGCGCGCCGGGACCTCGGTCGCGTCCTGCGCCTTGATCCAGGCGAGCCAGTCGGGCCACCACGAGCCCGGATGCTCGGTCGCGGTTGCGACCCAGGCGTCGACGTCCTCGCCATGCGGCGCCTCACCGGTCCAGTACTGGTATTTCTTCTTGGCGGGCGGATTGACGACGCCGGCGATGTGGCCGGAGCCGGACAGCACGTAGCGCATCGGGCCGCCGAATGCGGACGAGCCGACGAAGACCGATTTCGCCGGCGCGATGTGGTCCTCCCGCGTGGCGAGGTTGTAGATCGGGACCTTGACGTTGCCGAGATCGATGCCGACGCCGTCGATCGTCATCTTGCCTTTGGTGAGGTTGTTCTCGAGATAGCAGTTGCGCAGGTAGTAGGAGTGGTTGGCCGCCGGCATGCGGGTGGCGTCGGAATTCCAATACAAGAGATCGAACGGGAACGGCGCCTCGCCCTTGAGGTAGTTATTGACGACGTAAGGCCAGATCAGGTCGTTGCTGCGCAGCAGGTTGAAGGCGGTCGCCATCTTCGTACCCTCGAGATAGCCGCGCCCGGCCATCTGACGCTCGACCGCCTCGACCTGCTCGGGCGTCGCGGCGAACACCTTGAGGTCGCCTCCATAGGTGAAATCGACCTGTGCCGTGAACAGCGTCGCCGAAGCGATGCGGCGGTCCCCGGTCGCCGCCATGTAGGCGAGCGTGATCGCGAGCAGGGTGCCGCCGACGCAATAGCCGATCGCGTTGACTTCGGTCTCGCCGGTAGCTTTCCCGATGACGTCGAGCGCTTCCAGCGGGCCCTGCCGCATGTAGTCGGCAAAGCCCTTCCCGGCGAGGTGCTCGTCGGGATTGACCCACGAGATGACGAAAACGGTGATCCCGTTGTCGCGGCACCAGCGAATGAAGGATTTCTCCGGCGTGAGGTCGAGCACGTAGAACTTGTTGATCCACGGCGGGACGATCAGCAGCGGGCGGCGGAGCACCTTGTCGGTCGACGGCGCGTATTGGATGAGCTGCATCAGCTCGTTCTGGTAGATCACCTTGCCCGGCGTGATCGCGAGATTGCGGCCGACCTCGAATTTGGAAGGGTCGGACTGGCGGATTCTCAGCTCGCCGCCCCCGGCGGCGATGTCCTCCGCGAGCATGTGGGTACCGCGGACCAGATTCTCGGCGTTCTCGTTGATGGTGGTGCGCAACAGCTCCGGATTGGTGAAGATGAAGTTCGAGGGCGACGCCGCGTTGACGAGCTGGCGCATGTAGAACTCGGCCTTCTGACGGACGCGGGGGTCGAGCTCGTTTGCGTCGTCGACGAGGTGCCTCGCCCAGTCGGCGGTGACGAGATAAGCCTGCTTGAGGAAGTCGAAATACTGGTTCGATGACCATTCCGGATCGGCGAAGCGCTTGTCGCGCGGATCGGGTGCGGCGACCGGCTCCGTCGCCTCGCCGGCGAGGCGGCGCGCCGCGCTCGCCCACAGGTCGAGCCAGCTTTTGCCGAGCCGGGTCTGCATCTCGAGTGTGCGTTGGGGATCGGTGAGCCAGTATTCCGCCACCTGGCCGAGCGTCTTTATCGCGTCGTTGATCTCGTCGGAATATCCGACCTTTTGGGCGCCGTCCTCGCGTGGCTTGAGATAGGCCGCGACCGCGCGGCCGCCTTCCTCGACGAGGCGGCCGAAGTTCTTGGTCAGGGCCTCGAGGTCGATCCTGGTCGGCGAGGCTTCGTCCGGTGACACCGGTTTGGCCGGCGCCGCGGGGATAGCCGTTCGCGCTGCGACTGCGACGGGCGTCGCCGGGGCAACGGTTGCCGCCATCGCGGGTGCCGCCATCGCCGGTGCCGCTTGGACCGTGCGTTGCGGGACGGGCGTCGCGGCAGCGAGGGCGGGCGGCGGAGTTGGTCTCGCGAGCGGCGAAGGGATGCCCGGCTTCACAATGACAGGTTGCGCCAGGGGTGCCGCAACACGTACGGACGCTGGCGAGGCAGGGGGCCGGGCCGATGGCGGAGCAGGCGTCGGAGCCGGTGCAGTCGGGGGAG
Organism: uncultured Alphaproteobacteria bacterium; assembly: GCA_963824905.1. Lineage (GTDB taxonomy): Bacteria > Pseudomonadota > Alphaproteobacteria > Rhizobiales > Xanthobacteraceae > JAJPKK01. Next base: position 330,936 of record CAWGRH010000001.1, read on the forward strand.
GCGCTGCCTCGACAGGAGCGGAGGGCGCAGCGCGGGGGGCCGGTCGCCGCGGGCGCGCGGGTTTCGTCACCGTCGGCGTTGCCGGCGTCACGCCCGGTGCCGCCTCGGATACGCCGGAATCCGCCCGTTTATCGGCGCCGGGCTCCGTGCCCGCGTTGGCTCGCGGCTGCGCAACACGCGCAGAACCGGGCGGCGACGGCGCCTGAGGGGCCTTGGGCGCCGCGGGGACCGGTCGAGTTCCGGTCTGCGGCGGCAAGGCCACGTTAACGTCGTTCGGCGAAGGTGCGTCCGCCGGTTCGCCGGACGCGCCCCGCGAGGGTGCATTCGGGTCCGTGGGCCGGCGCGGGGGCCGGCGCCGCCGGGGCGGAGGAGAGCTTTCTGCGTCGGGGGGCTCAGCCATCCTCGGCTCCACTCCATTGTTTAGACATATTAAAGGGATACCCGACCTTGGGGCCATCCTACCATCTGCCTAGGGCACAGCATCGGCACCGTCTGGCGAAGATGTCAAAGTTAACAAGACTTGGTCGCGGCGCGCGCCAATTCAACCTTGGTGCGCCCGGTTTGATGCTGGCGCTCGCCGGTGCCCTGATGCTTGCCTCATGTGCGAACACGACGAACATGACGGACATGGGTAACAAACTCGGCAACGATTTGCCGACCGCAATCGGCGGGATGCCCCAGGCCGTGCCGGAGCGCCCGCAGACCGCGCCAGCCTTCCCCGCGGTCCATGACATGCCGCCCGCACGCAATACCAAGGTCATGACCGAGGAGGAAAAGAAGAGAGTCGAGGCCGAGCTCGCGGTCATGCGCGAGCAGCAGGCCAAGCGCGCCCAATCCTCCGCCGCCAATCCGAATTGACCGCGCACGGCGCATAAAATCGGTGTATCACCGCGTTCCCGAGTTCGTCGCGTTTTGAAATTTGATCGCCGCGCAGCCTGCGCAGGAGATTGGGAAGATGGAAGAATTTTACCGCATCCGCCGTTTGCCGCCCTATGTGTTCGAGCAGGTGAACCGGGCCAAGGCGGCTGCGCGCAATGCCGGAGCCGACATCGTCGATCTCGGCATGGGCAATCCCGATCTGCCGACGCCCGCCCATGTCATCGATAAGCTCAAGGAGACCGTCGGGCGGCCGCGCACCGACCGTTATTCCGCCTCCAAGGGCATTGCCGGGCTGCGCCGCGCCCAGGCCGGCTATTACGCCCGCCGCTTCGGGGTGAAGCTCAATCCCGACACCCAGATCGTGGCGACGCTCGGCTCCAAGGAGGGCTTCGCCAACGTCGCCCAGGCGATCGCTGCGCCGGGCGACGTCGTGCTGGTGCCGAACCCGAGCTACCCGATACACGCCTTCGGCTTCCTGATGGCGGGCGGCGTCATTCGCTCGGTGCCGTCGGATCCGACGCCGTCGTTCTTCGAGGCGGTCGAGCGCGCCTGCATGCACTCGATCCCGAAGCCGTTGGCACTCGTCGTGTGTTATCCGGCAAACCCGACCGCGGCGGTCGCCGATCTCGACTTCTACAGGGACCTCGTCGCCTTCGCCAAGAAACACAACCTCATCATTCTCTCCGACCTCGCCTATGCCGAGGTCTATTTCGACAACAAGCCGCCGCCATCGATCCTTCAGGTGCCGGGCGCGAATGACGTCGCGGTCGAGTTCACCTCGATGTCGAAGACCTATTCGATGCCGGGCTGGCGCATGGGGTTCGCGGTCGGCAACGAGCGCATTATCGCCGCGCTCGCCCGCGTCAAATCCTATCTCGATTACGGCGCCTTCACGCCGATCCAGGTCGCGGCGACCGCGGCCCTCAACGGGCCCGACGACTGCATCCGCGAGATGCGCGACATCTACAAGCGCCGCCGCGACGTGCTGGTCGAGAGCTTCGGCCGTGCCGGCTGGGAGATTCCATCGCCGCGCGCCTCGATGTTCGCCTGGGCGCCGCTGCCGGAGGCGTTCCGCACCCTTGGGACCGTCGAGTTCTCGACCCTGCTCATCGAGAAGGCGGAGATCGCGGTGTCCCCCGGCATCGGCTTCGGTGAGCACGGCGAAGGCCATGTGCGCATCGCCCTTGTGGAGAACGAGCAGCGCATCCGCCAGGCGGCGCGAAACCTGCGCCGCTTCCTTGAAACCGCGCCGGAAAAGTTGCACAACGTCGTCCCTCTCGCGAAGCGCCGCTGATCCGCGGCGTAGATCGGCGTCATCGGCTCTTGCGGACGTTCCATGGTCGCGCCCCTCAAAGCGGGTCTTGCCGGGCTCGGCACGGTCGGTTCCGCCGTGGTGCGGCTGCTTGCCCAGCACCGCGATGAGCTTGCGCAGCGCTGCGGCCGCGCCATCGACGTGGTCGCGGTCACCGCCCGCGATCCCGCGCGGGCGCGTGATCTCGGCGGCGCCAAGCCGCGTTGGGTGGCCGACCCCGTTGCGCTCGCGACCGACCCCGAGATCGACGTCTTCGTCGAATTGATGGGCGGGGAGGGCGACCCCGCCAAAACCGCCGTCGAGGCCGCGCTTTCGGGAAGCAAATCGGTCGTCACCGCCAACAAGGCGCTGCTCGCCAGGCACGGCTTCGAGTTGGCGACGCTCGCCGAGCAGAACGGCGTCGCGCTCAATTTCGAGGCCGCGGTGGGCGGCGCGATCCCGATCGTGAAGACCCTGCGCGAAGGGCTCGCCGGCAACTCCATCGGGCGCGTCTACGGCATCCTTAACGGCACCTGCAATTACATCCTCACCCGCATGGAGCAGGAGCGGCTGTCGTTTGCCGATTGCCTCAAGGATGCCCAGCGGCTCGGCTACGCGGAGGCCGACCCGACCTTCGATGTCGAGGGCTTCGACACCGCCCAGAAGCTCGCCATTCTGGCGGGCATCGCGTTCGGCGCCCAGGTCAACCCGGAGGCGGTGTTCGTCGAAGGCATCTCCTCGATCGCCGCCGAAGATCTCGAAGCGGCGAGCGAGCTCGGCTACCGGGTGAAGCTGCTGGGCGTCGCGGTCCGCACCGCGCAGGGAATCGAGCAGCGCGTCCATCCGACCATGGTGCCGAAGGAAAGCGCCATCGCCCAGGTCATGGGGGTGACCAACGCGGTCTCGATCGATGCCGTGGGCATCCTTCCGATCACGCTGGTCGGCCCGGGTGCCGGCGGCGAAGCGACGGCCTCGGCCGTGGTCACCGATCTCGGCGACATCGCTCGCGGCGTGCGCCACCCCGCATTCGGCCGGCCCTATGACGGCCTTCTCGAGACCAAGCAGGCGCCGATGCAGCGCCACGAAGGCGGCTACTACATCCGCCTGCTCGCGCTCGATCGTCCCGGCACCTTCGCGACCATCGCCAAGCACCTTGCCGACGAGGCGATCTCGCTCGAATCGATCGTGCAGCGCCGGCGCGGCGAACGGCCGCATGGCGGCGACGACCCGAAGAGCCCCGCCATGCCCGCGCCGGTCATTCTGATCACATATGCCACCACCGAGGATGCGGTGCGCCGCGCGCTTGCTGCGATCAAGGCCGAGGGCGTGCTCGCAGGGCAGCCCCAGGTCATTCGCATCGAAAAGAATTAGATCGAGAACAACCGGGCGGACGCGCCGGAAAGAGTCAGGAAGGACATTCGATGGGGTCGAGCTCGAGCAGCAACACCAGCACGGCGCTGGACCGCATTCTCGCGTTGGAGATCGCACGGGTGACCGAGCGTGCGGCGGTCGCCGCCGCCTATCTGCGCGGTCGGGGCGACGAGAAGGCGGCGGACCAGGCCGCGGTCGACGCGATGCGGCGCGAGATGAACAATCTGCCGATCATCGGCACCGTGGTGATCGGGGAGGGCGAGCGCGACGAGGCGCCGATGCTCTTCATCGGCGAGAAGGTCGGCGGCGGCCGCGGCGGTCCCAAGGTCGACATCGCCGTCGATCCCCTCGAAGGCACTACGCTGTGCGCCAAGAACATGCCCGGCGCGATCGCCACCATGGCGGTGGCGGAGGGCGGCTCGCTGCTGAACGCGCCCGACGTCTACATGGAGAAGATCGCCGTCGGACCCGGCTACGCGCCGGGCGTGGTCGATCTCGACGCGACGCCGGAGGAGAATATCCGCGCCCTCGCCAAGGCGAAGGGCGTCAAGCCCGCCGAGATCACCGCGCTCATCCTCGACCGTCCGCGTCACGCCGACCTCGTCGCCGCGGTGCGCAAGGCCGGCGCCTCCGTGCGCTTCATCACCGACGGCGACGTCGCCGGGGTGATCCACACCGCCGATCCCGAGACCACCGGCATCGATATCTACCTGGGGATCGGCGGCGCCCCGGAGGGCGTGCTCGCCGCCGCGGCGCTCGCCTGCATCGGCGGGCAGATTCAGGGACGTCTCGTGCTCGACACCGAGGAGAAGCGCAGCCGCGCCGCCAAGATGGGGGTCAAGGACCCGGCCAAGAAATACCGCATGGAGGACATGGTGCGGGGCGACTGCGTGTTCGCCGCGACCGGCGTCACCACCGGGTCGCTTGCTCGAAGGCGTGCGCTTCAAGCCCGGCACGGTCGAGACCGAGACCGTGGTGATGCGCGCCGCCACCGGCACCGTGCGCTGGATCCGCGCCGAGCATCGGCAGCTGGAGAAGTTTTTGTTGTAATCCGTTGGTTTCCGACCTCGTCCTGAGGAGCCTGCGAAGCAGGCGTCTCGAAGGACGGCCGCAGGCCGCAGCGTATGGGGCCATCCTTCGAGACGCCGTGCTGCGCAAGGCTCCTCAGGATGAGGTCGTTCATTCACAAGATCTCAGATGTACTCTACTGCGCCCTCGCGGCGGTGGATGACGGCCTTCGGGGCGATTGCGGGGCCATCCGTTTGCTATAATGCGAATCGCGACATGTCCGCACCGGCGCGGACCGTCGCCCGCAAAAGCACATGACCATCGCTCCACTGCATCGCCACTTCCTCGGCGTCGAACGCTCCGTGACCGGGCGCGCATGGCGTGACCGGCTCGACGACCGCGGCAATGCGCGCGCGCTCGCGATCGTGCAGCGCCACGGTGTGCCGGAATTGCTGGCCCGCATCATTGCCGGCCGTGAGATCGAGTCCGATGCGGTCGGCCCCTATCTCGACCCGACACTCAAGGGCCTGATGCCGGACCCCGACGTGCTCACCGACATGGCGGTCGCGGCGACGCGCATCGCCGATGCGATCGAGCGTGGCGAGACCGTCGCCATCTTCGGCGACTACGACGTCGACGGCGCAACCTCGGCGGCGCTGCTCGCGAGCTTCCTGCGACGTGGCGGCCTCGACCCGCTGCTCCACATTCCCGACCGTATCTTCGAGGGATACGGGCCGAACGTCGAGGCGATCCGCGCGCTTGCCGAGCGCGGCGCGAAGCTCCTCGTCACCGTCGACTGCGGCACCACGAGCCTCGAGCCGCTCGCCGAAGCGGCGCGGCTCGGCCTCGATACCGTCGTCATCGACCACCATCAGGCCGACGAGGAATTGCCCAAGGCGGTGATCGTCAATCCGAACCGGAACGACGATCTCTCTTCGCTCGGCCATCTCGCCGCCGTCGGCCTGGTGTTCCTGACCATCGTCGCCGTGAACCGCGAGCTGCGCCGCCGCGGCTTCTGGAATGCATCACGGCCCGAGCCGGACCTGCTCGACTTCGTCGATCTCGTCGCGCTCGGCACCATCGCCGACGTGGTGCCGCTCGTCGGCCTCAACCGCGCCTTCGTCACCAAGGGCCTGATCGCAATGCGGCGGCGCGAGCGGGTCGGGCTCACCGCGCTGATCGATGCGGCGCGGCTCACCGGGCCGCCGGAGCCCTGGCATCTCGGCTTCATGCTGGGTCCGCGCATCAATGCCGGCGGCCGGATCGGGCGCGCCGATCTCGGCGCCCGGCTGCTGCTGTGCGAGGACCCCTCGGAAGCGGCGGCGATGGCCGCCGAGCTCGACCATCTCAACCGCGAGCGCCAGACGATCGAGATCGCCGCTGTCGCCGAAGCCGAGGCGGAGGCGATGGCGGCGCTCGGCCTCGAGGACCGCGGCGCCGCCGTGGTCACCGCCTCGCCGCGCTGGCATCCCGGGGTCGTGGGGCTCGTCGCCGCGCGCTTGAAGGAGCGGTTCGGCCGGCCGGCTTTTGCGGTCGCGCTCGGGCCGGGCGACGTCGGCTCGGGCTCCGGCCGCTCGATCCCGGGCGTCGATCTCGGCCGCGCGGTGCGCCATGCGGTGACCGAGGGCCTGCTGGTGAAGGGCGGCGGCCACGCCATGGCCGCCGGCATCACCTTGCGCAAGGACGCGCTCGGGGCGTTCCGCGCCTATCTCGAAGAGACGCTCGCCCCGGCCGTCGAAGCGGCGCGGCGCGACGATGCGCTGCTCGTCGACGGCGCGCTCACCGCGCGGGCGGCCAATGCCGAGCTGCATGCGACCATCGCCCGCGCCGGTCCCTTCGGCGCCGGCAATCCGGAGCCGGTGATCGCGTTGCCGGCCCACACCGTCGCCTATGCCGAGGAGGTCGGCCAGGCCCATGTGCGCGCCCGCTTCCAGGCCGGCGACGGCAGCGCCATCGGTGCGATCGCCTTTCGGGCGGTGGGGCAGAAGCTCGGCCAGGCGCTGCTCACGAACCGCGGCCGCCCGGTCCATGCGCTCGGCTCGCTCTCGCTCGACCGCTGGCAGGGCGAGGAGCGCATGCAGTTCCGCCTGATCGACGTCGCCTCCGCCGATCCGGTCGATCGTGTGCGCGGATAGTCAGTCGGGGTAGTCGCGTTGGCGAGGATAGGGCGCTCTGCTCTGTCTCCCCGCGGTGCTGCCGCGTTATTTTCTGCGCGTCATGGCCGGGCTTGACCCGGCCACCCCGCTTAACGAGGCACCGCCGTGCCACATGATCGGGGTCGCCGGGTCAAGCCCGGCGATGACGCTCAAGGGGGGCCGGCGCCGGCGCACCGCACCAGCGCCCGTTCGCGGCATCCGCTGCGCCGAACTTGGCCCGCACGCAGGAAGGGATTGGCTGTCTCCAAGAATGCGATGGACTTTGCCGGGGCCGCAGGTGTAGCGGATCGAGCACCGAACACACGCCCCTACCTGGAACCTCCATGTCCAATCTCAATCTGTCCGTCGCGGTCGGCGACTACGATCGCAACCGTCCGCTGATCAACGGCGCCGTCCGCATCGACGGCGTCGACCCCGTGTTCATGACGCTGTCGCCGGAGGAAATCTTCTTCCGCGCCTTCCGCTCGGTCGATTTCGACATCTGCGAGCTGTCGCTGTCGAGCTTCACGGTGAAGACCGCGCTCGGCGACTGCCCCTATGTCGGCATCCCCGCCTTCGTGTCGAAGGCGTTCCGCCACACCTCGATCTATGTGCGCACCGACCGCATCAAGGAGCCGAAGGATCTCAAGGGCAAGAAGGTCGGCGTGCCCGAGTATCAGCTCACCGCCAACGTGTGGGCACGCGCGATCCTCGAGGACGATTTCGGCGTGATGCCGGCCGACATCCACTGGATCCGCGGCGGCATCGAGGAGCCGGGGCGGCCGGAGAAGATCACGGTGAAGCTGCCGCCCGGCGTGCGGCTCGACAACGCGCCGGAAGGTGCGACGATCTCAGGCCTGCTCGAGCGCGGCGACATCGACGGCTTCATCGCGCCGCGTCCGCCGTCCCTCGTCGAAGGCGGCAATCCCAACGTGGGCTGGCTGTTTCGCGATCCCGTCGCGGCGGCGAAGGACTGGTACAAGCGCACGGGCATCTTCCCGATCATGCACCTCATCGGCATTCGCCGCACGCTCGCCGAGAAGCACCCGTGGCTGCCGGTCGCTGTGTTCAAGGCGTTCGAGCAGTCGAAGACGGCGGCGCTCGCGGCGCTGAGCGACACCTCGGCGACCAAGGTGACGCTGCCCTTCGTCGAGGAGACGCTCAAGTCGGTGCGCGAGACGATGGGCAACGACTTCTGGTCCTACGGCGTCGAGCCCAACCGCACGGCGCTGGAGGTTTTCCTGCGCCACCACCATTCGCAGGGCCTGTCGCCACGGCTGATGAAGGTCGAGGAGATGTTCCACCCCTCGGTCTACGAGACGTTCAAGTTGTGAGAGGGGCGCGCGGTTCGCCTGAGACCTCGTCCTGAGGAGCGCCCGAAGGGCGCGTCTCGAAGGGCGGCCCCACATGCAGCGGCTGTGGCCATCCTTCGAGACGCCGGCTGCGCCGGCTCCTCAGGATGAGGTCAGTCGGAGCGCTTACTTCTGAATCTTCACCAGCTCCGCCACCTGCTCCTTGGTCAGCGGCGCCGGGATGAATTTCAGCGCCACCGCTTCGGCGAGGAGCGAATCCATGCCGTGGATTTGGTCGGGCTCGACGAGCGCTCGCGGGAAGAAATCGTCGCGCACGTGACGCGCCACCGCCTCGGAGACGCCGGCGAACTCGGCGTAGTCCTTCATCACCTGCGGGTTGTCGCTGTACATGTAGGCGATGGTCTCGCGGTAGGCCTTCATGAAGCGGTCGAACACGTCCTTGCGCTTCACGAGCGCATCCGCATTGGCGACGACGACGCGGATGGTCTGGCCGCGCACCAGCGCGGAGTCGGACGCGCGGGCGACGACGCGGGTCTTGCCCTCGTCGATCTCCTTCAGCCCGAACGGCGGCGAGGCCCAGCCGACGTCGACCTGGTCCGTCATGACGGCGGTGAGCGTCGAGGAGGGATTGCCGGTCGTCATCGGCTTCACCTTGAGCTTGTACTCGTCGATGAAGGCCCGGACGATCGAATTGGTCGACGATCCCCGCGTGGAGAATGCGATGGTGTTCTTGTCGGTGAGATCGGTCAGCTTCTTGATCGGCGACGACGTCTTCGCATACCAGTAGTCGGCGGCGCCGGTCGCCTCGGCGGCGATGATGCGCACCGGGGCGCCCTTGGAGAAGGCGGCGATGGCGCCGATCGTGCCCACGGCCACGCCGGCATCGGCGGCGCCGGCGATCACCGGCTGGAGCGTCTCGCCGCTCCCGGAGGTGTAGATCATCTCGACGTCGATACCATGCTTCTTGAAGATGCCGGCCTTGGCGCCGAGTTGGGCGATCGAGGTGTCCCAGTTGCCGCGCTGGCCGATCGTCAGCTTGACGACGTCGTCGGCGCGGGCGGGCAGGGCAGCGATCGCGAGTGCCGCGGCGAGAGCAAAGCCGGTAATTCTATTCATGGATGACCTCCCGTTTCCCCCGTTCTAGCGCGGCGGGCGCGCAAAGCGAAGCGTGCCGCCGTGTCGCAACCCAGGCCATCGAGCCGGGTGCCTACTCGGCCATCGAGGGGTCTATCATGCGTACGACGCGCCGGATTTTCAGGCCGGCCGTGTACGCATTGGTCTTCTTGACCCATTCGGCATAGGTCGCCTCGTCGTCGACGGCGATCACGGTGAACAGTTTCTCCTCGGTCGCATAGGTACAGAGCCAGTGGTACCTGCCGGCAAGCTCGGCGATGGCGTTCACCGAAACCCGGGCATGCCACGCGACCTCCTTGTCGCTCGCCAGATTGAACGTCGGAGGCCGGTCACGTTCCACGATGAGCTTGATCATGGTGCTCCCCTGTGTGTGCGCTACGAACCAGTGTCGTCGCCTCGGAGTGTCATCGCCCGGCTTGACCGGGCGATCCAGTAACCGCCGGACCTCGTGATGGGGCAAAGCCTCTGCAACATCAGCAGCACAGGGGTTACTGGATTGCCCGGTCAAGCCGGGCAAGGACAGTTGTGGATGAGGCGACCGCGCCGGTTACCGCTGGCGGATGCTGCTGAGCCCACCGAGCCTGCCGACCAGCGCGTTGGCGCCGATCGCGACCACGAACAGCACGATCAGCATGGCGTACATTTTCGGCATGTCGAACAGGCTGTAGGCCTGGATGATGAGGAAGCCGATGCCCTGGTTGGAGAGCTTGGTCTCGGCGAGCAGCGTGCCGATGATGGCGACGCCGAGGCCGAGGCGCACGCCGTTGATCATGGGATGGCGCATCGCCGGGAGGTAGATCTTCGCCGCCATCTGCCAGGCATTGGCGCGGAAGCTCTTGCCGACCCGGATCAGCACCTTGTCGATCTGGCGCATTCCGGCGGCGGTCGAGAGCGCGATCGGGAAGAAGCAGGAGATCGCGCCCATCGCGACCTTCGATCCCGGCCCGACACCGAACCACATGATCATCACCGGGAAGAAGATGATCTTCGGCGTCGGCCCGAGATAATAGAGGTAGGGCTCGTAGGCCTTGGCGAGCAGCCGGCTGCCGCCGATCGCGAGCCCGACAAGGACGCCGGCGATGCCGCCGATGGCGAGCGCGGTGCCGACCTCGGCGGCGGTGACCCCGAGATTCCGGTAGAAGTCGAGGGTCGAGAGCAGCTTCGCGAGCGCGGCGCCGATCGCTAACAGCGAGGGCACCACATCGCGATAGAGGAGACCCGATTGCGCCAACGCCTCCCAGAACACCAGCACGCCGACGATGATCGCGATCCGCAGCAGCGTGACCGGATCGAACCGCGGAGCACGCGCCGCGGGCAGCGCTACTCGACCGGCGTCAGCCATCGCTCGATCCGTTCGGTAAGGACGAAGAAGCAGATGCTCACGAGAATCACGAAGCAGATCGCGGCGTAGGTGCCGGGCAGGTCATAGCGCTCCGCGAGGTCGTTGATGAGCTGGCCGAGGCCGCCGAAATTGATCAGGAACTCGACGCCGACCACGTTGATCAGGGTGAAGATCAGCCCGAGGCGCACGCCCACGAAGATCGTCGGCAGCGCCGCCGGAAACAGGATTTTCGTGAAAAGCTGAATGCCCGTGAGCTTGAGGCTGCGCCCGACATTGATGAGCACGCGCCGCGTCCCCGACAGGCCCTCGACGGTCTTGAGGATCACCGGCGGTAGGCCGGCGACGAAGCCCATCATGATGATGGTCCACACGCTTCGCCCGAAGATCACGAGGAACAAGGGATACATCAGCACCGTCGGTGCCGAGGCCAAGGCGGCGACCCAGGTCTCGGTCGCCTGGCGCAGCAGGGCGACGCGGTAGAGCAGGATGCCGATGGCGACGCCGACCACGGTAATCATCACGCCGGCGGTGAAAGCCTCGAAAAAGGTCAGGCGAAACCGTTCGGCGATGTCCTCCTCCTCGATGATGCGGCCGAAGGCGAGCACGATCTGCGAGGGCAGGGGCACGATGAAGCGGTTGATCAGGCCGACGCGGATCAGCACCTCGACGGCGAGAATGCCGACGATGAGGGTGCCGAAGCCGAGCACCGCCGGCGCCGCACGCGAGCGGGCGAGTGTGGCCGCCGTCATGCGCCATGCTCCCCGCTGTGCAGCGCGCGGTCCTCGACGTCGCGCATGCCGCGGCTCGCTTCCTCGCGCAGGTCGCTCCAGATTTCGGCGACGTAGCGGCCGAACGCCTCGCTCGAGACGATTTCCGAGGAGCGGGGTCGCGGCAGCTCGACCTCGACGATGCGCTTCACCTTTCCCGGCCGGTAGCTCATGACGAGGATGCGGTCGGAGAGCTGCACCGCCTCGGTGATGTTGTGGGTGATGAGCAGCGTCGTCTGCTTGAGGTCCTGCTGGATCTGCAGGACCTTGTCGCCGAGCAGGAGCCGGGTCTGCTCGTCGAGCGAGGCGAACGGCTCGTCCATCAGGAGAATCTTCGGCTCCGAGGCGAGCGTGCGGGCGATGGCGACGCGCTGGCGCATGCCGCCGGAGAGCTCGTTCGGATAGCGGTTCTCGAAGCCGGTGAGGCCGACCAGCGAAATGAACCGCTTCGCCTTGTCGAGCCGCGCCTTCTTTGCCATCCCGGCGATCTCGAGCGGGAAGGCGACGTTCTCGATCACGGTACGCCACGGAAAGGTGGATTCTTCCTGGAACACCATGCCGATCGCGGGATGCGGGCCGCGCACGGTCTCGCCGCCCACGGTGACATTGCCCTGATAGTTGTCGAGGAGCCCGCCGACCACGTTGAACAATGTGGACTTGCCGCAGCCGGACGGGCCGATCACGGCAAGGAATTCGCCGGGCCGTACCGAGAGCGAGACATGGTCGACTGCGACCAGCGGTCCTTCCGGCGTCTCGAACTGCACGAAGATGTCGCTGACGTCGAGAATGCCCTGCGCGCCGCGCGCACCATCCGTCCGTCCCGCCAGCGTCGCCACGCTCGCCATCGCTCCCTCTCGCGCCTTCATTTGGCGCAGTTTCAATTTCCAGTCGCCGGGCTTGTCTGCTCCCTCCCCCTACTTCAGGGGGAGGGTCGGGGTGGGGGTCCGCTGAGTTTCGCCATGGCACTGCGCCTGCGGCCCGCGATCCCCACCCCAACCCTCCCCTTTTCAAGGGGAGGGGGGTAGCGCTCGCCCGCGACATTACCCGGTCTTGCGCGCCATCGCACCGCCGGCGTCGCGGGCGCCATAGCCCGGCTCGATGCGAACGTCGACCACGGCGACCTCGCCGGCATCTACGGCAGCGATGGCCTCGGCGAGCACGCGCTGGCAACTCCTCGGCCTTGGCGATCGGCCCGTAGCCGCGCGCGCCCTGGGCCCGCGCAAGCGCCGCCATGTCGATCTCCGGATCGAGCATTTTTTGCCCAATCCATTTGTTGTCGACCGGGCGGTTGCGCAGGATCGCCATCCGCTCCTGGTGAACCTCGTCGTTGTAGAACGAGCGATTGTTGGCGACGATGATCAGGAGGGGAATGCGGTAGTGCACCGCAGTCCACAGCGACGTCGCGCTCATCAGGAAGTCGCCGTCGCCGCAGATGCCGATCGGCAGCCGGCCCGACCCCTTGAGCGCGAGCGCCGCGCCGACCGAAATGCCGGGGCCGCCGCCGACGCCGCCGCCGCCATCCGAGCCCAAGAAGTCGAGCGGGTGGCGGAAATGCCAGAACGAGGTCTGCCAGGAGAGCGGCAGATGGGCGAGCGACACGTCGCGCTTGCCGACCACGCCGCGCAGCGCATGGGCGAGGTCCTCGATGCCGAGCGCGCGGCCGGGCTTCGGCTCATGTAAAGGCCGCGCGGGTCCCGCGGACGCCGTGCGCGCGCCCGGCCCGATCGCCTGGACGAGAGCCGCAGTCGCCGTATCCGGATCGGCCGAGATGAAGAGGTCGACCGGCGGGAGGGCCTGGTAGTCCATGCTCCAGCCGTTGTGGAGCTGATGGTCGAGCGAAATCTGGATCACCTTGCCGGCCGGCGCCCCGCCGAGCGGCTTGAAGGTGCCGGCGAGATCGACCCAGTCGAGACTCACGATGACGTCGGCGTCCTTGAGGAGCGGCGTCAGTTCGTCCTTGGTGAACACCATCGGCGCATCGACATGGAGCGGATGGTCGGTGGGGAAGGCCGCCCCGACCTTGAGGTTGGTGCAAACGCGCGCGCCAATTGCTTCGGCCAAGGCGACGCGATGTTTCCACGCGGTCTCGTCGCGCGACACCCGGCCGGCGAGGATGACCGGGCGCTTGGCCGCCTTGAGCCATTCCGCGGCCTGCCGGATGGCATCGGCGGGCGGGGCGTTCACGACCGGCGGCATGTACCGGTTGACGTCGCAGGGCGGCAGCGGCTTCTCGAGCACCGACTCCTGCATGTCGGCATCGAGATTGATGTAGACCGGGCCCTGCGGCGCGGTGTTGGCGAGCCACGCGCCGCGCAGCAGCGATTCACGCGCGGCGGCCGGGGAGGCGGGCTGGTCGTCCCACTTGGTGTAGGGGCGCACGATCGCGCCCTGGTCGGCGGCGGTGTGGATCCAGTCGATCCACGGCCGGCGCTTTGCCGCGTCGACCGGGCCGGTGGCGCCGAGGATGACGATCGGCATGCGGTCGCACCAGGCGTTGAAGATCGCCATGGTGGCGTGGAACAGCCCGACATTGGAATGTACCGCGGCGCCCATCGCCTTGCCGGTGACCTTGGCATAGCCGTGGGCGATCGCGACCGCCGCCTCTTCGTGCAGGCACAACAGCATCTGCGGCGCGGCGTTGCCGATGTAATTGACCAGGCTGTCGTGCAGGCCGCGATAGCTCGCCCCGGGATTGAGCGCGATATAGGGAATGTCGAGATCGCGCAGCACCTCGGCCACGACATCGCTGCCGAAGCCGGCCGCATTGGTGCCGGACGGGATCGGACGCTCGACGGCGGCGGTGTCGATCTTGTGCGCTTGGGGCGGCCGAACGGGTGCGGCTTCGCGTGTTGACATCGGGGCGGGGCTTTCTGATCAGGCGGATTGGGGACGCGATCCAAGCCGATCACGAGCCTTCACGCAACCGGGCCGGCACGGTGAGAGTGGCCGAGCCGTGACGACCCAGTTCCGGCTGTTGCCGAGTGCACGAGCGCCGTCGCGTTCGCTCAGAAGTTGAGACCGCGCTGCCGGTATTATTGAACGGCGACGAATTTGTGGCTTCCGTGTCACAGGTCGGGTGCAAACTACAAGCAATACCCAGGGAACTCGTTGATTCGTTGCGGTGCGCCGGTAGAGGTATAGCCGGGTGTTGTGGGTAGCGTGATACGGGACAGTGTTCTAACGGCGTCCCGCGGTGATGTCGCAGAGTTGTACCGTCGGCGATGGGGTCCGGCGGGGACGTATGCGGTGCAGTAGTGGGGTGGGGACATGAACGCTTTCGATGTCGAGTCGTTTATTGCGGAAATGGATCGCATGGGCGTCAGGTTGACGGCGCTTCCGCTCGCGGACGGGACCGTCCGGGTGAACCGCTGGCGCACCATGTCGGCGGTCGAGCACGGCCACAGGATCGATCATCTCTGGGGTTCGGTCGGTCATGACCAAACCCGGATGGAGACCCTGGCGGCCCATCTCATGAAGCGGGCGGCCTGAGGCCGAGGGTCCGAGGAGCTGCCGGCGCAGTGGTCACGGGATCATCGCCGGTCGCTCGCGTCGGTCGGTGGGCTCTCGTCTGAGCGCGCGTCGGGAAAGTGCGTCGGCGGCGGCACGCGGTATCGGTGATGCCGGGCGGTCTGATATCTAGCGGTCCTCAGATATGGGGAACCGCACGATGAAGCTCTACGATTATGCGCCAGCGCCCAATCCGCGCCGGGTGCGCATGTTTCTCGCCGAGAAGGGCATCGCTCTGCCGACGGTCCAGATCGATCTGCGCGCCAACGCGCAGTTCCTGCCCGAATTTCGCGCCATCAATCCCGACTGCACCGTGCCGGTGCTCGAGCTCGATGACGGCACCCGTGTCGCCGACGTCATGGCGATCTGCGTCTATTTCGAGGTGCTGCAGCCGGAGCCCGCGCTGATGGGGGTCGGTCCGCTCGGTAGCGCCACCGTCACCGCCTGGCAGCGCGAGGTCGAGCGCGACGGCTTCTTCGCGGTCGCGGAGGCGCTGCGCAATTCTTCTCCCGCCTTCAAAGGACGGGCGCTGCCGGGCGCCGAGGACTACGAGCAGATTGCGGCCCTCGTCGAGCGCGGGCGGGCCCGGGTCGCGAAGTTCTTTCACACGCTCGACGCCCGCCTCGCTGCGCATGAATTCGTCGCCGGCGATGCGTTCTCGATCGCCGACATCACTGCGGTAGTGGCAGTCGATTTCGCCCGCTGGATCAAGCTCACAGCGGCCGAGGACTTGGTTCACCTGCGCCGCTGGCACACGGACATATCGGCGCGCCCGAGCGCCAAGGCGTAACAGTCAGGTGCGTCCAAGACGGTCACTGCGCTGCTTGACCCTGCCGTATGCACACGTCTGTTCGGATGCTCCGGCCTGCTCCCTCTCCCCGCGTGCGGGGAGAGGGTCGGGGTGAGGGGGCGGTTTCACGATTCTGAGCCTTCGAGGATTTCCACTGACACTCAGACTCGCGAAACCGCCCCCTCACCCGGACCGCTTCGCGCTCCGACCTCTCCCCGCGCGCGGGGAGAGGTGATCCCTGCCGCTCCGGAATGTGAATCTCGCAGGGTCAAGCCTTATCAAGCCGGGCGGACACAAAGTGGGTTCAATGTCGGCGCAGACTGCGCACGGAGGCTGTTCATCACGAGGTGCAGCGCGATGTCGCCGGTCGCCAGATTCCTGTTCTCCATCGTCGGGTCCGCGTTCTATCTCAGCCTCGCCGTGCTCGGCTGGGGCGGGTTTGCCGCCTTCTTTTCCAATCCGGCACGAACCGCCCTTGCGGTGGTAACGCTTCTCATAGGTGTCGCGGCGTTCTTCGCCGGCGGCAATCTGAGCCGCGGGGTGCGGGAGGACCGCAGCAACCGCTGGGTCATCGCGGTGCTGACCGTGATCGGGCTCGTCGCCGGCTATCTGCCGGCCCTGACCGATCGCCTGGATTTCTGGACCATCGACGGCAATGCCGTGCGCTGGCTCGGGGTCGCGCTGTACGCCGTCGGCGCGGCCCTGCGGCTGTGGCCAGTCTATGTGCTCGGCAACCGCTTCAGCGGCCTCGTCGCCATCCAGCCGGGGCACACCCTCCTCACCACCGGCATCTACAGCGTGATCCGGCACCCGAGCTACCTCGGGCTCTTCGTCAATGCGCTGGGCTGGGCGCTCGCGTTCCGCTCCGTCGTCGGCGTGCTGCTCGCCCTTTCGACCCTGGTGCCGCTGGTCGGCCGCATCGTCGCCGAAGAAAGGCTGCTGCAGACCCAATTCGGCAGCGAATATGACGCCTACCGGGCGCGCACGTCGCGGCTGATCCCGGGAGTGTGGTAGGCGGGGATTCCGCCGCATGGGCGCGTCGTCCCGCGCAGGCCGCATATCGGCATCGCCGGGCTTTTCCGCGGAATTGACAAAAAGCCGGCTAAGTTGGCGTCGGGTGCGCGCTTGCGATCACGGAGCGCGCCACGTCCTGGGGGCTCGATTCCGGCGAGTAGCCGATGGGGAGAAGTTCCATGCGAAGCTTGGTGGCGACGATGGTGATCGTGGCGATCGCGAGCCCGGCCTATGCCCAGGTTTCCCCGGGCGGTCCCCCGGGAAGCTCTTCGGACAGCGCGAGGCCCAGCCTCACCCTGGGCGGCGGGGTCAAATCGAAGACCGCGGACGAATTGAAGGAGGAGAAGGAGCGGGACAGTGCCTACAAAGCAGGCGCTGCCAAGATCCCCGACCAGAAAGCGAAGTCCGACCCTTGGGGCAATCTTCGCACCGCCGCGCCCAAGGCGACCGCGCAGAAGCCGAAATAGGGGGGCAGTAGTCCATCCGCGTCATCGCCGGGCTTGACCCGGCGATCCCGATCATGTGGCACGGCCGCGCCTTGATAAGCGGGATGGCCGGTCAAGCCAGCCCATGACGACTGTGATGATATTGCGCTCGGACTAATGCGTCTGCCGCACCTTGATCATGCGGCAGAGCTCCGCGATCTCGATCGGCTCCAAGGGGTCCTGCTCCGACGCGGGCCGTCTGAAAGTATCCGGTCGCGCGGACATGAGGATGATCGGCCCACGCGGGCTGCGCTTCTTGATCAACTGTGCCAGCGCGAGGCTGCGCGGTTCGCCGGCCCGATCGGTGACGATCACGTCGATCGCGTCCGAGCCGTCGAAGGGAACTCCGGGATCGAGCGCAAGAAACGTGCGCATTCCCACGCTCTCGAACGAGCGCGCCGCCGCGCGCGCGAACGCAGCATCGTCGTCAACCGTCAAAACGAAAATCGATCCCCCAGGCATTGCCTGCGCCCCGCCCCAAATCAGGACATTAATAACATAAATAGCCGTGACAAAAATCACACAGCGCAAGTTTAAACACGGCGCTTCCACTCCCGCGGGAACAACGTGTGGCGCGGATGACGCTATTTTCAGCAAATTCGACGAGTGGCTGTGGCTGCCGCAGGGCCGAAGGAAAGCGGACCGTGCAGTCCCCCGCAGGAGAACACGGTATTTGGTTCACTAAAACGTGGGTGGGCACCTCATCAAATATTTCTTCGAACCTTTCAGCCGGTGATGTGACGAAACAATCAGGGGCACAATGAAACGAAACTGAAACAGGGACAAAGACCATGGGCACCACCCGCTTCTTTGGTCTCGATTCGTTCGAGTGGTCCGTAACGCTCGCGAGCTCAGCGCTGATCGCGCTCGCCGTATGGGTGATGTGAGGAGCTCCCTGAGGCTTCTCAATTTGCGTTGAAGGCGCGAGCGCACGCCGCGCCCACGGTCGACATCGGAGCCATTCGTTCGCCCGCGATGCGGGGGAGGCACCGGCGTTCCAGCCGAAGCTCCGAAGCCCCCGATTCGGTGTTAAGCTCCGGCTGAATCCGACGTCTCGTGCGCGAGTTCTCCATGGAGCCTTTGCCGATCGCCCGATCCAAGTTCCCAGCCGAGGCGTCTCCAGTCGCGGCATGTCCAGCCGCGGCGTCACGTAGCCGGCGGTGCAGGCTGCGTCACACGACAGGAGGGGAGGGCATATGAAACGCCGCCAATTTCTGCATCTTGCAGCCGGTGCGCTCCCGCTAGCGTGGAGCGTTGCCCGCGCCGATGACGCAACGTCTCGCCGGCCGTCCCTCGCAGCGCGCCTTGCCGCCTATGCCGACGGCCTGCGCTACGACGACCTCGACGACGCGACCGTCGAGAGCGTCAAGGTGCACATCATCGACGCGCTCGGCTGCGGCCTTGCGGCCTTCGACGAGAAGCCGGTGCGCATCTGCCGCAGCGTCGCGCTCGCGCACGGTGGCGGCGGCGCGACCGTCATCGGCACCACGCGGCGCGCCGCGCCAGACCTTGCGGCCTTCGCCAACGGTGCCGCCATCCGCTATCTCGACCTCAACGACGCCTATGTCGGCCGCATCACCGGGCATCCGAGCGACAACATCGCGGCGTGCCTCGCGGTCGCGGAGGCCGAGCATGCGACCACCGCGGAGCTGATCACCGCGGTTGCCCTTGCCTACGAGGTCAATTGCCGGCTGATCGATGCCTTCGACGCCAATATCGCCGTCCGCGGCTGGGACGTTCCGGTCTTGAGCCTGCCTGCCGTCGCGCTCGCCGCCGGCAAGCTGATGAAGCTCACTCCCGACCGCCTGGAGCAGGCCGTCAATCTCGCGGTGAACGATCACATTCCGCTCGGCCAGACGCGGGCGCAAACGCTGTCCGACTGGAAGGGGATCGCCGACGCCGAAGCGGCGCGCAATGCCGTCTTCGCGGCGATGCTCGCGCGCGAAGGGTTGACGGGCCCGACACCGATCTTCGAAGGGAAGTGGGGCTTCTTCACACTCGTCGCCGGTTCGGCCGAACTCGATGTCGGCGCGTTCGGCCGGCGCGGCCTCCCGTTCCTGGTGCACAAATGCGGCCTCAAGAGCTACGCGGCCCACATCACCGCGCAGACCGCGATTCCCGCGGCCGCCGCGCTCGCGAAAGAGATCGGCACTCTCGATCGCATCACGGCGCTCGAGATCGGCACCACCCGCCGCGGTCGCCAGGTCGCCGGGACCGATCCCGAGAAATGGGCGCCGGACACCAAGGAGACCGCGGATCACAGCCTGCCCTATATCGTGGCCCGCGCGATGTTCGACGGCACCATCGACAACGAGAGCTACGCACCGGAAAAGCTGCACGATCCGCGCCTCCTCGCCTTCATGCAAAAGATCACCGTGAAAGAGGACCCCGCCTTCGCAATGCTCACCGGCGACGTGCCGCCAACGCGGCTTACTGCGACGCTTGACGACGGGCGACGCGTCGTACGCCTCGTCGACAAGATGCCCGGTTTTCCCGGTCAGCCGATGAGCCGTGCTGACGTCGAGCGGAAATTCCGCAGCAACGTCGGCAGCCGGTGGCCGCGGGAGCGGACCGACGCGGTTCTCCAGGCATTGTGGACGCTCGAGGAGGCGAACGACCTGTCGGCTCTGCTGGGCAAGCTCGTGGTGCAGGCGTAGGACGAGATCGATGACCAGGAAGATTCCGAAGCGCGGCTTACCGCCCATGCATCCGGGCGAACTTCTGAGGGAGGAGATTTTGCCGGCGCTCGATCGGCCGAAGACCGAGATCGCCAGGCTGCTCGGAGTGTCCCGCCAGACGCTCTACGACATCCTTGAGGGAAGGCAGCCGGTCACACCGATGATGGCCTTGCGGCTTGGAAAGCTGTGCGGAAATGGTCCCGATCTCTGGCTCAATCTGCAGAAGCGGTACGATCTGCACCGCGCCAAACAAGAGCTTGGAGAGAAGATCAACTCTATTCCGACGTTGGATGTGGCGTGAACGGCTATCTCCAAGGATTGACGGGTCGCGCGACGGCGCTCGCCAATTTGATTAGATCAAGGTGGGCTGGTCGCTATTGCTCGGGCAACTGGCTGCCCAATCTCTGCGTGAAATAGGGCGAGTCGAACCCGAGCGCCTTCATCCCGCGCTGAATTTCCGGGATGTTCATGAACAGCTTCCACAGCAGCCCGGTGCGGTGGTTTTCGATCATGACGACGATCGGGCCCTGGTCGATGGCGAGATGCGACCGCGCATACCAATCGTATTGCTCGCTGTATCCGTCGACGAAGCCGTAATTGCTCCAGAGTTGCTCGCCTTTCTCCTCGTAAAAATAACGCAGCGCCTGCATCGAGAACGAAGGCGTGTAGGGCATCGACGACAAGGCTGCAGTCGGCTGGATGACGCCCCTGTCTTCCTCGGGGGAGTGCGCGACGTATCCCTTCACGCTGTCCCCGGCGGTCAACCCCCACGCTTTCTCGCCATAGCCCTTGTAGTGCTTCGGATTATCGATGCTGTAAGCGCGATTGATCAGCGTGTGGTTGCGGGTCTGCTCGCCGTAATCGATGCCGTGATCATCGGTGAGCTTGTTGGGGTCGATCCCCATGAAGCTGTATTGCGAGAAGAACAGCGGGCCGCCGCCAACCGAATTTCCGAGCGGCAGGGTGTATCCGTAATATGTCTTGCCGTTTCTCCAGTTGCGGGTGCCGACCCAGGTCTTCTCATAGACCTCTCTGTGGACCGGGTACCAGTTCGAAGCAGCCGCCATGATGTAGGTGACCAGCGCTTCGTTCCAGCCTTTGACCGGGAAGTTCCGGTCGAACCCGTTTCGCGGGCTCCAATGCCACATCAGGCGCTTGTCGGCGTTGACATGCCAATTCCAGTTGGCGGCATCCCAGGTGTCGTTGATCCGCCGAGCGAGATATCGTTCCTTCGCCGTGGTTCCGTTGAAGTAGGCCCGCGCCGACAGGAGACCCATCATCAGGTAGGAGGTCTCCACGATGTCGGCGCCATCGTCGACGCGGTCGAACGGTATGACCTTTCCGGTGTCGCCGTTGATGAAATGGGGATAGATGCCGTGAAAGGAGTTGGCTTTTTGCAGAAAGTCGACGATCTGAATCAGACGGTCGAGTGCCGCTTCACGGCCGATCCATCGTCGCTCCACCGCCACGATGGTCGCCATGATTCCGAAACCGGTACCCCCGACCGCGCACGCCTCCGGGCCGAACGTCCCTTTTGCAAGATTAGGCTCGCCGTTCGCTTCGTCGATGTAATCCAGATAGAAATCCGCCCGGACCGTATTGCTCCTCTCTCTCGCCATGCCGCTGTTCGGATGGCCATAGTGCCAGAAATACCTGAAGGTCTGGCGCTGCAGCGCCTCCAACAGCGCGTCATCCGAAAGATGCCTGACGATCCCGATCGGCTTGATCGCGTCGGCCGGTTCGACATTGTACTCGTTGGGTAGAGATCGAGCGGGAGTTGCCGGCGGATTGACGCTGAAAGCGGACGAGCACAGGCAAGTGGCGGCGAAGGCCGAGCTCATCAGCAATCTGTTCATCGACCGAAGGCCTTTCTCAGATCCAGGAGCTGCCCGAGAGCCGAGGCCCCGGTTCCATTCGTCGGCATGCGGCAAAAATCGGTGCTCACCGGCGTTGCCCGCGGTGACTGGACGCGATCTGCCGTCAAGGGCGAATGCGATCGAATGAGCGTAGCAAAAAAGGCCCTCCAATCCACTGCATTCCGTGGGGGGCGATGGCGCATTTCAATGACCGAGATCTGAGGCTGCTGCTCGACTGTTGGTTGTCGGCTGCGGCGCGGCCAGCCAAGTGAGCGTGCGTCACAGCCGCGCGCGGACCATCCGAGCGTGAACCTACCGACGTCCGCCGCTACAACCACATGTTAATCGTCTTGCGGGAAGGTATGCCTCGTGGACTACGACGATCTCATGGAACTCGCCCGCCTGTGCTCGCTTCGAGCTAGCGCCGCGAGCACGCCTGCGGTCGCTGCCGCCCTGCGGGATATGGCTGAAGGATATCGGGCGCGCGCGGCGGGTCTGCGAGGAGAGCAACGCCCCGAGATCGCGGAGAGAGCCACTCCCCACGAGCCTTCGCGCCCTGTGCAGCAACAACAGCAGACGCAAAGCCGGTCTACAGACGCAGATCCTCAACCTCCGATCAGCACGCCGCCCAAGCGTCGGTGAGCGCCCCAGGAGGGCTGGGCATCGGCTGCGATCGAGTGCCTACTGGTACTTTGGCGCCTCGGGATTTTTTGGCTGCTCAGGCCGTTCCAATTCAATCAGCCGGTCCTCGGCGTTCGCGATAACCTCTCGCAGGATCGTCTCCACGTTGGGCTCGTCCGCGAACCTTAGAGCCGCGCGCAACCTCATGATGCTCTTTCGGAGCCATGCCCCTTCCGCCTCCACGTCCGCCCCCCACGCCCGGCAGAGATGCAGCGTGCAATCTCTCGCGGTAGCAGAGTACGTTACGAAAATGCGCAAAGTGTGGTCTGCGCGTGCTCACGGAGCGGCCTGGCGCACTTACGAGTGGTCCGAACGACCCTTGTGCGCCCTTTCGGCCAGTTCGATCCAGGCCTCGGCAAGGTTCACCAGCCGAGCCTTGACGGTAGGAGATGATGTCTGTTGTGCCAAACGCATCGTCTCGACAGCCTGCCGCCGGTAGTCGCTCTCCTTCGAGGGGGAGGGCAGCCGCTGCTCACCGGTGACTTCTCCGGGCCCGTCCGTTCCGGCGGCCGGTTGGTCAAGTTTCATCGCGAGATCGTAGATGCGACTGGGGAGCGTGGCCGGCAGGTGATACCGGCCGCGCAGCATTTCGGCGAGCCGCTCCAGTGTGTGTCGGTCAAGAGTTCCGTGTGCCATGCGGAAATGCGCTCTCGTTGTGGGGTGGCGCGTTAGATAGACGAGGGGAGTGGCCCGAAAACTGGACAAGAAAAGGGCCTGCCGGAACCGCGAGGCAGGCGCGACCGCCCTGGCAGGTCAGTCAGGGAGCTTGCCCATCTTTTCCTGAACAAGAGGATGCAGGAGGGTAGGCCGACGAGGTCGCTTGTTATCCTCCTGGGCCCTTTCGGCGAGTTCGATCCATCCTTCCGCAAGCATCACAAGGCGCGCCTTCTCGGTAGGCGAGTCCGCGTGTTCCGCCAGGCGCATCGTCTCCACGGCGTTGTGAAGGTAGTCGCCCTCCCTGGTTATGCGCTTGAGTTGAGCGACGAGGCTGTAGAGCCGAAATGGTACCCGCGTCGGGGTCCGGCATAGGCTTCGCAGCGCTTCCCCGATGCGCTGGAGGGCGAGTGGACCGACTGTCTTGTCTCCGTTCATGCGGAGCCTCTCGTTGGCTGTCCCCCACCCAGGGCGAACGTGGCTCACGGTGTGTTCGTTCCCCGACCTTGGGGGCATGCGTGAACGGCTGTGCCGGGTCGCTCGGGGACCACGGCAACTCATGCTGCATCGCCGCGACGGGCGCGCAGCGACCTCTCGCGTGAGCCTACGCCCCAATAAAAAGCCCCCGCCGAAAGCGGGGGCTAAGTCATGGAGAGCCCCGAAGTGGAGGCAACGGGGCCGTTCACCAGAAGGATGCGCCGGGCGGCGCATCGCATCGCGCCAGTAGGACTATCGTAATGCCGGACAACGTGGCATTTCGATTTTGCGATGAGGGTCTTCCGTAATGGAAAGGCGGTCGTTTTCGCAACCGTACCGGCACAAAAATCGGACCGGCACAAAAAAGAAAGCCCGACGAGGTTTCGGGCTTTCAGTTAGCGCTCTCTTTTTTCGCAGCCAAGTGTGTCCGGCCCGGTCGTCGCGAGCCGGAAGAAACGTCGGAGTCCAACGTCGGGAATCCAACTTTGGAAGCGAAAAATCGTTCCTATCGACAGTCGCGCTCCGGGATGGGAGGCGCGTTCGCGTTTCGCGCGAGCTCCGTTCAGGATATTTGCGGGGATGACTTCACTCGAATGTTCCGCCGAGACGTTGCTGACAGCATGCGCTCGGCTTTTGAGCGCCGCGCCAAGATTGCCGAGAGGAAGGCTGCTGCGAACGCGGTCGTGCTGAAGACGAGCCGGTTGTTGGCACGAGCAAACGAAGTGCTCGCCCGGCGATAGAGTGACGCTGCTCTGCGAGCTTCGTCACTCGCTGCGCATCGCGCAAAAAGAAAGCCCCCATCGTTGGCTCTGAGGGCTTTCGTCCGCGGGGGCACGGGGGGGATCGCGTTTCGCGGACCTACTTGAAATGCGCAAAGCGCGCGAGTGTTCCTCAGTCCTCTTCGCAATCGGGCTTCGCGCTCTCCGATTGCAATTCGGGACTCCGGCCGCCGGCGAACCGAGCGGCCGGAGCCAGCGCCGCGCAAAGGAGCCGCAGAGATCGCGCGGCGCCGATGATGGAATGTGTAAGTGCCGCGGATCGTTCCGGCGCGCTTGTGCAGCGGGCCGCGCAGCCGGTACTTGCTCGGCAATGCGATTTGAAGATCGACTCAAAGATCGACCTTGGGGCGCCGGCTAAGTCTTTGATTTTGATGGCGCGCCCTACGGGAATCGAACCCGTGTTTCCGCCGTGAAAGGGCGGCGTCCTGGACCGCTAGACGAAGGGCGCGTTGAGGCTCGGGCGCGCCGACGTATACGTGCGTTGCCGTGCCCAAGCAAGCGATCCAGAACACGCTTGAAAAATACGATCGGAGAACACGATCGGAGAAACGACGCATCCAAGAACGCGAAGACAGATGCGCGCCCGATCCGCCGGCTGCGACCTCACCACTTCCCTGTGTTCGGCATCGACTTCCACGGCTCCGCCGGGGCCAGCGCCGTGCCCTTCTGAAGAAGCTCGATCGATTGCTTGTCGGGCGAACGCACGAAGGCCATCACGCCGTCGCGTGGCGGGCGGTTGATGGTGATGCCGCCTTTCATCAGGCGGTCGCAGGTCGCGTAGATGTCGTCGACCTCGAAGGCGAGGTGGCCGAAATAGCGTGCTTCGCCGTAGTCCTCGGTGTCCCAGTTGTAGGTGAGCTCGAGGAGCGGCGCCGAGCGGCCGCGCTTGCCATCCGCGATCAGCCCCTTATCTTCCGGTGCGCCGAGGAACACGTTGGTGTAGCGGGCCTTTTCATCGGGACGGCGGCTCACCTCGACGAGGCCGAGCTTGTTGCAGAAAAAATCGAGCGACGCGTCGAGATCGCGCACGCGCAGCATGGTGTGAAGGTATCTCATGGCGGGCCTTTATTCTCCGTGCATTGAACCGATGGACGTTGAAGCGATGGGCGTCGAACTGATGGGCGGTAAATCGACGGGCGTTGAACTGATCTCGCCCACCGGCCTTGCTGCGACGGCCGCGACCCCGCGCGGCGGGCGCCGGTCGACCCGTCGCGCGAGAACGCGCGTCGGCGGCCGGGGCGACGCTACATGATCGCAACAGATTTCGAGACCGCCAATCGCCGCCTACACGATCTCGTGAATGTGTCGGCCGCCATCGTTCCCTTCACCGGCGCCGGCATCTCGACGGAATGCGGCATTCCCGACTTCCGCTCGCCCGGCGGCATCTGGACCAAGTACCAGCCGATCGGGTTCGATGCATTCATCGCGAGCGCGGAGGCGCGGCGGGAGTCGTGGCGGCGACGGTTCGCCATGGACGCGCAGTTTTCCACAGCGCGGCCCCGGCGCGGCCATTTGGCGCTGGCGAGCCTTCATCGCGCCGGCAAGATCCCGGCTGTGATCACACAGAACATTGACAACCTGCATCAAGCCTCGGGTTTTTCACCCGAACAAGTGGTGGAGCTGCACGGCAATACGACTTATGCCGCCTGCCTCGATTGCGCCGAGCGCCATGAGCTTCCCTGGGTGCGCGAACAGTTCGAGGCGAGCGGAGAAGCGCCGGAATGCCGGCAATGCGGCGGCTTCGTGAAGACCGCGACTGTTTCGTTCGGGCAGTCGATGCCGGAGGCGGCAATGCGTCGCGCCGAGGCGCTCGCCGCCGCCTGCGACCTTTTCCTCGTCATCGGCTCCTCGCTCGTGGTGTGGCCGGCGGCCGGATTTCCCTTGATGGCCAAGCGGAACGGCGCCCGGCTTGTGATCTTGAACCGCGATCCCACCGATTTCGACGATGTCGCCGACCTCGTGATCCGGGCCGACATCGGTGCGACGCTCGCACCCTTCATTGCCCATTAACCGCGCGGAATGACTCCCGAAATGACTCTTGGAGCAGCTCGAAAGAGTCTTTTTCTTGCATCAGGGATGTGCACAGGCCGACACACTCCAAGCCGAAAAGAAACTTTTTATGCTTTGCGGGCCGCTCTTCGATGTTATCCTTCGATAAGAGATTCGGGGTAGCGCCCTAGCTCAAGGGGCAACCAACAGCCAACGGCGTGCGTCTTCATGGCGGCGGATGCGAGTGGGCCCAAGGGGCCGGGGATCGATTTTGATCTGAGACACGAAGCTCTCGGCGAGCTCCTACACGACGGCACGACGAGTGTCGTCGAGGTGGTAGGCGTCATCAAGTGGTTCGACGTCTCCAAGGGCTACGGCTTCATCGTGCCGGACAACGGCGCAGGTGATGTGCTGCTCCACGTGACCTGCCTGCGCCGCGATGGCTACCAGACCGCCTACGAAGGCGCCCGTATCGTCTGCGAGGCGTTGGCGCGGCCGAAGGGGCTGCAGGCGTTCCGCGTGCTCTCCATGGACGAGACGACCGCGGTGCATCCCGCGCAGATGCCGCCGCCACGCACCCATGTCACGGTGACGCCGACCAGCGGGCTCGAGCGCGCGATCGTGAAGTGGTTCAACCGGCTGCGCGGCTTCGGCTTCCTCACCCGCGGCGAGGGTACGCCGGACATCTTCGTCCATATGGAGACGCTGCGCCGCTACGGCATCACCGAGCTGCGTCCGGGCCAGACCGTGCTGGTGCGCTTCGGCCCGGGCCCCAAGGGCATGATGGCCTCCGAGGTGCGGCCCGACGGCGGCCCCCACATGCTGGCTTCGCATTAGGCGCGCTGGCTGCAGGCCGCTCTACGCCACGCAGGTTTTCTCTCTGCTCTTCGCTCAGGCCTAGCTTTCCCTCCCCGTCTTCGGGGAGGGCAGGGTGGGGCTACTTCCTTCCTTGCTCGCTTCGCTCGCGGACCCCACCACCCCGCGAAGGCTGGGAGGGAGAAGAGACCCCGACCTCCGCGAAGACGGGGGGTGGGAGAGGCGAAGCCCTTGAAGGCGCGGGATTTGCCCCCAATTAAGCGGCATCGCGGATTGGTTCCGGGATTGTTGGTCATGCCTTGCATCCTCCGACACGCCCCGTTATAAGCCGCGCCATCTCACACGCGGATCTTGGCCTCACAGCCGTCCGGTGGCCGACCGGCGACGATGTCGCCGCTAGGCTCACAGGTCCGCGGCGGAACAAACCGGAGAAGCACAATGCTGCCTGATTATTCGATGCGCCAGCTCCTCGAGGCTGGCGTCCATTTCGGTCATCAATCGCACCGCTGGAATCCGAAGATGAAGAATTTCATCTTTGGCGCCCGCAACAACATCCACATCATCGACCTCGCCCAGACGGTGCCGATGCTCCACCGCGCGCTCGAGGCGGTGAGCGACACCGTCGCCAAGGGCGGGCGCATCCTGTTCGTCGGCACCAAGCGCCAGGCCCAGGACGCAGTCGCCTCGGCGGCCAAGAAGTCGGCGCAGTACTACGTCAATTCGCGCTGGCTCGGCGGCACGCTGACCAACTGGAAGACGATCTCGGAATCGATCAAGCGCCTGCGCAAGCTCGACGAGATGCTCGGCTCCGGCGAGGCCCAGGCCTACACCAAGAAGGAGCGCCTGACGCTCACCCGCGAGCGCGACAAGCTCGACCGCGCGCTCGGCGGCATCAAGGACATGGGCGGCCTGCCCGACCTTGTGTTCGTGATCGACACCAACAAGGAGAACATCGCGATCAAGGAGGCGCAGCGCCTCAATATCCCGGTCGCCGCGGTGGTCGACACCAATTCCGACCCTGACGGCATCACCTTCGTGGTGCCGGGCAACGATGACGCCGGCCGCGCCATCACGCTCTACTGCGACCTCATCGCCAAGGCGGCGATCGACGGCATTTCACGCGGTCAGGGCGAGCACATCGATCTCGGCGCGGCCGAGCATCCGATCGCGGAAGAGGTTCCGGCCGAGACCGCGGAAGGCCTCGGCTTCGAGGCGCTGTCCGGTCCGCGCGGCGTTGCCGACGACCTCAAGAAGCTGCCCGGCGTGTCGCCGGCGATCGAGAAGAAGCTCAACGACCTCGGCATTTTCCATTACTGGCAGATCGCCGGCCTTGGTCCGACGGCGACGCATCATATCGGCGAAGAGGCTGGCCTGCCCGGGCGTGTCGATAGCTGGATCGCCCAGGCCAAGGAGCTCAGCGCCGAGTAACGGCGCTCCGGCACGGGCACGCTGACGGGCGGCTTCCGGTGACCGTCTTCCTCCCCGGCGGGGAGGAGCAAGGCAATGCATTGCGTCCGATGAAGACAGGATTCTGACGATGGCAAATATCTCCGCTCAGTTGGTCAAGGAACTCCGCGACAAGACCGACGCCGGCATGATGGACTGCAAGGCGGCGCTCGTCGAAACCAATGGCGATCTCGCGACCGCGGTCGATTGGCTGCGCAAGAAGGGCCTGTCCAAGGCTGCCAAGAAGGCCGGCCGCGTCGCTGCGGAAGGCCTGATCGGCGTCGCTGTGGCCGGCAAAAAAGGTGTCGTCGTCGAGGTCAATTCGGAGACCGATTTCGTCGCCCGCAACGAGCAGTTCCAGGGCCTCGTGCGGATGATCGCCGGCATCGCGCTCGATACCGGACCCGACGTCGAGAAGATCAAGGCGGCGAAGGTCGGCAGCGTCACCGCGAACGATGCGATCAATTCGGCGATCGCGACCATCGGCGAGAACATGACGTTGCGCCGCGCCGCCGAGGTGGCGGTGTCGCAGGGCGCGGTCGGCAGCTACATGCACAACGCGGTCGGCGACGGGCTCGGCAAGATGGGCGTCATCGTCGGCCTCGAGTTCGTCGGGGCAGACCGACGAGCTCGTCGCGCTCGGGCGCCAGGTCGCGATGCACATCGCCGCCTCGAATCCGCAGGCGGTCGATCCGGCGGGTCTCGATCCGCAGGTCGTGGCGCGCGAGAAGGACATCCTCGCCGACAAGTTCCGCCAACAGGGGAAGGCCGAGGCGATGATCGCCAAGATCGTCGAGTCCGGCCTGAAAACCTTCTACAAGGAAGTCTGCCTGCTCGAGCAGCCCTACATCCACGCGCCCGACAAGACCGTCGCCCAGGCGCTCAAGGAGGCGGAGGGCAAGGTCGGCGGCCCGATCAAGGTGACCGCCTTCGTGCGCTACGCGCTCGGCGAAGGGATCGATCGCCCGGATGGAGACTTCGCGGCGGAGGTCGCGGCGGCCGCCGGGCACTGACGTTATCCAAGGGGCCCGCGAGGCGACCGGACGAGGGGAGAGGACGCGGCATGGCCGTGCCAAAATACCGCCGCGTCATCGTCAAGCTCTCCGGCGAAGCGCTCGCCGGCCCTGAAGGGTTTGGTATCCATCAGCCGACCATCGACCGCTACGCCGCCGACATCGTCGCGGCGCGGGGTCTTGGTGTGACGATCGGCGTCGTGGTCGGCGGCGGCAACGTGCTGCGCGGCGTCGAGGTCGCAGCCCAGGGCGTCACGCGAACGACTGCCGACGCCATGGGCATGCTGGCGACGGTGATGAACGGTCTCGTGCTCGAAGCGGCGATCGAGCGCGCAGGCGTGTCGGCGCGCGCGATGTCGGCACTTGCCATGCCCCAGGTCTGCGAGACTTACGAACGCCAGCGCGCGCTGCGTCACCTCGACGAGAACCGCGTGGTGATATTCGCCGGGGGCACCGGCAATCCGTTCTTCACGACCGACACGACCGCGGTGCTGCGCGCCGCCGAGATGCGCTGCGACGCGGTCCTCAAGGCGACCAATGTCGACGGTGTCTATACCGCCGATCCCAAGAAGGATCCGACCGCGAAGCGGTACGAGCACTTGACCCACCACGAAGCCTTCATGCGGGAACTGAAGGTCATGGACGCCACCGCGTTTGCCCTTGCTCGCGAAAACCGTATGCCTATCATAGTGTTCTCGATCCTCGAACCGGGCGCGATCACGGCGGTGCTGGGCGGAGCCGCGCGGGCGACCACCGTCGGCGTGTGATTGTCGGCGTACGAGGGTGCGGCGAGCGCCCGTCGGGCCTCGTCGGGAATGCGAACAAGAGCAACCGCGCCACCGGCTATGTGCCAGCGCGGATTCTCGGGAGACGCGTCATGGCTACCGCGACCTACGATCTCAATGAAATCAAGCGCCGCATGCACGGCGCCACCCAGGTGCTCAAGCAGGAGCTCGGCGGCCTGCGCACCGGCCGGGCCTCCGCCAACCTGCTCGAGCCGGTCCAGGTCGAGGCCTATGGCACTCACATGCCGCTCAGCCAGCTCGCCACCGTCAGCGTGCCGGAGCCGCGCCTGCTCAGCGTGCAGGTGTGGGACCGTTCGATGGTGCATGCGGTCGAGAAGGCGATCATCAATTCCAATCTCGGGCTGAGCCCGTCGACCGAAGGCCAGGTCCTGCGGCTGCGCATCCCCGAGCTCAACCAGGAGCGTCGCAAGGAGATGGTCAAGGTCGCGCACAAATATGCGGAGGCCGCGCGCGTCGCCGTGCGTCACGTCCGCCGCGACGCTCTCGATCTCCTGAAGAAGCTTGAAAAGGACGGGAAGGTCAGCGAAGACGACCACGAGCGCATGTCCGGCGAAGTGCAGAAGGCGACCGACCAGGTGATCGCCGAAGTCGATCAGTCGCTCGCGTCCAAGGAAAAAGAGATAATGACGATCTGAGTCGTCGAACTGCGACTGGAGAAACGGATGCCCGAGATGGCGGTATCGCCGAGGAAGCCCCAATCGGGCTTCGAGCCGCTGCGCCACGTCGCCATCATCATGGACGGGAACGGGCGGTGGGCCGCCGAACGCGGGCTGCCGCGCGGGGAGGGCCACCGGCGCGGGGTCGAAGCATTGCGCCGCACCGTCCGCGCCGTCGGCGATCTCGGGATCGAGATTCTGACGCTGTTCTCCTTCAGCTGCGGAGAACTGGTCGCGCCCGCCGGCGGAAATCCGCGATCTCATGGGGTTGCTGCGCCGCTTCGTGCGCAACGACCTCGCCGAGCTTCATCGCAGCAACGTGCGGGTCCGTATCATCGGCGAGCGCGTCGGGCTTGCCGCCGACATCGATCGGCTGCTCCAGGAGGCCGAGGATCTCACCCGCTCCAACACCGGGCTGCTCCTCGTCGTCGCCTTCAACTATGGCGGCCGGCAGGAGATCGCGCGCGCCGCCTGCCGCCTCGCCGAGCAGGTGGCGCGCGGCACGCTCGCGCCCTCCGAGATCACCGCGGATCTCATCGGGCGCCATCTCGACGCGCCGGACGTGCCGGACCCCGACCTCATCATCCGCACCAGCGGCGAGCAGCGGCTCTCCAACTTCCTGATGTGGCAGTCCGCCTACAGTGAGCTCGTGTTCGTCCCGACCTATTGGCCCGATTTCGATCGCGCCACGCTCGAGACGGCGATCGCCGAGTATTGGCGACGCGAGCGCCGGTTCGGCGGACTGGTGGCGCGAACCGGATCATGACGCCGTGACCGCGCCGGCGCCGGACCCGGCGCGAGCCAATTCCGCCGCGTCCGTCACGACACCGGGCGATCTGCGCAAGCGTGTCGCATCATCCGTGGTGATGGTGGTGCTCGCGATCGCAGCGACTGCGGTCGGCGGCTGGGCCTTCGTCCTGTTCTGGACGGCGGCCGCGGTCATCATCGCCTGGGAATGGATGTCGATCGTCACCGGCGACGCCAGGCTCCCGCTCGGGGCCGCCGTCGCCGCGCTTCTCGCTGCGGCGGCCGCGGCCGGATCCGGCCGCATCCTCATCGCCTTCGGCGCGCTAGCGGCGGGCGCGATCGCGGCGGCGGCGCTCGCTCCCGAGCGGCGCGGCTGGAGCGGCGCCGGCGTGCTCTATGCCGGCGTGCTGGTGCTCGCGCCGACACTGTTGCGCGAAGGCGCGCACGGCGCGGCCGCGATGTTCTTCCTGTTCGCAGTGGTGTGGGTGACCGACATCCTCGGCTATTTCGTCGGCCGTGCGGTCGGTGGGCCGCGGCTCGCGCTGCGCATCAGCCCCAAGAAGACGTGGGCGGGCGCGGTCGGCGGCGCGCTCGGCGCGGTCGTCGCGGGGATGGTTCTTGCCGCGCTGACGGGCTACTCGGTCGTCGGCGCGGGCCTCACGGCGTTCGCTCTGTCGCTGGTGTCGCAAGGCGGCGATCTCTTCGAGTCCGCGATCAAGCGACGCTTCGGCGTCAAGGATGCAAGTCACGTCATTCCCGGCCACGGCGGCCTGATGGATCGCCTGGACGGTTTCATTGCCGCGGCAGGCGTGGCAGTGTTGATCGGTATCGTGCGCGCCGGGTCTCCTGAAGCGGCGCAGGGGCTGCTGCTGTGGTGAACCGATGACCGGTGTTCCGCTCGATAGAACGCAAGCCATGCCGCACAACGGCGTGCTGTCGATGACGGTGCTCGGCGCCACCGGATCGATCGGGACGAGCACGCTCGATCTCGTCCGCAGGAATCGCGAGCGTTTCCGCGTCGAGGCCGTCACCGCGCAGAAGAACGCCGCGGCGCTCGCCGGTCTCGCGCGCGAATGCGGCGCGCGCCTCGCGGTGGTCGGCGACTCCGGCTCCTATGGCGAGCTCAAGGAGGCGCTCGCCGGTTCGGGCATCGAGGCTGCGGCGGGCGAGGATGCGATCGTCGAGGCGGCGAGCCGTCCGGCGCAATGGGTGATGGCCGCAATCACCGGTGCCGCCGGGTTGCGTCCGACACTCACCGCGCTGGAGCGCGGCGCCACCATCGCGCTCGCCAACAAGGAATGCCTCGTCTGTGCCGGCGCGCTGTTCATGCGGCGCGCCCATGAAACCGGTGCCCTCGTGCTGCCGGTCGACTCCGAGCACAACGCGATTTTTCAGGCCCTCTCGGCCGGCTCGCGCGACGAGGTGAGCCGCATCGTGCTCACGGCATCCGGCGGCCCGTTCCGCACCCACACGCTGGAGAAGATGCGCGCCGCCACCGTGCAGGAGGCGCTGCGCCATCCCAACTGGACGATGGGCGCCAAGATCACGATCAATTCCGCGACCATGATGAACAAGGGGCTGGAACTGATCGAGGCGCACTATCTGTTCGGCTTTCCCTCCGAGCAGATCGATATCATCGTTCATCCGCAGTCCGTCGTTCACGGCATTGTCGAGTATCGCGATGGCTCCCTGATCGCCCAGCTCGGTCCGCCGGACATGCGGGTGCCGATCGCGAACTGCCTCGCCTGGCCCACCCGCATGACGGGCGCCGCCCGCCTCGATTTCGCGCATATGTCGAACCTGACGTTCGAGCCGCCCGACCCGGTGCGGTTTCCGGCGCTCGCACTTGCCCGTCAGGCGTTGCAATCCGGCAACGGCGAACCGACCGTGCTCAATGCCGCGAACGAGATTGCGGTGCACGAGTTCATCGGCGGTCGTCTTGGTTTCGCCGGAATTGCCGCGCTCGTTGAGGCAACCATCGATGCGGCTGGGGGGAAGGGCATCATGCGGGAGCCCGAAAGCGTCGATGACGCCATTTCCGTTGACCATAATTCGAGACAATTAGCGCGTTCCCTCTTGCCGGAAATCGCCGTAAAAGCGTTTTAATAAACCTTTAGGGTGTCTCCGCCCCAAGCCGTGAGGCCATGATGAGCACTACCGCCTTTACCTCTCTCGCCGCGCTCGTCGGAAACTACACGGGGTGGATCGTTCCGTTCCTGTTCACGCTTACGGTCATCGTTTTCTTTCATGAGCTCGGCCACTTCCTGGTGGCCCGCTGGTGCGGCATCAGGGTGCTGGTGTTCTCGCTCGGCTTCGGGCCGGAGATCGCCGGCTTCACCGATCGTTTGGGCACGCGGTGGAAGCTTTCCGCGATCCCGCTCGGCGGCTACGTCAAATTTTTCGGCGACGAGAACGAGGCGAGCGTGCCCGATCCGGCGACGCTCGCCGCGATGTCGGAGGAAGAGCGCAAGCAGAGCTTCTTCGGCCAATCGGTGGGCCGCCGCGCCGCCGTCGTGGTCGCCGGCCCGCTCACCAATTTCATCCTGGCGATCGTGCTTTTTGCCGCAGTCTTCATGGTTGTCGGCAAGCAGATTGCGGTCCCGCGGGTGTCTGCGGTGGAGGCGGGAAGCCCCGCCGCCACGGCCGGCTTCCAGCCGGGCGATCTCGTCACCGCGATCGATGGTCGCAAGATCGATAACTTCGTCGACATGCAGCGCGTCGTCGGCTTCGCAGGCGGTCACCCGCTGACCATCGTGGTCGATCGGGGCGGTGTTCCGATCACCTTGACCGCGACGCCCGAGTTGAGAGGCGGACGCGGCATCCTCGGGGTGACACGCTCGAATCAGCCCGGTGACGTCAGGGTCGAATCGGTTAGCCCGCTCGACGCCGTGAAGCTCGGGGTCGACAAGACCTGGTTCATCGTCGACACCACGCTCTCCTACATCCGCGACGTTTTCGTCGGCCGCCAATCGGCTGACCAGATCGGCGGACCGATCGGCATCGCCCGCATTTCCGGCCAGGTGGCCGAGCTAGGATGGGGCGCGCTGATCGATTTTATAGGGGTGATATCGGTTTCGATCGGTCTTCTGAACCTGTTCCCGGTGCCGCTTCTCGATGGCGGGCACCTTCTGTTCTATCTGATCGAGGCGGTGCGAGGTCGACCGCTCTCGGAACGCGCCCAAGAGGTCGGGTTCCGGATCGGCCTTGCAATAGTCGTAATGTTGATGATTTTTGCCACGGTGAACGACATCCTGCACTTGCGGGCGTCGTAGATGTAACTGGGGGGTTACGTCTCGCCGCCAAATCGGAACGGAAGGGGCTTCAAGGGTTGCCGGCAGGGCGGAAGTCGTTACAAGGCGTTTGGGGGGTCCGGACCTGAGGGGCGAGCAGGGCCGGTTGTTGGGGTTCATTTGGGGGAATGAGCGTGCAGGTGTTGCGGGGGATTGGGGTCGCAGCTGCCCTGTTTGGCGTGCTGATCTTCGGTTCGATCGTGGGGACGATCGTGACTGCGGATGTTGCCGTCGCACAAACGCTGCGCATCGATGTCGAAGGTAACCGCCGTGTCGAGGCGGATACAATTCGCTCTTATTTCCGCGTCGCTCCCGGCGAGCGGTTGGACACAGGCAAGATCGACGCCGCCCTCAAGGGGCTCTATGCGACCGGCCTGTTCCAGGACGTGCGGATCACGCCCGGGCCGAATCGGATTCTGGTGACGGTGGTCGAAAATGCCGTCATCAATCGCGTCGCGTTCGAGGGCAACAAGAAGGCCAAGGACGAGCAGCTCTCCTCGGAAGTTCAATCGAAGCCGCGCGGCACCTTCTCGCGCGCGCTCGTGCAGTCGGACGTGCAGCGCATCGTCGAGGTCTACCAGCGCTCGGGCCGCTACGACGTGAGCGTGACGCCCAAGATCGTCGAGTTGCCGAACGGCCGCGTCGACCTCATCTTCGAGATCAACGAGGGCGGCAAAACCGGCGTCGCCAAGATCATATTCGTCGGCAACAATCACTTCTCGGACCAGCGTCTCAAGGACGTCATCAAGACCGGCGAGACCAACTGGCTGAGCTTCCTCAAGTCGAACGACATCTACGATCCCGACCGCGTCGAGGTCGATCGCGACCTGCTGCGGCGGCATTATCTCAAATACGGCTTCGTCGACGTGCGCATCGTCGCCGCGACCGGTGAATACGATCCGAACGCCAAGGGCTTCATCATCAGCTTCGTCATCGAGGAAGGCGACCAGTACCGTTTCGGCAAGGTCGATATCCGCTCGAACATTCCGGATGTGCCGTCCGAGTCGCTTCGTCCGCTGCTGCGGGCCGAGCCGGGGCGCATCTACAATGCCGACGCCGTCGAGAAGTCGGCCGAGCTCGTCACCGTCGAGGTGGCGAAGCGCGGCTATCCCTTCGCCGCCGCGCGTCCCAAAGGCGACCGCTTTCCCGACCAGAAAATGGTCAACGTGCTTTTCGTCATCGAGGAAGGTCCGCACGTCTACATCGAGCGGATCAACCTGCGCGGCAATACCCGCACCCGCGACTACGTGGTCCGGCGCGAATTCGATATCGTCGAAGGCGATCCCTACAATCGTGCGCTGGTCGACCGCGCCGAACGCCGACTCAAGGGCCTCGGATATTTCAAGACCGTCAAGATCACGACCGAGCCCGGTTCGGCGCCCGACCGAATCATCATCAATGTCGACCTCGAGGAGCAGTCGACCGGCGAATTCTCCGTCGCTGGCGGCTATTCCACCTCGGACGGCGCCATTGCCGAAGTCTCGGTGGGCGAGCGAAATCTGCTCGGCACCGGCCGGGTGGCCAAGGCGTCGGTGCAATACGGACAGCGCTCGCGCGGCTTCGATCTGTCGTTCATCGAGCCTTACATTCTCGATACGCGCCTCGCGCTCGGCTTCGACTTGTTCGCCAAGCAGCAGACATCGAGCCAGTACACCACCTATCTCACGAGGACGATCGGCGGCGACATCAAGACCGGCATTCCGATCACCGAGAACATCTCGACGCAGCTGCGATACACGATCTACCAGCAGGAGATCACGCTGCCGTCGTATCTCGACAACTGTAACAACCTCTCTCCGAACTTCATCAATACGTTCCCGACCCCGTCGGCATTCGCCAGCGGCGACTTCATCGCGGCCTGGCTGGCGGCGGGCTCGCCGTCGCAGACCAACTGTTATCAGGACGGCGAAGCGTCGCTCGCGGTGCGCAAGGAACTCGCGGCCGGCCCGGTGATCGCGTCGGCGGTGGGCTACACGCTCGCCTACAACACACTCGATAACGGCCGGGCACCGACCCAGGGCGTGCTCGTCGAGTTCAAGCAGGACCTCGCTGGCGTCGGCGGCGACGTGCATAACCTCAAGTCGACCATCGACGCCCGCATGTACAATGAAATCCTCCCCGACGTCGTCGGCGTGTTGCGCGGGCAGGCCGGCTATGCGGTCGGCTTCGACGGCTCGATCCGCATGCTCGACGAGTTCCAGTCGGGCCCGTCGCTGGTGCGCGGCTTCCAGCCGGCCGGCTTCGGTCCGCGCGATATCAGCCAGATCGTCTACGGCTACGGCGGGACTCAGGACGCGCTCGGCGGCTCGCTCTATTGGGCGGCCTCGCTCGAATTCCAGACGCCCATGCCGCTGATGCCGAAGGACTTCGGCATGAAGCTCGCCCTGTTCGCCGACGCCGGCCTGCTGTGGGACTATCAGGGCCCGACCTACTGGAACGTGACCGGCGAGTCCCTGCTGCTCAACGAATCCCAGATCGTGCGCTCCTCGGTCGGCGCCGGTCTCATCTGGGATTCGCCGTTCGGTCCGCTGCGCTTCGACCTCGCCTACGCCCTGACCAAGGGGCCGTATGACAGGACGCAGCTCTTCCGGTTCGGCGGCGGTACCAGGTTCTGATCTCCGAAGCGGCGCCTGCGCCGCTTCGGCGACACCGGCGCACTCGGGCGGCCCGCGCCCGGCGGCGTGATTGGATTACGGCACGCTCTTGGGGTATTCATTTCGCGCCGCAGCGGTCGGGGACGTCCGTGGCGGCGGCCGTGAATGTTGCGCATAAGCACGGGTGGGATGAGCGAGCCGCTGTACTTCAAGAGTGCGAAGTCTCTGACGATTGCCGAGATCGCCGCGCTCACCGGTGCCGAACCGGGGCCGCAGGTGCCGCCCGACCGGACGATCTGCGGCGTCGCGCCGCTCGACACGGCGACCCCCGGCGACCTCGCCTTTCTCGACAATCCCCGCTACGCCGACCAGATCGCCTCGACGCGGGCCGGGCGCCTGCCTGGTGGCGCCCCGCTTCGTCGCCGTGGCGCCCGCCCATGTGCCCGTGCTGCGTGTGCGCGATCCCTATCGTGCCTTCGTCGCCGTCGCGCGCGCCCTCTATCCGCAGGCCTTGCGGCCATCGTCACTGTTCCCAGCGGAAGGTGCTTCACCGGGGGCGACCGTCCATGCGTCGGCGCGGCTCGAGAGCGGGGTCGTGCTCGATCCCGGCGTCGTCGTCGGCCCCGGGGCCGAGATCGGCTCGGACACCGTCGTCTGCGCGAACGCCGTTATCGGACCCGGCGTGCGGATCGGGCGCTCCTGCTCGATCGGGCCCGGCGCTTCGCTGATGAACGCGCTGCTCGGCGACCGGGTGATCGTGCATCCCGGCGTCCGCATCGGCCAGGACGGCTTCGGTTTCGTGATGGGCGCGGCGGGGCACGTCAAGGTACCGCAGATCGGCCGCGTCATCATCCAGGACGATGTCGAGATCGGTGCCGGCACCACCATCGATCGTGGTGGAACCCGCGATACCGTGATCGGGGAGGGCACCAAGATCGACAACTTGGTGCAGATCGGCCACAATGTCAGCATCGGCCGCCACTGTGTACTCGTCGCGCAGACCGGAATATCAGGCAGCGTGATGCTCGAGGATTTCGTGGTGCTCGGTGCACGGGTCGGGGTGAACAATCACGTCACTATCGGGGAGGGTGCGCAGATCGCGGCGACCAGCATCGTCCACGGCGACGTTCCGCCCGGTGCGCGATGGGGCGGAACGCCGGCGAAGCCCGCCAAGCTGTGGTTCCGCGAAATGAAGACTTTGGAGCGGCTGGCCGGGGGGCGCCAGGCCACGAACGAGCCCACGACGACCGGGAGCACCGATGAAGGCTGAGGCGCTGTCATGAACGAGATCGCAACCACGATCGAATCGATAGAGATCGCGACCATCCTGAAATCGCTTCCCCATCGTTACCCGTTCCTCATGGTCGATCGCATCCGCGACATGCGCGGCGACGACTTCGCCATCGGCATCAAGAACGTGACCTTCAACGAGCCGCAGTTTCTCGGGCACTTTCCGGAAAACCCGGTGTTTCCCGGGGTGCTGATGATCGAGGGCATGGCGCAGACCGCCGGAGTGATCTGCATGCTCTCGACCGGGCGCAAGGAGAAGGAGCAGCTCGTCTACTTCCTCACCATCGACAAGGCGAAGTTTCGCAAACCGGTGATCCCCGGCGACACGATCGAATATCACATGACGAAGATCGCCAAGCGCAAGACCATGTGGTGGTTCCGCGGCGAGGCGAAGGTCGCGGGCGTGGTCGTCGCCGAGGCCGAAGTCGGCGCCATGATCGCCACGGCGTAAACGATGACGTCGCTCGACTCCACCGCCCGCATCGCGGCGGGCGCGAAGATCGCTGCCGGTGCGGTGATTGGACCTTATTGTGTCATCGGCCCCGACGTCGTTGTCGGCGAGGGCTGCCGGCTCGTCGCCCATGTCAACGTCGCCGGGCACACCACGATCGGGCCGCGCACCGTGATCTATCCGTTCGCATCGCTCGGCACGCCGCCGCAATCTGTCAAATACCGTGGCGGCCCGACGCGACTCACCATCGGATCGGACTGCGACATCCGCGAGAACGTCACCATCAACACCGGAACGGAGGACGACCGCGGCATCACCGAGGTCGGCGATCATTGTTTTCTCATGGTGGGATCGCACGTCGCTCATGACTGCAAGGTCGGCAACCACGTGGTCATGGCGAACAACGTCGTGCTCGGCGGACATGTGAGCGTCGGCGACAACACCTTTCTCGGCGGCCAGGCGGCGGTGCGCCAGTTCGTGCGTATCGGCGAGGGCGCGATGATCGTGGGTTTGAGCGGCATCCGTGCTGACGTCATCCCCTGGGGCATGGCGCAGGGGCCGCTCGCCAGTCTC
Source organism: uncultured Alphaproteobacteria bacterium (assembly GCA_963824905.1). Lineage (GTDB taxonomy): Bacteria > Pseudomonadota > Alphaproteobacteria > Rhizobiales > Xanthobacteraceae > JAJPKK01. The sequence continues at coordinate 370,768 of CAWGRH010000001.1, forward strand.
GTCGGCCTCAACGTGGTCGGCCTGCGCCGGCGCGGCTTCTCCAGGGCCGACATTCACCGCCTGCGCGCGCTCTACAAGGACCTGTTCCTGGGCGAAGGCGTGTTTCGCGACCGGCTCGCGCGGGCGGAAGCGGCCCATGCCGGCATGCCGCTGACCGAGAGCGTGTTCGCCTTTATCCGTAGCGGCAAGCGGCCGCTCAGCACCGCCGTTCGTCGGGGAGGCGACGGCGCGACCGAGGACCAATGAGCATCGCGGCGACCGACGAGGGGCCGCTCGGCATCATCTGCGGAGGCGGCGCCGTCCCACCGGCGGTCGCGCAGGCCGTCATCCGGCGCGGCCGGCGCGTCGTGCTGTTTCCGCTGCGCGGCATCGTCGATCCGGATGCCGTCGCCGCTTTTCCGCATTGCTGGATCGCGGTCGGCCAGTTCGGGCGATTCTGCCGCCTGGCGCGCGCCGAAGGCTGCCGCGACCTTGTTCTCGTCGGCGGCATCGTGCGCCCGTCGCTTCGCGAGGTGCGGCTCGACTGGGCAACGCTCGTCGCGATGCCGCGGATTATCCGCGCCTTCCGCGGCGGCGACGATCATCTCTTGACCGGAATTGGCCGCATCTTCGAGGCCGAGGGCTTTCACCTGCTCGGCGCCCATGAGGTGGCTCCCGACATCACTGCGCCGTCGGGGCCGTTGGGGCGCCTCGTGCCCGACGCCGTCGCCCTCGAGGACATCGAGCGCGGATTCGCGCTGCTCTCCGCAATGAGCCCGTTCGACGTCGGCCAGGCCGCGGTGATCGCGAAGGGCAGGGTGCTCGCAATCGAAGCTGCGGAGGGCACCGACGGCATGCTCCGCCGCATGGTCGCGCTGCGCGAGGAAGGACGCATCGGGCTGCCGCGCGGTGTCGGCGTTCTCGTCAAGGCGCCGAAGCTCGCCCAGGATCGCCGCTTCGACCTGCCCTCGATCGGTCCGGACACCGTGCTCCACGCATCCCGCGCCGGACTCGCCGGCATCGCCGTCGTCGCCGGCGCCACCATCATCGCCGAACCGCTGCGCCTCGTCGAAGCCGCCGACTTCAACGGCCTGTTCGTGGTGGGACGACCCGACCGCGAGACGGCCTGATGGGCGAGCCGAATGCGCTCAATCTCTTCATCATCGCGGGAGAGGAATCCGGCGATCGCCTCGGCGCGCCGCTGATGGCCGCGATTGCGGCGCAGGCCGGACGGCCGGTGGTGTTTACCGGCGTCGGCGGGCGCGCCATGGCCGAGCAGGGGATCGAAAGCCTCGTCCCCATCGCGGACCTCGCGGTCAACGGCTTTGCGGCGATCCCGGCGCGGCTCCCGGCCATTCTGCGGCATCTGCGAACGGCGAGCTGCGCGGTCATCGCCGCACGACCCGATGCGCTTGTCATCATCGACAGTCCCGATTTCACCCACCGGGTGGCGCGGCGCGTGCGCGCAGCGGCACCCTCGATCCCGATCATCGACTACGTCTCGCCGACGGTTTGGGCGTGGCGCCCCGGACGGGCGAAAACGATGCGACGCTATGTCGACCACGTGCTGGCGCTGATGCCGTTCGAGCCCGCGGTGCACCAGCGGCTCGGCGGACCGCCATGCACCTATGTCGGCCACCCCCTGATCGAGCAGCTTGCGGCGCTGCGGCCCGATCGCGAAGAAGCGGCGCGGCGGGAGGCCCTTCCGCCGCTCGTGCTCGTGCTGCCGGGGAGCCGTCGCGGCGAGGTGCGGCGGCACATCGGCGTGTTCGGCGCGGCGATGGCGGCGGTGGCGCGAGAGGTCGGCGCGATCGAGCTCGTGCTGCCGACGGTCCCGCATCTTCTCGACGAGGTGAGGCAGGCAACCCGCGGCTGGGCGACGGCGCCGCGCATCGTCGTCGACGCGGCGGAGAAATGGGCCGCGTTCCGCCGGGCACGGGCGGCACTCGCCGCATCGGGAACGGTGACGCTCGAGCTCGGTCTCGCCGGCGTTCCGACCGTGCTCGCTTATCGCGTCTCCCTCTTCGAGGAGGCGATCGCCCGTGTGCTCATCACCACAGACATGGTCGGTCTAGCCAACCTCATCCTCGGCGAGAAGGCGATGCCGGAGCTGCTGCAGCGGGACGTGACGCCGGAAAAGCTCGCGGCCCATCTCGTCGCGCTCCTCGGCGACACGCCGGAGCGCCGGCGCCAGTGCGCGGCGCTGGCCCGGCTCGACGCGGCGATGGAGGTCGGCGCCGCGACGCCGAGCGCGCGCGCCGCGGCGATCGTGCTCGCCATGGCCGGCGGGCCGGTTTCATCGCCGGATCGAGCATGCTAACAGGGACAACGAAAGGGATCGCCCCAGCGACATGAATAATAAGCCCGAGACAAGGCCCCCGAACGCGATTCGCGCGGCGATCACCGGGGTGCATGGTTCGCTGCCGGACTATGTCCTGACCAATGCGGAGCTCGCCGCGATGGTGGACACCACGGATTCCTGGATCATCGAGCGCACCGGCATCAAGGAGCGCCGCATCCTCAAAGGCGAGGGGCTCGGCACTTCGCACATGGCGTGCGGAGCGGTGAAGGGGCTCCTCGAGAAGACGCGCACTGCGCCCGCCGAGATCGATCTCCTGATTTGCGCCACGACGACGCCGGACATGGTGTTCCCGTCGACCGCGAATCTCGTCTGCGACATGGTCGGCATCCGCAACACCGGCAGCTTCGATGTGCAGGCTGCGTGCTCCGGCTTCATTTATGCCCTGACCATCGCCGCCCAGTTCGTCGAGACCGGACGCGCGCGCAAGGTCGTCGTGGTCGGCGCCGACAAGATGTCGGCGATCATCGACTACACCGACCGCGCGACCTGCGTGTTGTTCGGCGACGGCGCCGGCGCAGTGATGGTCGAGCCGTCGCGCGACGCGCACGGTATTGTCGACATGCTGATCCGCTCGGACGGCGCTGGCATGCCGTTCCTCCACCAGAAGGCGGGCGGCAGCCGGATGCCGCCGACGGAGGACACCGTCGCGAAGCGGCTCCATTACGTCCACCAGGAGGGGGCTGCCGTCTACAAATTCGCGGTCGCCAAGATGGCGGAGGTCGCGGGCGAGCTGATGAAACGGAACGCGCTTCATCCCGCCGACATCGCCTGGCTCGTCCCGCACCAGGCCAACCGGCGGATCATCGAAGCGACCGCCGAACGCATGGGCGTGCCGCTCGAGCGCGTCATGATCACCATCGAGAAATACGGCAATACCACCGCGGCGACGATTCCTCTGTGCCTGTGGGAATACGAGAGCCGTCTCGCGCCCGGCGACAACCTCATCATGGCGGCGTTCGGCGGCGGCTTCACCTGGGCCGGCGCCTACGTGACCTGGGGCGGGGGTGAAAGCGCGTAGCCCGGGTTGAGTGCACGCGAAATCCGGGTGGGGCATATCGACGAACGGCACACCGCGGTTTGGCGCGTGCTGCTCCCGGATTTCGTGTCCGCCCAATCTGGGCTACCGGATCCCGCAACGAAGTAGCGCGGCATTAACCACTGGGCGGAATTGCCCTGCGGCGGTAAATTCATCGCATGCGTCCGCCATGATAAGCGGGGACCCGCGCGTAATTCGAAGATATCGCGATGAAATCGACGATCATCCGCACCGGATTCGACACCCTCTATTTCACGCGCCTGCATACTTTGCTCGGCCGGTTCTTCGGCGGAGTCGGCGCGATCCTGATGCTCCACCACGTGCGGCCGCAGCGTCAGAACGCGTTCGCCCCCAACCAGGGCCTCGAAGTGTCGCCGGCGTTCCTGTCGCACACGGTCGAATGGCTTCACCGCGAGGGGATCGACATCGTCTCGCTCGACGAGATGCATCGCCGGCTGACCGAACGCGATTTCGGCCGGCGCTTCGCGTGCCTTACCTTCGACGACGGCTATCGCGACAACAAGCAATGGGCCTATCCGATCCTCAAGGCCAATCAGGCGCCGTTCGCGATCTACATTCCGACGAGCTTCCCGGATCGCCGCGCCAAGCTGTGGTGGCTCGCGCTCGAGACGGTGATCGCCGACAACGCCAGCATCGTCGCCACCGTCGACGGGCATGAGCAGCGCTACGACTGCGCCACTCCTGCGCAGAAGCGGGAGACGTTCGACGCCATCTATTGGTGGCTGCGTGGGATTCCCCACGAGGCCGATATTCATACTTTCGTCGAGGCGTTGTCGGCGCGATACGGGGTCGACATGGCGCCGGTCGGGGACGCTCTGTGCATGACGTGGAACGAGATCCGCGAGCTCGCGGCCGATCCGCTGGTGACGTTCGGCGCGCATACGGTCAACCACGTCATGCTCGGCAAGGCGAACGAGGCGACCGCGCGCACGGAGCTCGCGGCGAGCCGCGAGCTTATCGCTGCGGCACTCGGAAAGCCGGTGCAGCATTTCGCCTATCCCTATGGCGGGCCCGATCTCGTGGGAAAACGCGAATTCCGCCTCGCCGCGGAGGTCGGCTATCAGACCGCGGTGACGACTCGCCCCGGCGTGCTGTTTCCCGAGCATGCCGAGCATCTGATGGCGCTGCCGCGGCTGTCCTTGAACGGCGAATACCAGGAGGCGCGATACCTCGAGGTGCTGATGTCGGGGACCGCGACCGCGCTGTTCAACCGGTTTCGCCGCGTCAACGCGGCCTGAGGCGCCCGCACGCACTCTTTTTGGCGGCTGACCTGATGCGGGCCGGGCACCGGCACATTTTGGTTATATCAGCGTAAACTTTTTTCGCTTAGAGCATGATCCCGAAAAGTTGCAGACTTTTCGGACAGGATCATGCTCCAAATCAAGGAGTCCGGAGCGCGATGCGATTCAAGCTGAATAGGATGGCGCTCTAGCGGACGTTGTCGTCTCGCGCTCGACCGGGCGGCGCTGCGCCTCGTTCGTGTCCGGCGGCTGGCTGCGTCGGCCACGGTAGGATGGGATCGTGTGCACAGGGCATCACGTCCCCGGAGATTAGAATGCCTGCGGGCGACGTGGTCCTCCTGGTCGTCGACAATTCGCTGTGCCGGATCGCAGCGTGGCGGCTTGCGCAGCGCTTCCCCGACCTGACGATCATCGTCGAGCGGCATGTCCCGCGCTTCCAGATGATCCGCAGCCGCATCCGGCGTTTCGGTCTCGTGCACACGGCGGGACAGATCGCCTTCATCCTCTACTCGCGGCTCGTCCGCCGCCGCGCCGCCGGGCGCATCGCCGAGATCGTCGCCGCGTCGGGGTCCGAGGCGCGTTGGCCCGACGGGATCGAGCGGATCGCGGTCGTCTCGGTCAACGCACCGGACACGGTCGCGCGGCTGCAGGCGCTTCGTCCCAAAGTGGTGCTCGTCGTCGGAACGCGCATCATCAGCCGCAAGGTGCTCTCCGCGGTCCAGGCGCCGTTCGTCAATTACCACGACGGGATCACGCCGAAATATCGCGGCATCCACGGCGGCTACTGGGCGAGCGCCCAGAACGACCTCGCCAATTTCGGCGCCACCGTGCATCTCGTGGACCCCGGCATCGACACCGGCGCGGTGCTCTACCAGGTGCGGCCGCGGCCGTTGGGCGAGGACAATTATGCGACCTTTTCCTACCTGCAGCTTGCCGCGGCCCTGCCGCTTCTCGAGCGCGCCGCCGAGGACGCGATCGGCGGGACCGTGACGCCGCAGGACGTCGACCTGCCATCGCACCTGTGGTCGCACCCGACGATCTGGCGCTACTTCACGACAGGCGTTTGCCGCGGGGCGTGGTGAGCGCAGATCGTTTGATCAATGCGTACAATGAAACTGTCATTGCCCGGCTTGACCGGGCAATCCGGTAACCCCTGTGCCATCGATGTTGCTGAGACTTGGCCCACCGGCGAGTCCGGTGGTTACTGGATCGCCCGGTCAAGCCGGAGCGATGACAGCCAAAAGCGGATAAGGTAGCGTCTACTTCCGCCGCGAGATCGGGACGTATTCGCGCTCGGTCGGGCCGGTGTAGAGCTGGCGGGGCCGGCCGATCTTCTGGCTCGGGTCCTCGATCATCTCCTTCCACTGGGCGATCCAGCCGACGGTGCGGGCGACCGCGAACAGCACCGTGAACATGGTGGTCGGGAAGCCCATCGCCTTGAGGGTGATGCCGGAATAGAAGTCGATGTTGGGATAGAGCTTCTTGTCGATGAAGTAGTCGTCGTGGAGCGCGATGCGCTCGAGCTCGAGGGCGATGTCGAGCAGGGGGTCGTCCTTGATCCCCATTTCGCCGAGCACCTCGTGGCAGGTCTTCTGCATGATCTTGGCGCGCGGATCGTAGTTCTTGTAGACCCGGTGACCGAAGCCCATGAGACGGAACGGGTCGTTCTTGTCCTTCGCGCGCTTGATGAACTCGGGGATGCGCGAGACCGAGCCGATCTCCGCGAGCATCTTGAGGGCAGCCTCGTTGGCGCCGCCATGGGCAGGTCCCCACAGGCACGCGCAGCCGGCGGCGATGCAGGCGAACGGATTGGCGCCGGACGAGCCGGCGAGCCGCACCGTCGAGGTCGAGGCGTTCTGCTCGTGGTCGGCGTGGAGGATGAAGATGCGGTCCATAGCCCGCGCCAGCACCGGGTTGACCTTGTACTCCTCGCACGGCACCGCGTAGCACATGCGCAGGAAGTTCGAGGCGTAGTCGAGATCGTTCTTGGGATAGATGAAGGGCTGGCCGATCGAATACTTGTAGGCCATCGCCGCGAGCGTCGGCATCTTCGCGATCATGCGGATCGACGCGATGTTGCGCTGGACCGGATCGGAGATGTCGGTGAAGTCGTGATAGAAGGCCGACAGCGCGCCGACCGAGCCCACCATCACCGCCATCGGATGGGCATCGCGCCGGAACCCCTGGAAGAACCGGCTCATCTGCTCGTGAACCATGGTGTGGCGGGTCACGATGTAGTCGAATTCCGACTTCTGGGTCGCGGTCGGCAGCTCGCCGTAGAGCAGGAGGTGGCAGGTCTCCAGGAAGTCGCCGTGCTCGGCAAGCTCCTGGATCGGATAGCCGCGATAGAGCAGGACGCCTTCGTCGCCGTCGATATAGGTGATCTTGGATTCGCAGCTCGCCGTCGAAGTGAAGCCGGGGTCGTAGGTAAAGATGCCGGCATTGGCATAGAGCTTGGAGATGTCGAGCACCTCCGGACCGATGGTGCCTTCGTAGAGCGGGAATTTGAAGTTTTTGTCGCCGAGGGTCAGGGTGCCGTCCTTAGTGTTCGCACCGGTCGACGCGTCCATGCTCATGTCCTCGAATTTGATTGCGCTGCAGTGCGGTGCCGAACTGGCGTGGATCGATGGTCTGCTCCGCCGGACGCGCACACTACCAGCCGTTACTTTGCTAGCGCAGTTGAGTGTGCGCTGCAAGATACGGTCTGCCTGTTATTAAATCGCTGCCTCGTCGCCATGCAAGGCCGGCCAAAAAGCAAGCAGCGCGTCGCCGTGGTCTTGCGCCGCGCCGACCTCAGGCCGCGTGCGCGGGTCTGGTCGGCGAGGCGGGCGAGGCTCTCCTGCTTGCCGAGCACCTGCAGCACGTCGAAAATTCCCGGCGAGGTCGGCCGTCCCGTCAGGGCGGCGCGCAACGGCTGTGCCACCGCGCCGAGCTTGACCTCCTTGCGTTCGGCGAAGGCACGCACGGCATTCTCCGTCGCCGCCGCGGTCCATGGTTCGACCCCGGCGAGGTCCTTCATCAATTCGGCGAGGATCGCGCAAGCCTCGGGACTGAGCAGCGCCTTTGCCTTGTCGTCGAGCGCGATCGGCCGATCGGCATAGAGAAAGCGGGCGCTCTCAACGAGTTCGACAAGGTTCTTCGCCCGCTCTTTAAGGCCCGGCATCGCCGCCGCGAGCTGCGCCTTGAATTCCGGCGTGAATTTCTGGGCGAGCGCCGCACCATTGGCGAGGTGCGGCAGCAGCCGCGCAATCGCATCGACGAGCTCGGCGTCGCTTGATTGCCGGATGTAATGCCCGTTGAGGCTTTCGAGCTTGGCAAAATCGAACCGCGCCGGCGATCGGCCGATATGGGCGAGATCGAACGCGGCGACCATCTCTTCGGTCGAGAAGATCTCCTGATCGCCGTGGCTCCAGCCGAGCCGGACGAGGTAATTGCGCAGCGCCGCCGGCAGGTACCCCATGGCGCGATAGGCATCGATCCCGAGCGCGCCGTGGCGCTTGGATAGCTTCGAGCCGTCCGGTCCGTGGATCAGCGGGATGTGCGCCATCACCGGCACCGCCCAGCCGAGCGCGTTGTAGATCTGCGTCTGCCGGGCGGCGTTGGTGAGGTGGTCGTCGCCGCGGATGATGTGGGTGACGCCCATGTCGTGGTCGTCGACCACGACCGCGAGCATATAGGTCGGCGTGCCGTCCGATCGCAGCAGCACGAGATCGTCGAGGTTCTCGTTCTGCCAGACGACGCGGCCCTGGACCTCGTCCTCGATCGCCGTCTCGCCGGTGAGCGGCGCCTTGAGCCGGATTACCGGCTTGACGCCGGCGGGCGCCTCGGCGGGATCGCGGTCGCGCCAGCGGCCGTCATAGAGCTTGGAGCGGCCCTCGGCGCGCGCCTTCTCGCGCATCTCGTCGAGCTCCTGCTGGGAGGCGTAGCAGCGGTAGGCCCGGCCGGCGGCGAGCAGTTGCTCGGCTATCTCGCGGTGACGGGCAGCGCGGGCGAACTGGTAGATGACGTCGCCGTCCCATTCGATCCCGAGCCAGGAGAGTCCGTCGAGGATCGCGTCGATCGCCGCCTTGGTCGAACGCTCGCGGTCGGTGTCCTCGATGCGCAACAGCATCTTGCCGCCGCGGGCGCGCGCGTAGAGCCAGTTGAACAGCGCGGTGCGCGCGCCGCCGATGTGCAGGAATCCGGTCGGCGAGGGGGCGAAACGGGTGACGACGTCTTCGGACATGAACGGAAACGACATCTCACTGGTTGGACTATTCGGGTCGAGCTCATTCGAGCGACGAATGCGGCCCCTGTAACACAGGTCGGGCAAGCGATGTCACGTCAAAAGTGGCGGCCCGCCAGCGGTTTCCCGCGAAAATTGGACCACCGGTGGGGCTTCGTGTATGGGGCAGGGCATCTCGCGCGCCCTGAGCCACCCCTGCCGGTGCCAGAACCGCGTGCATATATGGGTCGAAGGGTATTTCCAGGCAATGACCGCAGCCGAGACCACAGAAGCGGGTCGCGACTTCATTCGCGACATCGTCGAGGGCGACCTCGCGAGCAGACGCTACGCCAAGATCGTCACCCGGTTTCCGCCGGAGCCGAACGGCTATCTGCACATCGGCCACGCCAAGTCGATCTGCCTCAATTTCGGCATTGCCCAGGAGTTCGGCGGCCACTGCAACCTTCGTTTCGACGACACCAATCCGACCAAGGAGGAGCAGGAGTTCATCGACGCCATCCAGCGCGACGTGCACTGGCTCGGCTTCGACTGGGGCGAGCACCTATACTATGCCTCCGACTACTTCGAGCAGCTCTACGCCTGGGCCGAAGAGTCTCATCAGAGCCGGCAAGGCGTATGTGGACGATCAGTCCCAGGAGGAGATGCGCGTCAGTCGCGGCACCCTGACCGAGCCCGGCAGGAACAGTCCGTTCCGCGACCGCCCGGTCGAGGAGAATCTCGACCTGTTCCGCCGCATGCGGACGGGCGAGTTCCCGAACGGCGCGCGGGTGCTGCGGGCGAAGATCGACATGGCGTCGGGCAACATCAATCTGCGCGACCCCGTGCTCTACCGCATTCTGCATGCGCACCATCCGCGCACCGGCACTGCCTGGTCGATCTATCCGAGCTACGACTTCGCCCACGGCCAGTCCGATGCCATCGAGGGGATCACCCACTCGATCTGCACCCTCGAATTCGAAGATCACCGGCCGCTCTACGACTGGTTCCTCGCCAATCTGCCGGTGCCCTCGCACCCGCATCAGTACGAGTTCGCCCGGCTCAACCTCACCTACACGGTGCTCTCCAAGCGCGTCCTCACCGAGCTGGTGCGCGGGGGCCATGTCTCCGGCTGGGACGACCCGCGCATGCCGACCCTCGCGGGCTTGCGAAGGCGCGGCGTGCCGCCGGAGGCGCTCCGCGAATTCGTGCGCGCCATCGGCGTCGCCAAGGCGAACAGCATCGTCGACGTCGCGATGTTCGAGCACGCGATCCGCGACGTGCTCAACCGCACCGCGCTGCGGCGGATGGCGGTGCTGCGTCCCCTCAAGGTCGTGATCGCGAACTACCCGGAAGGGGAGGCGGAGGAGCTCGAAGCGGTCAACCATCCCGACAATCCCGACGCCGGCGTGCGCCGGGTGCGGTTCGGCCGCGAGCTCTATGTCGAGCGCGACGACTTCATGGAGAATCCACCGAAGAAGTTCTTCCGCCTGTCGCCGGGGCGCGAGGTGCGGCTGCGCTACGCCTATTTCATCACCTGCCGCGAGGTGGTGAAGGACGCCACCGGCCAGCCGGTCGAGCTCATCTGCACCTACGATCCCGCGACGCGTGGCGGCAACGCGCCGGACGGCCGCAAGGTGCAGGCGACGCTGCATTGGGTTTCAGCGGCTGATGCGGTGCCGGCCGAGGTGCGGCTCTACAATCCGCTGTTCGCCAAGCCCGATCCCGACGTCGCGAACTTCGCCGCCGAGCTCAATCCGAACTCGCTCGAGGTATTGTCAGACGCCAAAGTCGAGCCGGCGCTGGCGGGCGACAATTCCGACGCCCCGGTGCAGTTCGAGCGCCAGGGCTATTTCATCCGCGATCCCGACAGCAGACCGGGTCGCCTCGTGTTCAACCGCACCGTCGGGCTGCGCGACAGCTGGGTGAAGGTGAAGGGGACGTGAGGGCGCCGCGCGCCGTAGCCTGCATTGAGCGAAAAGCGAAATCCAGGGGCGGCTGCGTCACGTTTGATGAAACCCCGGATTTCACTCCGTTCAATCCGGGCTACGCCCTCAGCCCGGACCTGTTGCGCCGCTGCGTCAGCCCAGTCGATGAACGACCGGCGTTCGTAGAACCGCGCGTTAAGCTTAACGCGTAAGGTTCGTTCCAGGCTCGGAAGATGCGTGCATAGGCCGCTGAAATTGCTTCCTCTTTTCCTCCGTCGGAACCTGCTTTTCTGCCCCGCGGAACCCTCCGCAATCCATTCGAGTTTTCCATAAGTTAATCCTTTCCGCCGCACATTCGGTCCCGAAGTCAGCGTGTTGCGTTCGGGGGACTGACCCATGAAACGGGTTCTGATCGGGCTTGCATCAGCGGCCGCCGTCGCCGGCGGCACCGCCCTCGCGGCGGATGTTGCTCCATACTATCGCGCCCCGCCGGTGGCGGTGGTCGTGCCCTACACCTGGACCGGCTTCTATGCCGGCGCCAATGTCGGCGGCGCGTGGACCGACACCAATGCATTGTGGTCGCCCCTTCCGAATTCGGCCGCCTTCGGCGCCTTCCCGATTGCCGGCAATACCGGCGGCTCTTCGGCGATCGGCGGCTTGCAGGCCGGCTACAATTGGCAGGTTGCGCCTACCTGGGTCGTCGGCCTTGAAGGCGACTGGTCGTGGGCGAGCACCGGCTCGAGCGTCACCGCCCCGTGGATCGTCAATCCGGGCGGCGGGGCTGTTTCCGGTTCTTTCACCACCATGAGCTCGACGCTCGACTGGGTGAGCTCGCTGCGTGCACGCCTCGGCTATCTCGTGACGCCAAATCTCATGCTCTACGGCACCGCGGGCGGCGCCCTGGGCAAGATCGACTACGCCGCAAACAACAACGGCGGAGCGATTGCTTACGCCAGCGGCACCGCGTTCTCCCGCACGCAAGGCGGCTGGGTCGCGGGCGGCGGCCTGGAGTGGATGATCACCCCCAACTGGCTGCTGCGCGGCGAGTACCTCTATTACAGCCTCAACGGTGCACCCACGGTAACGGCCGGGTCGGTCACGCCCACGCCGCTCGGGCCGTCGGCTTATTCCTGGAGCAACACCAACGTGAGCGTGGGGCGCGCCGCGTTGAGCTACAAGTTCTAAAAAAACGCGCTCTGACAGAGGACAAAGCCCCGGGGGCGCCCCCCGGGGCTTTTCATTTGGCCTGCCCGTCCGCATGATATTACCACGCGGAGCCGCAAATGGCCGGGCAGGGCAGGGCGCAGGAACAGGTCGGCCGGCAGGTCGGCGGGTGGATCGGCACTTGGCCGGGCATCGCCGGGGCCGCGCCATGGCGCCTGGCGCACGCCGGGATATCCGGTCCGCTTGCCGAAAAGCTCTCCACCTGGGCCGCGGCGGAGATCGCGCCGGGTCGCCTGATGCCGTGGCTGCCGGTCGCCTTCGGCACCGGCATCGCGGTCTACTTCAGCGCCGAGCGGGAGCCGGTGTGGTGGGTCGCGGCGGCGCTCGCGGTCGCGGCCATGACATTTGCCGTCTTCATGCGGTCCCGTGCGGCGTTTCCGGTAGCCGTCGGCTGCGCGGCGCTGGCGACGGGGTTTGCCGTGGTCGCCGTCAAGGCGCGCCTCGTCGAGCACACCGTGCTGCACGCAACCGCCTACAGCGTTGCCGTGACCGGTTACGTCGAGGCGCGGGAGGAGCGCGAGCGCAGCGACCGCATCGTGCTCCGCGTCGCCACGATCGAAGCCGCACGCCTCGCCGGCCGGCCGGAGCGGATCCGGCTCACCGTGCGCAAGGGCAAGGCGCCCGCGGTCGGCGCCTTCGTCGCCATGAAGGCCAGAACTCAATCCGCCGGCCGACCCGCTGCACCCGGGCGCCTATGACCTCGCGCGCGACCTCTATTTCCAGGGCATCGGCGCAACCGGCCTTGCACTCGGCGCGATCACCCCGGTGGCGGCGCCGGTCCCGCCAAGCTGGCGGCTCGGCTTCGCCGTCGCGGTCGAGAACGTGCGCGACGGCATCGACCGGCGCATCCGCGCGGCAATTCCCGGCGATGCCGGCGCGATCGCCTCCGCGCTCATCACCGGCAAGCGCGATGCGCTCACCGGTACCGTGTTCGACGCGTTGTTCATCTCCGGCGTCGGCCACGTGCTGTCGGTCTCGGGCTATCACATGGCGCTGGTCGCCGGGGTGGTGTTCTTCCTGGTGCGGGCGAGCCTCGCGCTCTCGCCGGGCCTGGCGCTGCGCCGGCCCATCAAGAAATGGGCGGCGGCGGCCGCGCTCGTCGCTGCTGCGGGCTATCTCGTTCTCTCCGGCGCCGAGGTCGCGACGCAGCGGTCCTTCATCATGACCGCGGTGGTGCTCGTCGGCGTGATGGCCGACCGGCCGGCACTGACCCTGCGCACCATCGCGGTCGCCGCGCTCGCGGTGCTGCTGCTCGCGCCGGAAGCCGTGGTGCATCCGAGCTTCCAGATGTCGTTTGCAGCGACGCTCGCGCTGATCGCGGCCTATGAGCGGGGAGTGCCCTGGCTCGCGGCGGCCCCGGACACCTCGCTCGGCGCCCGCATCGCGCTGTGGGGCGTGCGCGAGGCCGGATTCCTGATCTTCGCCTCGCTGGTCGCGGGGTTCGCAACCATGCCTTACGCCGCCTATCACTTCCACCGCCTCGCGCCCTATGGCGTCCTCGCCAATCTGCTGGCGATGCCGGTGATCTCGGCGCTCTCCATGCCCGCCGGGCTGCTGGCGCTGCTCGCGATGCCGTTCGGCCTCGACGGACCGCTGTGGCGACTGATGGGCGTCGGCATCGACTGGATGATCGGGGTCGCGACCTGGGTCTCGAGCCTGCCGGGCGCGGTCGGCCACATTCACGCCTTCGGCATCGGTGCGCTGGTGGTCGCCACCGCCGGGCTGCTGGTGCTGTGCCTGCTCCGCAGCCCGCTGCGTTTGGCGGGTGTCGTGATGATTGCGGTCGGCGCCATCGCGGCGCTCACGGCGCCGCAGCCGGACGTGCTGGTTTCGGCGACGGGAGGCGTTGTGGCCGTGCGCGGCGCGGACGGCCGCCTCTCCGTGCTCAAGTCCGGCGGCAACGATGCGCTTTCCGTCGGCGACTGGCTCAACAGCGACGGCGATGCGCGATCGGCCAAGGACCAGGGATTGGCGCAGGGCTTTGCCTGCGATCCCGACGGCTGCGTCGGCCGTCTCGCCGACGGCGCGGTCGTTGCGGTCCCGCGCGGTCCCGCGGCGTTGGCCGACGACTGCGCCCGCGCCGCGCTCATCGTGACGATGCGCGCGCCGCCGGCCTGCGCGGCGATGGTCATCGACCGCAGGGCGTTGCGGGAGACCGGCGCGCTCGCTCTCACCCGCCGCAACGGCGCGTTCGAGGTGACGGCGGCGCGGCCGGCGTCGCTCGACCGGCCGTGGGCGCGCCACGTGGCGCCGCGCGAGGCGCGGCCTACGCAGAACGCGCGGCCGGCGGAGGTCGACGCGACACCGCCGGCGGATGCCGATGCGGAGGAGTAACGTGTTCGGGCCCGCATCGACGCGATCCGATGCGACCTCAAATCCAACCGATAATGGTAGCCCCAAACGTCGCGAGAACCACGCAGCTCAGCAAGCACAGCACGATGATCGGGATATCTTCGCGGCGAATCATCTGCACCCCCACAATCTGGCGGACTCGTAATCTGCGGTGGTTTCGGAGTGAAGTTTGCGCGCCGAATACTCACAGAGTTATTTCAGACGGTATCGATCCGTGAGCCCGCGCCATTCCCCAAATACCTACGCGGCGGTCTGCACGCCGATCACGAGTTGGTGGCCGAGTTCGCGAAGCGCCTCGGTCAGCGCCCCGAGTTTGGTGGCGTGCCGCGGATCGAGAATGCGGCGAACCTCCTTCTCGTCCTTGCGCAGGCGACGCGCCAACTCGGACTTGCTGATGCCTGAGTTGGCGAAGGCTTCGAGCACGGCGATCTTTGCAGCGACTTCCGGCGCGACGGCGATCCTCACGAGGCCGCGCGCACGTGCTTTTGCTTCCGGCACCGGGAGCTCGCGTCTCGGGTAGGTGAGGAGTGCCAGACCAAGCGCCTCCTGGGCCTGCTTTGCGGCATCTGCCTCGTCCTCACCCTGGGTGATCGCCTCCGGCACATCGGGGAAGCTGACGACGATCCCGCCCTCGTCGCCGGGCTCGAACCGTGCCCCGTACACAAAGGTCCGCATACCGCACTCCTTCGTCCACTGGGCCTCCTCTAATCGAGGCCGAGCGCCTTTCTGATCTTGCGGGCCGTCTTGGGGTCGATCTCGCGCCCCGGTACCGTGGTCACTCTATCGGTGCCGACCCACACCATCGAATGTCCGCCTTTGCCGCGGGACTTTTCTTCTCGAAAGGCCAGATTGCGCTTTTGTGCCTCGCGCCGAAGTTCGGCAACAAACCGCGCCCGCTTGTCCATTTTGGCAAACGCCTAGCATTGTCGGACATTTTTGTCCGACGGTCAATTGTCAGTCTTGGAATGCCGCGGGCGCCGCGCCGTGTCTCAATACCGGCGGAACAGACCGACCATCTTGCCCTGGATGCGGACCCGGTTGGGCGGCAGGATGCGGACCTCGTAGGAGGCGTTGGCGGGTTCGAGCGCGATCGAAGCGCCGCGGCGGCGGAAGCGCTTGAGCGTCGCCTCTTCCTCGTCGATCAGCGCCACCACGATGTCGCCGGTATCGGCGGCCTCGCTCTTCTTGATGAGCGCGATGTCGCCGTCGAGGATGCCCGCCTCGATCATCGAGTTGCCGCGCACTTCGAGGGCGAAGTGCTCGGCACCCGCCGAGAGCAGGTCGGGCGGCATGTTGATGACGCTCGACTTGTTCTGGATGGCCTCGATCGGCGTGCCGGCGGCGATGCGGCCCATCACCGGGATTGCGACCGGCCGGGCGCTGTCCTCCTCGGGCGCGGCGGCGCGCACGCGGCCGAGATTGCCCTCGATCACATTGGGCACGAATCCGCGCGTGCGGTTGTTGGTGACGCCGTGCGCGACCGAGTCGGGCAGCCGGATCACCTCGATGGCGCGGGCCCGGTTCGGCAGCCGTCGGATGAAGCCGCGCTCCTCAAGTGCGGTGATCAGGCGATGAATGCCGGATTTGGAGCGCAGGTCGAGCGCTTCCTTCATTTCGTCGAAGGAGGGCGGCACGCCAGCCTCCTTGAGCCGCTCATGGATGAAGCGGAGCAATTCGTACTGCTTGCGCGTCAGCATCGTCCCGGTCCCCCGAATCATCTCGCCCGAACATGTTTGTCGGGGCCAAGTCCACCGCAGTGCCAAACACAGTGCCAAACACCGTGCCAAACACCGCGATACCACCAAAACAAATCATGAACGGACACTATCCGTTCCATATGTGTTCTGCAACCCTTTAATTTGGAGTGAACAATCCAACGGGTCGTCAAAATTGAAGATTGAGGATGTCGCAGGGCGAGCCTGCCTCCGCGGCGGGGGCAAAGGGCTCGCGCACCAGTAGGCAATCGGCGGTGGCCAGCGGCACCAGCAGCGAAGAGTCCTGCGCGGCAAACGGCGTCGCGACCAGGACACCGTCGGCGCGGCGTTCGAGCGTCGCGCGCATATAGTCGGCGCGCTCGTCATTGGAGCCGAGCGCGTGGCCGAGCATCGCGGTGGCGCGCGGCAGCGTGAGATCGCTGCGGCCGGCGAGACGGCGCAGCAGCGGCACGAAAAACAGCACGGCGCAGACGTAGGCCGATACCGGATTGCCCGGCAGACCCAGCACATGCATGGCACCGAGCCGGCCGTTCATCAGCGGCCGGCCGGGGCGCAGCGCCACCTTCCAGAACGACAGCGCCATGCCTTCCGCCGCGAAGGCCTGCTGGACGAAATCGTAGTCGCCGACCGAAGCGCCGCCCGAGGTGACGAGCACGTCGACGCCTTCGGCGCGGGCGCGGCGCACCGCGGCGATGGTCGCGTCGAGCCGGTCGGGAACGATGCCGAAGTCGATCGCCTCGACGCCTTCCGTGCCGGCGAGCGCGGCAATCGAGATTCCGTTGGAATGGACGATCTGCCCCGGCGCAGGCGGCGTTCCCGGCTCGACCAGCTCGTCGCCAGTGGCGAATACCGCGACGCGCGGGCGGCGGTGCACCGGTACGGTCGCGTGGTTCATGGCGGCCGCGAGCGCGATCCCGCGCGCCGTGAGGCGGCGGCCCTTTCTCAGGAGCACGTCGCCGGCGGCGAAGTCATAGCCCTTGCGGCGGACATGGCGCCCCTTCGCCTCCGGCCGCTTGATGGTGACGCGGTCGCCCTCGCGGCTCGTCACCTCCTGGATCACCACGGTGTCGGTGCCGTCGGGCATCACCGCGCCGGTGAAGATGCGTGCCGCCTCGCCGGGCGCGATCGTGCCCACAAAAGGCCGCCCGGCTGCGACCTCGCCGATGACGCGGAGCACGGTCGGGTCCGCGACGTCCTCGCCGCGCACCGCATAGCCGTCCATGGCCGACACGTCGGCCGGCGGCTGGGTACGCAACGCCGCGAGATCGGCGGTGAGCACGCGGCCGACTGCGGCTTGGAGCGGCACCTCTTCGGACGGGAGCGGCTCGGCTTGCGCGAGCACGGCGGCAAGCGCGTCGGCGACCGAGAGCAGCGCCACGGCTCACGCCTCCCGGGCGCGGAAGTGGCCCGACTTGCCGCCGCTCTTCTCGATCAGGCGGATGCCCTCGATGACGGCGCCCCGCTCGACCGCCTTGATCATGTCGTAGACGGTGAGGCAGGCGACCGACACGGCGGTAAGCGCCTCCATCTCGACGCCGGTCGGGCCGGTGACCTTGACGGTTGCGCGCACCAGGAGGGCAGGGGCGCCTTCGTCGGGCGCTACGTCCACTTCTACCTTCGTAATCGCCAGTGGATGGCAGAGCGGAATGAGCTCGCTCGTCTTCTTCGCCGCCATGATGCCGGCGATCCGCGCGGCGCCGAGCACGTCGCCCTTCTTGGCATTGCCGGACATCACGAGCGCGAGGGTCTCCGCGCTCATGCGCACCCGGCCCTCGGCGACCGCGATCCGTTCGGTCGCGGCCTTGTCCGACACGTCGACCATGCGGGCAGCGCCGCCGGAATCGATATGGGTGAGCTTCGCCATGGCCCGCTCAACCCGTCGCGCGCGTCGGTGTGGTCTTCCGCTCGATCAGGGCGCGGGTCGCGGCGGCGACGTCGGCCTGGCGCATCAGGCTCTCGCCGACGAGGAAGGTCGCGATGCCGACCTTCGCCAGCCGGGCGAGATCGGCGGGCGCGAAGATGCCGCTTTCACCCACCACGACGCGATCGTCCGGCACCTGCGGCGCCAGCCGCTCGGCGACCTCGAGTGACGTGACGAAAGTCTTGAGGTCACGGTTGTTGATGCCGACGAGCGGCGATTTGAGCCGCAGCGCGCGCTCGAGCTCGGCGTCGTCGTGGACCTCGAGCAGCACGTCCATGCCATAGGCGAAGGCTGCGGCCTCGATCTCGGCGGCGGCGCCGTCGTCGAGCGCCGCCATGATGATGAGGATGCAGTCGGCACCCATCGCCCGGGCCTCGGCCACCTGGTACGGCTCGTACATGAAGTCCTTGCGCAGCACCGGCAGCGCGGTCGCCGCGCGGGCGGCGACGAGAAACTCGGGCGAGCCCTCGAACGAGGGCCCGTCGGTGAGGACGGAAAGGCAGGCGGCGCCGCCCGCCTCGTAGGCGCGTGCCAGCGCCGGCGGATCGAAGTCGGCGCGGATAAGCCCCCGCGACGGGCTCGCCTTCTTGATCTCGGCAATCAGCGCATAGTCGCCGCGGCCGAGCCGGCGCTTGATCGCACGGAGAAAGCCGCGCGGCGGATCGGCGGCCTTGGCCGCCTTCTCCACCTCGCCGAGCGGCCGCGCGCGCTTCGCCGCCGCGATCTCCTCGCGCTTATAGGCCTCGATGCGGGTCAGGATGTCAGCCATCGTTCACATTCTCACATTGGTATTTGTCATCGCCCGGCTTGACCGGGCGATCCAGTAACCACCGGCAGTGAGAAGCGCCTCGCGCGCGACCACGAGTCCAGGGGTTACTGGATGCCCCGCTTTCGCGGGGCATGACACTGAGTATATGGGCGACGTCATCGCACGAAACGGTGTAGCCCGGGTTGAGCGCCAGCGAAACCCGGGGTGGGCGGTCCCGGATGTCCGCTTCGCTCCCATCCGGGCTACCAACCGCGGCAACGCTCACCCGTTCGAAACCGAGATCAGGCGATCGAGGCAGCCCTCGGCTTCACCGCTGTCGATCGAATGCTGGGCGAGCTCGACGCCGTGGGCGAGGTCCTTCGCCTTGGCGGCGACCACCAGCGCGGCGGCGGCGTTGAGCACGGCGACGTCGCGATAGGGACCCTTGAGGCCTTCGAGCACCGCGCGGAGCGCGTCGGCATTCGCTTCAGCGTCGCCGCCACGCAGCATGTCCGGCTTGACCCGCCCCAGTCCGACGTCCTCCGGCGCGATCTCGAAGCAGCGCACCGCGCCGTCCTCGAGCGCGGCCACCGCCGTGGTTCCCGCCGTAGTGATCTCGTCGAGGCCGTCGGAGCCGTGCACCACATAGGCACGCTCGGAGCCGAGGTTGCGCAGCACGTGCGCAAGCGGCTCGACCCATTGGCGGGAGAACACGCCCACCATCTGGCGCTTGACGCCGGCCGGGTTCGACAGCGGCCCGAGCAGATTGAAGATGGTGCGGGTGCCGAGCTCGACGCGGGTCGGGCCGACATGCTTCATCGCCGGGTGATGCGCCGGCGCGAACATGAAGCCGAGGCCGGCCTTGCGGATGCAGGTGCCGATCATCTCCGGTGAGATGTCGATCTTGACGCCGAGCGCGGTGAGCACGTCGGCGCTGCCGGAGCGCGAGGAGAGCGCGCGGTTGCCGTGCTTCGCCACCGGCACCCCGGCGCCGGCGACGATGAAGGCGGCGCAGGTCGAGATGTTGAAGGAGCCGGAGGCGTCGCCGCCGGTGCCGACCACGTCGACGGCATCGGGCGGCGCCGCGACGGTGAGCATCTTGCCCCGCATCGCGGTGACGGCGCCGGTGATCTCCTCGACCAACTCGCCGCGGACCCGCAGCGCCATCAGGAGACCGCCGATCTGCGATGGCGTCACCTCGCCGGACATCATGCTTTCGAAGGCTTCGAACGCCGCCTCGCGGCTGAGCGCCGCGCCGGTCGCCACCTGTCCGATCAGCGCCTTGATGTCGGCCATGCTGCCCTCAATGCGCTTTGCCAGGGTTCGCCCGGCCGGGATTTGCCGGGTTCGATGCGCGACGGCCGGTCGCCGCGTTCCATTGGGCGGCGAGATCGAGAAAATTCCTCAGGATGAGATGGCCGTGCTCGGACGCGATGCTTTCGGGATGAAACTGCACCCCGTGCACCGGCAGGCTGCGGTGCGACAGCGCCATCACCAGGCGATCGCCGGTCTCGGCGGTGACCGCGAGATCGTCCGGCATCGAGGCGCGATCGACCACGAGCGAATGGTAGCGCGTCGCCTTGAACGGGCCGTTGATGCCGCGGAATACGCCTTTGCCCTCGTGGCTCACCTCGGAGAGCTTGCCGTGGACCGGGAGCGGCGCGCGCACCACCTGGCCGCCGAACGCCTGGCCGATCGCCTGATGGCCGAGGCAGACGCCGAACACCGGAATGGTCGATGCCGCCTTCTCGATGAGATCGAGGCAGATGCCGGCGTCGTCGGGGGTGCACGGACCGGGGGAGAGCACGATGGCGTCGGGGTCGGCGGCGACGACGTCGGCGCTCGCCACCTTGTCGTTGCGGTGCACGACGACATCGGCGCCGAGCCCGCCGAGATAATGGACGAGGTTGAAGGTGAAGCTGTCGTAGTTGTCGATGAGGACGATCATTCGTTCCACCCGCGGCCGGCCCGTCCCCGGCGGGACCCGCTCGGTAGCGGCGCCCACGGGAAAGGTCACGATGACCGTTGAACTTACCGGGGCATCGTGTAACCGCCGCCCCAGAGAGGGTCAAGGCACGGTCAAGGTGGGGAGGGGGTGGTGCGCGAGGGCGCCTTCCTGCAAAATCGACGCCCGTCGGGGCTCCTGGGCTGTCAACTGCCCAGGCAGCCCGGTTCAGGTGCCGGAGTGAGGTCCAATGCTCGTTCGAAATGTGTGGGACGTTGCCGCCGGTGCGGCGCTCCTTTGCCTCGCCGCGATCGTGCCGCTCGCAATGTCGACGCAGGGCGCTCTGCCGCAGGCGCGCACCATCAAGCTCATCAACCCCTATCCGCCGGGCGGCACTGCGGACATCATCGCGCGCCTCGTCACCGAGCAGATCGGCCGCACCCAGGGCGTGACCTTCGTGATCGAGAACCGCCCGGGCGCCGGCACCGCGATCGGCTCCGACGTGGTGGCGCGCGCGGCCCCGGACGGCAATACGCTGCTCCTCAACTCGGTCGCGTTCCTCATCACTGCGCATATGCGCAAGCTCAACTTCGATCCGTTCGCGAGCTTCGAGCCGATCTGCAATCTGACGCAGTCGCCGCAGCTTGTTTTCGTCAACAGCGCGTCGCCGTTGAAGAGCTTTGCCGACCTCGTCGCCATGGCCCGCGCCAAGCCCGGCGAGGCGATATTGGCGAGCACCGGGCCCGCGAGCCCTTCGCAGGTCGGGATCGAGGCGTTCAAATCGGCCTCGAAGCTCGCGATCACCTATGTGCCCTATCCCGGCAACGCGCCCGTCGTGAACGCCGTGCTCGGCGGCCATGTCACCGCGGGCGTCGCCAACTACGCCGACGTCGTCGGGCACTTCGCGGCCGGCAAGTTGCGCCCGTTGATCACCCTGACGCCGGCGCGCATCGCGCCGCTGCCTGATCTTCCGACCGCCGCGGAGGCCGGCGCGAAGGAGCTCGAATACACGATCTGGTTCGGCATCGCCGCCCCCGCCAAGACGCCGGCGCCGATCGTCAAGCAGCTCACCGAATGGTTCGCCGCGGCGCGCCAGGCGCCGGAGGTGACGGAGAAGCTCGCGATCCAGGGGTTGTTTCCGGAGAAGGCTTGCGGCGCCGACTTCACCGCGATGATGCGTAGCGAATACGACACCTACGGCCGCGTGATCAGCGAGGCCGGCATCAAGGCGGAGTGAGCCGGAGCGGCCTGCACAGGACGTCCCTGCGGTCATGCGGGGCTACCGGGCGGTGCGTCGGACGTGGCGCGGCCACAATCGGCTGTCGATAGCGAGGCGACCTGCGCCGCGCTAAGCTCGCGCCTCGACCGGCTTCGCGAACGCGGGCGGCGCGCTGCAAATTGCAGTCGGACAAGGAGGAGGGTCGAGCCGTCGAGCATGCTCCCCGCATCTTTCACGTCGCCGGAGATGATCGTCTCACAGAAAGCAGGAGTTGCGTCATGAGAGCCGAACATGCTGGTCGGAAAGTCGAGCCTTCACCAAGTCGCGCTTTCTCCCGATTGATTGCAGCCGCTGTCGTTACGGTCGGTGCTTTGCTTGGCGTCGTTGATTCCTCGTACGCCCAGGCTCCGGCGTCGCGCCCGAACATTCTCGTCATTTTCGGCGACGACATCGGACAGACCAATGTGAGCGCCTATTCGTTCGGGGTGATGGGCTACAAGACCCCGAGCATCGACCGGCTCGCCCGCGAGGGCATGATGTTCACCGACTACTACGCGGAGCAGAGCTGCACCGCGGGTCGGTCCTCGTTCATCACCGGCCAGGCGACCTTACGCACCGGGCTCTCCAAGGTCGGCTTACCCGGCGCGACACTCGGACTGCAAGCCGACGACATCACCATTGCCGAGGCCCTCAAGCCGCTCGGCTATGCGACCGGGACAGTTCGGCAAGAACCATCTCGGTGACCGCAACGAATTCCTGCCGACCGTCCACGGCTTCGACGAGTTCTTCGGCAACCTCTACCACCTCAATGCGGAGGAGGAGCCGGAGCGACCGGATTATCCGAAGGATCCAGCGTTCAAGGCGCGCTTCGGACCGCGTGGCGTGCATCAAGAGCAAAGCGAGCGATCGCGACGATCCGACCGTCGATCCGCGGTTCGGCACAGGTCGGCAAGCAGACCATCGAGGACACCGGCCCGCTCACCAAAAAGCGCATGGAGACGATCGACGACGAAACCACCGACGCCGCGATCGATTTCATTCAGAGGCAGGTGCGCGCGAACAGGCCGTTCTTCACCTGGTACAACGCGACCCGCATGCACCTCTATACGCATGTGCGTCCGTCGATGCTCGGCCGCAGCGGGATCAGCGAGTACTTCGACGGCATGCTCGAGCACGACGATGACGTCGGCAAGCTGCTCAAGACGCTCGACGATCTCAACATCGCCGGCAACACGATCGTCGTCTACACGACCGACAACGGTCCGCACATGAACTCGTGGCCGGACGGCGGCTACACGCCGTTCCGCAACGAGAAGAACTCCAACTGGGAAGGCGCGTTCCGGGTTCCGGCGTTCGTGCGCTGGCCCGGCCATATCGCGGCTGGAACGGTGTCGAACGAGATGTTTTCGGCTTGGACTGGTTCCCGACGCTGCTCGCGGCCGCCGGTGACACGACCGTCAAGGATCGGCTGCTCGCAGGCTGGTCGACCGGCGGCGCGAGCTACAAGAATCATCTCGACGGCTACAACCAGCTTCCCTACCTGACGGGGCAGCAGCCGAAGTCGGCGCGCAAGGAGTTCTTCTATTTCAACGACGACGGCCAGCTCGTGGCGCTGCGCTACGAGAACTGGAAGACGGTGTTCTGCGAGCAACGCGTCGAGGGCACGCTGCGGGTCTGGGCGGAGCCGTTCGTGTGCCTCCGCCTCCCGAAGATCTTCAACCTGCGCATGGACCCCTACGAGCGGGCGGACGTCACGTCGAACACCTACTATGAATATTCCCTCGAGCGGGCGTTCCTGGTGGTGCCGACCCAGGCGGTGGTCAGCCAGTTTGTCTCCACGTTCCGGGATTTCCCACCGCGGCAGCGGCCGTCGAGTTTCAGCGTCGATCAGATCATGGACCAGATTTTGTCGAAACCTCAGGGCGGCTGAGCTCCGCCTGGTGTCATTCCGGGGCGCGCATTCGCGCGAACCCGGAATCCAGGCAGCGGCGCGATCTGGCAAGGCCCGCGGGAGTGCGCGCCCTTCCGGGAGTCCTTGACACGCGCGGGTACCGTCGCGATAGTTTTCCTCAAGGGTAGATACGACCCGCTGCTTGCGCCTCCTTCAGGGGTATGGTGAACGTATCGCACGGCGTCAGGCTTCCTTTGCCCGGCGAGCCAGTCAGCAACGCAAGCGCCTGACGAAACGAATTCGCCACAGCAAAGGAAAACCCCATGCGCGATTTTCGCGATGCGAAGGCTATGGCGCAGAGGCTGCGCGACGCTCTCAAGCAGAAATCCGTCTCCCTGACCCACAGCGAAAGTTTGGAGCTGGTCGCCAAAACTTTCGGCTTTCACGACTGGAACGAGCTGAGCGCCAGAATCCGGTCTGGATCCGCCCCGACACCGATAAGGATTCCGTCGGGTGAGGATCGGCCGGCGTTGCCGCTCCCCGCCGGCGCCGACCTGCCGGCGGTGCCGGTCCGGGACATCGTGCTGTTTCCCTACGTGATCGCGCCGCTGTTCGTCGGCCGCGAAAAGTCGAGGCGGGCGATCGAGTGCGCGATGGCGGCGGACAGGCGTATCGTCGTCGTCACGCAGCGCCGGGCGGGCGACGATGACCCGGCACAGGAGGGGCTCTATGGCGTCGGCGTGATCGCAAGCGTGATCGATTTCATGCCGCTTCCCGACGGCTCCCTGCGCATCATTACGAGGAGCCTCGAGCGCGTGACGCTGACCCATTGCATCATGGGGGACATGCTGGCTGCGAAAGTCGCGCCGTTCGCCGAGTCGCGCGGCGACCTCGCGCAGGCGGTCACGCTGGCGCGGACGGTGCTGGAACGCCTGCGCGCCTATCTCAAGACCGATTTCTCGGCGGAGCCCTACAACCGTCTGCCGCACATCCGCGAGCCGGGCGTGCTCGCCGATGCAATCGCGCCGCTGATGCCGGTCGAGATCGGCCAACGCCAGGAGCTCCTCGAGACCGGCGATGCGATCAATCGGCTCGAGAAGATTCTGGAGCTGATGAAGAACGACCGGCGGGCGGCTTAGGGCGGGGCCTGTCCGCAAAGTGGTCATGGCCGGGCTCGTCCCGGCCACCCCGATCATATGGCACGGCCGTGCCCCACTATCGGGGTCGCCGGGACAAGCCCGGCGATGACCATTCAGTAAGGACCCGGCGCGGGATTTGGTGCAGGTCTCACCCGCCGAACTTGATGAGGTCGCTGCGGGTCAGCGTGACGTGGTCGGTCAGCACGCCGGGACCGCCCTTGGAGAGGTGCCAGGCGGCGTACTGCTCGTTGTAGGGCTCCTCCGCCGACATGCCGTCGACCGGCACGACGGCGTTGTAGCCGCGCTGCACCGCGCCGTTGCTGGTGCCGACCACGGCGCCCTGGGCCGAGGTGCCGGTCACGATCACGGTCTTGATGCCCTTCGCCTTGAGCCGCTGCTCGAGGTCGGAGCCGATGAACTTGTCGGCGCCGCCGCGCTGCACGAACTCGCCGGGCTTGCGGCGCGAGGCCGGGGTCGACCATGCCCTCGGGCGTCGGGTTCGACGCCGACGAGGGTGTAGAACACCATCATGTCGTGGGCGCGCGCTTCCTCGACGAGCTTCTTGACCGGCGCCACGGTCGAGGCGCAGCGCGGGCGGACGCCGCAATTGGTCTTCATGAGATCGAGCACGAGCAGCGCCGTCGTCTTGGGATCGACGGTCGCGGGCTTGAGCTCCGGCACCGGCGGCGGCTTGACCTGCGTCCATTCCTTGGTGATGTCCATCGCAGAAACCGGTGCCGCGAGCGCGGCGACTGCGGTCAGCGCGGCCACGCCGCAGAAGAGCTTCGTTTTCATGGTCCTCCCTTGGGTTCTAAGAGCTTCGTCGAAGCTTAGCGCGGCGCGCGACATGCGCTCCATCGCAAAAGCAGAGCTCGTGCCCTTGGAGACGAGGGGCGCCGGTTGTACGCTTCGCGCCCGCTCGATCAACCGCAAACGAATTTGCAAGGCCGGCGCGGCGAGAGACGCCGTCGGCGCGAGGGAGGTTCCCATGCGACGCAGGGAGTTCGTCGTCAATCTCGGTCTCGCCGGCGCCTGGCCGCTGGTGGCGCAGGCGCAGCCAGACCGACACCAGGAGGCGCCATGGCCGATTCCGCAAAACCGACGCTCAAGACGCGTCCGCACCAAGACGCTCGAGATCGCCTACGAGGAAAGCGGGCCGGAAAGCGGCCTGCCGGTGCTCATGATGCACGGCTTCCCCTACGATCCCCGCGCCTATGACGGCATGGTGCCGCCGCTGGTCGCGGCCGGCTGCCGCGCCATCGTGCCCTATCTGCGCGGCTACGGCCCGACGCAGTTCCTGTCGCCGCAGACGCCGCGCTCCGGCCAGCAGGCGGCGCTCGGCCAGGATCTCCTCGACCTCATGGACGCGCTGCGGCTCCCGACCGCGCTGCTCGTCGGCTTCGACTGGGGCGGGCGCGGCGCCTGCGTCGTCTCGGCGCTGTGGCCGGAGCGGGTGCGCGGCCTCGTCACCGCCGGCGGCTACAACATCCAGAACATCGCGGGCTCGGTCGAGCCGGCGGCGCCGGATCGCGAGCACCGGATGTGGTACCAGTATTATTTCCACACCGAGCGCGGCCGCGCCGGCCTGACCAAGAACCGCGATGCGCTGTGCAAGCTGTTGTGGCAGCTGTGGTCGCCGACCTGGAAGTTCGACGACGCGACCTACCAGCGCAGCGCGAGCTCGTTCCACAATCCGGACTTCGTCGACGTCGTCATCCAGTCCTATCGCCACCGGTTCGGCTATGCGCCCGGCGATCCCGATCTCGAAGGCGTCGAGAAGCGGCTCGCCGCGCTGCCCCCGATCACGGTGCCGACCATTGCGCTGCACGGCATGGACGACGGCGTCGCCGCGCGGCCCAATGCGGCGGCGCAGGACCGCTTCTTCACCGGCGGCATCGAGCACCGCATGCTCTCGGGCGTCGGCCACAACGCGCCCCAGGAGGCCCCGGCCGCGGTCGTCGAGGCGGTGCTCGCGCTCAAGGCGGGCGCGGTCAAGCGCGGGTGAGCAGCAGCCGGAGGAGACGACATGGCACGCAAATCCTCTCGACGTAAGTTTATCAGGGTGTCGTGGCTGCCGGTGGAGTAATCGGCATGAGCGAGGTAACGACGGGATCCGCTCAGCCGGCGGGGCGCATCCGCGGCTTCGACCACGTTGCTCTGCCGATGGCGAACACCGACGCGATGATCGCCTTCTACAAAGCCCTCGGCTGCGATGTCAGGGAAACCGCCACCGCCTGCTCGGTCTATTTCGGCGACAACATGGTCAACTTCCACCGTCCGACGCGCTGGCAGGATAAGACCTTCACGACCCGCGCTCCCGCTGCGGTCCCGCCATGCGGTGATCTTTGCTTCGTTTGGGAAGGCTCTGCCGACTCCCTGAAAGACCTGCTCCATCACGCTGCGGTAAAGGTAGAGCTCGGCCCGGTCCCGCGGGAAGGCGGGCGGCGCAAGACCGGTTCGAGCGTCTACGTGCGTGACCCCGACGGCAACCTGCTCGAATTCATGATCTACCCGTGAGGGGAGGGCGGCGATGCGGTTCGTTCCGGTCAACCCCGAGTTCGTCGCGCGAGGTCGAGGACATCGACCTCACGGCCCCGCTCGATAAGGCCGGCGCGGCGGCGATCCATGCCGGCATGGATCGCTATGCCGTGCTGGTGTTCCGCAATCAGCCGCTCACCGACGCCCAGCAGATCGCCTTCACCGCGAGCCTCGGCAAGATCGAGCTCAACACCGCGAACAACGTGACCCGTTCCGAAGAGCGCCGCCTCGGTTACGAGATGAGCGACATCTCCAATCTCGATAAGGACGGCAACCTGCTCGCCCGTGACGACCGCCGCCGCGGCTTCAACCTCGGCAACAGGCTGTGGCACTCGGATTCCTCGTTCAAGGCGGTCGGGCTCGAAATATTCGCTGCTGTCCGCCCGCGTCGTTCCGTCGGCCGGCGGCAACACCGAATTCGCCGACATGCGCGCCGCCTACGACGCGCTCGATCCCGAAACGAAAGCCGAGGTCGAAAATCTCGATTACCGAGCATTCGCTCCTGTTTTCGCGTGGCCAGCTCGGCTTCACCGAGTTCACCGCGGAGGAGCGGGTGAAGTTCGCACCGGTGCGACATCGCCTGGTGCGGACCAATCCGGTGACCGGACGAAGATCGCTCTATCTCTCGTCCCACATCGGCGGCATCGTCGGATGGCCGGTGCCGGAGGCGCTCGCCTTCGTGCGCGACCTCGCCGAGCACGCGACGCAGCGCCAGTTCGTCTACGCCCACGTCTGGCGGCAGCATGACCTTGTGATGTGGGACAATCGCCAGACCATGCACCGCGCCCGCCGTTACAAGGAGACGAGCGAGGTGCGCGACATGCGCCGCACGACGCTCGAGGGCGACGGGCCGACGGTCGCGCAATCGGCGGTGGCGTAGCGTCG
Source organism: uncultured Alphaproteobacteria bacterium (assembly GCA_963824905.1). Classification (GTDB taxonomy): domain Bacteria; phylum Pseudomonadota; class Alphaproteobacteria; order Rhizobiales; family Xanthobacteraceae; genus JAJPKK01. The sequence continues at coordinate 399,113 of CAWGRH010000001.1, forward strand.
GGGAGGGGAGCGGAGGAGAGGGAGCGCCGCGCATCAGCGGAAGGTGCAGCGGCGCATGTCCTGCTGCCTACTGTCGTCATCGCCGGGCTTGACCCGGCGATCCGCGATTAACGTGGCACGGCGGTGCTTCTATAAGCGGGATGGCCGGGTCAAGCCCGGCCATGACATTGCTGAAAAGTGCGGACGTAACTGCAGACACAAAAAGGGCGGCGCGGGACCTCGGTCCCCGCCGCCCTCGAAGTTTCTCAGAAGTCTTCGTCGCCGTTCTTGCCGTCGAGCATCGAGACCGGCGTGGTCGTCGACGGGCTCGGCAATCGAGCCGGTCACCACCGGTTCGTCGTCGACAGGCTGACCGGGAACCGCCACGGTCTCCGACTGCGTGACTTCGACCACGATGGCAGCGGAGGCTTCACCGGCCTTCTCTTCATTCGGCTGCGACGCGGATGCGTCGCTCGTGGTCTTGTCTTCGGCCGCGGTTCGGCCGCAGGCGCGGCGATGGCCGCCGTCTGCGCCGGCTCCTCGATCGTGGTCTCGGTGTCGCCCGTCACGATGATCACCGCGATCTCGTGGACCTCGGCGATGATGGCGTCGACGGAGCGGATCGCCGGTTCGGCGGTGTCGGCGGCGGGCTCGGCCGCGGCTTCGAGTACCGCCGGGTCGAAAGCGTCCGCAACGGTCGTCTCGGTGGGCTCCGCAGCGACCGAGTGTTCGACCGGGCAGCCGCCCATGCCGTCCTCGGTATCGCAGTCGAGCGCCGCGATGATCTCGCCGGGATTGCCGACGGCATCGAAGGTGAGAACCTGGATGGAAGTCGTGTCCTCAGTGTCGGCGTAGGCAAGAGAGCCGCAAAAGGCGAACGAGGCTGCGATCAGGGCTAAGCCCGTCACCTTGGCAAGTGTTGTCTTCATTGTTGTTTACTCCACGCTTCTTTCACTCCACGCTGGATGCGAGAGGTGGACGTGGACGAATGCAGTCCGCGCAACGACATCCGCCGCGCGGCAGAGCGCAAGCCCCGCCGCTTGTCGTCGAATAGATTGTCGAGAACACCCCAACCCCTCGCCGGGCATCCTCGGCGGGGCGGGTTAAGAAAGTATTGCGGCGCCTCGCGCACGCGCAAAAAATACTTCGGCGATCAATGTGTTGAATGAAGCGGTTAACGGGCGTGAAGAACAAACTTTCGCCCTATTGGGAAATGTCGGCGGAGAATGGGTCACACAAGTCCTGACCGGTCTTCTCCAGCGCTTCGAGGTACCCCAACAGAGCTTCGTCGACGTTCGTGATCGCATTCCGCGTGGCGTCGGGGATGGCAGCCTGGTTTAGCGTTGCCGCGCATAATAGCGATCGAGCCAGGCCCGCGCGTTGCCGTGCACCAGCGCGGCCCAGGCGCGCTCGTCGGTTGCGGCGTTGGGCGGTGGAAACTCGACGCTCAGCGGAAGGCCTGGAGGGAGCGCGTCGAGGATGTCGGCGACCGGCACCATGCCTTCGCCCATCAGCCGGCGCTGGTTGGGCGGCATACGGCCGAGCATCGCCGGATCGGGCTCGCCGGGCAGGATCATGCCGTCGGTGATCTGCGCATAGGGCAGAAGCGCGGGGTCGACCTGCGCGAGGTCGGCGGCAGTGTCGCCGGCGCGCACGAAGTTGAGGGGGTCGACGCAGATCGCGGCGTTGGTGCGCTTTGCTTCGGCGATGAGCTTGAGCGTCTGCGGCATGCTCGCGAGCGGGCGGATCACCGCGGGCTCGATCGCGCAGACGAGGTTGCGTCCGGCGGCGAGATCGCACAGGCGCTCGAAGTTGTCGCGCATGCGCGACCAGTCGGTGTCGGCCCCCATCGTGACCGCGTATTTCGCGCCGAGCTCCGCGGCGAGGTCGAAAGCCGGCACGAAGTCTTCGACCTTCACGTCCGGCACGAGATAGAAGCTGTAGATGTCGAGCACGGTGAGGCCCGCGGCCGCGATCGCCTGCTTCATCGCGCGGATCAGCGCGGCGTCGCCGACGACGGGGTGATAGGGCAGCCCGGGCGACGCATTGAGCCGCAGCCCGATCCATTGGTAGCCGGCACGCGCCGCCGCCTCGATGTAGACGAGCGGCGCCGAGTTGGGGATCGTGCTCGGAGCGAGGACGAGGGGATTGATCGGCATTGCGGACCTTGGCGGCTATTCCGGCTTGAGGCCGGCGGCCTTGACGACCTCGCCCCAGCGGCCGGTTTCCGAGGTCATGAACGCACCGAACTCGGCCGGCGTAAAGGTCATCGCCTCGGCGCCGAGCGTCGCGAACCGCGCCTTGACGGCGGGATCGGCGAGGCTCGCATTGACCGCCCGGTTGAGCGTCTCGACGACGTCCGGCGGCGTGCCGCGCGGCACCGCAAAGCCGTACCATGCGTAGGCCTCGTATCCCGGCACGCTCTCGGCGATCGTCGGCAGGTCCGGCAGCTCCGCGTTGCGCGCCTGCGACGTGACAGCGAGGCCGCGCAATGCACCGCTCTTGACGTGTTGCAGCGCCGAGGCAAGGTCCGCGAAGATGAGCTGCACGCGGCCGGCGAGGAGGTCCGAATAGGCCGCGGCGTTGCCGGGATATTGAATGTGGGTGAGCTCGATCCCGGTCATCGCCGCGAACAATGCCGCCGCAAGATGGTTCGAGCTCGAGATGCCGGCCGAGGCGGCGTTCACCACGCCCGGATGCGCCTTCGCATAGGCGACGAGCTCCGCGATATTGCGCGCCGGAACCGACGGGTTGATCGCGACCACGTAGGTGATGCGCGCGAGGCCCGCGACCGGCGCGAGGTCGCGCAGCACGTTGAACGATTGCGACGGCCGGAACGTCGCGTTGATGGCATTTGCGGTCGACATGACGAGGACCGTGTAGCCGTCGCGCGGCGCGTTGAGCACCGTTTCGACTGCGACGTTGCTGCTGGCGCCGGTGCGGTTCTCGACGATGAACTGCTGCCCGGTGCGCTGCGACAGCCGCTCGGCGAGAATGCGGGTGAGGATGTCGGTCGGTCCACCGGCAGCGAAGCCGACGATGAGACGCACCGGCCGCGCCGGATAATCGGCCGCCGTCGCCCCGCCGGCAGCACAGGCGCCGACCGCGAAGGCAATCGCGGCGGCAAAACGGACGCGCCAAGCGGCTTCCAAGGCAACCTCCCGGTCGGAACTTTTTGTTGGACGGAGCTTTGCAAAGCGGGGCCGGCTCGTCCAGCCACCGGCCATCTCCGGGCATGCGGCGAATTGGTTCCGATGGAAGGGGCTCGGCCGCAACGGCCCTCCGCTCCTGGGCTGCCGTGTCAGCGACTGCCACCCATATTACATAGGGTGCGGTTGCGTTTCAGGTCGGTCGACCGCTGCTCGCAACAGCTAACGGCATCTAACAGCGCATAACGAGCTATTTCCCGGCTCCTGCGCCAAGTTCAGGACAGCGAAAGCCGAGCCTCGTATTGGCCGGCGCAGGGAGAGTTTGCGATGGGTACGGGAGAAGGCTTCGAGACCGTCAACCAGCGTAGGCGCCAGCTGTTGCGCAACGCCGCGGTGGGTGTCGCCGTCTTTGCCTTTGGCGGCAGCTTATTTCCGGCGGTCGTGCAGCAACTTACCTCTCCAGCGGATGGGTCGCCTTCCGATGGTGAGTTGGCTTCCCTGAGTCGCGCCACCGCTTGGCTCAACACCGAGCCTCTGACGGCCGCGGACCTGCGAGGCAAGGTCGTTCTCGTCGATTTTTGGACCTACACCTGCATCAACTGGCTGCGCACGGTGCCCTATGTCCGCGCGTGGGCCGAGAAGTACCGGGATCAGGGGCTCGTCGTCATCGGCGTGCACACGCCCGAATTTCCGTTCGAGCACGACATCGACAATGTCCGCCGCGCCGTGAAGGCGATGAACCTGCCTTATCCGGTCGCGGTCGACAGCGACTATGCGATCTGGCACGGCTTCAACAACCACTATTGGCCGGCTCTCTATTTTGTCGATGCGCAGGGGCGTGTCCGTCATCAGCAGTTCGGCGAGGGCGAGTACGCGCAGGCGGAAAGGTTCATTCAGCAGTTGCTGGCTGAGGCGGGGGCCGTCGGCGTCGCGCGGGACCTCGTTGCGGTCGAGGGCCGCGGTTTCGAGGCGCCTGCAGCCTGGGCGGATCTGAAGTCGGAAGAAAACTATGTCGGCTATGAACGCACCGAGGGGTTTGCATCTCCGGGCGGGGCGGCGCGCGGTCAACCTCGCGTCTACGCGGCGCCCGCGCGATTGGAGCTCAACCGCTGGGCTCTCGCCGGCGATTGGACCGTCGAGAAGGGAGCCACGGTGCTCAACAAGGCCGACGGGCGGATCGTCTATCAGTTCCACGCCCGCGATCTGCACCTTGTGATGGGACCGACGTCGAAGGGCACCCCGGTACGATTTCGGGTGCGCATCGACGGCAAGGCGCCGGGCGCTGCTCATGGAATTGACGTCGACGAGCAGGGCATGGGAACGGTCGTCGAACAGCGGCTGCACCAGCTCATCCGACAGCCGATGCCCATCGCCGAACGGATGTTCGAAATCGAATTTCTCGATCCCGGCGTGGCGGCCTACGGGTTCACGTTCGGCTGATCCCGCCGTTGATCATATTTGGCCGAAGCGAGGAGAGCGAACCGATGCGCAACGACGATACCGCCGGGGAGATCAACGACGACCGCCGGCGCACAGTGCGCGGTGCCGCTGCAAAGACGATCGGCGTTTTCGGTGTTTGCGCCGCCGTCGCTGTTTGCACTCTGTACGTCACGAGCTCCACCGCGCAGAGCCCGAAGGAGGAGCAACCAAAGCCCGGCAGCGAGGCCTCGCCGATCTACGGCGTCACAATTCCGGCCGGATACCGCGACTGGCAGTTGATCGCAGTCGGACGCCTGGCAGGAGGCAGTCTCAAGCAGCTGCGCGCGCAATTGGGCAATGATATTGCGATCAAGGCCTTTCGGGAGGGCAAGCGCCCATTCCCCGACGGCGCAATCATCGCCGCGCTGCATTGGGATGAAGCCTCGTCGGAGAGCAACGACAAGGTCCTCGCCAGCGGGTTTCCCGGCGCCGGCCTGCAATCCTCGCTGGCCGGGGCCGCCGAGAACGTTCAATTCATGGTCAAGGACTCGAAGAAATACGCTGCGACGGGCGGCTGGGGGTTTGCAGACTTCAGGAATGGCAAGCCCGGTGATGAGGCGCTGCATAAAACGTGCTTCCCGTGCCATGCGCCCGCCCAGGATCGCGATTTCGTCTTTGCGCATTACGCGCCGACGCCGTGAACCCGGCATGTGAGCATGCTGATGGCTGGTGCGGGCATGGCATTGGAGAGCATGATGTAGCGGCTGGGAAGGTCGAAACGGAGCCCCCGTCAGAGGAGGAGGGAAATGAAACTGATAGCATTCCCATTGATTGGAGTTTCAGCGTTGGCCGGGATTATCGCGTTGACGGTACCCGCAGCCAATCAGGAGGGCGCTGCGATCTACGTTACCAGTATTCCCCCTGGATACCGCGACTGGAGGCTGGTGTCCGTGGCCCACGAGGAGGGTATGCTTCGCAGTTTTGCGGCTGTGTTGGGTAACGACCTGGCGATCCAGGCCTATCGCGAAGGGAAGCTCCCGTTCCCGGACGGCGCGATCATTGCCGCTCTGCATTACGGTCACGTGCCTTCGGCGGAAAACAATAAGGTCTTCGGGCAAGAGCAGTCTTTCGTGCCCGGTGCGCCGACGAACATTCAGTTCATGGTCAAGAACTCGAAAAAGTACGCCGCAACGGGCGGCTGGGGCTTCGCGCATTTCCAGGACGGCAAGCCCTCGAGTGACGAGGCGCTCATGAAGAGCTGCTTCCCCTGCCACAACGAGGTCAAGGCACGCGACCTTGTCTTCACCCGGTACGCGCAATAAGGGCCGCGGTTCGCCAAGCAGAAGTGAGGGAGGAACGCCATGAGGCTATTCATCGTCTTCACCATCGCGGCGATGGCAATCGCAGTGTCGCCGTGGAGCTTCGCTCGCGCCGCGAACGTTCCCGGCTGGTGCGCGAACTCGGGCTACGACAACGGACCGCCGCGCTCGCGTGGCCCCGGCAACGGACCTTCCTGGCAGGGAGAGCCGGGGGATTGCCAGTCGATCTGGCGAAGGAGCCGCTACCGCGGAACCGACCCCGATCCGTTCATCCGTCAGCAGCTGATGCGATACCGTCCGGCCTCGAAGAAGGAGCACCGGGGCGGGCACAAATAACGCTGGCTGTCTCGGGTCACGTAGTCTCAGGGGCGACGGACGGTCGCGGGTAGAGACGGCGCGCAACTGCTAACGTCGCCTCACAACCGATCACGAGGAAACTTTGCGAAGTTATGTGCGAATGTAGCTTCGCAGTCGAGCAGCGGGAATGCAGGGTCGGCTGTCCCGTTGGAAACGCAGGAGGACAACATGAAATCGTTTACCATATCAGCCGCTTTGCTGGCCGGCTTCGCGGCGCTCGTCTTCATGAGCACCGCCGGATCGACGGTCCCGGCCTCCGCCAAGTGCCTGTTCGATGAGGGCTATGGCCGCTACACGCCGTGCTCGGCCATGTACAAGAGCAAGAAGTGCTTCATCGACGAAGGAAACGGCCGCCGCACGCCGTGCTCGGCGCTGGTGAGGTCGTCGAAGGGCAAGAAGTAAGTGGCTATCCGCGCTGGCCGGTCCTGACCGGGTCAGTGGATAACCGAAAACGGGCGGCGCGCACTTAACGTGCGCGCCGCCTTCGCAAGAGCCGCCCGCAGGACAGGCCTGCGCTTCCGCCCGATCACAGCCTTCAGAAGTCCGGCTTCTCGGCGCGCGGAACGTCGGTGTCTTTGCGATCGTAATAATATTGCCGGACATTGTCCGCGCAGACGACTTCGCCCAACACATCCGGTCCCGGCACATAGGTGATGGTCGAGGTCCATGGGGTCGTGAAGACGCCTTCGTCCTCGATGGTAATATGGAGCTGCAGGAACTTGCCGCGGTGCTTGCTGAAGATGTCGCCGTTCAGCAGCCAATTCTCTTTCTTGTTCCTCTCGATCGCGTCCTTCACGTCGTCGTATTCGCGTAAGCGATAGCGTTCGACGATATGCAGTGATTTCGTATAGGGCGTGCCGAACAGGTCGAGCATCGCATAGGGCCGATCGACCTTGACGCCGACGGTGTCGACCACCAGCGTGTCGCCCTCGTAATGCCCGACGAGTCCCCGTACCAGGACGGGGTGAGCGGCTCGGGATGACGATCATTCAGGCGCACATGGCGGATGTCTGTGCTGGGCGCCGTGTAGATGATCTGAACCTGATCCGGCCTCTGAATGAACTGCACCATGAATTGTTTGTAGATGAACGGCACCGGCATCGGCCAACACTGGTTGGAAGGATTCCCGTAGACGACGCCGTTGAGCGACAGCTCGCCGTGCTTCTTTACCACCTCCGCCGCCCAGGGCTGCAGGATCGGGTTTTTGTAGTCGCCGACCAACTGGTCATAGTCGCTCACGCCTGCCACGCCTGGAGGCAGCGGAGGCTGGGCCACTGAGCCCGAAGCATTGCCGGGTAGCTGGGGCCAGCGTGACAGGTTCGTGACCGGGCCGGGGCCCGATGCCGGTGGCTCGAACCAGGGAAAGCCCGGGTGTTGCCAGACGCGGGTGAAGTTAGGGATATCGCCTTTCGTCGCGCCGGTCTCGGCGAGGGCAGGGGTCGTCGCCGCTGCTGCCAATGCAATGCGAAAGAAGGAAATCTCGGTGCGCGCATGCCAACCTCCCGTTCAATGCTCTTCCAATGGTCTTCCAATGGTCGTCCACGAGGGATCGCAACGGCACTCGCTATTGTGTCCGGGTTGTCAATGCTTGCCCGCCATCTCCACCGCGCCCGCGTGATAGAACTGCTTCAATTCAGCACTTGAGTTGGAGGTTACACCTTTTCGCGCGCTTATGGAGGGGCTTGGCCGGCGGCAAATCAGGTTGCTCGCGAAGCACCTTCGCCGTGGCGACCGTCGCCCTTGATCTCTGGACCCCAGTTGGGGCCGTTCGGCGCTTCACATTGAGGCAAGATCGTCCGGAAGAGACGATGAGCAGGAGATCCGCTGTCACTCGGCGTTGACCGATTGCACGGTCCAGTTCGTCGGGATGTTGCCGACGGACCGCGGTGGGAAGCGACGGTTCGTACCGTTCATGAACAAATGGCCGTGTTGCCGCTGCCGTCGCGCCACAAGAGATCGCTCGCGCCGTCCCCATTGTAGTCGCCCGCACCATTGCGCCAGACGATGTCGCTCATGCCGTCTCCGTTGAAGTCTCCGGTGCCCACCACGGACCAGGTCGTGGGTACATTCCCAACGCCCGCGGCCGATCCCACTTGTGTTCCGTTCATGAACCAGATCGCGGTGTTGCCGAGGTTGTCCCGCCAAAGGA
>CAWGRH010000002.1:0-297292 GCA_963824905.1 uncultured Alphaproteobacteria bacterium
AAGGTGCTCGGCCGCGACGATATCGGGAGCCTCGCCCCCGACATGGCTGCGGATTTCGTCGCCTTCGACCTCGGCCGCGTGGGCCTCGCCGGGGCGCTGCACGACCCCGTGGCGGCGCTGGTGTTCTGCGCACCGGGCAATGTTGCGCTGAGCGTCATCAACGGCCGTGTCGTCGTCCGCGACGGCCGCCTGACGACGATCGACCTTCCCATGGTGATCGAGCGCCACAATCGGCTGGCACGCGAACTCGTCGCCGTCGCGAATTGACGGCCGGTTTGTTCGATTGTTGCGTGCTGCGCTGCAGCAGGCCCTTCACCTAACCAGAAAAAATCCTGGAAAGTCCTTGCCGGACATTCGCAATGCCGGTGAAATTCGAGTATAATGCTTCTAAAGGAACCTCACTCATAAGAATAAAACCGGCGGGCGGACGACTTAAGGTGAAAATCAATCTCCTATGCGTAGGACTGACCGGCGGACTGTCGGTCGGCTTTTTGCTGTTCCTGATGGACGCGCCGTGGTGGGCGCTGGCGGTGTGCGCCACCATCGGGCTTCTGATCGGATCGCTGCTTGCGCTCGGATATTCGGGTGCGAACGCACGGCTGCTGGCGGTGGTAAAACTGCTGCGCGCGCTCCCCCTGTGGGATCGCATCGCGATGTCGATCGTGCTCGTGATCGCGGCTACCGCCGTCTACATCGGAATTCGGGGCCTGCCGGTCTACGGCGCGTTCGGCCTTTTCCTGGTGCCCATCGTGCTTGCCCAGGTGCTGTTCGGAACCAAGTCCGGCCTCGCCGCCGCATTGTCGAGCCAGATCGCCGTTCACTATTTCGCGATACCGCCGAAGAACAGCTTCCTGGTGCACAGCATGCACGACATCGGGCTCCTCGCGGTGTTCGCCCTGATGGCGCTCGTGACCTGGATTACGATCGCGCTGCTGTCCGACATCGCCCGCGGTAAGACGCGGCGCTTCAGCCGTAACTAACCGCGCTTGACGCCGCGGCGCGCGCCTGTCGCACGGGCGCACGAACGTTCCAGCCGCTAGGCCGCCGCACACCCGAGAATCGCACGCGCGTCCTTTGGCGTTGCGACGTGGTCGCCGAGAATCTCGATGATTTTCGCGGCCTTTTCCACCAGCGCCGCGTTGCTCGGGGCAAGCTGGCCCTTGCCGAGATAGATGTTGTCCTCAAGCCCGACCCGGACGTGGCCGCCGAGCAGGACCGCCTGGGCCACCATGGGAAACTGGTGGAGCGATATCCCGAACGCGAACCACGGCGAATCTGCCGGCAAGAGGGAGCGCATGTAGTGCATCGCTTCCGGCGTCGCCGGTTGGCCCCATGAAATGCCCAGGCAAATCTGGAACATGCCGGGCTTCTTGATGTGGCCGGTTTCGATCATCCGCTTGGCGAGCAGGAGATGGCCGGTCTCGAACACTTCGAGCTCGGGAAGGACATCGATGTCGCGGATCGCGACCGCCATCGCCTCGAGGTAGCTCGGCGTGTTGATGAAGACGTAGCCGCCCATGTTCATGCTGCCCATGTCGAGGCTGCAGATGTCGGGGCGCAGCTCGAGAATGTGCTCGACGCGTTCTGCCGGCAGCTTGAGGTTGGTGGCGGGGCCGGGCTTGAGCGGGTCGTCCGCGCCGGGCGTGAAGCGGGCGCCGGGACCGGTGGTGAGGTTGATGAGCACGTCGACGCCGCTTCCGCGGATGCGCTCGACGACCTCGCGATAGAGCGCCTTGTCCATGCTGGGGCGGGTCGTCTGGAGGTCGCGCACGTGAATGTGCACGATCGCTGCGCCGGCCTTGGCGGCATCGATCGCGGATTGGGCGATCTGTTGCGGCGTCACCGGGACCGCCGGGTTCTTGCCCGGCGTGTCCGCAGAACCGGTGACGGCGCACGAAATAATGACTTTACGTTGCATCGAGATCCCCCGGCGCATTTCTCCAACGGCGCGGCACCTTAGCCTCACCGATGCGCCGCGCCCAGTCCCGAACCGGGACTGGGCGATCTCGATGCTGGTTGTCGACCGACCGATTAGATCAGGCGGTCCATCTCATGCGCTGCGGGCACGTGGCCGCCGGGGGTCAAGTGATCGACGACCTGCGGCAGATACTGGCTGAGCCCATGCAGCAACTCGTCGCGGGAAAGGCCGAACTCCGAGGTCAACGAGTTGATCTGGTCGGCGCCGAGCGCCGAGCCGAGATCCCTCGGGGAGATCGGCTGGTTCTGACCGGTGCCGACCCAGGACTTGGCGATCTCGCCATGACCGCTGTCCTGGAGCTGCTTGAGGAGGTCGTTGAGCCCGCCGCTCAGGACCGTCCCGGCAGCGCCACCGGCGAGGAGGCCACCGAGCCCCCCCTTTAGCAGGTCGCCCAGGTTGCCCGGCATTCCGGCAGTCACCGTGCCGCCGGGGGCGTGAGCAGGCGGGGTCGGCGCGGGTGCCGGGGCCTTGGCGGCCGGCTTGCCGCCGCCGGTCAGGCCCTTGAAGGCCTTGAAGGCGAGCAGGCCGAGCAGAGCCATCATCATCGGCGACATTCCGCCGCCTTCCTTGGTTTGGGTGGTCGGAGCAGACGGGCTCGCGCCGCGCGGACCGTTCTGCATGCCGTTGAGAACATCCATCAATCCCATGTTTTCCTCCGCGTCCTCTGCCATGTCAGCGCCAGTTACATGGGCGGCGCCGATGACAAGGACAAGTCAGGGCTCGTGTCCGGTCGGGTAACGGCCGAAGCCGAAGCAGCATCAGGCAGACGCATCAGCGCCGGGATCGCAGCCCTTGGCGCAACCCCTTCACGCATCAGGGCGCGGCGCAAGATGCCAACGCGGTCAAGAGCATAGAGGCCGAGCCCGCGCAAACCCTGGACGGGCAAGAGATCGGAGAGCAGGGACCGGTTGAGAATGTCGACGGCGAAAATTCGCCTGCCGATGTCGGCGCGGCGGCGCCGCTCGTATTCGGCGGTCACCGCGTCGGCGCCGTGGTCCTCGCCGGGAGCAACCGCGCCCGCGACCTCGGCGATGGTCACGGCGTCGCGAAGGCCGAGATTGAGCCCCTGAGCCCCGATCGGCGGAAACACATGGGCAGCTTCTCCGACGAGCGCGACCCGGTGTGCAGCCGCACGCTCGGCGGTCGCGAGCATGAGGGGGAAGGCGCCATGGCCCGGCTCGACCTCGACCCTTCCGAGGATCGAGTGGCAGCGCCGCTCGATCTCGGCGTTGAGCGCAGTCCCGCTCAGCTGGGCGAGGCGCTCGGCCTCGCGCGGGGCGACCACGCACACGACGCTGGAGCGGCTTCCGGGCAGCGGCACCACCGTGAAGGGGCCATGCTCGGTATGAAATTCCGTCGAAATATCATAGTGAGGCCGGGAGTGGCTCATAATGTAGGTCAGCGCAGTCTGGGGCGTCGTCCGTTCGCTCACGGCAATGCCCGCCGCCTTGCGGCAGAGCGAATGGCGACCGTCGGCCCCGATCGCCAGCGACACGACGAAAGAGCCGTTTTCAGCAGTGACGCTGACGCCCGTGTCGCCGATCTCGATCGACCGGGCGGCGGAATCGACGTGGTCGAGCCCGGAGGCGCTGCCGACGCGGTCCCAGAGGGCGGCGACGAGGCGGGAGTTCTCGATATTCCAGCCGAAGGCGGGAAGGCCGATCTCCTCGGCCTCGAAGCGCACCTCCGGCGCGCGCCACAGGCGGCTGGTGTCGTCGGCGATCCGCATCACCCGCAGCGGCGCCGCATGAGGGCGGCATGCCTCCCACACGCCGAGCGCTTCGAGTGCGGCGACCGAGCCCGCCAGCAAGGCGGTGGTGCGGTTATCGATCCCGGCCGGCCGCCGTGCCACCAGCGTGGCAGGCACCTTGAAATGGGCAAGCGCCAGCGCGGCGATCAGTCCGGCGGGTCCGCCGCCGATGACCGCACAGGGCGAAACGCCTGTCTCTATCGCGTTGGCCATTTGCCGGTCGGTCTACCATGGCGCGTGCCGTGCGCGACAGAAGTGTCCGTGATGTCGCAATGGGGGAACCGCTGCTTCCGGCGGACGCAGGGCAGGGCTATCATTCCTCCCGGGCGTCAGCAGCAACCGCACCAGGCACGGGGATCATCCTGCACATGAGGGTTTACACGCGCCTCGCCGAGGCGGTGGCGGCGATCATGCTGCTGCTTGCGCCGGCCATGTGGAACCGGTTTCCGTTCCTGCAATACGACAGCGGCGGCTACCTCGCGCGATGGTTCGAGGGCTATCTCGTGCCGAGCCGCTCCACCGTCTACGGCCTGTTCGCCGTGGCCGGCTGGCCTCTTCACTTCTGGCCGGAAATGATCCTGCAGGCGGCGGCCGCCGTCTGGGTCATCTGGCTGATGCTGCGGGTGTACGGCTTTGCCGACCGGCCGTTGGCGCTCCTCGGCACGGTGGCGGCGCTCGCCGCGGTCACATCGCTCCCCTGGCTCGCCGGCATTCTGCTCACCGATATTTTCGCGGGGACGGCGGTGCTGGCACTGCACCTCCTGCTCTATGCGTCGGGCCGCCTGGGCAGGGGCGAAACCGCGGGGCTCGTGCTGCTGGTGAGCTTTTCCGCGGCCACCCACAGCGCGACGCTTGCCGTGCTGATGGCGATCGTGGCTGTGGCCGGGCTCGCCCGCCTCTACTGGCGCGATCTCTTGCCCCTCGCGGCGCTCGGGCGCGGCGCCGGCGCGCTGGTGCTGGGCGCGGCGATGCTGCTCGGCACCAACTTCGCGCTGTCCGGCCGGGTGGCCTGGACGCCGGGCGGCTACGGCATCGTGTTCGCGCGCATGCTGGAGGACGGCATCGTCGCGCGGTATCTCGAGGAGCACTGCCCGCAGACGCAATTCAAGCTGTGCCCGTACCGCCACCGGTTTCCACGCACCGCGGACGAGTTCTTGTGGAACGCCGGCCCCTTCAACGAGCTCGGCCGCTTCGACGGGCTCGGCGAGGAGATGCGCAGCATCGTGCTCGGCAGCCTCGCCGAATATCCGGGCCAGCAGATCGAGACAGCCGCCGTGGCCGCGGCGAAGCAGCTCGTGAAAGTGGAGAACGGTGAAGGCGTGCTGACGACCATCTGGCACACCTACGGGATCATCGAGCACTACATGCCGAGCATCGTGCCGGCGATGCGCGCAGCCCGCCAGCAGCACGGCGAAGTGAGCTTCCGCGCCCTCAACGAGGTGCAGGTGCCGGTCGCGCTGATATCCATCATGCTGCTCCCGTTCATCGTGATGATGGGGCGCGGCGATTACGCGGACCTGCGCCGGCTCGCGGCGACCGTCGGCGTGGCAGTGCTGGCCAATGCCGTCGTATGCGGCGCCCTGTCGAACCCGCACGACCGTTACGGCGCGCGGATTGCCTGGATCGCAAGCTTTGCCGTCGGGCTCGTCGTGATGCGCTATGCAGTGCTGCAGCCCTCGAAGGCGACCGCAGTCAGGGCATAATGCATCCTCCGCCCGCGCGGGTGTTTGCCCAGGCCGGCGGTCTGCCGCGGACATTGCGTTCGTGAAATCGTGCTGCCGGCATTGTGCTGCTGACATCGTGCTGCTGACATTGTGCTGCTGACTGGGGGAGTGCGTTGGGCGAGCTCGACGGTCGGACGATCGGACAGTTCTTCGTTCATGTGCTGACCGCCGCCGGCGCGGCCTGCGCCTTGCTCGCGCTCATCGCGGCGGCGGCGGGGCAGTGGGCCATCATGTTCGCCTGGCTCGGGCTCGCGCTCATCGTCGATGCTGCCGACGGGCCGCTGGCGCGCCGTCTCGACGTGGCGCGAACCCTGCCGCGGTGGTCGGGCGAGGCGCTCGATCTCGTGGTCGATTTCACGACCTACGTGTTCGTCCCCGCCTATGCGATCGTGACCGGCGGCGTGCTGCCGCCCTGGTCCGCCGCGCTTGCCGGCGTGTGCATCGTGGTGAGCGGCGCGCTCTACTTCGCCGACCGCGCCATGAAGACGCCCGACAATTATTTCCGCGGCTTTCCCGCGCTGTGGAACATTGCGGCGTTTTATCTATTGCTCGTTCGCCCGCCGCCGCTCCTGGCGCTCCTCTTCGTGGCGGCGCTCGTCGCGGCAACCTTCGTGCCGTTTCCGTTCATCCATCCGGTGCGGGTACGCCGGCACCGCGTCTTCAACATCGCGCTTCTCGCGCTGTGGGGCGTGCTCGCGATCGCCGCCGTGATCCTCGACCTCGACCCGCCCGCATGGATCACCGTCGTCTTGTGCGCGATCGGGCTTTATGTTGTCTGCGCGGGCTATTTCCGAACCCGGCCGTGAGTGACGCGTGCTCGACCTCCTGACCGACCTCAACGCCTGGGCCGCGCTCGCGAGCCTCACTGCTCTCGAGATCGTGCTCGGGGTCGACAACGTCGTCTTCATCTCGATCCTGGTCGGTCGTCTCGATCCCCGCCGCGCCGAGATCGCCCGGCGGGTGGGCCTCGGCCTCGCACTCATCTTCCGCATTGCGCTGCTGTTCGCGCTGACCTCGCTGCTCGGCCTCTCGGCCATCGTGTTCACGGTGCTCGGCAACGCGTTTTCCTGGCACGACCTGATCCTGATCGGCGGCGGGCTATTTCTCATCGCCAAGGCGACGCACGAGATGCACCGCGAGATCGACATCCCCGACGAGGACGAGATCGAGGAGGAGGAAGAGGCGCAGTCGCCGGCATCGGCGTCGATGGGCCTCGTCATCCTCCAGCTCGTCGCGATCGATGTCATATTCTCGGTCAACTCGATCGTGACCGCGATCGGCATGTCGCGGGACATCCGGATCATGGTCGCGGCGGTGCTGATCGCGGTCGCCGTCATGTATGCCGCGTCCGGGCCGGTGGCGCGGTTCGTCGCCAACCACCCGACCACCAAGATGCTGGCGCTCGCCTTCCTCCTGTTGATCGGCGTGGCGCTGGTCGCCGACGGCTTCGACTTCCACATCCCGCGCGGCTACATCTACTTCGCCATGGCGTTCGCTGCCGCGGTCGAGGCCTTCAACGTGCTGGCCGCCCGCAAGCGCCGGCACACCGGAAAGCGATCATGACGGCGCAAAAAATCGTCCTCGTCACCGGCTCGAGCCGCGGCATCGGCGCGGCGACCGCGCGGCTCGCGGCGGCGCAGGGCTACGATGTCGCGGTGAATTACACGCGGGACAAGGAAGGGGCCGCGGCCGTCGTCGCCGATATCGAGAAGGCCGGTCGGCGTGCGGTGGCCATTCAGGCCGATGTCGGGCGCGAGGACGATGTCGCGCGGCTGTTCGAAACCATCGACCATGAGCTCGGCCGTCTCACCGATCTCGTCTACAACGCCGCTATCACGGGCCCGGTGTCGCGGATCGAGAACCTTGCGACCGATGCCGCCCGCGAAATCCTCGACATCAACGTGCTCGGTGCAGTCTTGTGCGTGCGCGCCGCGATCCCGAGGCTCTCGACCGGCCACGGCGGGGCAGGGGGCGCGATCGTGCTCCTCTCCTCGGCGATGGCGACGCTCGGCGGCGCCGGCGAATATGTGATGTATTCGGCCTCCAAGGGCGCGGTGGAGAGCCTCTCCATCGGCCTCGCGCGCGAGCTCGCTGCCGAAGGCATCCGCGTCAACGTGGTCGAGCCCGGCCCGACCGACACCGGCATCCACCCGCCCGGCCGGCTCGAGCGGCTCTCCAAGGTCGTGCCGCTGGGACGCCCCGGCACGCCGGAGGAGATCGCCGAGGCGGTGATGTTTCTGCTCTCGGAGCGCTCGTCGTTCACGACGGGCGCGGTGCTGCGCGTCGCGGGCGGCCGGTGAGGATGGGCGGGTGAGGGGTTGAGCCTCGCATGCGAGGAAGCGAGCGCGCGCGGTCTCCCGGCTTGCGTCGGCGGCACGACTACCTATGATCCCGCGCCTTGGACAAGAATACGGGGCCGGCGTGCCAACCCCGTGCGACGGTGGAGAGAACCATGACAGCAGCAGTGCGCGTACATAAGACCGGCGGGCCCGAGGTTCTCACCTACGAGGAGATCGACATCCCGGCGCCGGGACCGGGGCAGGTCCGGCTCAAGCAGCACGCGGCGGGCATCAACTTCATCGACACCTATTTCCGCAGCGGCGCCTATCCGTCGCCGGTCGGGTTGCCGTTCGTCGCCGGCAACGAGGGTTCGGGCGAGGTGACGGCGGTCGGGCCCGGCGTCACCGACCTCAAGGTCGGCGACCGCGTCGGCTACGTGGTTCCGCTCGGCGCCTATGCCGGCGAGCGCCTGCTGCAGGCCGACCGCGCCGTCAAGCTGCCGGCCAGCGTGAGCTACGAGGCGGCCGCCGCCACCATGCTCAAGGGCATGACGGTGTGCTATCTCCTGCGCCGCACGTTCGTGGTGAAGAAGGGCGACACCATCCTGATCCACGCCGCCGCCGGCGGCATCGGGCTCATCGCCTGCCAATGGGCGAATGCGCTCGGCGCCAACGTCATCGGCACCGTCGGCTCCAAGGCCAAGGCCGAGCTCGCCCGCGCCAATGGCGCTCACCACACCATCCTTTATCGCGAGGAAGACTTCGTCGCCCGGGTCAAGGACATCACCAAGGGCGCGCTGTGCGACGTCGTCTATGACGGCGTCGGCAAGGACACCTTCCCGGGCTCGCTCGACTGCCTGCATCCGCTCGGCATGTTCGTGAGCTTCGGCGCGTCGTCCGGCCCGATCGAGGCGTTCTCGATCAATCTCCTGCAGTTCAAGGGCTCGCTGTTCGCGACGCGGCCGACGCTCAATCACTATGCGGCAAAGCGCGAGGATCTCCTCAAGCTCGCCGACGAGACCTTCGAGGTCATCACCAGCGGCAAGGTGAAGATCCCGGTCAATCAGACCTATCCGCTCAAGGATGCCCAGAAGGCGCATCGCGATCTCGAGTCCCGCGCCACCACCGGCGCCTCGATCCTCGTTCCCTGACGCGGGCTCTTTCCCTCCCCGTCTTCGGGGAGGGCAGGGTGGGGCTCTTTACTCCTTGCTCGCTATCGCTCGCGGACCCCACCCGACCTCGCTTCGCTCGGCCACCCTCCCCGAAGCCGGGGCGGGATAAGAAGGCCGCGCCAGCGATCCGGACGCGGTTTCAGGAGTCTGAACGTCAGAGGATATTCTCCGATGCTCAGACGTGCGAAACCGCCCCCTCACCCCGACCCTCTCCCCGCACGCGGGGAGAGGGAGCGCGCCGTGCCCGGGATCGAGACGAATGTGCAAATTCGATAGCGACGCGCAGGTGAGGCGCCATGCCAAAGTGGTTGCCGCCGCAATCTTGGCCGCGGCGACGGTCATGGGATTGGCAGCCGGCCCGGCCGTTGCCGCCAGCCCAGTGCCCGATGTCGAGGCGCTTGCGCTCGCCGCCAAGCACTGCACGGCGTGCCATTCGGCTGAGCCGACCCATCCGGCGTTCGCCCGACCTCCCAAGGGCATCAAGCTCGATACCATCGAGGGCCTGCGGAGCTGGGCCAAGTCGATCGCCATCCAGGTCGTGATCGAGCGGGCGATGCCGCTCGGCAACGAGACCAACATGACCGAGGCGGAGCGCGCGCGGCTCGGCGCCTGGGCCGAAGGCAGGGAATGAAGGTCTGGGGCATCTGGGCGACGCTCGCCTTCGCGATCCTCGCGTTCGTGCTCGGCCAGGCAATGGGCTTTGCGGTGCTCTCGCTGGTGAAGAGCATCGATCCGAGCCGGGTCGACAGCGACGGCACCGCGGTCGCGATCTACACCCTCATCAGCAATCCCATCGAGATCGTCACGCTGGTGCTGGCGATCCAGCTCCTCGGCACCGACGCGCTCGAATATCTCGGCCTCGACGTGCCGCGTCCGCGCGAGGTCGCCATCGCGGTCGCCGCGCTCGCCGCCGCGATCGTCCTCGCCGACGCCGTGACCTTCGCGCTCGGCAAGGACATGGTGCCGGCGTTCCAGCTCGAGCTGCACCGCACCGCTCGCGAGGAGGGCTCGCTGCCGTGGCTGTGGCTCGCCATCATCCTCGCCGCGCCGGTCGGCGAGGAGCTGCTGTTCCGCGGCTTCATGTTCCGCGGCTTCGTTCACGAGCCGCGCGATGCGGTGCCCGGAATCCTCGTCATCTCCTTGATCTGGTCGATGCTGCACGTGCAGTACGACTGGTTCGGCACCGCCCAGGTGTTCGCCATCGGCCTGCTGTTCGGCTTCGTGCGCTGGCGCACCGGCTCGACCACCCTCGCGATCCTCATGCACGTGCTGCTCAACCTCGAAAGCGTGGTCGAGACGGTGATCGTGATGGGGTGGGTGTAGGGGCGCGCTCCACACAAGGCGTCGCACCGTCACTTGACTTACATAAAGTCGTAGGAAAGAGATGATGCGCGAAATGCGAGTGAGGGGCCAATGCTTGGGAATGCACTGGGGTGCAGGATTGCGCACAAAGCGTTGATATCTTCGCTCGTAATGGGCTTCGTACTCGCCGCTGGCCTGGATGCGGCGTGCGCACAGAAACTCACGACGTTCCCTGTCCCTGCTGTCGTTGGCTTCACCACGGGGCCCGATGGGGCCCTTTGGTTCACGGATCAATTACCTACAGCCCACGTCGGGCGCATGACCACCGCCGGCGTAGTGACCGACTTCGCGTTGCCTGCCACCAGTTTTTACGCGGTCGCGATCGTGAGTGGACCGGACGGAGCGCTCTGGTTCACCGAGTCGCGCGGGAAGATCGGACGCATCACGACGGACGGGCAGATTACCGAGTTTGCGATCAACGGTCAACAGCAGCCCTGACGGCATTACAGTGGGACCTGACGGTGCGCTTTGGTTCACTGAGGTGAATGGAAATCGGATCGGCCGCATCACCACCGCTGGGGTGATCACCGAGTTTCCCACCCCGACCGCGAACAGCGCACCCGGCAGCATCGCGGCAGGAGCCGATGGCGCGCTATGGTTTACCGAGGATCGGTGCTAACCAGATCGGCCGTATCACGACCGATGGAGTTGTGACGGAGTATCCGATTCCGACACCGACCTCCGCGGTAGGTCCTCAACCAAACTCTATCACGGCCGGGACCGGATGGGGCACTGTGGTTCACCGAGTACATTGCGGGGGGCGCGGCCGATCAGATCGGGCGCATCACAACCGCGGGTGTTATTTCGCTATTCGCCATTCCGACGGCCTATGCCGATCCCTCCGGTATCACTGTCGGCCCGGACGGCGCACTCTGGTTCACCGAGTTCGGTACGAGCAAGCTCGGTCGCATAACCGTTTCATCCAATATCATTACGGAATATCCGGTGCCCATGTTTGTCCCAGACAAGATATCGACTGGGCCTGACGGTGCATTGTGGTTCAACGACGCTTGGGACGGCGCGATTGTCCGTTTCGAGCGGCCTCGTCACCACCACCCACGACTTCAACGACGACAGCAAGAGCGACGTTCTCTGGCGTGAGAGTAACGGCAATATCGCCATGTGGCTGATGAACGGGACGCAGGTCACCCAAGCGGTGTTCCTGGGCAATTCACCTGCCGCGTGGTCGATCGTCGGTCAGCGCGACTTCAATGCCGACGGCAAGTACGACGTGCTGTGGACCGACACGGATGGCAACATCCTGATGTGGTTCATGAACGGACCGGCCATCACCTACACGGGCTGGGTCGGGACGATCTCCAGCGATTGGTCGGTGGCCGGCACGGGCGACTTCAACGGCGACGGGGCCGGGGACATTCTCTGGCGCGACACCAGTGGCAATACGGCGATCTGGCTCATGAATGCCGAGCAGGTCATGCAGTCGGCCGGCATCGGCAACGTCCCGATGTCCTGGTCGGTCGCCGCTGTTGCCGACTTCGACGGCGACAGCAAAAGCGACATCCTCTGGCGCGATACAGGCGGTAACATTGCCGTCTGGTCGATGAACGGCACTCAGGTGTCATCAGCGCAAGGCATCGGCAACGTTCCGACGGTGTGGTCGGTGGTCGGCACCGGCGATTTCGACGGCGACGGCAAGTTCGATCTCGTCTGGCGAGACAGCAGTGGTGATGTTGCGCTCTGGTTCATGAACGGCGCGCAGATCCTGTCGACGGCGGGCTTGGCACGCATCCCCGAATGGTCGATCGCCGTGACCGGCGATTTTGACGGCGACGGAAAGAGCGACTTTCTGTGGCGCGACACGGCGGCAACACCGCGATGTGGATCATGAATGGCTGGCAGGTCGCGGCGGCGTCGGCCTGGGCTCGATCTCCACCATCTGGACCGTGCAGGGCGCAAACGCCGAATGACTCCATGCGCGTCCGGTGGCCAACAACGGCGGTCAAGCGGCATCATGCCGGAGTGCAGCGCAACAAGTTCCTTCTCTCTCGCAGGTGCTTCGGGGAGGGCAGGGTGGGGCTCTTCCTTGCTGGCCGTGCAGTCGCGGACGCCGCCCGGCTTCACCCGGAAGTCGGGGACGGACGAAGTCACACCAGGTCGGCGAGCGAAGCCATGACCGGGTGCTCGATCATGCCGTCGGGCAGACGCGGCAGCGCGAGCACCTCGATCCCGGTGGCGAAGCGCCGGATGGTGGCGACGGTCTCCTCGAGAGTCGCGGCGCTGCCCGGGGTTTCGTTCACCACCACGGCGGCGACCTCGAGGCCGGCGCGGTCGAGCACGTCGAGCGCGGTGAGCGTGTGGCTCAGCGTCCCGACATAGGAGCCGGCTGCGAGGATGAGCGGCAGGTCGAGCGCGATCATCCAGTCGAGCACGGTGTGGCGATCGTCGAGCGGCACCATGATGCCGCCGATCCCTTCGATGATCAGCGCGTCGCGATGGGTGGCGATGGCGCGGCGGCCATGCGCCGTGAGCGCGGCGAAGTCGATCTCCGTGCCTTCGCGGCGGGCGGCCATGTCCGGCGACAGCGGCTCTCGGAATCGGTAGGGCGACGCCGCCGCGATCCGCTCCGGCGTCAGTGTCTCGCCCAGCGCGAGCAGCAGGTGGCCGGTGTCGGAGGTCTGCGGTGCGCGGGGATCGAAGCCGGTGATCACCGGCTTGAGCGCCTCGACGCTGCGCCCGCGCGCGCGCAGTGCTGCGATCATGCCGCGCGCGATGAAGGTCTTGCCGATGTCGGTGCCGGTCGCGGTGATGAAGACCGCGGTCATGCCGTAGCCGCCACCCGCGTGCGCACGAGATCGGCGAGCCGCATGACGTCGCGGTCGTCGTGACGCGCGGTGAAGGCGAAGCGCAGCCGCGCGGTGCCCGGCGGCACCGTCGGCGGCCGGATCGGCACCACCAGGAAGCCCTCCGCTTCGAGGAGGCGCGCCGCCGCGAGCGCCGCCTCGGCGGTGCCGACGACGAGCGGCACGATCTGGCTCTTCGCCGGCGGCAGGTTGGCGCGCATGGTGAATGCGCGCGCTTTGGCGAGCGGCGCGGCGCACAGGGCGCGATCGGCGGCGATGAGGTCGAGCGCCGCGCTCGCCGCTGCGACGATGGCGGGCGGCAGCGCGGTCGAATAGACGAAGGTGCGGGCACGGTTCTTCATCAGCTCGATCACCGGCGCGGACGCGCAGAGATAGCCGCCATAGGCGCCGACCGCCTTCGACAGCGTCCCCATCTGCAGCGGCACGTCGGCCGCAGTGCTCCCTGCGAAGGTCGAGCCGCGTCCCTGCCCGACGACGCCAATGCCGTGGGCGTCGTCCGCCATCAGCCAGGCCTGGTATTCGCGCGCGAGCCGGCCCAACGCGGGGAGGGGGGCGAGATCGCCGTCCATCGAGAACACGCCGTCGGTGAGGATCAGCGTGTACCCGTGCCCGGCGCGGCGCTCGCGCAACAGCGCGCGCAGGTCGTCGAGGCTGTTGTGGGCGAACGGCACGACGGTCGCGCCGGAGAGGCGGGCGCCCGCCCACAGGCAGGCATGGGCGAGCTCGTCGATGAGCACGAGATCGCCGCGGCCGACCAGCGCCGGAATGATCCCGGTGTTGGCGAGATAGCCGGAACCGAACACGCAAGATGCCGCGGTGCCCTTGAGGCGCGCGAGCCGCGTCTCCAGCCCCTCATAGAGCGGATGGTTCCCGGTGACGAGGCGCGAGGCGCCGGCGCCGACGCCATATTGCACGATGGCGTCGCGGGCGGCGTCCTTGAGCGCGGGATGGTGGGCGAGCCCGAGGTAATCGTTGCACGAGAACGACACGAGACGCCGGCCGTCACGCTCGATGACGACGTCGCGGCGCGCGGAGGTCACCAGCGCGCGGCGCAGATGCTCTCTTTCAAGACCGGCTAGCTTGGTGTTGGCGAAGTCGTCGAGGGAGGACATTTTCTGCTATGAAGGTTGCAACGGTTCCGGCATCAACGGGGCGCCCGCTTGCCGTCTCCTGGGGACCGGGTGCGGCACGACGCTGAAACTCACAACGTGGAGGCCGACGGGCTCGATGCACCCCAATTCTGGCAAAAAATACGCCGCGAGTCCTGCCGAGCCATCCGGATGGCTCGATCTGTCTCACGTCTGGCTGCCCTATGCGCAAATGAAGACGGCGGCGCCGCCGCTGCCGGTGGTGGCGACGCGCGGCAGCCGCATCGTGCTCGCGGACGGACGGGAGCTGATCGACGGCATCGCCTCGTGGTGGACCGCCTGCCACGGCTACAATCATCCCGCCATCGCCGCGGCGGTGAAAAAGCAGCTCGATGCGATGCCCCACGTGATGTTCGGCGGCCTCGTGCACGAAGGCGCGCTCACGCTCGCGCGCCGCCTCGCCGCAGTGCTCCCCGGGCTCGACCGCGTGTTCTTTTCCGAATCCGGTTCGGTCGCCGTCGAGGTCGCGATGAAGATGGCGGTGCAGTACTGGCTCAACAAAGGGGTGCGCGGGCGCACCAAGTTCATCGCCTTCCGCGGCGCCTACCACGGCGACACCACCGGCGCGATGGCGGTGTCGGATGCGGAAGACGGCATGCACCGTGCCTTCGGCGGCCTGCTGCCGCGCCATTACGTGCGCGACCTGCCGGACACCGACGAGCGCGCCGAGCACCTCGAGCGGCTCATCGCCGACCATGGCGACGAGATCGCGGCGATCATCGTCGAGCCGCTGGTGCAGGGCGCAGGCGGCATGCGGTTCTCCAATGCGCAGATGTTGCGCCGGCTGCGCACCATGGCCGACCGCAACAAGATGCTGCTCATCTGCGACGAAATCTTTACGGGCTTCGGCCGCACCGGAGCGATGTTCGCGTCGACCGGCGCCGGCGTCACTCCGGATATCGTCACGCTCTCCAAGGCCCTCACGGCGGGCACGCTGCCGCTCGCCGCGACGCTTGCGCGCCCCCAGGTGTTCGATGCCTTCTGGTCGGACGATCCGGCCTGCGCCTTCATGCACGGCCCGACCTTCATGGCGAACGCGCTTGCCTGCGCCGCCGCCAATGCCTCGCTCGACCTGTTCGAGCGCGAGCCGCGCCTCGCGCAAGTTGCGGCGATGGAAGAGCTGCTGCGCACCGGCCTTGCGCCGTGCCGCGACATGCCGCACGTGCACGATGTCCGCGTGATGGGCGCGATCGGCGTGGTCGAGCTCGAGGAGATCGAGGACGTCGATGCAATGCGCGCGCGGTTTGTTGCGGAGGGGGTGTTCGTGCGGCCGTTCGGGAACATCGTCTACCTGACGCCGGCTTTCACCATCGCGCCGGACGAGCTCGCCAGGCTCACCGGGGCGGTCGTCAAGGTGGTGGAAAGCATCCGGACGACGGGGCGATGAAAGCCCTGTTTGGCCTCTCCGAGGTCGAGGCGGCCTTGGCCGTGGTGCGTGCGGTGGTGCCGCCGACGCCGCAATTCGCGTGGCCGCAGCTCGCGGCGGCGACCGGCGCCGAGGTCGTGGTCAAGCACGAGAACCACACCCCGACCGGCGCCTTCAAGGTGCGCGGCGGTCTCGTCTACGCCGAACGGCTCAAGCGTGCGCGGCCCGACGCCGTCGGCATCGTGAGCGCGACCCGCGGCAATCATGGCCAGTCGCTGGCGCTCGCCGGCCGCCGCGCCGGCCTTTCTGTCCTCATCGTCGTGCCGCACGGCAACTCGGTCGAGAAGAACGCCGCGATGCGCGGCTTCGGCGCCGAGCTCGTCGAATTCGGCAGCGATTTCGACGAAGCGAAGGAACGCGCGGCCGCGCTTGCCGACGAGCGCGGCTATGCCTTCACGCCGTCCTTCGACCGCGATCTCGTCATCGGTGTCGCGACCTATGCTTACGAGTTTCTCACCGCCGTCGCCGATATCGACACGGTGTACGTGCCGATCGGGCTCGGCTCCGGCATCTGCGGCATGATCGGCGTGCGCGACGCGCTCGGCCTGTCGACGCGCATCGTCGGGGTGGTCGCGCAGAACGCCAACGCCTATGCGCTGTCCGCCGCCGCCGGGAAGGTGGTGCCGACCAACGCCGCACGCACCTTCGCCGACGGCATGGCGGTGCGGGTGCCCGACGCGACAGCGCTCGCCGTCATTCGCGACGGCGCCGACCGCATCGTCGAGGTCACCGAGGATGAGATCGCCGATGCGATCCGCCTCTATTTCCGTGCGACCCATACGCTTGCCGAAGGCGCAGCCGCTGCCCCTCTCGCCGCGCTCATGAAGGAGCGCGACCGCATGAGGGGCCGCCGCGTCGGCCTCGTCGTCACGGGCCAGAACATCGACACGCCGGTGATGGCGACGGTGCTCGGCGGGCGGTACTCCGGCGGCGTGAGAAAAGCAGGGTGGGCAAAGGCGCGTTCTTCGCGCCGTGCCCACGCGGTCGCGTGGCACGGTCCGACGTGCGCACGCTTCGCTTTGCCCACCCTACGAGAGAGGAAACCTCAAGCCGCCAGCTCGGAGAGGGAGACGCCGCGCACGCGGCGTACCCAGCGCGACAGGTGGCTCTGGTCGGCAAAGCCGGTCCGCGCCGCGATCTGCGCGAAGCTCGTTTCCCCCTCACGCACGAGCTCGATCGCGCGCGTCAGCCGCAGGTGCACGACATAGCGGTGCGGGGTCATGCCGACCGAGCGCGTGAACACGCGAGAAAAATGAAAGGGGCTGCGGCCGGCGATGCCGGCGAGCGTCGAGACATCGACGGGCTCGTCGAGATGCGTCATCACGTAGTCGCGCAGCCGCTTGAGAACGTCCTTGTTGAACGTTCCTCGCCCGCGACACGACGGCCTGGACACATGACGCGCCACCAGTCCTTCGATGAACTGGCCTGCGACCTCGCTCCAGAACAGCGGGCCTTCACGATAGTCGTCGGCGCTCTCCGCCACCAGCATCCGCGCCATGTCGAGAAGCGCTTCGTCGTGTCCGCACAGCCGCTCCATCAATTGAGCGTCGGGTGCGAAGTCCTCGGTGGCGGCGAGCGCGAGCTTGCCGGGATCGACCGAGACGATGACTGTATCGACACTCTGCCCGGCGTCGGCCGCGCAGTCGATCCCCGCGGGGCAGATCGCCAGCGATCCTGCCGGCGCATCGTGGCAGAGAACACGATCGGCCATCCGGCACTCGACGTGCATCGGCGATTGAAACCAGATGAGATGCTGATCGAGCGTGCCCTTGAAATGCAGTCCCTGCAGGAAGCGCAGGCTCAAGACGGTGACGCCGCTCTCGCCCGGTGCGCTGCCGCCGGCCAATAGTGCCGGCGCGCAGCCGTCATCCTGCTGCATGTAATATTCACCAGTTCCCATCACGATGTCTCCATGAAGTCCGCCTCGAACTAGCGTGGTCACCGTCGCGATTTTGGTGAGATCGGCGCAACGTTCGTGAACATTCTTGCTGTTTTGCGAGGAGAATACTGACGTCATTGTGAGAAACACATTGCGGCGCGCGTTTATTCCGCAATCCGCACAAAAGATCGGCAAACGTCGCGAATTAGATCAATGAGACTGTCAGCGAGCGGGAACAGTAGGGTGGGCAAAGCGAAGCGTGCCCACGTCTGAGCGGGTCATTTGTCCGACCGCGCGGGCACGGCGCTGCGCGCCTTTGCCCACCCTACCAACGATCGCCCGCCGGCGGCTAAAACCCCACGGCCATGCCGTGGAGGTCATACGCCTCCGCCCGCTCGATCTTCACCGTGGCGAACTCGCCGACGCGCAGCGGGCGACGGGAGGCGACGTAGACGGTGCCGTCGATCTCCGGCGCGTCGCCCTTGCTGCGGCCCTTGGCGACGGTCGGGCCGACCTCGTCGATCAAGACTTGCTGACGCGTGCCGACCTTGCGCTTGAGACGCTTCGCCGAGATCGCCTGCTGGCGCTGCATGAAGCGGTGCCAGCGTTCTTCCTTGACCTCGTCCGGCACCGCGGGCGCGACCGCGTTGGCGGTGGCACCGGCGACCGGCTCGTAGCGGAAGCAGCCGACGCGATCGAGCGCGGCTTCGTCGAGCCAGTCGAGCAGGAAGGAAAACTCCTCCTCGGTCTCGCCGGGGAAGCCGACGATGAAGGTCGAGCGCAATGTCAGATCAGGTGCGATCTCGCGCCAGCGCCGGATTCGCTCCAGGGTCTTCTCCTGGGCGGCGGGGCGGCGCATGCGGCGCAGCACCTCCGGGCTCGCGTGCTGGAACGGCACGTCGAGATAGGGCAGCACCTTGCCGTCGGCCATCAGCGCGATGACCTCGTCGACGTGCGGGTAGGGGTAGACGTAGTGCAGCCGCACCCACACGCCGAGCTCGCCGAGCGCCGCCGCGAGATCGTAGAACTTCGCCTTGAGGTCGCGGTCCTTCCAGCGGCTCTCCGCATAGCGGATGTCGACGCCATAGGCCGAGGTGTCCTGGGATATGACGAGCAGCTCCTTCACGCCGGCAGCGACCAGGCGCTCGGCCTCGCGCATCACGTCGGCGGCCGGCCGCGAGACGAGATCGCCGCGCAGCTTCGGGATGATGCAGAAGCTGCAGCGGTTGTTGCAGCCCTCGGAAATTTTCAGATACGCGTAGTGCCGCGGGGTGAGCTTGATGCCCTCCGGCGGCACGAGATCGAGGAAGGGATCATGCTTCGGCGGCGCGGCCTTGTGGACCGCCTCGAGCACGCTCTCGTATTGCTGCGGCCCGGTGATGGCGAGCACATTGGGAAACCGCTCGCTGATCTTTTCCGGCTCGGCGCCCATGCAGCCGGTCACGATCACCTTGCCGTTCTCGCGCAGCGCCGCGCCGATCGCGTCGAGCGATTCGGCCTGCGCGCTGTCGAGGAAGCCGCAGGTGTTGACGATGACGAGATCGGCGCCGTCGTGCGCCCGCGAGAGCTCGTAGCCCTCGGCACGCAGCCGCGTGATGATGCGCTCGGAATCGACCAGCGCCTTGGGGCAGCCGAGCGAGACGAAGCTGATCCGGCGCGCCGGCTCCGATGGTGATTTGACGTCGTCTGATGCCATGGCGCCGATATAGGCGGTTCGCGCCGCCGAGGCGAGGGTGCTTAACCTCTCCCCGCGCGCGGGGAGAGGTCGGATCGCGCTAGCGATCCGGGTGAGGGGGCGGTTTCACGAGTCTGAGCGTCTGTGGATAGTCTCGGCAGCTCAGACTCGCGAAACCGCCCCCTCACCCCGACCCTCTCCCCGCACGCGGGGAGAGGGAGCAGAGCGCCGCGTTCCGAGTGAGGATTCCATCCGTATTCACGACGAAATGAGCGACCGCCCCTGCGACAAATCGGGGCGCGGGCCTTCCCACCCCCCGCCAACACCGGTAAGGAGTTTGCCCGAGCCCGACGCCGCTTCGCGGTTGTGGCGCGGCGCACAACAAAACATGGGACTTTCCAAGGAGTTCGCGCGATGAAAACCGTCTCGATCGCGGTCCTGCTCGCATTCGCTTCGTTTGCGCTGCCGGCCGCCGCCGCCGAACCGACAAAGGACGTCAAGGGCCTCTACCTGCTCACCGATTACCCCGCGGTCTCGGTGCGGCCGGGCACCACCTCGACGGTGTCCCTGCGCCTGCAGAATTACGGCCTCCCGCCCGAGCGCTTTGCGCTCTCGGTCGACGGCACGCCGCCCGGCTGGACCGCGACGCTGCTCGGCGGCGGACAGCCGGTTGCTGCCGCAATGCCGGCGACCGACCAGAACGTCGCCCTGCAGCTCCGCCTCGATGTCCCGGCCAACGCCGATCTCGCGAGCCAGACCCTGACCGTGAAGGCGGAGGGGGAGGGCAATCATGTCAGTCTCCCGCTCACCATCAACCTCGCCAAGGAGCTGCCGGCGAAGCTCGCGATCACGCCGCAGCTCCCCTCGCTGCGCGGCACCCCGAAGTCGAGCTTCGACTACACCCTCGCGATCAAGAACGACAGCGGGCGTAATCTGACCGTCAGCCTCGCCGCGACCGCGCCGCGCAACTTCGAGACCTCCTTCACCGAAGCCTACGGCACCCAGGAGCTCTCCTCGGTGCCGGTCGACGCCGGCGCCTCGAAGGACGTCAAGCTCAAGGTGCGGCCGCCGTCCTCGGTCGATGCCGGGACGTTTCCGATCCAGGTGACGGCGTCGGCCGCCGACGCCACGGCCAAGGCCGAGCTTTCGATGGATATCGCCGGCCAGCCGCGGCTCTCCATCGCCGGCCGCGACGGCCTTGTGAGCGCCCGCGCCGTCGCCGGCGAGCAGAGCACGGTTCCGATCATCGTCGCCAATGACGGCACCGCGCCCGCCGACAACATCGAGCTCTCGGGCTCGGCGCCGAGCGGCTGGAAGATCACCTTCGAGCCAAAGACCATCGAGCGCATCGCTCCGAGCGCGACGGCCGAGGCCAATGCGCTGATCACTCCGACCGACAAGTCGCTCGCCGGCGACTACATGGCGACGATTCGCGCCGCCTCCCGCGGCGAGAACGCCTCGACCCAGTTCCGCATGTCGGTCGGCACCTCGACCACCTGGGGCATGGTCGGCGTCGGCGTCATCGGCGCGGCGCTGCTCCTCATGGTCGGCGCGGTGGCGAGGTTCGGACGGCGATGAGCGAGCCTGTCATCACCGCCCGGCGCCTCACCAAGCGCTACGGCACCAGCATCGTCGTCGACGGCGTCGATTTCGACATCCTGCGGGGCGAGACGTTCGGCCTGTTGGGGCCGAATGGCGCCGGCAAGACGACGACCATCCTGATGATGCTCGGCCTCACCGACGTTTCGGACGGCGAGGTGCGGGTGTTGGGGCGTGACCCCGTGCGCGAGCCGCTCGCGGTCAAGCGCCGGATCGGCTATCTGCCCGACGCCGTCGGCTTCTACGACGGCATGACCGCGGACGAGAACCTCTCCTACACCGCCCGCCTGATGGGCTTCTCACGCGAAGTGCGGCGGGCGCGCATCGCCGACGCGCTCGCGCGGGTGCGGCTCGCCGACGTCGCCGACAAGCGCGTCGCCACCTTTTCGCGCGGCATGCGCCAGCGCCTCGGCCTCGCCGAGCTCGTCATGAAGGGCGCCGAGATTGCGATCCTCGACGAGCCGACCTCGGGCCTCGATCCGCAGTCGACCCACGAGTTCCTCGACATGATCGGCGGGCTCAAGCGCGACGGCGTCACCGTGCTGATCACCTCGCATCTGCTCGACCAGGTACAGCGCCTGTGCGACCGCGTCGCCCTGTTCCAGCACGGCCGTATCCTGATGCTGGGCACGGTGCCGGAATTGGCGCGCGAGGTTCTCGGCGCCGGCTTCGTCGTCGACGTCGAGGCGACCGCCGCGCCGGGCAAGGACCTCGTGCCGCGGCTCGCGGCCATCCCGGGCGTCAAGACGGTGGACCGCGCCGCCGACAACCACTATCGCATGACCGCCGATCGCGACGTCCGCCCCGATGCGGCGCGCGCGGTGGTCGCGGCCGACGGCGCGCTGACCCGTCTCTCCGTCGCCGACCCGAGCCTCGATGCGATCTACACCCGCTTCTTCGAGCGATCCGAGAAGAAGGAGTTGCGCGATGCAGCGTGAGGGCTCGCCCTGGCAGGGCCTCGGCACGGTCGTCCTCAAGGAGCTTGCCGACCATCTCGGCAGCGCGCGCATGCGCATGCTCGAATGGCTGATGCTGCTCACCGCGGCGGCGCCGCTCTACATGGCGATCACCAGCCTGCGCGACACCACGGCGGAAGATCCGTTCCTGCTGCTCAAGCTGTTCACGGTCGACCGGGCGCCGCTGCCGTCCTTCGTCGGCATTCTCGGCTTCCTCATTCCGCTGATGGCGATCGGCCTCGGCTTCGACGCCATCAACGGCGAGCACAACCGGCGTACGCTCTCGCGCATTCTCGCCCAGCCGATCTACCGGGACGCGCTGCTCGCCGGCAAATTCATCGCGAGCCTCGCGACGCTGGCCATCAGCCTCGTCTGCCTGTGGCTCCTCGTCGTTGGTCTCGGGGTGTTGTTCCTCGGCGTGCCGCCGAGCTGGGAGGAGATCGCGCGCTCGCTGATCTTCCTCGTCATCTCGATCGCCTATGCCGGGGTATGGCTTGCGGTCGCGATGCTGTTCTCGGTGATCTTCCGCTCGCCGGCGACGGCGGCGCTGCTCTCGCTCGGCGTGTGGCTCTTCATGACGCTCTTGTGGCCGATGATCTCGCCGGTGCTCGCCCAGATGATCTCGCCGCCGGACATCCGCTACGTCATGCTCGGCCTGCCGAGCCCGGACACGCTGCAGTGGCAGGTCGGACTGTCGCGGCTCTCGCCCAACGAGTTGTATGGCGAATCGGTGCTCGCGGTGCTGTCGCCGTCGACGCGCGCGCTCGGGCCGATCTTTCTCGAGCAACTGCAAGGCGCGGTGATCGGCTCGGCGCTGCCGCTCAGGGAGAGCCTGATGATTGCCTGGCCGCAGGTGGTCGGTCTCGTCGCCGGTGCTATTTTGCTGTTCGTCGTCACCTACGTGGTATTCCAACGCCAGGAGGTACGGGCGTAGTGAAGAGCTGCGAAATTTTTCTTGTTCCGGTGAAACCAAACCGGGGGGCAAATGGTTTATGGGCGATCGTCACGACCGAGGAGCAGCTCATGCCCCGACAAAACGATTGCGACGAGTCCCGGTTTGCGTCCGCGTTTGATCGCGTAGCGGAATACTGTGTGCGGCCGGAAGACGACGGTTGGATCATCGCGTTCGGCGGGGAACAGATTCGGTCCCTACGAGGCCCGCAATCAGGCCATGTTCTCCGCGATCGACGCCGCGCATAACCTCGGCGAGCAGGGCCGTCCCGCCACCGTGCGCCTGATCGATACCGCAGGCCTGCGGGTCGCGGTGTGGACCCACGGCCGCGACTCCTATCCGCCGGTGCTTCCGGTGGAGGGGCCTTAGCGTCGGCCGGACACGCCGGGTCATTTGTTCCGCATTTGTCATTTGTTCGTCGAAACCTAAAATGGGACACGGCGGTCTCGGTGGCGCCTGTCGCGACATCCCGTCGCGAACGGCCCGCCGGGGTACGCCGTGATGTGGACCATGGAACATGATTTCAGCTTCGGCATCGAGGAGGAGTATTTCCTCGTCGATTCCGAGACCAAAGCGCTCGCTCGCGCTATGCCGGCGCCGTTTCTCGACGCCGCGCAGCGCGCGGCGAAGCGCGCCTGCGGCGGCCAGGTCACTCGCGAAATGCTGCAGGCGCAGATCGAGGTCGCGACCGCACCGCACACCGACATGAAGGCGGCGCATGCCGAGCTCTTGGAGTTGCGCCGCACCGTGGCCGGCGTCGCTGCCGAGCATGGCCTTGCGATCATCGCGGCGGGGACGCATCCGACCGCGTCGGGGAGAGCGCGTCAGACCGAATCCGAGCGTTATGACGCGGTGGTCGACGACTTGCAGATGATCGCGTTGCGCAACGCCCTGTGCGGCATGCACGTGCATGTGGAGCTTCCCGAGCCGGATGCGCGCGTGAGCGTCATGACGCGCATGCTGCCGTTCCTGCCGCTGTTCATCGCGCTCGCGACGTCCTCGCCGTTCTGGCATTCGCGGCCGACCGGCCTGATGGGTTATCGGCTCGCCGCCTATGACGAGGAGCCGCGCACCGGCATGCCGGAGCTGTTCCACGACAAGAAGGAGTTCGACGCCTATGTGGCGGCGCTGGTGAAGGCCGGCGTCATCGCCGACGCGAGCTTCATCTGGTGGGCGATGCGGCCGTCGCTCGCCCTCCCGACCCTCGAATTACGCGCTCCGGACAGCTGCACGGTCATCGAGGATTCCCTCGCCATCGCGGCGTTGTTCCGGGTGCTGGCGCGGCGGCTCTTTCGGGATCCGCGCCTCAATGCCGATCTCGGCCCGGTCGGACGCGCGATCGCGGTCGAGAACAAGTGGCGGGCGCAGCGTTACGGCGTCCACGGCACTTTCGTCGGCGAGTGCGGCGCGGTCACCGTTGCGGAGATGATCGAGCAGGTCATCGCGGAGACTGCGGCCGACGCGGCCGCGCTCGGCTGCACCGCAGAGCTCGAACGCTGCCGCACTATTGCCGCCGCCGGCACCTCGGCCGACGCCCAGCTTGCGCTCTACGAGGCGCATTCCCGCACGCTCGGCCACGCTGCGGCGCTTGCGGCGGTGAACCGCTGGCTCGTGGCGACCACCGTGGGTGGTGCGTCGGGGGAGGTCGCGCGGGCCGATGCGCTTCAATCTCTCCCCGTGCGCGGGGAGAGATCGGATCGCGCTAGCGATCCGGGTGGGGCCGCGTCGCAAGTCTGAGCGTCCACCGCCTTTGTGCGTCATCGCCGGGCTTGACCCGGCGACCCCGATAATTTCGGCACGGCCGTGCCACATTAAACGGGGTCGCCGGGTCAAGCCCGGCCATGACGCTCAAGGGATGACGCGCCTGTACCGCGTGGAGGCGCGCGTTTGGAAGCGACGCGCGATGAGACCTTGTAGCGCGTGGAGCCGCTCATGCCCCGGCGGCTCTTCCCATTCGCAGACCCTACGGCCATATGACGGTGTGCAAAGTCCCGCTGCGCTGCGAGGGAGTACCGTCATGAGCTGGATGCCCGACAAAGACCCCGTGCTCGGCGACAAGCATTCCTGCGACGCATTGGAGCTCGCGATCGTTCCGCGGGTGCGCGACCTCGGCGGGTTCGAGGTGCGCCGCGCCCTGCCGCATGCCAAACGCCAGATGGTCGGGCCGTTCATCTTCTTCGACCAGATGGGCCCGGTGCAGTTCGTCGCCGGACACGGTATCGATGTGCGCCCGCACCCCCATATCGGGCTCGCGACCGTGACCTACCTGTTCGACGGCAAGATCATGCACCGCGACAGCGAGGGCAACGCGCTCGCGATCGTGCCGGGCGAGATGAATTTAATGACGGCGGGGCGCGGCATCGCCCATTCCGAGCGCACGCCCGATGTCGAGCGCCGCAACGGCCAGAGCATGTACGGGATCCAGAGCTGGATCGCGCTGCCGCAGGCCGAGGAGGAAGTTGCGCCGTCCTTCCAGCATTTCGATGCCGCTGATCTGCCGATGGTAAGGGATCGCGGGGTCACGGCCCGCATCATCGCGGGCTCGGCATTCGGCCGCACCTCGCCCGTGGGCCAGCTCTCGCCGTGGCTCTATGCCGAGGTGCTGCTCGAGCCCGGCGCCGCGGCACCACTCGACCCGGATGTGGAAGAGCGCGCGATCTATGTGGTCGACGGCGAGGTCGAGATCGCGGGCGACCGCTTCACCGGGCCGCAGCTCCTGATCTTCCGCCCCGGCGACCGCATCACCGTGCGCGCGGTGAACAAGGCGCGGCTGATGTTCCTCGGCGGCGCCGCGCTCGAAGGCCCGCGCTACATCTGGTGGAATTTCGTCTCGTCGCGCCGCGAACGGATCGAGGACGCCAAGGAAGACTGGAAGTCCGGCCGCTTCGGCCCGGTGCCGGGCGAGACGGAGTTCATCCCGCTACCGGAGGGGTGACTCGTGGGGTGAGCAAAGGCGCGTCTTCGCGCCGTGCCCACGCGTTTTCCTAATTTTTGGAGAGCATGTTCGGCTGAAATCGACCAACCGCCGTCATCGCCGGGCTTGGCCCGGCGACCCCGCTTAACAAGGCAAGGCCGTGCCACATGATCGGGGTGGCCGGGACAAGCCCGGCCATGACGAATTGTGAAAGCTGAACGTACATCGGCAGACTTCGCGGCCCACGGTGCGCACGCTTCGCTTTGCGCACCCTACGGTCTCTGCGATCCCTACGCTTTCTTCCGTTTACCGCCCTTTGCTTTGCCCTTCGCCTCGTCCTTCTCCGGAATGATCGGCAGCAGCACGTAGCTCTGCATGGTGCGGCCGAAATGCAGTGTCGTGGTGCCGCCGAAAATCTCCGGCGGGCGATCCTGCGGGTCGTCGTGGAGGAACGGGCCGCACCCGGTGAGCTCGTTCTTGAAGTTGGACAGCCGGCCGCCGCTCGGCCCGCCGTATTCGTAGTCCTTGCCGCGGATCGTCAGCGCGACGCGATAGCCTGGCGGCACCACGATCGAGGTCGGCCAGATCTCGACGTCGAGCTCGACCACCTCGCCGGCTTTGAGCGGCTGCTTCTTGTCGTGGGTGTGAT
This sequence comes from uncultured Alphaproteobacteria bacterium, assembly GCA_963824905.1. Lineage (GTDB taxonomy): Bacteria > Pseudomonadota > Alphaproteobacteria > Rhizobiales > Xanthobacteraceae > JAJPKK01. The sequence continues at coordinate 26,286 of CAWGRH010000002.1, forward strand.
AGGGGCGGTAGGGCAGGGTGAGTTTCTTGTCGAGCTTGCGATGCGAGGCGCGCAGCCAGCCCTGCGCGATCGGCGTGTGCGGATCGATCGCGCCCTGGAACACCACTTCCTTGAGGTCTCCCGAGAACACCCGCACGATCACGAACAGGTCGGCGTCGCGCGTCGAGGACGAGACGAAAAGCTTCGCCGCGATCGGGCCGGTGATCTCGGTCGGCTCCGTCGTCGGCGCCGTCATGAAGGTGAGGCCGTCGCCCATCGCGGCAAAGCTCAGCGTCGCCTTGTCGGTCGCGCGCGTCTCGCGCAACGTGCCGTCGTCGGGGTGGAGATGGAATTTCGTCCAGTGTGTGCGCGCGAGCGGCCATTCGTTCTCGGCGCGGGCGACGAACTTCTCGCCGGGATGGCGGACCTGCAGCAGCACCTTGGGCTGCATGTCCCAGCCGGAATCTTTCCCGTGGAGGAAGTGGTCGAAGAAGCGCAGCTGCTGCTCACGCCCGTAATCCGTGTAGAAATGGGTCCAATGCTCGATGCCGTGCGCTTCGAGCCATTTCTCCTTCGATGCGGCGCGCACGAAACCTTCGAAATTGCCGCGCGGATGCAGCCCCTGGCCGCCCCAGTTGGCGGCGGAAAATAGCGGCACCTTGATCTTCGACCACACGGCCGAGCGGGCGCGATGAAAGTCGTCGTCGAGCGGATGCGCGAGGATTGCGCCGCCGAGATCGGCGCGGTTTTTCGCAAGCTCCTCCTCGGTGAGCGTTGCCGGCCCGCACACGAGCTCGCCGTGGATCGGCGAGCGCCGGCCGCGCTCGCCTGCGCCGTGCTGCACGGTTTTGACCTGCATGTCGTACCAGTTCTTCCAGAACGTCGAGAGAATGCCGCCGTGGCGCGTCATGTCGCGGAACCAGTCGGCGGCGCCCTCCCAGATGCACATCGCCGCAAGGTGCGGCGGCTGCAGCGAGGCAACGTGCCACTGGTTGATGCCGTAATAGGAAATGCCGTTGAGGCCGACCTTGCCGTTCGACCACGGCTGCGTGCCCGCCCATTCGATGCAGTCGTAGAAATCTTTGGTCTCACGCGGCGAAAAATGGTCGATCACGCCGGGCGAGCAGCCGGCGCCGCGGGAATCGACGCGCACGCAGGCATAGTCGTGCGGCACCCATTTCTCGGGATCGACGACCTCCCAGTTCTGGTACTTGTTGGAGGAGTTTGCGGCGACGTCCGGATGCTTCTCGACCATGCGCTGCCATGCGCTCGGATAGCCCTCCTGGAAGGCGAGGCCCTTGGCGTAGGGGCCGTAGCTCAGGATCACCGGATACTTGCCGGGCTTCACCGGCCGGAACACATCGGCGCGCAGCACGAGGCCGTCGTCCATCTTGATCGGCACGTCCCAATCGATGTGCATGCCGTCGCGCACCTCGCTGCGCGGCTGATGGGATTTGGCCGTCTTTGTCCCGGGCCGATTGCTCCCTTCGTCCAAAGCCATGATGCCTTCCTCGTTGATCGCGTGTCGGAGCAGCGAATCCCTCTCGACCTCGTCCTGAGGAGCCTGCGAAGCAGGCGTCTCGAAGGACGGTCACAAGCCGCAGTGGTTGGGGCCATCCTTCGAGACGCGTCCTTCGGACGCTCCTCAGGATGAGGCATCAGGAAGGGCTTCACGGCTCCAAATTCTTCGCGGGCGGGTAGTCGCGCGCGTAGACCGGGGACGCCAGGAACGCCTTGTCGTCGTAGGTCCAGAACTGCGTCACGGCGGGATAACGCTTGATCACGGTGTTGACGAGCGCGCCGTTGCGGCGCTCGCAGCGGCGGATGAAGACATCGCCGATCACGTTGCCGTAGGCGTCGAACCTGACCGGCCCGCGCGGCGTGTCGGTGAGCGATACTTCGCGCAGCGCCTGGGCGAGCGCCTTGCGGTCGTCGGCCTTGGCGCCGAGCTTTTCCATCGCCGCCTCGATGCACTGGCCGGCGATGTAGAGCCCCGCCGAGTAGCCGCCAGGCAGCACGCCGTAGTCTTTCTGCATGCCGGCGACGAAGCGCTTGTTCGCCGGGAAATCCGCATCGGCGGAATACCAATGCGCGGAGACGACGCCGACCGCCTCGTCGCCGAGGCTGCGCAGCAGCGCGTCGTCGAGCGCAGTCCAGCCGGCAAGCATCGGAATCTTGCCCTTGAGGCCGAGATCGGCATAGGCGCGCATGAACTTCACCGGGTTCGATCCGGCAAAGCCCGACACCACGCAGTCGACATTGGCGATCTAGGCGATGTAGGGCGTGTAGTCCGGCGAGACCAGCGGCGGCCACAGCTTCTTGACGACCTTGCCGCCGTCCTCCTCGAACACGCGCAGGAAGCCCGCCATCTGCTCGTAGCCGACGGCGGTGTCCTCGGCGATGGTCGCCGCGCGCTTATACTTGAGCTCCTTCGCGGCGTAGTCGCCGAGCACGTGGCAGCACTGCGCCGAGCTCGAGGAGGTGCGCACGAGGAACGGATTGGCGCGGCGCTGAGTGACATCCTCGGCCGCCGCCATGCTGATCAGCGGCACGGCGCTCTCGCGCACATAGTCGGTGATGGCGAGAAGCTCGAAGGCGGCGAGCGGGCCGACGATGACGTTGACCTTGTCGCGGTCGATCAATTCCTGCGCCTTGGTCTTGGCGCCCGCGGGATTGCCGCCGGTGTCGGCCGAAATGAATTCGATTCTGCGGCCGGCGAGCGTGTTGGCCTTCTCCTTGAGGAACACGGAGATGCCCTGTTCCATTTGGTTGCCGCCCTGCGCCAGCGGCCCGGTCTTGACGGTGAGCAGGCCGATCTTGAACGGCGCGCCCTGCGCGATCGCCGGCGCACAGGGAAAGGCGAGCGAGGCCGCGCTAGCGGCTGCGAATTCACGTCGGTTAAGCTTGAGCACCATTCAGTCCTCCCGGTCCGGGCGTGTGCCGCCTCGTTCGCGGCAGTCTGGCGCAAAACCGGGAGAGCGGCAAAGGCGGCGAAACGGTAGCCGCTGCGGTTGGTTTGACGCATGGCAGTGCGGCGCACGACCTTTCCCTCCCCGACTTCGGGGAGGGTAGGGTGGGGTCCGCGAGCGTAGCGAGCAAGAAAGCAAGAACCCCACCCGCCCTCCCCGAAGACGGGGAGGGAGAGAGCACGGGCCTCGCCTCAGCGCCGCTTGCCGCGCTTGCGTTTCACGCCAGCCATTTTCTCCAGCGCCGCGCATACCGCTGCGGTGTCGGAGTCGCCGAGCCCCATCTCCATCGCCTTGGCGTACACGGGCAGCGCGGCGGTGAACAGCGGTGTCGGCACGCCGAGGCCGCGGGCGAACGCGTCGATCACCGAAATGTCCTTCTGATAGAGCTTGATCGACATGCTGGCGTTCTCGTAGCGGTCCTTGACCATCATCGGGCCTCGGACCTCGAACACGCGAGAAGTGCCGACGCCGGCGGTGATGAGGTCGTAGACCATCTTCGGATCGAGCCCGGATTTGATGCCGAGCACCATTGCTTCCGCCGTCGAGACGTTGTGGATCGTGACGAGAAGGTTCGCGATGTACTTCATGCGGCTGCCGTTGCCGAATGCGCCGACGTCGTAGGCCGCGCGGGAGAACGCCGCGAACATCGACTTCAACGCGGCGATCCTCTTCTTCTCGCCGCTCGCATAGATGACGATGTCCTTTCGCGCCGCCTGGGCGCCGGTGCCGCTCACCGGACAATCGAGCAATACATGGCCGGCCTTGCGCAGCCCCTCCGCCGCACGCTCCTTGTCATCGATGGCAAAGGTCGAAGTCTCGACGATCGTCCGCGCGTGCAATTTCGCTTGTGCGATCGCAGCGACGGTCGCGTCGAGTGCGCGTACGTTCGGCAACGACAGGATGATCGTCGGGGCTGCGGCCGCGAGCGTCGCGACGTCGGGCACGACCTCGACGCCGGCGCGGGTCGCCGCGCGTTTACGGGCAGCATCGATGTCGAAGCCGAGCACCCGCCAGCCGGCCGCCGCGAGGTGACGAGCGAACGCACCGCCCATGTTGCCGAGGCCGACGACGCCGACGGTACCCTTGCTTCGCTTCGCCATGACCCGGCGCTGCTCCCGTTGCACGATCGGCCTCGACTTGAGTGAGCAGGATCAAGCGATTCCAACCCTGCGTCTATCTATATGTTCCATTGACAAAAACGGCTCGGCGGCCGGTGTGATTCCGAACCCTTCCTACCGGGGCGGCGATCGCCTATGGTCCGCGCCGCCTGACATGGTGGAGAGGCGCGCATGCACGTAGGAGTGGCAGGGCTCGGCAAGATGGGGACGGCCATCGCGCTCCACCTGATCGAGACCGGCAACGAGGTGACGGTGTGGAACCGGACGCCTGAGAAGACCGCGCCGGTCGTCGCTGCCGGTGCCACTGCGGTGAAGACCCCCACGGCACTGGCGCGTGCGGTCGACGTCGTGATCACAATTCTCACCGACGCCGCTGCGATCGACGAAGTCTATTCCGGTCCCGCCGGTCTCCTCGCCGGCGATGTCGCCGGCAAGCTCTTCATCGAGATGAGCACGGTGCGGCCGCAGGTCGAGGTCGCGCTCGCGGCAAAGGTCCGTGCCAAGGGCGCCGCCTTTGTCGAATGCCCGGTCGGCGGCACCACCGGCCCGGCGCGCCAGGGCAAGCTCATCGGGCTCGTCGGCGCGGAGGAGGCCGACGCGGCGCGGGCGCGACCGCTGCTCGATCAGATCTGCCGGCGCGTCGAATTCTGCGGGCCGGTCGGTACCGGCTCGGTGATGAAGCTCACCATCAACCTGCCGCTGCTCGTCTACTGGCAGGCGCTCGGCGAAGCGCTGGCGCTGTGCCGCCCGCTCGGCGTCGATCCCGACCGCCTCATGGACCTCCTCGCCGACACCTCCGGCGGGCCGAATGTCCTCAAGGTGCGGGGCGCGGCGATCGCGAGGATGCTCAAGGGCGAGGACGCCGGGCCGGTGACCTTCAGCCTCGACACCAGCGCCAAGGACCTGCGCACCATGCTCGCGGAAGCCGCCGACCGCGGCATCGACATGCCGGTCGTCACCGAGACGCTCGCCTGCTACGAGGAGGCGAGCCGCAACGGTCTCGGCGACGGCGAGGTGTCGGCCCAGCCGGTCTACTGGCAGAGCCGCAAGACCGGCGGCGCCCGCTGATGTCATGACTTTGTCGGATCATTCGGATTAAGGGCAATACGCCCACGATCGTTTGCCTCGAGGAGATTCCGATGCCTTTGACCCTTGCCCAGGCCAGCACCATCGTCGACGTCGCGCTCGCGACCGCGCGCGAGATGGCGCTCGTGCCGATGACCGTCGCCGTGCTCGATGCCGGCGGCCATCTCGTCGCCTTCAAGCGGGAGGACCGGTCGGGAATCCTGCGCTACGACATCGCCTATGGCAAAGCGTGGGGCGCGCTCGGCATGGGCTTCGGCTCGCGCACGCTCTACGAGCGCGCCGCCAACACGCCGCAGTTCTTCAACGCGCTCTATGTTGCGAGCGGCGGGCGGGTGGTGACGAACCCCGGCGGCGTGCTGATCCGCGACGCCGCGGGCGAGATCATCGGTGCGGTCGGCATTTCCGGCGACACCTCGGACAAGGACGAGGCCTGCGCCATCGCCGGCATCAAGGCGGCGGGCCTCTTGGCCGATCCCGGCGGCGTGAAAGCATGAGTTGCACGGGTCAAATGGAATAAGCGACCTCATCCTGAGGAGCCCGCAAAGCGGGCGTCTCGAAGGATGGCCACAGGCCTCAGCGTGTGGGGCCATCCTTCGAGACGCTGTGCTGCGCACAGCTCCTCAGGATGAGGCTGTTGAGATAGGCGAGGGAGGAGGCGGCAATGATCAAGCTGTTTTCATTCTGGCGTTCGCTCGCGACTTATCGCGTGCGCATCGCGCTCAATCTCAAGGGGATCACGGTCGACGAGATGGTCGAGGTGAACCTCATCAAGGGTCACCAGCACCACCCGGCCTATCGCGTCGTCAATCCGATGATGGCGCTGCCGGCGCTGGTCGACGGCGACGGGCCGATCCTGTTCGAGTCGCTCGCGATCCTCGAATATCTCGACGAAACCCGGCCCGAGCCGCCGCTGCTCCCCAAGGACGCGCGCGGGCGGGCGCGGGTGCGCGGGCTCGCCCAGATCGTCGCCTGCGATTCCCATCCCCTGGTGGTGCCGCGAGTCCGCGACTATCTCGAGCATCAGTTCAATCTCGGCGAGTCCGCCCGCATGGACTGGTGCCGTCACTGGATCGCAGCCGCCCTCGGCGGCATCGAGGAGCATCTCAAAGACCCGGAGACCGGCACCTACTGCCACGGCGACCAGATCACTATCGCCGACATCTGCCTCGCCAGCCAGGGTGCCGGCGCGCGCTTCTACGGCGTCGATGTCGGCGCCTACCCGAACGTCGCCCGCATTATAGACGCGTGCCTTGAGATCGACGCGTTTGCGCACGCCCACCCGCTGCGCCAGCCGGGGGCACCGGCGGCGTAGGCCAAAATGAGCCAGAGGTATTTTTAGAAAACGAAACTCATAACTATCGCATCTGCTACGAACGCCACAACACTTGGCAACCCGCGAATCATTAAGATTTATCGATAACCCTAATTTCAATACAATTCATCGAAATCATATCGCCATCCTTCAAATTATGATATTCTGACCCCCTGCCGACATACTTACCAAGCGTGCGTTCTCTCAACTCACATTCAACAACACAACCATCATCTTTAAGCTGATTTATAATAGCATTAAACGCCTTATCATATTTATTTCTTTCTATATCAGTTTGAATATATTCGTGTAATAAAAACTCCAACGTTAAACAATCGCATTCAATCTCCTCTAACCTCAAGCGGAGTCCATTATGTGTCGGAGCATCTGCTTCATAGACTTTGTTAGAATAGGTTCCGTAAACCGAAATTGGAATAACGGCAAGTCGCCTAATTTTCATTAACTCGATTATTTGATGAAAATCTTTGTGTCCGACATTTGTTTTTACAATAAATAAGTGGCGCCCATCTCCCGATAGCTTGGCCAAGCTATTGGCGGCTCTGGCCCTCTCGCCAACCGTGAATTCGCACGTCTTGACTAATTCAATTTGGTCAGTAAGCCATTTTGAAACGACCCCTCTCGGCGCAGTCAGTAGGCTTGGCTCACGGCTGGCAACAACCGATTCGTACTCGACCACACCCCATATCGGGTCTTCTCTGTACGTGCGAGACCTGCACCCCAGTCCTCCAACAAACTTTTCCGTTCTCCCATAGCCTATATTAAGGCCACCGTACCCATAAAACAACAAGCCATCAGAAGACTTCAGAGGTCGAAATAGCTTTTCTTGACTTAACGAGCGATTGACCGCAACCAATCCAGTTAACGTATTCCATGCTTGTGTCGGATCGAGTTCGTAATATAAAGGATTATTAAGTTCAGTCGAATTTCCATCCGGGCCGCGAAGCGACACTGGAATATCTAAAGGCAATACCATCAAGCTGAGTTGCCTAATGAAGGAGTTGAACACTTTTTGATTGTCGTCATAGTTGACGTCGTCATTGTATTGATAATAAATACCAAGCTTAACAAGGTTCCTAATAAAGTCGTCCTTTACAAGAAACTCGACCCGAGTACTCGCGTCCGGCATCGTGATGGTGGTTGGGTTACTTTCGACTGAAAATTGCCCCCTAACGCGAACGCCGTCGTGAAAGGTCAATACATTCCAGCTGTCTTTGGCACTCCGAAATTCACGAGATAATACCCGCACATAATCCGAAAACATAAAAACAGAAAAAAACCCGATCCCAAATTTTCCTATCGGATGAAAATTGAGTTCGCTCGGAAGTCCAGGATAGAGCTCAGAAGCTAAATCGCTCGACCAGAATGACGTGCCAAAATCCAACAAACATTTCGTTATTACTCTCTCAGGCATTCCGATTCCGTTATCCTCTATCGAAATAATAAACGCCTCGTCTATATCCCTGCGCTTAATCTCTATGAGAATTGTTCCAGGGAATCGTCTAGTTGGTGACGGGCGAAAGAACGGATCAATAAATCGTCTCGCATGTATTGCGTCCGCGGCGTTTTGAATCAGTTCGCGGATCGGAACACCCGGATCATCGCCGTAAAGTTGTCGGCCACCCAATCGCTCAATAATACTTTTTGGATCCGAAATTCTCGCCTGCGTATTGACCGGCTTCCATTGATCGACTTTTAATGTTTGCATCAAAACGCCCGGATCGCCCGAGCCGGCTATTCTGCAAACGAGCAACGGTGCGCGACCCCGATCTCTCAATAGCGCATCTGAAGATTTGAGTTCTTGGTCAGCAATTCCAATTGCGTCAAAACAGAGCCACCAACTCTCGAATTCATTTGGATGAAACGGGGACTTACTTTCAAATACAAGGCTATCGTCACGCCGCTTGGCTGGGTAAAGTTTATTTTGAAAAATCCAATGTCGTTTTGATAGGCCATCTGGCTTTCGAAGCGCGAATAGGAAGCTCGGCGCTCGAGTTTCATCGATTGCGCAGGCGTCCGCACGCGGACGATGCACGCCAAAAGGAGACCGTCGACCTCCCACTCACGGGGCCACGCGGCCGAGGCTGGCGTTGGATCGCCAAAATAGCGGGCGACTTCGGTAATTGGCCAGTGGTGACTGGCCGCTATGTCGCCGATGAGCACACCGTACAACTCCAGAAGATCGTCATTTTGAACGAGCGCGAATGGCCTGCCGGTGCTCGGATGTGTCCACAGTGCCGCGACGAGGTCCTTTGCTTGGCGTGCGTGACGCGCGCGTAGCACCTGAAAAATAGCTTCTTTTCTAATGTCTTCCGACGGCGTTGCACGTTGGGTCTCGTCCGGGTCTTCGATGCCGCTTCGTTTCCATGCGGAGACGACCGCGTCGCGCCATTCGACAGAAGCTTGTAGATCGGCCAATCCATTAGGGTACGCGGCAAGGGCCATTCCTGCGTCGTGAAGCAGGAAGCCAGCCCCCAAAATGAACGCCTCTAGGGGATTGAGTGATCGGTGCGGTCCACATATTGCGGAGGCAACATCCCAAAGTGTGTCGGCGTGGGAAATATCGTGTACTGTGAGTTCAGGCAGTACGGCATGGATTTCAGCTACCAAATCCGCGGCTCGATCGCGTAGCTGGTGGTATGCGGCGGTCAGAGCCTCTCGATCGGCGGCGTCGGGATCATTGCGTCGTTTTGCGAAGGCGGTACGCCACAATGTGGAGCGCTCGAAGGATCTGGTTTTCATGATTTGCGAAGGCGAGGTGAGGATCTGATGATTGCGTAATATAACATAGTTTCAAGCGGAATCGAGTGAGAGTTTCTGATCCGTATTTCGGTTGACATTCTGGTTCGGACGTTGGCGTCCTAATGCAGGTGGGCACGGCGATGTGCTGCGAGCGTTCGGAGCACATCCCTTTGCGGGTTAGAGAGCGGCACGGCAGGCCTGCTCGATGCCGATCGCCAGCGCCCTTGCCTTGATGTCGCCCTCCGCTTTGAGGAATTCGGCGATCGCCAGCGCCTGCGTGATCGTCGGCTGCTCCATGCACCGCCAGTTCCACAGGGCGCGCGTGCCGAACTCGGCGAACGCCTGGCGGTAGAGGCGCACGACCTCTTCAGGCGCAGGGCGGCCGGCGCCGAGGTTCTTGAGCTGTTCGAGGTCGCGTGTATCGGCCATGATTTGTTCTTAGCGCACGGCGAAGCGTTTCCAAAAAAGGAGCCCTTGGCCCGCAAGCGACATGCGGGGTCAACCCAGCCGGAGCGTCGCCCCGGATGTCGCCTCGCTCATCCGGGCTACACGAAGTGCCCCGTCACGAAGCCCCTGCGGCACATCAGCCCCGGAACTTGTATTCCCTCCGGCCCCCCGCTAAACGCTTGCCCACGCACGCTTAGGAGGACTGGATGGGAGCGAATTTCGGCATCGCCGGCATGGACTGGCAGCAGCGGGTCAATTGGGACCGGCTGCGCAAGTACCGCATCGAGCGCGCCCGCGAGATGATGAAGAAGCACGGCCTCGGCGCCATGCTGTGCATGTACGACGAGAACTGCCGCTACATCACCGGCACGCTCACCCCCGGCTGGAACCGGCTCAAGCCGGGCCTGCGCTACGCGATGCTGTGCGGCGACGGCGATCCCGTGCTGTTCGAGCAGGGCGACCTCGGCTTCCACATCGAGCGCCATTCGCCGTGGATTCCCAAGGAGAACGTCCGCTACTCCTACGCCTGGATCAAGGGCGCGGCGGGGCCCGCCTCGACCCAGCAGGTCAACAAGTTCACCGATGCGATCATCTATGAGATGAAGCGCCACGGCGTCGCCGGGCAGAAGCTCGGCTGCGACTTCATCGACATCAACATGATCAACGTGTTCCGCGAGAAGAACATCAACTGGGTCGACGGCATGACCCCGATGATGGAGGCGCGCGCGGTCAAGAACGTCGACGAGCAGGAATGCATGCGCATCGTCGGCGCGATCGGCGACGCCACCCACTGGGAGTGCATGAAGTTCTTGAAACCCGGGCTCACCGAGAACCAGGTGACCGCGCACCTGATGAAGTTCCTCTACAACATCCCCGGCATGGAGGACGTCGAGGACGTCATCGTGTCGTCGGGGCCGAACACCTGGCCGAACTGGCGCAACTTCTCCGACCGCATCATCCAGCCCGGCGACATCGTGTTCATGGATTTGGCCGCGCTGACCTGGAACGGCTACAAGTCCTGCTATTACCGCACCTATTGCGTCGGCAAGGAGCCCACCAAAGAGCAGCAGGAGACGTATGCCACTGCGCTCGAGTGGCTCTACAACTCGATCGGCGAGGTCAAGGTCGGCGCCACCACGCGCGACATCGCGTTGAAGTGGCCGTCGGCGAAGGAGGCCTGGGGCTATGAGGAGGAAGACCAGGCGGCAGCCAATCTGTGGGGCCACGGACTTGGCCTTGCGCAATACGATCCGCCGGTGATCTCGCGCATCTGGTCGCTCGATCATCCCGTCGAAATCAAGGAAGGCATGACCTTCGCCCTCGAGACGCAGCACGGCAAGAAGTTCCGCTACGGCGTGCGCATCGAGGAAATGCTGATCGTCAAGAAGGACGGCATCGAGATCGTCTCGAACTTCCCTGTGAAGCAGATCACAGCCGTCGACCCGATCCCGGGCTACGGTGACCACGTGAAGTGATGCTTTCTCCCTCTCCCGCGCTCGGGCTTTGCGGGGGAGGGAGCAGGGCACGCCGGGTGGAAGCATGACAACGGCCGCAGCAACGAGCCCTATGGAGCTCGATCCGTTCATCGTGCCGCTCGCGAGCGCGGCGGCGAGCGACGCGGAACGAGTTCGGACCCAAGGCGGCAAACCTTGCGGCGCTGGCGCGGGCCGGGCTGCCGACGCCGGGCGGCTTCTGCCTCACCGCGGATGCCTATCGCGCGCAGATCGCGTCGCTCGGGCTCACCGAGACGCTGGCGCGGTTCGGCACGGCGGATGTGCGCGAGCAGCGCCGGCTGTCCGTCGAGATCAGGCTCGCGCTCTACGAAGAGCCGATCGTTCCGGACATCCTGGCAGCGCTTCGCCAAGCCTGGGAGGAGGCAGGGGCGGGGCCTCAGAGGCCCTTCGCCGTGCGCTCCTCCGCGCTGATCGAGGACCGCAAGGGTGCGAATTTCGCCGGCCAGTTCGAAAGCTTTCTCGGCATCACCGACGAGACGGCCTTCATCACGGCGGTGCGGGCATGCTGGGCGGCGTTGTGGACCACCAACGCCCGCCGCTACATGGAAAATCACGGACTTTCCCCCGGCGACACCGCGATGGCGGTGCTGATCCAGCCGGTGATCGACGCCCGCGCCTCCGGCGGCGGCTTGAGCGAGAACGCCGAGGGCCAGATGCTGCTCAGCGCCACCTGGGGACTAGGCTCGGCGATCGCCCAAGGTGAGGTCGTGCCCGATCGCATCGTGCTCTCCCGCCAGGGCTTCCTGCGCAGCAACGTCGCCGGCCGCAAGGACCATCGCGAGACCTGCGCTCATGGCGCCGCCGCCGCGCCCCAGGCGGTGCCGAAGGACCTCGTCGAGAAGCCCTGCCTCGATGCCGGTGAGGCGGTGACGCTCGGGCGCATGCTGCGCAAGGTCGAGACCTTGTTCGGCATGCCCGTCGAGATCGAATGGGCCGTCGATGACGAAGGCTTCAAGCTGCTGCAGGCGCGCCCGCTCCATGTCGAGCCGGCGACCGTGCCGGACGACATCTGGCTGGCGCATCCCGGCCTGCGCGGCCATCCCGCCGGGATCGGGTGGGGCACCGGCCGTGCCGTCGTGATCAACTGCGAATGCGAGCTCGCCCGCGTCGCGCCGGGCGACGTCCTGGTAACGCGCGTCGCCGGCCCGGCGCTGAGCCACGTGCTGCCCAGTGTAGCGGGCGTGGTGGCGGAGCTCGGCGGCTCGACCTCGCATCTCGCTTCGCTCGCCCGTGAGCGCGGCCTTCCCATGGTGCTCGGCGTGCTCGACGCGACGCAAAAGATCCCGGACGGCGCTCAGGTCGCGGTCGACGGCGTCGCCGGCATCGTGCGTTGGATTGCGTAATGGGGATCGCGTGATGGCGCGCGTGTTCGTGACCCAGCCGGTGGTCGAAAGCGCGCTCGCCCGTCTGCGCGGCATGGCCGACGTCACCCTCAATCAGGACGGCACTCGCGTCATCGCCAAGGACAAGCTGATCGCCGGCGTGCGGGGCTGCGACATCCTGTTCAGCCTGCTGCATGATCCCGTCGACCGCGAGGTGATTGCTGCGAATCCCAGCCTGCGGGCGATCACCTCGATGTCGATTACCCCCGACAACATCGACGTCGCGGAAGCGACAGCCCGGAGAATTCCGGTGACGGTCGTGCCTGCGCTCGCCGTCGAGTTGACCGCCGATATCCATTTTGCGCTGCTGCTCGCAGTCGCGCGCCGGCTGGTCGAAGGCGACCGCGCCGTGCGCGCCAGCATCTTCCCGGGCTCGCAGTCGAACCACCTCCTCGGCGCAGGCGTGCATGGCAAGACCATCGGACTCGTCGGCGGCCGCGGCCGCATCGGCCAGGCGGTGGGGGCGCGGGCGCGCGGCTTTTCCATGCGCATCCTCTATTGCGGTCCGCGGCCGATGGCGGAGGCGGACGAAAAGCGGCTCGAAGCGACGTATGTGCCGCTCGATCGTTTGCTCGCCGAATCCGATTTTGTCTCGCTCCATCCCCAGCTCACGCCGGCGACTCGGCACATGATCGGCGCGCGCGAGATCGACCTGATGAAGCCCTCGGCCTTCCTCATCAACACCTCGCGCGGCGCCGTGGTCGACGAGGCGGCGCTGACCGCTGCGCTCGCGGCGCGGCGGATCGCCGGTGCCGGCCTCGACGTGTTCGAGAACGAGCCCCATGTGGCGGCGGCGCTGACCGGCCTTCCGAACGTCGTGCTCACCCCGCATCTCGGAAGCGCCGTGGTCGAGGTCCGCACCGCGATGGCCGAGACCGTGGTCGACAACATCGCGGCGCTGCTTGCCGGTCGGCGCCCGCCGAACATCGTCAATCCGGAGGTGCTCGCGTCATGAGCCGGACCCTGATCGCCGTCACCGACTCACCGTTCCACTCGCTCGATCCCGCGATTGCCGCCCTCAAGCGCGTCGATCCGGAGCTGCGGTTGGCGAAGTCGCCTGCGGCCGACGACATCCTCGCGGCGGCGCGCGACGCCGACGCGGTGCTCGTCACCTATGCGAAGCTCCCCGGCGATCTCCTAAAAGAGCTCAAGCGCTGCAAGGTGATCGGCCGGTTCGGCCTCGGCGTCGACAACATCGACCTGCCGGCCGCGGCATCGCTCGGCATCACCGTCACCTATGTGCCGGACTATTGCCTGCGCGAGGTCTCCGACCACGCGATGGCGCTGCTGCTCGCGATGGCCCGCAAGATCCCGTTCTCCAACAAGCTGGTGCAGTCCGGCCGCTGGGAGACGCCGCCGATCGTGCCGCTGCACCGGCTCGAGGGCCGCGTTCTCGGCCTTCTCGGCTTCGGCAACATTCCCCGCGCGCTCGCACCCAAGGCGAAGGCCTTCGGGCTCGAGGTCATCACCCACGATCCCTATGTGGCCCCGGAACATCTTACCGCGCTCGGGGTCGAGAACACCGGCTTCGACGATCTCCTGGCGCGCTCCGATTTCGTCTCGGTGCACGTCCCGCTGCTGCCGGCGACGCGCGGGCTCATCGGCGACAAGGCCTTCGCCGCCATGAAGAACGGCGCGATCCTCATCAACACGGCGCGGGGACCGATCGTCGATGAAGCGGCACTCGTCGCCGCGCTCGATGGCGGCCGGCTCGGCGGCGCTGCGCTCGACGTCGTAGCAACCGAGCCGCTCGCGAAGAATTCCGCCCTGCTCGGCCGCGACAACGTGATCCTCACGCCCCACACCGCCTATTATTCGGTCGAAGCCCTCGAAGAGCTCCAGACCAAATGTGCGAGCGACGTGGCGCGGGTGCTGTGCGGCGAGAAGCCGGTCTACCCGATCAAGGCGGCTTGAGCTGCGGTCAGACACTGGTGCCGTAGCCGGCGGAGATCGGATCGCAGCGATTCCATGGTCGGCGGCTGGCAAGTACTTCGGCCCAGGCGCAGCAGGCGATCGCAGGGGGGACCAGCAAGGTTTGAGCTCCAAATTAGCCGCCAGCTCAACCTTAAGGACATGCAAATCAAATCTTTCAACCCAGAAGGAAATATGTTACGTGACCTAACTATGGGTTGCGGATGGAGCCATTTATGTCAATTTACGACAGTTGGCAAGTCAGACTGACAGGTGCCCAGCACACTCAGTCAAGAACGCGCTACGCTTTCATTGCAGCAATTGTTATTTCAATTGCCATCATCATTGCAGAATTTAATTCGACTTTCTCATGGTATGTAAGTTTCACGAGCAAGCCAACATTTGCGACCTCGTTGGTAACAGCGCAAGCTCAGAAAGAGCTCGTAGATGAGTGGATTAAAAGTAACAGAGTGACCATAAGTCTACTTGGCGTAAATTTTGGTATGAGTGACGCAGCAATTCTAGGTTCGATAAGTCTATACATCCTTTCATTGTGGTTTTTTGCATGTATACGTCGAGAAAATCACTATATTGCGGACATGTTAGTAGATGCATCAGAATTAAAAGACAAAGACATTGCGTCCATGGTTTTTAATGGTATCACGGCATATATGGTATTTACGACGCTGACAAAAGACGACAAACCGCGAGATCGCATTGAGCCGGCCAAACCGACAGACCAGAAGCTGCTATATTTCAGGCCAACACTGAAAGCTCTGATTTATCTTCCTGCACTTGGCATTAGTTTTATTGTATTCACAGACATCATTAGCCTGTTTTTGCCAGCGCCATTACGAGAAGATCATCAGTTATTATTCACGTATTTAAAAGATGACTTCTGGAGTGTCGTTCATTTGGTCGTAATGGATGCGCTTGCCCTTATTTTAAGTGTTATCACATTTACTACATGCACAAAGATAGTTGAATTTGAGGAAGCCACAGGAAAGATGCTCAGAACGTTTTACGACACGATTCAGTCGGCCGTTAAGAAGCCGATTTGAGGATCGGCTGGGATTTGGCGGCGTTGCGTAGCGCGATGAGGATCGAGAGCAAAAGCAGCTTCAGCTAGGCGGGGACGAGGCGTCGCCGTGGCGGCCTTTGGCCGAGGTGTTCGTCGGTCTTCATGTGTCCGATCACGGCTTCGATGGCGGAGCGGCGCCGCGTTCAATTGCGCTCCACGCCCTTCCCGGACCGCGGGGCGCGTCTCGTGTATGCCTGCTGCTGCGGACTCTCGGCGACGTTGACCAATTGTCCCGTGGTGAGTGATTCCGGCGGACTGTTGATCACGGAATCGTCCGGAGACACCCCCGACAGGACTTCGACCTCACTGCCGAGATTTCGGCCGAGCTCGACCTTCGACAGGTTGACCCGGCCGTCGGACGTGAGCAGGGCCACTTCGATACCGCGCGGACCGAAGAAAAGGGTCGTCGCCGGCAGCCGCAAGACCTGGTCTTTCTGCTCGAGGTGGAAATGGACCTCGGCGAACGAACCGGGCCAGAGGCTGCCCTCCGGGTTGTCGGCTTGCAGCTCGACGAGGGCTGCACGCGAGTTCGGTCGCTACCGAATTGGAGGTGGTGACGAGCTCGGCCTCGAAGGTCCGCCCGGGATATTGCGGGAGCACCAGGGATGCCTTCAGGCCGGGCTTCAGCTCGCCGAGGAAAGCCTGCGGGACGTTCACATAGACGCGCATTCGGTGAGTGTCGGAAACGGTGAACAGCGGCTTTCCCGCATTTCCGCCGGCGGTCACGAGATGGCCGATGTCGACGCCGCGGCTCGTCACCACGCCGTCGAAGGGGGCGACCAGCCTGTTGAAGGCCTGCAGCGATTCGAGGCGGGCCACATTGGCCTGCACCGCCTGGGTCGCCGCCGTCTTTGCCTGGAGGTCGCTCGCCTTCTCGTCTCTCGCCTGCTGGGAGACGATGTCGCGCTTCGCCAAGGCCTCCCACCGGCTGGCGGTGACGTTTGCGAGTGTCTGGTTCGCCTGCGCGGTGACGAGATCGGCGCGCGCCTGAGCGAGCTGCTGATCGAGCTCGGGTGTGTCGATCAGCGCCAGAACCTGGCCTTTCTTCACATGCGCGCCGATGTCTTCATACCATTCCTTCACGTACCCGCTCGCGCGCGCGAAGATGGATCCGGTGTAGAAGGCGTCGACGTTTCCCGGCAGCACGAGCTCGGCTGGGCCCGGCGCGGTGCGCGGCGTGACGACCGCCACGGTGGGAACCGCCTGCTCCTCGGTCCAGCGGGCGATCTCCTGGATACCTTTGGCGCGATTTGAAATGCCGATCGTCGCCGTCACGCCGGCCGCGATCGCAATGAACGTGCCGGTCATCAGCACGCGTCGGACATTCGGGGTTTTCGGATGCTGCTGCGGGTCTGCGGGTCCCTGGCTCATGCTTGTTCACCGTAAGCGCGCGCCGCAAGGGCGGCCGGGGCCTCGTCGGAGCGGACATCGAGCGCGTCACGCCGATGGAAGATGCTGAAGAGCGTCGGCACGAAGAAGAGCGTCGCGCAGGTGGCGAAAACAAGGCCGCCGATGACGGCACGGCCGAGCGGCGCGTTCTGGCCCGACTCCAGCGCCATCGGGACCATGCCGATGATCATCGCCAGCGCGGTCATCATCACCGGCCTCAGCCGCGTGCCGCCCGCCTCGATCGCAGCCGTCACGGAATCGACTCCGGCTGCGAGGCGCTCACGGGCAAAGCTGATGACCAGGATGCTGTTCGCGGTAGCGACGCCCATGCACATGATCGCCCCGGTGAGGGCTGGCACCGAGAGGGTCGTGCCCGTCACGAACAGCATCCACACGATTCCTGCCAAGGCGTTCGGCAAGGCCATGATGATGATGAAAGGGTCGAGCCAGGATTGAAAATTGACGACGATCAGGAGGTAGATGAGCACGATGGCCATCGCCAGGCCGAAGAACAGCTCGCGATAGGCCGATTCCATCGTCGCCACCTGACCGCGAATGACAACGCGGACCCCTTTGCCCCATTGTGGCCGGGACTCGTCGAGGATCTTTTGAACGTCCGCGGTGACGCCGCCGAGATCGCGCCCCTGGGTGGTCGCGAAGATGTCGATGGCCGGACGAATATTGTAGTGCGTCACCACGGCGCTTTCCGGTCCCGGCTGCATCGTAGCAAGCCCGCCCAGGAGCTGATTGGGCCGGCCCGGTGTTGCCACCGGCATCGTCTTGAGCCCTTCCAGGGTATCGATCCGATACTGCGGCGTTTGCACCGACACCGCATAGGAGACGCCATTCGCCGGATTCAGCCAATATGTGGGCGTCGTCTGGCTGCTGCCGGCGAGCGTGTTCTGCATGGTCGACGCCGCGTCGTGCTCGGTGAGCCCGACTGTCCCCGCCATGACCCGGTTGAACTCGACGTTGAGCGCGGGTGCCTGGAAGGCCTGCTGAATGCGGGCGTCGGCGATGCCGGGGACGCGATTAATTTTTGCGAGAAGCTCGGCGGCAAGCGACCGGTTGTCGACCATGTTCGGGCCGGTGATCTGCACGTCGATCGGTGCCGGTGCTCCGAAGTTCAGGATCTGGCTCACCATGTCGGCCGGCAGAAACGAGAACGTCGCCTCTGGGAATCTGCGCGGAAGGACTTCGCGCAAAGTCTTGACGTATTCCGCCGTCGGCAGGTCCTCGCCATCGAGCGCAATGAGGATGTCGACGTCGATGATCCCGATCGTCCCCGAGTTGTTGTAGGACATGTTGATGCCGCTGTTCGGCAGCCCGATGTTGTCGACGGTGCTGGCGATCTCGTCCGGCGGGATGACGGTCCGAATCACATTCTCAACCTCGTTGACGAGGCGAGTCACTTCCTCGATCCGCGTTCCCGGATGCGCCCGGACGTGGAGCTTGATCGCGTTGCCCTCGACGTCCGGGAAGAAATTCTGCCCGAGGTACGGCATGAGCAGGAATGAAGCGACCGGCAGCACGAGGAACAGAGCGACCGCAATCCGCCTGTGCTCCAGGGCGAGACGCAGCAGCCCCACATAGGATGTGCGCAGGCTCTCGAAGCCGCGCTCGAAGGCCCGTTGAAACCTCTGGGCGAAGTTGAGCTTGCGGGCGTCCCCGCCTTCCGCGCCGTGCCCATGGTGGGTCTGATTGCGAAGCAGGTAATAGGCCATGGTGGGAACGAGCGTCCGCGACCACAGGTACGAGGCGATCATGGCGAACACGACGGCTTCGGCGAGCGGGCGGAACAGGTAGCCTGCCACACCCCCGAGCCCGAACATCGGCACGAATGCGATGCAGATGCAAAGCAGCGACAGCGTCGCCGCGACCACGATCTGCTGGGCGCCATCGAGGATCGCGGTCTTGATCTCCTTGCCCTGCTCGAGGTGCCAGTTGATGTTCTCGATGGTGACGGTGGCCTCGTCGACCAGCATCCCCACCGCGAGCGCGAACCCGCCCAGCGTCATGACGTTGATCGTCTCGCCGAGGGCCGACAGGACCGGCAGCGCGGCGAGGATGGACAGCGGGATCGAGATCGAGATGATGAGGGTGGAGCGCCAGCTTCCGAGGAACAGCAGGATCATCAAGCCGGTCAGGGCAGCCGCGATGACACCTTCCCGGATGACCGAGAAGACCGAGGCTTTCACGAATCCCGACTGGTCGTTGACGATCTTGAGCTCCACCCCGGGCGGCAGCGTCTCCTGGATGCGCGGCAACAGCTCCTTGATCCCCGCGATGATATCGAGTGTCGAGGCCGATCCGGCCTTGAGCACCGTCATCAGCACGCCCTTCTTCCCGTCGAGTTGCACCACGTTGGTCTGGGGCGGGCTGCCGTCATGCGCGAATGCGACATCGCGGACATAGACCATGGCGCCGTTGACCACCTTGATCGGCAGATCGTTGAACTCGGCGACCTTCCGCGGCGAGCCGTTGAGATTGATCGTGTATTCGTATGTCCCGATCTTCTGGGTCCCAGCGGGCGTGATCAGGTTCTGGACCGACAGCGCATTGACGACATCCTGCGCCGACAATCCGTAGGAATGCAGCGCCCGCTGATCGAGGTCGATCTGAACCTGTCGCGCCGTTCCGCCATAAGGGCCTGGCAACGCCGCACCGGCGACGGTGGTTAACGGCGGCCTGACGAAATTGCTTGCGAGGTCATTCAGCTCGGTCTGAGAAGCCGTAGGGCTCGACAGCGCGAGCTGCATGATCGGCACGCTCGACGCATTGAAGATCACGAGCAGGGGCGGCGTCACCCCGGGCGGCAGTTGTTTGAGCTGCGTCTGCGAGATTGCGGTGACCTGGGCCTGCGCCGCCGCAATGTCGACGTGAGGTTGGAAATAGATTTTGACGATGCCGTAGCCGGGAACGGATTGCGACTCGATGTGCTCGATGTCGTTGACGGTCGTCGTCAGCCCCCGTTCGAAGACGTAGACGATGCGGCCCGACATGTCGTCCGGCGGCAGGCCGGAATAGCTCCAGACCACGCTGATGACGGGGATACCGATGTTGGGGAAAATATCTTTGGGCGTACGGATGGCGGCCATGGTCCCGAGCAGGAGCGTCAGGATCGCCGCAACGACGAACGTGTAGGGCCGCTCGAGAGCGACGCGTACAATCCCTACCACGGCCGCATTCCCTGCGTGTCCGGGCGTGGCAGGTCGAAGAACGTGGTCGTCGCTGTCGTGGTCGTCGCTGTCGTGGCCGTCGCTGTCCGACCGCGCGCCGGGACGCCTCTCTGCGCCCGGTACATGAGGGTCAGGACTCCAAGACGCTCAGGCGCGCCTTGGCCAAACGTTCGAGACATCGGCTGATCCGCTGCAAAGATCATTTCGGCCGGCCGCGGCCGGCCGAACCCGATGACGCTAACACAAAACCTCCGCCGCTCCACGCATCTGGCTCGATTTTTATGTAAATTTAACGCGTTGCCGCCGCCGCTGCCGGCGAGACCGTCGGGGGGCGGTGCCTATGTCGCCGGCGCGATCGCATTGACATGGCGGCCGTAGTCGGCCCCGCGCCGGTGCGTCATGCGGCGGAATTGTCCGGTCGGCGCACATATAAATCCCCATATCCGCGCACCGGGGTCATTGGAGAGCCGCGCGCTCGCTCGGCGTAAATACGCGCGGCGCGGAGAGCGGACCATTCTCGTCAAAGAAAGGGTGCGGCCGACCAAGCCCGCGCAACCACCAGCCGAGAAGCGTCGGTAGGCGGACGGCAACGAGGCCGAGCGAACGCGGCGGCGGCGCATTCGGCGGCAGCGGGCCAATGGCGGAGTGCTCAAAGATTCGACAAAGCGGCGTGCCGATCGCCTCATCTCTGGTGCGGCCGTTGGTGTCATCGCTCATGAAAGAATGAATGAGGCCGACGACCGGGAAGCGTGGGCCGGCCGTGTTGGCGATTGGGCTCCGGCAGCAATCGGCGTACCAACGGAAAACCGTGCCGGAAAACTGCAGGCAACGGATGGCGTCCGTGCCCGCAGTGAGCTTTACCCGACCCGCCGGCATGTGGAAGATGTCCGTTCCGCCCGCGGAATCGAGCACGTCCGGCCGTCGGAGAAAGCGCGCAAACGCTTGGCAGTCCCGGCAATAGCAGACGAAACGGAAACCGGAATCGGGTGCAACTTCGTTCGCGACGCCGCCCACGTGACCGCATCGGCAGGAAAGCGCGAGACTTTTCGAACCCGGAGTCACGATCCGTAGTCAGCTCAGCGCGATCGCATTGACATGGCGGCCGTAGTCGGCCTCGCGCCGGTGCGTCATGCGGCGGTAGCTGTAAAAGCGCTCCGCATCGGCATAGGTGCAGGCGCCGAGGTCGTCGACGACGCCGACGCCTGCCGCAGCGAGGCGGGCGGCGACATAGCCGGAGAGATCGAACATGAAATGGCCGTCGCGCGCGGCCGGTGCGAAGAACCGCGTGTTGGCGGGATCGGCGGCGACGAAGCTTTCCCTGAGCTCGGAGCCGACCTCGTAGTTCGGCTGGCGGATCATCGGGCCGATCGCGGCGACGATGCGGGCGCGGGCGGCGCCGAGCCGCTCCATCGCGGCGATCGCGGCATCGGTCACGCCGCCGAGCGCGCCGCGCCATCCCGCGTGCGCCGCGCCGATGATGCGCGCCTCCGGATCGGCGAACAGCACCGGCCCGCAGTCGGCCGTCGAGACGCCGATCGCAAGGCCCGGCCGGCGCGTCACGATGGCGTCGGCGCGCGGGCGCGCCTCGGCGCTCCACGGCTCGTCCGCGACCACCACGTTCGGCGAATGGATCTGGTAGCAGGTCAGGAACCGCTCGGAGGGGACGCCGAGGGCGGCGGCCATGCGGCCGCGGTTCTCCGCGACATTGGTCGGGGCGTCGTCCGAGCCGACGCCGGCATTGAGACTCGCATAAAGGCCGGGAGACACGCCGCCGTTGCGGGTGAAGAAGGCATGGCGGATGCCGTCGAGCTTGGCCAGGGCAGGGGATTCGATGCGTCCGGTCATGCGAGGCGTCCAGTCGTCCGTTGCATCTGAAGAGTCTTGCGTTGCATCCGGGATTGTTGGCAGCGGTTATGGGCGAAAGCCCGGCAGATGCGTGATGTGCGGCGCGGAGATCGCCATCGCCTTGAACAGGGAGCCCATGTCGGCGGCGCCGGTGCCGACGAGGCGCGTCAGGTCTGCCGCGATGCGCGCCCGCTTGTCCTCGGCGACCGGACCTTGAAGCGTGCGGGCGCGGGTCTCGATTCCGATCCGCTTGAGCCACACGCCTTGTTCCACCGGGCCGTGGGTGCGGGCGCCGGCGGTGGTGACGGCCTTCCCGAGCGCCGCGAAATCGACATGCGCGGTGAGATCAGTGCGGCCCGGCATCGCGAGCGGGCTCGCATAGCGATGGGACCGCACGGCCTGGAAGGTGTCGCCGGCCGCGCTCGCGACATGGCCGTAGTCGACCACGAGCGCGACCCCGTCCTCGCGCAACCGGGAGGCGAGGTCGGTCGCGAAGCGGTCGGTGCGCCACTCGAAAACCGCGCCGACCGGCGCCTTCGCCACCGCCGGCGGGAGACCGCGTTCGAAGCCCGCGATCGGCTCTGCGGCAAGCGTAAAGGCGAGCTCGTCGCCCGCATTGACGGTGATCCGGCGCTCGTGCCACCCGGTCGGGCGGCGCTCCGCCTGATGAACGGGGAGCGCGTCGAAGAATTCGTTGGCGAGGATGATCACAGGGCCGGGCGGCAGCTCGGCGAGCGTCGCGTGCCAGCGCACCGGCACGTCGCCGACGTCGCGCAGCGTCTGCGCCTGACGTTGCCGCAGCGCCGGGCTCACCTCGATGAGATGCACGCGCAGCGCGCGCCGGAACTCGGGCGCCGCGCGGGCGGCGCGGATCGCATCGAGCATCATGGTGCCGCGGCCGGGTCCGATCTCGACGAGCTGGAGCACGGGCGGCGCGCCGATCTCCTGCCACACCTCCGCGGCCCACAATCCGATCATCTCGCCGAACATCTGGCTCACTTCCGGCGCGGTGACGAAATCGCCGGCCGCGCCGAGCGGATCGCCGCGCAGGTAATAGCCGTGATCGGGATCGTAGAGGCACAGCGCCATGAAGCTCGCGACCGGCATCGGCCCTTCGCGGGCGATGCGGGCGCGGATCACCGCGTCGAGCGGGGTGCGTTCGGCGCTCATGAGGAATGCAGCGGCTTGCGGCGGAGCGCGTAGGCGGCAAATCCCGCGCCGGCGATGAACAGCGGGATGCACAAGATCATGCCCATGGTCATATGGCCCCACAGGAAGCCGAGTTGCAGGTCGGGCTCGCGGAAGAATTCGCAGAACGAGCGGAATACCGCATAGAACATCGCGAACAAGCCGAGAATAAGTCCTGGACGCCGCAGCGCGCCGGCGCGGATGAACAGCGCGAGGATGATCAGCAGGCCGAGCCCTTCGAGCAAGGCCTCGTAGAGCTGGCTCGGGTGGCGCGGCAGCGGCCCGCCGAGCGGGAAGATCATCGCCCAGGGCACGTCGGTCGGCCGGCCCCACAGCTCGCCGTTGACGAAGTTCGCGAGCCGCCCGAGGAAGATCCCGATCGGCCCGACCGCGCAGGTGATGTCGCCGAGCGACAGCGCAGGGATGCCGCGGTGATAGGCGAACCACAGGACCGCGATAACGCAGCCGAGGAAGCCGCCATGGAACGACATGCCGCCCTTCCACACCTCGAGGATCTCCAGCGGGTGCTCGAGGAAGTGCGGCAGGTTGTAGAACAGGATGTAGCCGATACGGCCGCCGAGGATGATGCCGAGCGTCACCCACAGGATGAAATCGTCGTAGTCGGCGACGGTGAGCGGCGCCGCGCCGCCCCACAGCCGCTCGTTCGCTATGAGGGCGCGCGCGTAGAGCCAGCCGAACAGGATGCCGCAGATATAGGCAAGTGCGTACCAGCGCACCGCAAAGGGGCCGATCGAGATCAGCACCGGATCGAAGCTCGGGAAGGGGATGAGGGAGGTCGGCATCGATTGGCTTGATCGCGTTCTGCGCGTTCCCCGGCAACCGCGTCCGAATCCACGATCCGGCTCGGCCATCGCCACTGCACTAGCCGCCCCGCACCTTGCGCACAAGCGGGGCGATGACCATTCTCACGGGCGTCGCGGCATCACCGGGAGACCAACCATGGCGCAGACCACCGGGCGGTTTTATGACGAGTTTGCCAAGCTGATGAACGACGCGACCGGCGTCGCGGCGGGAGTACGCCGCGAATTCGAGACGGTGCTGCGCACCCAGGCCGAGCGCATCCTGCGCGACCTCGACGTGGTCCAGCGCGAGGAGTTCGAGGCGGTCAAGGAGATGGCGCGCCTCGCCCGGGAGGAAAACGAGACCTTGAAGGCGCGTATCGCGGCGCTCGAAGCGAGGGTGGGAGCGGTCCCGACACCCAGTAACCCGGTACAGCCCCAGGTCCCGCCCCAACCAGGGCCGCCGCCGATCACGATGTAGCCTTCATTAATCCGCGCTGCCCGCGCTTCCGTTTCTTGCCATTCCGGCCCCCGGACGCTATAAGCCCGCCGCTGCGGCTCCAGAACACCCCTGGAGGTTGGCCGCGGCAAACTGCGGGCCCCGTCTTTGACGGTCCCGCCGTCTCATGCACCGAACAGCGTCGGAACGTTCAACCGCAAGGTCGGATGGCGCTTCCGTTGCGAATTGAAAGAGGACTGACACATGGCGACCGCCAAGGAAATCAAGGCGACGGTGCGCCCACGGGCCGGCAAGGGGGCCGCCCGGGCCGTTCGTCGCGAGGGCCGCGTGCCCGGCGTCATCTACGGTGGCAACGAGCCGCCGCTCACAATCTCCCTCGACGATGCCGAATTGCGCCAGCGCATCTTCGCCGGCCGGTTCCTGACCAGCATCTACGACGTCGAGATCGACGGGAAGAAGCACCGGGTGATCCCGCGCGACTTCCAGCTCGATCCCGTGCGTGACTTGCCCGTCCATGTCGATTTCATGCGCCTCACCGAAGGCGCGACGATCCGGGTGAGCATCCCGATCCACGTCATCAACACCGACCAGTCGCCGGGCATCAAGCGCGGCGGTGCCGTCAATATCGTGACCCATACGCTCGACGTGCGCTGCCCGGCGGATGCCATTCCAGAGGCTTTCAACGTCGACGTGTCCGGCCTCGATATCAATCATTCCAAGCACCTGAGCGATCTCACTTTGCCGCCCAATGTGCGTCCGCTGGCCCTGGGCAATGCCACCCTTGTGACCATCGTGCCGCCGTCGGGCTATGCGGAAGAATTGAAGGCTGCGGCCGACGCTGCGACGGCTGCCGCCGCTGCTGCCGCCGCTGCTGCGGCTGCCTCCCCGGCCCCGACCGGAGCTCCGGGAGCCGCGCCGGCCCCCGCCGCGGGTGGAGGCGCTGCCAAGAAGTAAGGCGGCGCAGCCGTGCGCCTCCTGGTCGGGCTCGGCAATCCGGGCACGCGCTACGCCGGCAACCGGCACAACATCGGCTTCATGGCCGTCGAAGCGATCGCCCGCCGCCACGGATTTCCCCCGTGGCGGCGGCGCTTTCAGGGTGTCGCCACCGAGGCGCCGCTGGCCGGCGAGAAGGTGCTGCTGCTTCTGCCCGGCACGTTCATGAACGAGTCCGGGTTGGCAGTGGCCGAGGCCGCGCATTTCTACAAGATCGGGACGGACGACATCGTCGTCTTCCACGACGAGATCGACCTTCCTCCGGCCAAGGTGCGGGTCAAGACCGGCGGCGGCATCGCCGGCCACAATGGCCTGCGCTCGATCTCCTCGCATGTCGGCAACGACTACCGCCGGGTGCGGATCGGCGTCGGCCATCCCGGCGTCAAGGAGCTGGTGCACAATTACGTGCTCGGCGACTTCGCCAAGGCGGAGCGGCCATGGGTCGAGGCGCTGTGCGACATCATCGCCGACAATGCCGGGCTGCTCGCCAAGGGCGACGATGCGAGCTTCCAGAACAAGGTGCATCTCGCCATGCAGGCCAAGGGGTTCGACGCCGAGCCTGCGAAGTGAGGTGAGTTGACACGAAAACACGCGAACACGATATGCAGCGCTTCATCACCACTCGTCATCGCCGGGCCTGTCCCGGAGCCCCCGACAGCACGACGCTTCGGATAATCTGAGCATCTCCCATGGGTTTCAAATGCGGCATCGTCGGCCTGCCGAACGTCGGTAAATCGACGCTGTTCAATGCGCTGACCGCGACGGCGGCGGCGCAGGCGGCCAATTATCCCTTCTGCACCATCGAGCCCAATGTCGGCGAGGTGGCGGTGCCCGATCCGCGCCTCGATGCGCTGGCGAAGCTCGCGAAATCCGTGCAGATCGTGCCGACCCGGCTCACCTTCGTCGACATCGCCGGCCTGGTGCGCGGCGCCTCGAAAGGCGAGGGGCTCGGCAACCAGTTCCTCGCCAACATCCGCGAGGTCGATGCGATTGCGCACGTCGTGCGCTGTTTCGAGAACGGCGACGTCACCCACGTGGAGGGTCGCATCGATCCGATCGCGGACATCGAGACGGTCGAGACCGAGCTGATGCTCGCCGATCTCGACAGCCTGGAGCGCCGCCGCGACGCGCTCGAGAAGAAGGCGAAGGGCGGCGACAAGGAGGCGAAGCTCACCCTCGACCTCATCGACCGCGCGCTCGTACTGCTGCGCGAAGGCAAGCCGGCGCGACTCGTCGAGGTGAAGGCGGAAGAGGAGAGGACTTTCGCCGGCCTCGGCCTCCTGACCGCGAAGCCCGTCCTCTATGTCTGCAATGTCGAGGAGGGCTCGGCTGGCACCGGCAACGACTTCTCGCGCCGGGTCGAGGCGCGGGCGAAGGAGGAGGGCGCCGGTGTCGTCGTCATCTCCGCGCAGATCGAGGCGGAGATCGCGGTGCTGCCGCCGACCGAGCGCGCCGAATATCTCGATGCCATCGGCCTGAAGGAAGCCGGGCTCGATCGCCTGATCCGGGCCGGCTACAACCTCCTGCACCTCGTGACCTTCTTCACCGCCGGGCCGAAGGAGGCCAAGGCGTGGACGATCACCCGCACGACGCGGGCGCCGCAGGCGGCAGGTGTCATCCACACCGATTTCGAGCGCGGCTTCATCCGCGCCGAGACCATCGCCTATGACGATTATGTCCGGCTCGGCGGCGAAGCCGGCGCCCGCGATGCCGGGCGGCTTCGCCTCGAGGGCAAGGACTATGTCGTCGCCGACGGCGACGTCATGCACTTCCGCTTCGCGACCTGACGCCGGCTGAACTGAAATGGCGCGCGCTTACGAGGATTTCTCCGTCGGCGAGGTCGTCGAGGCCGGCCCGCACCTCATTACCGCCGAGGACATCAAGTCCTTCGCGGCGCGGTTCGACCCGCAGCCGATGCACCTCGACGGCTCGGAGGCGCAGAACACCTTGGTTGACGGCCTCTACGCCTCGGGCATGCACACAGTCTGCATCCATATGCGGCTTCTGGTCGACGGCTTCCTGCGCGACACGAGGTCGATGGGAAGCCCGGGGGTGGAGGAGGTCCGCTATCTCGCCCCGGTGCGCGCCGGTGACAGCCTGTCGCTGCGCCTCGAGGTGACGAACCTGCGGGCCTCGGCGAGCCGCCCCGACATCGGCTTCCTGCGGTTTCGCAGCGAAATCCTCAATCAGTCGGGGACGCCGGTGATGCGCATGGTCTCGACGCTGATGTTCGCGCGGCGCGACGTGGCGAAGGACGGCGTATGAACTTCTTCGAGGACTTTGTCGTCGGCACCCGCGTCGAGACCGGCAGCCACGCTTTCACTGCGGACGAGATCAAGGCGTTCGCGGGCGAATTCGATCCCCAGTCGTTCCATCTCGACGAGGCGGCGGCGGCGCGGTCCCATTTCGGCGGCCTGATCGCGTCGGGCTGGCACACCGCCGCGGTCTGCCTGCGGCTCCTCGTCGAGGACCGTCATCGCCGCCAGGCGGAGTTGCGCATGCGCGGCGAGGCGGTGGCGCGGACCGGACCGTCGCCCGGACTGCGCAACGTCCAGTGGCCGCATCCGGTCTATGCCGGCGACCTCATCAGCTACGCCCACGAGATCGTCGGCCTGCGCGACGCGACGGACCGCCCGGATGTCGGGCTCCGGGTGGCGCGCAATACCGGCACCAACCAGAACGGCGTGCTCGTCTATTCGGTCGAGACCAGCACCTTCATCGAACGTCGCAACAAGCCGGCGTAAGGAGCTTGTTATAAAGAAGAAGAGCGGGGTTTGTGCCGATTTTGTAGCCCGCTTGAGCGGAGCGACATGCGGGGACGGCCTTTCGGCTCAAAAAGAGCCCCGGATGTGGCTTCGCTCATCCGGGCTACAGGTTGCTACGGGTCACCAGCGCCCGCTGGAAATGGCTGGGGGGATCGTGTAATGACCCCGCAGCTTCCTATATGACGAAGGATCGGCGGCGCATGGCGCCGCACGGGGCCGCAAAGAGAAAACGCGAATGCTGACGGTCGTTATCGTAATCCATCTGATGATCGTGCTCGCCCTGATCGGGGTCGTGCTGCTGCAGAAGTCCGAAGGCGGGGGCCTCGGCATGGGCGGCGGCGGCGCCGGCGGGTTTTTGACGAGCCGCGGCACCGCGAACGTGCTCACCCGCACGACTGCCATCCTGGCGATGTGCTTTTTCGCAACCAGCCTGCTGCTCTCGATTCTGGCGGGGCTGGACCGCAAGCCGCGCTCGATCGTCAACCCGGCAAGCTCGCCGTCGGCGCCGGCATCTCCGGGTTCGACACCACTGGCGCCGGCGGGCGGCCTGCTCGATACGCTGCGCGGAGGCCCACCGGAGCCGGCGGCGCCCGGCGCACCGGCAGCACCGGCCGAGCCGCAGGTTCCGAGGTAACAGCGAAGGGCCGGGTTTCCGGCCCTTCGGTTTTCGCGGGTCAGGTAGGCCTTTGGGCCGGTCAGATGCACGGGACAGGTGCCGGACCAGCGCCCGGGGCCCGCGCGTAACAGATGTGAGTTCAAAGGCTTCAGGACGCCGGACCGCGCGCAGGCGGTAGGGCGGCTTTTCAAGAGGATGGCATGAAGGCTCTGGATAACGCCGGCACGGGCTTCGTTTTGCGCTCGTCGAATCGTCGGCGGCGGGATAAAAGTTGAGTCCCATGGCGCGGTACATTTTCATCACCGGCGGCGTGGTTTCTTCGCTTGGCAAAGGCTTGGCTTCGGCGGCGCTCGGTGCGGTGCTGCAGGGGCGGGGCTATTCGGTGCGCCTGCGCAAGCTCGACCCCTATCTCAACGTCGATCCCGGGACGATGTCGCCCTACCAGCATGGCGAGGTCTTCGTCACCGACGACGGCGCCGAGACCGACCTCGACCTCGGCCATTACGAGCGCTTCACCGGGCGCCCGGCGACGCGCCAGGACAACATCACCACCGGCCGCATCTACCAGGAGATCCTCGCCAAGGAGCGCCGCGGCGACTATCTCGGCGCCACCATCCAGGTAATCCCCCACGTCACCAACGCCATCAAGGACTTCATCCGCGACGGCAACGACGGCTACGACTTCGTGCTGGTCGAGATCGGCGGCACCGTGGGCGACATCGAGGGCCTGCCGTTCTTCGAGGCGATCCGCCAGCTCGGCAACGAGCTGCCCCGCCATCACGCGGTCTACATCCATCTCACCTTGCTGCCGTTCATTCCGTCCGCGGGCGAGCTCAAGACCAAGCCGACCCAGCACTCGGTCAAGGAGCTGCGCTCCATCGGCATCCAGCCGGACATCCTGTTGTGCCGCACCGACCGGCCGATCCCCGCGGACGAGAAGCGCAAGCTCTCGCTGTTCTGCAACGTGCGCGAGTCCGCGGTCATCGAGGCGCGCGACGTCGACAACATCTATGCGGTGCCGGAGGCCTATCACGCCGCCGGGCTCGACACCGAGGTGCTCGACGCTTTCGGCATCGCGCCGAAGCCGCTCAATCTCGACCGCTGGCGCCTGATCAACGCGCGCATCCACAATCCCGAAGGCGCCGTTACCATCGCCGTGGTCGGCAAGTACACCGGCCTCAAGGACGCCTACAAATCGCTGATCGAGGCGCTCTCCCACGGCGGCATCGCCAACAAGGTCAAGGTCGATCTCGACTGGATCGAGAGCGAGGTGTTCGAGCGCGAGGACCCGACGCCGTTCCTCGAGCACGTCAACGGCATCCTGGTGCCGGGCGGCTTCGGCCAGCGCGGCGCCGAGGGCAAGATCCGGGCGGCCCAGTTCGCCCGCGAACGCCACGTCCCGTATTTCGGCATCTGCTTCGGCATGCAGATGGCCGTGGTCGAGGCGGCGCGAAACCTGTGCGGCATCGCCGAGGCCAATTCGACCGAGTTCGGCGCGACGCCGGAGCCGGTGGTGGGGTTGATGACGGAGTGGCTCAAGGGCAACGAGCTGCAGAAGCGCGGCACGACCGGCGACCTCGGCGGCACCATGCGGCTCGGCGCCTACGATGCGGTGCTCGAGCGCGGCAGCAAGGTCGCGGGCATCTACGGCGCGCCTGAGATTTCCGAGCGCCACCGCCACCGCTACGAGGTCAACACCGGCTACCGCGACCGGCTCGAGCAGCACGGGATGCGGTTCTCCGGCATGTCGCCCGACGGCGTGCTGCCGGAGATCATCGAATACGTCGACCACCCCTGGTTCATCGGCGTTCAGTTTCATCCCGAGCTGAAATCACGGCCGTTCGAGCCGCACCCGCTGTTCGCCTCGTTCGTCGAGGCCGCGGTGGAGCAGAGCCGGCTGGTGTGATCGCTTGTGGCGGCGGCTTGCGGCGTTCCCGTAGCCCGGATGAGCGAAATCCGGGGGTTCTTTGGTTTGGCCTCAAGTCCCGCCCCGCATATCGCTCTACGCTCATGCGGGCTACAAGCCGGCCATCCTTGATTGCGCGGCTCCGGGGTGCCAACTCCAACAGAGCAGCCCGGGAGACAGCCGATGCCCATCACCCTCAACCACACCATCGTACCGACACACGACAAGGCAGCGGCCGCGAAATTCTTCGCTGGTATCTTCGGTCTGCCCTTCGAGGACGCCTCCGGGCATTTCGCGCCGGTCCACGTCAACGACACGCTCACGCTGCTGTTCAATCAGGCGACCGACTTCGACACGCATCACCTGGCGTTCCATGTCGATGACGGCACGTTCGATGCCATCCTCGGCCGAGTCAAAGCGGCAAGCCTACGCTACGGCAGTTCGCCCTTCAGCACGGAGGACGGCAAGCTCAACGATTGGAACGGCGGGCGCGGCGTCTACTTCAAGGACCCCGACGGCCACATCCTCGAGTTGATGACCGTGCCGCAGTGAGATGGCGTGACGTAGCCCGGATGAGCGAAGCGACATCCGGGGACTTTCGCGTGCCGCAACTCCGCACCCGCATGTCGCCATGCTCATGCGGGCTACCGCCCCGGGCATTGACCGCAGCGGCTTCGACGGCCAAGGTCCGACCGAAAAACAAGACCTCATCCTGAGGAGCGCGCTTTGCGCGCGTCTCGAAGGATGGTCAGGGGCCGCAGCCGCATGTGGCCATCCTTCGAGACGCCGCGCTTTTGCGGGCTCCTCAGGATGAGGTCCGAAGGATATCAGGACCCATCCGCATGACGGTGATGAAGACACCTCCGCCAAACCCGATCGTCGCCGTCGGCGCCGTGCGCTTCGGCAATGCGCTGCCGCTCGCGGTGATCGCCGGGCCCTGCGCGCTCGAGAGCCGCGGCCACGCGCTCGAGATGGCGGCGGCGCTCAAGGAGATCGCCAACCGCGCTCGGCATCGCGCTCGTCTTCAAGACCTCGTTCGACAAGGCGAACCGCACCAGCGCGGGAAGCGCGCGCGGCATCGGCCTCGACGAGGCGCTGCCGATCTTCGCGGAAATCCGATCGACGCTCGGCCTTCCCGTGCTCACCGACGTGCACGAGAACGCGCAATGCGCGCGGGCGGCGGAGGCGGTCGACGTGCTGCAGATCCCGGCGTTCCTGTGCCGGCAGACCGATCTCCTCGTTGCCGCCGCGGACACCGGCAAGGTCGTCAACGTCAAGAAGGGCCAATTCCTCGCCCCCTGGGACATGGCGAACGTGGTCGCCAAGATCACCGGCGCCGGCAATGCGAACGTGCTGGTCACCGAGCGCGGCGCCTCGTTCGGCTACAACACGCTCGTCTCCGACATGCGCGCGCTGCCGATCCTCGCACGGACCGGCGCGCCGGTGATCTTCGACGCCACCCATTCGGTGCAGCAGCCCGGCGGGCGCGGCGGCTCCTCGGGCGGCGAGCGCGAGTTCGTGCCGGTGCTGGCGCGCGCGGCGGTCGCCGTCGGCGTCGCCGGCGTCTTCATCGAGACCCACCAGGACCCCGACCGCGCGCCGTCCGACGGCCCCAACATGGTGCCGCTTCGGGACATGGAGGCGCTGCTGCGCAACCTCATGGCGTTCGACCGCCTCGGCAAGGACGCGGCGAAAGCTGCCGAGCGATGAACGCTCAGCCGGCGGCGCCGGCTTCCGTACGGCGGGTGCTGGCGATCGCCGCCTTCGCGAATTTCACCTCGAGCCTGTTCATGCGGGCGATCGACCCGCTGATACCGCAGGTCGCGATCGATTTCTCGACCGACCCGGCGACGGTTGCGCTGCTCACCACCGCCTTCGCCTTGCCCTATGCGCTGCTGCAGCCGGTGCTCGGGCCGCTCGCCGACATGGTCGGCAAGACGCGGCTGATGACGATCTGCGTCGCCCTGCTCGTAGTGAACGCCTTTGCGGGCGCTGCGGCGCCGAACTTCGCCTTCCTGTTCGCGACGCGGCTCGCCACGGGTGCCGCGGCCGGCGGCATTTTCCCGATTGCGCTCGCGCTCGCCGGCGATCTCGTGCCGGTGCAGCAGCGCCAGGTCGCGGTGAGCCGGCTGCTCGCCGCCGGCATGATGGGCAACCTGCTCGGCACGCCCGGCGCCGGCCTCGTCGGCGATCTCCTAGGATGGCGCGCCTTCCTCGCCTTCATCGGCGTGCTGTGCACCGCCGCCCTGATCACTTCGGCGATCGGCTTTCGCCACATCGAAACCAAGCGGTCCGGGCTCGACCTCGCGGCGGCGGCGAAGGGCTACAGCGCGATCTTCCACAATCCGCTGGCGAAGTTCTGCTTCGGTGCGGTGTTTCTGGAAGGCATCTTCCTGATGGGCCTCTTCCCCTACGTCGCGGTGCTCCAACGTGAGACCGGCGGCGATGGCCGCGCGGCAATAGCCGGGCTCATCATCGGCGCCTTTGCGCTGGGCGGCGTCGTCTACTCGCTCTCGGTGTCGCGGTTGCTCACCTGGATCGGCGAGCAGGGCCTGATGCGCGGCGGCGCAGCGCTCATGGCCTGCGGGCTACTCGCGGTGTCGCTGCGCCTCACCTGGCCCTACGAGGCGATGATCTTCATGGCGCTCGGCTGCGGCTTCTACATGATGCACGGCGTCATCCAGATCTACGCGACCGACCTTGCGCCGAGCGCGCGCGGCTCGGCCGCGGCCATCCATTCCGGCTCGTTCTGTCTCGGCATGGCGGTCGGCCCGGTCTACTACGGCTACGGCCTTGCCGCGGTCGGATTGACGGCGACGGTGGCGCTCTCCGCGGCGGTGATTCTCGCGACCGGGCTCGTGTGTTCGATCAAGCTGCGGCGGGTGCCGGTGCGAAAAGGGTAGGGCGACTACTCCCGTCCGCGATACACCCGCACGCCCTGGTCCGGGACCCAGATGTGGCGGGGCAGGCGGCCGGCCTGCCAGAACACGTCGATCGGCATGCCGCCGCGGGGGTGGAAATAGCCGCCGATGCGCAGCCACCGAGGCTTGAGGAGCGCAACCAGGCGCTTGCCGATGTTGAGCGTGCAATCCTCATGGAAAACAGCGTGATTGCGGAAGCTGTTGAGATAAAGCTTGAGCGATTTCGACTCCACGAGATGGCGCCCCGGCAGGTAGTCGATGACGATGATCGCGAAGTCGGGCTGCCCGGTCACCGGGCACAGCGAGGTGAATTCGGGAAAGGTGAAGCGGGCGATGTAGTCGGTGCCGGGATGCGGATTCGGTACGCGGTCGAGCACGGCCTCGGCGGGGGAGGCGGGAATCCTGGTGGGGCGGCCGAGTTGGAGGGGCTTGCGGGCCATTTGTCGGACGTTGCGTTCAAGAAAAACGCCAGCGAAAGCCTTCGCTGGCGTACCGCTTCTCATGTCTGCCCAGGGAAAAGTGATCCGCGCCGACCTCGGTCGCGGCGGAGGCTGGGCAGCTTATCGAGCCTGCTTCGCGGCAGCGGCGTAGCTGACCTTCGTCATGCTCGAAGCTTTGGCATGGGCGCCGCTGCAGGCAAACGCCGAAGAGGTGGCCGCTGCGACGAGAGCGATGGCGGCGATCGCAGCGCAAGTACGAATGATCATGGAGCCTCCGGTTCAACAGACGTTGGCATCTTCGCAGCGTGACAGGAAAGGGCGCGCCGTTCAAGACGTCATGCCGATTGGCGTGACGCCCCAACCCGGATTTCGTTCCACTCAATCCGGGCTACGAGCCGCGAGTTTTCTGCGCAATGGCCCCTATGGCCCGCCGCCCGGCGATCCTGTAGGAAGCCCCGGCAAAACCCCGGAGCCCGCATGACCGCCATCGTCGACATCATCGGCCGCGAAATTCTCGACAGCCGCGGCAATCCCACCGTCGAGGTCGACGTGGTGCTCGAGGACGGCAGCCTGGGACGCGCCGCGGTTCCCTCCGGCGCCTCGACCGGTGCGCACGAGGCGGTCGAGCTGCGCGACGGCGACAAGAAGCGCTATTTCGGCAAGGGGGTCCGCAAGGCGGTCGACGCCGTCAATGGCGAAATCTTCGAGGCGATCGGCGGCATGGATGCCGAGGCCCAGGTCAAGATCGACGAGATCATGATCGGGCTCGACGGCACCCCCAACAAGAGCCGGCTCGGCGCCAATGCCATTCTCGGCGTCTCGCTCGCGACCGCGAAGGCGGCGGCCGCCTCGCGCGAGCAGCCGCTCTACCGCTATGTCGGCGGAACCTCGGCACGGCTGCTGCCGGTCCCGATGATGAACATCGTCAATGGCGGCGTGCATGCCGACAACCCCATCGACTTCCAGGAATTCATGATCATGCCGGTCGGCGCGCCGAGCTTTTCCGAAGGGCTGCGCATGGGTGTCGAGGTATTCCAGACACTCAAGAAGGCGCTGCACGACGCCGGCCACAACACCAACGTCGGCGACGAGGGGGGCTTTGCGCCCAATCTGCCGTCGGCGGATGCGGCGCTCGGCTTCGTCATCAAGGCGATCGAGGGCGCCGGCTACCGCCCCGGCGAGGACATTGCGATCGCGCTCGACCCCGCTTCAACCGAATTCTTCAAGGATGGCGCTTACCATTATGAAGGCGAAGGGAAAGTGCGTGCGATCGACGAGCAGGTGCGCTACCTCGCCGACCTCGTGTCGCGCTATCCCATCGTATCGATCGAGGACGGCATGGCCGAGGACGATTTTGCCGGCTGGAAGGCGCTGACCGAGGCGATCGGAGCCAAATGCCAGCTCGTCGGCGACGACCTCTTCGTCACCAACGTCAAGCGGCTCGCCGAAGGTATCCGCCGCGGGCTCGGCAACTCGATCCTGGTCAAGGTCAACCAGATCGGCACGCTGACCGAGGCGCTTGCCGCGGTCGAGATGGCGCACAAGGCGGGCTACACGGCGGTGATGTCGCACCGCTCCGGAGAGACCGAGGATTCGACCATCGCCGACCTCGCCGTCGCCACCAATTGCGGGCAGATCAAGACCGGGTCGCTGGCGCGCTCCGATCGCACGGCGAAATACAACCAGCTCCTGCGGATCGAGCAGGATCTCGGCGCCCAGGCCCGCTACGGCGGCCGCGGCGCGGTGCACGGGCTCGGCTGACGTCTTCCCTGAATGGTCAGGCCGGGCTCGTCCCGGCCACCCCGCTTAGGATGGCACGGCCGTGCCTTATGATCGGGGTCGCCGGGACAAGCCCGGCGATGACACCGGAACGGATTGCGATGCCGTTAAATCCGCTTTAACTGCGCCGGCATCAATCATCCTCCATGGTCATTCGCCCGCGGATTCGCTCGTTTCTGGCAGCGCTCAGCCTCTACGTGCTCGCGGCGGCGTTCATCGGCTATTTCGGCGTCAACGCCTACACCGGCAACCACGGCATCCGGGCGAAGCAGACGCTCGACCAGCGCATCGCCGGCCTCACCCTGGAGCTCGACGCGGCGCGCGCCGAGCGCGAGCGCTGGGAGCACCGCGTCTCCCTTCTGCGCTCCGACCGCATCGACCCCGACCTGCTCGAGGAGCGTGCGCGGCAGCTGCTCGATTTCGCCGATCCCCGCGACGTCACCACCCTGATAAAGCGTCGTTGAGAGGCTCGGACCCGCGCTTCCGCCGGGGCCCGAATTAAGCTAAGGGATGAGACGCCACGCACCCCTCCCGAGGACCTCAATGGCGTTCGCCCAAGAGAACAAACGAGAGAACAAACGCGCCGACAAACAGGTCGCCGACGCCCCAAAAACGGTTCCGGAGAACGGCGATCCCTCCGCGGTTCCCGACCTCGGCAAGGAGGCCGAGCTCAAGGCCTACCGCGACATGCTGCTGATCCGCCGCTTCGAGGAGAAGGCGGGCCAGATGTACGGGATGGGGCTGATCGGCGGATTCTGTCATCTCTATATCGGCCAGGAAGCGGTCGTCGTCGGCATGCAGTTGGCGCTCACCCCGGGCGACCAGGTCATCACCGGCTATCGCGACCACGGCCATATGCTCGCCTGCGGCATGGACCCCAAGGGCGTGATGGCCGAGCTCACCGGGCGCCGCGGCGGCTACTCCAAGGGCAAGGGCGGCTCGATGCACATGTTCAGCGTCGAGAAGGGCTTCTACGGCGGCCACGGCATCGTCGGCGCCCAGGTCTCGCTCGGCACCGGCATCGCCTTCGCCAACCGCTACCGCGACAACGGCAAGGTGTGCCTGACCTACTTCGGCGACGGCGCCGCCAACCAGGGCCAGGTCTACGAGAGCTTCAACATGGCGGAGCTGTGGAAGCTTCCCGTGATCTACGTCATCGAGAACAATCGCTACGCCATGGGAACCTCGGTTTCGCGGGCCTCGGCGCAGACCGATTTTTCGAAGCGCGGCGCCTCCTTCAACATCCCCGGCGAGCAGGTCGACGGGATGGACGTGCGCGCCGTCAAGGCGGCGGCCGAGAAGGCGGTGAAATGGTGCCGCGACGGCAACGGTCCGATCATCCTCGAGATGATGACCTACCGCTACCGCGGCCACTCGATGTCCGATCCCGCGAAGTACCGTACGCGCGAAGAGGTCGACAAGGTGCGCACCGAGCACGATCCGATCGAGACGGTGCGGGCGCGGCTCTTGGCGACGAAGCGCGCCACCGAGGACAGCTTGAAGCAGGCCGACGCCGACGTGCGCAAAATCGTGAACGACGCCGCCGAGTTCGCGACCCACGACCCCGAGCCCGATCCGTCGGAGCTGTGGACCGACATCGTACGCTAGCAACGCATCGCAATTCGCGGAAACCGCCATGCCGATTGAAGTATTGATGCCGGCGCTGTCGCCGACGATGGAAAAGGGCAATCTCGCCAAATGGGTGAAAGGCGAGGGCGACAAGATAAAATCGGGCGACGTGATCGCCGAGATCGAGACCGACAAGGCGACCATGGAGGTCGAGGCGACCGACGAGGGCACGCTCGGCAAGATCCTGGTCCCTGAAGGCACCGCCGACGTCGCCGTCAACACGCCGATCGCAGTGATCCTGAGCGACGGCGAGGACGCCTCCGCGATCAAGGCTGGGTCGCCGGCCGCAAGCCCGGCGCCGGCCGCGAAGGCCGAGGCGAAGCCGTCCGTCCCGGCCGAAGCCAAAGCGCCCGCTACTCCGGGCTCGCCGCCGCCGCTGCCCGAATCCAAGGTAGCCGAAGAAATCGACGTTCCCGCGGGCACCGAGATGGTCACCATGACCGTGCGCGAGGCGCTGCGCGACGCCATGGCCGAGGAGATGCGCCGCGACGGCGACGTGTTCGTCATCGGCGAGGAGGTCGCCGAATACCAGGGCGCCTACAAGGTGACGCAGGGGCTGCTGCAGGAGTTCGGCGAACGCCGCGTCATCGACACGCCGATCACCGAGCACGGCTTCACCGGTCTCGGCGTCGGCGCCGGGCTTGCCGGCCTCAAGCCGATCGTCGAGTTCATGACCTTCAACTTCGCCATGCAGGCGATCGACCAGATCATCAATTCCGCGGCGAAGACGCTCTACATGTCGGGCGGGCAGCTCGGCTGCTCGATCGTGTTCCGGGGGCCCAATGGCCCCGCGGCGCGCGTCGCGGCCCAGCACAGCCAGGACTACACGCCGTGGTACTCGAACGTGCCCGGCCTCACCGTCGTCTCGCCCTATACCGCGGCCGATGCCAAGGGGCTGCTCAAGTCGGCGATCCGCTACCCCAATCCGGTCGTGTTCCTGGAGAACGAGCTGCTCTACGGGCACTCGTTCCCGGTGCCGAAGCTCGACGAGTATCTCGTCCCGCTCGGCAAGGCGAAGATCGCGCGGCCGGGCGATCAGGTGACGATCGTCGCCTGGTCGATGGGCATGGCCTATGCGCTCAAGGCCGGCGAGGAGCTCGCCAAGGAGAACATCAGCGCCGAGATCATCGACCTGCGCACCATCCGCCCGATGGACACCGCGACGCTGGTGCACTCGATCGAGAAGACCGGCCGCTGCGTCGTCGTCGAGGAGGGCTGGGCGCAGTCGGGTGTCGGCGCCGAGATCGCGGCGCGGCTGATGGAAGAGGCCTTCGACTATCTCGACGCGCCGGTCGCGCGGGTGTCCGGCAAACCGGTGCCGATGCCCTATGCGGCGAACCTCGAGAAGCTCGCGTTGCCGTCGGTTGCCGAAGTGGTCGAGGCGGCGAAGGCCGTCTGCTACCGGTGAGCGAGCGATGAGTGCGATCGAGATGCGACGCGTAGGGTCTGTCGATCCCTGTGGACCTCATCCTGAGGAGGCGCGCAGCGCCGTCTCGAAGGATGGCCCCAGACGCCGCGGCCCGTGGCCATCCTTCGAGACGCCGGCTGCGCCGGCTCCTCAGGATGAGGTCCGAAATAACCTGCAAACGCGCTTCATCGCGCGCGCCAACTCCTGAGACGGGCCGATGCCGATCAACATTCTCATGCCCGCGCTGTCGCCCACCATGGAGAAGGGCAACCTCGCCAAGTGGCTCAAGAAGGAGGGCGACAAGGTCAAGACCGGCGACATCCTCGCCGAGATCGAGACCGACAAGGCGACCATGGAATACGAGGCGGTCGACGACGGCACGCTGGCGAAGATTCTGGTGCCCGAGGGCAGCGCCGACATCGCCGTCAACCAGCCGATCGCGATTCTTGCGACCGAAGGCGAGGACGTGAAGGCCGCTGCGGCCGGCGCCCCGGCCAAGGCCGCCACCCCGTCTGCGCAACCGGCGAAGGCCGCGGCCGCGCCTGCGTCGACGCCGGCGGCAACTGCTCCAGCATCGAGTTCGTCGCCGAGCGCGCCCCCTCCTGCTGCGCCCGTCGCCAGCACGCCGGCCGCCAAAGCGCCCGCCCCCGCGCCGGCGACTAACGGCCACGCCGGCCGCGATCTTCGCTTCTCCGCTCGCCCGCCGCCTCGCCAAGGCGGCCGGCATCGAGATCGGTCGCGTCGCCGGCTCCGGTCCGCACGGCCGCGTCATCGCCCGCGACGTCGAAGCGGCGAAATCTGGCGGCGGCGCGTTGCGCGCGCCCGCGGCAGCGCCGGCCGCGGCCGGGCCGGCCCCGGTGCTCGCGCCGTCGGACGACAAGATCCGGGCGCTGTTCGAGCTTGGCTCCTACGAGGTCGTGCCCCACGACAACATGCGAAAGATCATCGCGCAGCGCCTGGTGCTGGCGAAGCAGACGATCCCGCATTTCTACCTCACCGTCACCTGCACCATCGACAAGCTCCTGGCGGCGCGTGAGGACATCAACGCCACCGCGCCCAAGGGCGCCGACGGCAAGCCGGCCTGGAAGCTCTCGGTCAACGACTTCGTCATCAAGGCGATGGCGATGGCGCTGATGCGGGTGCCCGACGCCAACGTGACCTGGACCGAGTCCGGCATGCTCAAGCACAGAAACGCCGACATCGGCGTTGCCGTCGCCATTCCCGGCGGCCTGATCACGCCGGTGATCCGCAAGGCGGAGACGAAGTCGCTCACCACGATCTCGCGCGAGATGAAGGACTTCGCCGCCCGTGCCCGCGCTCGCCGGCTCAAGCCGGAGGAATACCAGGGCGGCTCGACCGCGATCTCGAACCTCGGCATGTACGGCATCGAGGAGTTCGCCGCTGTGATCAATCCGCCGCATGCGACGATCCTCGCGGTCGGCACCGGCGAGCAGCGTCCGGTGGTCCGCGACGGCAATATCGTCATCGCGACCCAGATGACGGTGACGCTCTCCACCGACCACCGCGCCGTCGACGGTGCGCTCGGTGCGCAACTGCTCGGCGCGTTCAAGACGCTGATCGATAGCCCGATGCTGATGCTGGCCTGAGCGGATCGGCCGGAAACGACGCCGGCCGCGGCTCAAAACAGGAGGCTCACCTGCGCCCGCCGCTGCCGCCCTTCACCGCCGAGACCGCCGCGCAGAAGGCGCGCGGGGCGGAGGACGCCTGGAACACGCGCGACCCCGAGCGCGTCGCGCTCGCCTATACTGTCGACAGCCGCTGGCGCAATCGCGCCGATATCTTCTCCGGCCGCGAAGCGATCGTCGCGTTCCTGACGCGCAAATGGCGGCGCGAGCTCGATTACCGCCTCATCAAGGAAGTCTGGGCATTCCGCGACAACCGCATCGCCGTGCGCTTCGCCTATGAATGGCATGACGACAGCGGCAACTGGTTCCGCAGCTACGGCAACGAGAACTGGGAGTTCGACGAAACGGGCCTGATGCGCGCGCGCCACGCCAGCATCAACGACCTCCCGATCAAGCCCGACGAGCGCAAATACCATTGGCCGCTCGGCCGCCGGCCCGACGATCATCCCTCGCTCTCGGAGCTCGGGCTGTAGGGAGTTTTCTCTGCGCACCCGCCAAGTGTGAATGTACACGGCATTCACCTCCGGCAGTGGCCGGGAAGCCCGGCCACGGTTCCCTATGAGGGCGTGTACTCCATCAGAAGAGATTGATCTGGAGCTCGCCTTGACTGAAAGAAGACGGGGTCGATTTCACCGACAGGCTCGACGCTCTGACGGGTATCGCGGTCCGAATGAGCCCGGATATTCCGGCGAGAGCCGACTCTGCGGAGGCGGTCCATCGCAGGACCGTCGCACCGGGCGATGGCGGCGTGAGTTCGAGCATGTCCGAGCTGACGCCGCTCGACTGGTATCCCGCCGACAGCAGGGCACCGACTACGCGCTCGGCGTCTTCGAGCCGTGACGGCCGATAGAATACGACGACGCGGCGACTGCCATTCGCCGGATTGTAGTCGATCTTGGGAAATGACACCGGGCGAAAAACGGTTTCTACCGTGCTGCAGCTATTCAGTCCGAGCAAAGTCGAGAAATTCTTGGGAAAGCAGACGGTCGCTGCCGGAATGAGCAGCAGGCCGAAGACGAGAAAGATTCCCATGATCACGGTGGAGGCTACAAAGCACGCCGTTCTCACGAACGAAGTGTCCATGTTGTTCATCAACGTCCGGAGAATGACGAATATCACTCCGAACGAGAGCAGCAGTGCGACCGAGAGGATGGCATTTATGCCACTTCCCGCGACGTAGATCACAGAGCTCGCGGTGAAGGCGAGAGCGGCCGCTCCCGCGATCTGACGAATGAAAGGATCCTTCAAACCAATCGAGACCAACTGACGGTAGGTGTTGTCGCTGATGTCGGTCATGGTGGCGACTCCGAAATGTCCACCCCACTGACATCTCCAGTTTATGACGGGTCATGGTACCGGTCGGTGATCTCTGTCACACTGGAGTTCTCTACGACGGCCAGGAACCGCGAAGGATTCCGGTTGATTGCAGCTGCCGCACGGCTTTGCTCCACCAGGCTGACAAAAAACGAATGCGTACGGAGGAAAACAATGACCAACGATATCGCCCGCCGCACCTTCATGACGACCGTTGCCGCCGCGACCGCTGCAGGCGCCTTCGGCACTGCGAGCCGCGCCCAACAGGCCGTGCCCAACTCGACCGGCACAAATCCCGCGAAGACCGCGGCGCCGGCGAACGCTGCCGACTGCCACATGCACATCTATGACCCACGGTTTGCGGAATCCAATCCGCGGCCGGGACAAAACCCGAAGAACGCCACGGTCTCGGACTATCGGCTGCTGCAGAAGCGCAACGGCACGACGCGGGTCGTCGTAGTGACGCCGCGCAATTACGCGACCGACAACGCCGTCACCCTCGATGCAATGAAGCAGCTCGGCGCGAGCGGGCGTGGTGTCGCGGTCGTGCGTCCGACCGTCACCGATGCAGAGCTCAAGACCCTCGCCGATGGCGGCATTCGCGGTATTCGCTTCAGCCTCGGCGGCGCCAATGCGGTCGTCACCTGGGACATGGTCGAGCCGCTCTCGCGCCGCGTGAACGAGCTCGGCTGGCACCTGCAGTTCAACGTCGAAGGCGACGACATCGTCGCGCATGCCGACCTGCTGCGGCGGCTGCCGTCGCAGATGGTGTTCGATCATCTCGGCCATCCGGAGCTGCCGGCGGGTACCGAGCATCCCTCGCATGTGATTTTGCGCGGCCTCCTCGACAAGGGCCGCACCTGGATCAAGCTCTCGGGCGCGTATTCCAATAGCAACGTCGGCCCGCCCGACTATCCGGAAGCAACCAAAGTCGCGCAGGCCTTCGTCAAGGCGGCGCCGGAGCGCATGGTGTGGGGCAGCGACTGGCCGCATCCGAGCGAGCAGAACAAGACCCTGCCGGACGACGCGCTGCTGTTCGACCTGCTCGCCGTGTGGGCGCCGGACGCCGCGACGCGCAAGCGCATTCTCGTCGATAATCCAGAGGCTCTCTACGGCTTCGCAAAGTCGGCGTGATAGCACTCGTCCGCAATCGCGGTTTTGCCCGCTCTCGAACGGCGTGCCAGTCTCACATCTGGAAATGGGGACGCCGCCGCCTGACGGCTCAAGGCCCGGGCAATGGCGTGCCCGACGATCAACGGAGGTGACGTCATGATGCGATTGTTGTTGCCGGCCGTATTGGCGGCCATGATGCCGTTTGCGGCGCTCGCGCAGACCGCCGACGACCTCAAGAACGACGAGAAGACGCCGGGCGACGTGCTCGTCTACGGCATGGGCTATTCTGGCGACCGCTACAGTCCGCTCACCGCGATCACCAAGGAGAATGTCGGCCGGCTGGTGCCGGTCTGGGCCTATTCGCTCTCCGACCTCCAAGGTGGCGAAGCCTTCCCCGTCGTCAAGGACGGGGTCATCTACGTCACGACGCACAACGCAACCGCCGCCGTCGACGCGCTGACAGGCAAGCAGATTTGGCGGGTGCAGCACGAGTATCCGCCGGAGACCTTGCGGGTCGTGTGCTGCGGCATCGTCAACCGCGGCGCCGCGATCTACGAGGGCATGATCATCCGCGCCCTGATGGACGATCGACTGATCGCGCTCGACGCCAAGACCGGCAAGGAGGTCTGGGCGGTGCATTCTCCCGAGCCGGTGGTGCCAGCCAACGGCTATGCCATGACCGGCGCACCGCTCATCGTGAACGGCGTCGTCATCATGGGCGTCGCCGGCGCCGAGTTCAGCCACCGCGGCCTGCTCGAAGGCTATGATGCGAAGACCGGGAAGCACCTGTGGCGGCTCTACACGATCCCCGCCAAGGGCGAGCCGGGCTCGGAAACCTGGGAGGGCGCCTCCGAGCTCACCGGCGGCGGCAGCAGCTGGGTCACCGGCACCTACGATCCCGAGCTCGATCTCGTCTACTGGGGCATCGGCAATCCGTCGCCGTGGAATCCGCGCGCCCGCAAGGGCGACAACCTCTTCACCAATTCGGTGTTCGCGGTGCGGCCGAAGACCGGCGAGCGCGTGTGGTACTTCCAGACCACGCCCAACGATCCCTTCGACTATGACGCGGTGCAGACGCC
The DNA here is from genome assembly GCA_963824905.1 of uncultured Alphaproteobacteria bacterium. Classification (GTDB taxonomy): domain Bacteria; phylum Pseudomonadota; class Alphaproteobacteria; order Rhizobiales; family Xanthobacteraceae; genus JAJPKK01. The sequence continues at coordinate 70,315 of CAWGRH010000002.1, forward strand.
GATCCTCGCCACCATCGATGTCGGCGGCAGCCCACGCAAGGTCGTCATGCAGGCGAACCGCAACGGCTTCCTCTATGTGCTCGACGCCAAGGATGGCGGGCTGATCGCCGCCAATGCGTTCGGCAAGGTCAATTGGGCGAGCGGCGTCGATCTCAAAAGCGGCCGCCCGCAAGTGACGGAAGTTTTCACGAGCGCCATCGAGGGCAAGAACGTCACGGTATGGCCGTCAGTCAGCGGCGTCACCAACTGGCAGCACATGTCGTTCAGCCCGCACACCGGGCTCCTCTACATCAACACGATCCATGTCGGAATGACCTACGAGGCCGGCGAGCCGCCGCGCCTCAAGCCGGGCATCCCGTCCGGTGCCGGCACGGTCAAGCGCACGGTCGTCACCGACGATCCCAACGTGCGCGGTTACTTGAAAGCGGTCGATCCGCTCACCGGCAAGCCGAAGTGGGAGGTGCCGTACCGCAGTCCCAACTTCTCCTCGACCATGGTGACGGCGAGCGACGTCGTCTTCACCGGCGTGATGAACGGCGAGTTCCAGGCGCTCGATGCGGACACCGGCAAGCTGCTGTGGAGCTTCCAGACTCCGTCCGGCATCATCGGGCAGCCGGTAACGTGGGAGCGCAACGGCAAGCAGTACGTCACGGTGCTCAGCGGCATCGGCGGCGTCTATGCGATGCGCGGCGGCGACCCCGCGCTCGTCAACGCCCCGACCGGCGTGAGCCTGTGGACCTTCGCGCTCTACGACAAGTGATGTGCACTCACGTCGCGGGCCGCGGAACGACAGTCCGCCGCCCGCTGCCGCTCACTTCTGCGCTTGCGGGAAATAGCGGGTGTCGGGCGGCATCTGGCCCTTCTTGAGGGGCATCAGAAAGCCGTCCCAGCTGAGCAAATAGAATTCCTTGTCTATTTTGACGTAGTTCGAGCCTTCGAGGCAACTGGTCGTCGACCAGTTCGGAAACTTCTGCGCGGTGCGCCGGTAGGTCTTGTCGACGGTCCACGGCTGCGTCAGCGCGTGGTCGAACACGCTGATGACGTCGTGGAGAATGTTCGGGTCTTTCTTGTCGAGAAAGATGCGTTCCTTGAACGTCGACTCGTTGTCGAAAGCGAGCGGAATGCCGGTCGAATCGTAGACGCGAGGTCCCTTGAACGGCCCACGGGTCTCGATCTCGAGCACGTCGTAGGTGCCGCTGCCGTCCTCGTCGATCCACTTGCCCGTCGAAAAGCCCTGATAGGTCGGCTCGAGGTCGGTCGGCCACGGACGCCCGTCGGTGAAAATCCGCCGCAAGTCCGAGCCCGTCGCGACATAGGTGGTTTCCGGGGTGATGATGTATTCGAACCTTCCGATCGACATCATGGTCGGCATGCCGGCCGGCAGGCAGGCGGCGTGATCGAGGAACAGGCCCTGTCCGCCGCGCGCCTGCTCCTCCAAATTCTCCTGATAGATCTTCCGGTATTCCTCCGTCAGTGGCGCGTCCTGGCGCCGCCCATAGGGTTTGGTCGGATCGAAGCGCAATTGCTGACCCGGGGTGCGGGGAACGACGGCATTCCACTCGCCCCTCCAGTCGGGGTATTTCTTGTCCTGAGCCTGCGCAGCGTCCACCGTCACGGCTGCCAGCGCGAGCACACAAAGCATGCTTCGACGGAACATGTTTTCCCTCCGGGGCAGCGTCGGATCGCTCGCCCGACTGCGATGCCTGCGGATCGAGGCTAGCACAGCACCCATTCGGCGCAATCGACGCTTGTATCAGGACGGCGGCGCTCGCCTTGACGGTCAAGCCCGGTGACTACGTGCAGCGCGTCCTGCGATTAAGGAGAAAATCCCCATTGCGGTTTGCCGCAGATCGCGCGTTGCAAAAGCGAGAGATCAGAGTGGAAGGGCTACGCGAAAACCCACGTGCTGATAATGCCCCGCAGCCGGCATCGGCCACCGGCTCGCGGATCTCGATCTGCCAAATCCGGCCGCCCAGCTGCCACCTCGAATGACACCGATCTCGCACCCCGGATGAGAGAACGCGGATCCGTCAGTCGGAATTTCCATCGCGTTTGGCGTCCAGCAGTCCTCGACCCATTCCCAGGCGTTGCCGTGCATGTCGAAAAGTCCCCAGGGGTTGGGGTGGAAGCTTCCGACGGGAAGGGCGCCGTAGGTCGCGATCGGGCTGCGACAGCCGCCGTGCCAGCCGAAAGGGGAGGCGAGATCGGCGAACTTCGCGTAGACGCACAGCTCGGCAGCGTCGTTGCCAAAGCTATAGCCGGTTCTCGTGCCCGCCCGTGCGGCATATTCCCATTCGGCTTCGGTCGGCAGACGATAGGCTTTCCCGGTTCGACGGCCGAGCCAGGCGACATATGCCTGCGCATCATGCCAACTCATGCAAACCACGGGATGCTTGCTCGTTATTTCGAAGCCGGGTTTTCGAAACGACGCCTCCGGTGCCCCCCAGCGAGCCGATACCCCGCTCACGGAGACCATCTCGCGACACTGCTCGCCCAGTGCCATCCCGGCATCCGCGACAAAGGCGGAGAATTGTTCCATCGTGATCTCGAACCTGCCGATGGCAAATCGTTTTGCGATCACTACGCGCCGCGGCCGTCCTTCGACGTCGCGCCGCTCGGATTCGCCCTCGGGCGAACCCATCAAGAATTCTCCGGCCGGAAGCGCGATCATTTCCGGGCAATCCGCGCAGTCCCTGAACGCCGCAAGAGACTGCACGGCTACGTGCGAGCTCGTCAAAACGCTGAGGGGCGCAAAACTCGCCGTCGACTGCGGAAGGCCGAATAGATACAAAGTTCCCACAGCGACAAAAATGAAACCGGCAGCAGCAGCACTCCAAAAGCTCAGCTTGTGCGCGACGATTGCTTCCGGCCACCGCGACCGCCGCACGTCCGGCGCTGTTGCAGCCTGCTCTGTTGGAACCTCGTGGGGAACTTCTGACGGCCCTCCGATCGACGCCTCCGGCGAGGACCGTTCGCGAAGGGTGACGCTGGCCTCCAGCAAGTAGCCGCGGCGCGCCATTGTCTTTATCAATCGGCGGTTTTCATCGCTCAGTTTTTGTCGGAGTTCCCGGATGCACTGCACCAGCGAATCATCGGAGACCGTGACGTTGGGCCATACTGCCTCGAACAGCTCCTGCTTGGACACGAGGCGACCGGCGTTCTGCACGAGACAGCACAGCACTTCGAGTGCTTTCGGACGCAAGTCGATCGTTCGATCGTTCGTGCGCAAGCATCCGCGCGTCAGATCGAGTTCAAAGCGATCAAACTGAAAAACTCTATGATCGACACGGCCCATTCGGCATCTCCGACCGGGTCATCATCGGCTATCGGCAAAGCTTAGGCGAAAAATAGTTCCTCTGTCACCGTTTTCTCAGGACTTTGATGGCGACGTGGCTCTTTATGGCAACTCCGCATTGTCGTGAGTGTGGGCGACATCGCATGCGTGTGGACGAACGCACGCGGCATGCCGACAAGGAGGTGATGGATGGCAGTTCGGATCGATCTGCAGACGAGCCGAGCAAGCGAATTCGATGAAAATGAATTTGAAGTCGTACTTTTGTTTGCACTCAGCGGTTTGACGATCTCGCTTTATCTGTTCCGTCTGCTGGGCGAGGCTTTGGCGCCATCTTTTATCGGCTGAACGCCATCTTCAACGGGGTCCTCGAAAACGAAGGAACACCGGTATGGCCGGCTCCGATCGTCTCTCCCGCAAGTGGGAATGTGATCGCGCTATCGCGCCTCTGTACCGATCGTTGTCATTCGGATGGATATCGTTTGGAACTCTCGCGTTCCTGGCCATCCTGCTCGGACTGTCAGCTCCCGACACTGACCTTTGTTCGATCGCGCAGTTGATTGCGCCATGACGGAGCGGGTCGAGACAAGTTGCATTCCCAAAATGGGGGACGCCGGTGGGCAACCTTCTTTCCGATGAAACTGCAGTCGATCTTGAACGGGCGCACGTAGTGCCCGGCACGTCGTCATCCTTTGTGTCGAAGAGATAGGAGTGGAAACCATGTTCCTACTTCTCGAGAACTCGAAGCGATCGCGGCTCGCCCTTAAGAATTCCATCGCAGGGGCCGCGCTTTTGTGTGGAACTTGCTGCGTTGCACCCATGGCGGGTGCGCAAAGCCCTCCGGGCGATCCTGCAAATCACGCGTGGCAAGCGGGGGCGATCGCCCATGCGCAGCGCATGCGTGCGTTCTTTGATCGAAACAACGGCCAGCAGCCGACGCCGCCCGTCATCCCGAAATTCGAGATCGATCCCGATCCCTTCGGGTCAATCGCGACTCTTCAACCAGATGGTCCGACCCAGACCTCGCAGAACGCTTTCTTCGCAAATCTCGGCACCAATCAACGCACCTGTTTCAGTTGCCATCAGCCGCAAAACGGTTGGACCGTGAGCGCGGCGAGCGTGAAGGCGCGGTTTTACGTGAGCCAGGGCAACGATCCGATATTCCGTCTCGTCGACGGGGCCACGTGCCCCAGCGACGACGTTTCGACGATCGATGCGAAGATCAAGGCCTACCACTTGTTGCTGGAAAAGGGACTGATCCGGATCGGACTGCAGGTCCCGACGACGATTCCCGTGACGACTGGCGTAGGGCCACCCACCGAGTACAGAATCATTTCCGTGAAGGACCCCTATGGATGCAACACCAATCCGGTGACCGGCCTGACCAATTTCGGTCCCAACGGTCCGACCACGGGCGTCGTATCGGTCTATCGGCGACCGCTGCCGTCGACCAATCTCGGGTTTCTGACCACCTTCATGTGGGATGGCCGGGAGCCGAGCCTGACGAGCCAGGCGATCGACGCTACGCTCACCCATGCGCAAGCGAATGGCGATCCGACCATCCCGCAGCAGCAGCAGATCGTCGCCTTCGAATCGGGAGTCTTTACCGCCCAGTTTCAAGACAACAAGGCGCAAGGCCTGAAGGCTCGCGGCGCGACCGGCGGTCCCGACAAGCTCGCCGACTTGCTGCCCGGGTTCTACATCGGCATCAACGATCCGCTTGGCGGAAATCCGAAGGGCATAGCGTTCACATCGCAGATCTTCGATCTCTACCAGGCCTGGAGCGGTATCTACGGAGGAGGGCCGGTGGACGCTGCGCGTCGATCGATCGCGCGCGGCGAGATGCTGTTCAACAACACGCCGATCACGATCACCGACGTTGCCGGACTCAATGACACGCTCGGTGTTGCACAGATCGCAGGCTTTTGCGGGACGTGTCACGACACGCCCGATGTCGGCAACCACTCCGTCAAGTTGCCGCTCAACATCGGGATCGCCAATGGCGGAGCGAACAACGACAATCCGGACCTCGACATCGGCGACCTGCCGGTATTCACCCTCTCATGCGTGTCGGGCCCCAATACCGGGAAGACCTACACGGTCACGGATCCCGGACGGGCGCTGATCAGTGGACTCTGCGCCGACATCGGCAAGGTCAAGGGACCGATCCTGCGTGGGCTCGCGGGGCGGGCGCCGTACTTCCACAACGGCTCGGCGGCGACGCTTCTGGACGTGGTGAACTTCTATGTCGAGCGCTTCAACATCACGTTGACCGACGCGCAAAAGGCCGACCTCGTAGCCTTCCTCCAGGCGCTGTGATTGCAAGACCGATGGGGGATCGTGCCGGCGATCCCCTCCGATCGCCTCCTGCGCCGAAACGAATTCTGCGTGACGCCTTTCACGGCGTGCAGCCGGTGGCTGAACAAAACGATCTTCTCAATCCGTCTCGGCTGATATAGCCTCGCTCAGAGCTGCCATCGGGGCGTGCAGAGATCTCCGCATCTTTGCGAGGCAGCTTTTGTACCCAGGGAGGGCGATCGACCGGGGTGTCGTCTTTGGTTTCCGGTTGCGCCGAACCACGGCAGCTGTCCGAGGACAGTGCCGCGGACGCGAAATTTGCGCGCAAATCGAAATTGGAGCCGCTGATGATGCCCCGCCCACTCATCCCCTCGATCGATATTGAGAATCGCCGCTTCGTTCCCGGACACCTCGTGTCTGAAAGAAGTCGACCAGCGATCGGACGTCGCCTCCGATTTGCGCTGCCGCTGCTTGCAATGGCGCTCGCCGCGGCAACGTTCGCCGCGCCCGACGTCGCGCCTGCTCAAAGCGTCAGTTTTCAGGGGACAGGCTTCCTGCCGGGAGGAACGACCACCCAGGCCAATGGCTTGAGCGGCGATGGCACCACGGTCGTGGGGCAGGGCGACTCGAGCGCCGGCCCGCGGGAAGCATTCAGCTGGAAGGCCGGAACCATAACGCCGCTCGCCTCCGGCGGGGCGGTGCAGAGCTTCGCCACGGGAGTGAACTCCAACGGCACCGTGATCGTCGGCGCCACGCAGGCGCAGGCCGGCTTCGCCCTGGCTCCGGTGATGTGGACGAGCGGTGCTTTGAGCTCGCTCCCGCAGAATAAGAGCAGCGGGAACGTGATCTGCGGCTCTCAGACGTACGGGGTCAATGCGAACGCCACCGGGCCCAGCAGTTCCGTCGTTGTCGGCCAGGACGCAAGCGGTTCCCCCGGGTGCGGCCCCGGCGTCCCGGTTCACTGGACCAATGGGACCGAGGTTGGGCTCCCCGGCACCGCAAGCGGTATCACGCAAGGGGCAAATGCCAGCGGCTCCGTGCTCGTCGGACAAGTTGCGGTCAACTTGGGGGGGACCTGCGCTCCTTGCACCCAGGCGTTCAGCAACAGCACCATTCTCGGCGACTTCGGCGGCAACTTCAGCGTAGCCTATGCGACCAACGCCGACGGCTCGGTCGCCGTCGGATCGGCCGCTGTCAATAATACCGAAAGCAGGCCCTTCCGTTGGACCTCCGCGGGCGGCCTTGTCGCCCTCGGTCCGGCGGCGATTTTTGCCCAGGCGCTTGCCGTGAACGGTGACGGCTCCGTCGTCGTCGGGCAGATGCAAAACAACGGCCCGGCATTTCGCTGGACCGCGACGACCGGATTTCAGAGCATCCAGGTCCTGATGACTGCAAACGGTGTCGATCCGAAGACCACCGGTGGCGGCTGGGCCAATCTGACCCAGGCCACGGGCATTTCGAGCGACGGCACTGTCATCACCGGCAATGGCCTAGGCCCGGGCGCTGCAAACCAGGGCTGGATCGCGACCTTGCCTGTGACCGCAACGACCCAGGCCGATACCCATGATTTCAATCATGACGGCATGAGCGACATGCTGTGGCGCGACTCCGGCGGCAACACGGCGCTGTGGCTGATGAACGGCGGCGCGGTCAGCTCCGTAGGCGTGTTGGGTCAGGTGTCGCCGACGACGTATTCGATCATCGGTCAGCGCGATTTCAACGGCGATGGCAACGCCGACATTCTTTGGCGCGACACCAGCGGCAACATCGCCATGTGGTTCATGAACGGCACGCAAGTGGCATCGGTGGCAGTCGTTGGCAATGTGCCGAGCAACTGGACGCTCTACGGGACCGGCGATCTCAACAGCGACGGCAGGGGCGATCTGCTCTGGCGCGACTCGGTTACCGGAGACGTCGCCGCCTGGTACATGAACGGCAGCCAGATCGTGAGCCTGGCGACGATCGCTACCGTGCCGAACATCTGGAGCATCGTCAGGACGGACGCCCACGGCGATATTTTCTGGCGGGACACGTCGGGGAATTTCGCCATGTGGCAGGTGCGTGGGACCCAGATCACAGCCTCAGCCGGCTTCGGCCTCGTGCCCCTCAACTGGTCGGTCGCCGGCGTCGGTGACTTCAACGGGGACGGCAACATCGATATCCTGTGGCGCGACACGACGTCCGGCAATGTGTCGATCTGGTTGCTGCAAGGTACGCAGGTCCTTTCCTTCGCGGGGCTCGGGACAGTGCCCACGACCTTCAACATCGTGCAAACGGGCGACTACAACGGCGACGGCATGAGCGACATTGCCTGGATGGACGGCAGCGGCAATGTCGCCATCTGGTTCATGAACTCGACGACGGTCGCCTCGACGGCCGCTCTCGGCAACGTTGGCACGAGCTGGCAGTTGCAGGCGCTCAACGCGGAGTAAGGGTGGCGCCGCGTGCGGCGCTCCCAGGCGAACAATTCGGGCGCGGCGCAGATCATCAATCGCCGCGTCCGCAGTGACGGCGTGATCATGGGAGCGGAACATGAATACGCAACGCCGGAATTTCCTTTGCGCACTGGCAATGGTTTCCGTGCTCTCGGCGACGGCTTGGGCGCAGGCCGTTCCACCGGTCGCCGCGCCGGCCGCCGGTGGCACGCCGCGCGGTGCCGTCCCGGATTTCTCGGGTGTCTGGGCGCACCCCTATCTCACCGGCTTCGAGCCGCCGGCATCGGGTCCCGGCCCGGTGCGCAACCGATCGCGACGGCCCGACGGCGTCGCGAACTTCCAGCAACTCGTCGGCGACTACGCCAATCCGATCCTGCAGCCCTGGGCGGCCGACGTCGTGAAGAAGCACGGCGAGATCTCTCAGGCCGGCCACGGTTATCCGACGCCGAGCAATCAGTGTTGGCCGGGCGGCGTGCCCTACGTCTTCTGGGATTTCCTGGTGCAAATCTTCCAGCGGCCGGACCACATTTTGATGATCTACCGCCAGGGCCCCGAGCTGCGCCACGTGCGCATGAACGCGGATCATCCGGCGCAGGTCATGGCATCCTGGTATGGCGATTCCGTCGGCCGCTACGAGGGCGACACGCTGGTGATCGACACCGTCGGCATCAAGGTCGGGCCGTTCGCCATGCTCGACATGTACGGCACCCCGCGCACCGCCGGCGCTGCACGTCGTCGAGCGCTACCGTTTGGTCGATTACGACGAGGCCAAGGACGCCCTGGCGCGCAACGCCAAGGAGAACTCCTACATCCCCGTCACGGCGGCGACGGGTGTCGTCGAGATCGATCCCAACCACCGCGGCAAGGTGCTGCAGCTCCACTTCACGGTCGAGGATCCCGGCGTCTTCACCACGCCGTGGACGGCGACCATCACCTACCGGCCGAACCTCGCGCCCTGGAGCGAGGTGGCGTGCGCCGAAAACCTGCAATGGTCTCCCGGGACATATTCCGACGTCCCGCGTGCCGAGAAGCCGGATTTCTGACGGATACGATATCCGCGGAGCCGTCATGGCCGGGCTTGGCCAGCCACCCCGCTCATCACTACTGGGTCGCAAATTCGTAGGGTGTGCAGAATCGCGCTGTGAGGGTCTGGCAGCGTGCGCAACCGCGCTGCGCGATTTTGCGCACGCGATCGGCCGAGGACCGCGCGGTTGCACACCCTACCTGCGCTTATGACGCAGTAGTATTATCAGGACACGGCCGTGCCACATGATCGGGGTCGCCGGGACAGGCCCGGCGATGACGACGAGTGTCGGCGGCGGGCGACGCGGAAAAGCCGCGTCTCGCATCGAGGACGCGTCCTCTCGATCACCCTTCGAACGGCAACCCGGCATATTGCTCGGCGAGGGACGCCTGGGCGTGCTCGGAGGCGAGCAGATAATCGAACTGGTTCACCCGCATCTGCTCCTCGAACGGGCTCTCGTCGGGGAATCTGTGAAGCAGCATGGTCAGCCACCATGACACCCGCGCCGAGCTCCACACTCGGCGCAGCGCCATGTCGGAATAGCAATCGAGGTAATGCGTTCGTCCCGTGCGGTAGGCCTCGATGAGCCCGCGCGAGAGATAGAACACGTCGGAGACCGCGAGATTGAGGCCCTTGGCGCCGGTCGGCGGCACTATGTGGGCGGCATCGCCGGCGAGGAACAGCCGGCCGTAACGCATCGGCTCGGCGACGAAGCTGCGCAGCGGCGCGATCGATTTTTCGATCGACGGGCCGGTGACGATGCTCTGCGCCATCTCCTTCGGACACCGCGCCTTGAATTCCTCCCAGAAGCGGTCGTCCGGCCAGTCCTCGACTTTCGTGTCGAGATCGCACTGGATGTAATAGCGGCTGAGCATGGGATTGCGCATGGAGGCGAGCGCGAACCCGCGGTGGTGGCGGCAATAGCACATGTCCGGAAGCGGCGGCGTCTTCGACATGATGCCGAGCCAGCCGAATGGATAGCCCTTCTCGTAGGTTTTCAGAACGGACGCGGGAATCGATCGCCGGCTCACCCCGTGATAGCCGTCGCAGCCGGCGACATAGTCGCAATCGATCCGATGGGTCGATCCGCCTTTTTCGTAGGTCACGAAGGGGTGGCCGGAAGTGAGGTCGTGCGGCTGCACATCGTCGGCCTCATCGATCACCGCGCCGCCGGCCGCGTCGCGGGCGGCGTAGAGGTCCTCGGTGAGCGAGGTCTGGCCGTAGGACATCAGCGGCCTGTCCGGTGAATTTCGCGGTGTCGATGAAGAAGCGCGGCCGGCCCTCCCAGGCGATCGCCGAGCCGTCATGGGGATGACCTTCGCGGTCCATGCGGGCGCCCAATCCGACCTCGCGCAACAGCGCGACGCTTCCGGCCTCCAGCACGCCGGCGCGAATCCGCGTCAACACGTGGGCGCGGCTCTGGCGTTCGAGCACGACGCTGTCGATGCCGTTGCGACCGAGGATATGGGCAAGCAGCAATCCGGCAGGGCCGCCGCCGATGATCGCTACCTGTGTTCGCGTTGGGTTCGGGCTGTTTCCACGGTCGCTCGGCCAAAGCCTGTATGTTGGATCGTCAAGCCCGTGACGACGGCAGGTGAGTTAAGAAAAGCTTGATCGCGGCCATTGGCAAGCGAAATGGCTCAGCGCCCGGCGCTGCGCTTCGCCGCGTCGATCGCCGCAAGCACGCGGTCGGGGCTCAGCGGCAGGTCGCAAAGCTCGACGCCGATCCCTCGCAGCGCATCGTTGACGGCGGACACGATCGCGGCCGGCGGACCGACGGCGCCGCCTTCGCCGATGCCCTTCGCGCCGAACGAGGTATAGGGCGACGGCGTTTCCATGTGCAGCACGCGAATGGCGGGTACTTCGCATGCGCTCGGCAGGAGGTAGTCGGCGAGCGTTGCCGCGAGCGGCTGGCCGGCCTCATCGAACGGCATCGCCTCGTAAAGGCAGGTGCCGATGCCCTGTGCGGTGCCGCCGCGGATCTGGCCATCGACGATCATCGGATTGACGAGAACGCCGCCGTCCTCGACCACCACGTAGTCGAGGATCTCGACGCGCCCGGTCTCCGGATCGACCGCCACCACGGCGGCGTGGGTCGCATAGCTGAAGGTGCCGTGGTCGTGCGCAGCGCGGTAGCCGGCGGCGACCTCGAGCCCGCCGGCGTCGATCGAACGGCCGAGATGCTGCGGCTCGAAATACCAGGCGCGCGCGACTTCCTTGAAGGTGACGCTGCCGGCGCTGGCCTCGACGCGTCCGTCGCGCACAGCGACATTCGCAACATCGGTCTGGAGCAGCGAGGCGCCGATCACAGCGATGCGCGCGGCGAGAGCCCTGCACGCCTCGGCGACGGCGCCGCCGCCCATGACGAGGGAGCGCGAGCCCCAGGTCGCCGTCGAGAACGGCACGTAGAGCGTGTCGCCCTGGAAAATCTTGATGCGTTCAAAGGCGACACCGGTCATCTCGTGCGCGATCTGGGCGAACGTCGTCTCGTGCCCCTGGCCGTGCGAATGGGTGCCGACCCTTATCTCCAGGTCGCCATCGGTGGTCAGCCGCGCCACGGCCGGCTCGTAGCCCGGCACCACCGGCCGTCCCCAGCTCGCGAGCACGCTCGTGCCGTGCGCGCCCTGCTCGCAGAAGATCGCAAGACCGACGCCGATGAGGCGGCCGTCGGGCTCGCCGTGCTGCTGGCGCTTGCGCACGGCCGCGACGTCGATCGCGGCGGCAGCGCGGCGCAGGCATTCCGGATAGTCGCCGCTGTCGAAGTGCTTCGCCACCACGTTGTCGAACGGCATCTGCTCCGGCCGCACGAGATTGCGCAGCCGCACCTCGTGGGGCTCGATGCCGGCGGCGCGCGCCACGGCATCCATCGTGAGCTCGATCGCGAGGCATACGCCGGTCCGGGCGACGCCGCGGTAGGGCAGGATCGGGCATTTGTTGGTCGCGACCGCGGCGGCGCTGCAGCGGTACGCGCCGAAGTCGTATGGCCCCGGCAACAGGCTCGGGATCATGCCGGCTTCGAGCGCAGCGGAGGTCGGATAGACCGAATAGGCGCCGGCATCGACCCGCGCCTCGCAGTCGATGCCGAGCAGGCGGCCGTCGGCATCGGCATAGGCGGTGATGAGATAGTGGTGCTCGCGGCAATTCGCGTTGGCGGAAAGGTGCTCGCGGTAATCCTCGATCCAGCGCACGGGATGGCCGAGCCTGAGCGCGAGGAAGGCGAGCACGACCTCCTCGCGGCACAGCAAACCCTTGTAGCCGAAGCCGCCGCCGACGTCGGGCGAGATGACGCGGACCGCGCTGTCCGAGAGACCGAGACACTCGGCAAGCCCGGTCTGGACGATATGCGGCATCTGCGTCGCGGTGACGACGGTGAGATAGCGCAGACGGTCATCCCACCAGGCGAGCACGCCGCGGCCCTCGAGCGGCAGCATGCACTGGCGCGCGGTGCGGATTTCGCGGCTCACGGTGATGGCGGCGGCGGACGCTGCCGCCTCGATCGCGGTATTGGCGCCGAAGCGGAAAGTGCCGGCGCGGAAGGTGACGAAGACGTTGTCGTCCCAGCCCTCGTGAAGGCGAGGGGCGCCGGGTTTCGCCGCCTCCAGCATGTCGACGATCGCCGGAAGCTCCTCGAATTCGACCTCGACGGAAGCTGCAATGTCCTCCGCCTCGGCGCGCGTGCGTCCGAGGCAGGCGGCGACGATCTCGCCGACGAACCGCACCTTGCCGTGGGCCAGGATCGGCTCGCGCGGGTGCTTGAAGCCGGGGGCCGCGCTTGCCGCCCGGATCGATTTCACCCCGGCAAGCTGCTCGGCGGTGAAGACCGCGTCCTGGTGCCGTTCCGGGACGCGGACCGACACCAGGCGCGCGTGGGCGACGGGGCTGCGCACGAAGGCGACGTCGCGGGTGCCGGGCACGCGGAAATCGGCGACATACTGGCCGCGCCCGCGCAGAAAGCGCTCATCCTCCTTGCGCGCGACCGAAGCGCCGATGCCTGTGGCGAGCATTTGGTCTGATCATTCGAGCTGCAGACCGGACGGACCTTGGCAGGTTGAGGCTCTGCGTCCAATAGGGATCGCCCGGCCGCGGAGCGAATGAGGCGCATCCGCTCTGCGTCGCGTGCACGACAGGCGCACGATCTCGATTGCGACTGGCGCTCAGATCGCGCCCTTGGTCGGCGGTCCCCCCGGCTCCAAGCCCTTGTCCTTGATCACGGCGACGGCTTCCGGCGAGCGCAGGAAGCTGACCAGCGCGCGCGCCGTGTCCGGCATCTTGGCGCCGGCGAGCACGCCGGACGAGAGCAGGGTGATGCTCTGGAGCGCGTCGGGGAGGGGGCCGACGATGTCGATGCCCGGCACCGACTTGAGCTCCGGAATCTGCTGCACCGCCAGGTCGGCCTCGCCCTTGACGATGAACTCACCGGTGAGGCCGCCCTGACCGAATTTCGCCCTGGCGTTGACGGCGTCGGCGATGCCGAGGTCCGCCAGCACCTTGACGAAGTGGATGCCGCTCGCGCCGCCGCTCTTGGGGTCGGTGTAGGCGACCGACTTTGCCTCAAGCAGCGCGGCCTTGAGCGCCTGCGGGGTCGAAATGTCGGGCTTCGGCGCACCGGCCTTCACCGCGACGCCGATCCCGGAACGGGCGATGTCGACCCGCGAGCCCGGCACCACCTTGCCGTCCTTGATCAGGGCGTCGATGCCGGCGCCGGTCGAGATGATGAGATCGGCGGTTTCGCCGTCGGCGACCCGCTTCGCCAGTGCGCCCGAGGTCCCGAGCACGAGGTCGACCTTGTTGCCCGAGGCCTTCTCGTACATCGGCTTGAGCACGGCGAGGCTGCTCGCCAGCGCCGCCGATGCCAGCACCCGGATTTCGGCCGCGCCGGCCTGCGTCGCGAACAGTAGGCAGGCGGCGAACGCACTGCGCCACAACAACGATCTCATGGTGTCCTCCCCGGTGCGGCCGCGCATTCCGGCCAAGTGCGGATCGAGTTCGATAGTTGGATTAGGCCTGACGCGATTAGACTTGGCCGCCGAGGGGGTTGCAATCGCCCGGCGCCGGTCGCAATGCCGCAGGCGAACGCCTACATGCGCCCTGTGGCGGCTGACTTGCGCGAGGGTGTGCGATAGTGTCGGCGCCCGCCATGTGAATACCACTACGTGCACACCCGCCGCGCACACATCCGACGCCCACACCATCCCGCCGGCACAACGAGCAGACCCCAACGGAGATACCAGTGGCCGAATCCTTCGACGTCATCATCATCGGCTCCGGCCCCGGCGGCTATGTCACCGCGATCCGTGCCGCGCAGCTCGGCTTCAAGACCGCGATCGTCGAGCGTTCGTGGCTCGGCGGCATCTGCCTCAACTGGGGCTGCATTCCGACCAAGGCGCTGCTGCGCTCGGCGGAGATCTATCACTACATGGAGCACGCCAAGGATTACGGCCTTTCCGCCGAGAAGGTCTCCTACGACGCAGCCGCCGTGGTGAAGCGCTCGCGCGGGGTGTCGAAGCGGCTCAATGACGGTGTCGGCTTCCTGATGAAGAAGAACAAGATCACGGTGATCTGGGGCGAGGCGACGATCGACGCGCCCGGCAAGATCACGGTGAAGGCGTCGAAGACCGAGGCGCCGAAGGGCGCGCTCGGGCCCGGCACCTACGAGGCAAAGCACATCATCATCGCCACCGGCGCGCGGCCGCGCGTGCTGCCCGGGCTCGAGCCCGACCAGAAGCTCGTGTGGACCTATTTCGAGGCGATGATCCCGGAGAAGATGCCGAAATCGCTCCTCGTGGTCGGCTCCGGCGCCATCGGTATCGAGTTCGCCTCGTTCTTCCGCACCTTCGGCACCGAGGTGACGGTCGTCGAGGTGCTGCCGCAGATCCTTCCCGTCGAGGATGCCGAGATCGCCGGCCTCGCGCGCAAGGCGCTGGAGAAGCAGGGCATCAAATTCCTCACCAGGGCCAAGGTGACGAAGCTCGACAAAAAGGCCGACAGCGTCACCGCGACCATCGAGGACGCCAAGGGCGCGACCCAGACGATCACCGTCGACCGCGTCATCTCCGCGGTCGGCGTCGTCGGCAATACCGAGAATCTCGGTCTCGAGAAGCTCGGCGTGAAGGTCGAGCGCGGCACCATCGTCACCGACGGCTATTCGCGCACCAATGTGCCCGGCATCTACGCGATCGGCGACGTCGCCGGGCCGCCGATGCTCGCCCACAAGGCCGAGCACGAGGGCAAAATCTGCATCGAGGCGATCAAGGGGCTCAAGCCGCATCCGCTCGACAAGCTGATGATCCCGGGCTGCACCTATTGCTCGCCCCAGGTCGCCTCGGTCGGGCTCACCGAGGCGGCGGCCAAGGAGAAGAAGCTCGACATCCGCGTCGGCCGCTTCCCCTTCGCCGCCAACGGCAAGGCGATCGCGCTCGGCGAGGACCAGGGACTCATCAAGGTGATCTTCGACAAGGCGACCGGGCGCCTCATCGGCGCCCATATGGTCGGCGCGGAAGTCACCGAGCTGATCCAGGGCTACGTCATCGCCATGAACCTCGAGACCACCGAGGAAGAGCTGATGCACACGGTGTTCCCGCATCCGACGCTGTCGGAGATGATGGGCGAGGCCGTGCTCGACGCGTATGGGCGGGCGCTGAATATTTAGAGGGCGTCCGGACGCGACTTGGCGACGCTGCGGTGGCGGCTTACCAACCGCGGCGGCGGCGAGCCCGTCAACTGACGAGACCGTGTCGCAGCAGCTCGGCGCCCGCGACGATGACCGCGATCAGCACCAGCTTCTCGAATGTCTCAGGCGCGATTTTATCGCGCATGTGTTGTCCAACGTACATGCCGAGCACGACCGGCAATATTGCAGCCGTCGAGATTGAAACGTCGAGCCAACGAAACGCGCTGCTGGCCGTCAGAAGAATGGCCAGCAGCCCGGCAGAAACGACGAGGTAGAGCGATGCTTCCTTGGTGAACGCTTGCCCACGCAGCCCTTTTGCGAGCAGAAATATGAAAACAAACGGTCCCGGCATCGCTGCAACACCTCCCAGAATTCCACCGAAGAATCCGAATGCAATGCCAGTCGGCAAAACGAGGCGAGACTGAATTTGCGGCTTCGGCGCGAGCAACGTGACGCCGCCGACACCCATGAGCACGAGGCCTGCCATTATCTTTGCAACGTTCGCATCGAGCGCCAACAGGACTCGAACTCCAAGGAAGAGGCCGGGAACCATGCCGAGAAACACCGGCATCAATTGCATGAGGCACCGTCCGGTCTTTCCGCCTTCCAGCGCCTGCGGCAAGTTGCTCAAGACCAAAGGCATGCTCAGCAGCATCGCCGCAGTTTTGATGTCGATGAACAGCGACAGCAGCGGCAGCGCGACGATCGGCATGCCGATCCCGATAATCCCCTTCAGGAAGCCGGCGACGATCAGGCTGGAAACGACGGCGGCAATGACGCCTGCTTGCTCGACGTAAAGAGTGCGGATCAAAATCTGGCCTCCAAGTTGGAGCGCACTCTTGCTGCACGGTTCGCAATTGTCGCGCGCGAACGGTTCGGCCCAGGCCAAACTATTTTTGATTGATGCGCGTGCGGGGTCAGCGATAGGGTTCGCGGATGGTCGCATCGGCAAATCTCGTGGAAGTGGCCGCTCTCGTGGGTGATACTGCGCGGGCGACGATGCTCAACGCCCTCATGGGCGGCGAATCGCTGACGGCCACTGAGCTTGCCTACTGCGCCAATGTCTCTCGCTCGACGGCGAGCGGGCACCTGAGCAAGCTGGTCGCGGCGCGACTTTTGACCGTCACTCACAAGCGCCGCTTCAGCTACTATCGGATCGCGTCCCCGCTGGTCGCGACAATGCTGGAGAGCATCAAGGTCGTCGCCGCAATAGAGGTGCCGCCGCGCCGTCAGCCGCGGTCAGCAAATGAGGATGCCCTGCGGTTTGCCCGAAGTTGCTACGATCACCTGGCCGGCCAAGTCGGAGTTGCTGTCACAGATGCACTCGTAGCCATGGGGCACATCGTGCTCACCGATGAAGGCGGTGAGGTCACACCTTCGGGCGGACGTTTCTTTTCCGCGTTCGGCGTCGATCTGACGCCGCGGACTCGGCGGATCTTCTGCCAGCCTTGCCTCGACTGGAGCGAGCGTCGTTATCATCTCAAGGGAGTTGTCGGCGCTCGAATTCTGGATCGCCTGTCGGAGCTCGGATGGCTCAGACGTGTATCGGGCAGCCGTGCACTCCAGCTGACGTCGTCGGGAAGGACGGGCTTGTCCGAAACCTTCCGGATCGAGTTCGCCAACGAGGGTGTGCCGACCGGACGATTATTCGACCCGCGACGGCTGACCGCTTAGCCTGGTGCGCAGCGTCATCTCGCGCAGATGCTGCAGGTCACCGTTTCCGACGGCCTGTCGCACCGCTACAAATGCGCGATGCCCTTGGCGAATTTGAGGGAGAGCGCGAACACCAGGACGAATGGCCACAGGTGGGACACCATGAAGCTGACGATCTCCTGGAAGATCGAGTCCGAGGGCGCCCGCTGCATGCCGGCAATCTTGGACTCGGCCGCGCGCCGGCTCGCGTCGAGCTGTGACTGTTGTGCCGCGTAGGCCGGCGTCGCCGCCTGGCCTGCGCTGGACGGCGGCTCGGCGGCCCGCAGATCCGCGATCTGCTGGTCGATGTCGGAAAGCTCGAAGCGCAGATCGGCGAGGACCCGCGCGCTGTCGTTGCTGAAGAAGAGAAGCGCGATGCCGAGGATCGCCAGCGGATAGTAGACCGGATCGACCCACGTCCAGAATTTCGGCGACTTCCACTTGCTGGCGGCGGCATAGGCCGCCGCGATGCAGGCCGCGACCCAGACAAGAAGAACGAGATTCGTCGTGCTCATGCGGATCGCCTGCTATGCGGAGAAGAAGCTCACCTGTCGTCGCGATGGGAAATCTCCACCACGCGGGCGCGGCGAGAGAGGGATTCGACGAGACCGTCGGCGATGGTGCGGTTCGCATGGTCGAGATTGGCGTCCCACTCGTCGAGCAGATAGATCGGCGCGTCGGTGAAAGTGACGATCTCCTGCAGCGACTTCATCTGGCGCTCGCCGGAGGAAAATCCCGGACGTTTGGGCGGGACGCGCTGCAGCAGCTCGCCGTCATCGGGGCGCACGCGTCCCTCGCCGGGAAATTCCTCGATGGCGAACTCACCGGTCTCGGGTTCTTCGTCCGCGGGCTCGTCGAGCTTTGCCGCGGCGGCGAAATCGAAGGCGAGACGGTCGGTGGTCGGCCAGTAATAGGCGCGGTTCTTGATCTCGGCCTTGAGCGCCGCGAGCAGGGTCGACTTGCCGGTGCCGTTGCCGCCGCGCACGGCGACGCGGCCGGTCGGGGCGGCGTAGACGAAGCCCAGCGCCTCGTCGAGCGAGTGGCACACCCTGGCGTGGTCGCCCGAACGCAGCAGCAGGCGGTCGAACTTGATGCGCTGGTCGAAGCTCGGATCGGCCGTCGGCTTCATGTTGGCGACGACGTCGCCGATGCGGGTCCACACCGCAATGACGTCGTTCCAGCCCGACGCGAGCTCGTGGACGTAGTTCGTCATCTCGATCTGCCGGGGCAGGGTGGCGGCGATCGCGATGAGCGTCCCGGGATCGTCGGCGTTGTGGATTGCGACATAGGCGGTGGCCGTGAATACCACCATCAGGCCGATGATGCCGCCGGCGGCGCTCAGCCCCTCGCGCGCCATGATCGCCTTGATCTGGGCGGTGAGGCAGTTCCGCATCCGCGACTTGAACCCGGCCAGCCAGAGCCGGAGATTGTAACGGTTGCCGGAGAACACGTTGTCCCAGGCGGTGTAGCCCTGGGACACGACGCGATTGTGCTGGCGCTGGTTGTCGAGATAGAGGCGGGCGACCCGGCCCTGCAGGCTCCATTGCATCAGCATGAGCAGCAAGAACACCACGGCGAAAGCGAGCGAGAGCCGCGGGTCGATCTCGAGGCCGAGCACGATGGCATTGAACACCACCCCCAGAAGCAGCTTGAGCTGCGCCTCGATCTCGTAGATCAGGTTGAAGATGTTGTGGAAGGTGGTGCCGGTGAGGAACGGCTCGGCACGCTCGCGTGCCGGCTTGTCCTGCAGGAGCTTGGTCTCGTCGCGGTTCTGGCGGGCGAAACGCAGCATGTACCGCCCATAGCAGCGGAACCCGGCGCGCTCGGCGAACACCCAGCTCACCGCGCCGGCGACATAGGATGCGGACTGGGCGGCGAGGATCCAGATCAAGTCCGCCACCAGGAACTCGTCGTCGGCGACGTCGCGGCCGGCCTTGATGATGAAATAGGTGGTCGTCGCCGCGAGCAGCGCCTCGAGCACCATCAGCACGCCCATCACATAGAGCGACGGGCAGACGAGCCCCTTGAGGAACTGCAGGCGAGTGATCGGCTGGCGGGTCATGGCGCGCTTGAGTGGCTCGAATCTGTGAGGGCAGGGCGGCCCATCCTACTGCAAATCCTGGCCTCGTTCCGCGCCGGTTTTGCCACAAAAACGATGGGAATTCAGTCGGCTTGCGACGCCGCCTCCCGGTAAGTAAGTAGGACGCAGAGGTTTTTCATGGTCGTCGTGCTCGACACCGTCAACGATCCGCGGCCGCGGCACCCCGAAAAGGCGCATCGCCCGGACACCCCGGCGCTGCGCAAGCCGGACTGGATCAGGGTCCGCGCCCCCGTCTCCAAGGGGTATGCGGACACCCGTGACATCGTGCGCGCCCATGGCCTGCACACGGTGTGCGAGGAGGCGGGCTGTCCCAACATCGGCGAATGCTGGGACAAGAAGCACGCCACCTTCATGATCATGGGCGACACCTGCACGCGCGCCTGTGCGTTTTGCAACGTCAAGACCGGACTGCCCGGCGCGCTCGATCCCGACGAGCCTGCGCATGTCGCCGACGCGGCCGCCAAGCTCGGTCTGTCGCACCTCGTGATCACCTCGGTCGACCGCGACGATCTCGAGGACGGCGGTGCCGCCCATTTCGCTGCGGTGATTCGCGCGGTGCGGGCGCGCTGCCCGAAGACGACGATCGAGGTGCTGACCCCGGATTTCCTGCGCAAGGCCGGCGCGGCCGAGATGGTAATCGCCGCCTCACCGGACGTGTTCAACCACAATCTCGAGACCGTGCCGTCGCTCTATCTCACGGTGCGTCCCGGCGCGCGCTACTTCCATTCGATCCGGCTCCTGCAAATGGTGAAGGAGCGCGAGCCCAGGATGTTCACCAAGTCCGGCATCATGGTCGGGCTCGGCGAGGCCAGGCACGAGGTGCTTCAGGTGATGGATGATCTGCGCTCGGCCGATGTCGACTTCCTCACCATCGGCCAGTATCTGCAGCCGACCCGCAAGCATCATCCCGTGGTGCGCTACGTCACGCCGGACGAGTTCAAGGCCTATGAGACGATCGCCTATGCCAAGGGCTTCCTGATGGTGGCCGCTTCTCCGCTGACGCGCTCCTCGCATCACGCCGGCGAGGACTTCGCGCGCCTGCGCGCCGCCAGGGACGCCCGCTGACCATGCCGCAGTTCTCGACCAGGCGCCGCGTCGCCCATTCCGCACCCCACATGTTCGACCTCGTCGCCGACGTCGAGCACTATCCCGAATTCGTACCGCTGTGCCGGGCGATGCGGGTGATCCGGCGCACCACGAACGGCGACCGCGAGGTGGTCGTCGCCCAGATGACGGTCGCCTACAAGCTGATCCGGGAGAGCTTCACGAGCCGCGTCACGCTCGACCGCGAGAAGCTCGCGATCTTCGTCGAATATCTCGATGGCCCGTTCAGCCGGATGGAGAACCAGTGGCGCTTCCATCCGGTCTCCGAGACGGCCTGCGAGGTCGAGTTCTTCATCTCCTACGAGTTTCGGAGCCGCACGCTGGGCCTCCTGATGGGCGCGATGTTCGATGCGGCCTTCCGCCGGTTCGCCTCGGCGTTCGAGCACCGGGCCGATCTCGTGTTCGGCCGGGCCGGAACCGCGTAGAACTTTCTTCGACTTGTCCTCAAAATTGCGGCGCCCGCTAAAGCTGAGGCATGCGTTTGCGAAGTAGGCTGCCGGTGTGTCGTAAAGCATACCGATCGGCAGCGCATGACGTCGCTCGGGCGTGATGTTAGTTTGATAGTCAGGTCTTGTGATCGGCGTATCCGTACGATGTCGCCCTGTAAGGATGTAAATCCCTTTATTTCGGACCTCATCCTGAGGAGGCACGAAGTGCCGTCTCGAAGGATGGCCACACGTGCTGCCGCCGGTCGCCATCCTTCGAGACGCCGGCTGCGCCGGCTCCTCAGGATGAGGCCCACAGTGGTACACCGGCTGGCATGGAGCGCGTATCGATGACCACCGGGGGTAAGCCTGCGCCCGTTCCGCAGCCGGTTTCCGCGCCTTTGTCGCGGGCGGCGATTTTCATGGTCGTCACCATCAACCCGGGCGCCGAAAGCGCGACGGCAGTGCGGTCGTTGTGTGCGGACCTCTCGGCGCTCCTGCGGGCGGTCGAGTTTCGCGACATCGAGGCCGCTCTGTCCTGCGTGATGGGTATCGGCTCGGCGGCGTGGGACCGGCTGTTCGGAGCGCCGCGCCCGGCGGAGCTTCATCCATTCCGGGAATTTCGCAGCGGCTCCCGCCATGCCGTCGCGACGCCGGGCGACCTGCTGTTCCATATTCGTGCCAAGCGCATGGACCTGTGCTTCGAGCTCGCGACCCAGATCATGGCGCGCGTCGGCGGTGCCGTCACGACGGTCGAGGAGGTGCACGGCTTCCGCTATTTCGACGACCGCGACCTCCTCGGCTTCGTTGACGGCACCGAGAATCCGCGCGGACTGGAAGTGGTCGAGGCGGTGCTGATCGATGAGGAAGACCCTGCCTTCGCCGGCGGCAGCTACGTCATCACCCAGAAATATCTCCACGACATGGCGGGATGGAACGCGCTTTCGACCGAGGCGCAGGAGCTCATCATCGGGCGCAAGAAGCTCAACGATATCGAGCTCGATGACAGCGTGAAGCCGACGTCGGCGCACAACGCGCTCACAACCATCACCGAGGACGGCGAGGAGCGCGCGATCCTGCGCGACAACATGCCGTTCGGCCAGGTTGGCGCAGGCGAGTTCGGCACCTATTTCATCGGTTATTGCCGCACGCCACGGATCACCGAGCAGATGATCGAGAACATGTTCGTCGGACGCCCGCCCGGCAACTACGACCGTCTGCTCGATTTCAGCCGCGCCGTCACCGGGACGCTGTTCTTCGTGCCGTCCGCGAGCTTCCTCGACGCGGTGACGGACGAACCTGCGGTCGCGACACCTGCCGCATCGGCGCCGGCGGAAGCCGCGCAACCCACACCACCCGTCACCTCGGTGCCCGATGGTTCGCTCGGCATCGGCTCCCTCAAAGGAGGAAACCGCCATGAATAATCTGCATCGCGAGCTCGCTCCGATTTCCGACGCCGCGTGGGCCCAGATCGAGGAGGAGGCGTCGCGCACCCTCAAGCGCTATCTCGCAGGGCGGCGCGTCGTCGACGTGCACGGGCCGGCGGGCACCGCGCTCTCCGCCGTCGGCACCGGCCATCTGCGCACGGTCGCGGCGCCGGGCGACGGCATTCTCGCCCGGCAGCGCGTCGTCAAGCCGCTGGTCGAATTGCGGGTGCCGTTCGATCTCGATCGCCAGGCGGTCGACGACGTCGACCGCGGCGCCGAGGACTCCGACTGGCAGCCGGTCAAGGATGCGGCGAAGCAGATCGCCTTTGCCGAGGACCGCGCGATTTTCGACGGCTATTCGGCCGCCGACATCGGCGGCATCCGCGAATGGACCAGCAATCCGGTGATGACGCTTCCGGCCGCGGTGAGTGACTATCCGGACGCCATCGCGCGCGCGCTCAGCCAGTTGCGGCTCGTCGGCGTCAACGGCCCTTATTCGGTGCTGCTCGGCGCCGACGCCTACACCGCGCTCGCCGAGACCAGCGATCACGGCTACCCGGTGCTGGAGCACGTGCGCAAGCTGGTGAAGGACGAGATCATCTGGGCACCGGCGATCGAGGGCGCTTTCGTGCTCTCGACCCGGGGCGGCGATTTCGACCTTCACCTCGGCCAGGACACCTCGATCGGCTACCTGAGCCATACCGACAGCGTCGTGCGCCTCTATTTGCAGGAGACCTTCACCTTCCTGCTGCTCACTGCGGAAGCCGCAGTCGCGCTGTCACCGCCGGCGAAGGTCTGAGACTTCGTGGGCGACGTGTAGTGCTCCCGCGCGGCGTTGGCGAACGTCGCGTGCGGGCGCGGAAAGAAGGCGGCCCGAATACGGGGTCCAGGCGACCTCACCATCGGGGTGACAATCCGGATAACCTTCGTACACCGGACAACCGTAGGCGACGACGGCCGCATCGCGCGGGGCGTCGCTGCTCACCGCGGCGGCGGCCGGAATCGAGGAAAGGGCGACGCCGCTGGACAGGATGGCGGAGAGGATGAGTGCAAAGCGCATGGGGAACCTCATTTGGATGCTGTGGGCATCTGTGTGATGCCTGCCCCCCACACCCGGAAGCACGGGCGTTTATTCCATTGCGCTGGCCGGCGGACGCACGGCCCGACCTGATCGCGACGGACAGCCACATCGACAGCCACATCGGTGGGATCGACAATTCGATTGACCGCGACTGATTTGGGCGCGTCATAATCATAATCACGCCTCGGCGCGGGCCTCCGCCCGTTCTTGCTTCGGCTGCATGAATAAGGGGAAGGGAACATGCGCATACTGATCTCGGCGCTCGCCCTCACGATGGTCGCTGTATCGGCAGTCGCATCGGCATCGGCGCAAACCTTTCCGTCGCGGCCGATCACCATGATCGTGCCTTTCTCCGCCGGCGGCCCGACCGATATCACCGCGCGCATCGTCGCCGAGCACATGTCGCGCACGCTCGGCCAGCAGATCATCATCGAGAACGTGGTTGGAGCCGGCGGCACCACTGGCTCGGTCCGCGCGATGCGGGCAGCGCCCGACGGCTACACCATCGAGATGGGCCAGCTCGGGACGCATGCCGCATCGGTCGCGGTCTATCCGAACCTTCCCTACAAGCCCGATGCCGATTTCGCGCCGATCGGGCTCGTGGTCGATCAGGCGGTCCTGATCATCGCCCGCAAGAGTTTCCCGGCAGACGATCTCAAGGGCTTTCTCGACCAGCTCAGGACGAACTCCGAGAAGCTCAACATGGCCCATGCGGGGGTCGGCTCGATCACCCACTTCACCTGCCTGCTGCTCGATGCGGTGGTCGGAGCGAAGCCGACGCTGGTACCGTTCAACGGCTCGGCGCCGGCGATCAATGCCCTGATCGCGGGCCAGGTCGATTACATGTGCGACCCGATCTCGGACATCGTCCAGCAGGTCCAGGCCGGCACCCTCAAGGTCTATGCGACCGGGACCGCGAAGCGCAGCGCCGCCTTGCCGAACATCCCGACCACCGCAGAGGCAGGGCTGCCGGAGTTTTCGGTGTCCGCCTGGTACGGCCTGTTCGCGCCGAAGGCGACGCCGCAACCGGTGCTCGACACGTTGACCGCCGCGCTCGACAAGGCGCTCGACGACGACACCGTACGCAAGCGCCTGTCCGATCTCGGCTGCGACATTCCCGATAAGGGCAAGCGCGGCCAGGCCGCCCTGGCGACCCTCGTCAAGGGCGAGATCGCGCGGTGGACGCCGATCATCCGCTCGGCCAGCACCAGGGAGTAGGGCGTGTCGCGTTAGGGCGGCGCGCATTCCCGCTTCCGGGCCGCGCCGACATGGCGCATCATGGGGCGTTCGTTTCTCGGGAGGCCCCAATGTCCAAGCCCGCCAGCGCCAGACCGCCGATCGTCGCGGCCTGCATTGCCTCGTCGCTCCTCATTGCGCTTCTCGCGACGCCGGGGCCGGCACGGGCGCAGGACGAGCGCATTCCCAATTTTGCGCCCGACAATCGCACCGGATGGCTCAAGCCGCCGGGCGATGAATTCATCCAGCCGGAGCGCGGCCCGGGCCCCGTGAAATCCGACCCGGTCAAGCCGTACATCGGGCGCAACATTCAAGCCCAGGAGACAGTGAAGATCGCCGACCTCAGCAATCCCATCCTCCAGCCCTGGGTGGTCGAGCGGATGCGCAAGTCGAACGAGGAGGTTCTGGCGGGGAAGGTGGGCTTTACCGCGCGCTCGCGCTGCTGGCCGCATGGCGTGCCCGGCTTCCTGCTCTATCCGGTGCACCCGATCTTCATCATCCAGTCGCAAAAGCAGGTGGTGATGACCTGGGGACAGGATTTCCAGCTTCGCCGCGTCTGGCTCGATGTGCCGCACACCGCCAATCCGAAGCCGTCCTGGTACGGCGAATTGGTCGGCCATTACGAGGACGGCGACACCCTCGTCGTCGACACCATCGGCTTCAACGATCGCACCTTTGTGGACAACTACCGCACGCCGCACACCACGCAGCTTCACGTCGTCGAGCGCTTCAAGCTCCTGCCCGGCGGCGACGCGATGGAGGTCACGGCCCTCGTCGAGGATCCCGGCGCCTTCACGATGCCGTGGACCGCGGTCCAGCGCTACGCCCGCGACCGCCGCGAAATGGAGGTCCCGCTCCACGAGATGGTCTGCGCCGAGAACAACAGCGACCATTTCGGCCAGGGGCTCTCTCCGATCCCGCAGGCGGACAAGCCGGATTTCTAGAAGCCTGGCTCTCGGATCGCCCTTGACCTTTGAACGTCGGCCGGATGCGCTGCCGGCCGGCCGGAAAGCGGCTACTCCGCCGCGGTCGCGACCGACGCTTCGTAGCTGCGCGAGCCGAGACCGGTCTCGAAGATGCCGCGCTCTTCGATCCACCTGAAGGTCTCGTCGAAGGTTTCTCGGGTGTAGGGCTCGAATACGATGCGCTCGCCCGGTCCCCATCGCCGCACGTCCAGGCGCTCGTGATACTTCTCGGGAAATTCCTTGAGATAGTGGCGGTTGTAGCGATCCGGACGCAGGTCGATGTCGCGCTGTGCGCGCTGGAGTGCCCGCATGTATTTGGCGACGCTGTCCGGCGGCGGATCGCCGTTGATGAAGGTCGCGATCATGAAGGTGGTATCGATCACCTTGCGGAAGCCGAGTTGCTCCGCGAAGTAATAGGGGCCGGAGAACAGTGAGCAGGCGGGCGACTGGCTCTCGATCAGCTTGTCCATGCGGGCGAACAACAGGCCATCGCCGAAATTGAGGTTGATGTTCTCGCGGGGCAGGTACTGCTCAAGCGCCTGGATGGTCGAGTAGTGGCTGCCGGACTGGTAGCCCACCGAGATCGGCACGCCGGCAAGGTCCTCTGGATGCTTCACCGGCGAGTCCGCCGGCACGAACACGCCGGCCGGCGATACCGAATAGCAGCCGGGGTAGAGCTTGCCATGGTCCTTGGAGGCGGCGACCGCCACCGTCCAGTGGCACGCGCAGGAGATGTTCGACTTGCGCCCCGCCTCGAGCGACTGGAATGCGCCGACCCGGTCGGGCGTCGCGTGAATCTGGCCTGCCGTCGACTGCACCAGTTCGCGGAATTCGTACTCGAGGCCCTCGTCCTTGAAGTAGCCCTTCTCTTCCGCCACCCACTCATGCAGACGGAAATGCGGTTCGATGATGAACTTCGGCATGGTCGCGGTTCCTCGCTCGGACGTGTCTCGCCTTGGCGAACTTCTGTGCGGTTGCGCTCCTTTTAGCGCTCGCCGGTGCAAGGTACACGATTGCGAGCCCTGACGCCCGCGACATAGGAGCGAGGAGTATGCGCCAATGACTCAATCGGCGTTGGTGCCCTGGATGGTCCAGCCGCCCGGCACGAAGCCGATGCCCGCCGGGGCGATTTGGCCGCCGTTCATGAACCAGACGGCGACGGCCCCGAAAGTCGACGAATACCAGAGAACGTCGCTTATTTGATCGTCGTTGAAATCACCGGTTTCGGCGACCTGCCAATCGGTCGGAATCTGGCCGAGCCCCAGCGCGGACGAAATCTGTGCGCCGTTCATCAGCCACACGGACACGTTGCCGTTGGTATCGCGCCACAGGAGATCGCTCTTGTGGTCGCCGTTGAAATCTCCGGTGCCGACCACCGTCCAGTTCGTCGCGACATTGCCGACACCGAGAAATGCGGACACCTGCGTGCCGTTCATCAGCCAGATTGCCGTGTTGCCGCTGGTGTCGCGCCACAGCAGGTCGCTCGATCCGTCCCCGTCGAAGTCGCCAACTCCGGCGACCGACCAGGCCGGCGGCACATTGCCAAGTTCGCCCGATGCGGAAATCGAAGCACCGTTCATGAGCCACACCGCGACATTGCCGCTGCTGTCCTGCCATACGATGTCGCCCTTGCCGTCGCCGTCGAAATCTCCGACGCCCACGACCGTCCAGGACGTCGGGATGGTCCCCACCGCCGCCGACGAGGCCACTTGCGTGCCATTCATGAACCAAATCGCGGTATTGCCGTCGGTGTCATGCCACAACAGGTCGGAGGTGCCGTTTCCGTCGAAGTCGCGTTGCCCGACGATCGACCAAGTGGTGGGCACCGTCCCGATCCCCCCGGAAGACACCATCGTCGCTCCCTTCATGAGCCAGATCGCGGTGTTGCCGCTCGTATCGCGCCAGGCGATGTCGCTGTAGCCGTCGGCGTTGAAGTCGTGGGTATTGGTTTTTTCAGGCTTCGTGGGTTGGACGAAAACCCACGCCGCACCGATGCTCCCGCTGTCGCCGAATCCGCCCACGATGGCGGTCTTGCCGTCGGCGGAAAGGGCGACCGCACTTTGCTGGGACATCCCGACCGCGTTGTTGCCGACGAGCTTCGCGCCTTGCTGGGTCCAGACACCGTTGCTGCGGGTGAAGACCCACGTTGCACCGATGCTCCCGTTGTCGCCGGGCCCGCCCACGATGGCCGTGTTGCCGTCGGCGGAGAGGGCAACCCCACTTTGTTGGGACATCCCAACCGCACCGGTCCCGACCAGCTTCGGGCCCTGCTGAAACCAGACCCCGTTGCTGCGGGTGTACACCCACGCTGCACCGATGTTCCCGTTGTCGCCGGATGCGCCCACGATGGCGGTGTTGCCGTCGGCGGAGAGGGCGACCGCTTGACCTTGCAAGGACTCCCCAAGCGCATCGTTGCCGACCAGCTTTTGGCCTTGCTGGCTCCAGACCCCGTTGCTGCGGGTGAAGATCCACGCCGCACCTATGCTTGCGTTGTCGAACGGCGCGCTCACGATGGCGGTGTTGCCGTCGGCGGAGAGGGCCGCAGACACCCCTTGTGCGGAAGCCCCAGCCGCACCGGTCCCAACCAGCTTTTGCCCTTGCTGGCTCCAGACCCCGTTGCTGCGGGTGAAGACCCACGTCGCACCGATGTTTCCGTTGTCGGGGTACCCGCCCACGATGGCGGTGTTGCCGTCGGCTGACAGGGCGATCGCGGAACCTTGCTGGGCCGGGCCGATCGCACCGGTCCCAATCAGCTTTTGGCCCTGCTGACTCCACACCCCGTTGCTGCGCGTGTAGACCCACACCGCACCGATGTCGCCGTTGTCGGTGTACCCGCCCACCATGGCGGTGTTGCCGTCGCCGGACAGGGCGAGCGCATACCCTTGCTGGGCCGCGCCGACTGCACCGGTCCCAACCAGCTTTTGGCCCACCTTCCTCTGGGGGGGAAACGGGGGGGCGGCCAAGGGGCGTCGAAATTCCCGCCCACGAGGGCGGTGTTGCCGTCGGCGGACACGGCGACTGAGAAACCTTGCTGCCCGGCGCCGACCGCAGCGGTCCCGACCAGCTTCGGCCCTTGCTGTGCGAACTGTGCCGCTGCCGTTTGCGAGAGACAAATGAGGGCGCCGATCGCCGCCGTGAACGCCACGTCGGAATGGCGGAGCGAGGGAATACTTGCGATGATCGAGTGACCGATGGTCCGCGCAACGGCGAGCGGAGAAAACCGTGCGAGAGACCAGAAACAGAGACGGAAGGAACTTTTTCGATGATCGAGGACCGATGTTCCCGCAACGCCGACGATTCGGGGGAACCCGAGCCGGAAACGCGGTGCAACGTCCGTCACGACCGACGGCCGCAGGAAAAACGTCGAGCTCATGATGTCCCCGTCACTCCGATGGAACCGCGGTGGACCGTGTGTCACGGCCAGCGTTGCCGAGAATTGTCCGCTTATCGTTCGTGCCTTCGATCATCGAGCCGTGTCAATATTTCCGAAAGCCTCCGAGAAGGTCCCATCCGCCACCACCGGAACATGCATCGGCGAAGTGTGCGCGATGGCACAGCGAATTGAACGAAGTGAAATCCGGGACGGGTTCGTTCGGATGGCGATGGCGCCCCCCGGGGTTCGCTGCGCTCAACCCAGCCTACAAGGAAGCGCTCTTACCGCCCGCCAATTCCTCGAGCATGTCGAGCGACTCGGCCACCGAGAGCCGCCGCACTTCGCTGCGCCCGATGTCGCCGAAGCGCCTCTCGCGGTGGATGAGCCGGCCGTCGCGCGCGGCGGCAGCGAAGTGAACGAGGCCGACCGGCTTTGCCGCACTGCCGCCGCCGGGACCCGCGATGCCGGTGACGGCGACGGCGAGATCGGCGTCGGCGTGACCGAGCGCGCCGCGCGCCATCGCTTCGGCGGTTTCGCGGCTCACTGCGCCGTGGCGTTCGAGCGTCGCCTCGGCAACGCCGAGCATCGCGTGCTTCGCCGCATTCGAATAGGTGACGAAGCCGCGGTCCACCACGTCGGAGGAACCGGCGATCTCGGTGAGCGCGCCGGCGACGAGGCCGCCGGTGCAGGATTCCGCGGTCGCGATCTTGAGCCCGCGCGACCGGCAAAGCTCGAGCAGGCGGCCCGCGGCCTGCCGCAGCTCGTCGTCGATCATCGCCGCGGTCACGGTGGTCACCGCGCGATCGGCAGGCGGATCGTCGCCGTCGCCATGGCGGCGATGCCTTCGCGCCGTCCGATGAAGCCGAGCTCCTCGTTGGTCGTCGCCTTCACTGCGACGCGGTCGACGGTGACGCCGGTGACCGCGGCGATGCGCGCGCGCATGGCGTCGCGGTGCGGGCCGATCCGCGGCGCTTCGCAGACGATGGTGATGTCGAGATGGGCAATGCGTCCGCCGCGCTGGCGCACCCGCTCGGCGGCGAAGGCGAGAAAGTGGTCGGAGCTCTTGCCCTTCCACTTGGGATCGCCAGGCGGAAAATGCGAACCGATGTCGCCGTCGGCGAGCGCGCCGAGGATCGCATCGACCAGCGCATGCAGCGGCGCATCGGCATCCGAATAGCCGGTCAGGCCGCGGTCATGGGGAATGCGGACGCCCGCGAGCCACACATGGTCGCCGTCGCCGAAGGAATGCACGTCGTAGCCGGCGGCGGTACGCACGTCGGCGAGCGCGGCAAATTCTTCCGCCGCGATGCGGGCGAAGTCCTCTTCGGTCGTGAGCTTGATGTTGCCGCTCTCGCCCTCGAACACGGCGACCTTCATGCCCGCCCATTCGGCGAGCGCCGCGTCGTCGGTGAAATCCTCACGGCCCGCCGCGAGTGCGCGGCGGTGTGCGGCGAGGAGTGCCGCGAAATCGAACGCCTGCGGAGTCTGGACGGCGCGCAGCCGGTCGCGGTCGACGGTGTCGATCACCACACCGGCCGCATCGACCTTCTTGAAAGTGTCGGTCGGGGTGAGGCCGGGAATCGCGGCACCGCCGGCGCCCGCCGCGATCGCCCGCGAAATCAGGGCGACGGAGGCGAAGGGGCGGGCGGCGTCGTGGATGAGGACGACGCGCGGGTGTTCCGGTTCCAGCGCCTCGAGCCCGGCTCGCACCGAAGCCTGCCGCGTTGCACCGCCGAACACCGGTTCGCTCAGCGCCAATCCAGCGGTCGCGGCTCCAAACCGGGCGACGTCGTCGCGATGGATCACCGGCTGCACGCGCCCGATCCCGGGATGGGCGGCGAACAGACGCAACGTGCGGCAAATCACTGGCTCGTCATGAATCGTGCGGTATTGCTTGGGTATATCGCCCCCCGCGCGCGTGCCGCGCCCGGCCGCGACGATCACCACCGCTGCTTCGCCCTGCATGGCCCCGGTCCTCTGTTCCGAGGGCTGATTTATCCTGGGGATGGCCGGTGCGATAGCCCTGGAACTGGCCTTCATGATGCATTCACATATTGCACTGCAGCACTTGCATTGTGGACGGCTTTGGCTAAACTGTATGCAAATGAGCATTCGCCTACTATGTAGGCATCGCAAAGGATGGACGTGAACGCCCCCGCATTGTCTCCGATTGCAATCGGAAGTGTGAGGCTCGCCAATCCCGTCGTGCTGGCGCCGATGTCCGGCGTGACTGACGCCCCGTTCCGCCGTCTCGCGGCCGAGCTTGGCGCGGGGCTCGTGGTCTCCGAGATGACGGCCTGCGCGGCGCTCGCCGCGGGCAAGCGCAACGCGAAGCTGCGTCTGGAACCGCCCGGCAACGCCCTCAACGTGGTCCAGCTCGCAGGCTGCGAAGCCCACTGGATGGCCGAAGGCGCGCGCATCGCGGCCGGCGAAGGAGCCGAGGTGATCGACATCAACATGGGCTGCCCGGCCCGGCACGTCACCAACGGCGAGTCCGGCTCGGCGCTGATGCGCAATCTCGACCATGCCTTGACCCTGATCGACGCCACGGTTGCCGCGGTGAACGTGCCGGTGACGCTCAAGATGCGGCTCGGATGGGACGAGCGCTCGATCAACGCGGCGGAGCTTGCGCGGCGCGCCGAGGCAGCGGGTGTGAAGCTCATCACCGTCCATGGCCGGACGCGCTGCCAGTTTTACACCGGCCGCGCCGACTGGGATGCGGTACGGATGGTCAAGCAGGCGGTGTCGATCCCAGTCGTGGTCAACGGCGACATTACTGCGCTCGAGGAGGGCAGGGCGGCGCTCGCCCGCTCGGGCGCCGACGGCGTCATGGTCGGGCGGGGCGCGCAGGGGCGGCCGTGGTTCCCCGGCCAGCTCGCGCGCTATCTCGCGACCGGCCGCAACGAACCGGCGCCGCCGCTCGCCGCCCAGCGCGACATCATCGCGAAGCTTTACGAGGAGATGCTGGCCCATCACGGCGAGCGCATCGGCCTCAAGCATGCGCGCAAGCATCTCGGCTGGGCGATCGATGTCGCGGCCGAGACGTCAGGCGCCGGGGAGGATGCCCGCAAGCAATGGCGGCGCCATGTGCTCACTGCGCCCGACCGGCGCGAGACGCTGTGCCGGCTCAATGAGACCTTCGACGCCTTTGCATGGAGGGCGGCTGCATGAGCCTTCCCGGAACCCGCAGCGCGTACGCCGCCGGCGCCGAAGCGATCCTCAACGCGCTGCCGCACCCCGTCGTGGTGATCGGGTCCGACGCCAAGATCGTCGAGGCCAACGTCGCGGCCGAAGACTTCTTCGACATGTCGGTGACGATGCTGCGCCGCTATTCGCTGCGCGACCTCGTGCCGTTCGGCAGCCCGCTGTTGGCGCTGATCGAGCAGATCCGTCAGCACGGCGGCGCGGTCAACGAGTACAAGGTCGATCTCGGCACGCCGCGCAATCCGGGCGAGCGCACCGTCGACCTCCATGTCGCCCCGGTGCCGGAACGGCCCGGCCATGTCGTCATCATGCTGCAGCAGCGCACCATCGCCGACAAGATGGACCGCCAGCTCACCCACCGCGGCGCCGCGCGCTCGGTGATCGCGCTCGCGGCGATGCTCGCGCACGAGATCAAGAATCCGCTTTCCGGCATCCGCGGCGCGGCGCAGCTCCTCGAGCAATCGGCGAACGACGAGGACCGTGTGCTCACCCGGCTGATCTGCGACGAGGCCGACCGCATCGTGAAACTCGTCGACCGCATGGAGGTGTTCGGGGACGAGCGCCCGGTCGAGCGCGAGCCGGTCAACATCCATGTCGTGCTCGACCACGTGCGCCGGCTCGCCCAGTCGGGCTTTGCGCGCCACATCCGCTTCGTCGAGGACTACGACCCCTCGCTGCCGCCGGTGCTCGCCAATCGCGACCAGCTGATCCAGGTCTTCCTCAACCTCGTCAAGAACGCATCCGAAGCGCTGGGCGGTCAGGCCGATGCCGAGATCCAGCTCACCACCGCGTTCCGCCCGGGGGTGCGCCTGTCGCTACCCGGCAGCAAGACGCGGGTTTCGCTGCCGCTCGAATTCTGCGTCAAGGACAACGGACCGGGCGTGTCCGAAGACCTGATGCCGCATCTGTTCGATCCGTTCGTGACCACCAAGCCGACCGGCAGCGGGCTCGGGCTCGCGCTCGCCGCGAAGATCGTCGGCGATCACGGCGGCATCATCGAATGCGAGTCGCAACCGCGACGCACCATCTTCCGTATTCTCATGCCCAAGTTCAC
This sequence comes from uncultured Alphaproteobacteria bacterium, assembly GCA_963824905.1. GTDB lineage: Bacteria > Pseudomonadota > Alphaproteobacteria > Rhizobiales > Xanthobacteraceae > JAJPKK01. The sequence continues at coordinate 103,696 of CAWGRH010000002.1, forward strand.
GGGTGACGACGCCGAGCCGGGCGGCGAAACCTGACGAGGTTCCGATGATGGCAGCAGCCGGAAGCATATTGATCGCCGACGACGACGCCGCGATCAGGACCGTTCTCAACCAGGCCTTGTCCCGCGCCGGCTACGAGGTGCGGTCCACCGGCAACGCGGCGACGCTGTGGCGCTGGGTCAGCCAGGGCGAGGGCGATCTCGTCATCACCGACGTCGTGATGCCGGACGAGAACGCGTTCGACTTCCTGCCGCGCATCAAGAAGCTGCGGCCCAATCTGCCGATCATCGTGATGAGCGCGCAGAACACGTTCATGACGGCGATCCGCGCGTCCGAACGCGGCGCTTATGAGTATCTGCCGAAACCCTTCGACCTCAAGGAGCTGACCTCGATCGTCGGCCGCGCGCTCGCGGAGCCCAAGGACCGCCAGCCCGCCTCGGGCCCCAAGGGCGAGGAGATCGACGCGATCCCGCTGGTCGGGCGCTCGCCGGCGATGCAGGAAATCTACCGCCTGCTGGCGCGCCTGATGCAGACCGACCTGACCGTGATGATCACCGGCGAGTCCGGCACCGGCAAGGAGCTGGTGGCCCGCGCGCTGCACGACTACGGCAAGCGCCGCACCGGCCCGTTCGTCGCGGTCAACATGGCGGCGATCCCGCGCGAGCTCATCGAGTCCGAGCTGTTCGGCCACGAGAAGGGCGCCTTCACCGGCGCCAATGCGCGCAATGCCGGCCGCTTCGAGCAGTCGGAAGGCGGCACGTTGTTCCTCGACGAGATCGGCGACATGCCGACCGAGGCGCAGACGAGGCTGCTGCGCGTGCTTCAGCAGGGCGAGTACACGACGGTCGGCGGCCGCACCCCGATCAAGACCGACGTCCGCATCATCGCCGCGACCAACAAGGACCTGCGTATCCTCATCCAGCAGGGCGTGTTCCGCGAGGACCTGTTCTTCCGCCTCAACGTGGTGCCGCTACGCATCCCGCCGTTGCGCGAACGCGTCGAGGACATCCCTGATCTCATCCGCCACTTCTTCACTCAAGCCGAGCGCGAGGGGCTGCCGCCGAAGCAGATCGAGACCGCGGCGATCGAGCGATTGAAGCGCTACCGCTGGCCGGGCAACGTGCGCGAGCTTGAGAATCTCGCGCGCCGTCTCGCCGCGCTCTATCCGCAGGAGACCATCACCACCGCGGTGATCGACAACGAGCTCGCTCCGGTCGCACCGGCAATGCTCGACGACGAGCGCGAATCGAACGAGGATCTCTCCTCCGCGGTCGAGCGGCACCTCACCAAATACTTCGGTGGGTTCGGCGACGGATTGCCGCCGCCCGGGCTCTACCACCGCATCCTGCGCGAGATCGAATATCCGCTGCTCTCCGCCGCGCTCGCGGCGACGCGGGGAAACCAGATTCGCGCCGCCGACCTGCTCGGCGTCAACCGCAACACTTTGCGCAAGAAGATCAGGGACCTGGAGATCCAGGTCATCCGCACCAGCAGCTGACCGCGCGGGTCTTGCAAGGGGGACGGGGCTGATCGCGACGGACGCGCGGAGGGGCGCGGCGCATACCACGGATTCGGCCGGAAAACGGCTCGTAGGATGGGTTGAGCGCAGCGAAACCCATCAGGGCCGAGAAAGGATGGGTTTCGCGAGAGCTAAACCCATCCTACGCGACCGATTCGGCGGTTCCGGGTCCACCCACGGTGATCTGACGGGCGCCTCGAAAGCGCTGTTGAGCGACGTCAAAGGGTTGGCTTGGAGCCTTGGAAAGGTCGGATTCCGGCAACATTGTTGTAGTTGCGCATCAGCAGCGGCTCTCCCGCCGCCGCTGACATGGATTTTCGCCGGGGGGCGAGGGGGCTAGTCGGGAGCTAATGGCCACGGTCGGAGTTGGAGACGCGTTGCCCGCGGAGGCTGCCCAAGCGCCTGCCGAATTGGCAAGATTCGCCACCGGCATGGTTGGGCCGGCGGCCGTCGGCGTGGCGCTGCTGTCGGCCTGCGCGACCTTCATCGTCCTTGCCGGCCTCACCCCGATCAATCCGACGAACAATGTGGTCGTCACCCTGCTCGGGGTGAACTCGCTGGCGGTCCTGTTGCTGCTCGGCATCATTGGCCGCGAGGTCTGGCATATTCTCCAGGCGCGGCGGCGGGGGAGGGCGGCGGCACGCCTCCACGTCCAGATCGTCGCGCTGTTCTCGGTCATCGCCGCGCTGCCGGCGATTCTCGTCGCCGTCGTCGCGAGCGTGACGCTCGATCGGGGCCTCGACCGGCTGTTCTCGGCGCGCGCCCGCTCGATGATGGAGAACTCGCTCATTGTCGCGGACGCCTATGTGCGCGAGCATGCCCAATCGATTCGGGCCGATGCGGATGCCATGTCGATCGACGTGTCGCGCGCGAAGCCTCTGTTCGACCAGGACCGCGACCGCTTTCGCCAGTTTTTCACGGCGCAGGCCTCGCTGCGTGACCTACCTACGGCGATGATGCTCAACGGCGACGGCACGACCATCCTCACGGCCGACATCCAGCTTCCGCCGGAATTCAAGCCGCCGGCGGTGCCGCCGCCGGATGCGCTGTCGAAGGCGGCCGAAGGGGCGCCGCAGGTCGGCTTCCTCAACGACGCGAACTACGTCGGTGCGGTGACGAAGCTGCGCGGCTACGACGACACCTACCTCTATGTCGCGCGCTTCATCGATCCGCAGGTGCTGGGGCAGATTCGCGAGACCCAGACCAGCATCGCCCAGTGGGCCAATCTCGAGGCGCGGCGCCTCGGCGTCCAGATCGCGTTCGCGCTGATGTATACAGTGATCGCGCTCACCGTGCTGTTGTCGTCGGTGTGGATCGGCCTTGCCTTCGCGAACCGCCTGGTGGCGCCGATCCGCAGGCTGATCAGCGCCGCCGACATCGTCTCGACCGGCAACCTGCACGTCCAGGTTCCGGTGCGCCGCTCCGAAGGCGACCTCGCGCAGCTCGGCGCGACCTTCAACAAGATGACGCAGGAGCTGCGCACCCAGCGCAACGACCTGGTGCGGGCCCGCGACGTGATCGACAGCCGCCGCCGCTTCACCGAAGCGGTGCTCGCCGGCGCGAGCGCCGGTGTCATCGGCGTCGACGGCAAGGCCCGCATCAGCATCCTCAACCGCTCCGCCGAGAAGCTCGTCGGCTGCAGCGAGGGCGACGCGCTGGGGCGGCCGCTCGACGAGGTCGCCCCCGAGCTCAAGGAGTTCATCGACCAGGCGACGGCGGGCAATCAGCGCCTCGTCCAGGGCAACACCACCATCAGCCGCGGCGGCCGCGACCGTACCGTCTCGGTGCGGGTGACGAGCGAGCAATCCGTCGATTCCGAGCGCGGCTACGTCGTCACCCTCGACGACATCACCATGCTGGTGTCCGCCCAGCGCACCGCAGCCTGGGCCGACATCGCCCGGCGCATCGCCCACGAGATCAAGAACCCGCTCACCCCGATCCAGCTCTCGGCGGAGCGGCTGCGCCGCAAATACGGCAAGGTCATCACCGAGGAAAAGGCGGTGTTCGAGCAATGCACCGACACGATCGTGCGCCAGGTCGACGACATCCGGCGCATGGTCGACGAGTTCTCGCGCTTTGCGCGGATGCCGAAGCCGGTGATGGCGGCCGAGGACGTCGCCGACACCGTGCGGCAGGTGGTGTTCCTGCAGCGGGTCGGCAACGCCGACATCGACATCGAGCTCGAGTTCGGGGAAGAGCCGCTGCCGGCGCAGTTCGACCGTCGCCTGATCTCGCAGGGGCTGACCAACATCATCAAGAATGCGGGCGAGGCGGTAGGCGCCGTGCCGCCTGATCCCGCGTTTCGCGGGCGGATCGACGTGTGGGCGGGGCGCGACGGTAGCGACATCGTCATCGACGTCGTCGACAACGGCATCGGCTTGCCGAAGGAGAATCGCAGCCGCCTGCTCGAACCCTATGTCACGACCCGCGAGAAGGGGACGGGTCTCGGGCTCGCGATCGTCGGCAAGATCCTCGAAGAGCACGGCGGCCGCATCGAGTTGCACGATGCGGCGGAGAAATACCCGGGTCGGCGCGGCGCGTGGATGCGCCTGCGTTTCGCGTCCGACCCGATTCCACCCACCGATGAAAAGAAATCCAAGACTGAGCAGGTCGAATGGCTTCCGACATCCTGATCGTCGACGACGAAGCTGACATCCGTGAGCTCGTGTCGGGTATCCTCGAGGACGAGGGCTACACGACGCGGGTCGCGCGTGACAGCGACGATGCGCTCAACGCAATCCATGCACGCCGGCCGAGCCTGGTGTTCCTCGACATCTGGCTGCAGGGCAGCCGGCTCGACGGGCTCCAGGTGCTCGGAACCATCAAGACCGAGCATCCCGATCTGCCGGTGGTGATGATCTCCGGTCACGGCAACATCGAAACCGCCGTCGCGGCCATCAAGGAGGGTGCATACGATTTCATCGAGAAGCCGTTCAAGGCGGACCGGCTGGTGCTGGTCGCGGACCGCGCGCTCGAGACCTCCCGCCTCAAGCGCGAGGTCAAGGATCTAAAGCAGCTCGCGCCCTATTCGGCGACCCTCGTCGGCGGCTCCGGCGCGATCAACCATCTGCGCAACACCATCGAGAAGGTCGCCCCGACCAACAGCCGCATCCTGATCGTCGGACCCTCGGGCTCCGGCAAGGAGCTCACCGCGCGCACCATCCATGCGTTGTCCAACCGCGCGTCCGCACCCTTCGTCGTCATCAACGCCGCGGCAATCACGCCTGAGCGGATGGAGGTCGAGCTGTTCGGCGTCGAGCAGCCGAACAGCGGCGAGCAACGCAAGGTCGGCGCGCTCGAGGAGGCCCATCTCGGTACGCTGTTCATCGACGAGATCGCCGACATGCCGCGGGAGACGCAGAGCAAGATCCTGCGCGTTCTCGTCGACCAGACCTTCCAGCGCGTCGGCGGCACCCAAAAGGTCGAGGTCAATGTCCGCATCATCACCTCGACGGCGCGCAATCTGGAGGAGGAGATCGCGGCGGGGCGCTTCCGCGAGGACCTTTACCATCGGCTTTCGGTGGTGCCGATCCGGGTGCCTCCGCTCGCCGAACGGCGCGAGGACGTACCCGCCCTCGTCGACTATTTCATGGACCAGATTTCCCAGGCGACCGGGTTGCCCAAGCGGCGGATCGGCACCGACGCGATGGCGGTGCTGCAGACCCACGACTGGCCGGGCAACGTGCGGCAGCTGCGCAACAACGTCGAACGGCTGATGATCCTCGCCGGCGGCGAGCCCGACGCGGTGATCTCCGCCGACATGCTGCCGCAGGACGTCGGCGCCATGGTGCCGTCGATGCCGCGCGGCGGCGGCGAGCAGCTCATGGGCATGCCGCTGCGCGAGGCGCGGGAAGCCTTCGAGCGCGAATATCTGCGCGCCCAGATCAGCCGGTTCGGCGGCAACATCTCGCGTACCGCCGAATTCGTGGGGATGGAGCGCTCGGCGCTCCATCGCAAGCTCAAGGCCCTGGGCATGGATTGATGTTCAGGGTTGCCTATGTCAACGGCCGCTACCGGCCGCATGGCGAAGCCATGGTGCACGTCGAGGACCGGGGCTACCAGTTCTCCGACGGCGTCTACGAGGTCTGCGAGGTGAGGGGCGGGCTCCTCGTCGACGAGCGCAGGCACATGGCGCGGCTCGCACGCTCGCTCGGCGAATTGCGGATCGACATGCCGATGTCGCTTGCGGCGCTCGGCGTCGTGCTGCGCGAGACGGTACGCCGCAACCGCGTGCGCGACGGCCTCGTCTACCTGCAGGTGACCCGCGGCACTGCGCGGCGCGACCACGGCTTCCCGGCGCCCGGGACGGCGCCGCAGGTCGTCGTCGTCTCACGACCGCTCGATCCCTTGCGTGCCGAACGCGTTGCGGCCGACGGCATCGCCGTCATCACCGTCCCGGACAACCGCTGGGGGCGCGTCGACATCAAGTCGATCTCGCTGCTGCCGAACGTGCTCGCCAAGCAGGCGGCCCGGGAGAAGGGGGCGCGCGAAGCCTGGTTCGTCGATGCCCAGGGGTTCGTCACCGAGGGTTCCTCCTCGAATGCCTGGATCGTGACCGGGCAGGGCGAGGTCGTCACCCGGCCGGTCGACCACGGCATTCTCGCCGGGATATCGCGCGCCGTCGTGCTCGATACGCTCGCGGCCCAGGGGCTCACCCTGGTCGAGCGCCCGTTCACGGTGGCAGAGGCCCAGGCGGCCCGGGAGGCCTTCGTGACGGCGGCGAGCATGATCGTCCAGCCAGTCGTGCAAATCGACGGCAGGCCGGTCGGCAACGGCCATCCCGGCCTGATCGCGATCGCGCTCCGGCGCGAATTTCACCGCCATGCCGAGCTCAGCTGATGGGCAGGCGGCCTTGGAAAGCTCACAACCCGGATGGTGACCGAGTAAAAATGACTGTAAAAAGCGACGGTCCGCTCATCGGTTAGGCTTGCAAGCGGTCGAAACCTACCATCTAATAATGTGTTCTATCCTTCCCGACGCGGTCATCGTTGGCCGGGAGGCAAAAGCAGCACCATTGATTGCAGCGATGGCTGCTGAAAACAACAAAGTGGACTCCAAGACACCAACAAGAAGCGGAACAGCGGAAAAAACGGCCATGGCAGCCGATCGCGCACAGAATCTACAAGACACATTCCTCAATCACGTTCGCAAAGCCAAAATCCCCCTCACGATCTTTCTCGTGAACGGGGTGAAGCTGCAGGGGGTGGTGACCTGGTTTGACAATTTCTGCGTCCTCTTGCGGCGGGACGGGCATTCCCAGCTCGTCTACAAGCACGCGATTTCGACCATCATGCCGGGGCATCCCGTGCAGCTGTTCGAAGGCGGTGAAGAGGGCGCCGCCGTGGAAAAGACCTGATTGGAGCCGCATCGCCGCGACGACCACCGCCTGAGCCCGCCGGAGGGCTCGACGGGTCGTGCCGCCGTGATCGGGCCCTATCTGCGCCGCCGTGAGGCGGCGGAGAGCGTCCGCGCGCCGGAAGCCCGGCTCGAGGAGGCGATCGGGCTCGCCCAGGCGATCGACCTCGATGTCGTCGCCTCCGGCGTCGTCATGCTCGCGGAGCTGCGCCCGGCGACCTACATGGGCAAGGGCAAGGTCGAGGAGCTTGCCGGCCTCGTGAAAACCCACGAGGCGGGCATCGTGGTGATGGACTGCGCGCTCTCCCCGGTGCAGCAGCGCAATCTCGAAAAGGCATGGAACGCCAAGGTGCTGGACCGCACCGGGCTGATCCTCGAAATCTTCGGCCGGCGCGCCCGCACGCGGGAAGGCGCGCTCCAGGTCGAGCTTGCCCATCTCAACTACCAGAAGAGCCGCCTGGTGCGGTCCTGGACCCACCTCGAGCGCCAGCGCGGCGGCTTCGGCTTTCTCGGCGGCCCCGGCGAGACGCAGATCGAGACCGACCGCCGGCTGATCGCGGAGCGCATCGCCAAGATCGAGCGTGAGCTGGAAAGCGTGAAGCGCACCCGCAAGCTTCATCGCGACAGCCGGAAACGTGTGCCTTATCCGATCATTGCGCTTGTTGGTTACACCAACGCTGGAAAGTCGACCCTGTTCAACAGGCTCACCCGCGCGGCGGTGTTGTCGGCCGATATGCTGTTCGCGACCCTCGATCCGACCCTGCGCGCAGTCACGCTGCCGCGCGGCAACCGGATCATCCTGTCCGACACCGTCGGCTTTATCTCGGACCTTCCGACGGCCCTCGTGGCGGCGTTCCGCGCCACCTTGGAAGAGGTGATCGAAGCCGACCTGATCCTCCACGTGCGCGACGTCTCCCACGGCGACACCGAGGCCCAGTCCCACGACGTCGGCGAGGTGTTGCGCGATCTCGGCATCGAACCCGAAGATCCCCGCATCATCGAGGTGTGGAACAAGATCGACCGCGTCGACGCGGCCGAGCGGGCGCGGCTCGAGAACCTCGCGGCGCGCCACCGCGATCGCGCCGGCCCGGTGCTGGTCTCGGCGGTGACAGGCGAGGGGGCCGACACCCTGATCGCCGCGATCGAGGCGCAACTCGCCATCGCGCGGCTGACGCTGGAAGTCGCCATCGACATGGCCGATGGCGCAGGCATGAGCTGGCTCCATCGCCATGCCGAGGTGCTCGCCCGCTCGACCGACCCCGACGGGCGGATGCACGTCACGATCAGGGTCGATCCCAGCCAAGCAGGGCGGGTACGGGCGAAGTTCGGCGAGGCGAATATCGCGGGGAGGCCGCGGTTACGACGGCGACTGGACGCGCGTCAGCTTCCGGGGCCGGCCGCAGGCCGGAACCCGGAATCGCAGATCCTTACTCGCCGCAAAGCCTGGATTCTCGGGTTCGGTCGCTGCGCACCGCCCCGGAATGACGGGGAGGGAGAAACGGCGCTACTTCCCCGGCACATCCTTCTCCGCCACCTTCGCCGCATCCCACAACGCGTCCATCTCTTCCAACGTCGATTGCGCCGGCGCCTTGCCCCGCGCCGCCAGCGCGTCCTCGATGAACGCGAACCGGCGCTCGAACTTGGCGTTGGTGGCTCGCAACGTCGCCTCCGGATCGGCATCGAGATGGCGAGCGAGATTGACCACGGCGAACAGGAGATCGCCGGTCTCCGCCGCGGCGCCGGTGCGGTCGCCGGCGGCGAGTGCTGCGGAAATCTCGTCGGCCTCCTCGCGGATCTTCGCGAGCACCGCGTGCGGATCGTTCCAGTCGAAGCCGACCTTGCCGGCCTTGTCCTGGAGCTTGAGCGCGCGGGTGAGGGCAGGGAGCCCTACCGGCACTCCGGCCAACGCGCCCGCACGGCCCTCGTCGCCGACGCCGCGCCGAGCGGCCCGCGCCGCCTTCTCCTCGGCCTTGATCTCGTCCCACTGCCGCTTCACCGCCCCGGGCGTGAGATCGTGGGCATCGCCGAACACATGGGGGTGGCGCCGGATGAGCTTCTCGGTGATCGCCTGGACGACGTCGCCGAAGCCGAACCGGCCGGCTTCCTGCGCCATGCGGGCGTGGAACACGACCTGGAGCAAGAGGTCGCCGAGCTCGTCGCGCAGGTCGTCGAGGTCGCCCCGGGAGATCGCGTCGGCGACCTCATAGGCCTCCTCGATGGTGTACGGCGCGATGGTCGAAAAATCCTGCTCGAGGTCCCACGGGCACCCGGTCCCCGGCGTGCGCAGCGCCGCCATGATCTCGATGAGGCGCGCGATGTCGGAGGAGGGTTTCATCTGATGCCTTTGAGGAACTCTGGACGGGAGACTGGATTTGGCATATGCCAATGGCATAGGTTAGGAGAAAGTTCGTGGTCCGCGAGCGACGCGTCAAGCTCTTCAAGAACGGCCGCAACCAAGCCGTCCGCATTCCCCGGGAGTTCGAGCTTCCGGGTGAGGATGCCATTATCAAGAAAGACGGCGACAGGTTGATCATCGAGCCAGCGCCGCCGGAATCTCTGCTGGCATGGCTCGATACGTTAGAGCCGTTGGATGAGGAGTTTCCCCCGATCCCGGATCCCCCGCCAGAGCCCGTCGAGCTTTGATGCGCTACCTGCTGGATACGAATATCGTCTCCGATCTGGTCCGGCATCCGAAAGGCCGGGTTGCCCGACGCATTCGGCAAGTGGGCGGCGCCCAGGTATGCACCAGCATCATCGTCGCATGCGAGCTCCGGTACGGCGTGGCCAAGAAGGGGACCGCGCAATTGTCGGCGCGGGTCGACGATGCCCTGACAAGGCTCGACGTGCTCGCATTCGAATCGCCGGCCGACGTCGCCTATGCCTCGATCCGTTCTGCGCTGGAGAGGATCGGTCGACCGATCGGCGCCAATGATCTTCTCATCGCTGCCCACGCACTGGCGCTCGGCTGCACGATGGTGACCGACAACGGAGGGGAGTTCAGCCGGATCGAGGGACTTGTCTGTGAGAACTGGCTTGGCCCTTAGACGAACATGCGCGTGCTAATCACCGGTGCCTACGGTCTCATCGGCTCCGCGTGCCTCGCGAAGTTGCATGCCGAAGGACACGATCTCGTCGGGGCAGGGCGCAGCATCACCGACGCACGACGACGATTTCCGTACGCACAGTGGGTGAGGGCGGATTTTCGCGAACTGACAACGCCGGAATCCTGGCGCGAATTGCTCACGGGGATCGACGCGATAGTCAACTGCGTCGGCGCCCTTCAGGACGGCGCGCGCGACGATGTAATGCGCGTCCATGTGGCCGCCCCGGCAGCGCTGTTTGCAGCGTGCGAACAGATGAACGTGTGCCGGGTCATCCACATCTCGGCGGTAGGCGCTGACCCGGCCGGCGCAACCCCGTTCGCGCGCACAAAAGGCGAGACGGAGCGTGATCTCGCGCGCCGCAATCTCGACTGGGTGATCCTGCGCCCCGGCTTGGTGACAGCGAACGGCGTCTATGGCGGCACGGCGCTGCTGCGCGGCGCCGCGGGTTTCCCTATGGTGACGCCGGTTGTCGCGGCCAAGCCGGTGCAGATCGTGACCGCTGCAGATGTGGCGGAGACTGTGGCATGGGCGCTCCGACCCGGGGCGCCGGCGCGGCTGAGCCTTGACGTTGTCCATCCCCTGCCAATGACGTTAGGTGCCATCGCGATGTTCTACCGCGCCTGGCTCGGTCTCAAGCCGCAGCCTGTGGTGACGTTGCCGGGCGTGATCACCGCTGTCGCCGCTCGGATTGCCGACGCGCTGTCGTGGCTCGGTTGGCGCAGCCCGATGCGGACGACGGCCATCAAACAACTCGCGGAAGGGATCAAAGGCGAACCGGACAGCTGGATCGCGGCAACAGGAATAGCACCTACGAGCCTCGATGCGTGGCTGGCGGTCCATCCGGCGACGGTCCAGGACCGGTGGTTTGCCCTGCTTTACGTGCTCAAGCCGGTCGCCGTCGCATCGTTGGCATCGTTCTGGATCTTGAGTGGCATCATCGCTCTTGGACCGGGCTGGTCCGGCGCCTTGCTCATCCTGCGCCTTGCCGGCTTCGCGCCTGGAATTGCCAAGCTCGCAGTCGTGGCGGGCGCCGCGCTGGACATCGTGCTGGGGGCGGCGATGCTGGTGCGGCGGACCTGCCGTATCGCGCTGATGACTTCGCTCATTGTCTCGACCGGCTACCTCTTGGCAGCCGCGGTCGTGGTGCCTCATCTGTTCGCCGATCCTCTCGGCAGCATGCTCAAAGTTCTTCCAGTCATGCTCGCCACGCTCTTCCTTCTCGCCGTCCTGGATGAGCGATGACCGCGCTCTACATGCTGCTCCGACTCGTCCACATCGTCGGCGCTTGCGTGCTGCTCGGCACAGGCGTGGGCATCGCGTTCTTCATGTGGATGGCGAACCGGACAGGGGAGGTGGGCACCATCGCCGCAACCGCGCGCATCGTGGTGATCGCCGATATCGTTTTCACGGCCACCGCGATCGTGATGCAGCCAATCTCCGGCGCCGCGCTCGCCTGGATGACCGGCACCTCGGCGCTGGCGCCCTGGCTTGTGGCGTCATTCGCGCTCTACCTGCTGGCCGGCCTGTGCTGGCTGCCCGTGGTGTGGATTCAGGTGAAGTTTCGCGACTTGGCAGCTGAGGCGAAGAAGGGCGGCGCGCCATTGCCGGAGCGGTACCACCGGCTGTTCCGGATTTGGTTCATCCTCGGCTGGCCTTCCTTCGCCGCCGTCATTGCGATCCTCGTGCTGATGATCGCCAAGCCGACCTAGGCGGGCCCCATCCTCGATTCGCATAAGAGATATTATGGAATATTTTCGTGGACCCCAATAAACATGCGGCTTTCTGAAGCCGCCCGCAGCCTCCCGAACCCGCATCGCCGCGCGCCTACCCCTCGAACTCCGCCCGCAGCCCGTCGTGCGCCGGCACGACGTTCGCCGGCAGCTTGGCGCGCAGCTCCTCGTAGTCGAGGTCGCTGTGCATGTTGGTGAGGATCGCGCGCTTCGGCTTGATGCGGTCGATCCACTCCAGCGTCAGGTCTAGATGGAAATGGCTCGGGTGCGGCTTGTAGAACAGCGCGTCGACGATCCACAGCTCGATGCCGGCCAGGAGCTCGACGCTTTCCGGCGGCAGGTCGACGAGGTCGCTCGAATAGGCCATGGCGCCGAACCGGAAGCCGAGCGAGGCGACGTCGCCGTGGTCCTGGAGCAGCGGCATGGCGGTGACCGGGCCGCCGGGGCCGGCGATGGTGACGGGCGCGCCGGGTGCGATCCGGTGCGGGTTCGCGATCGGCGGATAGGCGCTGCCGGGCGGCGTCATGAAGCAGTAGCCGAAGCGCAGCTCCAGCACCCGCCAGGTCGCCTCGTCGCTATAGACGTCGATGCGCCGCCGGTTGGCGATGAACAGGCCGCGCAGGTCGTCGATGCCGTGGGTGTGGTCGGCATGCTCATGGGTGTAGAGCACGCCGTCGAGCCAGTTGACGCCGGCGTCGAGGAGCTGCTCGCGCAGGTCCGGCGAGGTGTCGACGAGGACGCGGGTCGCGGCGCTGTCTTTGGCGCCGGTTGCAGTGTCATCTTGCGCCGCGCGCTCGACCAGGATCGAGCAGCGCCGCCGCCGATTTCCTGGGGTTTTTCGGATCGCAATGGCCCCAGCCGAGCCCTGGGCGTGGCACGCCGCCGGAAAAGCCGCAGCCGAGAATGGTGACGGAAAAGCTCATGCCGCGGCGGCCGAGCTCCGCGGGACTTTGTTGAACAGGCGGAAGAAGTTTTCCGTGGTCTGGGCGGCCATGGCCTCAGGCGTCACGCCGCGCGTCTCGGCAAGCGTCTTTGCCACCTCGGTCACGTAGGCCGGCTCGTTGCGCTTGCCGCGGTATTTGCCGGGCGCGAGATAAGGCGAGTCGGTCTCGACCATGAAACGGTCGGCCGGCAGCGACGCCGCGATGGCGCGCAGGTCGTCGGACCGCTTGAAGGTCAGGATGCCCGTAAAGGAGATGTGGAGCCCGAGCTCGATCGCGGTGCGCGCGAGCTCAGGCCCGGCGGTGAAGCAATGGAGAATGGCGGGGAAGGCGCCCTTCCCCATCTCCTCAGTCAGAATCCGCGCCATGTCGGCATCGCATTCGCGCGAATGGATGACGAGCGGCAGCCCGGTCTCGCGCGCCGCCGCGATGTGGCGGCGGAAGCCTTCCTCCTGGGCGTCGCGCGGGCTGAAATCATAGTGATAGTCGAGCCCCGCCTCGCCGATCGCGACCACCTTGGGATGCCGGCTGCGCGCGACGAGGTCCGCCGTGGTGATGTCCGGCTCCTCATGCGCGTTATGAGGATGCGTCCCCACCGAGCAGTAGACATTGGAGAATTGCTCGGCAATCGCCAGCAGCTTGTCGAACTGGCGCACCCGGGTCGAAATGGTGACGATCCGCCCTACCCCGGCCGCCGCCGCCCGCTCGACGATGGCGTCGAGGTCGTCCGCGAAGTCCGGGAAGTCGAGATGGCAGTGGCTGTCGACGAGCATATGCGTCATCCCGACCGATCTGCCGTGGAGCAAGTGCAGCAAGGCTTTCTCAGGCGACAGGTCTGAAAATCTCGACCGCCGCCTCGGCTTGATGGCGCTCCTCACCGATAAGGTCACCCAGCCGCGGGACGGCCAAATCGACAACAACGCCGCTGGGTGAAGGAAATGGGACGGCCGTCCAGGAAATTCGGTCGATGAACCTTTGCAACACGTATGGGGACGCCAGGGCTGCTTCGAACCTGTCGGCCGCCTGCGCCTCATTTTCATAGAGGGTCCTGGAAAATGGTACGAAACGACCAGTTCTCGGTACAACTGCCGCGGTGGTGCTGAGGTTACCACCTCCCAGATAGTTGCGAAGGAACAGAGCGTCCGTGACGAAGCAGCCGTCGACGTTCAGCGAAAAACCGAACCCTTGGTTTGCGACAACCAGCGGGACCACACGCAGCCTCCGACATTCGTCGTCGGTCAAGCCCAGCGCGGTTGCGGCGACTTCAGGCCGCTTGCGGAGAGCATCGGCCTTCCGCACTGCTTGTCTCGCCGCATCCTTCAGCTTGCGCAGGTAGAGGAAACGTTCGAAGGACTCCGCAGGGAAGAGCCAGAACTTCACTTCGCCCACGATTAGGAACTGGCCGAGCTTGACTAGCAAATCGATCTGTTCGTCGAAATTCGAGCCCTTCTTGATCCCGTGCACGGCACACCGCACATGTTTGAACAGGCGGTTTTTGGCGATCGCGGCGCAAATTTGTTGGCGGTACTCGGCCTCGTAGGCGACGCCTCGAGCGTCCTTGGAAAGATTGTCGTCAATTCCGCCCTTCTCCAGCCACGCTTCTACCTTTCGGAGCGGGTTGCTCGCCCTCAGCACCGGCAATGCGAGCGCGAGCTTGTCTCCACCGGGTATTGGCACTAGGGGCGCCGCCCACAGTCCCTTGTGGCCCTTTTCGCGACCAGTCTTCGGCCTGAATGTTAAGAAGGCGATCATCGCGTCCGCCCTGCACTCATCGATGCCGAGAGCCCTTGCTAGGACGTCTCGCAGCTCGCCACGCGAAACTACCAATGCCAGCTTGCTCACGTCTTCCTGGGAAAGATGGGCGAGATGTCGCTGGGCCTTCATGAGTGCGCAGGCCAAATCGAGGATCACATGCCAAGCCTGAAGAATAAAGCGGCAGCTGAATCGCGACTCTCTTGGAAATTCCCTATCCAAGACGAAGCGCAAATAGCTCCCCTCAAGGCCGCCCCGCTCGATCACGAACAGCGGCGGTTTCCGGGACAGGCAGGCCGGTCTGCCAACGCGTATCTTCCGCCTTCCGGTCGAGACGTCGGTGACGGTCCTCGACAAAGCTAGCTTCCGCCGTTGCTCCGGTTTCATGGCGGTCCAAGTCGACATATCGACAAACGGAAAATTCATGAAATTTTCGGACTGCCGAATTTGCGCGGCTTCCAAGCGCGTTTCGAGTTCTCTGTCACCGGGCGCACAGAGAAATCTGTTGTCCCCTTCTGGCGTGAGCTGCCAACCCTCCCAACAGCAATGATTCCAAATGGAGTTTAGCCCTCGCTGGAGGCCGTATCGCACCAATGCGCGAGCCGCAATCGGGAAAAGGTCGTCAACGATTCTTGTCGTCGAGACCTCCTTTCCGTAGGCGTCGAACAACCAGGACTCGGCAGCATCGACGGCGGCCTGGATGGCGTCGTCGGCAGTCAGACTCTGCCCTGCGGGCCCTTCGCCAAGTGGAAGCCGCGCCAAATGCCCGAACGAGATCGCACCTTCATTCGCCGCCTCCTCGATCCTTGTGTCAGAAAGCTTCTCGGCCGCCAGAAGTTGGTGATTGATCGTTGCCACCGCGAGCGTTACCGCGGTGGCAGCATCCAGCGACTCGAACTCTGGATCTTTTGCATCTCGGAGAAGTGTCGACTCAGTGGCCAAAAACATCGCCGTGGCGAGCAAATTCACATCGGAACCTGTCAGATCCGCGTTCTCCTTGCGTGCGAGCACGCAGGCGGCCGGTCAAGGCGCTCGTCGGCCTGACTTCAGGGGCACGGGTGAAACGGTTCGTCAAGCATATCAGACGTTCGCCGGGACACGGTGCTTGATGCCAAGCACTCCGACGTGCTGGCTCCTACGTCGCCGGCTCGACATACCGCGGAAACACCGGCGCCGGCGCCGGCAACTGCACGCCCGCCGTGATCCGCCTCCCCCCGCCAAGCGACGCAAAGTCCCGCTCGCCCGCCGGCACCGCGAGCAGGTCGAGCAGCTTCCCCGCCGACTTCGGCATGAACGGCTGCGACATGATCGCGACCTGGCGGATCACCTCGGCCGTGGTGTGGAGGACAGTGCCCTGGCGCACCGGGTCGGTCTTGGCGAGCGCCCAGGGCGCCTCGCCCGCGAAATAGCGGTTGGCGTCGGCGACCACGGCCCAGGCGGCGTTGAGCACCTGGTGGAGCGCGCGCGTCTTCATCGCCTCGCGCGCCTTGCCGATCATGGCGTCGGCGGCGGCGAGCATTGCGGTGTCGTTGGCGCTCAGCGCGCCCGGCGCCGGCAGCACGCCGCCGAAGTTCTTCGCCACCATGGTGAGCGAGCGCTGGGCGAGGTTGCCGAGGTCGTTCGCGAGGTCGGCGTTGGTGCGGTTGACGATCGCCTCGTGGCTGTAGCTGCCGTCCTGGCCGAACGGCACCTCGCGCAGGAGGAAGAAGCGCAGCGGGTCGACGCCATAGGCGTCGGCGAGCGCGAAGGGGTCGACCACGTTGCCGACTGACTTCGACATCTTCTCCCCGCGGTTGAACAGGAAGCCGTGGCTGAAGATGTGGCGCGGGATCGGCAGCCCCGCCGACATCAGGAAGGCCGGCCAGTAGACCGCGTGGAAGCGCACGATGTCCTTGCCGATGACGTGCAGATCGCACGGCCACCAGCGCTTGAACATCGCGCCCTCGGTGTCGGGAAAGCCGACGGCCGTGATGTAGTTCGTCAGCGCGTCGACCCAGACATACATGATGTGGCGCGGGTCGCCCGGCACCGGGATGCCCCAGTCGAAGGTGGTGCGCGAGATCGAGAGGTCCTGCAGGCCGCCGCGCACGAAGCTCGCGACCTCGTTCAGCCGCTCGCGCGGCAGCATGAAATCCGGCTGGGATTCATAGAGGTCGAGCAGTTTCTTCTGGTACTGCGAGAGGCGGAAGAAGTAGCTCTCCTCCTCCACCCATTCGACCGGCGTGCCGGTCGGCCCGCGGCGCACCTTGTCGTCGCCGACGGTCGTCTCGCCCTCGGCGTAGTAGGCTTCGTCCCGCACCGAGTACCAGCCGGAGTACTTCGACAGGTAGATGTCGCCGGCCTTCGCCATGCGCTCCCAGATCGCCTGGGACGAGCGGTAATGGCGCTCCTCGGTGGTGCGGATGTAGTCGTCGTTCGAGCACTCGAGCCGCTCCACCATGGCCTGGAAGCGCGCGACGTTGCGATCGGCGAGCTCGCGGGGCTTGAGCCCCTCGCGGGTCGCCGTCTGCAGCATCTTGATGCCGTGCTCGTCGGTGCCGGTCAGGAAAAAGACGTCGTAGCCGTCGAGCCGCATGAAGCGCGCGATGGCGTCGGTGGCGATCACCTCATAGGCGTGCCCGATATGCGGCGGCCCGTTGGGGTAGGAGATCGCCGTCGTGATGTAGAAGTGGGGCTTGTCTGCCATCGAACCAGTACGCCGATTGAGGGGTCCCTCACCTCTCCCCGCGTGCGGGGAGAGGTCGGATCGCGCAAGCGATCCGGGTGAGGGGGCGGTTTCACGAGTCTGAGCCCAGAGATTATCGACGAAAGCTCAGACTCGCTAAACCGCCCCCTCACCCCGACCCTCTCCCCGCGCGCGGGGAGAGGGAGCGCGCGGCCGCTGCTCCGTTATCTACTGAACCGCGGGTCGCGCCTGCACGCCGGGCGTAGGTATCAACCGCGGGTCGCGTCGGCAAGCCGAGCGAAGGTCGCGAACACCAGGGGCTTGCGCTCGAGATTATAGACCTCGACGTCGCGGGCCTGACGGTTGAGCGCGTCCCAGAGGTCGGCGGTGCCGACGAGGCGCGCCTTGTCGGGCGCAGCGCCGGCGATCTCGGTGTCGAGGCGGCGGCGCAGGAAGTCGCGCACGGCGTTGACGAAAGCTTCGAGCAGCGAGCGGTCGCGGTCGAGCCGGTCGCCGAGCGCATGCAGCGCGTTTGGATCGGTCGAAGGCAGCGCCGCGAGCATCGCCTCGACCTCGCGGCGGAGCGCGAGCTGCGCGCCGCCGGCGAGCGCCAGTGCGCGGGCGACGCTGCCGCCGGAGGCCTCGGCGGCCGCGGCAAGCGTCGCCGTATCGGCCTCGGGCCCGCGCGCGGCGGTCGCGGCGGCGAGGACGTCGGCGGTCGAAAGCGGCGCCAGCGTCAGCCGCCGGCAGCGCGAGCGGATGGTCGGTAACAGCCTCCCCGGCGCGTGGCTCACCAGCAGGAACAGCGAGCGCGCCGGCGGCTCTTCCAGCATCTTGAGGAGCGCGTTCGCGGCTTCCGGCTGCTTGAGCTCGTCGGCGGCATCGACGATGCACACCCGCCAGCCCCCCTCGCCCGCCGTCGAGCCGAAGAAACTCACGGTGCGGCGGACCTGGTCGACGGTGATCACCGTGCGCAGCGCGCCGGAATCGCCGGCGACGCGTTCGAGCACCAGGAGATCGGTATGGGCGTTGCCGGCGATGCGGCGCACGGTCGGGTGCGCGGGATCGAGGGCGAGCGACGTCGCGTCTCTCACCGCAGGCGCGGCGGGATCGGGGTTTGCCAGCACGAACCGCGCCACGCGGTAAGCGAGCGTCGCCTTGCCGATGCCGGCTTCGCCGCCGATCAGCCAGGAATGCGGAATGCGGCCGCTGCGGTAGCTCGAGAGAAAGGCCTGCTCGGCGGCCTGATGGCCGAACAGCACCGTCGTCTCGCGCGGCGGCGGGGCGTCGCGGCCCTCGTCGGCGTCCGAGGAGTCGCCGCCTTTGCCCGCGTTGCGGCTCATGTCAGCTCCCCGGCAGAAGTGGGTGCAGGCGCGCCGACGAGCCCGAGCCGCTCTGCGACCGCGGCCCAGATGTCGGCGCCGACATCCTCGGCCGGGCGATCGGCGTCGATCACCACACAGCGTCCGGGCTCCTCCGCCGCGATCTCGCGGAACGCCGCATTGAGCCGCTGGTGAAAGCCGAGATCCTCGCCCTCGAACCGGTCGGGGGCGCTGCCCGCACGCCGGGCGCGGGCGCGCGCGAGCCCGATCTCGGCCGGCAGGTCGAGGATGACGGTGAGATCGGGCATGGCATCGCCGACCGTAATCCGTTCGAGCGCCCGCACCAGCGGGCGGCCGGCTTGCCCGAGAATCCCCTGGTACACCCGGGTGGAAATCGATGAAGCGGTCGCAGATCACCCATTTGCCCGCGGCGAGCGCCGGCCTGATCAGGTTGTCGAGATGGTCGCGGCGGGCCGCGGCGAACAGCAGGGTCTCCGCCTGCGAACCGAACGGCTTGGCGAGCCCTGAGAGCACGATGTCGCGCACGATCTCGGCGCCCGGCGATCCCCCGGGCTCACGGGTCTTCACCACGACGATGCCGAGGCCGCCGAGGCGCTCGGCAAGGAGCGCGGCCTGGGTGGACTTCCCCGCGCCCTCCCCGCCTTCCAAGGTGATGAAACGGCCTGGCATGTGTGTTTCGAATATCCGACGGTCTCTGACGATGCCGCAGCTCTACAGCATCTAGATATGTCGTGACCGGCGCGCTCGCTCCCGCGGTCATGGCCGGGCTTGTCCCGGCCACCCCGATCATATGGCACAGCCGTGCCCCGATATCGGGGTCGCCGGGACAAGCCCGGCGATGACGGCTGTGGGTAAGTGTCGATGTCCGCAGTTGACGGGTTTGCGGGCGACGGCTTTGCTCAGGTCGACCCGCGGGGCGCCGCGAGCCTCACCCGTTCTTCTTGGTGCCGATCGAGCCCACGCCCATGCGGATGAGACCGATGACGAGCTCGGCGGCGCCGTCGAAGGCGCGCTGGCGCAGGTTGCCGCGCTCGACGCTGTCGACGGCATAGAGCGGGGCTTCGAGCACCAGGCGGTCGCCGCGATAGACGTTGAGGCTGGCGACCTGCTGGCCGGCGGCGATCGGCGCAGGCACCGGGCCGGCATAGACGATCTTCGCCGAGAGGCGGTCGGAGGAGTTCTTCGGCATCAGCACGTTGATCGCGCCCGTTGCCGACGAGGTCGACGCGGCCGGAGGCTCCGCCGAAAAGCTTGGCGGCGCCGACGATCGTTCCCTCCTCGAACAGCGGCCGCGCCTCGAACGACTTGAAGCCGTATTCGAGGAGCCGCTTTGCCTCGTCGCCGCGCTCCTTCGCCGACTTGAGCCCGTTGACGACGACGATGAGCCGCGTGCCGTTCTGCACCGCCGAGCCGACGAGCCCGTAGCCGCCGTCGACCGTGAAGCCGGTCTTGAGGCCGTCGGCGCCGATGTTCATGGTCATCAGCGGGTTGCGGTTCTGCTGGCGGATCTTGTTCCAGGTGAACTCGGTCTCGCCGAAATACTTGTAGTAGTCCGGATAGGTGTGGATGATGTGGCGGGCAAGCTTGGCGAGGTCGCGCACCGACATCTTCTGCGCGGCGTCCGGCAGGCCGGTCGAATTGGCGAAGTTGGATTTCTGCAGGCCGAGCTCGCGGGCCCTCGCGTTCATCTTCTCGGCAAAGGCGCGCTCGTTGCCGGCGAGGCCTTCGGCGAGCGTGATGCAGGCGTCGTTGCCCGATTGCACGACCGCGCCCTGGATCAGATCTTCGACCCGCGACCGGCTGTGGATCGGCAGGAACATGCTCGACGTGTGGGACGGGGCGCCGCCACGCCGCCACGCGTTCTCGCTCGTCATGTATTCGGTGTCGAGCTTGATGTGGCCCTGCTTGAGCTCGTTGAAGACGATCTCCGCCGTCATCAGCTTGGTCATGCTCGAGGGCGGTGTCGGCGTGTCGGCATATTTCTCGAACAGGACCGTGCCGGTCGCAGCGTCCATCAGCATGACGTAGGGCGCGGTGGTGTCGAAATCGCCGGTCTTGCCGCCGACGAGGCCGATATTGGCGGGTGCCGCGACGGCGGCGATCGCGCCGGCGACGAGTCCCATCGCGACGAGGCCGCGACGCAGCATGGAGTTCCGCCAGTTCCCGAGACCAGCAGACATCTTGCCCAGTGATATCTCGCCCAGTGCCATCGTCCCATCCCGAGCCGCCCGCGCGATCTACCGCGTGGCGGAAGCTGTCCGCCCTTCCCGGTAACCGGGGGGCCCAATCGAAACAATCCCGCGAATTATCGCAGATCCGGTCCGAAGACCGGGTAAACGTGCTCTACGCTTCGGTCTATTCAGCTCCGGTTTTGGTTCAATAAAGGCCGCGAATCGTCGAATACGGCACGTCGCCGCCGCGAGGGTCGGGACGCACCGGTGCATAGGCCGAGAGCGCCGGCACAGGGCGCGGGACCGGCTGGGCCATGTGCGCTTGCGCCACCGACGTGTTCCCGGTCGCGCGGAAATTGGAAACCTGTTGACCGTCGCCGAGCCCGTAGGGGCGCTCGGGCGGGGTCGGCACATCACGCAGCTTCGCATGCGAGGCCGACACAACCGGCGCCGACGAGAGCGACGCCGGCATGAACCCTTTCATCGAGGCGACGCGGACCAGCGACGGCGACGGCGCCGGATCGCCATTTTCCCGCAGCGTCGCCATCAGCATGATGTCGTCGGAGCCTTCGAGCGGCGCGCGGCCGACATATTCCACCCGCACCGGGGCGAGCCCGCCGCCATGGAAACCGAGCAGGCTCGCCGCGTGCTCGGACACGTCGATCAGGCGATTGCCGGAATAGGGCCCGCGATCGTTGAGGCGAACGATGACCGACTTGTGGTTGGAGAGATTGGTGACCCGCACATAGGAAGGCAGCGGCAAGGTCGCATGCGCCCCCGACATCGACGCGCTGTCGAAGATTTCGCCGTTCGCGGTGAGCCGGCCGTGGAAGTCCGAGCCGTACCAGGAGGCGACGCCTTCGGCGCGGTAATGCGGATTGTCCTCCGGCACATAGGTCCTGCCGCCGACGACGTAGGGTGCGCCGACGCGATAGGTGCCGCCCCCCTTGGGGATCGGCTCGCCCGGCGCGATGACGCGCGGGCTCGATGAAACGCCGTAGCGGGGATCGAGCGAGCCGAAGGAGCCGCCGGAGCAGTTCGCGAGGAGCAGACCAATCACGCCGAGCACGCCCAAACGGAGCACGCCCAAACGTGTGCGGCGGCGTGTGCGGCTGATGCCACAGCGCTCCTCGCCCATCCGCATCCGACCAGACCCCCCAGATCGTCAGGCTGCCCCGACGCCCGCCTCCCCCTGGTGCATTCAGCCACCGCGGGAACTCGCGCAGATAGTGCAATAAATACAGCAAAATGAAGACAGAGCGGTTAACGCCGACGACGGCGCGCCTGCTCGGGCCGGGACCGCGCGGCCAGACCGAGATACCGCCGCAAGTTCCGATGAGCCGACGTTTGTCCAGACCAAAGATTCGTGTGACGCGTACATTAATCCGAGCTGTTGCACCGCCGTCACAGACTCGGTCCACGGGGCGGCGTACAACTAGAACTGGGTGCGAGTATCGAGGGTCGGGGGATTCGCGTGAAGAAATTTCTCTTGAGTACAGTCACTTTCGGCGTGCTGACATTGCCCGTTATGGCGGCGGATCTGCCGCCCAGTCCGGCGCCCTACTATGCGGCCCCGATCGTCGTTCCGGTTTTCACCTGGACCGGATGTTACATCGGCGGCACCGGCGGCTACGCGTTCGGCAATACCAGCGACACCTGGGGAGCGAATCCCGCCGGGTTTCCCGGTGTGGCCGGTTCGCTCGGTGTCTCATCATCGTTCAAAACGTCGGGCGCGACGGGCGGCGTCGAAGGCGGATGCAACTACCAGGTCAACCCCTGGTTCGTGTTCGGCATCGAGGCCGATTGGGAAGCGACCAGCCAGAGCATCAGCTCCACCGGAACCGTCGTGAATGCGGCCGGAAGCTACCCTTACACCCAGACCTTCAGTAGCCACTGGCTCTCGACTATTCGGGCGCGGGCCGGTTATGCCGCAGGCCCCTGGCTCCTCTACGTGACGGGCGGCGCCGCGTTCGCAAATGTGAGCTGGACGGACAGCCTCGCTCTCCCGATCGGAACGGTCGTCAACGCCTCGCAAAGCACGACGGCGTCCGGCTGGACCGTCGGTGCCGGCGTCGAGTGGGCGCTGGCCTTCAATTGGGTGGTGCGGGCGGAGTATCTTTACGTGGACCTGCCGGGTCCCACCTACACAGCGGTGAATAACGCTATCCCGCTCTCGTTCATCACCGCCACCCACGCGGACCTGCATGAAAACATCGTCCGGGCAGGCGTGAGCTACAAGTTCTTCTGATCGCGGCTTTTCACGCAATCGCGGCTTTCGAGCAATCCTTATTGGCCGGGATCGACCCTTGCGGGGGCGGCCCGGCCTTATTCATGCGCCGCACCCCGTCGCTTGGGAAAGCTATGGCGCCAATGGAGATTGCGCTGCAGATGGCTCCCGCCGGGCGCCAGTGATGCACCGTTTGTCGAGGTCAAGATTTATGCGGCATGCCGATTAATCACGGGTGTTGCGCGCCGGTGACAAACTCTCTTTCCAGGCTGTCGTATCAGGCTCGCGGGAACATTTTAGAAGACGGGGGATATCCTGATGAAGAGGTTCCTTTTGACGACGGTTGCGTTCGGCCTGCTGGCATTGCCCGCCATGGCGGCCGACATGAGTCCGGCGCCCATTTACCGCGCGCCCGTCGCGGTTCCGATCGTTCCGGTCTTCGCCTGGACGGGTTGCTACGTCGGCGGCACGGTCGGTGGAGCGAGCGTCCGATCGAACGACACCTGGTCCGCGAATCCCGATCCGGCCGGCTTCGGCCCGGTCTTCGCTGCCGGCATTTCCAGTGGGGCGACGGGGACGATCAACGCCTCCGGATTCGCTGGTGGCGTCGAGGGCGGCTGTAACTATCAGGTTTCGCCGTTCTTCGTCGTCGGCGTCGAGGCGGATTGGGAAGGTACCAGCCTGAGCGGCAGCCGCACCGGCTCGGTCAACGTTCCCGGCTTCGTGGGCCCGAACGGTTTCAACCAATCGTTCAACAGCCACTGGCTCTCCACGGTGCGCGGCCGTGCCGGCTACGCCGCCGGCCCCTGGCTGTTCTATGCGACCGCGGGACTCGCGGTTGCAAACGTCAGCTTCGCGGACAGCATCTCGTTCCCCGGCCTCGGCGGCAACTACGTCTCGGGCAGCACCACGGCCACGGGTTGGACGGTCGGCGGCGGCATCGAGTGGATGTTCGCTCCAAGCTGGACCGTCAAGGCCGAGTATCTCTATGCCCAACTGCCGGGAACGACTCTCAACAGCGTCAACAACGTCGTTCCGGCCGCCACCATCGTCCACACCCACGGCGACGTGCAGGAAAGCATCGGCCGCATCGGTGTGAACTACAAGTTCTGGTAAGCTTTCAGGTGGAGCGTCAAGGAGAAGGCCCCGGTGCAACGGGGCCTTTTTTTGTTTTGCAGATTTGTGACACCGCTCACGGTGCGGCTTTTGCAGGAGGGTTAGGGTCCCGGGCGATCGGATATCGCTCAAGGGAGCAGCACAGATGCCCGTGGGACTGCCGAGCGTCATCGACACCACCGAGCCCGACCCGGACCTCGAGGCCGTCATGTTGTTCTGCCTCGGCGGGTTGACGCTTTCGCTCTACTTCATCCATCTGCTGCCCACTGCGTCGATCGCCGCGGCGATGCTGCTAGCCTGCGCGGGATAGCTGCGCGGCGCCGGCGGCGAACACGCCCGGCCGCGCGCTCGCGTAGAATTCGAGCAGCAGATCGACAAGATTGCGCGTGGCGGCGCCGGCGGCGGGTGCGGTAACCAGCGCAACCTCGGTGTCGGGTACCGGCGGGAATCCCTCTTCAGGCCCCAGCAGGCGGTGATCGGAAAGCACTGCGAGCTCCGGTAGAATGCTCACTCCGAGGCCGGCCGACACTGCAGCCTGGATGCTCACGAGATTGGGACTGGTGTAGGCGATGTGCCAGGTGCGCTCCGCCCGTTCCAGCATGTGAATCGCGCGGTTGCGGTAGAGGCACCCCTGCTGAAACACCGCAAGCGGCACCGGCCGCCCTGCCCCCAGATCGAGCGGATAGCGGGTGCCGCTCACCCAGCGCAGATGCTCCGGCCATACTGCGACGCCGCCCTTCTCGCCGGCCTCCCGCTTGAGCAGCGCCGCATCGAGATCGCCGCGCTCGAGATCGTGGCGCAGCCGCGAACTGAGATCGCAGCGCACGTCTAGTCGCAGGCCGGGCCGGGCACGCACAAAATCGGAGAGCAGCTCGGTGAGCCGATAGGCGGCGAAATCCTCGGGGATGCCGAGGCGCACGATGGAATCCCCGGTCGGACGCGAAACGACATCGCGTGCCTCCTCCGCGAGCGCGAGGATCCGCCGCGCATAGGCGAGCAGCCGCTCGCCCTCCTCGGTCGGGACCGTCTCCTTGCCGTTGCGTTCGAGCAGCGGCCGCCCGAGCGACTCTTCGAGGCGCTTGATCTGCTGGCTCACCGTGGACTGGGTCCGGTGCACCCGCTCGCCCGCCCGGGTGAATCCGCCGGAATCCACCACCGAGACGAAGCTCTTGAGGAGATCGATGTCGAGCATGGGTCACCCATTCGATATTCAACTGGACTGCAGTTTATCATTTAATTTCCAAATGTCGCCGGCGCAACCCAGATGGGCAGGGCAAGGAGAATTCCGATGCCCGTCCTCACGAAGTCCGGCCCATTGGGTCTGCCGCTGTTGGTCCTGGTTGCCCTGTTCTGCCTGATCTGGAGCTCGGCCTTCGCCGTCTCCAAGCTTGCACTCGCCGATGCGCCGCCCCTTCTCCTGCTGACCGCGCGGTTCCTCCTCGCCGGTCTCGCGGTGCTTGCCGTCACCGTGTGGCAGGGCGCCGACTGGCGCCTGGCCCCGCGCGATCTTGCGAGCCTCGTCCTGATCGGGATCGCCAACAACGCGGTCTATCTCGGTCTCAACTACGTCGGGATGCGCACCGTATCGTCCGGGGCGACCGCGCTGATCGCGAGCGCCAACCCGGTGCTCACCGCGCTGCTCGCGGCCCTGGTGCTCGGCGAGGTGCTGTCGTGGCGCAAGGCGATCGGGCTCGCGCTCGGTGTCGGCGGCGTCGCCTATGTCGTCGACAGCCGCATCGCCGGGGGCACCGAGAGCCTCGTCGGCGTCCTGTTCGTGACCGGCGGCCTCGTCTCGCTGGTCGCGGGCACGATCCTGTTCAAGCGCCTCGCCCCGAAAAGCGGCCTGCTCGTCGGCAACGCCGTGCAGAACCTCGCTGCCGGTGCCGTGCTCGCGCCGTTCGCCTTCGCGAGCGAGAGCTTCGGCGACATCGTGCCGACGTGGCGGCTCGCCGGCGCCCTCCTCTATCTTGCGATGCTCGGCTCGGTCTGCGCCTATCTGATCTGGCTGCACCTCATCACGGTCGCCGGCGCGGCCGCGGCGAGCTCGTTCCACTTCATGATGCCGCCGCTCGGGCTGGCGTTCGGATGGCTGGTCCTCGGCGAGCACGCGACACCGACCGACTTCGTCGGCATCGTGCCGGTCGCCCTCGGCATTTACCTCGTCACCCGGCAGGCAAAGCCGCGCCTACGCCTCGGCGCAGCCCAGGCGGCACCGGTCCGGTGACCCGTTTGCCGGGATGTCGATATGCTTTGGCGAATAGGATGCTTCAGCGAGCGGGCCTCCGCCGGAGCGGGGGCCTCGCCCTGTTCAGCTACGCGTGCTTGGGAACCGGCGCCAAGTCATGGCGCCGCCCGGCTCCGGCGAGGGCCGCCGGCGCCGGTTGACTATCGCAGCACCAGATACCGGCTAACCCCGAGTCCGCTCGGGCAGATCAGCGAGCGGGTCAGTGCTACGTTGCGTGTCATCGTCGGAGCGACGACCGCGCCGCAGGCAGCGGCGTAGCTCGGGAAGAACGCGCCAGTGCAAGTGTAGCCAGCGCAGACGCCCGCTCCCACCCTCGCGTAGACGTAATGCCGATGGTGGCGTGCCGAGGCGGGCGACAACGCTATCACCGCCAACACCCCAGCCAGCGCAACCGACGCCGCAAATCTCTTCATCACTCAGCTCCTCCATATGGTCGCATGTCGCTTAGCATGCGCACGACTACACGGTACAAAAATACTGCTCGCGGAACGGTTGGCAACTGAGCAAAGGTTTACTTCTTGGGACGATCTGGGGGGAGAGTGAACGCAAAGTTTGGTTCCGGGTCGCAGCAACCGCCTCCGTCGCCTCCGCGGCACCGGTCCGGGCCGTGCGACGAGGCGGGCCGGGGCTAAGCCGGCCGCCACAACAACGATCATCCCGCGCCCGATTTAGGCCCGGCAAGACGGGTAGGATGCGCTCTGGGATCGCCGACAAGGCAGCTTCCTCTGGCGATTCCCCGAGGCTCCGGTTCCGATTTGGGTTCACCAGGGACCGGGGCCTTCCTTTTGGCTTGAGCCTGCACGGTCGCCTGCGGACTTTGACGCGGTCACCGCATCCGCGCGAGTGGGCCACGGCACGCCGGCCATTGCGCCCCCGCGCCTGCGGTTGTCGCGAACACCGCCCAGGGAGAGACGGCGAGGAGTCTGGCACCCAGTCACATCGGCGCGGATTCGCGTCACATCCGGCGAATTCTTCGCCAATCTTCTTTCTTAGGTTTTTACGGCAAGATGCTGCTTTGGGGTGATTTTGTCAGGAGGTCCGAGTACTTAAAGCGCCGTTCGTGGAGAGCGCCCCTCCCCGATTGGTCGCAACGCTAGGCGCATTGATCTTGGCGACGCGGCTCGCCCGAACAGGTCCCATAGCTACGGAGGATCGCACTTGTTTGCGAAGATCGATGCGTCCGTAACTATATTGCTCGATTATGTGGCAAATGCGCAACCAATGAGCATGAGTATTTTGATATGTTGAGCCGTCTCTCTTCGTGAGAGGCCCCAACCTAAACTCAGCACCCCCGTCCTAACCCGGCGGGGGCTTTTTCTGTTTCTAGCGGATATGGGCGAGACGTCTTCGGGATCACCTGATCCATGGCCAAAAAATGGCCCGCGCGATGATCCATGCGGGAGATTCTTCAAGAAGCGCGTGAGCTTCGCGCTAAAATGTCTCCGAACCCCTCCTCAGGGCGCCCAGGCCGCGCCGGTGGCCCATCGGCTGAACGACGAAACCGCCGCGCCCACCAATGCTGCCTTGGCTGGCAAGGGCAAAGCCTGATATCTGGGGCGTCCCAATTGGTAACATCGCGGCAGCAGTGGTGCCCGGCCGTTCCTCGGAGACGGCTCAAATCACTGATTTTGCCGCGAATGGAAGGATGGCCGAGTGGTTTAAGGCACCGGTCTTGAAAACCGGCAGGGGGTCCGCTCCCTCGTGGGTTCGAATCCCACTCCTTCCGCCAATCTGTTCGCCGCTTCCCGCAGCCTCGCCCGCTCCCCCAGGCAAAGCGCCCGAATGGAATCCCATCTGGCGCGAGGAACTGGACGCCGCCGTCCTATGCAGCCAGCGCATGTCATTGGGACTAATCACAGTTTTCGGAACCCACGAAAGCGCCCACTAGTTCGGCGGGGCGATAAGAAAATGCGGGTGAGAGTCCATGAAAGCCCTGATTCTGTATGTCGTCTTCGTCCTTATCGGTGCCGTCGTTTCGATCGGCGTCGGCTACTACGTCGAGAAGGAGATTTCTTCGACCGTGAGCCTGGTCGTCTTCCTCACCATGTTCTTTGCGAACTTCGCGGTCTCTTGGATTGCTGTCATCCTGACGATGGACGGCAATTTGAAAGACGCGCGCGGGGAGCGGGAACAACGGGAGATCGAGCGCGCCGGACGAGCGGCCTTGCAGGCTCGCGAGGTTGGCCACGCCTGAACGCGAGCCGGGCAGGCTGCGTCGTGTGAAGCTCGTGCGTTAGCGGCGCCCAGCCTGCTCCTCGTACCAAGCAGCGAGCCGGTCGCGCCGCAGGCAAAAAAAATGCCCCGCCTGGAGCGGGGCAGTTTTGCCCGGCCGCGTCCCACCAGACCCGGGTCTGCGCGACTGAGCGAACCATGAGGCGTGGTATTTACAACCGCTCTTCCCCTCGAGCAGGCCCGACCTTCACCTTCGCACCCCATCCCTTCGTTCGAGGTCGGCTGCAATTCTGCGTCGGTTCGGGGCGATTCGGTGAAGGCGCGGAGTCCATTCGGCGGCGCGCTGAGAAAAACTTCGCGTTGTGGCGAGCCGCACACGTTCCGGCCTCGCGGAGTCTCGGCGCGATCGACGCGGCGAGCGATTCTCCGCTCCCGCGAGCAGCAAGCGTGCAGGGAGAGGTGCCCTGATCCGCCGTGAGATATGAAGAGCGATAGCGCTTTGTGGATAACGTGGAGCGGTGTCTGTGCGGCTCGTGTGCGAATCGGCACCGGCTCAATACGCTCCAATTGCTCGAACAGAGCCGAGGCCCCCGATTTCGCCCACCCCAATCCCCCACCCCAATGGAAGTGAAGTCAGGGGCCTCCCTTTTCACTGCCGAATCATTCCCTGGCAGTCGAGTCCCCGGCGATCGATTCCCCGGCGATCTATTCCCCGGTCTGTGGGTTCGGCTCGATGCCGATGTGCGGCCGAACGGCCGTGCCCACTCTCACCAGCGGCTCGAACGCGGTGACGACCATGCTTTCGATGGTGCGAAGAATCGTGAGCTGAATTCGCAGCCGCGCCAGCCTGCGTTCGGCGCCGACCAGCCGGTGCTCGACATTTGCGAGCTCGGACCGGCGCGCCACTTCGGGGCCGCCGTCATCCATCTCGGCAAGGAGAAACGCCGCCGACTGGCGCGCCCTTTCGAGGCGCCCGCGCAGCCCGTTGGATTCGTGCTCCGCACTCTCGACCGCGAGATGGACGGCTTCCTGCAACAGCGCAAGCCGCCGCCGATCGGTTTCCCCGTCGCGCTCCGGTGAGCGAAAGAGGAATTGTCGAAAGTCGAACATAAGCTCCCTGCCCTACTTGCCGAGCAGGGCAAGTTTCGCGGCCTCGTCAGCTTTCAAAATAGCGTGGCCGGTCGAGATCGGGAAGGAGCGCGGGCACGACAGGCGCCATCCCCGCCGCTCTTGGTGAACGTGGCTTGACGAAGGGCCCTTAAGGGCTGCGGCGCTGTCCCGAAACGGCACAACCTCTGTGGTCCGCGGCTTGAGATGGCCAAGCGTTACACCAGTTCGACCCGCGCGCGGTGCCCGGCGGCTGCAGCGAGGCGCCGGTCGCGGGTAACGAGCGGAGCATCGAGCGCCTCGGCAAGCGCCACATAGGCCGCATCATAGGCCGAGAGATTGTGCCGCAAATCCCAGATGCGCGGCAGCAGCAAATCATGCGGATGACGCGAGAGCCGCAGATCGGCCAGATCGGCGAGAGCCGTGCGGCCTCGTTCGGCGTCGATCTCGCCGGCCGCGGCGAAGCGCCGGATCACCTGCGCAACTTCGACATCGATGAGATGCGGCGCATGAAGCGTCTCTCGAGAGGCGAACAGGCGCTCTTCCACCGCATCCGCCGAAGGCGTGCGCAGCAACGCTTCGATGAGCGCTGATGCGTCGACGACAATCACGGGCGATCGCGCTCCGCACGAACAGCGTCGGCCGCCGTGACCGACGGGTTCGTCGCGCGGCGGCTCCGCAAGCGTGCGCGCATCTCTTCGAGCGTTGGCCGCTCCGCTGATTGGCGAATTTCGGCCAGCAGATAGTCGGACAGCGACATGCCCGCCAGCGCCGCGCGTGATTTGAGCTCACGATGCAAGGCGTCCGGGACGTTTCGGATCTGGATCATCGTCGACATGTCAAAAACATTAAAACATGTGCGGCACATGTCAACGGCGCGCCGAAGGCCGCGCGACCTCAAAACGGTGACCCGGCGATAACAGCGGATGCCGAACGGCTGCGGCCGATGCTCGGGTCGCAAATGCAGGTGTGAAATTCGTTACATCCCGCGGCGGCGATTTCCGGTACCGATGGGTTCTGCCGCTATTGGGCCCCCTGCACGCGTGATCTCGATCGCCTATATCGTGGCCAGTTGGCCGGCCGACGCTGCCCTGTCCGGGCCGTACGGCCGATCCGGGAGAAGTTCGAAATGACAAGGCTTTTGATGCTTGCCGTCCTCGGCACCGTGCTCGCGAGCCCGGCGCTTGCCCAGCATTCCGATGGCGGCCAGAACGCCGAGCGCCAGCGGCATTCCACCGTCCCGCCGGGCGGCATCTACTATTCCGACCGCAGCGGCAAGGCCGATCCGCAGGATCAGTCGCCCGGCTTGCGCTGGAAGGCGAACCACAAGGCGAAGCTGCGCGCCAAGCAGCATCACTCGACCGCCCCTCGGAAATAATCGCGTCTGTCTGTCGCATTGGCGGGACTTGGCTTCCCGCGACTCGACACGGCCTCTGGTGTCGTCGGAATGTAACTTGCCCGTGATCACTGGGCGTGCTTCGCCCAGCCGCGCGGCATCATTCCGACAGGAGAGGCTCCGTGAACATCAACGCGCCTCTTCCCGAGGAAGCGCCCCCGCCGGCCCGCTCTATCCAGGCCTATATCGACGACACCCCCATATGGCCGGACGGTACGCCCCTGCTGTGGGCGCCTCTCACCGCCATGCAGTGGCGAATCTGGACGCTCGCCGCCGCCGGCAAGTTCTTCGAGGGCCTCGTCGTCTTCATGACCGGCGTCGCGATGCCGCTGATGGCCGAGGAATTCCACCTCACCCGCTTCCAGCACGGGATGGTGAGTGCGGCGAGCCTGTTCGGCATCCTCATCGGCGCCATCGGGCTCGGTGGCCTTGCCGACCGTTATGGCCGCAAGGTGATGTTCATCGTCGAGATGATCATCTTCATGATCTTCCTGATGCTCCTGGTCGCGAGCCCGGGCCATTATCTGCTCGTCCTCTTCCTGTTCGGGCTCGGGCTTGCGCTCGGATGCGACTATCCAACGGCGCATCTCATCATCTCCGAGAGCATTCCCTCGCGCGCGCGGGGGCAATTGGTGCTCGCGGCATTCGGCTTCCAGGCGCTCGGCGCGCTGACTGCAGCCATCGTCGGCTTCGTCGTGCTCAAGAACTTCCCGGAGGTCGGCGCCTGGCGCTGGATGTACGCGACCGCCATCATTCCCGCGCTGCTGGTGGCGCTCGGCCGTCTCACCATCACCGAGAGCGCCCACTGGCTGCTGGTCCACGGCCGGCATGAAGACGCGCACGAACAGGTAGAGCGGCTTCTCGCCCGCGATCCCCCTTATCCCGACGCACATCAATCTCATCGCCGCGACGGTCGTCCCCGCGAGCAAGAGCGTGGCGGCGCTGTTCGCGCGGGGCAATATCCGGGCGACTATCCTCGCCTCGGTCCCCTGGTTCCTGCAGGACCTCGGCACCTACGGCATCGGCATTTTCACCCCGACCATCCTCGCCGCCACGCTCGGGCACAAGACGGCGAACGTACGCAGCCTCGCCGACCTCGTCGCCAATGACGAGCTGGCGGCACGGGGCGCCGCGCTGATCGACGTGCTGCTGATCGTCGGCATCCTCGCCGCGATTTTTCTCGTCAACCGGGTCGGCAGCATCCGGCTGCAGATCTGGGGCTTCATCGGCTGCGCCGCGGGCCTCGCGATCGCGGCGGCCTCGACGTACGTGACCGGGGCGACCGAGACCCTGCTGATCTTCGCCGGTTTCATGGTGTTCAACTTCATGACCAACATGGGTCCCAACGCGCAGACCTACCTGCTCGCCGGCGAGGTGTTCCCGACCGCAGTCCGCGGCACCGGCGCCGGCTTCGCGGCGGCATTCGCGAAAATCGGCGCGGTGATGACCGCGTTTCTGTTTCCCATGCTGATGGTGGACGTCGGGACCCGCACGCTGCTGTTGATCCTGGTCGGCACGTCTCTCCTCGGCGCCGTCATCACGTTCGCTTTCCGCATCGAGACCACGGGCGTCAACCTGGAGCACATCGGGGCCGACGCCAAGCAAGCTCAACCCGTCAAGGAGACCTCGACATGAGCGATCTCGTTTTCATCGCGTTCCCGTCCGAGCAGAAAGCCGAGGAGGTCCGCGAGAAGGTGCTGGAGATGCAGAAGGAGTACCTGATCGAGCTCGGCGATGCGGTGGTCGCCGTCAAGGACGACAAGGGCCGCATCAAGCTCAACCAGCTCATGAACACGACCGCTGCCGGCGCCGTCTCCGGCGCGCTCTGGGGCACGCTGATCGGGCTGATCTTCCTCAACCCGCTGCTCGGCACGGCGATCGGCGCCGCCTCCGGCGCGCTCGGCGGTAGCCTCACCGACGTCGGCATCAACGACCAGTTCATGAAGGACGCCGCAAGCGCGCTTCAGCCGGGCACCGCCGGGCTGTTCCTCCTCGTCCGCAAGATGACCACCGACAAGGTGCTGGCCGACCTCAAGGGGCTCGGCGGAACAGTGATGCGCACCTCCTTCGACGAGACCAAGGAAGCGGCGCTGCGCGAGGCGCTCGCCGGCCGGACCCAGGCTGCCGGCCAACCGGCGAACCAGAGTGCAGAGGCAAAGCCCGCCGCAAGCTGAGGGGGCATCAAACCGCGGTTGCGCAAAGGGCCAGAAAGACTCCGGACGTTGTGGTGCGGACGGGACGTGGCGCCCCGCGGCCTTGACCCGGACAAGGCGCTTGGCCACCCCGTGGTCTCGGTAACGAAGCGCTTTGACTTGAGCGGTATCCTGCTCCATGTAGCGCGGGGGCCCGGATGCTGGTGCCTGTCTTGGCGCCCGCTTGTTTGCATGGGGATCGGGGTCAGCCCTTCCGGTCCGAAGTGACCGCTCGGCATCGCTGATAGGGCGTGTGGGAGTAAGGCCAGAGATGAATCAGATCACCGGCGCCGACGTTCACGCCCGGAAGACCCAGGTAAGCGCGACACAGAATGGCGTGTCCAACGCATCGGAGGCCGGCGCATCGGATCGCAGCGCGTTTGGCCGTCACGGCACCCCCCACGGCCCTTTCCGCCGCGCGCTACGCTCGGTGATCCACTTCTTTTCCTACCACCTCGTGCTGGCGCGGCAGAGCACCCGCTCCACCCGCGCCGCAGGCTTCCTGCTCACCGTGCGGCCGACGGTGTTCCATCCCCGTTATTTCATCAGCAGCGAGGCGTTCGCCGCCTTCATCGATCGTCTCGATCTGACCGGCAAGCGGGTGGTGGATATCGGAACCGGGACCGGCATCCTGGCGCTCGCTGCCGCCCGCGCCGGTGCGGCTTTCGTGGTCGCTGCCGACATCAATCCGAACGCGGCACTCAATGCGGCCGACAATGCGCGGGCGAACGGCTTATCCGGCCGTGTCAGCGCGGTATGCTCCGATCTCCTCGCCGCGCTCGAGCCGGGGCCGCTGTTCGACGTCATCCTGTCGAGCCCGCCCAAGCACGCCGGCGAGCCGCGGAACCTCGCCGACCTCGGCTGGCATGCCGGCCCGAAATACCGCTACATCACCGCGCTGTTCGACCACGCGCGCGCGCATCTTGCGCCCGGCGGTCTGATGTATGTGATGGTGTCTTCGGACTCCGACCTCGACCTCTTGGGCACTCTGGTCGAACGCGCGGGCTTCAAGGCCCGGCAGGTCCACGAGCACTCGCTCTACATCGAGTCGATGATCATCTACGAGCTGATGGTGCGGTGACGCCACCGGAAAGCTCAAGTTGAATGGTAGCGCGAGTTGCTAATGCATTGATTTAGATTGTGGTCATGGCCGGGCTTGACCCGGCCATCCCGCTTATTAAGGCACGGCCGTGCCCCCATGATCGGGATCGCCGGGTCAAGCCCGGCGATGACGGATGAGTGGGGCGACTTGCAACTCAGCCCCGCCCTCACGCTCCCGACGCGAGGCTCCTGAGGTAGCGCCACAGCGACCAGCTGCGACCGGGCTGGACGCGCACGACCGGCGCCGAAGGGTCAGTCATGAAGCCGAGGCGCTCGATCATGTGCCAGGCAGCCGGATTCCACTCCCGCCATACCTCGGCGGCCTCGTCGTGCAGCAGCCCGCTGACGACTTCCGGCACCACCCCGAACACCTGCGGCAGGCGGTCGGTCATGTGGTCGTCCTGAAGGATGTTGAACTTGGTATCGCCGCCCATGACCGGCGACCCGATCGCATAGACCACCCGGCCGACCTGGGTCTCGCGCAGGCAGTACGAGCACATCGCGCAGGGCTCGACGTTGGTGTAGAGCGTCGCGGCGCGGAGCGCCTTGCGGCTCTTCACCTTCTGGGCCTGCGACAGGGCGATCACCTCGGCATGGCGCGAGACGTCGCCATCGCGCACCTGATGATTGATCGCTTCGGCGATGACTTTGCCGTCCATCGCGATCACGCTGGCGAACGGGTACTCACCCTCGCGGATGGCGGCGCGCGAGAGCTCGATGCACCGCCGCATCATCGCGAGGTCGGTCGGATCAGCGATCTTCTGGATGGGTGACACGTCCGATGCACACGATCAAAGAGGAGAATTTGGCGACAAGGCAAGCACTTGCGCGGCCCGTAAAGGCCCGCCGAAGGGGGTGATTCTATCGATGATACCGTGCTCCCCGCCCGCTCCATAGCCCGAGACGAGTGTACCGTTAACCCCCTATTCCCGTCAAAGCCGAGATGCCTGCGGCCACCGCTGCGCGGGGCGTCACCGGCATGATTTCTCGCAGGCGTTGCCAATTTGACTTCGATCAAGGCCGCCGCCCCTCAAATCGCCGATTCGGTGCGCCTCTTTGAGGGAAGACGGAGCATGACGACCGAAGCCTTTGTTATCGTTGGTGCCATGACACTGTGGCGTGCCGAGCGGATGGCCCGCGACCGGCTCAGACTCGCGAAATCACCCCCTCGCACCGCGCGCGTAGAGAGGGTGCTTACCGGCGTCGTTGCGGCCGCCGCCAGCAGTGCTAGTTTCCGTTGTGAGCCGCATCCGCTTCCACGAAACGCGGCGGAGGAAACGATGACGAGCGTTCAAGCCGCGACCGCCGACCGCGCTTCACCGGCGATCGAAGTCATCCCGAACGGGGGCGCGCTCGGCGCCGAGATCCGGGCAGGCGATCTGCGCACGCTGAGCGATGCCGCGTTCCGGCAGATTCTCGAAGCCTGGTACCGTCACGCCGCGCTGCTGTTTCGCGGCCAGACGCTCGAGGACCACGACCTCATCGCCTTCAGCCGACGATTTGGCGATCTCGACTGGGCGCCGGTTCAGGAGAACGGCCGCCGCTTCGTCGAGGGCATGCCCGAAATCTACATCGTCTCCAACGTCAAGGTGAACGGCGAGGCGATCGGCAGCCTCGGCGACGGCGAGGCGGTGTGGCACACCGACATGTCGTATCTGGAGAAGCCGCCCAAGGCGAGCATGCTCTACTCGCTCGAAATCCCCGACGTCGGCGGCAACACCTCGTTCTGCAGCATGTACGCGATCTACGAGGCCCTGCCCCCGGCGCTCAAGGCCCGCATCGCGGGGCTCAAGATCAAGCACGACGGCACCTATAACAGCGGGGGCTACCTCCGCCAGGGCGTCACTGCGACCGACGATCCCCGCACCTCGCCGGGCGCGCTGCACCCGCTCGTCTGCAAGCACCCCGACAGCGGCCGCCCCATGCTCTATCTCGGCCGCCGCCGCAACGCCTATATCGACGGCCTCGCGCTCGCCGAGTTCGAAGGCCTGCTCGACGAGTTGTGGAGCTACGTGAACCGGCCCGAGTTCGCCTGGGAGCATGTGTGGCGGCTCGGCGATCTCGTGCTGTGGGACAACCGCTGCACCATGCATCGCCGCGACGCGTTCGACCCCGGCCAGCGCCGCATCATGCACCGCACTCAAATCAAGGGCGAAGCCGCACCGGCGGCGTGAGCCGCCTGATGTGAACTGCCGCGATGGGCGTCGTCACCGCGCGGCAGTGGCCAAGCTCTGCCGGACGGCATGAGGCGTTCCGGGGCATCAGTCAGCGTTGGTGCTCTGCACCGTCCAAGTGGTCGGAATGTTGCCCACGTAGCCGGTCGTGGCGACAGCGGTCCCGTTCATGAACCACATGGCGGTGTTGCCGAGGCTGTCGCGCCACAGCAGATCGGTCTTGCCGTCGCCATCGTAATCGCCTGTCTGGACGATCGTCCACGTGCCCGACACGTTGCCGAGGCCGCCGGCCGACAATATTGCCCCGGCGTTCATCAGCCAGATCGCGGTGTTGCCGAGGTTGTCGCGCCAGACGATGTCACTCTTGCCATCGCCGTTGAAGTCGCCGGTGCCCGCCACCATCCAGGCGGTCGGGATGGTGCCGAGACCGGCCGTCGACGTGACCGCCGCTCCGTTCATGAACCAGATTGCGGTGTTGCCGAGGTTGTCCTGCCACAGGATGTCGGCCATGCCGTCGCCGTTGAAGTCGCCGGTGCCGACCACCGTCCAGGTCGTCGGCACGCCGCCGAGCCCAGCTGGGGTCATTATCGTCGCGCCGTTCATCAGCCACATCGCGAGGTTGCCGCTGCTGTCACGCCACAGGAGGTCGCCGCGGCCGTCGCCGTTAAAGTCCGCGACACCAACCACGGACCAGCTGTTCGGGATCGTTCCGACGCTCGCGACCGAGGCGACCTGGCTGCCGTTCATGAACCACATCGCAATGTTGCCGCTGGTGTCGTACCAGAGCAGGTCGGCCATGCCGTCGCCGTTGAAATCGCGCTGGCCGACGAGCGACCAGACAGGGGGAATGCCGCTGACGGCCCCGACCGACACCGGCGAGCTGCCGTTCATCAGCCATAGCGCGAGGTCGCCGCTCGTATCGGTCCAGGCGATGTCGCTGCGGCCGTCACCATTGAAGTCGTGGCTGTTGGTCCGGTTGGTTCGAGCGAAGACCCACGACGCGCCATTTCCGCCCGCTCCGCTTGCGCCGACCAGGGCCGTGTTGCCGTCGCCCGAGAGCGAAACCGCCCAGCCTTGTTGCGGTGCCCCGGTCGCGTTGGTGCCGACCAGCTTGCTGCCCAGCTGAGCCCAAGTGCCATTCGTCCGGGCGAACACCCATGTCGCTCCGACGGCCGAGTTGTCGCCATAGCCGCCTGAGATCAGGGTGTTGCCGTCGGCAGATAAACTGACCGATGAACCCTGGCTGGAGGCCCCCGCCGGGCTGCTGCCGACCAGCTTGCCGCCCTGCTGGGTCCAAACCCCGCCGCTGCGGGTGAAGACCCACATCGCGCCGATGCCCGAGTTGTCGCCATTCCCGCCTATGGCAGCGGTGTTGCCATCGTAGGAAAGGGCAACGCCGGAGCCTTGAACCGGAGACGCAACATACCCGCTGCCGACCAATTGGCCGCCCTGCTGGGTCCAGACCCCGTTGCTGCGGGTGAAGACCCATGATGCGCCGAGGCCGCCGGATGTCCCGCCCTCGATCAGTGTGTTTCCATCGCCGGAAACAGCGACGGAAATGCCTTGCTGACCGGTCCCGGGGAAGCCGATCAGCTTAGCCCCCTGCTGGGTCCACACCCCATTGCTGCGGGTGAACACCCATACCGCGCCGACCGCCGAGTCGTCGCGGGGCCCGCCGACAACGGCGGTGTTGCCGTCGTAAGACAGCGCGGCCGCCCAGCCCATCTGTGGCCCCCCGGTAAAGTCGGCGGCGACCAGCTTGGCCCCCTGCTGAGTCCAGACCCCGTTATTGAGAGTGAAAACCCATATTGCGCCGACGTTTCCAGCGTCGGTGCGTCCGCCCACGATGGCGGTGTTGCCATCGCCGGAGATGGCGACCGCAGTGCCTTGGACGGATGTGCCGGTTTGGCCGGTGCCGACCAGCTTGTTGCCCAACTGGCTCCAGATCCCGCCGCTGCGTGTAAAGATCCACGCCGCTCCCAGTCCCCCGGCGTCGGTAGGTCCGCCGATGAGTGCGGTGTTGCCATTGTTGGACAGCGAGACCGAAAAACCTTGCTCATCCGGCGGCGCTGTCGTGGTGCCGACCAACCGGGGGCCCTGCTGCGTGAATTGCGCCTGCGCCGGCTCGAAGGTGCACACGAGGGCACCGAGCATTGCCGCGGCAACCTGCAGGACGATCAAGGGCCGGCTTTGACGCTGCGTGCGGGGTGCAATCGCCGCGCCGTCGGCGTGTGTCGAGATCATCATTTTCATGAGGGGCCTTGCACTAAATGCGGGCTCCCTGCCCGCCGTTTGTGATCTCGCCCCGACCGTCCTAGTGCCGCGTCAGTGTGACGGATGTGTCGCCAAATCGGGGCGGCTGTTTGGCAGCTTTTATTTGTTGTGCAGCTTGATCGCAAGAGACCGCTCCATCCTCGGGAAAGTGTGCTTCAGACCCCGTTCCAGCCGGGAGCCAGCGGTTCTTGCACGCAGAGATTGCCCGCTAGAACCGGTCGCTCCTCTCGGCCTCGCGGACATAGCGGGCGGCGTCGGCCGGCAGCAGCAGCCGCTCGGCGACC
This sequence comes from uncultured Alphaproteobacteria bacterium, assembly GCA_963824905.1. GTDB lineage: Bacteria > Pseudomonadota > Alphaproteobacteria > Rhizobiales > Xanthobacteraceae > JAJPKK01. Next base: position 142,562 of record CAWGRH010000002.1, read on the forward strand.
AGGATGTCGGCGGCGGCCTTGACCTTGGCCACGTAGGCCGCCTGCGAGCCGTAGCGTTCCATGATCGACGGCCGCGGATCGCCGGAGGCCTCGCGCGCGGCGCGAGTCCTGGCGAAGGGCTCATAGGTGCCGCTGCGGTCGCACAGCTCGGTCGGCTCGTTGCGATAGACGTTCCAGCCGGTATAGGTCGCGAGCGGCACCGCGATCGGCGGCAATCGGATGCCGTCGGTCTCGTTGCCGTCGGCATCGACCGCCGGCACCAGCGTCCCGTAGCGGTAGAGCGGGCGCCCGTCGCGCGCCCGCGCCTCTGCATCCGGCGGATTGACCCAGTCGACGGGCTCGGTGATGGGGTTGTCGCCCGGCGCCGGGGCCATGCCGCGCAGGGCGGGCATGACGACGGAGGCCGCCGGCACCGCCGTGCCGGCCGCGAGCGAGGGCACACGGCTCGGCGGCGGCGCGATGCCTTTGACCACCCAATCCTCCAGCGCCACGATCAGCGCGCGCAGCAGCGGCGACGGATTGTGCGGGTTTCTGGGGTTGGCGCAGACGCCGGGCGTCGACGGGGACCCGGCGGCGCCGGCGTGCTGAGTGCCGGCGATGAGATAGACGCGGGAGTTCGGCGGCTGCACGAGGTCCGCCTTGCCGTCGGCATCGACGTGGGTGAGCGACGCGCCCTTCTGCCAGTATTCGGTCGAGGTGTTGGTCGAGATCAGCACGGGATCGCTGCCGTCGCCGCGGAACAGCGCGCCGTTCCGGCCGCTCGCGGGATCAGTCTGGGGCGCGGTCGAGAACGGGAACCAGTTTTCGGGATAGAGGCGGTCCTCGTGCTGGGTGGCGGTGCGCCCGGGCTCGGCGAAGGCCTGGTTGGCGAACACCTTGCCGGCACCTGCGGTGTGCGCGAACGCCCCGTCGAACACCCGGCGGCCGCTCTCGTCCTTGTTCATTCCGAGCTCGATGAAACTGCGCACGAAGCGGCCGCTCTGGGAGATGCCGAACATCAGCGCGTGGTGGGGCCTCCCGCTATCGCCGTCGGTGCCCATCGCCGGATTGACGATACCCTTGGTATCGATGCGCTCGTAGCGCAGGAACGACACGAAATCGCGGGTCGCGGCGAACCCCATGCCCACCACCTTCGGCGCGGTGGCGTCGTACCACAATTCATAGATCGCAAGCGGCGCGAACCTTCGTCCGGCCGGCACCAGATGTAAGGCGCGATTGTTGGCAAAGCTCCAGGCGTGCGGGGGAATGTCAACGCGGGGGTCGCCTTCCCGTTCGCGCACGGTGAGCCGGGCGGCGGCATTGTCGAGGTTAGCCGCCGGGTAGCTCAGTTTCGCGACCTCGCCGTTGGCGTTGCTGCGAGTGCCGAACTCGAACTCCTCGCGGATGCGGCGAACGATCGGCTTGCCGTCGTCGGTGGCGACCGGAAAGCGCGCGGAGAGCCCGTTGTTGGCGCGCGGGGCGTCGGGGTCCCAGCCCGACCACACGATGGTGTAGCCGCGGCCGAGCGTGAAGCCGAGGCCTGCGTCAAGGATGGTGCGGGGATCGTTGTTGTCCGCCGGCGCCTCGTCGACCCTGGCGAGCAGCGCTTTGCGGCCGCGGTTGTTGACCTCGTAGAAGATGACGCCGTTGCCGCGCGCGGGGTCGAGCGGGCGCAGCAGGAAGAAGTCGGTCTCGTACTCGACGAGCCCGCGCGCATTGCGCGGCGCCTTGTCGAGGTCGACGATGTCGTGGTTCTGGGCGGACTGCGGGTCGAGCTCGCCTTTTGCCGTACCCGTCACGCGCTCATAGGAGCCCGCCTCGCCGAACGGCTGGCTTTCGGCGAACGGCTCGATGGTGCCGATCCTGATCTCGGTGATGCGGGCCTGGGCGGGGCCCAGCGAGCTTATAGCAGCTACGGCGACCGCAGCTCCCAACGCTGCGGCGACGGCTCTCCCTGACATCGCTTTCTCCCCCTTCTCCCTCCCCGTCTTCGCGGTGGGCGGGTTGGGGTCTTCTTCTAAAACGGGGTGGGCGCGAGCAGAAAGCAAGAGCCCCACCCTGCCCTCCCCGAAGACGGGGAGGGAAAGAACGTCTGCCTGAATCAGGCCTGGGGTTCTTTGACCGCGAGGCCCTTGTCCTTCATCAGGCTCTGCAGCTCGCCGGCCTGAAACATTTCGCGGATGATGTCGCAGCCGCCGACGAACTCGCCCTTCACGTAGAGCTGCGGAATGGTCGGCCAGTTCGAGTAGACCTTGATGCCGTTGCGCAGGTCTTCGGAGTCCAGCACGTTCATGCCTTTGTAGGACACGCCGAGATAGTCGAGAATCTGCACCACCTGGCCCGAGAAGCCGCACATCGGGAATTGCGGGGTTCCCTTCATGAAGAGCACGACGTCGTTGTTCTTCACTTCGTTCTCGATGAATTGCGCGATGCCCATGGCTGACCTTTGCTGGTTATGGCGGGAATCCCGTTAAACCCGTGCGTGCGAGCCGGCGCCTGCCGGCGGCTTTCTGCCCCCAAAATCGTGCGTTTCATTGCCCAACGCAAGGGCGTTGCCTCAAATCAACGCGCCGGCAGACCGGTCTGCAGCGCGAGCGCATGGAGCTTTCCGCCCATCTCACCCTTGAGCGCGTCATACACGAGTTGGTGCTGCTGAACCCGCGACTTGCCGCGAAAGCTCTCCGAGACCACGGTGGCCGCGTAATGGTCGCCATCCCCGGCGAGATCACGAATCGTGACCTCGGCGTCGGGGATTCCCGTCTTAATCAACCGCTCGATATCGTTCGCCGCCATTGCCATCGTTCCGGTCTCCTCCGCGTTTCTCCCTGTCGGGCCGCCCCCTCATCCATTGGCTGCCGACATGTAATCGGGGAACCAAGATTCGTGCCGCCGGGACAACGTACTTAGCAGAACGCGCCGGTCCCCGGAAACCGCCATGGCGTCACCCCCGGTATGACCGAGCCGGGTGACCGAAACACGGCCGGCGGCGGCACGGCTGATCACGTTTTGGGCATCGCCCTCCCGCACCGTGACCACGTAGCGGGCCTGGTCCTCGCCGAACCAGAAGGCATGCGGCGGCACCCCGGCGGGCGCCGCGAGCTGCGCCCCGATCCCCGACGCCATCGCCATCTCGGAGAGCGCCACCAGGAGACCGCCGTCGGAGACGTCGTGGACCGCGGTCGCCACCCCCTCCCCGATCAAGACGCGCACGAAGTCGCCGTTGCGCTTCTCGGTGGCGAGGTCGACCGGCGGCGGTGCGCCCTCCTCCCGGCCGCAGATGTCGCGCAGATAGAGCGACTGACCGAGCACGCCCTGGGTTTCGCCGATCAGCAGGATCACCTCCGACGGCGCCTTGAAGGCGAGCGTCGCCGTGCGGGTGAAATCGGCGATCAGCCCAACCCCGCCGATCGAGGGCGTCGGCAGGATCGCCCGCCCATTGGTCTCGTTGTAGAGCGAGACGTTGCCGGAGACGACGGGGAAGTCGAGCGCCGAGCAGGCCTCGGCGATGCCGCGGATGCAGCCGACGAGCTGGCCCATGATCTCGGGCCGCTCGGGGTTGCCGAAATTGAGATTGTCGGTGATGGCGAGCGGCGTCGCGCCGACCGCGGTGAGGTTGCGCCACGCCTCGGCCACCGCCTGCTTGCCGCCTTCGAAGGGATCGGCCTCGCAATAGCGCGGCGTGACATCGGTGGTGAGCGCCAGCGCCTTGGGGCCGTCGTCGATCCGCACCACGGCGGCGTCGCCGCCGGGCCGCTGCACGGTGTTGCCGAGGATGACGTGGTCGTACTGCTCCCACACCCAGCGCTTCGACGCGAGGTCAGGGCTGCCGATGAGCTTTTCGAGCGCATCCGCGACCGGCATCGGCGGCACGACGGTGCGCGCATCGATCGCGGCGCGCTTCGGCGTTTCGACGAAGGGACGATGGTAGACCGGCGCTTCGTCGCCGAGCTCCTTGATCGGCAGGTCGACCATCACGTCGCCGGCGTGGCGCACGATGAAGCGCCGCGTCGGCGTCGTCTTGCCGACCACCGCGAAATCGAGGCCCCATTTGCGGAAGATCGCCTCGGCCTCGGCCTCCTTCTCCGGCTTGAGCACCATGAGCATGCGCTCCTGGCTCTCCGAGAGCATCATCTCGTAGGCCGACATGCCGGTCTCGCGGCACGGCACGCGGTCGAGCTCGAGCGTGACGCCGAGGTCGCCCTTGGCGCCCATCTCGACCGCCGAGCAGGTGAGCCCCGCGGCGCCCATGTCCTGGATGGCGATGACGCAGCCCTTCGCCATGATCTCGAGGCAGGCTTCGAGCAGCAGCTTCTCCGAGAAGGGGTCGCCGACCTGGACGGTCGGGCGTTTCTCCTCGGAGTTCTCGCCGAACTCGGCCGACGCCATGGTGGCGCCGTGGATGCCGTCGCGGCCGGTCTTGGAACCGAGATAGACGATCGGCATGCCGACGCCCGACGCCGCGGCGTAGAAGATCTTGTCCTTCTCGGCGAGGCCGACCGCCATGGCGTTGACGAGGCAGTTGCCGTCGTAGCGCGAATGAAAACGCACCGAGCCGCCGACCGTCGGCACGCCGAACGAGTTGCCGTAGCCGCCGATGCCGGCGACCACGCCGGACACCAGATGCCGCGTCTTCGGATGAGCGGGGTCGCCGAACGAGAGCGCATTGAGGCAGGCGATCGGCCGCGCCCCCATGGTGAAGACGTCGCGCAGGATGCCGCCGACGCCGGTCGCGGCGCCCTGGTAGGGCTCGATGTAGCTCGGATGGTTGTGGCTCTCCATCTTGAAGACGCAGGCGAGCCCGTCGCCGATGTCGATCACGCCGGCATTCTCGCCCGGGCCCTGGATGACGCAGGCGCCGGTGGTCGGCAGGCCGCGCAGATGCACCTTGGAGGATTTGTACGAGCAGTGCTCGTTCCACATCGCCGAGAAGATGCCGAGCTCGGTGAAGCTCGGCACCCGGCCGATCAGCTCGAGAATGCGTGCGTACTCGTCGGGCTTGAGGCCGTGCTCGGCGACCAGCGCGGGCGTGATCTTCGGTTCGTTGGTGGTCATCGAAACATTGCACGCGATTGCGCGGAGGACGCGTGAAGTCGCGCGTAGGGTGGGCAAAGGCGCACTTGCGCCGTGCCCACGCGGTACGGTGCTGCAGCGTGGGCACGCTTCGCTTTGCCCACCCTACGGGCCTGGTGCGTCGTCGATCTCATCGGGATTCTCGGTAGCACATAAGAACCGGCGGCCCGGAGCGCAAATGCACGCGATTTCCAAAGGAAAAAGCGAGCGAGTGCACCAACGCGACGCGCGAACTACGCCGCCCGCAGATGCTCGGCGAGACCTGCGAACAGGCCGCGTCCGTCGGTCGAGCCGATCGCGGCTTCCACGTGGTTCTCCGGATGCGGCATCATGCCGAGCACGTTGCCGCGCGCGTTGACGATGCCGGCGATCGCATTGGTCGAGCCGTTGACGTTCGATCCCGGCGACACCGTTCCATCCAGCGCACAGTAACGGAACACCACCCTCCCCTCGCCTTCGATCTGCGCGATGGTGTCGGCGTCGGCGACGAAGTTGCCTTCGCCATGCGCGACGGGCACGCGGATCACCTGACCGGCATTGTAGCCGCGCGTGAACGGGGTGCCGGAGCGCTCCACCTTGAGATGCACGTCCTTGCAGATGAACTTGAGCCCGGCGTTGCGCATCAGCACGCCGGGCAGAAGCCCCGCCTCGCACAGGATCTGGAAGCCGTTGCACACGCCGAGCACGAGCCCGCCCTTGGCCGCAAAGCCGCGCACTGCATCCATGATCGGCGCGCGCGCCGCGATGGCGCCGCAGCGCAGGTAGTCGCCATAGCTGAAGCCACCGGGCACCACGACGAGGTCGGTGCCCGCCGGCAACGCGGTGTCGGCATGCCACACCATCGCCGGCGCCCGGCCCGAGACGAGGCGCAGCGTGCGCGCCATGTCGCGCTCTCGATTGATGCCGGGGAAAACGACGACGGCGGATTTCATGGGCTGTACGACTATGTGATCTCGACGCGGTAGTTTTCGATCACGGTGTTTGCGAGCAGACTTCTCCGCCGCCTCCTTGAGCCGCAGCCTCGGCTGCCGCGCGGTCGCCGTCGGCGATCTCGATGTCGAACACCTTGCCCTGGCGAACGCTCGCGACGCCGGCGATGCCGAGCGATTTGAGCGCCCCCTCGATCGCCTTGCCCTGGGGATCGAGAATGCCGGACTTGAGCGTGACTGTGACGCGGGCCTTCATCTCAGCGCTCCTCATGCCACCCGTCGATAGCGGCGAATCGGGGCCGCGGCAACCGGGGCTGTGCGCAAACACGGAACCGTCATTCCGGGGCGCCGCGTCAGCGGCGAACCCGGAATCCAGAGGTCTTCGCTGGATCGTCCCGCAGCCCTGGATTCCGGGTTCGCGCGAAAGACGCGCGCCCCGGAATGACGGCGCGAATGGGATGCCGCCCCGGTTTCGCCCGCCCCTTTCATCCGCACAAGCGACTGGAATCGAAAACGGGAGCCTTGCGGCTCCCGTTTCCACCCCGAGCGAATGTCCCAACCTCGCTCCAAATTCAACCCTTCACCAGCACCGGACCAGAGCCCTGCGGTCGCTCGCCTTCGTTCATGATGCCGAGGCGCTTCGCGACTTCGGTGTAAGCTTCGAGCAATCCGCCGAGGTCACGGCGGAAGCGGTCCTTGTCGAGCTTCTCGTTCGACTTGATGTCCCACAGGCGGCAGGAGTCCGGCGAGATCTCGTCGGCGACGACGATCCGCATCATGTCGTTCTCCCACAGCCGGCCGCATTCCATCTTGAAGTCGACGAGACGGATGCCGACGCCGAGGAAGAGGCCGGAGAGGAAATCGTTGACGCGAATGGCGAGCGCCATGATGTCGTCGATCTCCTGGGGCGTCGCCCAGCCGAACGCGGTAATGTGCTCCTCCGAAACCATCGGATCGCCGAGCGCGTCGTTCTTGTAATAGAACTCGATGATCGAGCGCGGCAGCTGCGTGCCTTCCTCGATGCCGAGCCGTTGCGACAGCGAGCCGGCGGCCACGTTGCGCACCACGATCTCGAGCGGAACGATCTCGACCTCGCGGATCAACTGCTCGCGCATGTTGAGCCGGCGGATGAAGTGCGTCGGCACTCCGATGTCGTTGAGGTGTTGAAAGACGTATTCGGAGATGCGGTTGTTGAGGACCCCCTTGCCCTCGATCACCTCGTGCTTCTTGGCATTGAACGCGGTGGCGTCGTCCTTGAAATGCTGAATCAGCGTTCCCGGCTCCGGTCCTTCGTAGAGGACTTTTGCCTTGCCTTCATAAATGCGGCGACGGCGGCTCATCGGTGTGTACCGTGGCTTGTGGAAATCCATCGTGTGGCCGTGGCTCCATCATGTTTGCGAGCGACGCGGCTACTCACGCTCGGCGCGACTCGACAGCAACAATTCTGCGCCCGACGTTCCATACCGGCAAGCTAGCCCAACCTCGTGCGGAGTACAAACTACATAATATCGCCTCCACAGTCGCGCAACGCGTAAGTTTCCGCCGCCGGGCAGTTGCCTTGACGGCGGGGGCTCGTTATGCCAGCGACCAGTCTCACGCGGAGCTCTCTGCAGAGCTCTCTCAAAGTTCACACGGGTCGTCACATGAGCACGTTCGACAAGCGCGAGGAAGGCTTCGAGCGCAAGTTCGCGCACGACGAGGAAGTCCGGTTCAAGGCGCGGGCACGCCGCAACAAGATGCTCGGCCTGTGGGCGGCGCAACTGCTCGGCCTCACCGGCGATGCGGCCGACGCCTACGCGAAAGAGATCGTCATCGTCGACTTCGAGGAGCCCGGCGACGACGATGTGTTCGCGCGGATCCGCAAAGATTTCGACGCCAAGGGCGTCGCCCAGTCCGATCATCAGATCCGCCGCACCATCGACGAGCTGATGGCGAAGGCGGTCGAGGCGCTGAAGGCGGGACGCTGATCGCGACAACGGGCATTACGTCGCCGCCGGGCCGCGGCGCGCGCGGGCGCCCGTAGGATTCCTGTGACGTCGTTCATGTGAGCCTCGCTCCTGTGAGCGCCATTCCACATGAGCCTCGTCGCGTGGAACATGCCGCCCGCGGAGATTGCCGCCGCGGCATTTTTGCTTGATGACTGCCGCCGTGATCCGTGGTGGTCTCGACAGCGGATCGTCACGACGAACACCGGAGTTGGAGTGATGTCACCGTTCCGTCTCGCGGCACTGCGCGGCGCGGCCTTCGCAGCGACCGCGCTGTGCGCCGCCGCGCCGTGGGCAACGTCCGCCGATGCGCAGGAGTGGCCGACACGGAACATTCGCGCCGTCGTTCCGCTCAGCGCCGGCAGCGCGGTCGACATCGTTCCGCGCATCGTCTTCGAGCAGGTGTCGACCCAGCTCGGCCAGACCATCGTCGTCGACAACCGCACCGGCGCGAGCGGAACCATCGGCACGCGCGCCGTCGCGACCGCGCCCCCCGATGGCTACACCTTCCTCGCCCATTCGTCGGCGGTGGTGATCTCGCCGTTCACCGTCGCCAACGCCCATTACGACACGCTCAAGGATTTCGTGCCGGTGGCGTCGCTCGGCAACCTGCCCAACGTGCTGGTGATCGCGCCGTCGAAGGGTATCCACACGGTGCAGGAGCTCGTTGCCGCCGCCCGCGCGCGGCCGGTCACCTTCGGCGTCGTCGGTTTCGGCACGCCGATCTACCTCGCCACCGAGAAATTCCGGCTCGCTGCCAAGTTCCCCGCCGATCCCATACCGTTCCGCGGCGCGCCGGAGGCGGTGACCGAGGTGATGACCGGACGGGTCGACTTCTACTATGCACCGGTGTCGGCGGCGCTCGGATTCGTTCGCGACGGCAAGCTCACGGCGCTCACCGTCTCGAGCGCCCAGCGCTCGGCGGCGCTGCCCGATGTGCCGACCTCGCTCGAAGCCGGCTACCCCAACTCCGATTTCAATTTCTGGATCGGCGTTTTCGCGCCGGCCGGGACGCCGGCACCAATCGTCGAGCGGCTCAATCGTGAGATCGGCAAGGCGCTCGCGGTGCCGGCGGTGCGCGACAAGCTCGCACAGCAAGGCGTCGATCCCCTGCAGATGGACACCGCGGCGTTCGACCGGTTCGTGCGCGGCGAAGTCGCCTCGACGGCGGAGCTCGCCAAGGCGCTCGATCTCAAACCGCAGTGAGCCGCTCCAACCCAGCGACCCGCCGTAACGGCCTCACTCGTCGCGATACACGCGCTCGCGTCGCTCGTGGCGTTCCTGCGCCTCGATCGACAGGGTAGCGATCGGCCGGGCCTCGAGGCGCTTGATCGAGATCGGCTCGCCGGTCTCCTCGCAAAAGCCGTAGGTGCCGTCCTCGATGCGCCCGAGCGCCGCGTCGATCTTGGCGATCAGCTTGCGCTGACGGTCGCGCGCCCGCAATTCGATGGCGCGGTCGGTCTCGGAGGACGCGCGGTCCGCGAGATCGGGGTGGTTCTGATTTTCATCCTGGAGGTGCTGCAGCGTTTCCTTGGCTTCCTTCAGGATGTCGTCCTTCCAGGCGAGCAGCTTCAGCCGGAAGTACTCGCGCTGGCGTTCGTTCATGAATGGCTCTTTCTCGCTCGGCCGATAAGCCTTCAACTTATCTGCGCGCATCCACGCACACTCCCACTCCCGTTGGTCGTCTCTTTTCGGCGCGGGTGGAGTTCCGCGGGCGGCGTTATATCTTTCCCGTTCAGGCCCTTCAACCGCGAACGAGCCATTAGGGGAAACCGGCCACGAATTTGTGACAAATGGCTGTAGATTGGGCACTTCCGGGGCCATTGGCGCTCGGTGTTAGGCAAAACTGCGGCAAGAGGCGCACCCTCGGCGACCCCGTGCCGCACGCTATCGCGGCTGATTCGCTGCGGTCGGGGCCCGCGGGGCACTGCCACCGCGTCGCACCCGGCCCGCCTGCGCTGGTATTGCCCTGCTGCCTCGCTTAGCATCGACACAAACAACGCAACCCCGGCGGAAATGGTGCAAACGGCGCAGCGGAAGCATCGCGGGATCGACCGCCGCACCCTGTTGAGGCGATCGGCCGGACTCTTCGCCGTCGCCGCCATGGGCGCCGCAACCGGCGCCGCCGTGCGCCCCGGCCGGGCCGAGCCCGGCTATCCCAACCGCCCGGTCCGCATCATCGTCCCCTACGGCCCGGGCGGCATCGCCGACACCACCATGCGCATCGTGGCCGAGCGCCTCTCCTTCAAGCTCGGCCAGCAATTCATCGTCGACAACCGGCCCGGCGCCGGCGGCATCGTCGCCGCCAAGGCCGTGGCAAGCTCGCCGCCCGACGGCTACGTCCTGGAGCTGACCGGCAACGGCACTGCTATCAGTGCCGCGCTGTTCAAGCAGTTGCCGTTCGACGTCGTGCGGGACTTCACGCCGATCGGGATCACCGCCTTCTTCGATCTCGTGATCGTCGCCAAGGCCGACGGCCCGCTCAAGTCGATCGGCGACATCGTCGCGGCGGCGCGTGCCAATCCGGGCAAGCTCAATTTCGGCTCGATCGCGCCCGGGAGCACCCAGAATCTCTCGGCGGAGCTCTTCAAGAGCGTCGCCGACATCGACGCCGCGGTGGTGACCTACCGCACCTCGCCGGAGCTCGTGACCGGGCTGTTGCGCGGCGACATCCAGGTCGGCTTCGAGTATTACGCGGGCGTGAACGCCGCGGTGCGGGACGGCAAGCTGATGGCCGTCGCCACCACCGGAGCGCATCGCACGCCGGCGCTGCCGGCGGTGCCGACCGTTCGCGAGAGCGGGCTGCCGGGCTATGTGGTCGAGAGCTGGAACGCGCTGTCGGGACCGGCGGGCATGCCCGACGACATCGTGCGCCTCCTCAATCGCGCCGTAAACGAAGTGCTGCAGATGCCGGAGGTGCAGGAGAAGGCGAAGTTGTTCGGCATGGAGGCGCGCGGTACCACGCCGGAGGAGATGCAGAGCCGCCTCAAGGCGGACATCGAGAAATGGGCCGCGGTGATCGAGAAGGCCGGTCTCGAACGGCAGTAGGAATCGGTTGAGGAGCATGATGCGCCGCCTGAAAATCTTGCTGATCGTCGTTTGCGGCGTCATCGTCGCGTCCGCCGCTGCGCTCGCAGGCATGATCGCGTTCGGCACCGGCGCGCCGCCGAAGCCGCTCGCCTCGATCGGCGATCCCTTCAAGAAAGTCGACTTCAGCGCCCTGCCCGCGGTCGAGGAAATTCCGGCGCGGCGCAGCAGCCCGATCGCGTTCCGCCACTGGGATGCGGCGTCGCCCGGCGCGCCCGAGCGGGTGGTGATCGCCATTCACGGCTCGTCGGCGAGCAGCTCGAGCATGCTTCCGCTCGCCCAGGCGCTGACGGCGAATGGCTTCACCGTCTACGCGCCCGACATCCGCGGCCATGGCGACACCGGAACGCGCGGCGACATCGACTACGCAAGCCAGCTCGACGACGACCTCGCCGATTTCGTCGCCGCGGTGAAAATGCGTCATCCGAATGCCGAGCTTGCGTTGATGGGGTTGTCGTCGGGCGGCGGCTTTGCGCTTCATGCCGCCGCGACCCCGCTCGGCGCCGCCTTCGCCCGCGTGGTGCTGCTCTCTCCCTTCCTCGGCCCGCGTGCGCCGACCGTAAAGCAGGATGAGACCAATGCCTGGGCGAAGGTCTACCTGCCGCGCCTCATCGCGCTCGCGGTTCTCGACCGTTTCGGCATCCATGCCTTCCAGCATCTGCCGGTGGTGGCCTTTGCCGTGCTGCCGGAGCAGGCGAAGTTCCTCTCACCCAGCTATTCGTTCCTGCTCGCGCGCGCCTTCGGCACCGAGGACTACGCGGCCGACCTGCGCAATGCCAAGGTCCCGCTCGCCGTTCTCGTCGGCAGCAACGACGAGCTGTTCGATGCGAGCCGCTTCGCTTCGACCATCGATGCGATCCGTCCGGACACGCCGGTCGTGGTCGTGCCCGGGCCGGATCATGTCGGGCTCGCGCTCGATCAGCGCGCCGTTCCCGCCATCGCCGCGGCGCTGCGCGGCGACGAAGCTCCATAACAACGCAATGTGACGGCGCATTTCGCCACTCGAGACGAGGCCATGATGGACGCCAAGACCAAACCGGTGCGGCTGCGCACGCTGCTCGCCGAATATCCCCACACCGCCGCGCTCAAGCGCGGCGACATCACGTCCGACCGCATCGCTCTCGATTTCGCGGACGTGACGCCGGTCTGGAGCGGCTTCCAGTCGATGGTGCGGCGCAAGGCCTTCGACGTTTCGGAGATGGCGATCGTCACCTATCTCATCGCAAAGTCGGTCGGCAAGTCGATGGTGCTGCTGCCCGCCGTGATGACGGCACGCGTCCAGCATGCCTGGGCGATCTACAACGGCGATGTCCACACCAAGCTCACGCCGCCGGAGCTCGCCGGCAAGCGGGTCGGCATCCGCTCGTTCACCACCACCACCGGCGCGTGGCTGCGCGGCATGTTCGAGAACGACTACGGGCTCGATCTCGCGAAGGTCAAATGGATCACCTTCGAGGAGCCCCACGTCGCCGAATATGTCGACACCACCGAGCGCGCGCCGGAAGGCAAGAAGATCATACCGATGCTTCTCGCCGGCGAGCTCGACGCGGTGCTCGGCGACCGCTCCGACGATCCGCGGGTACGCTCGCTGTTCGGCGATCCCGAAGCGGCGGCGAAAGCATGGGTCGAGAAGCACCGCATCGTGCCGCTCAACCATTTCGTGGTGGTGAGCGGCGAGCTCGCCAAATTGCGGCCGGACCTCGTCGAGGAAGTCTATGCGATGCTCAAGGAGAGCCGGCGCCGTGCCGTGCAGGCCGGCGCCTCGGCGCCGCCGTTCGGAGTTGCCGCCTGCCGCCCGGCGCTCGAGAAGATCGTCGACTACGCCGCCCAGCAGCAGCTGATCCCGCGCCGTTTCACCGTGGACGAGTTGTTCGACGACACGACGCGGAAGATGATCTGACGACGGCCGTGACGTGGTAACGCTGGAAAAACGCACCAAGACTGCGATCGGGCCGCAGAGCGGCGACGGGAGGAAGAGAATGCTGCGAGCTTCGATTGGTGGGGTCACGCTGGCGGCGTTTCTGGCTGCGGCATGCGGCGGCGCCTTCGCGCATGACGCCTCGAAATTCCCCGATTGGTCCGGCCAGTGGACCCGCACCTATACCGGCAACCCGCGCTACGATCAGACGAAGCCGATCCGAAAGCAGGAGGCGCCGCTCAAGCCGGAATACCAGGCACAATTCGAGGCCAGCATCAGGGATCAGGACCTCGGCGGTCATGGTCTCGACCCGGCCTATAGCTGCCTGCCGCAGGGCATGCCCCGGATGATGTCGGGGGTGTCACCGTTCGAATTCCTGATCTCGCCGGATGTCACTCACGTCCTGTTCGAATGCACCGAATTTTCGCCGCGCCGTATCTACACCGACGGGCGCCAATGGCCGCAGACCGAGGAAACCTGGTTCCCCGGCTATTCGATCGGCAAATGGCGCGATACCGACGGCGATGGCCGTTTCGACACGCTCGAGGTCGAGACACGGCACGTGCGCGGTCCGCGCGTATGGGACCAGTCAGGCATGCCCATGGCAGACGACGACGAAGGCGTCATCACGGAGCGCATCTTCAGCGACAAGACCGACCCTGACCTCCTGCGCGTCGAGATGACCACGGTCGATAATTCCCTGACCCGGCCGTGGACCGTGACGAAGACGTTCAAGCGGCGGACAAAGGTGTGGTGGGCCAACGACAACTGCATCGAGGGCCAGGCCCACGTCACCATCGGCAAAGAGGTCTATTTCCGCAGCGCCGACGGCATGCTGATGCCGATGAAAAAGGACCAGCCGCCGCCGGACTTGAGGTACTTCAAGCGGGAGCAGAAGTGACTTGCGAGACCCCGGCGACGGCGTCATTCCGAGCGGACGGCGCGGCTTCGATAATGCGACGCGGACGATGATCTAAGCGTCATTCCGGGGCCGCCGCAGGCGGAACCCGGAATCCAGAAGGCGGTTGCAAAGCGGACTGGATTCCGGGTTCGCGCTCCGCGCGCCCCGGAATGACGAGCCGCTACTTCCGCCCCGCCAGTTGCCGGCCCTTGTCGAGCGCCGCGAAGCTGCGCACCGGGGCGGCCATCAGAAAGGTGTAGCCCTCGGCGAGGATGCGCTCGACGTTGGTCGCGTCGACATGGGGATGGCCGACGTGGACCTTGTTCTCCTTGCAGGTCTTCACGATGTAGGCCATCTGCTCCAGCACCTTGGGGTGCTCGTACTGGCGCGGATAGCCGAGCTCCTGGGAAAGGTCGCCCTCCCCGATCAGCACGAGGCCGATGCCCGGCACCTGCTTCAAGATGGCGTCGAGGTTGGCGATGCCCTGGGTGTCCTCGATCATCAGCATGCAGAGGACCTCGCCGTGCGGCGCGAGCGGCCACACGTCCGCCTTGCCGTAGTATTCCTGCTGGGTGAGGCCCCAGTAGCGCACGGCGGTGGTCGGGCCGTCGCCGCGGATGCCGGCGGGCTCATAGAGCGGCGCGGTCGGCAGGCGCGGATAGCGGCAGGCGGCGACCGCGTTGCGCGCCTGGTCGACCGTCGAGATGTGCGGCCACAGCACGCCGTAGACGCCGAGGTCGAGCGCCTGCTTGGCGAGCCACTGGTTGTGCTCGCCGCCGTTCGGCGGGATGCGCACCATCGGGGTCACCGTCGGGGCGAGCGTGCCGCCCTGCACCAGCGCCCGGCGGTTGAGCATGAATTGCATGCTCTCGCGCAGCGCCCGCGCGTCCCAGAAATTATGCTCCATCTCGAAGATGATGCCGTCGAACTTCGACGTGCCCATCGCGACGGCGGTCTCGACCTCGGCCTGGGCGAACGCGGTGAAGGCGGGCTTGCCCTCCTCCCAGGCGCGGATGACACCATTGAGACGCGGTAGATCGGCCATTTCTCTCCCCCGGGCGGGCTCCAGAATTTTGCGGGCAGAACATAGGGAGCAAGGCGCCAGCGACGCAATCGGAATCTGCGAGTGCATCCGCAGAGGTGTGCGGCGCCTGGGGAGGGTGATTAGAGATGAGTTGCCCCCGATTGAATGCGGCGCAATCCGTTTGACAAGGCGCGGTCCGGCCTTACGATCCGCGCCGAACGCCGGGCCGATCGAAAGAAGAACCGGACGCCGGCGACGAGCGAGGCGACATGATCATCGACTGCCACGGCCACTACACGACCGAGCCGCAGAAGCTCCATGACTTCCGCAAGAGCCAGGTCGCCGCCATCAAGGACCCCTCGCAGAAGCCATCCCCCGCCGCGCTCAAGATCAGCGACGACGAGCTGCGCGAGAGCGTCGAGGGAGCGCAGCTCAAGTTCCAGCGCGAGCGCGGGACGAACCTCACGATCTTCTCGCCGCGCGCGTCCGGCATGTCGCATCACATCGGCGACGCCGGGGTCAGCCTCGAATGGTCGCAAGTCTCGAACGAGCTGATCTACCGGTTGACGCAGCTCTTTCCCAGCAACTTCATCGGCGTCTGCCAGCTGCCGCAGTCGCCCGGCGTCGACCCCAAAAGCTGCATCGGCGAGCTGGAACGCTGCGTCAACGAGTTCGGCTTCGTCGGCGCCAACTTCAATCCCGATCCCTCCGGCGGCCGCTGGGACGCACCGCCGATCGGCGACCGCTGGTGGTATCCGCTCTACGAGAAGATGGTCGAGCTCGACGTACCGGCGATGATCCATGTCAGCGCCTCCTGCTGTCCCGGTACAGTGCACACCACCGGCGCGCACTACATCAACGGCGACACCACCGCGTTCATGCAGCTCATCACCTCGGACCTGTTCAAGGACTTCCCGACGCTCAAATTCATCATTCCGCATGGCGGCGGTGCGGTGCCCTACCACTGGGGCCGCTACCGCGGGCTTGCGCAGGACATGAAGCGGCCTCCCCTCGAGGAGCATCTCCTCAAGAACGTCTACTTCGACACCTGTGTCTACCACCTGCCGGGCATCGAGCTGCTCACCAAGGTGATCCCGGCCGACAACATCCTGTTCGCCTCGGAAATGGTCGGCGCGGTGAAGGGCATCGACCCGCGCACCGGCCATCACTACGACGACACCAAGCGCTACATCGACCAGGTCCCCGGGCTCTCGGCCGCAGACAAGCACAAGATCTTCGAGGGCAATGCCCGCAAGGTCTACAGCCGGCTCGCCAAGCGATTGCCGGCGACGGCCTGAGCGGGCAGCGCCGTGAACGCCCCGCGCACACGCCGCGATGCGCTCAAGCTCGGCGCCGCCGGGCTTGGCAGCATGGCGGGCGTAGCGGGGTCGGCGGACGTTGGCCCGGCGCTGGCCGAGAACGAGACCGTCAACATTGTCGGCGCCGCTGCAACCGCCGGCGCGGCGCTGCAATGGATCATGAAGGAGCAGGGCTTCTTCGCGAAATTCGCCCTCGCGCCCAACATCGTCAGCGTCGCCGACGGCTCGAAGCTGATGGGCGCGGTGATCGGCGGCGGAAGCGACATCGTCGTGATCTCCGGCTTCTCCCAGGTGCTGGCCGCGATCGAGAAGGGCGCCAAGGTGAAGCTCGTCGCCGCGACCCGTTTCCTGGTCGACGACGTCATCTACTCCAAGCGGCCGGAAATCCGCCGCCTCAAGGACATCGAGGGCCGCACCTTCGGCACGGGATCGCCGGGCGCCCTCCTCCACCACATGACAGTCGCGCTGATGCGCAAGAAGGGTATCGATGCGTCAAAAGTGCGCTTCGTCAACATCGGCAGCAGCTCCGATGTGTTCCGCGCGGTGGTCGCCGGCACTGTCGATGCCGGCATTGCGTTGAACGACGTCTACGAGCACCAGGCGCACTACGGCGTCCATGCCCTCGAGGACGGCCTCGTCTATGACGAGCTTCCCGAGTACACCTATCAGGGAAGCTATGCCTCGGATCGCGCCATCGCCGGCAAGCGCGACCTCCTGGCGCGTACGCTCGCCGCCTACGGCACGCTGTGGCGCTTCATCCAGAGCCCGGGCTCCAAGGACATCTTCGTGCGCGCCCGCGCCGCCGTGACGGGCAGCGCGACCGCCGGCGCAGAAGGCGCCACCGAGTGGGAGTTCATCCAGAAGCACAAGCCCTACGCGTCGGGCCTCCTGCTGTCGGAGGAGCGTGTGCGCTACATGCAGGAGATCAACCTCGCGCTCGGCCTGCAGAAGCGCATGCTCCCCTATGAGCAGGTCGCCGATATGAGCCTGGCGCAAGACGCGCTCAAGCTCATGGGCAATGCGTAGGGTCCGTCAATCTTTCAGACCTCATCCTGAGGAGCGTCCGCAGGACGCGTCTCGAAGGATGGCCCCATGCGCCGTTGCCCGTCGCCATCCTTCGAGACGCTGGCTGCGCCAGCTCCTCAGGATGAGGTCTGAAATACGAAGCTTCACGCTCGTAGAGTAGCGCAGGCGGCCTCACGACAGCTCCGCCGTGCCACGTCGGCGCTCACCGCGTGTCGATGTGGAACCTGCGGCACACCGATAAGAAGTCCCCCGTGTGCCGATAAGAAGTCGCCTCGGTCGCCTTTGCCCAACCTCCTTGCTGCGCTATGACCCCTGACCTGACCCTCCCCATTTCAGGGTAAGGGATGTTCCCGCCCGGAGTGCCCATGCCTGCCAAGACCATCGACATCCATCCCCACATCATCGCCGACGATCCGAAGCGCTATCCGTTGGCGCCGCTCGGCGGCCATCAGTCCGACTGGTCGCAGAAGCGCCCCGTCACCACGGAACAGATGATCGCGGCGATGGACGAGGCCGGCGTCGACAAATCGGCACTGGTCCAGGCCTCGACCTGCTATGGCCACGACAACTCGTATGTTGCCGATGCCGTCGCCAAACATCCCGGCCGCTTTACCGGCGTGTTCTCGGTCGATGTGCTCAGTCCCGACGCGCCCGAGAAAATGCGCCACTGGCGAAAGAAGAACCTCACGGGCATGCGGCTCTTTACGATCGGCAGCACCATGCAGACCCAGGCCGACTGGATCGACGATCCCCGCGTCTACCCGGCCTGGGAGACTGCCGGCGAGCTCGGAATCCCGATCTGCATGCAGATGTCGGCTACGGCCTTTCCGCAGCTCGTGAACCTGGTGCGGCGCTTTCCGCGGGTGAAGGTGATCCTCGATCACCTGGCACGGCCGGTGCTCAGCGACGGCCCGCCCTATGCGGCGGCCGCAAGCCTGTTCGCGCTCGCCGAGCATCCGAACATCTATCTCAAGGTGACGCCACGCACCTTCACCGAATGCCGCAACGGCAAGGCGACCCCGGAGACGTTCTTCGCCAAGCTCGCCGGCGCGTTCGGCGCGTCCCGCATGGCCTGGGGCTCGAACTATCCGGCCTCGGAAGGCCCGCTCAAGAACCTCCTGGCCGTCGCGCGAGAATCCGTCGCCTCGCTGCCGCAGGAAGACCAGGACTGGATCTTCGGCCTCACCGCGCAGTCGCTCTATCCGGCGCTGGCCGATAAGATCGCCGGCCGATAACTCGGAGACACGTCGATGCTCACCAAGCCCGACAAGCCGAAGCTCTTCACCCTGATGGGGAGCTACCCGAACGCGATGGCTCTCAAGGAGGGCAAGCTCGCGTCCGACATCCTCGAACTCGACTTCGCCGACGTGAAGGTCTCGAACACCGCCTTCAAGCCGCTGGTGCGCGACGCCAAGTTCGATCTCGCGGAAGTAGCGATCGTCACGTTCCTGCAGGCCTATATCTACGGCAAGCCCTATGTGCTGATCCCCGCGACCGTGGTCGGCCGCGGCCAGCTCCATACCATCGCCTACAATCCCGAGCGCGGCGCGCTCAAACCGTCCGACCTCAACGGCAAGACGCTCGGCGTGCGCGCCTATACCCAGACCACCGGCGTATGGGTGCGCGGCATCCTCGCCGAGGACTATGGCGTCGACCTCTCGAGCATCAAATGGGTCACCTTCGAAGAGGGCCATGTCGCCGAATACGACGATCCGCCGAATGTGCGCCGCGCGGGAGAGGGCAAGCAGCTCGTGCAGATGCTGCTCGACGGCGAGCTCGATGCCGCGATCGTCGGTGACAAGTTTCCGGACCCGCGCCTGAAACCGTTGATCCCGGACGCCGAGACGGCGAACCGCAAATGGTCGGAGAGCCATGGCGGCGTCCCGATCAACCACATGCTGGTGATCCGCGAAGAGCTCGCCAAGGCGCGGCCCGACGTGGTGCGCGAGGTCTACCGCCTGTTCCGCGAGGCGAAGCAGGCGGCGTTCGCGCAGAGCGGCGTGCCCGCGCTCGATCCCTGGCGCTTCGGCATCGAGGCCAACCGGCGCTCGCTCGAGATCGTCATCGACTTCGCCCTCAAGCAGGGCCTGATCCCACGGCGCATCGCGGTGGACGAGCTCTTCAGCGACACCATGCGCGCGTTCGGCTGAGCCGCTTCATGATGGGGCGTCGGTTGGCGCGGATTTTGCCCGCTCGCAAGCGATAACGCTGCGGCCTCGCGCCCCCTCTCCCCCGCATGCGGGGTGAGGGGGCGGTTTCGCGAATCTGAGCCGCCGAAAATCACTGCTGACGCTCAGACTCGCGACGCGGCCCCCTCACCCGGATCGCTGACGCGATCCGACCTCGCCCCGCACGCGGGGCGAGGTAATGGTGCCCGCCGCAACGATATACGGCTACAGTGGCGCCGGAGTGCTCGGCTTTATGCCACGGAGTAAGCATGCGGTTTGACGGAACGAGCGCCTATGTCGCCACCGACGACCTCAAGGTCGCCGTCAATGCGGCGATCGCGCTGGAGCGGCCGCTGCTCGTCAAGGGCGAGCCGGGCACCGGCAAGACCGTGCTCGCCATCGAGGTGGCGAAGGCGATCGGCGCACCGCTGATCGAGTGGCACATCAAGTCGACCACCAAGGCGCAGCAGGGCCTCTACGAGTACGACGCGGTGTCGCGGCTGCGCGACAGCCAGCTCGGCGACCTCCGCGTCAAGGACATCCGCAACTACATCAAGCGCGGCAAGCTGTGGGACGCCTTCGTCGCCGACGAGCGGCCGGTGCTGCTGATCGACGAGATCGACAAGGCCGACATCGAGTTTCCGAACGACCTCCTGCTCGAGCTCGACCGCATGGAGTTCTTCGTCTACGAGACCGGCGAGACCGTGAAGGCGCGGCGCCGGCCGATCGTCGTCATCACCTCGAACAACGAGAAGGAGCTGCCCGACGCCTTCCTGCGGCGCTGCTTCTTCCACTACATCCGCTTTCCCGATGCCGACACGATGCGGGCGATCATCGAGGTGCATTTTCCCGGCATCAAGCCGCGGCTCGTCGCCGAGGCGCTCCGCCTGTTCTACGAGATCCGCGACGTGCCCGGCATGAAGAAGAAGCCGTCGACCTCGGAGCTGCTCGACTGGCTCAAGCTGCTGATGGTCGAGGACATCGGCCCCGATACCTTGCGCGAGCGCGACCCCAAGAAGCTGATCCCGCCGCTGCACGGCGCGCTGATCAAGAACGAGCAGGACGTGCACCTGTTCGAGCGCCTCGCCTTCATGGCGCGGCGCGAGGGGCGGTAGACACAATCACGCCGCAGCGGTCGGCTCCCTCTCCCGCTTTGCGGGGGAGGGTGGGGAGGGGGCCACGGCGGCGAGGCGATCGCAGGCGCCATGCAGGGTCGTGACTCAGCTTCCCCCTCCCTACCCTCCCCCGCAAAGCGGGAGAGGAAACGCGCGCTTCGCGCGCGGGAGAGGAAAGCCAGGCTCCCTCCCCTACACCTTCTCCTCCGAATCCCGCATCTGCGCCGGCCCTTTGCGGTGCGGCAGCGCGCCGGGGGCGCTGATCGGCGCGTCGCTCGGGCCACGCCCCCGATCGGGGCGGCGCACGGCCTTGATGACGCGGTAGGCGGGGCGCCTAATGAATTCCGTCGGCTCTTCGCCGGCGGCTTCGCGCTCGCGCCTGTAGCGCAGCGCCTCGCGCCGGCGGGCGAGGTTCGCCGCCACCGTCTCGCTGACGTGCCGCCACGACAGCAGCGCCTGGATCAGCGCGCGCCCGGCCTTGCCGCCGGCCCATACGAGCTCATACGGCAGGAACGTTTCCCAGGTGGTGTCGCCCTCCACCATGGCGCGGGCGATCAGCTTTCCGGCAATCGCCGAGGTGTTGATCCCGTGGTCGCCGAAGCCGCTCGCGAGCCACAGGCCCGGCTGCACCTCGCCGATCTGCGGCATGCGGTGGATCGCGTATCCCATCGTGCCCCACCAGAAGTCCTCGAACGACACCGGCCCTAGATCGGGATAGGTGGTGCGGATCGCCCGCGCGAGCCGCCGCGCCATGCCGCGGGTGCTGCGCTCCCGGACCGACGCCCCGCCGGTCCACATCAGCCGGTCGCCATCCATCACCCGGTAGGCGTAGTTGCCGTAGCGCGAATCCGTCACCATGCCGGGATAGGTGATGACGGATTCGAGACGCGACCCCATCGGCTTCGTCACCGCGGTATAGGCGATGACCGGCACCAGGGTCGCCGACACCTTCTTCGAGACGTCGCCGAGATGGATGTTCCCCGCGAGCACGACGCGGCCGGCGCGGACGCGTCCTTCGGGCGTGTTGACGCGCTTTCGCACTCCGGCGGGATCGATCGTCAGCGCCGGCGTGTTCTCGAACACGAAGACGCCGGCGCGCTCGACGGCGTCGGCGAGCGCCAGCGCATAGGCGAGCGGATTGATCTGAAACGCGTTCGGATAGTGGACCGCGCCGAAGTAATGGTCGGTGCGGAGCACGTCGCGGACCTGCTCGAGCGACCACGGCTCCGCCTCGACCCCGAATTCTTGCCCGAGCAACCGCGCGCGGCCGATCGCCGCCTCGCGGTCGTCGAACTTGGAGGCTTCGAGCCAGCCCCTGCCCTGCACGATGCCGGTGAGGCCGAGCTCGGCGATGGTGTCTTCGACACAGCGAACGCCGTCCTCGGAAAGCTTCCACAGCGCCTGCGCCGCCGGCAGGCCTATGCGCTCGACGATCTTCTCGATTGCTGCGGGGAAGCCCGCCGTCACAAGGCCGTTGTTCCGGCCCGACGCGTTCCAGGCGATACGCGCGCCCTCGAGCAGCGCGACCGACCAGCCGCGCCGCACGATCTCCCGCGCCACCGTAAGGCCGGCGAGGCCGCCGCCGATGACGCAGACATCGACATCGATCTCGTAATTGAGCGTGCTGCGCGGCAGCGGCGGGGGCGTCACGCGCGAGAACCAGGTCGGCCCGTAGTCGGACTGATCGGTGCCTTCCATCAAACCTCCGACCCCGTCCTCTCAAGGTACCCGGTTGTCGCTTCTATTCGATGACCTCGTCCTGAGGAGCCCGCGAAGCGGGCGTCTCGAAGGATGACGTCGCTGAACTGTGCGCCGTACCACGCCCGCCGCCTTGCGCCAAGCCCGCAAATATCGCCGCAAACATGACTGTAGACTTTCGCACCGACAAAATCGATGCTGCGCGCCATGCGCCGATTGATGCTGCTCCGCCACGCCAAGTCCGACTGGTCCTCGCCGGGCATGCCCGACCGCGACCGTCCGCTCAATGCGCGCGGCATCGCCGATGCGCGCACCATGAACGTCTATTTCGCCCGCCATGCGCTCATCCCCGAGCTCGTGATGTGCTCGCCGGCGAAGCGCACCCGCCAGACCATGGACGCGATCACCAAGGGATGGCCGAAGGAGGTCGAGCTCACCATCGTCGATCGCCTCTACGAAGCGACGCCGGAGACCATCGTCTCGCTCATCCGCGCGGCGCCGCCCAAGGCTCACGCGCTCCTGGTGATCGGGCACAATCCCGGCCTGCACGAGACGGCGCGCATGCTGGTCGCGGCGGGCGATGTCGAGCGCCGCGAGAAGCTCAGCGAGAAATTTCCGACCGCGGCGCTCGCGGTGATCGATTTCCCGATCGACGCATGGACCAAGCTCCATCGCGAGTCGGGACGGCTCGACCGCTACGTCACTCCGAAGGTCATCGCCGTGGACGCGAGATAACATGACGATCCGGACTCGTTTGCTCGCGTACCTGGAGACGCGGCCCTTCTCCCTCTCCCCGCGGGCGGGGAGAGGGTCGGGGTGAGGGGGCGGTTTCGCGAGTTCTGAGCCTTCGAGGATCTCTTCGGACGCTCAGACTCGCGACGCGGCCCCCTCACCCGGATCGCTTGCGCGATCCGACCTCTCCCCGCACGCGGGGAGAGGTGAGCAGCAAGGAAGACGACATGTTCAAGCGGATCCTGGTTCCCGTCGATCTCGCCGACACCGACCTCGCCAAGGCGGCGATCGAGACCGCGGTGTCGCTCGCCCGCGCCTCCGGTGGCTCGATCCGGCTGCTCAATGTGCTGCCGGCGACGCCTGCGATGCTCGCCGAGTACGTTCCGGAGGATTTCGACGCCCAGCAGCGCGGGACCGCCGACGAGGCGCTCGTCATCATCGCGCGCGAGAGCGGCGCTGATGCAGCCCATATCGCCACTGTGGTGCGCCAGGGCGGCATCTATCACGAAGTGCTCGAGGAGGCGAAGGAGTACCACGCCGACCTCATCGTCATGAGCTCGCACCGGCCCGGCATGCGAACCTATTTCCTGGGTTCCAATGCCGGCCACGTGGTGCGGTATGCGACGTGCTCGGTGCTGGTGGTCCGGCATTCGGAGTGAGCGCGTCGCGGAAGCGGCAGTTCTCGGAGTAGAAAGTCTCGGAGCATCATTCATGGCAGCGGGCATCGGCGGCATCCCGGCAGATTGGGCGCGCTCGATGACCGACCCGCAGGCGTTCCGCCAGGAGCAGGACCGGCTGTCGCATACCTGGACGTTCCTCGGGCTCACGAGCGACGTCGCCCGCGACGGCGACTGGTTCCGCGCTTCGCTCGCGACCCGTTCGGTGTTCGTGCAGCGGTTCGGCGATGAGCTCAGGGGCTTCGAGAACCGCTGCGCCCACCGCGGCTATCCCCTGCGCAATGCCGACAAGGGCAACGGAGCGATCGTCTGCGGTTTTCATCATTGGCGCTACGATCCGTCAGGCCGCGCGCTCGGCATTCCCCTGTGCGAGGAGCTCTACGGCGTCATTCCACGCGATCTCGACATTCGGCTTAATCCGATCGAGGTCGCGACCTGCGGTAGCCTCGTGTTCGGCCGCTTTCCAGCGCCTGGCGTGCCTGCCAATGCGTTCGAGAGCCTCGAGGATTTCCTCGGCGTCAGCTATCCGATCCTCGCGGCGATGTCGCAGATGCCCCCCTCGCCGATCTACATCTCGAACACGGTCAAGGCGAACTGGAAGCTTTGCCTCCACATCACCTTCGACGACTATCACGGCGTCGCGGTCCATCCCGGCACGTTCGGCAAGCTCGGCTATCTCCGCCGCTACAACATTACCTATGCGCGGTTCGGGCTGCACAGCTGCTCGATCAACAAACCCGATCCGCAGGCGCTGGAGGAGATGGCGGCGGAATGCCGTGACGGCACGTTCCGCTCGGCCTATTACCGCATCTTCCAGATCATGCCGACGCTGATCGTGTCGCACTTCCGCTCCGACGGCCAGTTCTGGTACTGCATCGTCCAGCAATACGTGCCGGTCGCCCACGACCGCTCGCAGCTGCGAGCATGGCTTTATCCCGCGCCGTTCCCGGCTGACCGCTCGCTGCGCGAGGAACGCACGCGCCCCCTCACCGACCCGATCCGGCGCCTCATGGTGGGGCACTATTTCCGCAAGATCTCGCGGGAGGACCATGGAGTTTGCGAACGAATGCAGGAGATCGCCCACCAGCTCGGCGAGCCGCCGGTCATCGGCGCGCTCGAGGAGCGCATCGTGTGGTTCGAGGAGTCGTACCTGCGGCTGATGGAATGGCCTTCGGGTGCACCAGCCGGCGCGGAGCGGATATAGTGCTCCCGATCGGCAAGCAACTGCGGCGAACGTCACGCGTCGCATTCCTTCGAGGAAACGTCATGACCCGTTTGGCAATCGCATTCTTGATCGGCACTGCACCGTTGACGTCATTCGTCGCCTCCGCCGCCGCACAGCCCGTCGCGCCCGATGCCTGCAGAAGCCTCATCCCCGCCGCCATGGGCGGGCCGATGCCGGGCGACAAGAGCACCATCGTGCTGCGCTGGCTTTCGACCTCGAACTACGAGCTAGCGTTCCGCGACCAGGTGATTTTGCTCGACGCCTATTTCGAGCAAGGCCCGCGCAGCCGGCCGACCGGAATCGTGCCGGGCGAGGTCAAGAAGACCGACTCGATCTTCATCGGCCATCCGCATTTCGACCACATCTCGGATGTCGGCCCGATCGCGCAGCGAACCAACGCGCGGGTGATCGGCGCGCCGATCACGATCGACACCGCGTATAAGCTCGGCGTTCCGCAGGGACGCGGGACTGCCGTGGCCGGCGGCGAGACGCTCAAGTTCGACGGCTTCACCGTGGATGCGGGGCTGGCCCAGCACTCGACCCTCAAGAGCGAGGTGCTGCAGACCTTGGGCAAGCTCTACGACGCCGATGCCGGCCCGGCGACCCCGGAGCAGGCGGCGGCAGAGGCCGCGATCCGTGCCAAGGGCACCTTCGACCCGGAAGTGATCACCAAGGGAACGATCGCCTACGGCTTCACCTTCGACACCGGCTTCAAGCTCGTGTGGCTCGACAGCGCCGGCCCGATCACCGACGGCGTTCGGGCGCTGGCCGCGAAGCTCGCGCCGGTCGATGTCGCCATCATCGGCTATCAGGGGCATCCAGTCGCGCAGGTGCAGGTGCCGGTCACCCTGGAGATCGTGAAGCTGTTCAAGCCGCGAACCTACGTGCCGGCTCACCACGATCAGATCTACGGCACCTTCGTGGACCTCGGCGTCGAGCCGCTGTTCGAGGCGATCCAGGAGGCGCTACCGGGGACGCAGACTATCGCGCCGCTCCATCGCCGCGCCAACTGCTTCGATATCTCGAAGCGCCCGGGGTAAATGGCGGCGCTCGCGCCGACCAGCTATAGTACCGCCGCGCCGCCACCGGCCAACCGGCGCGATGCCCGAAACCACGGCCGGACAGGGGGAAACATGCTCCGCCGTCTCACGCTTGGTCTCTCGCTCACGGTCGGGGCGCTTGCCGCACTGACCACGGCGCCCGCTGGCGCCGCCGACGTCAAGGTGATCGCCGCCGGTGCGGTGCGCGGGCTGATCGCTCAGGTCATCGACGACTATTCGCACCAGACCGGCCAGAAATTCGACTTCACGATCGGCACCACCGGCCAGCTGCGCAACATCATCGGCTCCGGCCAGCACGCCGATCTCATCATCGTCTCGGTGCCGCTGATGGGCGAGCTCGAGAAGACCGGCAAGCTCACGCCCGGCAGCCGCGCCGAGCTCGGCCGCGTCGGCATCGGCGTCGTCGCGCGCGAGGGCGCACCGCTGCCGGACGTCTCGACCACGGCGAAGCTCAAGGATGCGCTCGTTGCCGCGCACTCGGTTGCCTACACCAACCCCGCCGAGGGCGGCACCTCGGGCATCCACTTCGAGAAGGTGGCGAAAGAGCTCGGCATCGGCGACGCGGTGGCGAAGAAGGCGGTGCTGACCAAAGGCGGCCGCGAAGCCGCGATCGAGGTCGCGGAAGGGCATGCCGACCTCGCGATCGTGTTCATCAGCGAGGCGATGGCGATCAAGGGGGTCAAGCTCGCCGGGCTCCTGCCCCCGGCGCAGCAGGAATACTCGGCCTATGCCACCGCGATCCCGGCAAGCAGCACCGATCCCGCCGCCGCCCGCGCGTTCATCGCGGCGCTCACCTCCCCCGCGATGGCGGAGCGCTGGCGCTCCAACGGGTTCGAGCCGCCGAAGTGAGGCGGGGGCACGGCTCTGGCGCGCGTGCTCCCTCTCCCCGCGTGCGGGGAGAGGGTCGGGGTGAGGGGGCGGTTTCGCGAGTCTGAGCTTCGGAGAACATCCTCAGCGCTCAGACTCGCGAAACCGTCCCCTCACGCGGATCGCTAAACGCGATCCGACCTCTCCGCGCACGCGGGGCGAGGTAAAAGGCACGGCGCTTCGCGCCTTTGCCGACCCTACGGCACGGCTTTTCTTATCTCACAGATTGAACCGGCGGCGCGCCGTGCGGCATTCGTCGTCGCCGGGGATGCAGGCGACGCAGACCTCGGGCCGGACCGCGTAGACGGCGCAGGCGGTGGCGACGCCGATTTCGCCGACGAGGGCCGTGCAGCGGTCTCCCTCGCAGCGCATGCGGCCGCGCGCGTCGTCGACGAAGCGCTCGGGAATGCGCGCCAGCGCCGCATCGTCCTCGAGCGAGAACCGCGGCCATTCGCAGGAATAGGCGCAGCATGCGCCGCAAGCCTGGCAATCATAGGCCGGCTCCGCGGCGAGCGCGCCGGCGCCGGCTGATGTCATTTGCGCGCTTTGCCGGACTTGCCACCGGCTTTGCCGGCCGCCTCATCCCCGCCGTCGGTTGGCTGCGGTGCCACCACATCGGTGGCCTCGGCGCCAGGCGCAGCCGGCCGGCGCGCCCGGAATTTTTCCAGCATGGCCTGCTTGGCCTTGGCAGCGGCATCAAGCCGCTCGTTGAAATCGTCTTTGAATCCGCTCATCCGTCCACTTCGCTCGTTTGCAGAGGCTTCTACTACCCCAGAGAGGTGGCGGCGGGAAAGGACAAACGCAGGTTCCAACGTCGTTCCCGGTAACCGGGTGGCGGAAGCCGACATCCGTGTTTTTTCAGCAGAATTTGCCGTTTCCGCGCTGGAAACCGGCGCTTTCGTCACTATATTGAGCACTACTGGACGCTTCGCATGCGGGCTCAGGTGGAACCTGTCGCGTGGCTGTGTGAAAATCGAGACAGGAGCAGTTGATGCGCACCGCGAAGGACGAGGCCGCCGCAGAAGGCACGCTCACCCGGAAGGAGATGCAGGCCCGCGACGGCGCCGCCGCGATGGCCGAGTATCAGGCTGCCCGTAAAGCGCTCGTCGACAACACTGCACGGCTCCGAGAGGCCCGGATCGCCCGAGAGGTCGCCGAAGCGGAGGCCCGCAAGGCTGCGCCGGCCAAAAAGGTGCGAGTGGCCGCGGGTCGCCAGAAGTAATTTGAGCGCGCCCAGAGGGTGCTAACGCCCCAGGAGCGCTCCGCCAGAGGGCCGTTTCACCGGCCGGGCGATTCCTTCAGCACGTCCCATTGGTACATGCGGCAGTCGTCGACGTTGCGGCTATAGGCGCAGCATTCCCGCATGAAATCGAGCAGCACCATGGGATCGGGGTCACTGATGACGAACTGGCTGCAGAAAACGATTTCCTTGCGGAGCATGTCCCGAGCCTCCCGTGCGGATGCGGCGGAGGCGAGAAGCAGGCCCATTGCAATCAAGGCGATAAAAATCTTCATGACACACCTCTAAAAGCACGAGGGATCAGCTATCTCCTGCTTAGCGGCAGTCATGAAATTCTTGCGTTAGCTTCTTCACAGAAGAAGATTTTTTACCCCGCACATTGCGGGGCGCGGGTTGTCGGGCCCGCCGGCGGTTCATTCACGGCTGAGGAACTGCTCCACCGCCGCGACGGTGCGCGCGGGGTCCTCCTCCTCGGGCGCATGGCCGAGGTCGTCGTAGATCACGAGCGTGCTGCCGGCGATGTCCCCGTGGAAGCGCTCGGCATCGTCAGGCGGCACCAGCCGGTCACGCCCGCCCCACATGATCAGCGTCGGCACCTTGATCTCGGGGATTCGTCCCGCGAGCGCAGTCCGGCGCGGCTGATTGAACCGCTGCACCATCGCCTGGCGGTTGCCCTCGCGCAGCGTGATCTCGTAGGCGCGGTCGATCATCGCCTCGGTCACCTTGGAGGGGTCGCCGAACACGTTGCGCATCCCCGACGCGATGAGAAAGCGCGGCAGCGTGTGCGAGAGCATCTGGTTCAGCCCGGGCATCCGCGCGACGCGGAAGCCGAGCGGGATCGAGATGGAGTGGCTCGGATAGCCGCCGGAATCGACGAGGATCAGCTTGTCGACCCGTGACGGCGCGAGCACCGCGGTCGCCCAGGACACCGCGCCGCCGAGCGAATTACCCCCGAGCACCGCATGGGCAATGCCGAGCTTGTCCATCAGCGCGGTGACGAAGCGCACGGATGCACCGAGCGAGTAGTCGCCGTCCGGCGACGGCCCGGTAAGCCCGAACCCCGGCAGGTCGAAGGTGATGACGCGCCGCTGTTGCTTGAGCGCGGGCACCCAACCCTCCCAGGCGTGCAACGAGGAGCCGGTGCCGTGGATCAGGATGACGGGGCTCGGGTCGTCGCGCGGCCCCTCGTCGCGCAGATGCACCTTCATGCCGGCGACGTCGACGAATTGCGACGGCGGCGGCGCCCAACGCGCCTTGAGGGATTCGACCGAACGGTCTGGTGCCCACGTCATGACGAAGAAGCCGACGACGACGAGCGCGAGCGCCGCCAGCACGCCTCCCACGATGATCATCGTTCTTTTCACGACCGGCTTCCCCGAAGACTGCTCTTCGCGCGGCCGGGCATTCAAACAGATTGTCACGAGATCGTAAAATGCGGCCGCCGGAAGCGAGAGCGACCGGCCGTCGCACCGTTTGCAGTGCAATATTCATACAATCGTGTAGCCCGGGTTGAGCGCAGCGAAACCCGGGACGAACGTCGAGACGCGGTGAGGCCGCCCCCGGGTTTCGCTGCGCTCAACCCCGGGCTACGTGCGACGCGTTTCGCCGAGGCGGAGTCGAAACCCGCAGTCGACACGACGGACGCATCGCGGCTGCGCCTTGCGGTTTGCAGGTTCACGCGGCGAAGGCTATGTGACCGCGCGAACGCCCCGCGGGGACCCGAACAGGAAAGCCGAGCTCAGATGAACGAGGACTGGAATCGCTATGGGCCCACCGCCGCCCGGCCGGCCGGCGCCAAGCCCGGCCGCATGGTGCGACCGCAGAGCGTCACCATCGACATCCACTCCCACATTGCGATTCCGCGCGCCTCGGATTTCGTCAAGCCGCATCTCGATCTCGCGAGCATCCCCCTCGCCCACTTCGCGTCGCCCGAGACCAAGACGATCAACATCCGCCAGGATCACGAGCGGCGGCCGGTGATGACCTCCTACGACCAGCGCCTCACCGATCTCGACGCCATGGGGATCGACCGCCAGCTCGTAATGCCGCCGCCGCCGCAGTGCTACTACACGGTGCCGGTCGACATCGCAGTCGAGGCCGCGCGTATGATCAACGACGGCGTCGCCGAATTCGTCGCCGGCAAACCGGATCGTTTCGCCGCGCTCGGCACCGTGCCGATGCCCGATGCCGCCGCGGCGGCGAGCGAGCTCGAGCGCTGCATCAAGACGCTCGGTTTCAAGGGCGTGCAGATCCTGACGAACGTCGCCGGCAAGGAGCTGTCCGATCCCGCCTTCGCACCGTTCTGGGCGAAGGCCGAAGCGCTCGGCGCCGTGGTGCTGATCCATCCCAATGGCTTCACCGAGGCGCAGCGTCTGTCGCGGTTCTATTTCAACAACGTCGTCGGCAATCCGCTGGAGACGACGATCGCCCTGCACTACCTCATTTTCGATGGCGTGCTCGAGCGCCATCCGAACCTCAAGATCATCGCCGTGCACGGCGGCGGCTTTCTCGGCGGCTATTCCGGCCGCATCGACCACGCCTGGGGCGCGCGCGGCGATGCCCACGGCGCGCTTCCCAAGCCGCCATCGAGCTACCTCAAGAAGATCTATGTCGACACCGTGGTGTTCACGCCAGGGCAGCTCGCCGCGCTGGTCGAAACCTTCGGCGCCGATCACGTGTTGATGGGCACCGACTACCCCTACGACATGGCGGAGTACGATCCGCTCGAGCATCTCGCCGCGACGAAGAGCCTCGACGCGACCGCGGTCGCCGCGATCGCCGGCGGCAATGCGCGCAAGCTCTTGGGCATGTGAACGGATGCGCCGGCCGTGATTTCCCAGCGCTCGCGCCATGCCGCAGCGCACGGCCGCGGCAACGGCAACCGCGGCAAAGGCGACCTTGCCGATGCCTGCTGTTTGTCGCATTCTGCGGCACTTTTCTCCGGCCATCAACGAACCAGGGGCTATGCGATGAAGCGTCGAGACGTGTTGGCCGGCTTCGCGGCGCTTAGCGGTTGCGCGCTCGCGCCGCGGCGCGGCGCGGCAGAGGCAAAATATCCCGATCGCGCCATCAAGCTCGTCGTTCCCTTCGCGCCGGGCGGCGTCAACGACGCGGTGGCGCGGCTGTGGGCCGAGTACGTCAAGGCGCCGCTCGGCGGCACCGTCTACATCGAGAACCAGGGCGGCGCCGGCGGCGCGGTCGGCGCGATGGCCATCGCACATGCCACGCCCGACGGCTACTCCATCCTGCTCGGCGGCGCCGGCGCGCTCGTCCTCAATCCGATCGGAATGGTCAAGCCGCTCTACGATCCGGTCAAGGATTTCGAGCCGATTGCGATGATCGCCGTGCCGGCGCTCACCATCGTGGTCAATCCGAGCCTTCCCGTGCACACGATCAAGGAGCTGATCGCCTACGACAAGGCCAATCCGGGCAAGCTCGCCTACGGCTCGGCCGGCGCGGGGTCGATGACCCATCTCGCGGGCGAGCTCTTCAAGTCACTGGCCAAGACCCCGGACATCATCCACGTGCCCTACAAGGGCTCCGGCCCGTCGCTTTCCGACGGAGTGAGCGGCCACGTTCCCATGGTCGTCGCCAACATCACGAGCCAAGTGCTCGAGCTTCACCGCGCCGGGAAGCTGCGGATGATCGCAGTCACCGCGCCCGAGCGGATCGTCGCGGCGCCCGACATTCCCACCGCCGTCGAGTCCGGGCTGCCCGGCATGATCTCGGTGAATTTCACCGGGCTGTTCGCGCCGCGCGGCACGCCGAAGGCGATCGTCGACCAGATCGCTGCCGCAACCGACAAGGTGACGGAATCGGACGACTTCCGCACCATGCTGATCGACGCCGGCATGGAGCCGTATCGGCATTCCACCCCGGAAAAGACAGCACAGTTCCTCGAGCAGGACATCGCCCGGTGGACGCCGGTGTTTCGCGCGATCGGCTTGAAGCTCAACTGATCAAGTGCCCGCTCGGAGTATTTCCTCCGCGCTGCGGGTAACGGGAGGAATCTCATGACGCGCAGGACATCGATGCTGGTCGCGGCGTGCGCCGCAACGTGGACGATCGGCTCCGCGGCGGCTGCCGAGCACACGCTGATGCCGAGCCCCCAGACCGTCGCCATCGGCAACTTCAACGCCGCGACCAAGCCCGCTCTCACGATCGACTCCGGCGACACCGTGGTCATCGAGACCGCCGCGGCGATGGAGCCGGCGGAGATCGAGCAGTCGGGCGTCGTCCCCGCGAGCGCCGTGCCGCAATACGTGCGCGACATCTATCGAGAGGTCAAAGACCGCGGCCCCGGCCCGCACATCCTCACCGGACCGATCTTCGTCAACGGCGCGCAGCCCGGCGACGTGCTCGAAGTTCGCATCCTCGATATCGCGCTTGCGGTCGACTACGGCTACAACCGTCAGCGCCCCTACAACGGCGCGTTGCCGGAGGAATTCCCCGGGCCCTTCCAGCGCATCATCCCGATCAACCGCGCCGCCAAGACCGCCGAGATCGCTCCCGGCGTGGTGGTGCCGCTCGACCATCCGTTCTTCGGCACCATGGGCCTCGCGCCGCTCGCCTCGATGGGACGCATCGGCTCCGGCCCGCCCGGCATTCACACCGGAAACATCGACAACAAGGACGTGGCGGCGGGCACGACGCTCTACATGCCCGTGCTCGCCCCGGGTGCGCTGTTCTCGATCGGCGACGGCCACGGTGCCCAGGGTCAGGGCGAGGTCGACCTGTCCGCCGTCGAGACCGGGCTGCGCGGCCGGTTCCAGTTCATCGTGCGCAAGGACATGAAGATCACCTGGCCGCGGGCGGAGACCCCGACCCATTGGATCGTGATGGGCCTCAATCCGAGCCTCGAAGAGGCGATGAAAATCGCAGTGCGCGAGACCATCGCTTTCCTGACCGAGCGGTTTCCCAAGCTCAGCCGCCAGGAGGCCTACATGATCGCGAGCATCGCGGTCGATTATCACGTCACCCAGGTGGTCGACGGGACCAAGGGCATCCACGGCATGATCCCGAAGGCGATCTTCGCCGCGCGGTGAGCGCCCGCTTTTTGCACGGCGCATGATCCCCTCCCCCGCTTGCGGGGGGAGGCTGGAAGGGGGAAGCTGAGTCTCGTCCCTGCATAACGCCTGCGATCGCCGAACCGCCGCGGCCCCCTCCCCGACCCTCCCCCGCAAGCGGGAGAGGGAGAACGCGCGCCTCTCGTTCGTTCATGGCGGCGACACGCAAAGCGGACTAAGATCGTCGCCGCGACGGCGGTCTTTGCGCGAACCGGATGCAGGCAAACCTGCGCTTCACGCCGCCGACAAGAAACACGGGAGGACGGATCATGATCTCGCAACACGGGATTTCGCGCCGCCACATGATGGCGATATCGGCCGCCGGCGGATTGGCGCTCGGCAGCGGCATCGGCCGTGCCGGCGCGCAGGCAGCAAAGCGCATCGAGAAGCTTGCGCCCGAGCTCGACGCGATCCTCGCAGTCGACCAGCCGGTCGTCGAGGTCGGCCGCGGCTTCGGCGGGCCGGCGGGACCGACCGAGGGCCCGCTGTGGTGGAAGGAAGGCGGCTACCTGCTGTTCAGCGACATCAGTGCCAGCAAGCGGATGAAGTACACGCCCGGCCAGGGCATCACGGTGTTCCAGGAGAAGACCAACGGGGCGAACGGGCTCACCCGCGACCTCCAGGGCCGCCTGCTCGCCTGCGAGCATGACAGCCGTCGCGTCACCCGCCAGGAGCTCGACGGCAGCCTCACGGTGATCGCCAACAGCTACCAGGGGCGCCGGCTCAACCGGCCGAACGACGTCATCGTCAAGTCGGACGGCTCGATCTACTTCACCGACCCCTGGAGCCCCGCGCTGGTGCGCGAGCAGTGGGACCTCACCTTCAACGGTGTCTACCGGCTGACCCCCGACCTCGGCACCCTCACCCTCCTCCTCGACGACATGGTGTTCCCGAACGGCCTCGCCTTCTCGCCCGACGAAAGCGTGCTCTATGTGGTCGACTTCCTGCGTGGCCACATCCGGGCATTCGACGTCGCGGCGAACGGCACCATCGCGCGAGCGACCGACCGCGTGTTCGCCGATCTGCGCGGGCCCGAGCCCGGCGCGCCGGACGGAATCAAGGTCGACACCGCCGGCAACGTCTATAGCGGCGGGTCCGGCGGCATCTACATACTCGACCCCAAGGGCAAGAAGCTCGGCCGCATCGTCCATGGCGAGAGAGAGACGACCAACATCGGCTTCGGCGGCGACGACTGGAAGACGCTGTTCTTCACGACACGCAGCACGGTCGGCTCGGTGAACGTGAAGATTCCCGGCATTCCGGTGCCGGTGCCGAAGAAGGCGTCGTGATGCGTATGAACTCCTCCCCCGCAAGCAAGCGGGAGAGGGAGAAGAGGCGCGCTCGCTGATCACTTCAAAGCGGAATAACATCATCGCCGTGAGCGGCGATCCGGATGCACGCGTGCACGGCTTCGCGCCGCGGACAAAAACAGGGAGGACGGACCATGATCTCGCAACAGGGGATTTCGCGCCGCCACATGATGGCGATGTCGGCCGCCGGCGGATTGGCGCTCGGCAGCGGCATCGGCCGTGCCGCCGCGCAGGGGGCAAAGCGCATCGAGAAGCTCGCGCCGGAGCTCGACGCCATTCTCGCCACCGACCAGCCGATCGTCGAGATCGGCCGCGGCTTCGGCGGCCCGGCCGGGCCGGCCGAGGGCCCGCTGTGGTGGAAGGAAGGCGGCTATCTCCTGTTCAGCGACATCAACGCCAGCAAGCGGATGAAGTACACGCCCGGCCAGGGCATCACAGTGTTCCAGGAGAAGACCAACGGGGCGAACGGGCTCACGCGCGATCTGCAGGGCCGCCTGCTCGCCTGCGAGCACGACACCCGCCGCGTCACCCGACAGGAGCTCGACGGCAGCCTCACCGTGATCGCCAACAGCTTCCAGGGCCGCCGCCTCAACCGGCCGAACGACGTCGTCGTCAAGTCGGACGGGGCGATCTACTTCACCGATCCCTGGACCAACCCGCTGCCGCGCGAGCAGTGGGATCTCACCTTCTCCGGCGTCTACCGGCTCACTCCCGACCTCGGCACGCTCACGCTCCTCGTCGACGACTTCCTGATCCCCAACGGGATCGCCTTTTCGCCGGACGAGAGCGTGCTCTACGTGAACGACTCGCAGCGCCGGCACATCCGGACATTCGATGTCGCCGCCAACGGCACGCTGGCGCGGGCGACCGACCGCGTGTTCGCCGATCTCGGCGGCCCTGAGTCCGGCGTGCCCGACGGCATGAAGGTCGACACCGCCGGCAACGTCTATTGCGGCGGGTCCGGCGGCATCTACGTTCTCGACCCCAAGGGCAAGAAGCTCGGCCACATCGTCCATGGCGAGAGCGCGACCACCAACATCGCCTTCGGCGGCAACGACTGGAAGACGCTGTTCTTCACGACGCGCAACACGGTCGGCTCGGTGAACCTGAAGGTCCCCGGCATTCCGGTGCCGGTGCCGAAGAAGGCGTCGTAACGACGGGCGCCCGCTGGGCGTTGACGCACAGGACGTGCCGCGTTCGCAGCCGGATCTCTCCCTCGCTTGCTTGCGGGGGGAGCGGGAGCGACGCGCCTTCACCGAATGTTGAAGCGCACCGGGACGACGAACGACAACTCCGAGTCCGCCAGCTTTTCCGGCGGACGCGGCATCGGTTGCGCGCGGTTGAGCATCGCGAGCGACTCGGCGTCGAGCGTCGCCGATCCCGAGCTCTGGACGATGTGGCTCGCCACGATCCGCCCCTCATGGTCGATGCTGAAGGCGACGCGGGCGACGCCGCGTTCGTCGTGGGCACGCGCTTCGGCCGGATAGCGCTTGAACCGCTCGATATGGGCGACGAGCGCACTTTGCCATCGTCGCAGCACCGCGGCCGGGATCACCTCGGCACCCGGGGTCGGCAGGGCCGCGACGGCGGGCATGGTCACCGACGGCTCTGCAGTCGGCGGGCTCGCCACGGTGGGCGGTGCCGGCGTCGGCGGCTCGGGCACCGGCAGGGCGACCTCGGCCTCCTCTTCCGGCGGCTTGGTCTGCTCTTCCTTGGGCGGTGTCGGCGCGCTCTCCGCTTCGGTCGGAGCGGGCGCAAGATCGCTCGGCGGAGTCGCCGATGTCGCCACCATTTCCGGCAATTCGATCATCACCACCGGTGCGCCGGCATCAAACTCCGACGCGACGTCGTGCCCAGGGAGGAACCAAAATACCGCGAGACCATGCGCCGCCACCACGGCGGCGAAGCACAACGTCCATCGCGCGATTTCGGTGCGTCCCATGCCGGCGCGGAGAGCGAGCTCGGTCATTGCGCTCCGTCCGATTCGAGGCCGACCAGCGCGACCTTGAGATAGCCGGCCGCGCGCAGCACGTTCATCACATTCATCAGCTCGCCGTACGGGACGCTCTTGTCGGCGCGCAGGAAGACGCGCATGCCGCGATCATTGTTGCTGAGCACATCGAGAGCCGATTGCAGGCCGTCGCGGGTCACCGGCGAGTCGCCGAGCGCAAGCGTGTTGTCGGATTTGACGGTCAGGAAGATCGGCTTTTCCGGCCGCGGCTGGCGCACCGCGTTCGAGGTCGGCAGGTCGACGGCGATGTCGACGGTCGCGAGCGGCGCCGCGATCATGAAGATGATCAGCAGCACGAGAATGACGTCGATGAACGGCGTGACGTTGATGTCGTGGATTTCGCCGAGCGTGTCGTCGCCGTGATCGAGTCGGATGCTCACCGGATCACTCCGCTGCCGGAACCGCGGTCGGATAGCGCTCGGGCCGCTGCACGAGGTCGCGGCTCACCAGCGTCATGATCTCCACGCTCACGTCCGCATAGAGCGCGCGGTACTGCGCGATCGAGCGCGAGAACGTGTTGTAGATCACGACCGCGGGAATTGCCGCGGCAAGGCCGAACGCAGTGGCGAGCAACGCTTCGGCGATGCCCGGCGCGACCACCGCGAGGTTGGTGGTGTGCAGCTTCGAGATGCCGATAAAGCTGTTCATGATGCCCCACACCGTACCGAACAGGCCGACGAATGGCGCCGTCGCACCGATGGTGGCGAGAATGCTGGTCCCGCGAAGCATGTGCCGGCCGACGCCGGCCTCGATGCGCTCGAACCGTGCCGCAATGCGCTCCTTGATGCCGTCGATGTCGCGCCGGTCGGGGGCGCGGCGCAACTCCGTCTCGACCGCGCCGATCAGCCGCGCGACCTGCGGGCTCGCGGCACTCGCGGTCTGCGCAGCTTCGACGAGCGAGCGCGCCGTCTCGAGGGCCGTCTGAGCGCGGCGCAGCCGGCGCCGCGCGCCGATGAGCTCCAGCGTTTTGGCGAGCCAGATGGTCCAGGTCAGTACCGAGGCGAAGACGAGGCCGATCATCACCGCCTTCACGACGATGTCGGCGGACATGAACATGCCCCAGGGCGTGAGATCGCGCGGCAGCAGAGCCGACGCGACATCGGTGACCCCCGCTCCCGGCGGCTGAGACGGCTCGCCTGTCACGGATGCAGGCGCGACGTCACGCGGCGCGGCGGCAGCAGGCACGCGGCGTCGCTCGGAGCAGCGGCAGCTGGTGATGCACTTGTGGCAATAGTATTGGAAGAAGTGCCCGGTTCGCTCGGCGCCTGTGCTTGCGCATGTCCGCTCAACACGGCGCCGCATATCAGCCCCGCGCAAAGTGCTCGCCGAAGGAGGTCCATTTGGATCAGAAACACTCGATTTTGCTGCATTCCAAGGCGTCCTTCGAAGGGTGCAAAAGCTGTCACCATCCCCAACAGAGACGATCAGCCGTGCTTTTACCCACCGGTGTCAGTTGAAAGCTTCGGGGAAGATTAGAAGCAGCGATGCACGAGAATTGAAAGTTAAAAATGCGCACAGCGGTCGCGTGATGTCTCTTGATTTTGTGACGACTACAAATTGTCGCAACCTCTCCGGCATCAGGATCAGCAGACGAGATTTGCGCGCCACCTGACTGCGCAATTGTTTCGGATATGACTGACACAGACGGAACCTTCGCCGTTCAGAATTTGTAGCTCAATCCGACGCGCGCCGATTGCACGACCATGTCGTTCCAGACCGGATAGGCGGCAGCTCCCGTCAACGGCGATTGGAGCGCGGCTGTCGCGCTCGCTCCGCCGAGATTGTGGTAGAGGTACTCGACCCTGACGATCCAGTTGTTGTGCCACGGCGTCCAGTCGAATCCCAATCCGGCGACATATCCCACGTTGGTCTGACTGAACGTCGTTCCGCCGCAAACCGGGCACCCCGTCGGGAAGATGTCGAACGCTCGATAACTCGATGCACCCCAGGCGACGCCGCCGGTGACAAAGAACATCAGGTCGGGTGCGATGACATAGCCGAACCGTCCGCGCAGGGTCGCCAGCCAGTTCAAGTGGTCCGTCCATGCGATCGCGCTGGACCCGGCGGGCGGTGCGCCGCTCGCAAGAAGTCCGGTCGCGTCCACTGTGCCGCCGAGATGCGTGGCGCTGAAGTCGCCTTCTAGCCCGACGACCCAGACCGGCGTCCATTGCAGATTGCAGCCTGCATAGCCTCCGCCTACGGCGCCTGCCCCGTTGATCGTGCCGACGACGCCCGCCTGGTCGAGAACGGCCGGCGCCGAATTTGCCACGTCCTGCGCGCTCCACCCGGCCCCGGCGTCGGCGCCCACATAGCATCCGCTCCAGCTCACATACGGCAATGGCGCCTTATAGAGCGGCGCCAAGTCCGCGGCCATCACCGGCGTGGCCGACATGACCGCAACAACAGTGGCAACGGCAAAAGCTCGCATCGCATTTTCCTCCACGCCCCACGTTCACACTACGTCAGAGTCGTGGACGCGTGGTGATGCGCGCGCCACAGCAGATAGTACAAACGCAAATATTGTCCCTGTATTATTGAGAATCGTTCTAAGCACAGTTGTTATTGTGGAATCTATCCAAAGTCAGACGCTGTTATTATTATCAATACCACTGTTATTTGTCACAATAAACAAAACGCAAATAGTATCAGCATCCCACGCCGTGCTCGACACGCGGGCGGCACGAAACCGCGGTGAGTCAGCGAGTTCCTGCGACTGACGACAGCTCCGCTCCCAATACTCATCTCCGAGTTATGTCGGCGCGCCTAAAATCGATGGAATCGAGCGGCATTTCGCGATTCAATCGTCGCCCGCCGCGCTTTTGAAATCGGTGTGATCCCTCAAATACAGCCGTTTGCGAGTTTGCTTGTTACAAAAAAGATGGGGCGTTCAGTAGTTTAGGATCGTTCTAAGGTCGTGACTTGAAATCTACGACCTCGGATCCATCCAAAACGTTTCTGGTGGGGGACGTTGCAGTGACGTCGAATGCAGAGACACTTCGCGATCTTGAGCATACGTTGGACGAATACCGCCGGCGACAGCGTGAGAGCACGACACCTCACGCTTCCCCGCGACGAAAGGTGACGCGATCGTTTGTCAGCCGTCGCAAGACCGCCTTCGTCACCGGAGTGGCGGCGAGTGCGTTGTGCCTGAGCGGCATCATTTACGCGACGGCGCAAGATGCGCCTCCGCCAAGCGCGGCCCCGTCGACTGCGCCGCAGACTCCCGGGCCAACACAGGCGCCGAGCACAACGGCCCCTGCGCCGAACATCGGCGGACCCGAGAAGGAAATGCCGGCGATCAACGTCACCGCGCCGAAGCGCGCGCCGCAACAGCCCGCGGCTCGGCCGAAGCAGGCCGAGACGCCACAGGGCGGCGGCCCTGTCCGCGCGCGGCCGAACGTTACGCCCGTGCGATCGAACGCTGCGCCCGCGCGCACCGCTGACATGCAGACTGCGCCACAACCAAGCGGGCCGACGGAAACTCCGCCGGTCACCGGCGAAGGCCCGACCGCCAATCCGACCGCGTTCGAGCGCAACACGCTCACCCTCGACAAGGCGCGGGAAAATCTTCTGCCGAAGGTCGGCGCCTCCGTCACCACGATGACCCGCGACAACATCGAGCGTCTTCCCGGCGGCGACGAGACACCGGTGGACAAGGCGATCCTGCAGTTGCCGGGCGTCTCCTACGATTCCGCGGCCAGCAACCCGAGCTACCACATTCGCAACGAGTATGCGAACTCGCAGACGCGCATCAACGGCATCCTGCTGCCTGAAGGCGTGTCCGGCCTCGGCCCGATCCTCGAGGGCAACTTCATCGGCAGCATGAGCCTGCTCACCGGCGCGCTGCCGGCGCAGTATGGGCTGCGCACCTCCGGCGTATTCGACATCACGACCCGGAGCTTCTTCAACGACGGCGGCAGCGCCGGCGTCTATGGCGGCAGCCACAACACTTTCGTCCAGAGCGCCAATTACGGCGGCACCTTCGGTGACACCCAGTATTTTGTCGCGGGACGCAACCTCGGCAACGCCGTCGGCATCGAAAATCCGACCGCCGGCTACAACGCCATCCACGACAACACCGAGCAGGTGAAATTCTTCGGCTACATGTCGACGCTGCTCGATCCGTCGACGCGGCTGAGCGTCATCTCGGGCGTCTCCGAGGCGAAGTTCCAGATCCCGAACACGCCCGGGCAGGTGCCGACGGGGGATTACGGCAGCCCGGCCTTTCCCTCCTCGTCAATCAACGAGCGCGAGTACGACAAATACTATTACAATATCGTTGCTCTGCAGACCCACAGCGACACCGTCGACACTCAGTTCTCCACGTTCTCGCGTTACGCCAGCGTGCATTTCGTGCCGGATGTCTACGGCGATCTCGTCTTCAACGACGTCGCTTCGAACGTCGAGCGGGAAAGCTTCCTCAACGGCGTCCAGTTCGACTCCGCCTTCAAGGTCAACGACAGCCATACCTTGCGCGCGGGCTTCGCGGTGAGCGCCGAGTCGACCAATGTGACGAACACCCAGACGGTATTGCCCGTCGCTGCCGACGGCACGGTCCTGGCGAACCCCTACACCGTGTCGGACCGGGATTCGCTCGTCGGCTGGAACATCGGCGGCTATATCCAGGACGAATGGAGGATCACCGACAAATTCGTGCTGAACTACGGCTTGCGGTTCGACCAGCTCTATCAGTACGTCGACGCCAACCAGTTCAGCCCGCGTATCGGCTTCGTCTACAAGCCGATCGACGGGACGACGATCCACGGCGGATATGCGCGCTACTTCACGCCGCCGATGCAGGCTCAGGCGGTCCCCGCGGATCTGTCGCTGGTCAGCAACTCGACGGCGCAACCCGACGTTCCCCTGGACAACAAGGTGCTGCCGGAGCGCTCGCACTATTTCGATATCGGCTGGGACCAGAAGATCCTTCCCGGCCTCACCGTCGGCGTCGACGCCTACTACAAGATGGCGACCGACCTCATCGACGACGGGCAGTTCGGTCAGGCGGTGATCCTGACCCAGTTCAACTTCGCAAAGGGCATCAGCGAAGGCGTCGAGTTCAAGGCCTACTACACCAACGGCGACTTCAAGGCTTATGCGAACCTGGCGGCCAACAATACGAAGTCGATCGACGTCATCTCCAACCAATATCTCATCGATCCCGACGAGTACGCCTATCTCCTCAACAACTGGCATTTCATCGACGACATGCAGTACCTGACGGGGTCGGCCGGCGCCTCCTACCGCTGGGAGCACGCGACGTTGTTCACCGTGGACATGATCTACGGCAGCGGGCTGCGGTCGGGCTTCGTCAACATCGACCACGTGCCGCCCTACACACAGTTCAATCTCGGCGTCTCGCACGACTTCTATCTCGCGCCGAACATGAAGGCGACGGTCGTTCGCTTCGACGTCGTCAACCTGTTCGACACCGTCTACGAGCTGCGCGACGGCAGCGGCATCGGGGTGTTCGCCCCGCAATACGGACCGCGGCGCGGGTTCTTCGTCGGCATCAAGCAGATTCTGTGAGGGGGATCGCGCACATGAACCACATCGAGACTTGCGACGGACGCGCAATCTTCATCACGAGTTCGAAGCGGGGGTGCAACATGAACCGATTTCTCGTGGCCGGAATGGCTCTTTCGATGCTGATCGCGCCCGCCGCGGCGGCCGACCTGCTCGTCCCCAACAAAGCGCCGGCGCCGGCATTCAACTGGACCGGCTTCTATGTCGGAGGCGACATCGCCGTCGCCTCGACGAACCTCAACGCGCAGTCGAACGCGTTGCCTTCGATCGGTCGTTCCATCAGGGGTCCAGCAGGTGTCCGGCGGCACCGGGGGTGGCGGGAGTTTCGCCGGCGGCGGCTTTGCCGGATACAATCTGCAATTCGCTCCAAGATGGGTCGCCGGCATCGAGGCCGACTGGACCTCGATGAACACTGATGGCCGCCTTACCTCGAACTGGATCGACAACACCGGGGTCATGGTCCAGAACGGCACCATCACCCTGAGCTCCGAGCTGCAATGGGCGGCGTCGCTGCGCGGGCGGATCGGCTATCTCATGGTACCGAGCTTCCTTGCCTATGCGACTGGCGGTGTCGCGTGGGGCAAATGGCAGTACGGCGCCAATAGCGCGGATTCGACGATCGGATACGCCGCGAGCACGGCGCTTTCAAAGACCGACACCGGCTGGGTCGCCGGTATCGGCTTCGAATGGGCGCCGTTTTCACAGTATGGCTTGGTGTTGAGGGCCGAATATCTCAACTACCGCTTCAGCGGCGCCCAGGCCACGGCGGCCGCCGGCGGCTTCCCGACCGCCCCTTCGGCCTACCTGTGGAGCGGCCCCGACGTCAATGTCGGCCGGATCGGCGCGAGCTATAAATTCTGAGTCGACTGCAGGGCAGATAACGCGCGGCGGCAGTGATCGCCGCGCGCTCAGGATCAAAGCGATCGCAAAAAGTCGAGCAAATCCTGCTTTGATTGCGGCGGCAGCGAGCTGAATCTGTTGATCACCGCATTGGCTTCCGAT
This sequence comes from uncultured Alphaproteobacteria bacterium, assembly GCA_963824905.1. Taxonomy (GTDB): domain Bacteria; phylum Pseudomonadota; class Alphaproteobacteria; order Rhizobiales; family Xanthobacteraceae; genus JAJPKK01. The sequence continues at coordinate 185,498 of CAWGRH010000002.1, forward strand.
TGCGGACTCGCATGCGCAAGAATGGCTTCGAGCAGGTTGCTCGTGCGGCCGTCGTGCAGGAAGAAGATGCGCTGGCCAATACCCCATAACGGAGCAGTACGAAATTCCTGTCCGTCGGCGTTGCCCTGCGTAATTCCGTCCGCCAGTCCGTATCCCATGTTGTGGACTGCGAAATCGCTGTACGGGTTGAATGTCACCGGGCCGCTGTTGCCGCTGCCGTTGAGGAAGGCGAGCCCGTTCACTGCAGTCGTTTGTTGCACGACGTGGCAGGCTTGGCAGCCGACGTTATTGAAAACCGCGCCGCCGCGGCTTGACGAGGCCGCCGCCGCTGGATTCGGCGGATACACGCCGGCCTCGGCCGGCGTCGGCGGCGCGCTGCAGGCGCATGAAGGTGGCAAAGTTGACGATGCCGGTCGAGAAATCCGACGCGGTGCTCCCTGTGGGAGGCGAATCCGGATCCGTAGTGCCGAAAATGCTCATATCTTCCGGCAGCGGGTTGAACTGGCAGTTCGGCGCCGTTCCATTGTCGCGCTCATTGGGAAACAGCTCGTTGGTGATGCCCATCTCGACGAGGTACGCTTCGCCCGAGAACATCAGCAGCGACTTGTTTTGCGCCTTCCAGCCAAACCGCGTGATCGTTCCGTCGTTCGGGCTGGTATTGAAATGTCCGGAGATGCCCAACTGAGATTTGAGCGCTGCGTTTGCGTTAAAGGCCGTGGTAAGGCCGAGATCGGAGATGCCCTCGACCAGTCCAAGACCGAAAATCGGCGTCGGGATGCGGAAAATGACGTTGTTTGCAGCAAGCGCAGCGGCGAAATTCTCCTGCTGAAGATTGCAGCCAGGTGCATCCGGACGCCCGGATATCACATACAGTTCGTGCACTTGGCCATCCGGTGTGCCGTCGGGGTTGCGCACGAAACGCGCCTCCCGGACCGGACCATTCAAACTAATAAACGGAGGCACCCTATTGTGGGCACCTCTTATCGTCGCCATCGCCACTTCAGGATTGACGGACGGACTTGTGCCGCCGGCCGTGGGCTGAGCATGGCAGCCGGCACATGAATTCAAATTGAAATGCGGACCTAACCCTGGGCCGCCGTTCGTCACGCCGACGTTGATCCCGCCCTGCCCCGTGTCGTCGAGGCTGCCGGTCACGGAAAAAACCGACTTGAAAAACACTTGCGCGGCTTGGAAAAAGCCCGGCGGACCGTGCTGGGATCCTCCGCCCGGAATCAGATTCGGCAGCGGGCCTCCGGCGCCGGGAGGACCGCCGCGCACTCCGGGGTCGGATTGTGCCGACGCGGCTGTCGGCATCGCGGCTGCGCCCAGCATCGCTCCCGCGATACCGGCAAGAAAAAAGACTTGGATGGCGTGCGATTTTTTCATGTTCCCCCCTGCTGCCGGCTGCAACGGCATGCCCCGATCGTGCATCGTCGAGGCTGCGGCATGTTGTATCGCGGCGTTAGAGCGCAGAAGTGCTTTTTTTCGATAACGCTATAGCTTCCTGGAATAGGGTCGGCCCGCACCGGTTGGCCATGCAGGCAAGACGCTTCCGGTGCGTCTCCGCGCCGGGCGGCGTCACTCGATCACGGCATCCGCCTGCGCGATGAGGCTGGGATCGATCGTCAGGCCCAGCGCTTTCGCGGTCTTGAGGTTGATCGCGAGCTCGGGTTTACCGGTTCGAACGACGGGCAGGCTTGCCGGCGAAGCGCCGCCGAGAATGCGGCCGGCCTGCGCGCCGGTGAGGCGCCAAGCTTCGGTGCGGCTGTCGCCGTAGCTCACGAGCCCGCCGCCGACGACGTCGCTGCGACGCTCGAACAGCGTCGGAATGCGGTTGCGCTCGGCGAGCGCAATGACCTCTTCGGCGTCGTTCGCCAGTATCGCGGAGGCACCCACGATCAGGGCGTCGACGCGGCGCTCTGCAAAGGCAGTGAACGCCGAGTCGTAGTCGTGCTCGGTCCCGATCTCCGCGACCAGCACCTGCAAGCCGGCCGCCTTGCGACCCCGCGACCACTTCGTTCTTTCGCGCCGCAAGGGCGCTGAGCGATGGCGGAGTTGCCGCCGTAGGAGGCGCCGCTGTCCCCGAGATAGCCGAGCATTTTCGCACCGGGCAGAAACGCACGGATCAGCTCGAGCTTGCGACCGATCGAGACCCGTGGTCGCGAAGGTCACGCCGGTGACATTGCCGCCGGGTCGCGTGAGGCTCGCCACGAGCCCGAGCGGTGCCGGATCGTGGCCGGTCACGAAGACGATCGGTATCGCCGACGTCGCGTGCGCGGCGGCCATTGCCGCGGCAGCGCCGCCAGCGACGATCACCGCCGGAGCCTCACCCACGAGATCGGCGGCGAGCATCGCGAGGTCGCCGAGCTGTCCGTTGGCGAAGCGATAGGCGATGGAGACGTTTGCCGCTTCGGCAAAGCCGGCGTCCTTCAAGCCGCGAGCAAAGCCCGCCGCATTGGACACATAGGCCTCGACGGTTGCCGGATGCAGAAATCCGATCTTCGCCATCCCCTGTGCCGTGCCGCCGCGCGGCAGAGACGCCGCGGCACCGCAAACGAGGGAGAGGAATGTTCGCCTTCCGATTATCACCCGGTGCCCCTAGAGGCTCAACTTACCTGAGCCCTCGCCGACCTCGTCCTGAGGAGCCTGCGAAGCAGGCGTCTCGAAGGACGGCCACAAGCCGAGACGCATGGGGCCATCCTTCGAGACGCGTCCTTCGGACGCTCCTCAGGATGAGGTCGTTGAATATATTTGCGGGCTCAGGCTGAGGTCGGCAAGTACATCCACAGGCTCTCAGATCGCCGCGCGATTATAGGCTGCGCGCGATCCGCACTCCGTCGGTGTAGAACCGGTCGTCCTTGGCCCCTCCGGTGCGCGCCGCGGAACGCAGCTCGGTCGCCGAGTCCTCCCACGATCCGCCGCGCACCACGTGGCCCTTGCAATCGCCCGTGACCCAGGCCGATCCGTCGGTCGGGGCGGCAGCGGTGTAGTCGTCGTTCCAGCAGTCCTCGACCCATTCGGAGACGTTGCCCTGCATGTCGTAGAGGCCGAATGCGTTGGGCATGAAGCTGCCGACCGGCACGGTGCGCTGACGGTTGACGTCCGACGGACCCGACCCGTCGGTGCTGGCGTCGTAGTTCGCCTTGGTCGGCGACAGGCCGTCGGCGTAAGGATAGGCCGCGATGGTTCCGGCGCGTGCGGCGTACTCCCACTCCGCCTCCGACAGGAGCCGGTAGGTCTTGCCGGTTTTCGCGCTCAGCCATGCGGCATAGGCCTTGGCGTCCTCCCAGGAGATGTTCATCGCCGGACTGGCGTCGCGGCCCCAGCCTTCGTCGCCCGGCCGGTAGCTGCGGCAGCCGCCGGCTGCGAGGCACGCATCCCACTCGGCGAAAGTGATCTCGAACTTGCTCACCGCGAAGGGCGTCGCGATCGTCACCCGGTGCTGGGCCTCGCCGCCGAGCTCGGTTGCCGGCGCGCCCATGGTGAATTCGCCGGCCGGGACCACGACCATCGTCGGGCAATCGCCGCAGTCCCTGAATTCGCGGAGCGCGCGGGAGGAGCGCCAGATCGCCGGCGGCGCGGCAAGGCGCTGCTCCGGCGTCAGCGCATCGAGCGCGGTCCGCCCCGTCGCAACGAGCGCCGCCGTATCCGCCTTGAGCCCGGCAATTTCCGCTTCAAGGTCGGAAGGCGACAGTGTCGGCTTGTCCTGGGCGAAGCTTACGGTAGCGATGAGGGCGACGAGGATCGCCGGGACGGGGGTTTGCATCGGTCCTCGATGTCAGGGCTTGGGCTTTGGTTCGGGCCTGATCGGAGCACTTAGGGCTTGGGCTGTTCCACCACCATGTATTTCGCGTGGCAGCTGTCGCAGTCGGCGCGCAGTTGCGCGCCCAGCGGCTTGAACTGGTCGAGTGTGCCGGCCTGGCTTGCATCGAGCGCGGTCTTCGCCGCCGCCGCGGCGCGCCCGTAGAAATCGGCGAATTCCTTCCACACCGCGGGCGATGCCGTAGTGGGGACAGGCGCATCCGGCGACGGCTGGGTCTGTGGCGGGAAAAGATGCGGGAACGCGGTCAGCAGCGTGCTGATACGGTCCGCGTGGGTCTTGAGGTCATCGAGGCCAGTCACCTGGCCGGTGCCGGCGAGATCGATGTCGTGCATATCCTCGTCGATTCCGTCCATGAGGAGCTGGCGCGCCTGCACGACGTCTCCCGGCTTGTCGATGCCGGTGAGGCCGACGTTCTGCCCCTGCCCTGCCGCCGGCAATACCGCGGCGGCAACGGCAACGGCGAGCCAGCCGCCGGCAATCAGAATTTTCATGGCGTTTTCGTCTCCGCGTGTCGTTTAAGGCTCGCCCCGCCGGCGATTCTACGCCACGCGCGTCATTTGAGATAGCAGCGGATCACGTCGATCAGCTCGTCCGCCGCTTCGGCGGTGTCGCTCGGCTGCAGCTGCGGATGGACGAGATGCGTGCGGATGTGATCCTCGATCACCTCGCCCATCAGTCCGTTGAGCGCGCCTCGCGCGGCGGTGATCAGCTGCAAAACGTCCGCGCAGCCGATGTTCTGCTCCAGCGCCCGCTCCACGGCCTCGACCTGGCCGCGGATTCGCCGCACGCGATTGAGGAGCTTGGTCTTCTCTCGGGGCGTTTGTTGCAACAAGGGAGAACTCCGATCGGTGTTTGGCACTTCGCGCACGGTCATTGCACTCGCTCGCAGCGGATCATCGGATGGGCTCCCCTCCGGTGCCGCCCATGACGGTGCCGTCGGGCAGCGTGATCTCGACGAACTGGCCGCCGTTCGTTCCGTCGCGAAGCGGATGGATGGTCAGCCTGACCGGCATGCCGGGAGTGAGCGTCTTCGGCCGCCAGCCCTGACGCGCAAGGCCGTTGGGGCCGTTCATCTCGATCGCCCACTGCTCGGCGCGTCCCTTCCGGTCGACGGTGAGGATCACCCAGGCATGGGGGTTGGTCCACTGGAACTCCTGGACGGTCCCCTGCAGGGTGACCTGCCGGTCGGCATCGAAGCGGGCAAAGGAGTGGTGCGCGAGCGCCGGCACCGCGCCGAGCAACAAAACAGCACCAGCAAGACCGAGTGCTGCCGGACGCTTCGCCGGGTCGTGCATCAGACCTCCTTATGGCGGCTCAAGGACTTGCACATCCTGTCATCGCGACCTGACAGCGGGCTGTCCGGAAGCTGAATGGAAGCTGAATTCCAAATCCTCGCGGCCCAGTTGAAGCGGCCGGCCCGAAAATGGACTGGCCTTCCGCTTTGCGATGCCCTTATCTTCCTGCCGCTACGGGAGGAACGTCATCCGCATTCTGTTGGTCGAGGACAATCCGGATCTCTCTCGCCGCCTCACCGAAGGGTTGGAAGGCGCGGGGTTCGTCGTCGAGCACACCGCGGACGGCAAATCCGGATACCGCCTCGGACGCACGGAGGACTTCGACGCCGCGATCCTCGATCTCGGTCTTCCCGACATGCCCGGCGTCGAGTTGCTGCGCTCGTGGCGGCAGGCCGGGCGCGAGATGCCGGTTCTCGTCCTCTCGGCGCGCGGCAGCTGGGCGGAGAAGGTCGAAGGCCTCAACGCCGGGGCGGACGACTACATCACCAAGCCCTCGCACATCCAGGAGATCGTCGCGCGCCTGCGGGCGCTGATCCGCCGCTCGGCGGGAAAACCATCCTCGACGCTCGTCCACGATACGATCGAGCTCTCGCCGGCGTCGGGGACGGTCACGGTCGCCGGAAAGCCGATCGATCTCACGGCGCAGGAGTTCCGCATCCTGAACTACTTCATGCACCGCCGCGGCCACGTCATCTCGCAATCGCAGCTGCTCGACCATCTCTACTCGCTCGGCACCGAGCGCGACCCCAACACCATCGAGGTCTACGTCGCGCGGCTGCGGCGCAAGCTCGGCCGCGACGTGATCAAGACCATGCGCGGCCTCGGATACCGTTTCGGATGAGCCCGACGTTGCTCAGGAGCTTGAGGGCGCGGCTCGCGATCGGCGCCGCGATCTGGATCGCCATCGGCGTCTCCGCCGCCGGCATCTTCATCGCGGCCCTGTTCCGCCAGTTCGCCAACGATCTCATGGAGAGCGAGCTTCGCAAGCATCTCGACGAGCTCGTGATGCTGATCGACTTCGACGATGAAGGCTTTCCCCATCTCTATCGGCCGCTCAGCGATCCGCGCTTCACCGAGTTCGGCTCCGGCCTCGCCTGGCAGGTGACCCGGTCGGGAAAGGTTCTGATCAAGTCGCTTTCGGCGAGCACAGAAAATATTCCGGTCCCCGACGATCCGCTCTCGAACAACAACGTGCGCAAGGTCATGCTGTCCGGCCCGCAGGGCTCGATCGTCACGTTCGAGCGCCTGCTGCAGCCCGACGGAAGCACCCAGCCGCCGTTGCGCATCCAGGTCGGCGCGGACACCGCGGTCGTCGACCGCATGCTGCCGACCTTCACCGTGCCGCTCACCCTGTCGCTCGGTCTGCTGGCGATCCTCCTGATCGCTGCGGCGATCCTGCAGGTACAGTTCGGGTTACAGCCGATGACGCGGCTGCGGCGCGCCCTCGGCGCGATCGGCGCCGGCGAAGCGGCGAAGCTGCCCGGCGGCTTTCCCTCCGAGGTGCAGCCGCTGGTCGACGACCTCAACAATCTGCTCGAGCTCAATGCGCAGATGGTGCTGCGTGCCCGCACTCAGGCCGGCAATCTCGCCCATGCGCTCAAGACGCCGCTCGCGGTGCTCACCGACGAGGCCTACCGTCTCGCCGACCGCGGCCAGGTCGAGTCGGCGGACGTCATCCTCGCGCAATCGCAGCGCATGCAGCGCCAGATCGACTACCAGATCGCGCGGGCCCGCGCCGCCGCCTCGCGCTCCGTGCCTGGCGTCGTCGCCGCGGCGGCGCCGACGGTCGCCAATATCGTCGCGGCGATGCAGCGCCTTTATGCGGCGAAGAACCTCGCGATCGACACCGACGTCGGCGACGCCTGCGTCGCGCTGTGCGATCCGATGGACCTCAACGAGATCCTCGCCAACATCATCGACAATGCGTGCAAATGGGCGACGGAGCGGATCGAGGTTCGCGGCGCCGTCGACGAAGCTCGAAACCGCATCGTCGTCACCGTCGATGACGACGGGCCGGGACTGCCGGCGGAGAAGCTCGACGTCGTCTTCAAGGTCGGTGAACGCCTGGACGAGCAGGTGCCGGGATCGGGCCTGGGGCTGCCGATCGTGCGCGACCTCGTCGATCTCTATGGCGGCCGCATCAGGCTGGAGAACCGCGCCGGCGGCGGCCTGCGGGCGACGCTCGAGCTTCCGCGCGCGCCGGTGCCGGCGTAGCGTGGGGCGGCATCCGCGCGAGCTCGGACGAGCGCGCGAGATTTTGGCTGGAATTGCCCGGATGAAGCAAGCGGCGCCAGTGGGCCCCGCTCCTCGATTTCCCTCCACGCCGGCGCTTCCGACGCGAGCAGGCTCGATCCAGGCGCTACTTCTTGCCCCAATCCGCCAGGATCTTGTCGCTCGCGCGAATAGCCAGCGCGACGCTCGTCAGTGTCGGGTTGCAGGCGGTCGAAGTGGGGATGATACCGTTACCTCCCAAGTAAAGATTTCTGTACCCCCAAACTCTTGAATAGGCATCGCAAACCGAGTCGTCGGTATTCTCGACGGCTCCCATCCGGTAGGTTCCCTGGAAGTGAAGCGAGCTTCCGCGCGCCAGCACCTGCGGCTCCGATCCCGGCAAGAAGGCGCCGAGGACCTCCGCCGCCCGGATCATATCGCTCATTGCGGCCTGAACGGTTAGCTGATCGATTTCGCTCAATCCGTAATGGAAGGTAATTTGCGGCATCCCGTACATGTCGACGTATTTGTCGGAGAATGTAATGTGGTCGCGAAAGCGAATATCCTTCTTCGTAAACCAGCGAAGGTCCACTATGGCTCGATGATCTACCCCGATGTTGCCCGGGAGAATGCTGTAGGGAAATGCGTCTCTGTGAATTTGACAATGAAACGGATGCTCTGGATATGAAAACGGAATCCAGACGTTAGGTATCGGATCGTTTTTGGGAATCGGGACCGGGTCGATGTTCGGATCCGGTGCGTTCCAGAGATTGCCGATCTTGGTCAAGAGCTCATGTTTGAGGACGATTTGGCAGAACAGCATGGGCTGGTCGTTCAGGTAGTGTCCCAACGCTCCGTGCCGAATGTTGGATTTCCAAAGCAGCTGCGGAGTATAAAACGCGTTCGCCGCGACAATTACGACGTCGGCGTACATAGTCTGGCTTTGGCCCGACGGAAGGTGTTCCAGCTTTGCTCCGACAACCCGATCGTTTTCCACCAGCAACTCGCGGCAAATGGTCTCGGGGCGCAATTCAAACCGAGTTGAAGGTATCCTGCCGGCTTCTGCGAGAGGGCCGAGAACCGTGTCCGCTCCAGTCCACTGCACCCAGGACTTGCTGCGCCGCTCGCACGCGAGGGGGAGCATTTGAACCCGCCCGTCGCTTGGTAGCTTGGCGTCGAACAGGCTCGACAGGGTCTCCTTGATGACTTGACCGCGGAGAGATTCGGTGAAGGAGACCTGATTGGTCTTGAGTAATCTCTCCCCGCGTGCGATCAGGCGGTCCCATTCACCTGCGTCGATGAAGGGTATTTTCTCGACCGATACCGGGCGTGGCGTACAACATGTCCAATGAGCGCCCATGCCGCCGACATTGAATGAAGACGCTGCCGCGGGTATGTTTTCCCAGTCTTTCTGATCGGGATTACCTCCGTTGATCTGATAGTTGACCGGCGGTACTCGAGGCTGAGAAATCGGACCCAAGAGCTCGGGCCACGGCTGACTGTTCGTCCGAGACGTCGGGGTGAGCTCGCTTTTTACTCTTTGAGAAAGCGTATCGAGACCGTCCTCGCTGTAATTATAGACGTACAATATTCTTTTCATTCGTTCCCGGCACCGCCGTCAATTGCGCGCCCAGGTCGACCATCAGGATCTTCTTGGTCGGGTCGCCCTCGACCAGCGTGCGCGCAAAGGTGCTACCCACAGGCCCGCTTCCCACGATCAAGACATCCACCTTGGTCGGTGATTGGGCGTTTGCAGACTGAGACAAAAGCGTCTCGGACAGCACCGGAACGGCCGCCAAAGTCTTCAGTATGTCGCGGCGGTTAGGTCCATCTGCAGAGTCAATTGCATTCATGATCCCGTTCCTTCCAGGGTGCCGATTAGAGTGGGCTTTCAGAGGCAGGCCTTTTAGGCGAATTGAATCGTTAGTGCCCCGCTAGGCCGTTAAAATCTTTAGGCTGGTAGCCGACGCGCGCGGCATCCACACCCGCGGTGCCGCGCATACGTCGAACTGCCGAGACCGCAATAATCTCCCGCCGTCGCATCTCCGCCCTCCAGAGATTTGTCGAGAGACTATAGCGGTCCGCGACGCAATGGAACCGGCAGTTGACCGGTGCCGTCGGCCCGCCCCGGAAGTGCAGGCTTTGGTTAAATAAAGCTGTGTCGCAGCGGGCCCGGATCGATCATATGACCCGATGCCGCCGCTCCGGATCGCAAGCACCGCATCGGAGGCGCACGGCTCACGGCGCCGTCCGCCGGCCCCACCAGATGTGTGCGAGGAGAAGCACCGGGCACGCAACGCCGAGCCAGGTGTGTACGTCGCCCGCGACCCCGCGCGCGCCTTCGGCGCCGAAATAGTAAAGGCCGAAGGCGGTGACGACGAGGATGGCGCTCACCGTCGCCATGGTAATTCCCGTCGACAGATTCTTTCGCGCCCGCCAGCCGTAACGAATGTGCAACGGCACCAGCGCGCCGAGCATCATCAGCGTGACCATGGCGCTGCCGCCATGGGTCATCAGCAGCGTGGCGGCAATCTGTTGCCAGAGTTCGCCGTTCGCGCTGTCCTTGAGAGCGTCGGCGACGAGCCACGTCGCGCCCGAGAGGAACAGGATCGCGAAGATCGCGTAAAGCGCGTTGCGAAAGCCCGGACTAAGCCGCAAGGTTCACGCCATCCTGCCAGTTCGCGGTGACGTGGACGCCGTCGTCGGAGACGAACAGCGCGCGCGCGCCGCAGGACGCGACGAGCGGCGCCGCCGCCTCGCCCATCGCCATCACGATCTTGGTCAGCGCATCGGCGAGCATGCAGGTCGGCGCACCTACGGTCGCGCCGAGACGGCCCGCGACCGGCGCCGCGGTGCGCGGATCGATCACCGCGCTCGCCGTGGCGCGCGCGCTGCCATCGGATCGAAACGCCCGCCGCTCGTCGCCAGAGCCGCGTTCGTGACCTCTATGCTGCAAATCAATCCCGCGGGATCCCTGGGATCGCGGACGTGGACCGTCTCCGGGCGCGGGCCGAACACGGCAAGGTCGCCGCCGGCATTGACGATACCTTGGGCGATCCCGCCGTCTCGCAGCGCTGCGACCGCCCGATCGACCGCGTAGCCCTTGGCGATGCCGCCGAGATCGATCCTGACGCGTCGGTCACGAAAGGCGACCCTGCCGCCGGAGAGAATGGCAAAGGGCTCGCCGACGCCGGTCGATCGCACCGCGATCTCGTGATCGTGACGTGGCAGGAGGCCGAGGTCCTGCAGCGCCGGCGCCACCGCGATATCGAACACGCCCTCCGACTTGCGATGCAGATCGAGCGACGCCGCGAGCACTACGAGGGTCCAGGGATGCACGGCCACCGGGCCGACGGAGGCCTCGCGGTTGAGGCGGCTCACGTCGCTCTCGTCGTCGTGAAAGCTCATCAGGCTATGCACTGTCGCAATGGCCTCGAACGCCGCATCGATAGCGGATTCCGATTCGGGCAGTCTCGGCGGATTCCGTTTCGCAAATCTCGTCGACTGCAATCTCGACGAACGTCCCGAGCAAGGGGCGGGCACGACGCACCTTGACGAGATCGGCAGGCGCGCCGGCTCGCCGCGAGGTCGACCATTCGCCCCTCGCCTCCCCTTTCAAGCGGACTTCATCGGCATCCATGATCTCGGCTCGTCGACCCTCCGTAGAATGCTTCCCGATGTGTCGCCACCTCAGTAGATGGCCGCATTCACCGGCGGGGCCGGCTCCCAGAGCTTGAAGTTCACGCCCGCCCTGGCGAAGGCCCCACGCGTCTCGAAGGTTTTGCCGAGAACGAAGCTTGCCGGCACGGTTGGGACCGCCGCGCTCTGGGTTTGGATCGTGCCGAGGTCGTAGTACCCGCCCTCGGCCTTGACCGACCAGCGCGGCAAGAACGCCCATTCGACGCCGCCGCCGAACGTCCAGCCGTTCTGGACGCGCGATGTGTTGGACGGATATTGAACCGCGGCGAAGTTATGGGCCTGGGTGACGTCGACCCCGCCCATGGCGAGACCGCCGGTCATATAGACGAGCAGGCGGTCGAAAGCGACGCCGAAACGACCCCGCAACGTGCCGAGCCAGGTCAGGCTCTCCGTTGCAACGAAGCTCGAGCCCGGCCCGGTATTGATCGGGAACGGGGATACGATGGCGAACGGGCCGCCGATGTTTTCCGACGCCTTGACGTCGACCCCCTGCATGTCGGCCTCGATGCCGAGCACGAGCTTGCCGGCCTGCCAGTTGTAACCGGCCTGGCCGCCGCCGAAGAAGCCGTTGGCGCCCATCTGTCCGCCGGGGATGATGTCGCAGCCGAGGCCCTGCATCGCGCCGGTCGGGTCGAGGCAGAACGGATATCCATTGTCCTCGAGCTGCAGCCAGCCGGCATTGCCGCCGATATAGAGGCCGGTCCAGCTGAACTCGGGTGGCGGCGGCGCCTTGGCGTAGGGAACGGGCATGTCGGCCGCGACCGCGGTGGCCGCCATCATTCCGAGGGCGAAGCCCGCAATGACGAGACGTCTCATGAAGCTTACCCCCTCGTAACCGGATGCATCGATGATGGATGCGGGCATCGCGCCCGACGAATTTTGACTGAGCCGTTGGGCAGACATGCTATCGCCCCTTCCCGCCGTAGGTCGCGAGCACGCGCTTCACGCCTTCGGTGACGTGGAGCGAGGACAGGGTCGCGCCGGAGATGTTGCGGATGTCGCCGCCGATATGCAGCGAACTGCCGTTGCCCTTGCCGACGAACTGGCCGAGCCAACCGGAGTCGCGAACCTCGCCGCCATAGGATTCGCGGTAGGTCAGGATATCGACCTTCTTGACCCTTCCGGCGGTGTCGAGCGCGACGACATAGTCGATATAGAGATGCTTGCCGATCACGTGGTCGAGCACGACGAGGCCGAGCAACTGGCCGCCGGCCATCGCTTTCCACGAGCGGCCGTCATAGTCGACGAAACTTGTGGCCGTCGGGAACGCTGCCTTCTGCGCCTGAGGCAGGCTCATATAGACGACCGCATAGGCCGGCGATGCCACCGCGCTCAACGCGGCCACCGGCAGGCTCCAACGCATCCAATCCGACATGACCGTCTCAACCTCGTTTTGCGAACCGCGCTGCACCGGCCAACTCGGCCAGCCGCGCGACCCGCGTCAGAAAAAGAAGCCTACGCCGCCGAGCACCGAATCCGACCGCGCTCCGAACGGATCGTCGTTGATGACCTTCTGCCACGTCACCTTCAGCACGAGCTGCGGTGACGGGAACAGCGCGAAGCCGGCATTGTGGAAGCGCGTCTGCCCGGCGCCGGTCGGCGCATTGACGTCAGTTCCGGCATATCCGGCCGTCTGGAAGTTCTGGAAGGTATAGCGATAGAACGGCACCAGCTCCCAATCGCTGCTGAGAATGTTGCCGAGCGGCAGATGGTAGGCGAGCTCACCCGAATAACCATACATCGATTTGCCGACGTTGTTGGTCGGATCGCTGTCGTTGTTGGCGCGCAGGTTGGCCGGGCTGCCGAACGTCACGTAAACATATTCGGCACGCGCTTCCCACCCCGTGTTCGCGATGTGATAGCGGAACTCGGTGTCGAACATGCTGAGATTCGTGCGGCCGAGCAGCATGCCGTTGTCCGCATAGGCGCCACGCGGCGACGTGTTCGGCGAGTAATAGGCGCTGGTGGTGCCGGCGAATCCGGGCAGCATGGGCGGCGAATAGGCGAGCTGCGCGGCAACCGCGATGTCGTTGTTGAGCTGCCGGAAGTCGCCGCGTACCGGCAGCGAGAAGCCGAGCCCACTCAAGCCGTCGATGCCGGCGACATACCCCGTCGGGAACGGCGGGACCGTATTGGCGTCGGTTCGCACGGCGAAATCGTCGCCGAAGTCCTCAAGGCTCGTGCTCGCCTGGATCGTGTAGGTCAGGCCCTCCGCGATCGTGCCGTAGATGCTGGTTGCCGGCGCCTTCCAGGTCGAGGGAATGAGGCCGTTGTAGAGCTCGGGCCGCATCACGCTGTAGAACTGCGTCGGCTCGTGATGCTCGTTGATGTAGCCCATCGGGATGAGGTCGATGCCGGGCGCGCGCCAGTTGAACTGGTCCATGATCTTGAAGTCGACCCAGACCTGCTCGATCTCGGCGGTGCCGTGGAGCTTGTCGTCGCCGTCGAATCCGGTGCCGGCGTGCTCGAACTCGATCTCCGCGTTGAAGATGATGTTCTCGGTGATCTGATAGGTCGGCAGCAGCACGAGGCGATGCGCGTCGAACCCGTTCTGCCACTGGCCGAGGGCGTCGGGGTTCTGCTGGAAGCCGAACGCCATTTCGCCATAGGCGCCGATGCTCAGTCCGGTCACCGGGGACGGCGCGATTCCGAGCAGGCCTTTGTTCGCGGTTGCCGTGCCTGGGCCGTTCCAGGAAGGCACCGAGCCGCCGGGAACAGCGGGCTGCCCCTCAGGAGGCGGCGCTCCCGGCGTCGCGGGCTGTGCGGTGACGGCCCAATCCGGTGTGCCGGCCGGAGCTGGCTTGCCGGGCTTGCCCGCAGGCGTCCCGCCGGGCGCCGCCGGCGCACCGGGGGTACCTGCCGGTGCGGTGCCAGGCTGGGTCGACGTGACCCAATCCGGAGCGCCGGCAGGCGCCGGCTTTCCGGGCTTGGCGGGTGTCGCTCCGGGTGCGCCAGGTGCGCCGGGGGTGCCGGGCTTACCAGGAGCGCCGGGTGTGCCCGGGGCGACCTTCTGATTGAGCTCGGTTTCGAGCGCGTGGATCCGCTGCTCCATCGCTTCGAATTTTTTGACGATATCGTCTGCAGACGCAGTGGACGGCGTCGATCCCGGCGCTGGCGACGAAGGCTGAGCCGTCGACGGCTGCGATGACGGAGGTTGCGCCGAAGACGGCGCCGACGATGCCGGCTGTGACGATGCAGGCTGCGATTGCGAAACCTGTGCCGCCTTCTGCGACGAAGACCGCGGTGGAGCCTGTGTGCTTGGCGACGAAGTCTTTGGCGACGGAGACTGCGCTGGCGGCGAGCCGTCCTGCGCAAATGCCATTCCGCCGCCCGTCATTGCCGTCGCCAGCAAGAGTGCTGCGAGCCTTGCGCGGTGGTTGTGATGTGAACGCGCGCCATGCCCACGCGCAATGACAATAGCGTTCCCTGAGCCGAACGGCCCAGCAAGCTGCCGCATCTCCGACCGGTCCATCGACAACAGACCGCGCAGCCTCAGATCCCTGAAGCCCCCCATTTCGCCAGCCCCCGCATCATTTTCGGCAGGCACCCCAACGTCCCAACGCCCGCCAACTGCAAGCGGAGGGATAAAACAAAGCCGCTGAAAGATGAATACAGGCGGCAGTAGAATCGATCTAAAGGCCAGTAAAAACAGGCTGCCCACGAAGTTTTAATTGGACGAATTCCAATCTATAATTGGACAAGTTCTAAGTTTTGTTCTTAGAATTAGTATAATTCAAACTCTATAGTTTAGAGCGATCCTAATCTGTTTGCCAGGCCGCTAGGCGCGCCAATCTGCCCGCCCGCCGGGAAAATGCTAATGGCGCCATGCGACTTACCGGAGCGTCCGGGCCGATTGCTGTGTCCAACCGTGTTTTGGCGCGCCGATGTTGTCGCGGACACTCTCTATCGAGGGCATAGGCCAGCACTTGCACGACACCGGACGGGTACCGCGCGCCCACACCGCAGGGTTGCATGATGCCGATTTACCGCAGTGCGTAGACAAACCTCTTGGTCGAGGGGAACTGCCCTCCCCGGACGTCGCTGGCCGGGCTCCATGTCGAGCGCTCGGACAGAATCGGCGTCGAGAATGCGGTTCGGCGGCTGCGCGAACATCTCGCAGTCAGTGTTCTGGTGCACCCGCAGAACTCGGAATAGCATGATCCGCATCGGCCGTGCGGCCGTCCGTCCGCTGAGGGGACCATCGGCGGCGAACGAGTCGACACGGCCCCACGAAATGCCCGGAGCGAACCCGAGTGTGCCCATGACGAAACTTCCGCGCCGCCGATTCTTGCAGCTTGCCGCCTCGGCGGCTGTTCCGAGCCTCCCGCGCGCTGCGCGGGCGCAGGCCTGGCCATCGCGGCCGATCACCCTGATCGTGCCCTTCGCCGCGGGCGGCCCGACCGACGTCGCCGCCCGCATCGCGAGTGAGCACATGTCGCGCACGCTCGGCCAGCAATGCGTCGTCGAGAACGTGGTCGGCGCGGGTGGCACCGTCGGCTCGGCCCGCACCATGCGCGCGCCGCCCGACGGCTACACCATCCAGATGGGCCACATGGGAACGCACGCCATCGCGGTGTCGCTCTACGCCAATCTCGCCTACAAGCCCGAGACCGATTTCGAGCCGATCGGCGTCGTCTGCTCGCAGCCGCTGCTGATCGCCGCGCGGAAGGATTTCCCGGCCAAGGATGTCCGCGAGTTCATCGCCTATGTGAAGGCGAATGCCGACAAGCTCAACCTCGCCCATACCGGCGTCGGCTCGATGTCTTTCACCTACGCGCTCGTGCTCAATGCCGATCTCGCCGTGAAGCCGACGCTCGTTCCGTACGGCGGCAATGCGCCCGCCATGACCGCCCTGCTCGGCGGCCAGGTCGATTACTTCATGGGCACCATCCTGGACATCGCCTCGCATTACGGGTCCGGCGGCGTGAAGGTCTATGCGTTCGGCGCGCACGAACGCAATCCGACCCTGCCAAATGTTCCCACCACCATCGAGGCCGGCCTCCAAAACCTCGACGCGGCGCCGTGGTGGGCGCTGTTCGCGCCGAAGGGCACGCCCAAACCAATTCTCGACCGGCTTTCCGATGCGGTCGACAAGGCACTCGATGATCCGAACACGAGAAAGCGCCTGCTCGAGCTCGGCGCGGTGATTCCGGATAAGTCTCAGCGCGGCCAGCAGGCCCTCGCGTCGCTGGTGAAGAGCGACATTGCGCGGTGGGGTCCGATCATGAAGGCGGCGAACGTACGGGTCGACTGACGAAGAGCCATCTCGCAATCGCGAACGAGTTCCAGACACGCGATTCGACGGTGAATTCGAAACAGGAGCGCATTTCGCTGGCGCTTCATTGGGGTTAGTCTTCCCGATCTCGGTCGCGACTCGCCTGCAAGAAATGTCATCGAGGCCGATGTAATCTCCGCTCCCGAATCGAGGAGGAATGAATATGAAACGCATCGTTCTCGCCGTCGTGCTGTCGGCTTTCGCCCTGTCGCCTGCCCTCGCCCAGGACGCCGGCGACTCCTGCTCGACGAAGGCCGTGGGATCGGACGGCAAGAAACTCGCCGGCGCCGCGCTCAAAAGCTTCATGACTAAGTGCAAGAAGGACGCCTGCGAGCCGAAGGCTGTCGACAAGAACGGCAAGGCGCTCGCCGGCGCCGCCAAGGCGAGCTTCTTGAAGAAGTGCGAGACCGACGCCTGAGAGCATGCGACTCACTGCGAGTCATGGCCGGGCTTGTCCCGGCCACCCCGATCACATGGCACCGGGCTTTCCTCTACCGAGCAATGACCACCGTGCCTAATGATCGGGGTCGCCGGGACAAGCCCGGCGATGACCCGGGAAAATGGTCGAGCAATCAGTCCCCCGCGATCCGCTGCGGCCGGGGCCCGCCTTCGAGCTGCGCCCAGCCCGTGAACTCTACCAGCATCGGATCGACCCGGATGTCGGCCGGGCGCAGCGGCCGGGCAAACGACAAGCCCGCCATGCTGCGCACCCGCGACAGCGCCACGTAGACCTGGCCGGGCGCGAACGCGCCGGAGCCGAGGTCGATGCGCACGTCGTCGAGGGTAAGACCCTGCGCCTTGTGGATCGTCACCGCCCAGGCCGGGATGAGCGGGAGCTGGCGATAGGCGCCGACCACCTCGGTCTCGATGCGTCGCGTCTTCTCGTTCCACTGCTGCCGCACCTTCTCCCAGGCGACCGGCGACACGAGATGCTCGCCGCGCCCGCGGTCGAAGGCGACGGTCGCGCCGTCCTCGCCGAGCGCGGTCACAGTGCCGAGCGAGCCGTTGACGAAGCGGGCGCCGGCGTCGTTCTTCACCGCCATCACCCGGGCGCCGACCGCAAGCTCGATATGCTCCGGGACCGGAAGGCTCGCCGGCGCCAGCGTGAACGCGCTCTCGATCTTCGCCTTGAAGCCCATACGCTCGCTGCCGAGCGCCGCAAGGCCGCGCTTGTTGTAGCCCTCCGCGGCGGCACGAGTCGCGGTCAGTAGCAGCGGCGCGACGCCCTCGCGATGCGGCCCGACACAGCGCCGGTTGAGTGTCTCCAACGCCGCCTCGACGTCATCGCCCGCGCGGATCGCGCCGAGGACGTCGACGAAGTCCTGCTCCTCCTGACGCCACACGCGGTCGAGGGTCACCGTCCGCACCGGCAGATCCGCCAGCGCATGGGCGTTGAAGGCGAACGGTCCGGAATAACCGAGCGCTTCCAGCATCGGCCAATCATCGGGCGCGATCACTGGCGGAAGCTGCAGGAAGTCGCCGACCATGACGATCTGGACGCCGCCGAACCTACGCTGGTCGGCGCGCAGCTTCCGTAGCCGCGCATCCATGGCGTCCACGAGATCGGCGCGCACCATCGACACCTCGTCGACGATGAGCCGTTGCATTCTTTGATAGATACCGCCGAAGCGTCCGGCATCGGCGAGGTTCGCCGCATCGAGCACGTGCGGCTCGAAGCGGAAGAAGGAATGGATGGTCTGCGCCTGGGCGTTGAGCGCCGCGATGCCGGTCGGCGCCACGGTCGCCTGCCGCTCCCCTCCGGGCCGCGCCTTGAGGTATTGCACGAGCCGCGTCTTGCCGGTGCCGGCGCGGCCAATGATGAGCAGCGCCGGCACGCCGGCGTCGACCGCAGCGAGCGCCTCGGCGACACCCGGCGAGGCCTCGTAGGCCTCGTCAGGGGCGAATGCCGCCGCCTGCGCCCGGGTCGTCGTCGCGCTGCGGGCGAATTGGCCGAACCGTCGGGTCTTTGCCGGTGGATTGGGCGGCTTCATGGGTACCGGCTCTTTCGTCCTCGACTCGCGATCTTCGTACCATGAACCGGGCCCCGCCCGGCCGGCGTCGCACACGTTGCCGTTGCGACCCCATCAGCTTGCCATATTCGCGGAGCATATGCCGCCGGGTGTGACGAACGCGGGGGCGGGGTCGTGCGGGGCATCCATCGTTACCGATGGGCATTGCGCTTTTCGTGCGCGCTCTGTTGGGTCGGCGCCGGCATTTCGAACGCGCCCGGGACCGCTCATGCGCAATCGGTCCACGCGGACGAGCCGCCTCCAGCGGGTCGAACCTACGCGACCGGTGACTGGGGCGGCGTTCGGTCCTACCTCGAGAATAACGGCGTCACCCTGACGCTTTCCTACGTGAACGATTTCCTCGCGAATGCCGGCGGCGGGATCAGGCCCGGCCAGATCGACCTCGGCGCGTTTCAGCCGCAAATCGACCTCGACCTGAAAAAGCTTGCCGGCTGGGAGGGCGGACACGTTCATGTTCATTGGCTGGTGACGCATGGTCCGTTTTTCAGCCAGACCTATCTCGGCAACATCCTCGCGGTCTCGAACCTCGAGGCGGGGCCGGTCGCACGGCTCTACGCGCTC
Source organism: uncultured Alphaproteobacteria bacterium (assembly GCA_963824905.1). Lineage (GTDB taxonomy): Bacteria > Pseudomonadota > Alphaproteobacteria > Rhizobiales > Xanthobacteraceae > JAJPKK01. Next base: position 204,392 of record CAWGRH010000002.1, read on the forward strand.
TGGTACGAGCAGAACGCGCCCGACGACAAGTGGTCGGTCCGCACCGGCCTGATGCTGGCGGACAGCCAATTCGCGCAGAGCACGACGGCGACGAACTTCATCAACAACGGCATCAGCTGGCCGACTTTTCTTGCCGGCAACCTCCCCGCCTCCGGACCCGCCTATCCGTTGCCCGCTCCCGGCGCGCGCATCCGCGTAAAGCCGCGCGACGATGTCGCTCTTCAGGTCGGGGTGTTCAGCGGCGATCCCAGCGGCGGCGCCGGCTCGAACCTGCCGGAGCCGATACCGACCGGCACGGTGTTCAGCTTTCGCGGCGGCACCTTCATCATCGGCGAGGCGAGCTACCTGGCCAATCAGGGCAAGGACAATCAGGGCAATGGCTGGGGACTTCCGGGCGCCTACCGGATCGGGGCCTGGTATCACACCAGCTCCGCCTTCGCCGATCAGCGCTACGACACCATCGGCCTGTCGCTGGCAAATCCGGCCTCGACGGGCATTCCGCTCAATCACACCGGGGATCAGGGCATCTACGGCGTGATCGACCAGATGCTCTATCGCGTGCCCGGCACCGACGACCAGGGCGTGTCCGCCTTCGTTCGCCTGGGCGGCGCGCCGAACGACCGCAACCTCATCAACTTCTACGGAGATGCCGGCGTGGTCTACAAAGGCATCCCCGGCCGGCCCGACGACAAAGCTCGGCATTGCCACGGCCTATGCGCGCATCGGCGAGAACGCCCGCGAGCTCGACGCCGATACCGCGACCTACACCAACGCCTACTTTCCGGTCCGCGGCGGCGAGACGATGATCGAGCTGATGTACCAGGCCCAGCTCGCCAAGTGGTGGACCCTGCAGCCGGACCTTCAATACATCATCCGGCCGGGCGGCGGCGTGCTCAACCCCGACGGCGGTCTTCGCCCAAACGCGTGGGTCGTCGGGGCTTCGGACGTCGTTGAATTTTTAGAGCGGGTTCGGCTCTCACATGAGCGTCATGGCCGGGCTCGTCCCACTGTTGTCCGGATTAGGGAAACACGAGTCTTGTGAGTCAGTTAGATGCTTCGGACCCAAAATGCGAAAGACTGCCGTTACGCAAAGCGCCGCAAAAACTGACGCCTTCGGCGTCTCGGTGCCGGGCCGCCGCTTGCACAGTCGAGAGGCGCCACGAAAAATCCTGAGTCAGATCAACAACATTCTTCACGCATCGCGAGTCGGCGGCTGCCATCGCAACCGTTTCGCAAAATCCGGACAACAGTGGGCTCGTCCCGGCCACCCCGACCATGGGGCACGGCCGTGCCATGGTTAGCGGGGTCGCCAGGGACGAGCCCGGCGATGACTGATGGGTGTGTCCCGTCCTACCCCACCCCGAGGCGCTGCGCGTAGACCTGGGCTACCCGGGGCGCGAGGTCCTCCGAGATCATTCCCGGGCCGGCCAAGTCCGCTGCCTCGCCGTGGATCCACACCGCGGCACAGGCCGCCTCGAAGGGCGGCATGCCCTGGGCGAGCAGGCCGCCAATGAGCCCGGCGAGGACATCCCCGGTGCCGGCGGTGGCGAGCCACGGCGGCGCGTTGGCGTTGATCGCGGCGCGGCCGTCGGGGGCGGCGATCACGGTGTCCGGGCCCTTGAATACGACGACGGCACCCGACTTGCGCGACGCGGCGCGGGCGAGCTCGGTCTTTGCCTCACCGCCCGGGCGATCGGCCGACCCCGGCATACCGCCGAACAGCCGATGAAACTCGCCGGCATGGGGCGTGAGCACAGCGCGTCCGTTGGCGGCGAGCGCCGCAAACAGTGCGTCGCGGACCCCTTCCTGCGCAAAGCTCGTGAGGCCGTCGGCATCGATGACGGCCGCGCGGTCGCCGCCGAGCACCGCGAGCACCAGTTCCCGGGTGGTGGCGCCGACCCCGGCGCCCGGGCCGATCGCCACCGCGTTGAAGCGGCGGTCGGCGAGCAGCATCTCGAGCTCGGGCGCATCGTCGACCGGACGCACCATCACGGCAAGCTCGGCCGTTGCGTTGACGATAAGCGCGTCCCGCGGCGAAGCGATGGTGACGAGGCCGGCGCCGGCGCGCAGCGCCGCCATTGCGGCGAGACGCGCCGCCCCGGTGTGGGAGGCGCCGCCCGACACTACGACGGCATGACCCCGCCCGTATTTGTGCCCGGCGATGTCTGGCACCGGAAACAGGCCACGCCACAAGGGCGGGGAGTTCTCGAATGTCGTTGGGTTGATCGCGGCGAGGACGGAGGCCTTGATACCGATCTCGGCGACCCGCACCGGTCCGCAATAAATACGGCCCGGCAGAAGGAGATGCCCCGGTTTCTTACGAAAGAAGGTGATGCTTTCGCAGGCCTTGACCGCGGCTCCCATCACGGCACCCGTGGTGCCGTTGATGCCGCTCGCGAGGTCGACCGCCACAATCGGGCAGCCAGCACTGTTCATCGTTTCGACCGCGGCGAGCGCGGCCCCGGTGATCGCGCGATCGAGCCCCGCGCCGAACAGCGCATCGATGATCACGGCGGCGCCCGACAGATCCGGTGAAGCGGCGACCTCGGCGTTCCACGCGGCCGCAGCCCGGGCGGCATCGCCCTTGAGACGATCCGGGGAACCGATCAAACAGACCCGCACCCGCATGCCGGCGGCGGCGAGATGGCGCGCGGCGACAAACCCGTCGCCGCCGTTATTCCCTGGCCCCGCGACCACCGCCACCCTGCTGCCCGGCGGGTGGCGCCTCAGAACCGCATGGGCGACGGCAGCTCCTGCCTTCTCCATGAGGTCGGCCCCCGGCGTTCCCGATGCGATGGTGCGCCGGTCCGCCTCCGCCATCTCCTCATTGGTGAGAAGCTCTATCATTGCCACCCGCAGCGAAGGCGTGACCGGCCCCGCACGTCAAGCGGAGCCGCAAAGCACGCCTAAATCATGATCATTCTCAACGCCGGCAACCTCGCTTGCGCACCTATTGTGCAGTGTGGCACTATTTTAATCACACCCTTCGGGGGCAAGCGGTGCAGCGCCCTGTCATCAGCGATTAGTCGGCTGACAAGCAACGGTATTTGCCGCCTTCACGGAGTTTGGCATGGACCCTGCTAACCTTCGGCGCGCCCCCGATCGGTTCGTTTCGCGGGCGAAGGACAATCTGCAATGAAAAAAATCGAGGCGATTATCAAGCCGTTCAAGCTCGACGAGGTGAAGGAGGCTCTTCAAGAGGTGGGGCTCCAGGGGATCACGGTCACCGAGGCCAAGGGGTTCGGGCGCCAGAAGGGTCACACCGAGCTTTATCGTGGCGCCGAGTACGTGGTGGATTTCCTGCCGAAGGTAAAAATCGAGATTGTGCTGAGTGATGAGATGGTCGAAAAGGCCGTCGATGCGATCCGTCGCGCCGCCCAAACGGGCCGGATTGGCGATGGAAAGATTTTCGTTTCCAAGATCGAGGAAGCGATCCGGATTCGAACCGGGGAATCCGGCTTGGATGCCATCTGACGATCAAGACGCCGGCGTGTCGAGCCGGTCTACGCTGGAGAGGAACTCATTGACATGACGACGGCCAAAGATGTCCTGAAGCTGATCAAGGACAACGACGTAAAGTACTGCGATTTCCGGTTCACCGATCCGCGCGGCAAGTGGCAGCACGTCACCTTCGACATCGGGATGATCGAGGAGGAGACGTTCTCGGAAGGCCAGATGTTCGACGGCTCCTCGATTGCCGGCTGGAAGGCGATCAACGAGTCCGACATGTGCCTGATGCCGGACCCCTCGTCCGCCTGCATCGACCCGTTCTTCGCCGAGACGACGCTGGTGCTCGTCTGCGACGTGCTCGAGCCGACCACCGGCGAGCCCTATAACCGCGATCCCCGCGGCATCGCCCGCAAGGCCGAAGCCATGGTCAAGACCATGGGCGTCGGCGACACCGTCTATTTCGGACCCGAGGCCGAGTTCTTCGTGTTCGACGACGTGCGCTACGCCGCCGAGCCCTACAACACCGGCTTCATGGTCGACCAGCTCGAGCTGCCGATCAATTCGTGGAAGGAGTACGAGGGCGGCAACCTCGGCCACCGCATCCGCACCAAGGCCGGCTACTTCCCCGTCCCGCCCCAGGACTCCGTCCAGGACATGCGCTCGGAGATGCTCGCCTCGATGGCCAAGATGGGGGTCAAGGTCGAGAAGCATCACCACGAGGTGGCCTCCGCCCAGCACGAGCTCGGCATGAAGTTCGCGCCGATGGTCTACATGGCCGACCAGATGCAGATCTACAAATACTGCATCCACCAGGTCGCCAACATCTACGGCAAGACCGCGACATTCATGCCCAAGCCCGTCTATGGCGACAACGGCTCGGGCATGCACGTCCACCAGTCGATCTGGCGGGACGGCAAGCCGGTGTTCGCCGGCAACAAGTATTCCGACCTCTCCGAGACCTGCCTGTCCTACATCGCCGGCGTCATCAAGCACGCCAAGGCGATCAACGCCTTCACCAATCCGACCACCAACTCCTACAAGCGCCTGGTGCCGGGCTTCGAGGCGCCGGTGCTGCTCGCCTACTCGGCGCGCAACCGCTCGGCCTCGTGCCGCATTCCGTGGACCAACTCGCCCAAGGCCAAGCGCGTCGAGGTGCGCTTCCCCGATCCGCTCGCCAACCCCTATCTCGGCTTTGCCGCGATGCTGATGGCGGGCCTCAACGGGGTGAAGAACAAGCTCGATCCCGGCCCGGCCATGGACAAGGACCTCTACGACCTGCCGCCGGCCGAATTGAAGCAGATCCCGACGGTGTGCGGCTCGCTGCGCGAGGCGCTCTCGAGCCTCGATGCCGACCGCGACTTCCTCAAAGCCGGCGGCGTGTTCGACGACGACTTCATCGACAGCTACATTGACCTCAAGATGAACGAGGTCATCAAGTTCGAGCACACCCCACACCCCGTTGAATACGAGATGTACTACTCGGGCTGACCACTCGGGTTGAGCGACGGTTCCTCCCGGGATCGAGCAGCCGATCCTACCTTGCGGGCACCCACGCGGTGCCCGCCTTTTTATGTGAAAAGGCGTTTCCGGCTTGCGGGCAAGGATTGTGAGAGGGAGGCCCAGTCTCGCCTTCGCACGATGCCTGCGATCGCCTCGCCGCCGCGGCCCCCTCCCCGACCAAGGCGGGAGAGGGAGAAGAAAGACCGGCTCGCGTTCACGGGCGCCCCGGAACGACAGAACTACACCTTCGCGATGACCGCGACCGCGCATGCCGGTCCGTCGAATGACTTACGGATACATCGGACTCTTCGGTCCGCCATAATAGCGCAACTTGACCGGCTGACTTGGAGGTTGCGAAACCCTGACCACAACCGATCGCGATTTGGCGGCAAAACTGTAATCGCTGCCGAGACCAAACACGAGAGCGCTCGCAACAATGGCTGTGGCGATTGCATAGGCTGAAAACTGCATCGATCCCTCTCCGCTATCCGGCAATCAAGGATCGGAGGCGCAAGCGGAGAAAGTCGATATACTTTATGACCTTGGGAAATATAGAATAGATATGTTTTGTGCTTTTGACGGCGCTCGACAAACGGCTGATGCCGAGCGACGCGGCACGTAGCAGCCTTGCCATCCCGTCAAGTACGGAACGGCCCGGCGGACCAAGCAAGCCATTATTTTTATATGAGCTCCACGAGCCATCACCGGGCGCGATCGGGTGATTCTGCGAGGGCGGCGTCCTGAGGCGCGCTCGTTACGCCGCCCCTCTGCCCAGGACTTATTCATCTGCACAAAAAAGCGCGGCAGGACGAGGTCCCCCATCGGGAGCCAAGTACCTGTTTTATCGTCACTTTTCGTTGATGCTGTTGCGGGCGGACAACAATATAAAAAGAATAGTCGGAGTCCAACAAAAGATCATTTTTTTATATCTTTTTGGCTTGCCTTCTGGAGACTTCCGATGCCGTATTGGGCCGCCGGTTCGAGGGAAGATGATGCAGTCATCGGTTTGGGCCGCCGCGCGCGCGGGGGGAGCACGACATGTCGGCACTTATGCCGCGCCTCATGCCGCCCCTCATGCCGAGGACACAGAATCGATGACCGCAGCCGGTGTGGATTCGGCGCGCAGCGGTGCGACGGCCGCAGTCAGTCGCGCAGCCCCCAAATAGGCATGCGCATGCAGGACCGCCTTCCAAAGCTGACACCTCAACCGCTCGTCGGGGGAGAAGGATGGTTCGTGCGCGTGGAGTGGCCGGATTTCCGGGAGGACGTCGGTGCCTTCGCTTCCCGCTCCGAAGCCGAGGCGTGGATCGAGCAGAAGTCGTCGCAATGGCTCGAGACATACCAGCGCCCGCAGAAGCTTTCGGGCTTGCAATGAAGGTCGTGCAATGACTGCGGGTATCTGCGTCGCCCTGAGGAAAAACGAGCAGGAAGCTTACGTGCATCGCCGTGCGCGAGAATTGGCCGCGTCCGGTCGATTTTCAGGATGGGCGGGCATCGTTTTCGAATTGGAATATTTTGAGGGATTTCCGCTGGCCCCGGCTTGGCTCAATTACAGCACGATGATCGAAGAGCTCGATACGGCATGCAAACAGGCGAGGTCGCCATCCAGCCCGCGATGACCAAATCACTTTTCGTGGCAGCGTTGAATAGTGGTCCAGTAGTGAAGGAACCCCGTTCAAAACTGAAAGCCAGAGAGGGCCGGAAAAGCCATCTCCAGAGCCGTGCCAGGGAATTGGCGGCCGCGGGACCTTCGAACGCTGGCAGAGCATAGAATTCGAACTGAAATTCGTCGAAGGGCTGCCCGAGGCCCATGTTTGCCGCCGGCCGCCGCATCCGAAAGACGCTCGATCTCCTCTGTCGACAGGCGCGATCCGGCACCGCCGCCGCTGACGAGACTCGATGAGTTTTTCACCCCGCTGCTGCGCCGTTTCGTTCTCGCAAGGAAGCCGGTTCACCGCAGTCGGAGTGATCGGGATCCATGGACGTGCGGGGCGTCCATGATCGAACTGGACGACGAGCACCGTCACGCACTCAAACTGCTTGCCCACAATCGCCGGGGGTGCACGCAGGCGATGCTTCTCGCTCACGGTGTCTCGGGCGACATACTCGATGCTCTGGTGCTGCACGGAATGGCGATGGCACAGCCCAGCCGTCTAAATGTCGGCAGCCGAGAGAGCACCGTGGTCTGGGTGAAGATCACGAGGGATGGATTGCAGGCCATCGCCAAATGATCTGCGCGGCGGACGGACTATAACCGCGCCCGCCGGGTTCAACCGACCTCGCAGGCCGAAGCTGCTGTGCTGAATCTGATCGGGACACGGCTCTGCCGTGTCCCGAGTTTCGAGCGAGCGCGATCGGCTGAAGGAGAATGACCGATCGCGCTCACATCTCACTTCAGGTTGGCTGCGGCGGTCATGTCGACCGACAGCTTCGCGATGAAGCTCGCGCCGCACCAGCTTGAACCTGGGGCCGCGAACGGATTGATCGGCGTCGTCGCAATCCCGCTCGCGGTGTGATCGCTGGTGAAGGCGTTGCAGTCGCCCTTGTTCAGGTTGGTGTCGAAGTATCGCAGATCGAGCGTGAACACCTTGTAGGTGAACCCGAGACCTGCGTCCCAGTTCGTGTAGCTCTTGTAAGGAATGCCGGTCGGATATGCGCCGCCGCAGACACCGGCAACCTGGGTGCAGTAGAACGAGTCGCTGGTGCCGAGGAACCAGTGGCCCACATCGGCGGAGATGAACACGCCGACGCCCGCCGGAAGCGGAGCATTGGGAACGGTGTACTTGGCGGTCGCTGCGACGTAGGTGCCGTCGGCACCGGAGTTGAGCACGGACGGCGAATAGAAGGCGCTGCCGCCGAACGAGAAGTTGTCGCTCACCGTGTAGGTCGCCTTGCCGTAAACTTCCCAGAAGCTCACGTCGGCCTTCATGACGTTGCCGTTCGGCAGGGGAGTTGGCACCACGCCCTGGTTGGCGCAGTCCGCCCCCCCGACCGCCGCAACGTTGAAGCACTGACCGCCGGGGTAGTAGTATTCCCAGAAGCCGAAATCGAGAGCGAGCTTGCCGAACGTCGGTCGAATGCCGCCGTAGAAATCGATTTCGGCCGCGGCCCGATTGGGAAACGAGATGCTCTCGCCGGACACGCCGACATAGGCCTGCAAGCTGTCGGTGATGTTGTAGCGCGGCTCGAAGTAGGCCGCGACCGACGGCTTGTGGTTTGATTGCGTGATGCCGCGGAAATTGTAGTCGGACATCAGGGCCGACCCGAAAGCGAAGTCCCACGGATTGGCCGCAGGCGCCGGCACGGGCGCCTTCGTTATCAGTTTCACATCCGCCCCCCACGCCGTGACGGACGAGCATGCGACGGCAAGCATCGCAGCGCACACAAACCTTCTCATGATTCCCACCCCCAATACGCCCCAAGTGCGATCGCAGCCCCAACGAAAAGCGATCGACCCATGCGCGTATTAGGGGGCTGAGCCGGTCAGTGAGGCAAGGCTAAAAAATATTAAAAAGATACTTTTATAGGCAATCTCACCACAAAATCTATATGCGTTGCAGTATGGCAACGCCACGGGCCATCAAAAAATATGTCAAAGAATCAATAGATTATCTTCGAAATTCAAGCTTGGCACGCCCCTTGATAAGCGGGGCGCGGGCGGCCCTCCGGCAAGGTGAACTGCTGCCGGATCGGCGTCTCTATACCCGCCTCACGGGAAACACACAGGGGGCACTCATGAAATTCGTCATGGCTGTCATCAAGCCTTTCAAGCTTGATGACGTCCGCAACGCACTCACCAGCGCCGGCGTCCACGGGCTGACGGTGACCGAGGCCAGAGGCTTCGGTCGCCAGAAGGGCCACACCGAGATTTACCGGGGCGCCGAATACACGGTGAACTTCCTGCCCAAGCTCAAGATCGAAGTCGCGGTGGCGTCGGACCAGGTCGATGCCGTGGTCGCGGCGATCATAAGCGCGGCCAAGACCGGTGAGGTCGGGGACGGCAAGATCTTCGTCATGTCGATCGACCACGCGGTGCGCATCCGCACCGGCGAGACCGACGAGACCGCCCTTTGAGGACGCAACAACCGTCTACGGACAGGAGCAACCAAAATGATCAGTAAACCGACCCGTGGGGGGCTTGCAGCTCTCATCTTCGGGCTCATCGTCGCCATCCTGATCGCGGCGCCGTTCTTCGCGGCGACGGCGGTCCATGCCCAGGCGCCGGCCGAGGCACCCGCCGCTGCGGCGGCACCGGCCGCCGAGGCCGCACCGCCGGCCTGCGATGCCAAGACGCTCGAGAAATGCACGCCGAACTCCGGCGACACCGCCTGGATGCTCACCTCGGTCGCGCTCGTCCTGATGATGACCATCCCCGGCCTCGGCCTGTTCTACGGCGGCATGGTGCGCAAGAAGAACGTCGGCGACACCGTGATGACGAGCTTCGCCATCACTGCCCTCGTCACCATCATCTGGACCGTCTGCACCTATTCGATGGCGTTCCGTGCCGGCACGCCATTCCTGGGCGGGTTCGACCGCGCGTTCCTGCAAGGCATCCTGAGCGACATCTCGAAGGGCATCGGCAATCCGAACCCGCTGGCGCCGACCATCCCTGAGACGGTCTACATCTGCTTCCAGATGACGTTCGCGATCATCACCCCGGCGCTGATCGCCGGCGCCTTCGCCGAGCGCATGAAGTTCTCGGCCATGCTGTGGTTCATCGGACTGTGGGCGATCTTCGTCTATGCGCCGGTCGCCCATTGGGTGTGGGGCCCGGACGGCTTCATGAACGCGGCCAACAGCGACGCCGCTTTCAAGGTGCTGGACTTCGCCGGCGGCACGGTGGTGCACGTCAATGCCGGTGTCGCCGGCCTGATGTGCGCGCTCATGCTCGGCAAGCGCAAGGACACCGGCCCCGGTCACAACATGGTGCTGACCTATATCGGCGCCTCGCTGCTGTGGGTCGGCTGGTTCGGCTTCAATGCCGGCTCGGCGGTGACCGCCGGCATGCAGGCCGGCATGGCGATGACCGTCACCCAGATCGCGACGGCGGCGGCCGCGCTCGCCTGGATGTTCGTCGAGTGGGCGCTCCGCGGCAAGCCGACGGTGATCGGCATCTGCTCCGGCGCGGTCGCCGGCCTCGTCGCCATCACGCCGGCTTCGGGCTTCGTCGGCCCGGCAGGCGCGCTCGCGATCGGCGCCGTCGCCGGCATCCTCTGCTACTGGGGCTCGACCTGGCTCAAGCACATGTTCGGCTATGACGACGCGCTCGACTGCTTCGGCGTTCACGGCATCGGCGGCGCCGCCGGCGCCATCCTCACCGGCGTGTTCGCGATCAGCGAATATGGCGGCACCTCGGGCCTGCTCGAAGGCAACGCCGCGCAGGTGATCAACCAGCTCAAGGGTGTCGGCGTCGTCGTCGTCTACGACGCCGTCGTCTCGCTGATCATCCTCTGGCTCGTCAACGCCGTGGTCGGGTTGCGCGTCCCCACCGATATCGAGCGCGAAGGCCTCGACATCACGCTGCACGGCGAAGCCGTGCAGTAAGCGCATCTTCCTCGAGGAAAGCCCTCCCCCGCGTGCGGGGGAGGGTTGGGAGGGGGAAGCTTCGTCTCGCCCCTGCACAACGCCTGCGATCGCCTCGCCGCCGCGGCCCCCTCCCCGACCCTCCCCCGCGAAAGCGGGAGAAGGAGCGTGCGCCGATCGTCAGTGCGGCAACCTCGTCGCGCGAGCTAACAGTTACACCTTCGCGATCACTGCGACCGGGCCGCCGCCGGGCGGACCCTGGTGCTCGGCGCCGCCGGAGATGAACACCGCCGGGCAGCCGGTGAGCCCCGCGACGAGGCCGCCGACCGCGGCGCGGGCGTGACGGGTCGCCGAGATGTCGGTGTCGTCGAGCATGATGTGGCGCCATCCGCGCAGCAGGCCGTCCGGCGACGGATCGGCCTTCGCCAGCACGTTGACGATCCGCGAAGCGTCGATCGCACCGTCGGCGCCGGCGACACCGGCCGCGGAGAGCGCGGCGAGCACCGCGGAGCCGTCGATCGCATCCTGCATCACCGCATGCGCGATCACGGTGTCTCCTGCCGCCTCGCGCGCATTGCCGAGCACGATGACGATGTTGTTCTCGAGCTCGATCCCTGCCGAAGCCGACGCGACGCCGGAGGCGCGCGACCAGTCGGTGAGCACGTCGTCGTCGGCGACCGGCGGTGCGATCTCGCCCATGGCGACGCCGACCCCGATCGCGGAGGCGCCGCGCGAATAGGCCATCGATTTGTAGGCGATCTCGGTCACGGGGCTGTGGCCGGCGCGGATCGCCGCCTGCATCCGCTCGGCGGTGAGCAGCGGGCACTTCACCTGCACCCAATGCACGTCCGCGACGCGCTCGATCATCGCGTTCTGCATCGCCTGCTTCACGGCGGCGGCGGTCGCCTCGATCTGGGCGGCACGGCCGATCTCGTGCGGCTCGAAATCGCGGGTCGCGGCGATGCCGATGGCGAGCCGTTTCTCGCCGTTCGGCGATCCCGCCGGCGTCGGGGTCCGCGCGAAGATGGTGGCATGCGGGCTGAGCACGCCCTCGGTGCCGCCGGACACCACCATGGCTACCCGCCGTTCGACCTCGGCAGGGGTCGTGCGCAGATAGGGTGCGAGCGTGGCTGCGAGCGTCGCGCAGGTGTACTCGCGGGTGAAGTCGTTGACCCCACCATTGCCTTCGGTCTTGACGAGGATCGCGACGATGGCCGCCGGATTGAGCGTGCCTGCCTCGATCAGGGCGGTCATTTTCGAAACGTCCGCCGGTCCGGACATGGCGATGCGGAACGTATCGGTGCGATACGGCATGGACTGCTCCTCGTCGGCCGGCGCTTTCGAGCCTATCACGCGCAAAAGGAAACGGGGGCCCGTCCGGCCCCCGCTCTGCACAAGCAAACTTCGTGAAAGCTCAGCGCTTGGAGAACTGGAACGAGCGCCGGGCTTTGGCCTTGCCGTACTTCTTGCGCTCGACGACGCGGGAGTCGCGGGTGAGGAAGCCGCCGTGCTTGAGCACGCCGCGCAGCTCCGGCTCGAAATTGGTGAGCGCCTTGGAAAGTCCGTGGCGCACCGCGCCGGCCTGGCCGGACAGGCCGCCGCCGGACACGCGGCAGATCACGTCGTACTGCCCGTCGCGGTTCGCGACGGTGAGCGGCTGCCGGATCATCATCCGCAGCACTGGACGGGCGAAATAGACCTCGAACTCGCGATCGTTGACGACGATCTTGCCGGCGCCGCGCTTGAGCCAGACGCGGGCGACCGCGTCCTTGCGTTTGCCGGTCGCATAGGCGCGGCCGAGCGTGTCGACCTTCTGCACGTATTTCGGCGCTTCCGGCGCCGCCGGCTTCAAGGCCGACAGTTGATCGAGCGACTGCATCGTCTCCGCCATGATCAGGCGCTCCTCACGTTCTTGCGGTTCATCGCGGCCACGTTCAGGGGTTGGGGGTTCTGGGCGGCATGGGGATGCTCCGGCCCCTTGTAGACGCGCAGGTTGCCGAACTGGCGACGGCCCAGCGGGCCGCGCGGCAGCATGCGCTGCACCGCCTTCTCGACCACGCGCTCGGGAAAGCGGCCTTCGAGATAGAAGCGCGCGGTGCGCTCCTTGATGCCGCCGATGAAGCCGGTGTGGTGATAGTAGACCTTGTCGTTGAGCTTGCGGCCGGTGAGCACCACCTTCTCCGCATTGACGATGATGACATTGTCGCCGTCGTCGACATGGGGCGTGTAGCTCGCCTTGTGCTTGCCGCGCAGCCGCATGGCGACGATGGTCGCGAGGCGGCCGACGACGAGGCCGGTCCCGTCGATCAGCACCCATTTCTTCTCGACTTCGGCGGGCTTGGCCGAAAACGTCTTCATGGGAAATCCCCTGGAGTACGAAACGGGCGTCACGCCCGGAATTCGAAGGCGCTGATGTAGCGGACCGCACGCACCGGGTCAACGCCCGATCTTGGCATTTTTATCAATGTTCGCATTGGCTTATAAAAATGGTATGATAATGCCATCAGCTATGGCCGCGAGCCGGAATGGAATAAGTCGCGGTGACGTGGGCGACGATGTCGTCGCTCCCCGCCGAGGTCAGCGCCACCTCCCCTACCGCCAAGCGCTTGCCGAGCTTCATCAATTTTGCCTCGGCGAGGAGGTCGGCGCGGCCCGGCTTGCGCAGGAAATTGATGTTGAGGCTCGTCGTGACCGCAAGCCCGATTGGGCCGATCGCGGCGAGCACCGCGACGTACAAGGCGAAATCGGCGAGCGCCATCATGGTCGGACCCGAGATGGTGCCGCCGGGGCGGATGAACGCCTCGCGCCACGCCTGGCGGACCCGTGCGCCGCCATGCCAGGCGTCCTCGATGGAGACACCGCTGTCGCCATTGAACACCTGGGGAAACTCGGTGCGCAGGTAGGCCTCGAGCTCGGCGACTGTAAGAACGGGAGGCAGGACATTGGTTTTCATCGCATCTCCGTTCCGTCGCTTTCTTGTCGGGTGGGCAAAGGCGCAGCTCGCCGCCGTGCCCGCGCGGTCGAACGCATGACCATGCTCGACGTGGGCACGCTTCGCCTTGCCCACCCTACGCGTTATCGCATGTGGGCTACGCATTTCCCTTGTGCGCGAGGCAAATGCTACACAAGTCTGCGGCGTGGGGCGCTGCACGATTCCGCGGCCCGCCCTTACGTCGGAGAAGCCACGTGAACGCACCTTCCGTGATGACGGTCCCACGCCTCGACGCCGTGCTGCTGCGCGAGACCGTCGATGATGTCGCGGTGCTCACACTCAACCGGCCGGCGGCGCGCAACAGCCTTTCGCTTGAGATGCTGGAGGCGACGATCGCGGCCATTTCCGCAATCGCCGTCGATCGGTCGGTCCGCGCCGTGGTCATCGCCGCCAACGGGCCGGCGTTCTGCGCCGGGCACGACCTCAAGGAGCTCACCGCCCGCCGCGCCGACGCCGACGGCGGCCGCGCCTTCTTCAACATCGTGTGGGGACGCTGCCTCACCATGATGCAGGCGGTGCGGAGCCTGCCGAAGCCGGTGATCGCGGCCGTCCAGGGCGCTGCAAGTGCCGCTGGATGCCAGCTCGTCGCGACCTGCGACCTCGCCGTCGCCTCGACGGCGGCAACCTTCGCCACGCCCGGCGTCAACATCGGCCTGTTCTGCTCGTCGCCGATGGTGGCGCTGTCGCGCAACGTCGCGCCCAAGCATGCGATGGAGATGCTGCTGACCGGCGATCCCGTGAGCGCGGATCACGCGCTCAAGATCGGGCTCGTCAACCGGCTCGCCGCCCCCGGCACCGAGCGCGAGGAAGCAATCGCGCTCGCTCGCCACATCGCTTCGAAGTCTGGCGCCGCGATCAGAATCGGCAAGCCGGCGTTCTATGCGCAGCTCGAGATGGATTTCGGCGAAGCGGCGGAATTCGCCGCAGAGGTGATGGTCGACAACATGCTCGAGGACGATGCCGTCGAAGGCATCGGCGCCTTCATCGCCAAGCGCACGCCCAACTGGCGAGGCTCATGACTCCCTCCCCGGTCGACCACGAGGGCTACGACGACGGCTACATTCGCGGCATTCTCAACACCGTGAAGACCATTGCCATGGTCGGCGTGTCCGCCAACACCAGCCGGCCGAGCTATTTCGCGTTCAAGTACCTTCTCGAACGCGGGTACCGCATGATCCCGGTCAATCCCGGTCTCGCCGGGCAGGATCTGCTCGGGCAACGGGTCCATGCACGGCTCGGCGACATCCCCGAACCGGTCGACATGGTCGACGTGTTTCGCGCGAGCCAGTACGTGCCGGCGATCGTCGAGGACATGATCGCGATGCGGCCACTGCCGCGGGTCCTGTGGATGCAGCTCGGCGTCCGCAACGACGAGGCCGCCGCGCGCGCCGAGGCGAACGGCATCAAGGTCGTCATGAACCGCTGCCCGAAGATCGAATACGGACGCCTGTCGTCGGAGATTTCGTGGATGGGCGTGAACTCGCGCACGCTGAGCGCGAAGCGCGCGCAGCTCGCCGGACGCGGCGTGCAGCGCCTCTCGCTCAACCGCGTCACCATGGCGGGCGCGGCGGATGTGGTGCGAGAGGAGAGCAAAGCGCGCGTTGAGCAGAAAGAGGATCGTCGAGGCGCCGACCGGTCCTCTCCCCCGCTTGCGGGGGAGAGTTAGAGAGGGGGCCGCTGAGGCTGCAGCTCTCTCCGCCCTCCAAATTGAGCACGGAGAACTTCCTGCAGACTTTCGGATTCTGGGCGCGCGCGGCGTTCCCCCTCCCCACCCTCCCCCGCAAGCGGGAGAGGGAGTCAACCGTCGTGCTCCGTCACCAAAAGGGCGCCCTTGAGCCGGACATGCCGCTCCGATAAAGCTGCCGCGGCCTCCGCGCGACCCGCGCGGGCCTGTCCAGAGGATCAGCCATGACGCAAAGCACGCCGGGGTTTTCAACTCTCGCCGTCCATGCCGGCGCGCAGCCCGATCCCACCACCGGAGCACGCGCGACGCCGATCTACCAGACGACGTCGTTCGTGTTCGAGGATGTCGATCACGCGGCCTCGCTGTTCGGATTGCAGGCGTTCGGCAACATCTACACCCGCATCGGCAACCCGACCAATGCGGTGCTCGAGGAACGCGTCGCCGCGCTCGAAGGCGGCACCGCGGGCCTTGCCGTTGCTTCCGGCCACGCGGCGCAGGTGCTCGTGATGCACGCGATGCTCACGCCGGGCGACGAGTTCGTCGCGTCGAAGAAGCTCTATGGCGGCTCGATCAACCAGTTCAATCAATCGTTCAAAAGCTTCGGCTGGAACGTGGTGTGGGCGGACCCCGACGACATCGGCGCTTTCGAGAAGGCGGTGACGCCGAAGACCAAGGCGATCTTCATCGAGTTGATCGCCAATCCCGGCGGCATCATCACCGATATCGCCGCGATCGCCGCGATCGCGCGCCGCGCCGGCGTGCCCCTCATCGTCGACAACACGCTGGCGACGCCCTATCTGTGCCGGCCGTTCGAGCACGGTGCCGACATCATCGTGCATTCGGCGACCAAGTTTCTCGGCGGCCACGGGAATTCGATCGGCGGCGTGATCGTCGACGGCGGCACCTTCAACTGGTCCCGCGACGACCGCTATCCGATGCTGAGCAAGCCGCGGCCGGAATACCAGGGCATCGTGCTGCACGAGACGTTCGGCAACTTCGCCTTCGCCATCGCCTGCCGGGTCCTCGGCCTGCGCGACATGGGGCCGGCGCTCTCGCCGTTCAACGCTTTCCTGATCCTCACCGGCATCGAGACGCTGCCGCTGCGGATGCGCAAGCATTGCGACAACGCGCTCACGGTCTCGAGTTGGCTCGCGGGGCATCCGAAGGTCGCCTGGGTGAGCTATCCCGGGCTCCCCGGCGACCGCTATCATGCGCTCGCGCAAAAGTATGTGCCGAAAGGCGCCGGCGCGGTGTTCACCTTCGGCCTCAAGGGCGGCTACGACGCCGGCGTGAAGCTCGTGTCGAACGTGAAGCTGTTCTCGCACCTTGCCAATATCGGCGACACGCGCTCCCTGATCATCCACCCGGCTTCGACCACCCACCGCCAGCTCAGCGATCCGCAGAAGGTTCAGGCAGGCGCCGGCCCGGACGTGGTGCGGCTCTCGATCGGGATCGAGGACGCCGAGGATATCATCGCCGATCTCGAGCAGGCGCTCGCGCCGCTGTAAGGGATCGTCATTCCGGGTTCCGGCCTGTGGCCGGCCCCGGAATGACGCGCGATTTTTTACGAAGCCGCCTGCCTTGGGTGCAGGCCGAATCGCCGCCGTCAGCTGCTCTTGTGACCGAACAGCCGCTCCCAGATGCTCTTCTTCGGCGCCGGCGGGGCGGCGTCCGCCGTGTGAGTGGCGCCGGGCGCAGCACCAGCGGGCGGAGCGCCGGCGGGCGCAGCACTGGCGGGCGGAGCGCTGGCCGGCGCAGCACTGGCCGGCGGCGGGGCGGCGCTGTGTCCAACTTCAGATTTCTTGACAACTTCCGCCGTCATTTCCTTGAAATTACTCATCTTCGCGAGCGTCGCCGGGCCAGCGAGACCGTCTGCGTCGAGGCCGTTTTTCGCCTGAAATTCACGCAGCGCCTTCTGGGTCCCCGGACCGAAACGGCCGTCCGCCGTGACGCCGAGCGCCAGCTGCAACTTCTTCACGGCCTCGCCGGCCGTGCCGGGCACGAGCAGGACGAGCTCGTAAAGTCCCATCTGCGCGAAGGTGTCCGGGCCGGCAACGCCGTCGACCATCAAGCTGTGCTTCTTCTGGTAGTCCTTGAGCGCCGTTTCGGTGCCCGAACCGAAAATGCCGTCCGCCGTCACTCCAAGCTTGGTCTGGAGAACCTTCACCGGGTCGCCGGACAATCCGCGCTTCAAAATAGACATGGGTCGCCTCTCTCTGTCAGGGCGCGTAAGACGCCATATTCCCGGATTCCTCGGCTCGCCCGGGGATGGTCAGGGACCGAGTTGCTGTTCCAGCGTCCCGTTCGGGCTCAGCTTGTCGACCGCCGCCGGCAGATGCTGAGAGAACTGGTTGAGCAGCTGATCGATGGGAATGCCGAGCGACTGGGAAATCTGGCGGATGTTGTCGTCGCCCAACGCTTGGCGGAGTTGGTCGACCGAGATGGGCAGATTGGCGCCGTTGCCGAGCCAGGACGAGACTTGCGGACCGAGACCGGACTTCTGCAGCTGATCAAGCAGACCGCCGAGGCTGCCGAGGTTAGTGTTGGAGAGCACTTGCCCCAGGATGCCGCCTAGGCCGCCGCCGCCCTGCCCCTGCCCCTGCTGATTGGCCAGGCCCTTCAAGACGCCGCCGATGAGATCGCCGAAGATGCCGCTCATGAAATCCTCCAACAGACAACGCGGGGATATCGCTTGTGCGTGACGATGCGATTACGCCATAGCACTTATCGGCTGGCGATGCCACGGCGGAAAGAACGCAGAGGTCGCAAGCCCTTGTCGCGCGATCATCAATAGCCCGAGGCGAGCCGCCGCGTCGGCGCGGGTGCAGGCAGCGCAACAGCACGGCTCGCGTGCAGGGTCGCAACGGTGAGGACGACAAGCGCCATTGCCTGGTGCAGCATCGCGAGCGCGAGCGGCGCGGCCATCAGAAGGGTGACGATGCCGAGCGCAGCCTGGACGCAGACGACGGCCGCAAGCGTTACCGCGCCGATCCGCAGCGCCCTGCCCTCGCCGCTGCGCCAGACATCGACGACATGGAAAAGCGCCAGGGCGACGAGCCCGTAGGCGAGCATGCGATGGTCGAACTGAACGGTGAGCGTGTTCTCGAAGAAATTCCGCCACACTGGCTGGTCGAACAGCAGGCCCTGCGGCACGAGCGCGCCGTCGATCAGCGGCCAGGTGTTGTAGATGAGCCCGGCATGAAGGCCCGCGACCAGCGCGCCGAGATAGATCTGCGCAATGACGAGCACGACGAGACCCGCGGCGGTGATGCCGATGCGCCGCGTCACCGGCGTCTGCGGCGCCGGCGCGCCATAGCGGTCGGCCGTGACTACGAGCGCCGCATAGATGACGCAGGCGAGCGTGAGGTGAAACGCCAGCCGGTATTGCGAGACGACGACGCGTTCCGTCAGCCCGGAAGACACCATCCACCAGCCGACCGCGCCCTGGAAAGCGCCGAGCGCAAAGATGCCGAGAAGCGCGCCGGCGAGCCGGCGGTCGATCAGGCCGCGCCACAGGAAGAACAGGAACGGCAGCAGAAACACCGCGCCGAGCGCGCGGCCGAGCAGCCGGTGGCTCCACTCCCACCAGAAGATGGTCTTGAACTCGTCGAGGCTCATGCCGCGATTGATCTGCTGGTATTGTGGGATGGTCTTGTACCTGTCGAACTCGGCCTGCCACGCATTTTGCGACAGCGGCGGTACCACGCCCGTGACCGGCTTCCATTCGACGATCGACAGGCCGGACTGCGTCAACCTCGTCGCCCCGCCGACCACGACCATGGCGAACACGAGCGCGGCGAGGCAGGCGATCCAAAGGCGTATAAGGCGAGCGCCGCGCCCGGGTTCCGGCATTTTCATGATGGGTAAGCACTCTTGTGCCGTCGACCGGCGACCCTATAGACCTCGGTCGAGCCCTCAGCAATATGGCCCGCAACGACCGAATTGGGACGGAGGCTTCATGCGGCCGCGCATCCGCAAGCTCATCGGAACGGTGGCGCTCCTCGCGCTCGTCATCGTGTGGTCGCTGCTTGCCATGGCGCTCGCCCAGGTCGTGCTGGTGCGCACGAGCGGCGCGCTCGACTTCGCCTATTACCTGGTGGCGGGCCTTGGCTGGGTGCCGCTTGCCATGCTGCTGGTGTCCTGGATGTCGCGCGGCGAGACACGCTCCTAGCTCGTAGCCTGGGTTGAGCGCAGCGAAACCCAGGACGAACGTGCAGATACGGCAAGGCCGCCCCCGAGTTTCGCTGCGCTCAACCCGGGCTACTGGTCCCTACCGGTCCCCTCCAACGCGAAGCGCCGCGATCACCGGGCATAGCTTGTGAGCACCTCGTAGGTTCGCGCGGCGGTCTTGTCCCATGTGTATCCCGCCGCATGCTGCAGCCCTTTGGCGCGCAGCTCCTGGCGAAGGGCGGCATCGCCGAGAAGCTTGGTGAGGCCTCGGGCAATATCCGCGACATCGAGCGGGTCGACGCGCAAGGCTGCGTCGGCGGTGACCTCCGGAATCGCGGTCCCGTTGGCGACGAGGCACGGCGTGCCGCAGGCCATGGCTTCGAGCGGCGGCAGGCCGAATCCTTCGTAGAGCGACGGATAGACGAAAGCGCCCGCCGCAGCGAGGAGCGTCGGCAGGTCGGCATCATCGATTCTGCCGAGCAGGCGCGCCTTCGCGGGCAATGCCGGCGCGTTGGTGCCGGCGAGGACATGGTTCGGGCCGCCCCCACCCGCGATGATCAGCTCAAAGCCCGCCTGCCGGCATTGCGGCCATGCCTCGAGCAGGCGGATGATATTCTTGCGCGTAGAAAGCGCGCCGACGAATACTGCAAAGTGTTCCGGCAATGCGAGCTTGCGGCGCAAAGCGTCGATCTTGGCCGGCGGCTGCGGGAAGAAGCGATCATGGTCGACGCCGAGCGGCGTGACGTGGATCGTATCGGCGGCGAGGCCGAATGTTTCGATCAGGCGTTGCTTGGTGAATTCGGAAACGGAGATGATACCGCGCACCCGCGGCAACAGGAGCCGCCACTGATAGCGGTACCAGCGGCGGAAGCCGGGAGAATAGCCCTCCGGACAATCGATCGGCGCAATATCGTGGACGGTGACGACCTGGTTCCGCACACAGATCGGGCCCGTGCTCGCGGGGCTCCACAGGAGTTGACCGCGCGCCTCGAAGGGAAGCGCGGCCTGTTCCCAGATATGACCGAGGGCCCCCCTCATCACCTCGGGCGGCTGGACGGTCCGGACGGTGTCGGGCTTTCGTTTGAGAAGTTCCAGCGTATAGCGCTGCACCCCCGTGAGCGGGGCGCGGAGAACGCGAATGTTGCAAACGATCATCACTTTCACCGCGGGAGGTCGCCGCCCTGCTTTGATCTACGACAAATTTATTGATGATCTGCCATATGGCGGCACGCGGCGCTAAGCTTGCGTTTCTGCAAGATATTGCAACATCAATGGCCTGAAGTGTCCAACATGGCCGACCGTGCCCGTTGTGTTCCGAATCCTTTCAAGCCCGTCGTCTGACTTTCACGGTCTGTCGCTGCCCCGCGGCGCCGCGACACGGTGCCGATTTCCGATCGCCGGCAGAGCCGGTAAGAGTGCCGCGTGCTATCTTCGGAACGCTTGGGCCGCGCCTCTCCCGGCTGGGCCCGGATGCTGACCTAGCCACAGCCCCACCGTTCCCCCGGGGGCCGGGCGGCGTTCTTCGCGTGCTCGCCGCACGCGCAACCCGCGGGAGCGTTCGCCGGAGAGCGATATGCTTGATTGGCTTACTTGGCCCGCTGACCAGTTGCTGCGGATCGGCGGGATTGTTGCAGGTTGGTTTTTCAGCAAAGACGCCACCAGTTTTACGGTCGTCCAGATGGCGTTCGCAACGCTCGTTCTGGCGGCTTTCGTCGCCCTGCTCGTGTTTTGGCAAAGCCTGTTCGAATATTTCCGATCACTTTGGAAAACCCGCTGATGCGCAGTTGTGGTCGGCGACGATGTCCGGCCCAACTGGAAAAGAGCGGCAAAGATGAGCTCCCAGCCCTTGGGGAAGGGCCAGGAGCGGCGAATGGCAGCTTGGGAATGTGTCGAGGCGCTACGCGGGGTACTGGGGCGCCGCGGACATGGTTAGTATATTTGAATTGGTTAATCACCTGTTGCCGGCGCTCCGACACGCAAGGTCCATTGGACGAACACGGCGGTACCATCAAACAGCCGCGGCGCTTTGCGATAACCGCAATGCCATTTCCCGAGCCCTCCTCGGGAATGGCATGACCCAAGCGAAACCTTGACCCCGCTCCGCGGGCGGGGTCCCTTTTTTGGTCTCTGTGGCACGCGGACGCTTCAACGACGACGATCGAGCCAATGACATTTCGAGAGCGGCGGAAGAGAAGGTCAGGGCCCGAATTTGAGGTTGGCACCGAGCCGGACCAAGGCGCCCCTGTAGCTGTAATCGGCGGCACCGGTGGCATGCGTGGTCGCTCCGGTGACGGCGAGCACCTCGGTGCCCATGTCGTAATAGAGCCCCTCGACTTTGGCGCTGATCGCCGCGGTGAAGGCGTACTCGATGCCGCCACCCGCGACCCAGCCGGTGTGCGTGCCGGATGACTGCGCCTGGTAGGTGATCGGCGTCGGTGTGATCGTGAGGAAGCTCACCACTTCCTCGCCATACATCACGCCGCCGGTTCCGTAGATCAGCGTGCGGTCCCAGGCGGCAATCCCCAAACGTCCCCGCACCGTGCCGAACCAATCGAGGTTTTGCGAGCGCTGCAGCGTGAAGCCCGCTGTGGCGAAGGCCGGGTTGCAGCAAGGTACGGGCAGCGCACCCGTCGCGTCGTGGATGCTCGAAACATGAATGTCGGCCTCGACGCCCCACACGAAAAGTCCCGTCTGGTAGTTCGCGCCGATCTGGCCGCCAATAAAGCCGCCGGACCCGGTCAGCGCTGCCGGCATTGGAACCGGGCAACCGACTCCCGAAACGACGCCGGCGGGATTGACGCAATAATGATAGCCGGTGTTCTCGCCCGTCCCGTAGCCGGCATTGATACCAAGATAAAGACCGGTCCAAGTGTACGGCGCGACGAGAGGTACCTTCACCGGAATGTCGGCCGCGTTGGCGGCAAACGCCGCCGCGAGGAATAGACCGAATACCGCGAATATCCTTCTCACAATAATCCCCGCGTAAAACGGGCAAATATAACCCAATGGGGAGTGTATTTCTGTGGTAACTCCACCACATCTAAAGTTTTTCCATAATCACGCCGACGCCCTGGTCGCCGAGCGCTGCTTTTCAAAAGCTCAAGCCGTCGTCGCAGCGTCGCTACGCAGCCGGTGCTCGACCGCTCCGGCATCGCCCGCAGTCATCGCAGGGTGCATGACATGCCTCGCGCCAAAGGTGCCGCCTATATCCACGAGGTCGGCGCGAGCCGGCCCGGTGTGGGCAACCTGACGAAAAGGTGTAACCCCGGCCTGCCAAGGGCGCCATCGCTGAGCTGAAGACCAGACGAAGCACGATAGTTGAGCGTCCAGCTCACCAGCGGAAATGTCTAACCTTCCGCCAAGTCAGTGGTTTATAAGGATATTTCCAACCGGCGACTTAACCTTGCATTAACATCAAATCTGCGCACGAAATCAACGTCCGGTCCCGTACGGTGGCCCTGACCCTGACCGTGCCGGCTCGGACGGGCGCTTGCCCTCCCGTTCAGGCTTGCCCGAGCAAGCCCCGACGAGGCCTTAAGAGAAACGAGAATGGCATCGCAATCCCGGCT
This sequence comes from uncultured Alphaproteobacteria bacterium, assembly GCA_963824905.1. GTDB lineage: Bacteria > Pseudomonadota > Alphaproteobacteria > Rhizobiales > Xanthobacteraceae > JAJPKK01. The sequence continues at coordinate 227,280 of CAWGRH010000002.1, forward strand.
CGACGAGCCAGCCGATTCCCCGGCGCAACGCCGAGCGGGTGCGATCGCCAGGATGTTCGACCGGCGGCGGCTGTTCACCCAGTTCCTCCTGTTGGCGAACCGCGCCGCCATTACGGCGGCGAAATTTCTCCTCGCCGTCTACACCGCCCGGTATCTCGGCCTGGCCGACCTCGGCATCTACGGCCTGCTGGTCGCCGGAACGACGATCGTGCCGGCCGTCGCCGGGTTCGGAATGACGGACTGGATCGTCCGCCGCATCGTCGATCTGCCCACCGATCAGGCGCTGCCGTTGATGGCGTGCCGGTCGAGCCTGACCATCTGCGTGCATCTCGTCGTGCAGCCGCTGCTGCTCCTGACCGACGTCCTCCTCGGCGAACCGATCCCGCTTCGGCTGGCAGCGCTCGGCGGATTGATTCTGATGCTCGACAACCTCAATTCGGAGGCGAGCGACATGCTGGTCGCCCGCCGCCACATCCTGCTCGCGAATGGGCTGACGTTCCTGCGGGCCGGCCTGTGGCCCCTGCTGGTCATCGCAGTCGGCCTCGTCTTCCCGCAGACCCGGACCCTCCAGGCACTGCTGATCGGCTGGGCGGCGCTGCTCGTGGTGAGCTCATTGGTGCTGGCAGGCCTGCTCATGCGGGGCGGCCGGTGGCGCCATATGCGCCCGCAATGGGGCCTGATCGTTCCGCAGCTGTCCGGCAGCCGGGCCCTCTACGTCAAGGATGTCAGCGGAACGCTCGGCATCTTCGTCGACCGCTTCATCATTTCGGTGTTTCTCGGTCTGGAGCTGACCGGCGTCTACACGTTCTTCTGGTCGATTACCAACGTCGTGCACTCGCTCGCGCTGGTCGGCATGCTGCTGGCGCAAATCGCGTCCCTGCTCGCCGCCGGCCGCAAAGCCGACAAGACCGAATTCCATGCGATCGAGCGCAGCCTGCAAATCGAAATCGGCGCCTGGACATTGTTGCTCTCGCTCGGCGTCGCCGTCGCCACGCCGCTGCTGTTGCCCTATCTCGGTCGGCCGTTGCTGGAGAATTACCTCTTCGTCTTCTGGATAATTCTCTGCGCGACCATTCTGCGGATCGCGGCGGACGGTTACGGCTACGCACTTCTCGCGCTCAATCGGGACACCGAAATCGCGATCATCGCGTTCCTCGGCGCGATCGCATCGGCCGTGTTGAACGCGGTCCTCACTCCGCTCGCCGGACTGTGGGGCGCAGCGACGGCATATGTGATCACCGCGGGGGGATTGTTGGCTGTCCGCTATTATCTCACCCGGCCGCAGGCGTACGGCGGCATCTTCGAGCACGTAAGGCGGGCGGCGAAGCAATGCGCACGAGGAGGGAACTCGCGCACCGAATGCGTCGACGCACCCTCTTTCCGCGTTGCACACCATGGATTAATGCTTATTTGCGAAGCTCGCCTCTGCCGTGCGCCTAACCAATTGGAAATCAAAGAAGATTCCGAGCATGAGCCTAGCCGTTCTGCCGCCCTCCGGCCGGCTCCGCGCGACGAGCGCGCGCGCGGCGCTCGCGCGCACCGAGGTGTTCCGCGACCTCGCCCCGGCCGAACCGTTGTGGCACGCGCTCATCAAGGACGATGCACTGACGACGCCCTACCAGCGGTTCGAGTGGGCCGCGCAGTGGTATCGCCATGTCGGACTCACGGGCACAGTCTCACCGCTCATCGTGGTCGGCTTCGATGACGGCGGCGCGCCGCAATTCATCCTGCCGCTGATCCTCGAACGGCGCTACGGCGCCGGGATCGCCGCCTTCTTCGGCGGCAGCCACTCGAACCTCAACATGCCGGTGTTCGCGGCGGCCGTCGCCGCCGACCTCACGCCGGATCGCCTGGACCGCATGTTGCGCGAGATCGCTCCCGTCCACGGCGTCGACCTCTTCGCGCTGACCGGACAGCCGCCGCTGTGGCAGGGCGTGGCGAACCCGCTCGCGGCGCTGCCGTTCCAGCGCTCGGCCGACGACGTCTACTTCGGAACGCTGGCTGCCGGCCGTCCGCCGCCGCGGCTGCCGTCGGGCATGCGCAAGAAGGAGCGGCAGCTCAGCCGCATGCCGGATTTCCGTTACGCCGTCGCCACCACCGCCGCCGAGGTCGACCGTATTCTCGCGTTTTTTCGCGCCCACAAGGCGGTGCGTTTCGGCATGCACGGCATTCACAACGTGTTCGAAGACCGTGGCGTGATGAATTTCATCACCGACGCCTGCCATGACGGGCTCGCCGCAGGACGCCCGGTCATCGAGCTGCATGCCCTCGAAGCCGGCGGCGACGTGCTCGCGATCATTGGCGGGGTGCAGGACCGGACGCGGTTCTCGGTGATGTTCAACTCCATCACCACCAGTCCTTATGCGCGCAAGAGTCCCGGCATCATCCTCACCTGGCACGTCATCGCCAATTGCGCCGCGCGCGGGCTCATGAGCTTCGACCTCGGCGCCGGCCGTGCCGACTTCAAGACGCATTTCTGTACGGGCGCCGAGCTCCGTTTCGACTGCTACGTGCCATGCACGCCGCGCGGACAGGCGCTGGCGGCGGCATTTCGCGCCGCCAACGTCGTCAAGCGGCCGCTCAAGACCAACGACACGCTGATGAACGCCCTCGCGGCGATCCGCCGCTTCGCGCAGGCCTAGCGGAGCCGCGCGCCGCGACGGTCAACGTCCACATCCGCGAGTTCGCTCCGGGGGGCGCCGTGATCACCGGCCGGATCGACTTCTGCCGGCTCTGCCGCTACGCCGGCTGACCGAGCCTGCGGCCGCGCCGCAACTCGCGCGGCCGGGTCAGGCCGCAGCGAGATCGTGCGGCTCGCCCTCGCCGGCCGCGAGCGGCGCCATCACTGCGACGTCCGCAAACCCTGCGCCCGACATCAGGCCGACAGCGGCGGCATCCTCCTGCGCGTCCGGCGCCGCGATCACGACCCCGCGCGGGGCGATCGCGGCAAGCCGCAGGCCGCCATTGCGCAGGTCGCCGCCATCGAGGATGACGTGATCGTAGGCCTTGGAGAGCGCGCCGATCATGGTCTGGAACCGGCGCGAATTGAGGATCGTGTCGATTCCGAGCTCCGGCCAGCCGAACGCGACGAGATGCGCCCGCGAGGTCTTGTCGCGGCGGATCACCTGTCCGAACGAGGCGGCGCCGCGGACGACCTCGACGATGCCCGCGGTGTCGCCGGGAAGCCCGAGGGCCTCGACCCCGGCATCGCCGGAAACCAGGCTGACCAGCACGACCTTGGCGTCGGCCGCAAGCGCTCGCGCAAGCGCCAGGGAGGCTGGCGTCGTCAGGACGCTCGGGGTCGCACCGGTCACCGCGACGCCGCGGCCCAGCGGAGCATTGGCGCGCAGCCGTTGCGCGACGTCGCCGACGCTCGCGGGCGCGGTATCCGACGGCGCCGGCAGCGGCAGTGGCTCCGCCGTCGCCAGGACGGCAGGCTCGATGTCGACGGGACGCGCCATCACCGCCCTCGCCCGCGAGGCGAGGTCGACGCGCGTCTCGACCCGCCTCTCGACCGGGATCACGCCCGCCCCAGAGGATTGCCGCAGCAGCTCCCCGGTCGCGACGAGGCCGCTGCACAGGATGAAGGTGATCAGCGTCGCGACCGCGATGATCGGCACCTTCTTCGGGAAATACGGCGTGTTCGAAGCGATGGCGGCAGAGATGATCTTCGCGTCCGCCGGCGCAGTCCCTATCGTCTCTCGCGCGGTGGTCTCGCGATACCTGGCGAGGTAGGACTCGAGGAGGTCGCGCTGTGCCTTCGCCTCGCGATCGAGCGCCCGCAGCTGGACGTCCTGCTCGCCGGTGGTGGCAGCCTGCTTCTTGACCATGTCGAGGTTCGCACTCGATGCGTCGACCTTCGCGCTCGCGACGCGCGCATCGTTCTCGAGCGAGCGGGCGAGCTTCTCGGCCTCCGTCCTGATCTGCTTGTCGAGGTCGCCGACCTGGGCCTTGAGCTCCATGATGCGGGGGTGGCGGTCGAGCAGCTGGGTCGATTGCTCGGCGAGCTGGGCGCGCAGCGCGCCGCGCTGCTCGGAGAGGCGCCGGATCAGCTCGGAATTGACGACCTCTGTAAGCTCGATGGTCTCGCCCCGGCGCAGCATCTCGCGGATGATCTTGGCGCGCGTCTCGGAGTTGGCCTTCTGCCCGCGCGCGGCCGCGACCTGGGAGTTGATCTCGCCGAGCTGCTGGTTGTTGAGCGTCGTGTTGTTGGTGCCCACCAGGAGATTGGTGCGCGCGCGGAACGCCTCGGCCTTGGCTTCGGCGTCGGAGACACGAAGACGCAGCTGGTCGATCTCGCCGGCGAGCCACTGGTTGGCGCCGCGAGCCTGATCCAGCCGCAGGTTCTGTTCCATGCGCAGATAGGTGCTGGCGATGGCATTGGTGATCTTGGCCGCCAGCATCGGATCCCAGGACTGGAACTCGACGACGATGACCCGGGACTTGTCGACGGAAAACGCGGTGAGGCGGTCGTACCAGGACTTCGAGCACCCGCTCCTCAGGAGACATCGCCGCGTAATCGCGGGCGATCCCGAGTATCGACAGGATCGAGTGGAGCGCCGAGGCTTCGCGCAGAACCGGATCGAATTCCGGCAAGTCGCCGAGCTTGAGTTGCTTGATCACGTCGAGCGCGAGGTGCCGCGACAGCACGATCTGCACCTGGCTGGTCAGGGTTTCCGCGTCGGCGGGCGGGCGGTCGGCGTTGAGCGTCTTGTCCACCTCGGGCCGCAGGAACGCGTTCTCGCGTCCGTCATAGAGAATGCGCGCTTCCGACTTGTAGCGGGGCGTCACGATGTTGACGCCGATGGCGGTAAGCGCGGCGACCAGGATGGTCGGCCACACGATCCAGGCCTTGCGCCGCCACAGCGCGCCCGCGAGGCTGCGCAGATCGAGGTCGCCATCACCCGCGACTGCTTCGGGTGTCATTCTCACCATCGTCGTTACTCCAACTCGACGTGCGGCACGCAGGGAACTCCGGTTCCGGGGGCCACGATCTCGGTTCCAGAGCTTGCCGATATTCTGGTCCCAGGATCGAGGTTCCAATCCCTCGTTCGCGGCCCGGGCGCCGAGTTCCCGGATACGGGTTCCGATCCGCAATTCCGGCGCTACCTATTGTCACTGTGCTACAATTATGGTTGCCGGGCGGTTAACCACGTCGCTGCAATGTCGCCAGCGGGGCCCCGCCATTAACGCTGTATTGCACAATACTCCGCTAATTGCTGCTACAAAGACGCGGCGTGACTGCGGAGCGCTTACAGTTCCACCACGACCGCGTAGTCGAGAAGACACCGGCAGGGAATTCGTCATGCACAGGCCGAATCGGCTGAAGATCGTCCACGTCGTGCGCTCTCCGATCGGCGGCATCTTCCGGCACATCGTCGACCTCGTCGATGCCCAGACCAAAGCCGGCCACGAGGTCGGCATCATCTGCGACTCCACCACCGGCGGGCGTTTCGAGGACGAGCTCATCGCATCGGTCAGCCCGAAGCTCTCGCTCGGCGCCGCGCGCTTTCCGATGCGGCGCAGCGTCGCGTTGAGCGATTTCGTGGCGGTGCGCCGCGTGCTCGATCACCTCGGCAAGATCGTCCCCGACGTGCTGCATTGCCATGGCGCCAAGGGTGGCGCCTATGGGCGCCTGATTGCCGCATGGCTCGGCCGGCGCCGGCCGGTCGCCAGCATCTACGCGCCCCATGGCGGCAGCCTGCATTACGACGAAAGCTCGCTCGAAGGCATGTTCTACTTCCGCATCGAGCGCATGCTGGAACGGGTGACGGACGCCCTCATCCACGTCAGCGCTTATGAGGCCGAGGTCTACCGTCAGAAGATCGGTCCGCCGCGATGCCGCACCGCGATCATCCGCAACGGGCTGCGCGATGCCGAGTTCATGCCGATCACGACGAAGAACGACGCCCGCGACCTCCTGTTTCTCGGCATGCTGCGCGACCTCAAGGGGGTCGACGTGTTCCTCGAGGCGATCGCCAAGCTCGAAGCAGCTTACGGCCGCAAGCTCTCCGCCCATGTGGTCGGACAGGCCGAGGAGCCTGGCCATTACGAGGCGCTCGCCTCGAACCTCGGGATCGCCGACCGCGTCGCCTTTTCCGAGCCGATGCCGGCACGCGAAGCCTTCGCCACCGCCCGCATGATCGTCGTGCCGTCGCGGGCGGAATCGATGCCCTATGTGGTGCTGGAGGCGATCGCCGCCGGCATGCCGATCATCGCGACCGACGTCGGCGGCATTCCCGAAATCTTCGGCCCCGCGGCCGGCGCCCTGGTTCCCCCCGGCGATGCCGCGGCGCTGGCGGCTGCGATCGACGCCGCGATCGCCGATCCGCGCCGCACCGACGCTGAAGCTGCCGCCCGCCGCGCCTGGCTGCACCCGCGCTTCAACATCTCCACGATGCAGAACAAGGTCGAGGCGCTCTACCGCGTGATGCTGGAGACCAAGTACGCAGATGCCGCATAGCGGCCCGGTTCCTGCATCTGGTATCTGGTTGGTGCTCTTTATCTGGTTGGTATCTAAAGTGCCCGGGGCGAACCGATGGCTCAATCGGAACCAAAAAAGATGAACTTCATCGGCAAGCCGACGGATTCCTCGCAGGCACCGTCGCCGCCCAGGGAACTCAGCCCCCTCGCCCGCGCCGTCGCCGCCCAGCCGGTCGCCGATGCGGTGTCTCCGGTGGTCCTTACGGGAGCCGTACGGCTCTTCGAGTTCCTGATCGCCGTGCTGACCGGGGCCGCGACCTACGCGGCTTATCTCTTTCCCAACAACGAGCAGGCGCTGGAATACGGTTCCGCCATCCTGCTCATCTCAGCCGCCGCCGTGCTCGCCTTCCAGGGCTTCGAGATCTACAGCATTGCCGCGTTCCGATCCCACATCCACCAGCTCACCCGGCTCGCCGTGGCGTGGACGCTGGTGTTCCTGGTGGCGTTCGCGATCTCGTTCTTCGGCAAGTTCGACGGCGTGTATTCGCGGGTCTGGGTCGCGAGCTGGTACATCATCGGCCTCGCCTGCCTGCTGATCGGCCGCCTCGCGTTGACCGCCATGGTGCGGCGCTGGGCCCGCGACGGGCGGCTCGTGCGCCGCGTCGTCATCGTCGGTGGCGGACCTGAGGGCGAGTCGCTCATCCGCGCTCTCGAGAGCGAGGCCGATTCCGACGTGCGCATCTGCGGGGTGTTCGATGATCGCAGCGGGGAGCGGTCGCCGCCGATCGTCGCCGGCGTTCCCAAGCTCGGAACCGTCGCCGACCTCGTCCGCTTCACCCGCCTGACCCGGGTCGATCTCGTGCTGGTGTCGCTGCCGCTCACCGCCGAGGAGCGCGTGCTGCAGATGGTGCGCAAGCTGTGGGTGCTGCCGGTCGACGTGCGGCTCGCCGCCCACATGAACCGGCTCCGGTTCCGGCCGCGCGCGTACTCCTATATCGGCAACGTTCCGGTCCTCGATATTTTCGACAAGCCGATCGCCGACTGGAACATGGTGATGAAGACGGTGTTCGACCGCGTGGTCGGGCTCCTGATCCTGATCCTGTTGTCGCCGGTGATGCTCGCCACCGCGATCGCGGTCAAGCTCTCCAGCCCGGGCCCGATCCTGTTCCGGCAGCGCCGCCTCGGCTTCAACAACGAGGTCGTCGAAATTCTGAAGTTCCGCTCGCTCTACCACGAGCATGCCGATCCCAATGCGCGGCAGGTCGTCACGAAGGGCGACTCGCGGGTGACCCGGGTCGGCCGCTTCATCCGCAAGACCTCGCTCGACGAGCTCCCCCAGCTCTTCAACGTGCTGCGCGGCGAGCTCTCCCTCGTCGGTCCCCGCCCCCATGCCATCGAGGCGCCCACCGCCAACCGGCTGTGGGAAGAGGTCGTGGACAGCTATTTCGCCCGCCACCGGGTCAAGCCCGGGTTGACCGGCTGGGCCCAGATCAACGGCTGGCGCGGCGAGCTCGACACGCAGGAAAAGCTGCAGAACCGCGTCGAGTGCGACCTCTATTACATCGAGAACTGGTCGCTCGGTTTCGACCTCTACATCCTGTTTCGCACGCCGTTCGCATTGTTGCGGTCAGAGAACGCCTATTGACCACGCTTGCCGTCCGTCCCCAAGGGCTCGCCCGCGCCTCTACGCTGACGCGCCTCCAGCGCGCGCTGATGTGGCTCGTCGGCGTCTCCGGCGGCGTCGTGTTCATCGAGCCGGCGCCGTACGAATTCATGGTGATCCTGGCGATGGCGGTGTTCGCGGCGATCGGGCTGTCGCTCCGCCTGTCCCATCTGCCGCTGATCTTCCTCCTCATCGCTTACAATGCCGGCTACCTGATCGGCGTGCTGCCGGTGGCGGAGCTGCCGGACACCGTGCAGTGGACCGCGGTGTCGATGTTCATCTCGCTCACCACGCTCTTCTTCGCGCTCGCGCTCGTCGACGACACCGAGCGCCGCCTCGACATGCTCCTCAAGGGCTATCTCGCGATCGCGCTGATCGTCTCGATCTTCGGCATCGTCACCTATTTCCTCGGGTCCGAAGCCTTCATGTTCGCCGGCCGCTCGCGTTCGACCTTCAAGGACCCCAACGTGCTCGGCGCCTTCCTGGTGCTCCCTACGGTGCTGGCGGTGCAGAAGACCATGACCGGGCGGGTGCGCGACTTCTTCGTCGGCGCGGCGATGTCGATGGTGCTGGTGGTCCAGCTCCTGCTCGCATTCTCGCGCGGCGCGTGGGGCGCATTCGCGGTCGCCGTGATGGTGATGCTGGGATTGAGCTTTGTCACTGCCGCGACCGGGCGAGAGCGGCGGCGCATCGTGCTCGTCGCGATCCTCGGCACCGTCGCGCTCGCGGCGCTGATCGCCGTCATCCTGTCGGTGCCGCAGGTCTCCGAGCTGTTCCAGGAGCGAGCGCGCTTCACTGAGGAATACGACACCGGCCGGTTCGGCCGGTTCGGCCGCCACATCCTCGGCGCGGAGCTCGCGCTCGATCACCCCTGGGGCATCGGCCCGCTGCAGTTCTCCAAATACTTTCCCGAAGACCCCCACAACTCGTTCCTCGACTCCTTCATGGCCGGCGGCTGGCTCAGCGGCACCGCCTATCTCGGCCTGATCCTGGTGACGCTCATCGTCGGACTGCAGCACGTCTTCGTACGTACGCCGTGGCGCACCGCCTATATCGCGGTCTACGCCACCTTCGCCGCCATGACCGGCGAGAGCTACATCATCGACGTGCAGCACTGGCGTCACTACTTCATGATCATCGGCGTGCTGTGGGGCCTGTTCGCCGCGGCCGCCGCGTATCGTCGCGGCCTGCGCAGCGAGCGCAGCCGCGTGATGCGAGCTCCCTCCCCCTCCCTGACCGCGCTTTCACCGCGGACGCGCCGCGCGGCCTGACGACAACGGCGCCATCATGGCGGGCATCGGCATGAAGAGCTCACCCCGGGCGGCTGCACTGCTCTGTACCGCGGCACTCGTCTGCGCCGGCGGCGGCATCTCCGCGTCGCTTGCCGGTGGAACCGTTCCGGGGTGGCCCGACTACATCGCCATGGGTGCGGTCGGCGGCCCGAACGTCACCCCGCCGACGGCGACGTCGACCGGTGGGAATGACGACTTCGGCGGCCGCCCTGTCGATGTCGTCTTCAAATATGCCGGGCTCGCCGGCAATGGCGATCCGGGGATCATCGATCCCCCCACCAATGTCCTGAGGATGACGAGCGATCTCACCATTCTCAGCGGCATCAACAGCCACCCGATGCGCGTCGCGATCGTCGAATACACCGCGCAGATGAGCGGCGGTTTCAGCTTGACCGACTTCTCGAACCTGCCGGAGCCGATGCCGTCGCAGCCTACCGGGAGCTACATCATGGCGCGGCATTTCGTCAGCCTCGCCTCCGATGCGATCGCACTCGACGACACGCCGGTCGCCTATGACGGGTCGAATTACTACGGCTCGCTGATCCTCAATCCGGATCTCCTGGGAGTGATCGAGCAGGGAAGCTTCATCGCCAACGTGAACGGCGCGCTCGCGACCAATTCGGTCAACACGGCCGTCGACCAGGCATTGTGCTTCCTCACCACGTCTCGTTCTTATCTCAACACGTCCAATCCCGACGGCGTCGCCACGGCGACCTATCTCAACAAGACCTACTCCGGAACCGCGACTGCGATATTGAAGGGCCTTCTCGCAGACGGCTATCCGGTCTGGAGCATCAACGGCCCGAACGATCCTTATTGGAATACGGCGATCGACAATCTGATCGGTGGAGCGGGGTCCACATACAGCGTGGTCGGCCAGTGGTTCAACGCCTGCGTCGCCAACCCGGCTTATGACAAGGCGGCTTATCAGCGGCCGAACTTTCCCTCGGGCTTCGAGGGCTGGGTCCAGGCGAACAACTGGCTGATCCGGACATTCTCGCCGAGCCACGTCACGTTCGGCTGGCAGGACAACATGTGGGCGTCCGCCAGCGGCTTCTGGCTCCACAATGACCTGACGAGCGCCGACATCGCGAATATCTACGCGACACCGGTGTCGCACTTTCTGCAACAGAACGCGCCGAGCGCCATCGGGCGCGGCGCCCTCGGCGCCGCCTACGTCCCCGACTTCTTCGTGTTCGACCGCTATGAAAGCGACGATAGCGCCGCGCCCGACCAGGCCACGCTCTACAACGCGCGATCGTGGGACAACTACCTCACCGCCGTCGGACAGGTCAGCCGGAACTTCAACAACATCCCGGTGATGTTATGGCAGATCCCGGGCTCCCACATTCCCTATGTCGGCGAAGCCAACCCGGAGCTCTATAACGGCACAGCCGGGCTTTATGCGTTCAGCACGGCGCCGGTCTATTTCTTCGCGGACGGCAATCTGCAATCAGACCTCGGCAACATCATTGCAGGGCCGGGCTCGAGCACGAACAGCGCCGTGGGCAATTACCTTCCGAATTGCGGGGCCGGCGCCTACAACTGCAGCGCCGGATCGAGCTACAAACAGTATCTCCTCGCCTATCAGGGCCAGCCCAACAACTTCAACTGGGGCAAGGACAACGGCAAGCTCCGCAAGGCCGCCGCCAACAACGTGTTCGCCATTCTCTGGGGCGGCGGCAACACCACCAACGTCATCAAGAACTTCGGCAACACCGACGACCACGGCTGGCTGGCCGGAAAGATCATCGCCTACTACCAGCACCCGACATCCCTCGCCTCACGTGTCGCCACTCACGATTTCAACGGCGACCGCATGAGCGATCTCCTCTGGAACGACACGTCCGGCGACTGGGCGATATGGCTGATGAACGGATCGAACGTCCTGTCGTCCGCCGGGCTCGGCACGTTGCCGACCGATTGGCATGTCGTCGCCCAGCGCGATTTCAACGGAGATTCGCAAAGCGACCTTCTGTGGCGGGACACCGCCAGCGGCGCCACGGCGCTGTGGTTCATGAACGGCACGCAGATCGCCTCCTCCGCCGGCATGGGCATCATCCCGCTCACCTGGTCGGTGATCGGGACTGGTGACTTCGACGGCGACGGCCTGAGCGACATTCTCTGGCAGGACGCGAGCGGCAATGTTGCGGTCTGGCTGATGAACGGCGCAAGTGTCACGTCGGCTGCGGGTCTCGGCACGGTGCCGGCGGCATGGTCCGCCGTCGCGACCGGCGACTTCGACGGCGACGGCAAGGCCGACATCCTGTGGCGAGATACCAGCGGCAACACCGCGATCTGGTTCATGAACGGCAGCGCGGTGGCGACCGCAGCGGCGGTCGGCAACGTATCCACGGTCTGGTCGGTGGTCGGCACCGGCGACTTCAATGGCGACGGCATGCGCGACATCGTCTGGCGAGACAGCAGCGGGAACACATCGATCTGGCTCATGAACGGTGCGGGCGTTCTGACCGCCGGCAGCCTCGGCAAGATCGCGACCACGTGGTCGCTCGTCCAAACCGGCGACTACAACGGGGACGGCCTGAGCGACCTCCTGTGGCACGACGCGAGCGGCAACATCGCGATCTGGTTCATGAGCGGGGTCGCTATCTCATCATCCGCGGGTCTGGGTGTCGTTGCCAGCCGCATGGGCCGTCCAGAGCCCGAACTCGGAGTGAGCGCGGGCTGGAAACGTGCGGCTTGCGGCGTGCCCGCGTTCCGGCCTGCGGTTCGCACCAACCTTTACCGGAACACCGCAGGGCCGAGCGCGTTTGGTATCGGGTGGCAGTGGGGCGGCGGCTGGGTTCCGATCATGCGAACGGAGCCTAGCCGCCATTCCGTAATTGCCGGAGAACCGGGGAACGGATCGGCACCGGATGCTTTGACTCGGCGAGCGCCTGCAATGCGCTCGAGGCGGCCAGGTCACCCCCCAGTGCCCCCACCCCAGGCTTGGCCGCCCCTCTCACTTCTGTCGTGAGCCGCTCCCGTTACGGCGCGCACCGCGAAGTCGTTTGTGAAGCAGTTCACGTTCCATCTTCGCAAGTCGACCTAACCTTGGATGAGCCAACAGGGACGTGCCGGGTCCGATGCAACGCGTGGTCCTTACCGTTTGGAGCGGCCGACAGAATGAGGTTCTGGAATACGCCCGCGAGCCGGAGGGAGGCGAGCACCCGCTCGCTTGCCTCGTCGCCTTGCGCGGCGCGATCTTCCTCACCGGCTCGCGCATCTGCAGTGCGAGGGTCATTGAGCACGATGGCGGCGAATGGGTCGCGCCGACGAATCTGCTCAAGAGATTGAACCGGTCGCTCGCCTGAACCGGAGGGGGGCGGTGTCCGTTGAGTTGGTCAACCGCGGTCCCGTCGGTTGCGTCCCCCTGCCCCAATCACTATAGTCCGCCCCCTTCGGAGCGTAGCGCAGCCCGGTTAGCGCACCAGTCTGGGGGACTGGGGGTCCCGAGTTCAAATCTCGGCGCTCCGACCAATCACATCAATCGTTTATCGGAAGATCTTAGCGCGATTTATCCTGAGAGACTCAGGCCTCGATCCCCGCCCAAGTCGTCGGGAAACGGGGCAGGTTTGCGGACATTTCAACTGACGGCTGAATGTCCAGACGTGCCCTATCGAGCAACTTGTCGACGTCTCCCTTCTTGCAGTGTAACCGCTTCGGCACCGGTCTCGATCGACATCGGCTGGCTCGCTTGGCGATTGGCCGAGGCGATCCGAACAAATGTGCCGACAGAGCATCGAGGCGGGCGTCATCAGCGCAGCAGAAGCAAGGACAGCAGGAGCACGAGGGCGAGAGTTATCGCCGCCAGCCATCGGATGCGCGTTATGCGGCGATCGACCCTGTCCCACCGCGTCTGATCGGGGTCGGTCTTCATGACGCCATTCCATCACCAGCGCGGGCACCGAGACAAGGGCCGCCCATGCGCCGCCAGCACGCGGGGCACCTCGGGAGGTCCGCGCACGGAAAGCCAGGACACGGAGCGGGGAAGTTACGACGTCGGCCTGTTGCAGCACGGATCACCGCGCGGAACCGATCGGCTCCGCGCCCGCGGAGCGCCTGCTCGGGCTAGGGATTCGGCTTCCTGCCGGCGTCCGCCACGACGGTGCCGAAATTCGCGATCGCTTCCGACATCGTTTTCGTCGAGCTGATCGCAGATTGGGTGAGCTTCATATATTCCGTGAGCTCGCGGCGCATGCGTTCCTCCTCGCTCACGAGAAAGGCACGTACCTTCTGCAGCTCCTGGATGGTCTTGTCCATTTCGGCGATCGAGAGCTCACCGACGCGTCGGATAATCGAGGTCGGCTCGGGCTGATCGGCTGTGTTTGAACTCGCGCGCTCGTTATCTGCAGGCCAGTTCTCCGGAGGCGGCGGCGGGGATGACATCTCCTCGGTCAGATGGCGCACAACCGTTTTCTGCCATCCTTTGTCGGCTTCGGGGTTGCCCGCGATTACTCGATTCACCGCCTGGTATGCCATCTGAAATCTCCAGCGCTTCGCCCCGTTCAAAATGCGCTCGATTGGTTAATGAATGGATAATCCGGGCGCGAAGCGGATTGGCCAACTTAGCCCTGCCTCGAACTTTTCGGCCTCGATCGGCGCCGCCTCAATCATCGCCGATTAGAAAGCACGTGGCGGTGCTTTCCCAAGCGAGATGGGCCGGGTCATGGTCAAGCCCGGCCAAGGCCGGGCCATGACGATTCCATGAGTTCGTACGGGCTCCAAGGCATCGCGCGCAGAGGTCGTCGCCGCGCGCGCCGGACGCGGCTCGACGATTGCCTCAAGGAGTTTTAGCGGGCGTCTCTTTAGCGACAGTTTCCTTGGTGGCCGCCGCCGCACCGCCGCCGTTCGATGAAGCGGCTGCGGCTTTGGTGCCCGGCTTTCGCTTGGCGGGCGGTTTCAGAGCCGGAATCGTCGTGCCGGGGGTGCCGACGGAACCCATCAGCGAATTGGTGACGGAGTTGATCGGCGACGACGGGTGGTCGATCGCCGATGAAAGCGAACCTTGGCTCGTGCTGCCGGAGCCGACGCCTGCCCCCCCGCTCACGCCGAGAGCGTTGCCGAGCCCCTGGCTCGATCCGGAGGCGGGATCGGGTTCGCGGAGGTTCTCGGTCGCGCTGCCGAAGCCGCCGAGGCCGAGGCCGGCTGTTCCGAGGCCCGCGCTTCCCGGGGCTTGATTGTTGTTGCCGCCGGGCCCCATGAAGACACGCATCTGCGCGCTGGCTTGGGTAGCCGCGGCACACATGGCAGCCGCCAGCGCCACGACGGCAATCCTCATCCCCTTGATGGAATTGGTCAAACCGAGCCCCCCTCGCGAATCCGGACGCGATCCCCCGCGCCATTCCTGCAAATTAGACGTCACGAACTTGATCGATTTATGTCGAGATTGTGCCGTCCGGAACGGGCTTCCCGCCCGACCGCGGCGTTACGACAGAAAATCGGTGGGGCAAGAGGTGGTCGGAAACGATGGCGCACCCGCCAGCTTCGGAGTGGCCTTCACCGTCACGACGCGTTTCTCCCCGTTTGCCAGTTCGAAACTGATCGAAACCTCACAAAGTGGCTTCGCGAACGCGCCGGCCGGGAAATGAAAAACGAAGCCGGACGCTAGCGCTGCAGGCTCGCTTGCATAGGCCGCCGCCACGTCGGGACGGTGACTGCCGTAAGTCGCCCAGCCGATCACGCTATCGTCGACCAAAATCTCAATGTTAACGATGCCTCCCGCGACGAAAGCCCAACCCGCTACGCAGTCGGCGTTTATTTCATCAATGGCGTATCGAAGCGGTTCGCGTTCGGCCACCTTGTCGAGACGTGCCAACTCGGCGGCGGACAAGCGAAGCTCCCGAACGGCGAGGTTATCTTGGAGGTGCTGTTCGTTCACCGAGAGCGGAATGACAACGCAACCGTGCTCAACCAGCCATCGCAGCATCACCTGTACGATGGTGTAGCCGCGGGCGGCGGCAAGTTCGGCGAAATCTGTGCCTATCCCCAACTGCCAGGGGCAGCGCGGGTAAGCCATCACTACGATGCCATGCTCCGCGCAGTAGCGCAGCGTTTCCATCTGATCCCTGTATACGAAAGGATGAAACAGAATCTGGTTCACAGCCGCAGGGTAGCGGCCAAAGCTTTGCAGCTCCTCCAGCTGTGTAGGCTTGAAGTTTGACACGCCAATCGCTTTGACCAAGCCATCTTCCTTCGCTTGTTCAAGGCTGCGCCAAAGGGTCTGCCATCCCGGCACGGGGTGGTGCACGAGGAAGAGATCGACATAGCCGCCCAGGCGGGATGCAGACTCCGCAATTGCCGAATAACTCGATTCGGGGTCGGGGATATGATCGACACCAGGCCATGCCTTGGTAACTACATAAACTTCGCTCCTTTCCACCCTGCTCTGCTCGATGCCGCTCGTCACTTGCGCCTCGGTCCCGTACGCTCGGGCCGTGTCGGCAAGTCGCAACCCCGTGCGTAGCGCAAGCGCTACATAGTCGGCGGCACGATCGAGGCTGCCGCGCGGGCGACCGTCGCCGCTGAAGCCATATTGAGTACCGAAGCCAAGCATCGGCATCAGCGTCCCGTCACTCAGAGGAACATGTTGTTCCCACCCGACGCCGCGCGGCGTATTCGGTTTCCGTTTGAACACAGTGCGCTCACTCCATCAGGCAGTGAATTTCGGCGCGGAATGCGGTCCGCAATACTCCCTTCAGCCCAAGGATATACGCGACCTTCTTGACTGTGGCCGCACAACATTTCGCAATCTACGAAGACATCGCTGGCGGGATTCAAAGCGGCGACCCCACACCGAGGCGCCAGCGATCACCTGCGATCGAGACCGAGCACTTCATCCGCCGCGCGTTCGCCGGAGCGGACGGCGCCTTCCATCAGCCCGTGCATCTCGGTGGCGCGCTCGGCGCCGGCCCAATGGATGCGCCCCGCCGGCTCGCGCAGCGCCTCGCCGAAATTGGTGAGAACGCCCGGCGCAAAATGCGCGATCATGCCGCCGAGCGACCACGGCTCCGCCGCCCAATCGGTCTCGAGATGCGCCCGCGGCTCCAGGGCGCGGGCTCCGTATCGCGCCGCCAAGGCGGAAAGCCAGATTTCGCGGCGCGCCGTAGCGTCGAGTCCGGCCGCACTCACCGCCGCCGGCCCGAACATGTAGCTCGAAAGGATGCCGGGGGTCCCTGAGCGCGGCGATTGATCGAGCGCGACGGGCACCAGCAGGTCGGGCGCGACGCTCATGCCGCAAAGCCCTTCCCTGCGCCAGAACGGCTCGTCGTAGATCGTGATGCCGCGGATGGCCGATCCGCTCAGCATCCGGCGCAGCAATTGCGCGTGCGCCTCGGGGAGCGCCGGATCGTATTCGATCCGGCCGGCGAGAAGCGGCGGCGCAGCGACAATGACCCGCCGCGCCGCAACGGTGAGCCGATCGGAGATGACCTCGACGCCCTCGCCCGTCTGTGTGATCCGCCGCACCGGCGAGTTGCGATGCACGGCGTCGCCAAGCTTTGCGGCGAGGCGCGTCGCGATCTCCGGCGCGCCGCCGTCGACCAAGTGCGTCTCGGTGTTCGAGGCGTCGACGTAGTATTCGAAGCTGCCGCCGCCACGCGCGAGCACCATCGAGCCGAGCAGCGATACCTCGTTCGGGTCGACGCAGAACAGCGTCGTCATGGTGGTGTCGAGGAGCTTGCGCGCCGCCGCCGAAGGCACGTTACAGCGCGAACGAATCCACGCACCCAGCGTGCGCGAATTCGAGCGCTCGCGCGTCCTGCACCGTCCAGGGCGCGTCGAGCGGCAAGCGCTTGACCATGTGGTCGAGGCGCCAGAAAGCGAGCCCCAGGCTCGCCAGCGCCAAGAGGTCGATCTTCGGAAGGCCGCGATATCGCCGCGTCCTGCCGTCGATCAGCATGAGGGTATCGCCCTCGTCATATTGGGGGTAGACATCGAGCCCGACGTCGCGGGCGAGCTCGAACATGCGGTTCTGCTGCTTGCCGAGCCACGTGCCGCCGACCGACACCACGGTGCCGTCGTCGGCCGTCCGGTTCCAGACACGGCCGCCGACACGGTCCCGCGCTTCGATCAGCGCCACCGACTTTCCGCGATCCTGCAGCCGTTTTGTGGCCGCGAGGCCGGCGAACCCCGCACCGACGACGACGTAATCCGTGCGTAGCGGTTCCATGATTCACCAAGCGACTGGCGCTGTTTTTGTCGAGGCGCAGAGCTTAGGAGATCGCTGCGCCCCAATTCAAGGTTAAGAGTTTGCAAAGGCCGATCCCCCTCCCCCGCGCGCGGGGAGAGGGCGACACCATCCGCTCCGAGGCGATCGATGACGACGCACAAGTCGGCGCGCCGCCTCTCACGGCCTCATCAACCAGCGCACCACCTGGTAGTGCGCGGCGGCGAGCTGCTTCGGCAGCTCCAGGTGGCCGTAATGCGTCATCGGCGGATCCCAGTTGATCAGCCGGATCTCGGCGTCGGGGTTTTTCGCCCGGTATTCATTGGCGATGAACACCTCGATGCTCTTCATCGGCTGTTCGGGATTCCAGTGATTGCGGTCGAAATGCGCGGTCGTCCAGACCATGCGGCGGAATCCGTCCATGCGCGTGTAATGGGTGACGAACAAATCCTTGGCGACATCCTCGAACGGGATCTTCCAGGGATTGCCGCTGCGCTTGAGCAGCGTCTCGATCTCGTTCTCCACCCAGGCCTTCTGGGCGAGGTCGGCGCCGTGCTCGTAATTCTGGAGCTGCTGCTTGAAATTGGCCCGCCGTCGCGCCTCCGCCGCGAGCCAGCGCTCGGCAATCTGTAAATGCGACATGCCGGGCTCATAGAGCGGATTGAGAAAGCCGCTGTAGCCCTTTGAATAGCTCGAAGGATCGCGGCGCTCGAGCGCGGAGATCGGCGCCTTGGCCCCGGACGGCGAAGCGCCGGCGCGATCGACGACCTCCTTGCCGCGAACGGTGCGGAGAAGCTCGATGCGCGCCGGGCCGCCGCTGCCCCAGCCGAGGAAACGGCCCTTGAGGCGCGCACCGAGCTCAGGGTCTTCGTAGGCGAGCATCGTGATCTCGCCCGAGGTCGAGTGGCCGATGAAGAGGATGTCGCCGGAGGTATGCTTCATCACCAGCGCCTTGACCCCCTGCATGATGAGGGCGTTGGTGTAGATCGCATTGCGCACCTCGGACTCGGCCATCGGGAGGTCGCGATCGAGCAGGTAGGCGGGCTGGCGCTTGGCGTCCATGACCGGCTGCTCCCAGCCGCCATACTTGAAGTTGCCGGGAATGCTCACGATCATGACGTTGAGCTTCTGCGCGAGATATTGCGCCCAGCCGGGACGGTTCTTGAGGTCGACGATGAACTCGTAGAGGTTCGCGGCGCCGCCGTTCATGATGATGAACCACGGATAGTTCTTCGCCTCCGGATCGAGGCTTTCGAGGCGAAGCCCGCCGATGTCCCAGTCGAGGTTGTAGCGGCGAAAGCGCTCGACGACCCAGTCGGCCTTGTAACCGAGCTGCTGCGGAGAGAGCTTCGCGACGTCGCGCGGATCGAACGCGCCGCCCGGCGCGCGCTCCGCGAGCCCGGTGATGGCCTTTCCGCCGTCTGGCAGATCGAAGCCCGCGCCGAGTGCGCGAAAGTCGGCCTCGCCCAGCGAGACGTAGGGCGCCTCGGAGTCGCCGAGGAGGGTCCAGATCTTCTGGTCGGGAGTTTGCGCCATGGTGGGATGGTTCAAGCCCATTGCCGCCAGGAGAGCAACGAATAGCGCACGCGCAGAGCCGAGCTTTCTGCCCATCGTGGTTCCTCTCCCATGAAATCCGGTTTTCTTCGATCGAGCCGTGTCGACGAAATACCTGTACTACGGAACGGCAGGCGATGGCAGTCGGGGCGGGCTAATTCACCCATGCAAACCGCCCTGTGCCCCTGGCGCTGATCAGGTCGCCGAAGATACGATATCGCCGTCGGGCCCACGATTTTCAAAAAGGGCACCCGCGCGGCGACACCAGCGCCGCTGCAGGTTCGAAAAACTTAAGGGAGGTCGGCATGAACGGGATTTTCAAGCTGTTCTGCGTGAGCGTGGCGTTTGCGTCGACATTCGCGACTGCGGCGACCGCGCAATGGTCGATCGGCGCGCCGGGCACGCGCGAGGCGCCTGCGGGTTTGAACCGCTACATCTACCTGGTGCTGGCCGATCCGATGCCGGGCCGGGAGTTCGACTTCAACGACGGGTACCAGAACATGCACATGGGCGACCTGGTTCAGCTCCCGGGCTGGATCGGGGCTCAGCGGTTTCGCCTGGTGCCGGACGTCGAGCCGCGCAACATCAAGCCGCTGTACCGGCGCGGCAACCTGATCATCTGGGACCAGGAAGGCACCGACCTCGAAAAGCTGCGGAGCGACGCGAACGCCGCCATCTCCGGCGGCAAGAGCCGCCGCATCCCCGGATTCGATTATTCGCCCGACGCCGGGGTCCGGACGTACTACCAGGTCATCGGGCCGCGCACGACGCGTCCTGACGGCGGCAAGCCGTCCATTCCCGCCTATGCCGACAACAAGACGCCGCGGCCCAACCGCTACATCATGCTCGACTTCGTCGATCCGACATCCGGCGTCGACGACAGCGCGTTCGAAGCGGCGCTGTCGAAGCGCGTCGCCGAAGTGCTGGCGCTGCCGGGCTTTCTGGCGGCGCAACGGTTCCGCGTGGTGACGCCACCCGGCACCGATGCGCGGCCGCGTCTGCCGTTCCCGAAGTATCTGGTGGTCTGGGAGACCGAAGCCGGCCATCCACAGGAGCTGCAGAACAGGCTCATCGCCGCGACCAAGGCGGGCGAGATCAAGGCGCTCGCCTCCGACCCCGCCACCGCGCAGTCGAGCTGGTGGGTGACGGTGTCGCCCTTCATCACCAAGGATGATTTTCAGCGCTAGGGCGTGTGCGGCAGCAAGCGTGTACGGATGAATCAAAACATTCGGCGTCATCGCCGGGCTTGACCGGTCAAGCCCGGCCATGACCTCATGAAGTGGCACACGCTCCGAGCGCGACCGTCACCACCACCGCGTCGGGGTGAACCGGCCGGCCGCCTGCTCGATCACCTGCGCCAGCGCGAACAAAGTCTCCTCGCCGAACGGCCGGCCGATCAGCTGCAGGCCGAGCGGGAGGCCGGTGGCGTCGAGCCCGCCGGGGACGGAGATGCCGGGGAGCCCCGCCATGTTCACCGTCACGGTGAAGATGTCGTTGAGATACATCTCTATCGGGTCTTTGCCCTGCTCGCCGATGGCGAAGGCTGCCGACGGAGTGGTGGGCGTGAGGATGGCGTCGACGCCGGCGTGGAAGCAGTCATCGAAGTCGCGCTTGATCAGGCTGCGCACCTTCTGCGCCCGCAGATAATAGGCGTCGTAATAGCCGGCTGAGAGCACGTAGGTGCCGATCATGATGCGGCGGCGGACCTCGGGGCCGAAGCCGGCGGCGCGGGTCTCCGCATACATATCGATGATGTCGCGAGCCGGCGCACGCAGCCCGTAGCGAACGCCGTCATAGCGCGCGAGATTGGACGAGGCTTCGGCCGGCGCGACGATGTAGTAGGCGGGCAGCGCATATTTCGTATAGGGCAGCGACACCTCGACGATCTCGGCGCCGGCGCTCGCGAGCCATTCGGCGCCGCGGCGCCACAGCGCCTCGATCTCGCCGGACATGCCCTCGACCCGATATTCTTTCGGGATGCCGATCTTCATGCCCTTGACCGGGCGCCCGAGCGCCGCCTCGTAGTCAGGAACGGCGACGTCGATCGAGGTGGTATCCTTGGGATCGAAGCCCGCCATCGAGCGCAGCAGGATCGCGCAGTCGCGCACCGAGCGCGCGAACGGCCCGGCCTGGTCGAGCGAGGAGGCGTAGGCGATGATGCCCCAGCGCGAGCAGCGCCCATAGGTCGGCTTGATGCCGACGATGCCGGTGAAGGCCGCCGGCTGGCGGATCGAGCCGCCGGTGTCGGTGCCGAGCGCGCCGGGGCACAGCTGCGCCGCGACTGCGGCGGCCGAACCGCCGGACGAGCCGCCCGGTACGATCTTCGCGTCGGAGCCGCGGCGCCGCCAGGGGGAGACCACCGGGCCGCATTGCGAGCTTTCGTTCGACGAACCCATGGCGAACTCGTCATTGCTGAGCTTGCCGAGCAGCACCGCGCCGTCGCGCCACAGGTTTGCGGTGACGGTCGACTCATAGGGCGGCACGAAGTCCCGGAGAATGCGCGAGCAGGCGGCGGTGCGCACACCTTCGGTGCAGAACATGTCCTTGACGCCGAGCGGGATGCCGGCAAGCGGACCGCCCTCGCCGCGCGCGAGCGCCGCGTCGGCGCGCGCGGCCATCTCTCGCGCGCGCTCCGGCGTCTGGAGGACATAGGCATTCAGGGCGCTCGCGCTCTCGGCCGCCGCAAGATGAGCGCCAGCAAGCTCGACCGCCGAGAATTCGCGCTTGCGCAGGCCGGCGAGCTGCTCTGCAAGACTGAGCGAAGTGAGCTCGCTCATTCCGCGGACGTCTCCTCGCAGGCAAAGCGGCGCGAGCTTTTGCTCCCTCCCCCTTCTTCAGGGGGAGGGTTGGAGTGGGGGTCCTCTGACTCACGCCGCGCACCGCCGCCCGCCTCGTACGTGCCTCCCGCGACCCCCTCCCCGACCCTCCCCCTTTCAGGGGGAGGGAGAAGAGTGGCGGCCTCGTTTGGCTCGGTGGGAGCGAGAAGCGTGGTTCGCTCCTCCGGCTGAACCTCCGTCGTCTCGCCTTCGGCCGCGGCATTCGCCCGCGCCTCCATCACGGCGAACCACATCGCTTCCATGTCGCAGGCAAGGCACATCAGCTTGTCTTCGGCATCTCGTCGGGCGTGTCGTCCGGCGCATCACAGACGAACGGCCGGGTGGTGACTTCGACGGGAGTCACCGGGCGAATGTCGATCGCCCACGAATTGGGGACGACCTTCTGCGCCGGTCGCCAGAACTTGCCGCCCGCCTTGTTGAAATAGGCGACGAACTGCGGCGGAAATTCCTCGCATTCTTCGCACATCACTCCACCACCTTGGGAACCATGAAGAAATCGCCCTGCCGCGCCGGCGCGTTGCGCAGCACGGCCTCGGCAATGCCGCCGTCGGTTACCGCATCGGCGCGCTGCCGCATGGTCGTTGGAGTCACCGACGTCATCGGCTCGACACCGGTCACGTCGACCTCGGACAGCTGCTCGACAAAGGCCAGCATGGCTGAAAGCTCGTCCTTGAGATGCTCGATCTCGTCGTCGGCCACCTTGATGCGGGCGAGCCGCGCGATGCGCCGGACGGTCGCGTTGTCGACGGACATTCGTGCTCCAGAGCCGCAAACCTTGCGCCAGCCTATAGCAGACACGGATTTGTTACAGCAACCGCTCTCGCCTCCCGCTCTTGGCTCCATTCCGGGGCGCGCGGGAGCGCGAACCCGGAATCCAGGCCTTTCTTCTAGATGTAACAAGGCTGCGCTGGATTCCGGGTTCCCCGCTGGCGCGGGGCCCCGGAATGACGACGCGAGGGCGGCTGGCCCGCGACTCGATCGACACCGCTCGACGTTGTTGCAGAGGCCACGGCGGAGGCACTATCTGAATGGAGAGGCCCATCCATGCTCAGCAAGCCCACGCGCACCGCATCGCCCCTCGACCTGATCGACAGCGAGATCATTCAGGAGCAGGCGTCCGCCCTCGGTCGGCTCGGCCGCGGGCTCGAGGCGGCGCTCACGGCGTTGCGGGAGTTCGATGAGGCGCTTGCGTCGCCGCCGCCGGATGCGACGCGATCGCAGCGGGCAACGCTGGTCGCCCAAGCCGGACACGCCCTGTGGATGTTCGTCGTCCAGCGCGAGTCCTGCGGCCTGCGCGACAGCCGCGCCGTCATGCGCGATTACGCCGTGCCGCCCGAGGTGCAGGTCCGCATGGGCCTGATGGTGCCGCCGCCGACGCCGGGGAAACGGCGCCGCGGCGGGTAGCGCGTATCCCCTGCGCAGTGCTTTGTTTTCCGGGTCATGGCCGGGCTCGTCCCGGCCACCCCGATCATATGGCACGGCCGTGCCACGGTTATCGGGGTCGCCGGGACAAGCCCGGCGATGACCGCGGAGGGTATCGACACCAACCGAGCCAGGTGCACGCTATCGCAATGGCCCGTCATGCTATCCCGCGCAGGCCTGGGCCTCGACCACCGCGACTGCGGTCATGTTGACGATGCCCCGCGCGGTGACCGATGGCGTCAGGATATGCGCGGGCCTCGCCGTGCCGATCAGGATCGGCCCCACCGCGAGCGCATCGGCCACCGTCTTGATCAATTCGTAGGTGATGTTCGCCGCATCGAGCGTCGGCAGGATCAGCGCGTTGGCCGCCCCCTTGAGCCGCGAGTGCGGATAGACGCGCTCGCGCTGGGCGGGGTCGAGCGCCGAATCGGCATGCATCTCGCCGTCGACCTCGAAGTCGACCTTGCGCTCCCACAACAGCGCGGTCGCCGCGCGCATCTTGCGGGCGCTGGCGCTGTCGTAGCTGCCGAAGTCGGAATGCGAGACGAGCGCGATGCGCGGCTCGATGCCGAAGCGGCGGATGTGGGCCGCCGCGAGCACCGCGACCTCCGCGATGCCCTCCGCGCTCGGATCCGTCCGCACCTGGGTATCGGCGAGGAAGATGTTGCCCTTGCCGGTGATGAGGAGCGACAGCGCGGCGAAGTCGTCGACCCCCGGGCACGTGCCGATCAAATCACGGATGTGGCGCAAGTGCCCCATGTAGCCGCCCTCGACGCCGCACAGCGCGGCGTCCGCATCGCCGGCCCGCACCATGGCGGCAGCGATCACCGTCGAATTGGTGCGGACCACGGTGCGCGCGGCGTCCGGCGTGACGCCGCGGCGCCCGGCCGCCTCGATATAGAGATCGACGTATTTGCGGTAGCGCGGGTCTTCCGAAGGGTTGATCAGCACGAAGTCGCGCTCCGGCCGGATCGCGAGGCCGAAGCGCGCCAACCGCGCCTCGATCACTGCCGGGCGGCCGATCAGGATCGGCTTCGCGAGGCCCTCCTCGACCACGACCTGGGTCGCGCGCAGCACCCGCTCGTCCTCCCCCTCGGCATAGACGATGCGCTTGGGATCGCTCTTCGCCTGCGCGAACAGCGGCTTCATGATGAAGCCCGAGCGGAACACGAACTCGTTGAGCCGTGCGCGATAGGCCTCCATGTCGGCGATCGGCCGGGTCGCGACACCCGACGCCATCGCGGCTTCTGCGATCGCCGGCGCGATCCGCAGGATCAGCCGGGGATCGAAGGGATTGGGGATCAGCGAGCCCGGTCCGAAGGTCGGCGCCTCGCCGCCATAGGCGCGGGCCGCAACCTCCGAGGGCGCCTCGCGCGCCAGCGCGGCGATCGCCTCGACCGTCGCGATCTTCATCGCCTCGTTGATTTCGGTTGCGCCGACGTCGAGCGCGCCGCGGAAGATATAGGGGAAGCACAGGACGTTGTTCACCTGGTTAGGGTAATCCGAACGCCCGGTGCAGATCAGCGCATCGGGCCGCGCCTTGAGCGCCTCCTCCGGCATGATCTCCGGCGTCGGGTTGGCGAGCGCCATGATCAGCGGCCGCGACGCCATCTCCTTCACCATCTCCGGCTTGAGCACCGCGGGGGCGGACAGGCCGAGGAAGATGTCGGCGCCGGCGATGATATCGGCAAGCTTTCGCTTGTCGGTCTTCTGGGCATACACGCTCTTCCAGCGGTCCATCAGCACCGGGCGCCCTTCGTAGACGACACCCTCGACGTCGGTCACCCAGATGTTCTCCCGCCGCGCGCCGAGCGAGACGAGCAGGTTGAGGCAGGCGAGCGCGGCGGCGCCGGCACCCGAGGTCACGATCTTGACGTCCTCGATGCGCTTGCCGGTCAGCGAGAGCGCATTCTTCACCGCGGCGGCGACGATGATCGCGGTGCCGTGCTGATCGTCGTGGAATACCGGGATCTTCATGCGCGCCTGCAGGCGCGTTTCAACCTCGAAGCATTCCGGCGCCTTGATGTCCTCGAGATTGATGCCGCCGAAGGTCGGCTCGAGCGCCGCCACTACGTCGACGATGTGGTTGACCTCCTTGGCGTCGATCTCGATGTCGAACACGTCGATGCCGGCGAACTTCTTGAACAGCACCGCCTTGCCTTCCATCACCGGCTTGCCGGCGAGCGGGCCGATGTTGCCCAATCCGAGCACCGCGGTGCCGTTCGTCACCACGGCGACGAGGTTCGCACGCGAGGTGAGCGACGCGGCTTCCGCCGGATCGGCGGCGATGGCGAGACAGGCGACCGCGACGCCCGGCGTGTAGGCGAGCGCGAGATCGAGCTGGGTCGCAAGCGGCTTCGTCGCCTGGATGGCGAGCTTTCCGGGCTTCGGCAGCCGGTGATAGGCGAGCGCGCTCGCCTTGAGGTCGTCGGATATGTTGGCGGTCACGCCGATTCCTCCCGTGGTGGGGCATCATTTTAGCCCCACCCGGTACCGCGCGGGAATCGGAAATGCCGGCAAACGCCGCAACGGCTTCGCCGCTTGACCCAGGTTGCAAAACGGCGAAGTCTCGGCCGAAGAACGCCCGGAGGGAACCCTATGAGGATGACTGCAACGCCGCGCCGGCTCGCCGGGTGCGCCTGCTGCGCGGCGCCGCGCTTTTCTGCCGACACCGGGGTTGACCGCCGCAGCTTCCTCGCCGGTAGCGCCGCCGTCGGTGCCGCAGCCTCAGTTGTTCTGCGTCCGTCGCCCGCGCCGGCCCAAGCTCCCGCCAAGCGCATCGACGTGCATCACCATTTCCTCCCGCCGTTCCATCGCGAGGTGCTCCAGGTCAACCGCGGCAGCGCCGCGCTGCCGAACTGGACCATCGAAGGCTCGCTCCTGGACATGGACAAGGCAGGCGTCGCGACGGCGATGCTGTCCGTCATGCAGCCCGGCGTGTGGTTCGGCAATGTCGAGCAGTCCCGCAGCCTCGCGCGGCGCTGCAACGACTACGCGGCGCAGCTCGTGAAGGATCACCCCGGCAAGTTCGGCATGTTCGCGACTATCCCGCTCCCCGACACCGAGGGCAGCCTCAAGGAGATCGAATACGGCCTCGACGTGCTCAAGGCCGGCGGCATCGCGCTGATGACGAGCTACTTCGACAAGTATCTCGGCGACCCCGCCTTCCTGCCGGTGTTCGAGGAGCTCAACCGCCGCAAGGCCGTGGTCTACGTCCACCCGAACACGCCGGACTGCTGCAAGGCGCTGGTCAAGGGACTGCCGGTCGGCACGATCGAATACGCGACCGATACCACCCGCACCATCTCGAGCCTGATCTTCGGCGAGGCCGGCACCGCGTTCAAATGTCCGGACATCCGGTTCATCTGGTCGCACAGCGGCGGCACCCTGCCCTTCCTGACCGGCCGCCTGATCCGGCTCGCCCGCGACCGCAAGGATGCGCGCATGCCCGACGGGCCGATCCCCATCCTCAAGCGCTACAATTACGAGATCGCGCAGGGCAACACCGCCGGCCAGCTCGCGGCGCTGATGAAGCTCGTGCCGGTATCGCAGGTGATGTTCGGCTCGGACTATCCCTTCGTCGCCGGCGTCGAGGCCGTCGAGGGGCTCACCGAGTACCGCTTCAGCGAGGCCGACCAGCGCGCGATCGAGCGCGAGAACGCGCTCAAGCTGCTGCCGGGGGTGAAGGCGGGATAGTAATCACTCCGTCATTCCGGGGCGGCCGCAGGCCGAACCCGGAATCCAGCAGCAGCCGCTCCGCCAAGTAGAGGGTCTGGATTCCGGGTTCGCCGCCGACGCGGCGCCCCGGAATGACAGCGAGTTACCCCGCGACCGTGCTCCACGTGTTCGCCAGATTCTCCGCGCCGCGCAGCGACAACGCGAAGATCGTGTAGGTCGGGTTCGACGCACCGCAGGTCGAGAAGGTGCCGGGGCCGGCGACGTAGAGGTTCGGGATCTCGTGGGTCTGGCCGAAGCTGTTGACGACCGAGTTGCCCGCGTTGGTTCCCATGATGGTGCCGCCCATGAAGTGGATGGTCGGCTGCGCCGCGCGGACCTGCCAGACGTCCTTGGCGCCGGTGGCGCGGGCGATCTTCATGCCTTCCTCGAAATTGGCGTTCCACAAGGCCGCGTCGTTGTCGTCGTAGCTGTGGATGATGCGGCCGAGCGGCATGCCGAACTCGTCCTTGTCGCTCGCGAGCTCGACCCGGTTCTCGATCTTGGGCTGCTCCTCGCCGAACGCCGTGATGCGAGTAAGATTCTTCACCGCCCGCTTCATGTAGTCGGCGAGCGCCGGCCCGAACAGCTCGGGCCGCGTGTTGGCGATGCCGCCGAGCCCGCTCACCTTGCTCGCGAAGCCGGCGACGATGAAGGTCGAGCCGAACGCGCCCGCATGCGCGGTCTTGCCGTAACGCTCGTAGGACATGTATTGCGCACCGATGGTGCCCATCGGCGTCTCCACGTCCTCGTCGAACATCGCGTTGGTGCCGGAGGCGAAGTGGGTCATCACGTATTTGCCGACGAGGCCGCCGGAGTTGGATAGACCGTTGGCGTGCTTGCCGGCCGCGGAGTTGAGGAGGAGACGCGGGTTCTGGCCGCCCCAGGCGGCGAGTACCACCGCGCTCGCCGGCTGGAACTGCTTCTCGTGGTTCCGATCGTAGTACTCGACGCCAGTCACCTTGTTGCCGGACGTATCGGTGACGACGCGCGTCACCGTGCTCCAGGCGCGCACTTCGGCGCCCGCGGCACGTGCCTCGGCGAGAAAGGTCACCAGTGGATTGGCGAGCGCGCCGATCGGGCAGCCGACGTGGCACCAGCCGTCATAGATGCAGGCGGCGCGCCCCTTGAACTCGGTCGAGTTCATGCCGACCGCGGCGGGCACCATGCGGATGCCGGCCGCCTCGAAGCCCTTCAACCAGACCTTCCCGTTCTTGAAGGTCTTCATCGGCGGCATCGGATAAGGCTTGCCCTTCGGACGCCACAGCTCCTCGGCGCCGGCGTCGCCGGAGACGCCGATCTCCTGCGCCACCTTGTCGTAATAAGGCGCGACGTCGTCATAGGAGATCGGCCAGTCGTGCGCGCGGTTGTGCTCGCTCTTGATGCGGAAGTCGTTGGGCAGGAAGCGCGGGAAGTTCGCGAAGTAGTGCAGCGCGGCGCCGCCGACGCCCCATCCGCCCTGGGCGCCCATGCTCACGGGATGCTTGCCTTCGAGGATGAAGGGAGCGCCCGCCGGCTTGATGCGGCGGCCCCACATGTCCGACGAGATAAGGTCGGTGAGCTGCCAGTCGGGGCCGTTGTCGAGCAGCACGACCTTCTTGCCGGCTTTGGCCAGCGTCGCTGCGTAGACCGAGCCCGAAGCGCCGGCGCCGACGATGACGAGATCGACTTTTTCCTGGGTCGCCATCTCACCACCTCCGGTCCGGAGCGATATGGGGCATGTAGGGCACGCCAAGCGATTCGTAGCCCTCCATGGTGCCGTAGACGACATCGACGGCATCGCTGCGCAGGACAAAATAGACGAAGCCGCCGGCCGGCCCCTGCCATCCCTCGATCTTGTTCTGGCGCATCAGGTCGACGAAGTCGTGCTGATCGCCGGCGGAGAGCTCGGCAAACCGGCGGCCGCTGCGCGCCATGCTCGCCTTGTCGACGGCGCCGATCGCGGCGCGATAGAAGTTCACGAAGGGCGGCCGCACATTGAGCTGGCGCGCCTCGAGCAGCGCCTCGCCCGGCGGCACCGCCACCTGCTGGTCGATGAAGTGGGCGACACCCGCGTCACGGGCGCCGGGCACCAGCGTCTCGCCCAGTGCCTCGATGGTTTCGGCTTCCTTGGCGTTGAGCAGGCGAAACGGCACGCCCTTCGCGCGCGCTTCGCCCGGCGTCATCAACACGCTGGCGCCGCCCACCGTAAAGGCGAACACGCCCAATCCCGCGCCCTTGAGAAAGACGCGCCGCTCCATGGCGTCCATCGGATCCTCCGATCGATACCGGTCGCGAACGCGCCGGTTGTGAATTTGGATCGACTCCAAATCAACGCCAAACAGCACGACGAATCAAGCTCGGGTCACAGCGAAGCCGCCGCGACTCGCTTTTGCACGCGGCCACCATGCAGGCTGCGCGCGCGCAGAACGGCGCCGCGCCATCGACGGTTCACCCGCCTTTGTCTTCCGGCTTCTCGTCTTCGCGCTTTTGCTTTTCGGCCAATTCCGCAAGCCGCAGCCAACGCTCGGCTTCTGCGCGGTTGAATTCCCTGATCCGCGGATCAGTTGCCTGCGCCGCGCGTGCCAGACACGCCTCTGCCTGGGCGCGGTACCACGCCACATTCTTGTCGTTCATCGCCCCACCCCCGATCGAGACTTTACCCGTGTCGACGGGCGCGGCGGAGAGAGGCGAATTGCCACAGCAAGATATTGCGGCGCGGCGGCGCCGGAACGTACTCTCGTGGCCTTGCCGCCGTTTTGAAGTTGCGGCAATCTCAGCCGGAACTCGCCGACCGACCCTGGCCGGCGCAGTCGAACCAGAAATCCGGGCAACCACCGGCTGAAAAAGGGGAGGACGATGACGAAATTCCTCGTGACCGCTGCAGTTCTGTCGCTCGGCGCCGCCGCCGGATGCGCAACCGTCGCGAGCGCGGCCGACGGCCCGCCGATGGCGTGGGCATGGGGCGCGAACGCGCCTCCCGGGCCCGGCGCCGGTCCGCCGCCGCCCGCTCCGCCGCCGACGCTCGACAACGCAAAGTTGCTGTCGGTGCCGGGCTCCAAATTCCAGTTCACCCGCGCCCAGGTCGCCAACCGCCACGCACCGGCGGACTGGTTCCCCGAGGATCATCCGCAGATGCCGGACGTCGTCGCGCATGGCCGCGACAGCGCGCAGCCGGTGATCTACGCCTGCGGGCTGTGCCACTATCCCAACGGCAAAGGCCGTCCGGAGAACGCCAACGTCACCGGGCTGTCTTACGAGTACATCGTCCAGCAGCTCACCGACTTCAAGAACGGCCTGCGCAAGACCTCCGATCCGCGCAAGACCAACACCGGCCTGATGGCCGGGTTCGCGAAACAGATGACCGACGACGAGATCAAGGCGGCGGCGAAGTATTTCTCGGCGATCCCGGCGACGCCGTGGATCAAGGTGGTCGAAACCGACATGGTGCCCAAGGTGAACGGCGTGAACGGCATGTTCCTCACCGTCCACGGTGATGGCGCCGGCAGCGAGCCGCTCGGACAACGCATCATCGAGACCCCGATGGACATCGAGGCGACCGAGTATCTGCGCAACCCGCGCTCGGGCTTCTACGCCTATGTGCCGAAGGGCAGCGTCAAGAAGGGCGAGGAGATCGCCCACAATGGCGCCGGCAAGGTCACGGCCTGCGTCGTCTGCCATGGTCCCGACCTGCGCGGCATGGGTCCGGTGCCGACGCTTGCGGGCCGCTCGCCGAGCTACATCGGCCGGCAGCTCTACGACATGCAGCACGGCAACCGCGCCGGCGCCTGGACGCCGCTGATGGCCCCGGTCGTGGCGAAGCTCGACCAGGACGACATCCTCAACGTCTCGGCCTACGTGGCATCGCTGCAGCCGTAATCGCGCAGCCGATCAAAGAAAGAATGAGGGTGGCCGGGCATCGTCCCGGCCACTTGCTTTTTCGGGATGCATGTCACCGCGGGCGTCGGCAGAGTTGCGCGACTTCCCCGCCTTCTTGATCCATCTCAAGAACGGCGGCGGCCCATTGCCGATATCGAGTTCTGGTAGGATGGGTTGAGCCCTTGCGAAACCCATCACCCCGCGGCAGCCGCCACGACGAACTATCGCCGTAACTTCGTTGCGGGCGATGATGGGTTTCGCAAGAGCTCAACCCATCCTACGGGCTCGGCGCGCCGGGTTAAAGCGAAGCCACTTGGCTCGAACGAGACGGTGGCGCATTCGAAGCTAGCTCGCCATGCGACGCATGGCTTCGCTGACGGCACGAGGATCGTACGGCTTTGCGAAGAACACGCCGCGTGCCGGAAGCACAACGTCCTTCGCCGCAAAATGTCCCGAGGTCAGGATGATCTCCACCGGCGGCCAACGGTCACGAATGCAGGCGGCGAGCTTCATGCCGTCCATGCTTCCCGGCATATCGATGTCGGTAAAGACGATCCGAATATCCTCGCGACTCTCCAAAATGCGGACCGCTTCGTCGGCGTTGGCTGCTTCAACCGCCTCGAATCCCGCGTCCTCCGCCACAGCTGCCGCCATGAGCCGCAAGACGGGGAGGTCCTCCACCACCAGCACAACCGTCTTCGATGAATGAGCCACTAAACCCGGCTTTCTTGGCGCGCCAATACGATGTGCGCAGATGTTACTTCGTCACGGGAAGTCAACACCTCACCCCCGAGAGCGTTCCCGGCGTCAGCGCGAGATCGCCCCAAGCGGCAAGCGGATGCGCGCGACGAGGCCCGAGCTTGACCAATCATAGGCCACTGTCCCGCCGTGCCCCGCTATGGTGCGTTCTACCAACGTGGACCCGAAGCCCTTCCGTGTGGGTGCACTGACAACCGGCCCCCCGGTTTCCCTCCATGCCAGCGCGATCATTCCGCCATCAGTCTGCCAGTCCACGGCGACGCGCCCGCTGTCTTCCGTAAGCGCACCGTATTTCGCGGCGTTCGTCGCCAACTCGTGGAATACCAGCGCGATATTGTTGACCGCGCGCTCCCCGAGCGGCACGGAGGGTCCGGAAAGGACCGGCTCCCGATAGGGGCGCAGCACGGCGCCAATCACGTCGCCGATGTCCACTTTTTCCTCCGGCGCGACGTCGCTGAAGGTACGGCGCACGAGGGCGTTTGCGGTAGCCAGCGCGCGCACGCGCCCCGAGAGGCTTTCGACAAGCTGCTCCTTCGTGTGCGAATTGCGCGCCGACATCCAGATCATACCTTCGACGATGCTGAACAAATTCTTGACCCGGTGGCTCATCTCACGGGCGAGGGTTTCCTGCACTTCGAGCGCCTTCTTCAGACGGTCGTCTGCGAGCACCATGCGCAAGGCACGGCCCGTAAAGCCGGCCAACTCGGTCATCACCCGCGCATGCCCGGCGTCGAAAATCTGCCCTTCGCGCGCAACCACCCAAAGCGTGCCGAGCGGTCCGGTATCCTTCATCATCACCGGGACCAGCAACACCTCCGGAATGCTGATCCCGGCATCGGCGATCCAGCGATAGACGCGCTCGGGCCGTTCCATCAGGATGGCTCGACTTTGGTCGAGGCATACCCCGCATGGGCTGAAATTGCGCGGGGTGGTCTCTCCCTCGAACACGGAGAGAACTCCCCGAAGTCCAAGCCAGCGGAACCGATCGCCTTCCAGCACGCTCACGCCGGCCGAGGAGGCACCGCACAATTCCAAGGCGAGGGCGACCAAGCGCGGCAAGAGTTCGCCCGGCTGGTCCACCAGTTGCTCAGCGAGTTGCTGAATTGCATTCTTTTCGCGGGCATAATCAGGGATAGCGCTGCCGCGCCGCATCAACTGTTCCGTGATCGTGACATTCGATGCGCCAATGGGAGGCGGCAGGACTGACTCCATGCGCGGCTTTCCCTGTCCACTCATACCCACTTTGGAAGCTCGGCAAGGCAGCGGAAGCTCGGTGAGATATCATCTTACCGCATGGATATCGCTTTACGGAAGATTGCGTTCCAGGGCGCCTCGCGCATTCTCTGGGTGCAGTGAATACCGAACTATTGATGCTCGGCCTGTCCTGTTTCCTTCGAACCTGCGCCACCCCCACGAAACCCTGTCGCGAGCACATAAAGCTCGGCCGAATCCGATCGGCTCGCCGCCGGCTTGACGTGCTTCACGCTCGCAAAGTCGCGCTTGAGGTCGGCGAGCAGCGTGCCCTCGGTGCCGCCCTGGAGCACCTTGCACAGGAACGTGCCGCCGGGCTTGAGCACCTCGCGGGCGAACATCGCCGCGGTCTCGGCGAGCGCCATGATCTTGAGGTGATCGGTCTTGCGATGGCCGGTCGCGTTGGCGGCCATGTCCGACATCACGACGTCGGCGGGTCCGGCGAGCTCGGCTTTGAGGCGCTCCGGCGCCGCGGCATCGAGAAAGTCGAGATTGAGGACGGTGACGCCCGGCAACGGCGCCATCTCCAGGATATCGATCGCGACCACCTTGCCCCTGCCCTGCGCAGCAAGCGTGCGCTCCGCCGCGACCTGGCTCCAGCCGCCCGGCGCCGCGCCGAGATCGACCACCTTGCCGCCGGGCTTGAAGAGGTGAAACCGCTCGTCGATCTCGTCGAGCTTGAAGGCGGCACGCGAGCGCAAGCCTTCGCGCTTCGCCCGCGCCACATAGGGATCGTTGAGCTGACGCTCGAGCCACCGCTTCGAGGCGACGGTGCGCCCCTTGCCGGTGCGCACGCGGACTTTGAGCTCGCGGCCGCCGCTGCCGCGCTTTGCCGTCATGCCCCGCCCGGATGGTGCGCCCAGACGCCGTCCTCGCGCATCAGCTTGACGAGGATGCCCTCGCGCAGGCCGCGGTCGGCGACACGGAGCCGCGGACAGGGAAAGGCGCGGCGGATCGCTTCGAGAATGGCGCAGCCGGCGAGCACGAGATCGGCGCGCTCGGAGCCGATGCAGGCGTTGGCGACGCGCTCCTCGTAGCTCATTTCCAGCAGGCGATCGATCACCCGCGTCACCTCGCCGTCCTGGAGCCAGCAGCCGTCGACGCGGCGGCGATCATAGCGAGGCAGATTGAGATGGATGCCGGCGATCGTGGTCACCGTGCCGGAGGTGCCGAGCATATGCGCGCCGTCGACGCTGTGGCGATGCATCGCCGTGAACGGGGCGGCGTGATCGGCGACCTCCTCGACCATCAGCTCGAACAGCGCGCGGTCGACCCGCATGCCGCCATGCCGTTCGGCCAACGTAACGACGCCGACCGGCAGCGACACCCAGCTCTTCACCACCGGCTCCGGCGGCCCACGCCACACCGCTTGGGGCTGGGCGAGCAGGACGAGCTCCGAGGAGCCGCCGCCGATGTCGAACAGGATGACGCCGCGCGCCTGCGGATCCATCAGCGGGGTGCAGCCGGTGGCGGCGAGGTCGGCCTCGGTCTCGCGGTCGACGATCTCGAGCTCGATGCCGACGCGCTCGCGGATGATGGCGAGGAACTCGGCGCCGTTCTCGGCGGCGCGGCAAGCTTCCGTGGCAATCAGGCGGGCGCGGGTCACCGACCGGTTGCGCATCTTGTCCCGGCAGATAGAGAGCGCCGACACCGCGCGGGCGATCGCGGCATCGGACAGCCGCCCGGTCGCCGAGACGCCCTCGCCGAGCCGGATGATGCGGGAAAACGCGTCGATCACACGAAAGCCGTCGCCGGACGGCCGCGCGATCAGCAGGCGGCAATTGTTGGTGCCGAGGTCGAGGGCGGCGTAGGTTTCGCGTTTGCGTTCGGCGGAGGGGCCGAGCCGGCGCTGGCGATGAAACCCGCCGCGCCCCCCTCGCACGCGCCCGTCGGCCCGCGGCCGATCAAGCCCGAGGTCGAGGTCACCGGTTGCCCGGCCCTCGTTATCCATTCGTGTGCCTTTCCACCGCGCCGAAGTCTTCGACTCAACGGCAAGCGGCATGTTTCGATCAAGTCACCGGAGTGTAACAGTGTTGCCCGGCGCCGCAACCCATGAGTGAGCGGCGCCAGTGAACGGCGCCGGGACCGGGGCTTGTGCTCGCCCCGAAGCCGCATAGGATGCGCGCCTTCGGATCAAGGAGGAGAACCGGATGGTGA
The DNA here is from genome assembly GCA_963824905.1 of uncultured Alphaproteobacteria bacterium. Classification (GTDB taxonomy): domain Bacteria; phylum Pseudomonadota; class Alphaproteobacteria; order Rhizobiales; family Xanthobacteraceae; genus JAJPKK01. Next base: position 262,377 of record CAWGRH010000002.1, read on the forward strand.
AGAAACTGATGTTCTGCGTCGCCGTGGCGGCGGTCGTGGCGGGCGTGCCGGCAGTCGCCCAGCAGCCCGAGCCGGTCAAGCGCACGGTGTTGCAGAAGAACGATTTTCCCGGCGACAAGATGTCGACGCTCCTGGTCCTGATCGACATCGCGCCGAACTTCGTGGTGGCAAAGCACACCCATCCCGGCCTCGAGACCGGTTATGTCCAGGACGGCCAAATTACCCTGACGGTCGACGGCCAACCCGAAAAGACGTTCAAGGCCGGCGAGTCCTACACCAATCCCGCCGCCGTCCCGCACATTGCCAAGGCCGGACCGCAGGGCGTCAAGCTGATCGCCACCTTTATCGTCGACAAGGACAAGCCGCTGGCGGCGCCTGCACCCTAAGTCGCGTCGCCCGACTGCGGACCGACGGCCAGACATCGCGATGCCTCCGGGCGGGCTGCCCGGAGGGGTTGCGGCCGTCTTGTGCGGTGCACCGGGCTCGATTATCTCAGTGGCCCGACACAATCATTTCGGTACGCAAAAATCATGAATATTCAAGATGATCCGGGCGCATGGGCGACGCAGAAATTCGGCGTCGGGCAGCCGGTGCCGCGCACCGAGGACCCCAAGCTCGTGCGCGGCGAGGGCCGCTACACCGATGACCTGAGCCTCCCCGGCCAAGCCTATGCCGCGATCGTGCGGTCGAGCCACGCCCATGGCGTGCTCAAAGGCATCGACACGTCGGCCGCGCGCGCGATGCCGGGCGTGCTCGCGATCTATACCGGCGCCGACCTGCAGGCCGCCGGCTATGGCGGGCTCAAATGCGTGCCGCCGTTCAAGAACCGCGACGGCACGCCGATGAAGAAGCCGCTGCGCCCGGCGCTCGCGGTCGACAAGGTTCGCTTCGTCGGCGACCCCGTGGCCTGCGTGATCGCGGAAACCGCGATCCAGGCGAAGGAGGCGGCGGAAGCGGTCGTGCTCGATATCGAGCCCCTGCCCGCGGTCACCAAGGCGAGCGAGGCGATGAAGCCCGGCGCGCCGCAGCTCTTCGACGACGTGCCCGACAATGTCGCGCTCGACTATCATTTCGGCGACGCCGAGAAGGTGAAGGAGGCCTTCGCCAAGGCCGCCCATGTGACGCGGCTCGAGCTCCTCAACAACCGCCTCGTCGTCAACGCCATGGAGCCGCGCGCCGCGATCGCCTCCTACGATCCGAAGAGCGAACGCTTCACCTTTCACGTCGGATGCCAGGGCGTATTCGGCCTGCGCGGCCAGCTCGCCGAGATCCTCAACATTCCGCCGGCCAAGCTGCGCCTGCTCACCGGGAATGTCGGCGGCTCCTTCGGCATGAAGGCGCAGGCCTATCCGGAATACATCCCCATGCTGCACGGCGCGCGCCTGCTCGGGCGGCCGGTCAAGTGGACCGACGAGCGCTCGACGAGCTTCCTCTCCGACAGCCACGGCCGCGACCACGAGAAGGTCGCCGAGCTCGCACTCGACGCCGAAGGGCACTTCCTCGCGCTGCGGCTCACCGGCACCGGCAACATGGGCGCCTATCTCGGCGCGGTGGCGCCGCTGCCGCCGACGCTCAATGCGGTCAAGAACATGGTCAGCGTCTACCGCACGCCGCTGATCGAGGTCGAGACCAAGTGCGTGTTCACCAATACGAGCTTCGTGACGGCCTACCGCGGCGCCGGCCGGCCCGAGGGCAACTACTTCATGGAGCGGCTGATCGACAATGCCGCCCGCGAGATGGGGATCGACCGGCTCGAGCTGCGCCGGCGCAATCAGCTCAAGCCGAAGGAGATTCCCTTCGCCGCGGCGTCCGAGCAGACCTATGACAGCGGCGACTTCCCGGCCGTCTTCAAGCACGCGCTCGAACTCGCGGATTGGAAAGGCTTTTCCAAGCGCAAGCGGGAGAGCCGCAAGCACGGAAAACTGCGCGGCATCGCGGTCGGCAGCTATCTCGAGGTGACCGCGCCGCCGAACAAGGAGATGGGCGGCATCCGCTTCGAGGACGACGGCACCGTGACCTTCATCACCGGCACGCTCGACTACGGCCAGGGCCACGCGACGCCGTTCGCCCAGGTGCTGTCGGGCCGGCTCGGCATCCCCTTCGAGCGCATCCGCCTGCTCCAGGGCGACAGCGACGAGCTGATCACCGGCGGCGGCACCGGCGGCTCGCGTTCGGCTGCGGCGAGCACCATGGCGATGGTCGAGGCGGTCGCCAAGGTGGTCGAGCTCGGCAAGGAGGCCGCCTCGCATCTCCTCGAGGCCGCGCCCCAGGACATCGAGTTCGCCGGTGGACGCTTCACCATCGCCGGCACCGACCGCTCGATTGGGGTGCTGGAGTTGGCCCAGAAGCTGCGTGACAAGCCCACGCTGCCGGAAGGCGCACCGACTTCGCTCGACGTCAAGCTCGCGAGCGAGAACGTGCCGTCCGCCTTCCCCAATGGCTGCCACGTCGCCGAGGTCGAGATCGATCCCGACACCGGCGTCGTCGAGGTGGTGAAGTACGCTTCCGTCAACGACTTCGGCACCATCATCAATCCGATGCTGGTGGAGGGCCAAATGCACGGCGGCCTCGTCCAGGGCATCGGCCAGGCGCTGATGGAGAACACCGTCTACAACGACGAGGGCCAGCCGATCACCGGCTCGTTCATGGACTACGCGATGCCGCGCGCCTCCGACGTGCCGAGCTTCGTCACCGAGCACCATCCGGTGCCGGCCAAGACCAATCCGCTCGGCATCAAGGGCTGCGGCGAGGCCGGCTGCGCCGGCGCGCTGGTCTCGGTGATGAACGCCATCGTCGACGCGCTCTCCGAATACGGCATCCGCCACATCGACATGCCGGTGACGCCGGAGAAGGTGTGGAAGGCGATCCGGCAGGCGAAGGCCCACGCGCCGGTGCCCGCGTCGCCTGCACCCGCGTCGCCGGCCCACGCAGCGCCGGCCGCGTGAAGGCTGCGTCCATGGCCGTGCTCGCGATCTTCAAATACGAGGTGAAGCCCGGCCGCCTGCCGGACTTCTTGAAGAAGCTCGCCGAAGCGGCGGACCCGAAGTTCACCAGCCCGGTGATGCCGAAGTCCGTGCGGGTATTGCGCACGACCGTGCCCGGCCCCGACACCGGAGTCATCGTGATGCTCGAATACGAGGACATGGCCGCCTACGGCGCCCGCACCGCCTTCGAGCAGGCCAACACGGACTGGCAGCGCCTGTTCGAGCCCTCAGCAACCGCGCCGGAGAAGCTCGTCTCGGTGGAGTTGCTGACCGAAGTGGTGCCGGACCTCGGCGCGGAGACGGAGAAGGTGCCGTTCGGGTTTCGGACGGAGTGATTTGCGCACTTCATCCAATGTCAGTGTCGCGAATCAGTTGCTGGGGGCGGGCTGCGGCTGGCATGATCGCGCTAGCGGCGGCGTCTCGCCTCGCACGACAGCGATGGTTGCAGGAGGCTCCTGGAACGGCAATGCAACCGACCGCGACTCTGAGCCAATCGCGCTACGACTTTGCTGCCGAAGCTGCGCGACGCTTTGCGAGGCCTGCGGCGACGGCGCTCGATCTCGGCGCTGGCGACGGACGCATGAAGCCGGCCATCGAAAGCGCCGGATTTCATTGGCGGGGCTTCGACCGCGAGGCAAACGGAGACATCGAGGCCTGGGACTTGAACGAACCCTGTCCGCAACACATCGAGGCCAGCTTCGCAATTTTACTCGATGTGATCGAGCATTTGCCCAATCCAGGACTGGCCCTCACGAATATCGGCACGGTGCTGGTTCCCGGGGCAAAGCTTGTCATCACGACGCCGAACCCGCGATGGTCGCGAAGCCGCTTTCACGCGCTGGCCACCGGGTTCCCTACTTGCTTCACCGAGGGCGATCTCAGGAATGGCCACGTCTTCCCGACCTGGCCGCACATTCTGGAGGAACTGCTTGGTTACTACGGCTTCGTCGTAACCGAATATGCCACCCTTGATGGACCGACGATATGGCCTCGAGGGCTTTCGCTCGCTCGGTACGCGTTTGCACTCGCGAACAAGATCATCGAGCGGATCGACAGATCGGCCTGCGGCATGTCTTATGCGATCGTCGCCACCTATCACGGCGCAACGCGATGATGATTTTGGCGCAACGGCTAGCCGGTCGCCGAGTTTCTTCATAGCCGGCCGCTCGAATCGATGGGAAACGCGGCGCGGTCGAGGTGGATCCCAGCCGCCCGGCGCCCGGCCGCAATCACGTACCTGCTTTTCTATGTGGTCGTCTCGGGACGTGAGAAGGCAACAGCAATACGCCGGATCATCGCGCGAAAACGGAGAACCAGCAGCAGTGATGCCGTGGAGGGTGCTGCGGCGACGGCAACTATTCCCTGCCCTCGCCCACGCCGATAGGCTAGCGTTCGAACGGCAAAGCTTTCGGGAGGCGAACATGAAGCAGCGGTTCGATACAGGGCATAACCGCATAGATTTCATCAGCCTCGTCGCCCTCACCTTCCTCGCCGCCCTCACCCCCGCTACCGCACAGACTTGGCCCACCAAACCGATCCGCTTCGTCATCCCCTTCGCGCCGGGCGGGGTCGCCGATATCGCGGCGCGCGTCGTCGGGCAGAAGCTTACCGAGGCATGGGGCCAGCAGGTGATCGTCGAGAACCGCGCCGGCGGCAACGGCTTCATCGGTGTCTCGACCGTCGCCAAGGCGGCGCCCGACGGCTACACCTTCCTCGTCGCGACGCTCGGCGAGATCACCATCAACCCGTCGCTGTTCAAGGAGCTGCCCTACGACGTCGAGCGCGACCTTGCGCCGGTCACCTCGCTCACGGACACGCCTTGCGTGTTCGCCGTCAACGCGGCGACGCCCTACAAGACCATGTCCGACCTCCTGGCCGACGCCAAAGCACGGCCCGGCAAGATCTCGGTCGCGACGCCCGGCAACGGCAGCGTCAACCAGATCATCATGGAATGGACCGGCCTCGGCGCCGGGACCAAGTTCCAACACATCCCTTACAAGGGCGGCGCGCCGGCCGCCGCCTCGCTCGCCGGCGGCGACCTGCCGGCCGGCGTGCTCGCGGTGTCCTCCGCAGCGCCCCATGTACGCAGCGGCCGCGTGCGCATGCTGGCGATCACGACGGCACAGCGCTCCCCGCTCAACCCCGACCTGCCGACGCTCCAGGAAAGCGGCGTGCCTGACGTCGACGGCACGAATTGGACCGCGCTCTATGCGCCCAAGGCGACGCCGCAGCCGATCATCGACAAGCTCAACGCCGAAGTGGTGAAGATCCTCGCCATGCCCGACGTCAAGGAGCGCCTCGCCACCGGCGGCGCCACCACCATCCCGTCGACGCCGGCCGAGCTTGCCGCGCGGATCAAGCGCGAGACCGCCGCGTTCAAGACCATCATCACCCGCGCCAACATCCAGCCGGAGTGACGGCGGTGCCGCGCCCTTCCCGCCCGCACCGATAGCTTCACCGCATGCGCATCCGCTCGCCGCGCGACTTCTGGGCCGGCCTGCTGTTCGTCGGCATCGCCGCGCTGTTCATCGGCCTGGCGACCCAGTACCGCTTCGGCGAAGCCCACCGCATGGGCCCCGGCTATTTCCCGATCATGGTGGGTGCGCTGCTCGCGATCCTCGGCGCGGTCGTCGCCGGCCGCGCGCTCGCGTTCGACGGACCGCCGGTGCCTCGTTTCAATCCGCGGCCGCTGCTGGTGACACTCGTCGCCGTCGTGCTGTTCGGGCTCACGATCGAACGGCTCGGCCTTGCCGTCGCGATCTTCGTGCTGGTGATGGTCAGCGCCTTCGCCGACCGCGATGTCCGTCTGCTGCCGAGCCTCGCGCTTGCCGTGCTGCTGATCGTGTTCTCGATCGCAAGCTTCGTGTGGCTCCTCGGCCTGCCGTTGCCGGTGTGGCCGCAATGGTGAGCGCGCCAGGACTGACGACGGGCATCTGACGATGAGCACCTGACGATGGGCATCCTGCACGATCTCTGGTTCGGCCTCGGCGTCGCGGTGACGTGGCAGAACCTCGTCTACTGCTTCATCGGCTGCGTGCTCGGAACGCTGGTCGGTGTGCTCCCCGGCATTGGGCCGGTGGCGACGGTCGCCATGCTGCTGCCGTTCACCTTCAAGCTCGGGCCGACGCCGGCGCTGATCATGCTCGCCGGCATCTATTACGGCGCGCAGTACGGCGGCTCGACCACCGCGATCCTCGTCAACATTCCCGGCGAATCCTCCTCCGTGGTGACGACGCTCGACGGCTACCAGATGGCGCGGCGCGGGCGTGCCGGCCCCGCGCTCGGCATCGCCGCGATCGGCTCGTTCTTCGCGGGCTGCGTCGCCACGGTGCTGATCGCGGCGTTCGCGCCGCCGCTCGCCGAGGTCGCGCTGAAATTCGGCCCGGCGGAATACTTCTCGCTGATGGTGTTCGGCCTCGTCGCCGCGATCGTGCTGGCACGCGGCTCCCTCATCAAGGCGCTCTGCATGGTCTGCGTCGGACTGCTGTTCGGCATGATCGGCACCGACGTCAATTCCGGCGTCATCCGCTTCGCCTTCGGCCAATCGGAGCTTGCCGACGGCGTCGGCTTCGTCGCGCTCGCCATGGCGTTCTTCGGCATGACCGACGTCGTGCTCAACCTCGAAAATCCCGAGCACAAGAGCGTGTTCGCGAGCCGCATCGGCAGCGTGCTGCCGAGCCTCGACGATCTGCGCACGAGCTTCTGGTCGGTGGTGCGCGGCACCGGCCTCGGCTCGATTCTCGGCATATTGCCGGGCGGCGGCGCGCTGCTCGCGTCGTTTGCCGCCTACATGCTGGAGAAGAAGATCGCAAAACCCCCGCGGTACTTCGGCGAGGGCGACATCCGCGGCGTCGCGGCGCCGGAGAGCGCCAACAATGCCGGCGCCCAGACCTCGTTCATCCCGATGCTCACGCTCGGTATCCCCTCCAATCCGACCATGGCGCTGATGATCGGCGCCCTGATGATCCAGGGCATCGCGCCGGGCCCGCAGGTGATGACCGAGCGGCCCGAGCTGTTCTGGGGCCTGATCGCCAGCATGTGGGTCGGCAACCTGATGCTGCTCGTCCTCAACCTGCCGCTGGTGGGCTTATGGATCCGGCTGCTCGCCGTGCCCTACCGGCTGCTTTATCCATCGATTTTCGTGTTCTGCTGCATCGGCGTCTATACCGTCGACACCAAGGTGTTCGACATCTACGCGCTCGCGGCGCTGACCGCGCTCGGCTACCTCTTCTTGAAGCTCGATTGCGAGCCGGCGCCGCTCATCCTCGGCTTCATCCTCGGCCCGATGATGGAGGAGAATCTGCGCCGCGCCCTGATGATCGCGCAGGGCGACGCCAGCGTGCTGGTCACCCGGCCGCTCTCGGCAGCCTTCCTCATCGCCGCCGCCGCCCTCCTGATCGCCATTGCGGCGCCGACGCTGCGGGCAAAGCGCGAGGAGGCGATGCAAGAGTAACTCTTCTCCCTCCCCGACTTCGGGGAGGGCGGGGTGGGGTTCTTTCTTCCTTGCTCGCTGCGCTCGCGGACCCCACCCTGCCCTCCCCGAAGGCGGGGAGGGAGAGGCTCGCCGTCGGAACCCTCAAGGCTGGGGAGCGTTGCCCTTCGTGCCCTTGCGGGGGCCGGCGACTCCGCCTAATAGTCCCGCTTTGATGAACATCGCCCCGAAACCATCGTTCGTGCTGCACCAGCGCCATCTGTTGGGGATCGAAGGGCTTTCTCACGACGAGATCACGGGGCTGCTTGATCTCGCGGAGGAATTCGTCGATCTCAACCGCCAGATCGAGAAGAAGCGGGCCTCGCTGCGCGGGCGTACCCAGGTCAACCTGTTCTTCGAGGTCTCGACCCGCACCCAGTCCTCGTTCGAACTCGCCGGCAAGCGGCTCGGCGCCGACGTCATGAACATGTCGGTGTCGTCGTCCTCGATGCGCAAGGGCGAGACTCTGATCGACACCGCGATCACGCTCAACGCCATGCACCCCGATATCCTCGTGGTGCGGCATCACGCGTCGGGCGCGGTGGAGCTGCTTGCGCGCAAGGTCGACTGCTCGGTGATCAATGCCGGCGACGGCTCCCACGAGCACCCGACCCAGGCGCTGCTCGACGCGCTCACCATCCGCCGCAACAAGGGTCCGATCGACGCGCTCACCATCGCGATCTGCGGCGACATCCTGCATTCGCGGGTGGCGCGCTCGAACATCATCCTGCTCAACACACTCGGCGCGCGGGTGCGCGTCGTCGCGCCCTCGACGCTGTTGCCGCCGGGCATCGAGAATTTCGGCGTCGAGGTGTGCCGCGACATGCGCGAGGGTTTGCGCAACGCCGACATCGTGATGATGCTGCGCCTGCAGCGCGAGCGGATGAACGGCTCGTTCGTGCCGTCCACCCAGGAATACTTCGCCTATTTCGGCCTCGACGCGAAGAAGCTCGCCTATGCGCGGCCCGACGCGCTGGTCATGCATCCCGGCCCGATGAACCGCGGCGTCGAGATCGATTCCACCGTCGCCGACGGTGCCCAGTCGCTGATCCGCGAGCAGGTCGAGATGGGCGTCGCGGTACGGATGGCCGTGCTCGAGGCGCTCTCGCGCAACCTGCCGAACATGTGACCGTGCGCGTCCCGCCGGAGTAACCAGATGCTGTCCGATCGCCGCCCGATCCTGCTCACCAATGCGCGGATCGTCGATCCCTCGCGCGACCTCGATATCGACGGCGATCTCTTGCTCGCCGACGGCATCGTGCGCGACGCAAGGCGCGGCATCGGCGCCGCCGGTGTGCCGGAGGGCACCGAGATCATCGACTGCCGCGGCAGGGTCGCCGCGCCCGGCCTGATCGACATGCGCGCCTTCGTCGGCGAGCCCGGCGCCGAATACCGCGAGACTTTTGCCTCGGCGAGCCAGGCCGCCGCCGCCGGCGGCGTCACCACGATCGTGTCGCAGCCCGACACCAGCCCGGCGATCGACGATCCGGCGATGGTCGACTTCGTGCTGCGCCGCGCCCGCGACACCGCGATCGTGCGCGTCCATCCGATGGCGGCGCTCACCAAACGCATCGAGGGCGCGGAGATGACCGAGATCGGCCTTCTCAAGGCCGCCGGCGCCGTCGCCTTCACCGACGGGGCGAAGAGCGTCACCAACGCCCAGGTGATGCGCAGGGCGCTGATCTATGCCCGCGATTTCGACGCCCTCATCGTGCACCACACCGAGGACCCCGACCTCGTCGGCGAAGGCGTGATGAACGAGGGCGAGTTCGCCGCGCGGCTCGGCCTTGTGGGCGTGCCCACCACCGCTGAGACGGTAATATTGGAACGCGACATTCGCCTCGTCGCGCTGGCGCAATCGCGCTACCACGCGGCCTCCGTCACCTGCGCGGAGTCGCTCGAGGTGCTGCGCCGGGCGAAGGACGCCGGGCTCCCTGTGACCGCGGCGGCCTCGATCAATCATCTCACGCTCAACGAGATCGACGTCGGCTCCTACCGCACCTTCTGCAAGGTGACGCCGCCGCTGCGCCGCGAGGTCGACCGCAAGGCGCTCGCCGAGGCGCTCGCCTCGGGGCTGATCGACGTCATCATGTCCGACCACAATCCCCAGGACGTCGAGACCAAGCGCCTGCCCTTCGCCGAAGCCGCGCCCGGCGCGATCGGCATCGAGACCATGCTGGCGGCGAGTCTCCGCCTCGTCCACGGCGGCGACATCACGCTGCCGGCGCTCATCAAGGCGATGTCGACGCGCCCCGCCGAGTTGCTCGGGCTTGCCGGCGGCACGCTGCGGCCGGGCAGCCCCGCCGACGTCGTGGTGTTCGACCCAGAGGCGCCGTGGGTGCTCGACCGCGACGACCTCAAGTCGAAATGCAAGAACACCCCGTTCGACGAGGCGCGGCTCACCGGCCGCGTGGTCCGCACCATCGTCGCGGGACGGACCGTGTACGAGTTCGTGTGACGCTGTCCCCTCCCCCTGAAAGGGGGAGGGTTAGGGAGGGGGTCCGCTGACTCGCGGTTCTTGCCACCCGCGACCCCCACCCCGACCCTCCCCCTTTCAGGGGGAGGGAGTAGCCACTCCGCGGATGGGGACCTCTCATTTTTCTGCAAATGTCGCCGCGTATACGATCGGCACGTCAACCAGGGAAAACGCAACCATGGCCGATGCCGGAGAGCTTTGGAGCGCCCTGCCCGCGGGGCTCGCCGCGCTCGCATTCGGCTATCTCGCCGGCTCGATCCCGTTCGGGCTCGTCATCACGCGGCTCGCGGGGCTCGAGGACATCCGCACCATCGGCTCCGGCAATATCGGCGCGACCAATGTGCTGCGCACCGGACGCAGGGAGCTTGCTGCGGCGACGCTCGCCCTCGACGCGCTCAAGGGCACGATCGCGGTGCTGGTGGCGCGCCACTTCGGCGGGCTCGAGCTTGCAAGCATCGCCGGCTTCGGCGCCTTTCTCGGGCATCTGTTTCCGGTGTGGCTCAAATTCCGCGGCGGCAAGGGCGTGGCGACCTTCATCGGCATCCTGCTCGGCCTCGCGTGGCCGGTCGTGCTCGGCTTCGGCGCAGTGTGGGGCGCGGTCGCCTGGCTCACCCGCTACTCCTCGCTCGCCGCACTCGTCGCTTGCGCCGCGACCCCGCTGATGCTGTGGATCGGCGGATGGGCCGTGCCGGCTGAGCTGTTCGCGCTACTCGCGGTGCTGACCTTCGTGAGCCATCGCGCCAACATCGCGCGGCTCATGGCCGGCACCGAGACGAAGATCGGGGCGCGGGCGGGGTAGCTTCACAAGTGGCTGTCGTTGCCCGGCTTGACAGGGCAATCCAGTAACCCCCGCGCTACCGATGTTACTGACATCGTGCCACACCAAAAGTCCGGTGGTTACTGGATCGCCCGGTCAAGCCGGGCGATGACAGCTCTTTGGGGATGCGGAGACATTTCGAAGAATCCCGACGCCCTTACCCCAGCATCTCCCGCACGCGCTTGCTGCGCTGCATCCGATAGAACGGCACCGGGAGATCGTGGGTGAAACCCGCGGCCGTGCGCAGCTTGAGCTCCTCCAGCACCGCCATGGTGATGCCGGGCATGTCGAGCTTGAGCGAATCCTCGATGCCGAGCCAGACGAGCTCGACGAGCTCGCTCTCTGCGGTGACGACGCCCTCAATGCGCGCCGCGATGGCGCCGGCGTCGACCGCGAAGAAGCGGGTGTCGAAGCGCCGCGGTCGGCCCGGCGGCGTAATGGCGCGGGCGATGAAATGGACCGCGCCGAGGTCGGGATGAATGCCGTTCCCGGCGTACTCCGCCCACTCCTTGTTGGGGGGCGACATCGGCGCGTCGCGCGCAACGCCGAGCACGAGGCCGGTCTCCTCGAACACCTCGCGGATCGCGGCGAGCGGAAAGCCGCGCGCCTTCGTCGGGCTCGGATAGCGCGTCTCGCGCATCAGTCGCGCCTCGACGCGCGGATCGAGCGGGGTCGCCGCGCTCATGCGGCGGTCGTCGAGCTCGACCCGGCCGCCGGGAAACACGAACTTGCCGGGCATGAACTTGTGGCCGTGATGGCGCCGGCCGAGCAGCACCTTAGGTGTCGCGCCGCTGCGGTCGATCAGCAGCATGGTGGCGGCATCGCGGATCTTGACGCCCGGCAGATTCTGCTTGGTGTCGCCGACGCTCAGGAATTCGGCGAGGCGCGCGGTCGGGTCCGAATTCAAGGGGCCGTCACCTTGTCATTGATGGTGGGTCACTGGTCGGTTTCGAGAACGTAGTTGGGATCGAAGCCGTGCATGTAGTGCGCCCACTGCCAGCCGACGATCGCCCCCTTCACCGGCTGCAGGAGCCCGATCGCGAGGCCGAGCGTGAGGGTGCCCCACAGCAGCGCGTGGAGCCAATAGGGCGGCGCGAACTCGATCTCGACCACGAGCGCGAGGGGCACCACGATGTGGCCGACGATCAGGATCACGAAATAGGCCGGCGCATCGTCGGCGCGATGGTGATGCAAAGCCGTGCCGCACGCGGCGCAATGATCGACCACCTTGAGAAAGGCGCCGAACATCCGGCCACGGCCGCAATTCGGACAGCGGCAGAAGAAGCCGCGCCGCAGCGCGGTCCATCCGCTGCGCCGGGGCAATGCCTCCGGTTCGAAGGAGTGCTCGTGCGAGCTCATCGGCGTTTCCGGACCTTGTTGGACTTGCGCCGTGGGGCATCGCCGCGATCCTCGCGCGAGCGCCTTTCCTTCTGCGGCTTGCCGCGCCGCGCCGGATGCGAAGCCCGTATCAGGCCGCCTGCGGCGCCCGTCTTGCCGTCCGAGACGAGCTCGAAGCGCAACGCGCCGGCGACCGGCGCCGCCTCGACGAGGCGCACCGTCACGGGATCGCCGAGCCGGTGGGTTTCGCCGCTGTTGACGCCGACAAGCGCATGGGCGCGCTCCTCGTAGCGGAAATACTCGTTGCCGATGGTGGCCGCCGGGATGAATCCGTCGGCGCCGGTCTCGTCGAGCTTGACGAACAGCCCGGCGCGGATGACGCCGCCGATGTGGCCGGTAAAGGTCGCACCGATGCGGTCGGCGAGGTGGTGGGCGATCAGGCGATCGACAGTCTCGCGCTCCGCCGCCATCGCGCGGCGCTCGGCGGCGGAGATCTTCGCCGCCGTCTCGCCGAGCGAGCGGACATCCGCGGCGTTGGGCAGGCCGCCGTCGCCGAGCTTGAGCGCGCGGATCAGCGCACGATGCACGATCAGGTCGGCATAGCGCCTGATCGGCGAGGTGAAGTGGGCATAGCGGCGCAGGTTGAGCCCGAAATGGCCGTAGTTCTCCGCGGCATACTCCGCCTGGGCCTGGCTGCGCAGCACTATTTCATTGATGAGCTTCTCGGTGTCGCGGCCCTTCACCCGGTCGAGAATAAGGTTGAAGCGCTCCGGCCGGATCGCGCCGGTCTTGGGGAACGAGATGTCGAGCGTCGCGAGGAACTCGCGTAGCGCGTGGAGCTTCTCCACCCCCGGCTCGTCATGGACGCGATAGACCAGCGGCGTATGCGCCCGCTCGAGTGTCTCGGCGGCGGCGACGTTGGCGAGGATCATGAACTCCTCGATCAGCCGATGCGCGTCGAGCCGTGGCGGCGAGATCACCCGGTCGATGGTGTTGTCGGGCTTGAGCAGGATTTTGCGCTCGGGCAGATCCAGATCGAGGGGAGCGCGCTCGTCGCGGGCCCGTTTGAGCGCGGCGTAGGCCTCGTAGAGCGGCGCGATGACGAGCGCCAGCAGCGGCTCGGTGGTGTCGTCGGGGCGGCCGTCGGAGGCGGCCTGAACCTGGGCGTAGTGGAGCTTGGCGCAGGAGCGGATCAGCACGCGATGGAAGCGGTGCTCGCGCTTACGCCCATCGGCGCCGATCACCATGCGCACCGCGATCGCCGCGCGGTCGACGCCGGGTTTGAGCGAGCAGAGGTCGTTGGAGATACGCTCCGGCAGCATCGGCACGACGCGGTCAGGGAAGTAGACGGAGTTGCCGCGGGTGAGCGCCTCGCGATCGAGGGCCGAGCCCAGGCGTCACGTAATGGGCGACGTCGGCGATGGCGACGTCGATGACGAAGCCGCCGGGATTCTTCGGATCGGAGTCGGGCCGCGCATAGACCGCGTCGTCGTGGTCCTTGGCATCGACGGGATCGATAGTGACGAGGGGCACCTCGCGCCAGTCCTCGCGATGGTGATCGAGGCCCGCGGGACGCGCCGCCTTCGCCTCATCGAGCGTCTCGCGGCGGAACTCGTGCGGGATGCCGTGGGCATGGATGGCGATGATGCTCACCGCCTTCTCGGTCGCGAGCGAGCCGAGCCGTTCCACGACCTTTGCATTCGGCAGGCCGAGCCGGCCGTTGCGAGCGACTTCGACGGCGACGAGATCGCCCTCCTCCGCGCCGTTGACCGCGGAGGCCGCAATCGTGAGCTCGCGGCCGAGGCTTTTCTTGTCGATCGGCACCAGACGGCCGCCGTCGCCCGACCGCCGGAACACGCCGAGCACGCGGTGCTTGGCCCGATCGAGCACCTTGATGGCGCGGCCGTGATAGTCGGCGCCGTCCGCGTCGGTCGATTTCTCGATCCGCACCAGCGCCTTGTCGCCGACCCCCGGCACTTCGATCGGCCGCGCCCGGCGCGGCACATGAAGGCGGATTTTCGGCGGGTCGCCGTGCTCCTCGCTGTCCCATTCGGCGGGAACGGCGATCAGCTCGCCGTCGGCATCGCGGCCGGTGATGTCGGCGAGGACGACGCTCGGCAAGGCGCCGGCGTGGTGAAGCTTCTTGCGGTGCTTTTCGATGTGGCCTTCGTCGGCGAGGTCGCGCAGCATGGTTTTCAGCGCGGCGCGGTCTGCGTTCTTGAGCCCGAAGGCACGGGCGATTTCACGGGTGCCGACCTTGCCGGCTTCCTTGCCGATGAAGGCAAGCACGTCTTCTTTGCTGGGAAAGGTATCTTTATGTGGTTGTGATATCAAACATTTATCCGAAAAAACGGGAATGCGGGCTCGATTGCCCGCAGCTCTTAAATAAGCGCCGACTCGGCGCAATTGCTAGTCGGCGACCGACTTCGTCCCCCGCTGCCGTCAATTCCCTCGGGTTGGGATCAAATTAATGACCTCGTCCTGAGGAGCCTGCGAAGCAGGCGTCTCGAAGGACGGCCACAGGCCGTGGCGTATGGGGCCATCCTTCGAGACGCCTGCTTCGCATGGAAAAAGTGCCCCCTCCCCACCCTTCTCCCGCAAGCAAGAGGCAGAGGGAGTCGACGGCAGTGCCGCTTTCTGGCCGACCTTACTTCCCGGCTTTGGCACGCTTGGGGGCCGTTTCAGTGGCGGGCTTAACTGCCGGCTTGGGTGGCGGTGGCTTCTTGGTGGTCTTGGCGCGGGCGGTGGATGTCGGCTTCTTCGCCGATGCGGCCGAATTTCTCGGCGTCGACGCCACCGTCTGCATCATCAGTCGCATCAGCCGGCTTGGCCTTGCCCTTGGCCTTTTTCGGCTTTGCGGCTTCGGCTTTCGCCTTGGCGCCCTTCCCAGCCGGGCGTTTTCCGCCGCCGGTGCGTTCAGCGCGCGCGGCGATCAGGCCGAGCGCCTCCTCGAGCGTGATCGTCTCCGGCGTCTTGTCGCTCGGCAAGGTGGCGTTGACGCCGTCATGGGTGACGTAAGGCCCGTAGCGGCCCTTCTTCACGACGACCGGGCCGCCCTTGTCCGGATGATCGCCGAGCGCGCGGCCAGGATCGCCGCCGAAGCGGTTGCCGCGCGGACCTTTGGCGACCTTCTCCGCGATCAACGTCACCGCGCGATTGAGCCCGATGTTGAACACGTCATCGCCGGTCTCGAGATTGGCGTAGGTCTTGCCGTGCTGGATATAGGGGCCGTAACGGCCATTGCTGGCGATGATCGGCTCGCCGGTTTCGGGGTGGCGGCCCACTTCCCGCGGAAGCGACAATAGCTTCAGCGCCGCCTCAAGATCGACATCACCCGGGTCCATGCCGCGCAAAAGACTCGCGCGCTTGGGCTTTTCGCCTTCTACCGCTTCGCCGAGCTGCACGTAGGGGCCGAACCGGCCATTGCGCAGGGTGACCTCGACCCCATCGGGGTCGCGTCCGAGCGGCCGCGTCGCAGTGTCCTCAGCGCCATCTGCTCCGGGGACCGAGAACGGCCGCGTGTACTTGCATTCCGGGTAGTTCGAGCAGCCGATGAAGGCGCCGAACTTGCCGAGCTTGAGCGAGAGGCGCCCGGTGCCGCAGGTCGCACATCGGCGCGGGTCAACGCCGTCGGCGCGCGGCGGAAAGATGTGCGGCGCCAGCATCTCGTCGAGCGCGTCGATGACCTGGCTGATCTTGAGGTCCTTGATCTCGCCGACGGCGCCGGTGAACGCGATCCAGAACTCGCGCAGGAGCTGGCGCCACTCGACCTCGTTGTTGGAGACGCGGTCGAGCTGCTCCTCGAGGTCGGCGGTGAAGTCGTATTCGACGTAGCGGGCGAAGAAGCTTTCCAGGAACGCAACGACGATGCGGCCGCGGTCCTCGGGCACCAGCCGGCGCTTGTCGATGCGGACGTATTTGCGGTCCTTGAGCACCTGGAGGATCGAGGCGTAGGTCGAGGGACGACCGATGCCGAGCTCTTCCATGCGCTTGACGAGCGAGGCCTCCGAATAGCGCGGCGGCGGCTCGGTGAAGTGCTGGGTCGCGGCGATCTCTTTCTTGGTCAGCGGCTCGCCCGCGCTCATCGCCGGCAGCCGGCGCGACTCCTCGTCCTCTGGATCGTCGTCGCGACCCTCCTGGTAGAGCTTGAGGAAGCCGTCGAACTTGAGCACGCTGCCGGTCGCGCGCAACTCCAGCACGCGCGCCGCAACCTTGGCGGTGATGTCGACGGTGGTGCGCTCGACCTCGGCGGATTCCATCTGGCTCGCCACCGCGCGCTGCCAGATCAGCTCGTAGAGCTTGGCCTGGTCGGCGTCGAGCTTGCCGCGAACGTCGCGCGGGCGTCGCGACACGTCGGTCGGGCGGATCGCCTCGTGGGCCTCCTGCGCGTTCTTCGCCTTGGTCTGGTAGCGGCGCGGCGCCGTCCGGAACGTAGGTCTTGCCATACTCGCTGCCGATGAGCGTGCGGATCGCGGTAATCGCCTCGTCGGCGATCTGCACGCCGTCGGTCCGCATATAGGTGATGAGGCCGACCGTATCGCCGCCGATGTCGATGCCTTCGTAGAGGCGCTGGGCGACCCGCATGGTGTGGGCCGGCGCGAAGCCGAGCTTGCGGCTCGCCTCCTGCTGCAGGGTCGAGGTGGTGAAGGGCGGATAGGGATTGCGCCGCGCCGGCCGCGCCTCGACATTGGCGACGGTGAAGGCCGCCGTCTCCAGCGCCTGCTTGAAGGCTTCCGCGTCCGCGCCCGACCCGATGTCGAGACGCTGGATCTTCTGCCCGTCGGCACCGACAAGGCGCGCCTCGAAGGTTTCCGCCCGCGGCGTCGCGAGCGTCGCCACCAGCGACCAGTATTCGCGGGTGACGAATTTTTCGATCTCGAGCTCGCGATCGCAGACGAGCCGCAGCGCGACCGACTGCACGCGCCCCGCCGACTTCGCCCCCGGCAGCTTGCGCCACAGCACCGGCGACAGCGTAAAGCCGACGAGATAGTCGAGCGCGCGGCGGGCGAGGTAGGCGTCGACCAGCGCCTGATCGATCTGGCGGGGATGCTTCATCGCCTCCGTCACCGCCTGCTTGGTGATGGCGTTGAAGACGACCCGTTCGATCTGCTGGTCCTTGATGGCCCGTTTCTGCCGCAGCGCCTCGAGGACATGCCAGGAGATCGCCTCGCCCTCGCGGTCGGGGTCGGTGGCGAGAATCAGCTTGTCGGCGCCCTTGACGGCGGACGCGATGCTGTTCAGACGCTGCTGCGACTTAGGATCGACTTCCCAAAGCATGTGGAAATCGTGCTCGGGATCGACCGATCCGTCCTTGGCCGGAAGGTCCCGTACATGCCCGAACGAAGCAAGAACCTCATAGCCACGGCCGAGATATCCGTTGATCGTCTTGGCCTTGGCGGGGGATTCGACGACGACTATGTTCATGAAATTCCGCTGCTATTTGTCGTTTTCAATCGCTTTTCGAGCCGGGCCCTGGCAACCGTTGCCCGGGAACATGGGTAACGGCGCCTCGCCTGTCAAACGGCAAGACGCGCATGGCTCGGCCTTGAGGGCGATTAATAGATGTTGTTTACAACTTCAGCAGAGTGTACTTAAATTACTCAACCTTAACGCGCGACGTTTGCAGCGAGGACATGAGCGCCGATTTGCCCCCTCACCCCCGCGCGCGCGCAGCGGCCAACTATATCGCGGATATGACAGCCGATCTGGCAGTCATGGCGCGCGAGAACGGATTCAAAGAACTTGCCTATCTACTGGATGTCGCCCGGTTGGAAGCCGAGATGAAGGGCGGCCGGGCCGTCGGCCCACGGGCGCCGGAGGCGCACAGTTGAGCCTCGGCGCCCAGGATCGCCGCGGGGTCTGCGGCGACGGGCTCGGATCGAGGAAGGTCAGCAGGGATCCTTCGGAGTCCACACGACATTGATCGGGGCGGCGCCGGCGAGCGAGGCCGTCGACCATCCGGGATAGAGACGGACATCGAGGCCTTTCGCCTCCCCTACCATCCACAAGACGCCGCGGCCGGTTTCGTAAGGCGCTGGGAACGGGATGGCGACGCGCTGCGGCGCGTCGGAGACCGCGAAGGCCGGCGAGAGATAGGAGCCCGAGCGGATGCGAACCATTCCACCGGTGCCGCCCGGAAGCTTGGCGAGCGTCACCCAGGCAATCGGCACCTTGCAGGCCTTGGCGTCCGAGACCGCCTGCTGCGACATCGCGGGATCGAGCGTCGCCGCCGCACCGGCGAGGTCCGCGGTCGCGACCTTGGCGAGCGTCGGCTCCGCACTCGATGCCTGCGATGCAGCCACCGTGCGATCCGTCGTCAACGCGCCGGCAATCACGGTCGCGGTGATGGCCGCCCCCGCGAGCGCGATGAACAGGGGACCGAATCCGGAGCGTGGCGGCTTCTCGTGTTCCGGCGGGTCGATTTTGCGCGGCGACGGCGGCGGTGGCGAGGTCTGCGCGCTATCGTTCGTCGTCTGTGCGGCCCCTGACATTGTTGCGTCTCCTGCGGGTTGCTGAGGCGGACGATCCGCGTCAGGGAGTGAACTCGGTAGTGAACTCAGGGAGTGGCGTGAGCGGCGCGGAGCTCGCGGCGCGCGTAATCGTTCTGCGGATCGATGGCGAGCGCCTTGCGCAGGTCGGCAACGCCGCGGTCGCGCTGGCGCACCAGCAGATAGAGCGCGCCGCGATACGCATAGGCCTCCGCATAATCAGGGTCGAGTTCGATCGCCTGGTCGAGCTCGCTGATCGCGCGTGCGTACTGGAGCCCGGTCGAGCAGACCGTCGGGGCGCCACCAACGACGTTCGACCGCGAGCCGGCCGTGCGCGGACAAGCTGAATAGCGCTTCTCTTCGAGCTTCGCCTCGGCATATGCGATGAAGTTGTGGGTGTGCGCATTCTTGGGATTGGCGGAGACCGCTTTATAGAGGTCGCGCAAGCCTTCGTCGGGACGGCCGAGCTCGGTGAGCGAGCGTCCCCGCACCGCCCAGCCGAGCGACCATTTGGGAGCGAGCTCGATCGTCCGGGTGGCGTCGGCGACGGCGCGGTCGTACTGCCGGCTCATGACGTAGGCGTCGGCGCGATTTCCGAACGCGTCCTCGTTGTTCGGCTCGATCTTGATCGCGGCCGTGTAATCCTCGATCGCGAGCTCGAGCTGCTTCGAGTCCTTGCGAAGGTTGCCGCGCTGAACGAGCGTCCACGCCGAGCGCGGCTCGATCCGGAGCGCCTCGCCGAAATCGGCGAGCGCGAGGTCGTATTTGCCCATTCCGTGATAGGCGCGCCCGCGCCGGGTCAGGCAGGCGGTGTCCTTGGGGTCGAGCTCGAGCGCGCTGGTGCAATCAGCAACCACCTCGCTCCACCGATGCTTGTCGTCGTGGAGCAGGGAGCGGATCGCGTAGGCGTACAGGAGCTTGGGATCGAGACGGATCGCCTGGGTCGCCTCGGCGATCGCCCGGTCCGGCTCATTCTTGCGGCGCAGGGCGGCGGCACGGTTGGCGAAGGCGAGCGCGAACGAAGGATCGGCGGCGGTGATGTCGTCGAAGTCGCGTAGCGCCGCGTCGGCATTGCCCTGTCTCAAGTATTCGACGCCGCGGCCATTTCTCGCCCAGTTGAGATTGATCTCCTGGCGGATCGTCTCGCTGTAATGCGAGATCGACTGCTCATGCTGGTCCTTCTTCCCGTAGAACCAGCCCGCATAGTAGTGGGCCCAGCCGAGGTCGCTGCCGGTGAGTCCGGTGCGCAGGAGCCGCTCGCACGCGGCGATGCCGGCGTTCGGATCGCCGTCCATTTTCTTGCACACCGTCCAGTCCGCGGAAGGCGCCTGGGCATTTTCGCTCGAGGCGGGCTTCGAGGAAGGTTCAGGCGCAGCGGCGACGCCTTTCTGCGGCATCGTCCACAGCGTCGGACCGGTAAGCGCCTCCGCGGTCTGCAGCTCGATCGTGCGGGGCTGGGTCGTGAGGTCGGCCGAGATCTTCCGGGCGAGCTCCAACCCGGACGTCTTCGACGCGGGCAGCAGAGTGTCGTCGAGCTGCTTGAGCCACTTCTTGGCGTCGGCAAATCCGAGCTGCTCGGCGACGGTGTACTCCGCATACGCCTTGACGAGGTCGACCTGGGTGCCGGACCCGGCATGGTAGGCGGCGGCGAGCCAATAGTGGCAATAGCCATAGGCGTAGCGCGCGCACAGCTGGAGCAGCGCGAAGGACCGCGCGGTGTCGATATGGGGCGCTTTGACGAAGCGGTAGTCGACCGCGAGATAGGCGAGCGCCATGATGGAATGTCCGCGTATTGCGGCGCGTTCGTACCATCTGAAAGCTTCGGCGGGATCGGACGGCTCGCCGTTGTCGTAACGGTTCCAGCCCCATGCGCCGAGCATGACCTGGATGCTGGTTACCCCGCCATCCGCGGCACGATGGAGATAGTCGACCGCCTTCGCCTCGTCCCGCGGCGCGCCGCCGAGGCCGCTGTCGTAGAACCAGGCAAGCTGCGCCATCGCGACGGGATCGCCGGCGTCGGCGGCCTGGCGGATAAGGTTGAAGGCCTTCGCCGGATCGCGGGCGCCGAAGGTGCCGTCCAGATGACCGGCAGCAGCCAGCCGCATCGCATAGGTGTCGCCGGCCGCGGCGCCGGCCTCGATGAGCGCGCGGCCCTGCGCGATATCCTTCGGCAAGCCGTTCCAACCCATCATGGTGCCGCCGAGCAGCACCGACGCCTGGCGCTGTCCGCCGTCTGCCGCCTTGCGCAGCAGGTCTTGGGCCGTCCGCACGCTGTCGTAGGAGGCGGTGCCGAAATTGAGGAGCGCCTGCACCACCTGGACGTTCGGATCCTCGGCATTGGCGGCCTTGAGCGTCTCCAGGCCCTGCCCCCAATTGCCGCGCTCATACGCCCCGAGCGCGGTCTTGAGGCGCGGCTGGTCCGCCGCCGCGGAGCTCGCGAACGCCTTGCGGTCGACGGTCACGATGCCACGCACGCCGACCGACGGATTGACGAACTCGCTCGGAAACGGCGCCGTGATGTGCTTCGTCCCCGCGCAGCCTGCCGCCGCCGCCGCGGCGGCGGTGCAATTCTCCGCCTTGCCCCACGAGCCGGTCACGAGTTGCGGCAGCCGGCCTGCCATCAGCCAGCCCGCGAGCAGAGCTGCGACGGCCTGCGGCCAGACGAACCACGCCCGCCGATACCAGGGATCGTATTGCCAGAACGCGCTGTGCAGCGCGACGGTGCGGCCCAGCGCAGACATCAGCGGTCTCCCATCGCGGCCTGGAGGTCCGCCGTCTCGAGCCGGCCGACGTCGGCGACGGGATCGGCGGCGACGCGCACCGCCTGCGCCTCGCGGGCGCGTTCCAGCAGGGTGCGCATGTCGCGCGCATTGCCGAAGAACTCGCCGCGCTTGTGGCTCTCGATCCACGGGCGGACCTTCGTCTCGAGTTCGTCCGGCACGGCGTAGTTCTGCCGCTTCGCCATGAGGCGCAGGATCGCGGCAAGCTCGTCGGCGCTGTAGGCGGGAAACTCGATCGTCTTGGTGAAGCGGCTCGCGAGCCCCGGATTGGTCTCGATGAAGCGCCGCATCTCGTTGGAATAGCCGGCGACGATCACCACGATGCGGTCGCGGTTGTCCTCCATGAACTTGAGCAGGGTGTCGACGGCTTCAGGGCCGAAATCGATGCTGCTGTGCGGCTTGGCGGCGAGCGCATAGGCTTCGTCGATGAAGAGAATGCCGTCGAGGGCCGACTTGCAGACGTCGAGCGTCTTGATCGCGGTCTGGCCGACGTAACCCGCGACGAGGCCGGAACGGTCGGTCTCGACGAGATGCCCTTTGCGGAGCACGCCAAGCGAGCGGTAGATCTCGCCGAGCGCGCGCGCCACCTCGGTCTTGCCGACGCCGGGCGGACCGGTGAACACCATGTGCCGGCTGATCGGCGATACCGCGAGGCCCTGCTCGCGACGCCGGCGCTCGACTTCGAGCGCGGCCATCAGCTTGTTGACCTCTTCCTTGACCGGCGAGAGGCCGATCATCTGCTCGAGGCTGTCGAGGGCCTGGTCCAGGGTGCGCTCCGGCGGCACCGTGGGCGCCACCGTGAGCCTGCGGCCGGCGCTTGCTCCGGTCACGCCGGCACCGTTATCGCGCGAGCGCGCACGCACCAGCGGCACGCCTGCCTTCTCGAAATCGACCATCTCGATGCGGGTGATGTCGGCGGCAGGATCGGCGGCGACGCGCAGCGCCTGCACCTCGCGCGCCTTCTCGAGGAGGTTGCGCATCTCGCGCGCATTGCCCCAGTTCTCACGCTTGACCTCGGACGCGAGCCACGGCAGCAGGCTCGTCTCGAGCTCGGCGGGAAGCTCGTCGTGCTGACGCTTCGCCATCAGGCGCAGGATCGATGCGAGCTCGGCGGGCTGGTAGCTCGGGAAGTCGATGGTCTTGCCGAATCGGCTGGCGAGGCCGGGATTGCTCTCGATGAAGTGGCGCATCTGCACGGGATAGCCGGCGACGATCACCATCAGGCGGTCGCGATGGTCCTCCATGAACTTGAGCAGCGTGTCGATCGCCTCGCGGCCGAAGTCTCCGGTCGAGCCGGGCTGGCCCGCGAGCGCATAAGCCTCGTCGATGAACAGGATGCCGTCGAGCGCCGACTTGCAGAGGTCGAGGGTCTTGCCGGCGGTCTGGCCGATGTAACCTGCGACGAGGCCGCCGCGGTCGGTCTCGACCACATGGCCTTTTCGCAGCAGCCCGAGCGAGCGGTAGATTTCGCCGAGCGCGCGCGCGATCTCGGTCTTGCCGACGCCGGGCGGCCCGGTGAACACCATGTGCCGGCTCACCGACGGCATCGGCAGGCCCTGCTCGCGGCGCTTGCGCTCGACCTCGATGCCGGCGAGCAGCTTGTTGACCTCCTCCTTGACCGGAGCGAGCCCGACCATGCGGTCGAGCTCGTCGAGCACCTCGTCGGCCGAGCGCGTCACCGGCATCGAGGAGGCGACGGCGAGGCGGCGGCCGGCCGTATACTGTCCGGCGGGGACGAGCCCGAAGCGCCGCGGATCGGAGGCGAGCAGCATTGCGAGGTAGGTGATCGCCGCACCGACGAGGAAGATCAGGACGGCTGCGATGAGCTTGAAAGCGGTTGCCCAGGTCATGCCGCCGGCGAACAGCGCGAACGGGCCGGACTGTGGATTGAGGATCCAGGTCGAAACCACCGCCGCCGCAACCGCGACGATGAAGAAGCTGAGCATCGGATGATCGGCAAAGAAATTCTTCTTCATCGGGTCAGCCTCCTTGCCCGATCGCTGCGCGACAGTTGGGGCTTGTCGCCCTCTACCCACGTCGCGCGCGCATCCACCAGCGAAACGACATCGCGAGCATCGATGCCGATCGTGCGCGCATCCGCCCTGGATGCCTTTCGTTTGTATCGCCGGCTTAACGAAGGTTCAGCACGTGGCGCGAAGGCTGCGCAATTGCGCGGCAATTCCCGCCCATCAATTCCCGTCCGAGCGGGACATGGTCGGTTGCGCGCGGGCCAATCCCCGTCTCTCGAGGCGGCTTCGGAGGGCTTCTATTCCGACGGCCGCTGCGGCTATAATCGAGGCGGCGCCGCGAACCCCGAAAGGATCAATCCGATGAAGGCGTTATGGCTCTGCCTGTGCCTCGCCCTCGCGGCGTGCGCAGACA
Source organism: uncultured Alphaproteobacteria bacterium (assembly GCA_963824905.1). Taxonomy (GTDB): domain Bacteria; phylum Pseudomonadota; class Alphaproteobacteria; order Rhizobiales; family Xanthobacteraceae; genus JAJPKK01. Next base: position 286,113 of record CAWGRH010000002.1, read on the forward strand.
CCGGGACCAAACCCTGGTATCGCGTCGACGGCAGCTCGAACGCGCCGGGACAGCTCGAGGCCGATAAAACCTCCTGCCAGCAGGAAATGAGAAACCCGCAGGCGACCAGGGCCTCGGGGCTCGACCGCGACGTCGTCCAGGCCGACGTCTACGACAAGTGCATGACGCGCCTCGGCTACACCGACTCCAAGCTGCGCGCATCCACTCCGCCAAACGCGGCCCCGGTCGTCGCGGCCCCGGCTGCTGCAGCCCCCGTCGGCTCGGCCTCGCGAGGTGCTCCTCCGACGGGTGCGCCCCCGACGAGCGCGGTCGCAGGCGCTCCTGCGGGCACAACGCCCGATGCGCCTTCCCCGGACTGCCGAAAGGTGACCGATCTGCGCATGTGGCTGCCGCTCTGCCCGTGAGGGCGGCGAATTCCTTCTGACCTCATCCTGAGGGCCGTGCGCAGCGCGGCGTCTCAAAGGATGGCCCCACATACTGCGGCCTGTGGCGGCCCTGCGGGGACGATAGCAATTTTCGGCGATGCTCGGAAGGAAAAGGCTTTCACGAAGACGCTTGTAGGGAGCGGCCGCAGCGGGCAGATTCCCAGGACGCCGGGAGCTTCAACAAGGACGATCCAACGGGAGGTTTTTCATGAATGCATGGTCGAAATTCACCGCCGTCGCGGCGGCAGGCTGCCTGAGCGCGCTCGTCGCGGGCGCCCCTGCCGGCGCTGCCGAGATCACCGTCGTCGCGAGCGGCGGCCCGCTGCCCGATGTGCTGGGCACGCTGATGCCGATGTTCGAAAAGGCGACCGGCAACAAGGTCAAGATCAGCTTCAAGGGCGAGCCGGCGATCCTCGAGGACATCAAGCAAGGCTTGCCCGACCTCGTCATCACCAACACCGAGGTGGTCGATGAGCTTCCCGCCGGCACTCTTGTCGGCAACGGCAAGGCGCTGCTGATGATCTCGAAAGTCGGCATCGCGGTGAAGGCCGGCGCGCCGAAGCCCGACGTCTCGACGCCCGAGAAGCTCAAGGCGGCGCTGCTCGCGGCAAAGACCGTGGGTTACAGCCAGGGCGCCAGCGGCCGGCATTTCGCGACCGTGCTCGACAAGCTCGGCATCGCCGACGCGGTCAAGCCCAAGGCCGTGGTCGTGCAGGGGCGCCCGGTCGGCGCAGCGATCGCGTCCGGCGAGGCCGAGCTCGGCTTCCAGCAGGTCGCCGAGCTGCGGCCGGTCGCCGGCGTCGATCAGTTTGGTGAACTGCCGCCCGCGCTGCAGAAGGCGATCCCGTACTCCGCCGGCATCCCGGCGAAGGCGAAGGACGCGCAGACCGCGCAGGCGCTGGTGAGCTTCCTGCGGTCCGAACCGGCGCTGGAGGTCCTCAAGAAAAAGGGGATGGACGTTCCGTAGAACCGCTGACAAGGCGCGCAGCCCGTCTCCCGTAGCCTGGGTTGAGCGCCAGCGAAACCCAGGGGCTGCCCTTGCTCAAACCTCTGCCCCCGGGTTTCGCTGCGCTCAACGCCGGGCTACAGGCTGCGGGAAATTACGGCACGTCGCGCTGCCAGTCGCCGCCGGAGAGGACCTGGCGCGCACGGTCGAGTTCCTCGGGGGCGACGCCGGCGTGGGCGGCTACGGCGCGCAGCAGCGCTTCGTCGGCGGCCACGTAGTCGAGGACGCCGGCGAGAAAGCCGGGCTCGGCGGCAGCTTTCCGGATTTCGTCCGGACCGATGCCGGTCAGGGCGAGGAAGCGCTCGAGGTGCTCGGCATTCATCGCGAGGTAGCCGAGCGCGACGACCGCGAGCGAGGACGCGGCCTCGGCGCGCGCCTCGCCGTTGCCTCTGCCGGGCCGCCGCTCTTTCATCATTTGGGATCACCGCCGGCGCGAGCGGCTTCCGGCTTTTCGGCAAGAATCTCGCGGGCGAGCGCGAGAACGTCGGGCGGCGAGGCGTGGATATCGACCATCAGGCTCTGCACCGCAGTTCCAGTGACCGGCCGCACCTCGAGGGCGAGCGCGCGCATCTCGGCGAGAAAATCGGGGTCCGCCATGGTGGCATCGTAGGCTGCGCGCAGCGCCGCGATCCGATCCGCCGGCACTCCGGGCGGCGCCGCGAACGGGCGCGCCACCGCCTGCCGGGACACGATGAGCTTGAGCGCCGCCGTGCGGCGGGCATCGGTCGGCAATTCCATGATGGTGGGCACGTCGGCGAGGTCCTCGTGGCGCTCGAGGGCAATCTGCAGCGGCACCGTGATGCGCTTGCCGCTGAGCATGTCGCGATTGCGGGCGAGAAGGCTCGTCCACGACCAGCCGCAACGGCCGTCGATCTCGCCGCGCTCCATCGCCAGCACGAGATCGGCGCCGCCGGGATAGCCGGTGACGATGCGGATCGGCAGGCCGAACAGGTTGCGCAGCACGGTCGGGAACACGTCGCTGTCGGCGCCGGTGCCCGATGCGCCGATCACCGTCTTCTTCGCCGCCATGTCCTGCCAGGTCGCGATGCCGCGTTGCGCGTTGAAGGCGCACACGCTCACCTCGTTGGCGATGCTGCCGATCCAGTTGAACTTCGGCGCCTCGAACTGCGCGCCTTCGGGATGGCCGAACAGCGGCTCGTAGACGACGCCACGGGCGAAGGTCGCCATCACTGTGCCGTCGCGCGGGGCGGCGTTGAAGAGGTAATTGACGACCTTGAGGCTGCCGGCGCCCGGCATGTTCTGGACGACGACCACAGGCTCGCCAGCGAGATGCCGGCCGAAGAACCGGCCGAGCGTGCGCGCATAGAGGTCATAGCCGCCGCCGACGCCGAACCCGACGAGGATGCGCACCGTCTTGCCGGCATAGAACGTCTCGGCTGCGCCGGCCGGCGTCGCCGGCCACAGGCAAAGCGCGTAGGCAGATACGCCGATTCCGGCAACGAGCGGCAAACTCGCTCGCCACAGGCGGCAAATCCAGGCCTGGCGCAGGGGCGCCATGGCGACGCGCTATTCCGCCGCGACGTGAGCGCGGCTCTGCACGTCCGTGTTGACGAGCGCCAGGGGCGACGCCGTCTTGCCGAGCATGCCCCAGCCCTTCACCCACTCGTAGGTGCGCGCGAGCTCCTCGTCCGGGATCGGGGCGGGGTCGCAGACGACGATCCGGCTTTCGCGCAGGTCGTCGACCGTGAGCATGCCGATCTCGGGATCCTTGGCCTTGTGATAGTCGATGAAGTACTGCAGGTACTTGCGCTTGTCGGCCGAGATGCGGCGTACCGCTTCACGCACCGCGCGGTTGAAGGCGCCATAGGTCTCGGCGTCGACCTTGTCGGAGGCGACCTCGGTGCCGTGATAGAAGCCCGAGCAGACGACGCGGCAGCCCTTCTTCTCGGCGAGGCTGAGATACGGCTCGGTCAAGGTCGTCGCCTCGACCTCCCCGGACATCATTGCCGCAAAGCGCTTGCGCGATCCGTTGCTCACGCTGCACAGCGTGATCTTGTCGCGCGGCAGGAAGCCCTCGAGCAGATGGAGCGCAAGGTAGTGGGTGCCGAAGTAGAACGGCACGCCGACCCTGCGGCCGGCGAGCTGCTGGGCGGTGTAGACCGGCGAATCCGGGCGCACGACGATGCCGGCGAAGCTGACGATGCCGCGGCGGCCGATCTGGCGGCTGTTCACCGCGGTGTCCTGCACGCGGCAGTAATTGCCCCATTCGCAGGCATTGTACATGTCGGCCTTGCCCTGCTCGAGCAGACGCCCGTGGCTCGCAAAGGGATCGAGGGCCGCCGGATTGGTGATGCTCGAGTTGGCGGTCTGCAACTCGACCTCCTCGCGTTCCGCCCATTTGATCTCGAGCCCTTCTCGTGCGAAGAGGCCTTCGTCATAGGCCACGAGCTCGGGGAGGCCCTGGAACGGCGCGGTGGATTCGAGCACCAATGTCTTCATGGGGATGTCTCCGGTCGAGGTGTCTCTCCAGGCTCCGGCAGCGCTTCAACGGCGGCAAGGCACGAACTCGCCTTGCGAATTCCGGCTCGCATGCGCGGCGGGTGAGCGAAAGGTAACCACTTCGCCAATGAAAATGCCAGAGGCCCGCGCCATGGTATCCGAAGTCGTGTAAATTTCCCGTGCAATCGAGGAAAAGCCGATGCAAACCGCCGCTTGGTGTTTGATTGCATTTGCGTTTCTGTAAGGATTGCCGACTACGGTCCCGCCGGCGACAGGGGCCACCAGGGGAGCCGTTTTGCCGTGAGGCGAAGGCTCTGGTCGACACAAGGATGGGGTTCCTGGGATGGCCAAAACCGTCCTGATCGTGGAAGACAACGAGCTCAACATGAAGCTCTTCCGCGACCTGTTGGAGGCCCACGGCTACAACACCGTGAGCACCCGCAACGGGGTGGAAGCCATCGAGCTCGCCCGCAAACATCGTCCCCATCTGATCCTGATGGACATCCAGCTCCCCGAGGTGTCCGGCCTCGAAGTCACGAAATGGATCAAGGACGATCCGGACCTTCACACCATTCCGGTCATCGCCATCACCGCCTTCGCCATGAAGGGCGACGAGGAGCGCATCCGCCAGGGCGGCTGCGAAGCCTATCTGTCGAAGCCGATCTCGGTCGCGAAATTCATCGAGACCATCCGCCAGTTCCTCGGCGCCGCGGAGGAAGAGCGCCGATGACCGCCCGGATTCTCGTGGTCGACGACGTGCCGGCCAACCTGCGCCTGCTCGAGGCACAGCTCACCGCCGAATATTTCGACGTGGTGAGCGCGGCGAACGGCGCCGAAGCGCTAGCGATCTGCGAGCGCGCCGAATGCGACCTCGTGCTGCTCGACGTGATGATGCCGGACATGGACGGCTTCGAGGTGTGCCGGCGCCTCAAGTCCAATCCGGTCACCCAGCACATTCCCGTGGTGATGATAACCGCGCTCGATCAGCCTAGCGACCGGGTGCGCGGCCTCGACGCCGGCGCCGACGATTTTCTCGCGAAGCCGGCGTCCGACCTCGTGCTGATCGCCCGCGTCCGTTCGCTGGTCCGCCTCAAGATGATGACCGACGAGCTGCGCATGCGCGCCGTCACCTCGCGCGAGATCGGGCTCGAGAACCCTGCCCACGAGGCGGTCGCCGACAGCGGCCGCGGCGCCCATGTCCTCATCGTCGACGACCGCAAGACCTCGTGGGAGCGGATGGCGCAGTCGCTCGCCACCGAGCACATCGTCGACGTCGAGGCCGATCCGCGCCAGGCGATGTTCCAGGCCGCCGAGGCTGCGTTCGACCTCGCCATCGTCTCGCTCGGGCTCGAGAACTACGACGGCCTGCGGCTGTGCAGCCACCTGCGCTCGCTCGAGCGCACGCGCAACCTGCCGCTGCTCGCGATCGCCGATGCCGAGGACAATGCGCGGCTGATGCGCGGCCTCGAGATCGGGGTCAACGATTACCTGATCCGGCCGATCGACCAGAACGAGCTGCTCGCCCGGGTGCGCACCCAGGTCAAGAAGAAGCGCTATGCCGAGAAGCTGCGCGACAACGTGCAGATGTCGATCGAGGCGGCGATCACCGACGCGCTCACCGGGCTCCATAACCGCCGCTACATGGAGACCCATCTCGGCACGCTCGTCGAGCAGGCGGCGACGCGCGGCCGGCCGCTCAGCATCCTCGTGCTCGACATCGATTTCTTCAAGGCGATCAACGACGGCTACGGGCATTCCGCGGGCGACGACGTGCTCAAGGAGTTCTCCCGGCGGCTCAAAAAGGCGGTGCGCGGCATCGACCTCGCGTGCCGTTTCGGCGGCGAGGAATTCGTCGTCGTCATGCCCGACACCAGCATCGCCATGGCGACCATGGTCGCCGAGCGACTGCGCAAGCGCATCGCCGCCGAGCCGTTCCGCATCAACCAGAACACGCGGACGGTGCAGGCGACGATCTCGATCGGCATCGCCGCAATGCGCTCCGTCGAGGACCGCCCGGGCGACATCATCCGGCGCGCCGACGAGGCGCTCTATCGCGCCAAGCGCCAAGGCCGCAACCGCGTCGTCGCCGACGCGGCGTGAGGTGCGCGCGCCGGCTCGTCGACAATCAGCATCGTCATTTCGGGGCGCGCGGCAGCGCGAACCCGAAATCCAGCCTCTTCGCATGAAGTCCGGATTCCGGGTTCCGCCTGCGGCGGCCCCGGAATGACATTTATGGAATCAAACAGGGCGCCGAACGGCGCCCTGCGAGCATCATCCGCCTTCCGGCAGAGCTACTTGATTTTGGTCTCGCGGAACTCGACGTGCTTCTTGGCGACCGGATCGTACTTTTTCTTGACGAGCTTGTCGGTCTTGGTGCGCGAGTTCTTCTTGGTGACGTAGAAATAGCCGGTGTCGGCGCTCGACAGCAGCTTGATCTTGACCATGTTGGCCTTGGCCATGGCGGCATCCCTCGTATACGGCGCGGCAATGCCGCAGTTGGCCGGAAACTAGCGACGGGACGCCAAAAGTCAAGAAAAGCGGCCTTTCTTCTCCCTCCCCGTTGTTCGGGCCGGGGACATCGAGGACGGGCGTTCGGGGAGGGCGGGGTGGGGTCCGCGAGCGCAGCAAGCTTTCGAAGAAAGAACCCCACCCTGCCCTCCCCGAAGACGGGGAGGGAAAGCAGCCCCGCGCGGCGGCTTTAGCCGCCAACACGCCGACCCCGTAGCCGCCCCGGCCCTGAGCCGCCATACTGCGCAAAGGCCGGGGAACTCCTTTCGTGGCGGACAGCGAACCTATACGTCTGAGCGACAGCCAGCGGCTCGACTGGCTGCGCCTCATCCGCAGCGAGAATGTCGGGCCGCGCACGTTCCGCTCCCTCGTCAATCACTGTGGCGGCGCCGGGGCGGCGCTCGCGGCGCTGCCGGAGTTCGCCCGTCGTGGCGGCGCCGCGCGGCCGTTGCGTATCTGCAGCCGCGAGGAGGCCGCGCAGGAGATCGCGGCCGCCGCGCGCCTGGGCGCCCGTTTCGTCGCGCTCGGCGAGGCCGACTATCCATCCCATCTCCAGGTCGTCGACGACGCCCCTCCCCTCCTCGCGATCCGCGGCGATGCCTCGGTGCTGCACGGCCCCCTCGTCGCCATGGTCGGCTCGCGCAACGCTTCGGCCGCGGGAGTGAAGATGGCCGAGCGCCTCGCCCGCGACCTTGGCGCCGCCGGCTTCGGCGTCGTGTCGGGTCTCGCGCGCGGCATCGACGCCGCCGCCCATCGCGCGAGCCTCGCGACCGGCACGGTCGCCGTGCTCGCCGGCGGGCAGGACAAAGTCTATCCGGCCGAGCACGCGCCGCTCGTCGATGCGCTCGTCGGAACCGGCTGCGCGATCTCCGAGATGCCGTTCGGCTGGGAGCCGCGCGCCCGCGACTTTCCCCGCCGCAACCGGCTGATCTCCGGTGTCGCGCTCGGCGTCGTGGTGATCGAGGCGGCCAAGAAATCCGGTTCGCTCATCACCGCGCGGATGGCATTGGAGCAGAACCGCGAGGTCTTCGCCGTGCCGGGCTCTCCGCTCGATCCCCGCGCGGAGGGCTCGAATGGCCTCCTCAAGCAGGGCGCCGTTCTCGTGACCGAGGCCGACGACGTGATCGCCGTGCTGCGCCCGATCATCGGCCGCCCGCCCGAGCAACCGATCGCCGAGCCGGCGGCCGGCACCGGACCGGACGAGCCGGCAGCGGATGCGCGGGCGAAGATCATCGCGCTCCTCGGCCCGACCCCGGTCGCGGTCGACGATCTCATCCGCTTGTCCGGCTGCTCGGCGTCGGCGGTGCTCACCACGCTGCTCGAGCTCGAGCTCGCCGGCCGCCTCGATCGTCAGCGCGGCGGGCTCATTGCGCTGGTGTCGGGCTAGGCATGTCCGATTCAGATGAAGTCGTCATGGCCGGTCTTGTCCCGGCCACCCCGCTTATGAAGGCACGGCCGTGCCCCGTTATCGGGGTCGCCGGGACAAGCCCGGCGATGACGGCTGGTGAGTCACTTACGCAACAGTGAACTGGGCCATCATGCCGGAATCCTCATGTTCGAGGATATGACAGTGCGCCATGTACGGGTCCTTCGCGCCAGCCGGATAAGGGAAGCGGAGGTAGATCTCGCTCGCGCTCCCGGCGGAGATCGGGGCGACATCCTTCCAGCCGGCGCGATAGGCCGGCGGCGGCTTGCCATCCTGTGAGGTGATCCGAAACTGGCAACCGTGGACGTGCACGGGATGCAACATCGCATCGGTGCCTTCGGAGATTCGCCAGCGAAGGTATTGATTGCGCGCAGCGCTGAAGTCCATGCGGGCGAGCGAGAACGGCTTTCCGTTCACACCGTTGGAAGAGAGCGCATCCGGCTCCGGCAATGCCGGGTCATCCACAATGAGCTTCGTCACACGGGCGGCGACCTGCGGGTCGATCCTGCCGCTCGCGGCCATGCCGAGCCCTGTCGCCTTGACCGGCATCATGCCCTGTTTGTCCCTGAACATGTCCATCACAAGCTGCTGGCTGACCGGCGGAAGCTCGGCCGGGAGTGCCGGCAACGCGGCCAGGCGCGACGGGAGTTGCCCGGTCACATCCGCACCGTCCGGCCGGATCGTCACCAGCGGGAACGGCTGATCGAGTGGCGGCAGCCGCATGATCTCCTGCGTGTTCGGCAGGTTTACGAGGTCGAAGGCTTTGCCGTCGCGCGCGTCCACCATCACCTCGAAACGCTCGCCGGCATGCACCAGCACCTCTTTGACCTCGACGGGACTCTCGAGCAGGCCACCGTCGGAGGCGATCACGTAGAGCGAGCGGTTGTCCGAAGCGGCGAGCGTGTAGCTGCGCGCATTCGAGCCGTTGAGAATCCGAAAGCGCAGCCAGCCCCGCGCGGTTCTCGCTTCGGGATAGATCGCCCCGTTCACCAGCATCGTGTCGCCGATGTATCCGAAGGTGATCGCGATGATGTTCATCCGATCGAAGAACTGTCCGTCCGGCGTGAAGCGGCGATCCTGGATGACGAGCGGAATGTCGTCGACGCCCCACCGCGTGGGCAGCGGCAGGCGCGCTGCTTCTTCGTCATCGACGATCAGCAGCCCGGCGAGGCCTTTGATCACCTCCTGCGCCGTCGAGGGATAATAGTGCGGGTGGAACCACAGCGTCGCGGCCGGCTGGTCGATTGCGAGCTCGGTCTGCCACTGCTTGCCCGGTGCGATGACCTGATGCGGTCCGCCATCATTGGCCCCCGGAATGATCAGCCCGTGCCAATGCATGGTGGTGTTTTCGGGCAGGTTGTTCGTGACCTGCACGTTGACCTTCTCGCCCCGCCGCACGCGTATCGCCGGCCCGAGATAGGGGCCGTTGATGCCGTAGGTCGACGTGACCTTGTCGGGCAGGAAACGCATCGAGCCGGGTCGTGAATCGAGCGCAATCACGCCGTTGGTGGCACGCAGTTCCGGCGGGATCGGCAGCGCTGGCCGCGCGGCCTGCTGTTGCCGCACCGCCGGCTGTGCCGCGGCGCTGCGCAACTGTAAACCGCCGACTGCGTACGCCGCTGCGCCGCCCAGAAGCACTGTCCGCCGCGAGAGCTGTGTCATGGTCACCTCCTCACATCCCGTTCGCCACGCCGGCCGTCGGCCAACTTACCGCCGCCCATGACTCATTGGAACACGGTTGAAGGCGCGGTTGACGGCAACCTTCGGCTCAGTGTCGGACGGTCGGATGACGCTGTTAAGAAGCCTGCGGAAAGCCCACCGCGCTCCCCAGAACGCGGCTGACCGCACGGCCCACGCGGCCGGGACTCAGGTAAGATGCTGGCGGGTCAACTGCGGGCGACGCCATGGATGGCTTCTGCCGTGACTGCCTTGCCGACGGGACCGGCGGCGCCTACCGCTGCGCGTCCTGCGGCTCGCCGCGCCTCGTGCGCCATCCCGAGCTTGCGCACCTCGCGATCGCCCATGTCGACTGCGACGCCTTCTATGCGGCGATCGAGAAGCGCGACAATCCGGCACTGCGCGACAAGCCGCTGATCGTCGGCGGCGGCCACCGCGGTGTCGTCGCCACCGCCTGCTACATCGCCCGCACCTACGGTGTGCGCTCGGCGATGCCGATGTTCGAGGCGCGGCGGCTCTGCCCGCATGCCGAGGTGGTGCGGCCGGACATGGCGAAGTACGCCGCCGCCGGGCGCGAGGTGCGCGCGCGCATGCTCGACCTCACGCCGCTCGTCGAGCCGCTCTCGATCGACGAAGCCTTCCTCGATCTCTCCGGCACCGCGCGGCTGCACGGCCTCGCGCCGGCGAAGACACTGGCAAGGTTTGCCAAGCGCGTCGAAGCGGAGATCGGGATCACGGTGTCGATCGGTCTGTCGCACAATAAGTTCCTGGCCAAGGTCGCCTCCGATCTCGACAAGCCGCGCGGCTTCTCCGTGCTCGGCGCCGGCGAGGCGGCGGCCTTTCTCGCCCCGAAGCCCGTCACCTTCATCTGGGGCGTCGGCAAAGCCATGGGCGCGAGCTTGGAGCGCGCCGGCTTCCGCATCATCGCCGACCTCCAGCGCACCGAGGAGGCGACGCTGATGCGGAAATTCGGCACCGAGGGACTGCGCCTCGCGCGTCTCTCCCGCGGCATCGACCGGCGCGCGGTCAATCCCGAGCGCGAGACGAAGAGCGTCTCGGCGGAGACGACGCTCGCGGAGGACGTCGCGGCATCGCGGCCGCTGACCCGGATTTTGTGGGAGCTTTGCGAGAAGGTGTCGGCGCGCCTCAAGGCCAAAGAGCTCGCCGGCACGACCGTCACGCTCAAGCTCAAGACCGCCGACTTCCGCCTGCGCACCCGCGCGCATTCGCTTCACGCCCCGACCCAGCTCGCGGCGAAGATCTTTGCCGCCGGGCGCGAACTGCTGGCGCGCGAGACCGACGGCACCAAATTCCGCCTGATCGGCATCGGCGTGAGCGCGCTCGCCTCCGCCGAGGAGGCCGATCCCGCCGACCTCGTCGACGTGAGCGGTCGCCGCAACGCCGCCGCCGAGCACGCCGTCGACGCGCTGCGTGCAAAGTTCGGTCGGGACGCTGTCATCCGCGGCATCGCGCTGGAGGATGAGGGGAAGGAGTGAGCGAGGGGCGCTGCCCCTCGCGAGTCATGTTTGCGCGCGGAGCGACCCTACCCCGGGTCATGGCCGGGCTTGTCCCGGCCACCCCGATAACAAAGCACCTTGCCGGCCAACGATGTATCATCGCCGTGCCCGATGATCGGGGTCGCCGGGACAAGCCCGGCGATGACCGCCGTGGGTGAGGC
>CAWGRH010000003.1:0-289918 GCA_963824905.1 uncultured Alphaproteobacteria bacterium
CCTTGCTGAACCAAAGCCTGCAACGTTTAAGCGGTCGACGACGCATCTTCGCCAACCCCGAAGCTCGTCGAGGCCGGTGCGAGCCTTGACGAGCCGCGCGAAGTCGCCGCAGGTTGTCCGGGAGCGACTTGCCGTCTCCATTCTCTCGAAAACACAAATTCGACCATGAACAAGGAAGCTGAGGTCCGAGCCGAGGTTGAAACGCTGCGGTCCCTCGGCAAGGACGAACTGCGGGCCCGCTGGACCAAGATGTTCGGAAAGGCCCCTCCCCCTGCCCTCACCAAAGATCTGCTCGGCCGCATGATCGCCTGGCGCATCCAAGAAAAGTTCTATGGCGGGCACGACAAGGCCACCCTGAAGCTGCTCGACCGCCTCGCGCGCGGCGAAACCGCCAAGCCATCCACCGAGCCACGGCTTCGCCCCGGCACCGTGCTGATGCGGGAGCACCGCGGCGTCCGACACACGGTGACCGTCACCCCGGACGGCTTTGTCTGGCAGGACCAGAGCTATTCCAGCCTCTCGGCCGTCGCCCGCGCCATCACCGGCACCTCCTGGAACGGCCGCCGCTTCTTCGGGCTGCGAGCCGAACGCAAGACCGATCAAGCGGGGGATGGCCAATGAAGCCGCAGCCGACCAAGAAACTTCTCCGCTGCGCGATCTACACCCGCAAATCGACCGAACATAATCTCGACCTCGAGTTCAATTCTCTCGACGCGCAGCGAGAGGCTTGCGAGGCCTATATCAAGAGCCAAGCCCACGAGGGCTGGCGGCTGGTCCGGGACCGGTACGATGATGGTGGATTGTCCGGCGCCTCTCTGGACCGCCCTGCCCTGCAGGAGCTGCTGGGCGATGTCCGCGGCGGGAAGATCGATGTCATCGTCGTCTACAAGGTGGACCGGCTGACCCGATCGCTGGCCGATTTCGCCAAGCTCGTGGAGCTGTTCGACCAGCATTCGGTCTCGTTCGTCTCGATCACCCAGTCCTTCAATACCACCAGCAGCATGGGTCGGCTGACCCTCAACGTGCTGCTGTCATTTGCCCAGTTCGAGCGGGAGGTCATTGGCGAACGTGTCCGAGACAAGATCGCGAAGGCGCGCGTCTGGATCGATGATCTTGCATCCGGTGGTGTTAGGTCGTTCGCCCAGATTGCGAAGCGAGGGAAAGGTCGAACGGCATATTCGACTTCTGGCACCGCTTGCGTTTCTGTGGCCCCGAACCATATCAGACCTTCCGTGAGGGTGTTACGGTGACGGCGTTGGCGCGGATCGTGCCGTCGGTGTGGTCGGGGCGAAGGTTGAGCGGCTAGACCGGGGCTGAAATAAAAAAATTAGACTAATCCAAGGCGTCGATCGTCAGGCACACTAGGTTGTCCACATATTTTAGCCTTGAATGCTAACTACCCCGGCCCTGACGACGGTAGGGGGTGCGTGGCATGGCGGATGTAATTGACGGGTCAATGATGGCCCTGGACTTCCAAGAACAGGCGCAGCAATGCCTGCACTTGGCCGGTGCTGAGCCGGAAGGCGAACTGCGGACCATCTTGGCCGGTATGGCTCTGGGATGGCTCAAGTTGGCCGATTACACGCGGGCGTCGCAGGGGCCTGAAATCCAGCACGCCGAATTGATCGCGCCACGCTGAGCCACTTGCCGGTTCATTACAGTGGCCGATTATTATTCGATCCTCTCCAAGGCTGTGAGCGCGCTCGAACCTAACACCGCGAGTGCCCGTCAGCGTCTCTATGAACGAGCTCGGTCGGCAATGACGGTGGAGATCGAAGGCGCATCCCCGCCCTTCGACGCGTCCGACATTGCCGCCGTGAAGCAGGGGCTGAAACGCGCAATCGAGAGGATCGAGGCCGAGGCACTGCCCGCCTGGCTACAGCAGCCAAAACGAGATGAGTGTGCGAACGACTGTTCGGCGACCGTGGACCCGTTACCCGACCAGGGGGCATATCGGTTCCTTGATGCGTCCGAGATTGCCGCCGCGGAGCGGGGGCTGGAACGCGCAATCGAAGAGATCGAGGCCGAGGCTATGCCGGAGCAGCCACGGCAGGCAGAAGGGGCTGCCCGCGCGAACGATTGTCCGGCCACGGCGGACCTGCCGGGCGAGATCGAAGGGGCATGGCCCGACGGTTCCGAGATTGCCGTCGCGATGCAGCGCCTTGAAAGCGCAATCGAGAAGATCAAGGCCGAGGCGATCCCCGCCTTGCCACAGCAGCCAGAACGCGTTGTGTGCGCGAACAACTGTTTGACGGCGGCGGACGCGCCAGCCGAGATCGAAGAAACATGTCCGCCTGTTGAGACGTCCGAGATCGCCGCTGGGAACCGGGGGCTGGAAGCAATCCCCGACTGGCTGGAGCAGCTGGAACGCGCCGTGTGCGCGGACGACTGTCCGGCTACAGCGGACCTGCCAGCCGAGATCGAAGCCTGTCCGGCCTTCGCCACGTCGGACATTGTCGCCGCAGAGCAGGGGCTGGAAAGCGCAATCGAGAGGACCAATGGCGTCCCCAACTGGGTACGGCAGCCAGAAAACGTCGTCCGGGCGGACGATTGTCCGAGGATGGCAGCCAATCAGAACGAGGATAGCCCAGGGCCCGTCAAAAAGCTGTGGACCCGTCTGACCAGTTGGGGGCCAGGAAGACGAAGTGCATCGTCCGGCCGGGACACCTGGCTCGCTGACCTGCTCGAACGCGCCTCTGACGAGGCCGACAACGACGAACAGGACTTCGCTCCGACGCGAGCGCGGACCCAATAAAGAGCGCGAGCCTCCGAAGGAAGACACCAATGTCCGAAGTGAGGGTGCCGTATAAAGTCAACGACCGGTATTTCGAGGGCATGATCGTCTATGACGACACAGTCCAACGCAAGCGGCCTGTTGTCTTCATGCAACCTGACTGGAAAGGCGTCTGTGCCGAGACGATTGCGCAAGCGCATGCTGTCGCCGGAGCGGACTACGTCGTCCTCATGGCTGACATGTTCGGTGCCGGCTACGGCAGCGCGCCCAGGACGCGGGAGCAACTCGCCGCTGGCATGAAGGCGGTGCACGATGATCTCGTTTTCACCCTCTCGTGCGGCAGTAGGGCATACGAGGCGCTAATTGCCGCGAGTGCGAAACTCGGTCTGATCGACGCGACAAAGAAACTGGCTGTCGGGTACTGCGCCGGCGGTGGGTTCGTGCTCGAGCAGGCGCGAGGTGGCGCCGATTTCAACGCAGTCGTCGTCTTGCACGTCACCAATCCTAATCCCGTCGTATCCGGTACACCGTGCAATATCAAAGGTCGGGTGCTGGCGATCCACGGCTCCGCCGATCCAATCACGCCCAAGCCCATGATGGACGCATTTGAGGAAGAACTCACCCAGGCCAAGGTAGACTGGCAGGTAATGATGTTCGGTGGCGCTGTTCATTCATTTTGCGATCCGACCGCCAAGGTCGGACCGACGCGCTACGATGAAAAGCTCTGCCGGCAGTCCTACAGGCTCATGTCGGACTTCTTCGACGAAACGCTGCGATCCCCCCTTCCGTGAAATCAGCAAAATGCGGCGTCTTGCTGCCGCTGCCATCTGGGCTGGGCCATCACCTGGCGCGTGCTGAAGTCTGAGGAGATACGTGCGCGAACGAAAGGATCCTTCGACTTCCAAGACGCAGTGCCGGGTGGCGGGTGCTGATCCCACCGTGCCGTAGCAATCACGCATCGGTGGGCCCTGCTGCCCACTTAGTGCTGTCAGCCGCGACGGCCTGCATTACCGGACGTTGTCTTGTTCCCAGCGGCGAAGGAAAGCGGAGATTTCGAGATTATTCTTTTCAAGCATCATCATGTGACCGTTGCCGCGAATGCCGAGGTCGGTAAGCCTGACGAAGGAATTTTTGACACCCGCCTGCTCCAGCCATTTGGCAGTGCAGTGGTCATACGGCGCATGGTAGGACGATTCACTTAGAACAATCAGGATCGGGATTCCCGCAAGGTGCGTCAGCTTGTGCGCGGGATTGGCCTGCATGAAGCAGCGCACAAGTCCGGGCCCGTCGGGTTGATCCTGCCGAGTCAGCTTGAGGTCCTCTGGCGAGGCGACCCGTGGGTCGTATGTCATGGGGCCTCGCGTGATGCCCCATGGGCGGGCCAACTCACCATCGGCGAAATAGTCAGGCGGTCCCTTGGCGTCATTGTTGCGGATCGGCGGACCGCTCGGCTCGATGGCGAGTATGCCCTTGACTAACCCGGGCCTCTCGTCGGCTATTGACCACAGGAGTGGACCGGCTTGTGAATGACCGAGAAGAATCGCCGGACCGATGCGATCGAGCAGCTTGGCACCAACTTCGCGGTTCATTCGTTCGATCAACGCCTCGTCACCGATGGTCTCCACTTGGGTCGCATAGAAGGAATCGAACGTCGGATCGCCTTTGGTTCCTGGACCGGGCCACTGTGTATGCAGCTTCGCCTGCGGCCACAGGTCGTCGGTGGCAGTGAAACGCGGCCCCGCATTCTCGACGGTGGACCTCCGCGTCTTTCCGTAGACATCGGTGAAAAAACCCGAACGGCCGCGGCCGGACTGGTCGACCACATACACTGCGTACCCGTTGGCGACGAAATCGTCCGCCCAACCCCGCCGCCCGTCCGGCGTGCTCAAGAAATTCGACGCTGTCTGTCCGCCGCCATGAATCATGACGACGGGATAGGGTCGCGTCCGAATTCTTGGGGATCTGGTACTGAACGTACATCTGGCCGACCATGATGGTCTGCTTGTCGCTCTCGACATATCGGCCTGGAACCGAAAACACGCCCTGGTCAACGATTTCGAGGGGCTTGTCGGGTCCGAACAGCGCCTCCTGCGCAAAACATGGCGTGTCGAGCGCAAGCAACGCGGCTGCGATGATTGCGCTGATGATTGCGCTATGCAGAGACGACGTTCGCATTCTATCCTCCTGTCGCCGTGGCGGTCGCCCCAACCTACCACAACAGCCGAGCAACAGCCGCAAGCCGCGAGAACGGAAGGCTTCGAACGCTGTGGGTGGAGAACATGTGCGCGGCGAGCGATGCGGACGCCTTCGGTTATGATAACCGCTTCTGTCCGCCAACAGACGATCCGGATTTGATACGAGAGGCGGCTGGCGAGGGACCCGTCACGTCGGTGCCTGCGTCTACTCCGCCGCCGGCCAACTGAGGACTGCACCAATGAATCGGCGTCAAGTGCTTGCGGCATTGTTGACGATTTTCGCCCGCTCAGCGGGAGCGGCGACGCCATCAGTATCCACGATCATTGGCACCGGCTCTCGGGGTAATTCTGATCACGAGGTGAACAATCCCTACGGCCTGGTGATCGGGCCCGACGGTGCGCTCTACTTCTGCGACCTGGACAATCAGCGCATTCGCCGGCTCGACCTTGCGACGCATCGAACCACGGTCATTGCGGGCAATGGCCAGAAAGCATACGGCGGCGACGGCGGCCCGGCGACCGCCGCCGCCTTGAACATGCCGCATGAAATTCAATTCGACTCCGTCGGAAACATATACATCGCCGAGCGCGACAATCATGTGGTTCGCAAGGTTGAGGCCAAGACCGGCATCATTTCGACGTTTGCAGGAACCGGTGCTCCCGGATTTTCGGGGGATGGCGGACCAGCGACCCGAGCACAGCTCCGCCAACCTCACAGCATTGCCGTGGATCCCAGCGGCAAGCTGCTTATTTGCGACATCGGGAACCATCGCATTCGACAGGTCGATTTTTCAACCGGCATGATCGAGACCTATGGCGGCACCGGCGAGCGCCAATCGACCCCCGATGGCGTGGCGGTAAAAGCCGCGCCTCTGAACGGGCCCCGAACCATGGCGTTCGATGACGAGGGCAATCTCTATCTCGCGCTGCGCGAAGGCAACGCGATCTACCGCATCGCATCAAAAGCCGGGACAATTCATCATCTGGCCGGCACCGGCGAGCAAGGGTATGCGGGCGACGGTGGCCCGGCTCGCCTTGCCAAGCTCGCGGGTCCCAAGGGATTGGCCCACGGTGGCGGCAGGCTCTATGTCGCCGATACTGAAAGCCACGTGATTCGCAGCATCGCACTCGACACCGGCATCATCACAACAGTCGTCGGTACCGGTCTCCGAGGGGACGGTCCCGAGCCGAATCCGCTTCGATGCGCGTTGTCACGGCCGCACGGCGTGTTCGTCGGCCGCGATGGCGTCCTCTATGTATCGGACAGCGAGGCGCACCGTATACGGGTCGTGATCTAGCGTATGTTCTGGCCGTGCGCGGCGAGAGCGGCGCACCGCCATTGGCCCCAGGGGACAGGCGGAGGTTGACGCAAACGGCTTCCAGCAGTCGCTCGATCGCACTCGCGCGACCCAGACCTGGAGTACCAGGCCGTTACGGAAGAGCGCCGGTCAGTTGCCGGTAGAGCCGCCGAATGACTCCTGGCCTTTGAGATTCATAGCCTCGCAGCTTTTCGTACTGCGGCCATTGCGTCATCGCGACAGCTTGGTCCTCCGTTAGACCGCGTGTGATCGCTTGCTGAACGGAGTCGCGAACATCTACCAGCATCTGTCGGTAACGGAGAAACTCCTCCCGGGTTTCCTTGGGGTCGGCGGGAAGGGAGCTATGTCCCGGCACGAAGATATCTGCATCGAGGGCTGCGGCCGCCTCTACGGTCTTCAGCCAGTCGAGGCCGTAGCCGTCGCCCATGAATAGAAACTGACCCGCGGAAAAGACCTCGCTCAGATACACGATCCTGTCCTGCGGAACATAGATGATGCTGTCGCCTCGGGTGTGGGCACGGCCCAGATGGAGAATTTGGATTTCCTTACCTCCGAGGTAGAGCGTGGTCCGGTCCCGAAAGGTCTGATTGGGCAGCCGTGCTTTTTGCTCTTCCGGCGATACTTTGTCTTTCTCCATCTGTCGAATGAGATCGACACGATAGAGTTCGTGTCCGATCTTCCATACGTCCGCGTAGGCACCGTTCCCCTTCGAATAGGGATTGTGGTAGGGCGAAGAAACCAAGAACCGGACTGGCTGTTAAATCGTACTGGCAATCGCATCTCGCTCGGCCCGCGCTACGCCTTCTAAATCCAGGGCATCGAATACGACCACCCCCTCGCTGGTCGCGATGATTCCGCTGTTCAAATCGCCGGAACTGAAGACGTAGTGGCCGGGAATGATCTCGCGAATGCCGCTGGTCTGGCCACGCTAAGTCTGCTGCGAGTACGCGTGAGCGCAAGACAGGAGCACAAGTGCCAGTCCGACGATTGATCTTTGCACCGCCATTTCCTCCGTTATGCAGCACGACAGAAACGCTCGTCTGCCGGCGTGGGGACCGTTTCCGGCGTGACTCGCCCGCGTGGCCGCTCACAGAAAGCCTACAAGCTATCGTCCGGGTTCGGAATGTAGCTAGCGCGTGATCTATCGCCTGTTTGTAGCCCGTGAAGTGTCATGTTTTGGAGGGCACTGGAGTAGTCTGAGCCACATTTTCCCGGCGGCGATTGTTGCGCTCGAATGGTCCTACCGTGCTGCGTTTTACCCCGCTTTCAGGCCGGCTCCACGGCGCGAGAGAACATGAAATAAGTTCGGTTGTACTGGTGGCGTCGCATGCGTTGTGTCCACGCCGTGTCGTTCACCGCAGTCCATGATGGTTTGGAATAAATCGATAAGTCGGAGACGTGATAGAGAGCGATGTAAATCGGCTTTCCGTGGTGTGCTCTAAACCGGCGCGCCGTCAGCACACCTGGAAGATTGCTCAACACTGGCATGTGTTCTGTATTATACCAATCGTTGAACTCTTCTTCGGCGCGCGGATCTATATCCATGGCGCTGATGATGACGCCAGCTGCGTTCTCGGGCGATTGCTGATCGCCTGGGTAAATTTGCTCAAGGTCCCATTCGAATAATTCTGCGCTCTGAGCTGGCCCGACCGGAAGAGCACTTCGTGCCTCGATGAGAAGCAGCCATCGCTGCGGCACCTGCGTCATCGTCCGAGTTTCTCGGTTGGTTACTCCGCCGAGCCACAGTTGGGTGGTGAGCAAATCATGTCCGGTACTTGATTGATGCGACAGCTTGGGATCCTTGTCATAGATCGTCAGTCTTAGCCGCAGACTTGCCATTGGTGCGCCTGTCGATGGTGGGCACTTTTGCGCTAATCGGGCTTGGCACCAGAAAATTTGATGACCTTAGCCCATTTCTCGGACTCGTCAGCTATAAGCTTGCGGAAATCCGCTGGCGAGCCAGGAAGCACTGTACAACCCAGTTCACCTAGCCGCGATTTCATTCCAGGATCAGTCAGAGCGCCGTTGGTGTCTTTGTTTAGCTTTTCGATAATCCCCGTCGGCGTGTTTTTGGGAGCAGCTAATCCGGTCCAGTCGCTGGCCTCGAACCCAGGCACGTCGTCGGCCGCGGTTGGAATATCCGGCAGTGCATCCAATCGCTCCGTGCTCGTCGTAGCGAGCGGAACAAGCTTGCCGCTTCGAATATATTCGAGCGATCCGGGGACCGTAGCGAACATCACCTGTACTTGACCTCCCAAAAGATCGATGAGCGCGGGGCCGCCACCACGATAAGGCACATGAGCCAATTGAACGCCAGCCAGCATTTTGAACAGTTCGGCGGCCATGTGGATAGGACTTCCGCTTCCAGCCGATGCAAAATTGATCTTGCCAGGATTGGCCTTAGCAAGTGCGATGAACTGGCGCAGGCTCTTCGCTGGGACGGAAGGATTGATCACGATAACGAGCGGAACGCGGGCGATGCTGGCGACGGGCGTGATATCTCGGAGGAAATTGAAGTTAAGCTTGTCGTACAGTGTTGCATTTATGGCTGCTGGCGCACTCGCCAGCAGGAGCGTGTACCCGTCAGAAGGCGCTCGGACGACCGCCTCAGTGCCGATGTTGCTGGCCGCGCCGGGCCTGTTCTCAATGACAAACTGCTGGCCAATTCGCTCCGACAACCACGCTCCCAAGAGGCGGGCAGTAATGTCACTGCTGCCGGCTGGGGCGAATGGTACAATAATTCGCACTGGCCGGCTCGGGTAGGCTTGCGCTCCGGCAGTGTTTGAGATCGCCGTCAGCGTAGCAGTGCCCGTTGCCAGGCGTAAAAATTGGCGCCGTGGGATTTCCATAACGTGCCTCCATGAAACACGCCGCGTCGCCACGCAAACAGCTGCGGCGCCAACGGAGCAAAACACGATGTTCAGAATGCCCGCCCGCCGACGGCACCAACGCTGCCGTTAATTGGCAGGGCTACGGCTGGCCCCGCTGGCAGCTCTAAGTGAGGATACAGCGATTGCCGACACGCTTGGAAGGGGCACTCGCCGCTAGCGCGTTGCAGCTCCCAGTTAAGAGAGGCGGTCTGCTTGTGATAACGGACCCACTGTGTGCGTGACGGACAGGTGGTCTCGCCTTTTTCACCCTTCATGTGGGTCAGCGTCAAACCGTTCTACCGTGTGTTAGCGGGACCGGCCGCCTCCGAGCCTGGCAGCGTGCTCGACCGCGTCAAGGGATGGCCTTCATGGCGCCGCGCGCGTTGACAGGCCGGCGCCACGGCCACCCTTGACCCGCTGTGCGCGCGCTGCCCCATCATCAGTGCAGGTCGGGACGAAGAAACGGCTTCCAGGTCGAACAAAAGAAACTGACCAAGTTCTGTCGAAACCCTGCCCGTCGTGCCATGACACCACGCGGCAGGACCGTCCACGCCTTCCGGTACTGCCGCCATTCCACCAATGAAGGCGACAGATCACGAGCTACAAAAACACGACAAGTTCACCCGCTACCAAATAGTTGTGGAGGGGCAATGTCGTCATTCGATCCGGCGTGCTGGCCGCCGCTTAATGACGCTCTCCTCGGGGCACAGTCTCGTCGCTTGCGCGAGCGGAGGTACGCCGTCGAGGTCGGTCCAGCGTCATTGAAAAATCCGTCCGGATACCGGCTATAGTGTCGCGTCAGTTTCGGTCTTTGAGGAGGACACCATGAATCTCACTCGACGCACCCTAATTCGCGGCGGCGCCGCGTTGGCGACCACAGGCGTGCTTGCGCGGAGCCGCGCGCTTGCACAGGGCGCGGCAGGGGTGCCGATGCCGGAGGTCAAGGCACTTGTGTTCGACACCTTCGGCACCGTCGTCGATTGGCGCAATGGCGTGGCCCGCGAAACGGAGCGAATTCTCAAGCCAATGGGCTACAATCTTGACTGGCCCGCGTTTGCAGACGCCTGGCGCAAGGAATATGGGCCGGGCATGGAGGAAGTGCGCAGTGGCCGGCGTCCGTTCGTCAAGCTGGATATTCTGCATCGGGAAAATCTCGAGCGTGTTCTGCCGCGGTTCAATGTCGAAAAGCTCACCGAGCCGACGCTCGCCGAGCTTAACCTCGCCTGGCATAAACTAGACGCGTGGCCGGATGTCGGTCCGGCCTTTGCGCGGCTGCACAAGCGGTTCCTGATGTCGCCTTGCTCGAACGGCAACATCGCACTGATGGCCGATGTGGGGCGGCGCAACAATCTGCCATGGGACGCAATTCTTGGTTCGGAGATCGCTCAGGGCTACAAACCGCAGCCGAAGGTCTATCTGATAACCTGTGAGGCATTCAACCTGAAGCCCGAGCAGGTCATGATGTGCGCTGCGCACAGCGGCGACTTGTCGTCCGCCCAGAAGCTCGGGCTCCGCACCGGCCATATCGGTCGGCCGGGAGAGGGTGGTCCGGGGACAGGCGAGACCGCACCGAACGGATCGTTCGATGTCGTGGGCAAGAACTTCCACGACTTCGCCGACAAGCTTGGGGTGTGATGGCATCCACGCCAATGCGGCGTCAGCTTTGACCGGCGGCGAGGCTATCGCAGGCGGTGGCCGGTGAGGGCATCCCGCCGGTTACCGATCTGCGGAGCCGCGTCAGTTCGATCCGACATTCGGCGCATAAGTTTTGGAAAAACCATTTCGTGTGTTGGTCACCGTGAATGCGCCGTTCGATTGCGCCGTCACTTTGATCCAATAGGCCGGTCCATTGTGGGCCGGTGGCGGGGGGACGTTAGGTCCAGGCGGCGGCGCCGCGATCGGCGCCACCGGCATTGCGGCGGATGGCTCGTCGAGCAGATTGGCGATGAACATCCCCGGCACGGTGTATTCCTGTCCGCTCAGCTGGGAGAAGTGCATCTGCCAAAGGTCTTCCAGGCCGGGCGAGCTGTGGATCACCATCATAGAGTCGGGTTCACCGCCCTTGCGCGTGCCGTTGTTCATAATGCCAACACGGGGATGCGTGGCGTGAATCATAACCTCCGAATTCGAGGTGTTCTGACCATGATGCAGCCCCAGGAACAAGTCGACGGTGCCGATGCGGTTATTCGGGCACATCAGCTCGAATTCCTTGTTCTTGGTCAGATCGCCCAGATGGACGGTGCGGAATTTTCCGAACGTGGCGTAAACGCCGACCGACATCGGGTCCTCCGCGTTGTTTGGTCCGCCCTTGAAGCTCGCGCAATAGGGGTTGGGAGCGCCGGCACCCGGCAATGCCGTTTTGATAGTCTCGCCGCCGGAAGCTACCACTTGCACCTCAAGGCCAGCGACCGCAATTTTGTCGCCCGGCTTGGCGACCGTATGCTTGGCGTTCGCGTAGAGCCGGGGATAGGTGCTCGCCAGGAATTCATCCACGGCGGGCGCTGGCTGGACATTGGGTCCATGGTCGATGAAATGCCGGATCGGGATCCGCTTTGCGAGTTCCGCTAAGCCGCCATAATGATCGCCGTGCCAGTGGGTGATGATCAAGTTGTCGATCTGGGTCAACCGCGCATCCTTCGCGGCCGCCATGATACGCTCGGCGTCTCGGATTGCTGCATCCGGCGCAACATTGCCGGTATCGATCAACAGCAACTCGCCGGAGGGCGCGACGAAGAGCGTGGCGTTACCGCCTTCAACGTCGACGACATAAATGTCCAACGTCGCACGTGTTTGTGACGTGGCGCTGTCCCGCGCCCCCTGAGCGAGCAGCACCAAGCCCGCAATGGTCGTGAGCCACAAAATCTTGCACATGGAGACCCCGTTCTAACCGCGTGACGTCCAGACTTTTGCCGATGGTACCAATCCGCGCGGGTTTCCGAAAGTCGGCGTTCATGTGCTTTCCCCCAGACCGTCGAGGAGAGAAGGAGGGACGCTAAAAAACTCGCCAAGGCACGAAGTCGCGGGAAGTTCGGCACGGGGAGAGCGCCCCTCGGATAGCACCCCTTACGGCGAAGACGAAATTGGCATAGCCTTCGGGTCCAATTTCTCCGCGAGCCGGGAGGCGTGGATGGACAAGGCAAGAGGGTGCCGCCGCAAAGCATCGGCGTCAGGGTTCAAGGGCGTCGGGCTGGTGCTCGCTGCGGTCGCTGCTCCGTGTGTGGCCCACGCTGCTGACGTGACCTATGAACGCCTGCTCAATCCCGAACCCCAGAACTGGCTTCATCACCACCGGGACTTTAACGCCCAGCGCCATTCGCCGCTGACCGCGATCGACAAGACGAACATAAAGAATCTCAAGCTTGCCTTTGCGGTGCCGCTCGGCGGCAAGTCGGCCGGAGAAAGCCTCGAGGCCACGCCGCTGGTCGATGACGGCTATATGTACATGGTCGACAGCTGGGGCGTCGTCACCAAAGTCGACGTCCGGTCGGGCACCGCTGGGAAGATCATCTGGAAGATGGATCCCAAGCTGGAGAAGCAGGATCGCAACCGCGGCGTCGCCCTGTGGGGCAACTACGTCATTTCGGTCACCGGCTATGCGGGCCACGTCATCGCGACCGACAAGGAGACGGGCCAAGTCGTGTGGGAGAAAAACCTCACGGATCAGGAGGATCTCGAAATTACGGCCGCGCCATTGGCCCTCAAGGACGTGATCCTGGTCGGCGGTTCGGGCGCCGATCGTGGCGGACGCAATTGGGTCGAGGCCATCGATGCCAAGACGGGCGAGATGGTGTGGAAGACCTATTCGATTCCAGCGCCCGGCGAGCCGGGCAGCGAGACCTGGAAGGACACGGTCAACGCCTGGCGCACCGGGGGCGGCGCATTCTACGGCACCGGCGCCTTCGATCCCTCGACCAACCTCACCTACTGGGGCTCTGGCAACCCAGTCCCGGCCTACGACAACACGTTCCGTCCGGGCGACAACCTCTTCACGTCGAGCGCCATCGCGTTTAACGCCTCGAACGGCAAGATCACCTGGTGGCACCAGTACACGCCGAACGACAACCGCGACTACGACGAGACCGGCGCCCATATCCTGATCGATGCCAAGATCAACGGCGAGGACCGGAAGATTCTCTCCCATGCGGGTCGCAACGGCTTCACCTACAGCTTCGACCGCGTCAACGGCCAGTTTCTCAAGGCCACACAGCACGTCAAGGATCTGACCTGGACCAAGGGGATCGATCCCAAGACCGGCAAGCCCGTCGATTACGATCCAAATCGCGACGTCCAGATCTACGCGGAAAGCGCCGGTTCGATCGCCAACGGGGTAGCACGGCGGGTGTGCCCGAACATTGCGGGTGGCACCAACTTCTGGCCGGTGTCCTACAGCCGAAGAACCGGGATGCTCTACATCCCGGCCTATGAAGGCTGCAGCCAGATCACGGTGAACACTGCCGACCACGTCAAGGGCAAGTTCAACGGAGGCGCGCCGGGGGCGGCAGGCTCGGTCACCAGTTCGATCACCATGCTCGATCCGGTCACCGGCGAGATCAAGAAACGCGCGGAATTCCCCTATCAGAACTCGTCCGGCACGCTGACGACCGCGAGCGGTTTGATGTTCACCGGCCTGCTCGACGGCACGCTGGTAGCGCTCGACGACCAGACGCTTGAAGAGGTGTGGCGATTCAACGTCGGCACCGGCTTCAACGCCGCGCCGATGACCTATGCGGTGAACGGCAAGCAGTACGTGGCGATCGCTTCGGGCGTGTGCTGCGTGCGTCCCAACGGCGCCGTCAGCAACTCGCTCGCCAGCGTGCGGCGCAATCCGGAACTGCGCGACCAGTCGAACGCGACGGTGCTGTGGGTGTTTGGGCTGTAGCACGCGCGGAAGGTGACTGGCCGCAAGTGCCGGCAATCTGAAATCAATGTGATATCTGATCGGTGCATGCATGTGGCGGCGTGCCCGTGGTCCAGGAGGGGAAACGTCATGAAAACGAAACTTCTTGCTGCCGCTTTCACGAGTTCACTGCTGATCGCGACAACACTCACGCCGGTACGTGCTGCCGATGTCACCAATGAGCGCATGCTCAACCCGCAGCGCGAGCCGCAGAACTGGATCCTGCATCACGGTAACTACCAGGGTCACCGCTTCTCGCTGCTCAAAGAGATCGACACAGCCAGCGTCAAGAACATGCGCCTCGCCTATTCGGTGGCGCTGAGCGGTTTCCAGAGCGGCGGGCGCTACGCCTTCGGCAATCTTGAAGCGACCCCGATCGTCGAGGACGGCATCATGTACGTGCCGGACGGCTGGGGCTCGGTCTATGCGATCGATCTTACCGCCGGTAAGAAAGGGCGTCATCAAATGGAAGATGGATCCCGGCACCGACCGCGCCTGGGCGGGCGACGTCGCCTGCTGCGGCGTCAATAACCGCGGCGTCGCGTTGTGGAAGGACAAGGTGATCTCCATCGCGCTCGACGGACGCATGTTCGCCATCAACAAGGCAACCGGTGAAGTCGTGTGGGAGCGCAAGATCGCCGAGCCGGCGCTGGGCGAGACGCTCACCCTGGCGCCGTTGGTCGTCCGGGATCTTGCGATCGTGGGCTCGGCGGGTGGCGAATTCGGGATCCGCGGTTATATCGAGGCGACCGACCTCAACACCGGCAAGGCCGCCTGGCGCACCTATACCATCCCGGGCACCGGCGAGCCGGGCAACGAGACCTGGAAGGACGGCAAGGACCGCTGGAAGCATGGCGGCGGCTCGATCTGGGAGACTGCGACCTACGATCCCGAGAGCGACACGTTTTACCAGGGCGTCGGAAACGCAGGCCCGGATTACGATATTCAATACCGCCCGGGCGACAACAAATGGGCCGCCAGCGTGCTCGCCATCAGCGCGAGTGACGGCAAGATCAAATGGGGCTTCCAGTACACGCCGCAGGACCCCTATGACTTCGACGAGATTTCCGAGCACCCGATCATCAATGCAAAGATCAACGGCGAGGAACGCAAGCTCGTCGTCCACGCCGCCCGCAATGGTTTCTTCTACGCGCTCGACCGCACCAACGGCTCATTCGTCGCCGGCAAGCAATATACGGACGAACTGAACTGGACGACGGGCCTCGATCCCAAGACCGGCAAGCCGCTCAACTACGATCCGAACTCGGACATCCAGATCTACACGCCAGGCAGCCACGGCATGCGCGGGCAGCCATCGATGCGAAAATGCCCGTCCACAACCGGCGGCAAGAATTGGGAACCCAGCGCCTACAACCCGGAGCTCGGGCTGATGTACGTAGCCTCGACCGAGGGCTGCAATATCCTCGAGACGGTCGAGCAGAAGGATTTCGTCGACCAGGGCGGCACCGTCAAGCCGCGCGAGCGCTTTACCGGCGGGAGCGGCAAGAACCCGGAGCGCCGCTATGGCAGTCTCAAGGCGATCGATCCGACCACTGGCGAAACCAAGGCCGCCCTGAAGCTCACCTACCCGAACTATGCAGGCGCGCTCGCCACCGCTGGCAACCTCGTATTCCTCGGCCACTACGACGGCGCGTTCACCGCCTATGACGCGAGGACACTGGAGGAGGTGTGGAGCTTCAACGTCGGCACCGGCATCAATGCGCCGGCCGTCACCTTCGCGGTCAACGGCAAGCAATACGTGGCGGTCCTGGCGGGCTCGGCCATGCGCGACCAAGTGCTCGGCACCGCGCCGGAGCTGCGGAACAATGCGACGGCCTCGATGCTGTACGTGTTTAGCTTGTAGCGAACTCCTGGAAGGGCGACGTCAATTGGGCTTCACGCCAGGGTTATGACTGAAGATGAATTCCTAGTCGCTGCAACCTGCGTACGGATCATCTCGGGGCCAGGCGCTCGCCGACCGCACCGTGCATCCGAGCCGTGCGGCCGCTTGTCGGCTGGCAGTCGGCCAGGGGGCTGACGAGCCGCACCGGCACGTGTGGCACCGGTTCACGCCGAGACAGCACGCGCCGTGGCTCTCCTGGCTCGGAGGACCTCTTGGGGCTCCGCGAGCGCAAAGTGTTACTGGTGGCAGCACCAACGCCCAGCGCGACACGCTAAAATCTGACCGGCTGATAGCGTCCGCACTCCCGCCGCCGTTAACCGCTCGCTAAGCATGAGGTGCCACGATCCGCGTGGTCGCGCACGGAAGTCCCAGCAAGCTGCGGACGAGCGGGTTGTCAACCTGAGGAAACCACATGATGAGGACCGTGGCCCATTTGCTGCCGTTCGCTGCCCTCGCCGGCGGGATATTGGTTCTGCTGAAGCCACCGCTCTTGAACTATGTTGTCGCGGTCTATCTGATCCTGGTCGGCACGATCGGGCTCAACAACATGTATCACCTCATCCGCTAGGAGACGCCAGTGGTGATGTTGAATGGGCGCCTTCATCGAGCCCCCGCTGCCGAACTGGAGAAGGGTTTGCAATGACACCGGAAGAGCATCGGCGAGGGTCTGCTGCAGTAGCGCTGCAACGCCTTTCTCATCCTGGGCGCGATGGACGTGAGAGCGCCGCCATCATAGAGAACGACCAGATATCCGAAGTCACGAGACGCCTCTCGGAGCTCCTCGCCGTCGCAGCGCAGCAGACCCCGGAAGACCGCGGCGCAGCACTGGGGTCAACCGAGAGCGGCGCGCCCGCCCTCGCGCGAAGCATTCCCGACGACGATACGGGCACGGCCATGATCACCCTCCGCGTCGATACGCAGGTGCTCGCTCGCATCGACGCTGCCGCCAAGCGGCTTGGAATTAGCCGTACAGCATGGCTGCACCTTGCGGCCGAAGGGCTTCTGGGGGATCGGCGATAATCTACAGATGCCCCGACAACCTCGGCCAAGGCCGATGCCGAACGCTTGGCTCGGTACGGCGAGGGCGCCTATCGACATGTCGAGCCCTTCCGTCTAGGGGGGCTTATTATTGAGACGCAAAGATCGCTTTCGGAATCATCCCGTGCACGCCCTTCGTGCCGTCAACCACCTGCGTAATATGGTAGTCGGCGGCTATGCTCGCGATCATGTAGGCTTCTTGCCGACTGACCTTCGGGAATTTCTCGGTGATCAAGTTGATGGTCTCGCGAACGGCAATCTTCATCGCCTCGTCAAGGCTCGGATCGAGCCCCATCACGATCCAATGGGTGGCGTTCTCGGCGCGTGGCCAAGCGATCTTCATGTCTTTGCGGACGATGAACTGAAGCGTGCCGCGTAAGCCGGTCTCGATTGCCGACAGATCAACCTCGCCGTCGCCCTGGGCCGCATGGCCGTCGCCGAGTGAAAACAACGCGCCGCGTACAAATACGGGCATATACAGCGTCGTCCCGGCTGTGATGTCCTTGTTGTCGATATTGCCCGTATGAACCCCCGGAGGCCCGCTGCTGATACGGCCGGCAGCGGCGATAGGCGCGACGCCCAATGTGCCAAAGAACGGCCGCTCAACCGGAACGATGACACCCGGCGCGAGTTCGGCCTTTTTGGCGGTCCGGTCGATTTTTATTACCCGCTGAAAAACACCGGGGAACTCAGCAGGCAATGCGCCGAGATAGGGCCGCTGAACGTTGTAGCCGTAGTCGGTCGCCAACTCGATTCTTTGAATGCGCACTTCGAGCACGTCGCCGGGCTCTGCGCCGTTGATGAAAATCGGCCCGGAAAGAATGTGTGCGCCGGGACCACGATCCTTGACCTCGCGAAAGATCGTGCGCGTGTATTCCGGCACCGCACTCGGAGGCACGACGTCCGACCGGTCTACCTCCTCTGGAGCGATCTGTGTCGCCGTCTCGACGGTGACTGTGTCCCCCGAGTTGATCGTGAGGACCGGCTTGAGAGCGGCATTGAAATGGCCGATGTGCACGGTCTGCGGGCTGGGCATTAGCGTGTATTCGGCAGCACTCGCGTAGACGGGCAAGAGACCCAGGGCCAAGGTGGTGAGCGCGGGAATTCGCCGGCGTGCTGATCGCCGACAGCAACTCGAAGCATCCACCACATTTCTGTCGCTCATCATCACAATCTCACTCCAAGATGAACTCCAACGGTTCATTCGATCACCTCAGCTCGCAAAATCGCAGCCTTGACTTTCAGCACCTGGCGAACGAGCCCGTTGGCCGATCTTCTTGCGAAGCACAAGCCGCCTGTCCGCCTCTTTCCGGTAGCCCTGTGCTCCCACGACCTAGTCGCTCGGCACGGTGCCGAGGCTCCGCGACTGGGTGATCTGCCCGTTGTTGACCGGACAGATCGCGCTATCACGCCATGGGATATCGCTGAAGGTGTACTCGGCCGTCAGTCGGCGTTGAGGCCCTGAACGACCCAGCTCGTTCCCACCGAACCGACACTCGCAGACGACGCGACCGTGACGCCGTTTATGAACCAGATCGCCAATGCGCCGCTGCTGGTGTCACGCCAGAGAATGTCACTCTTACCGTTGCCGTTGAAATCGCCGGTGTTGGCGATCACCCAGTTGCTAGGGACCGTTCCGAGACCGCCGGTCGCCCCAACCGAGCCGCCGTTCAGCAGCCAGATCGCCACCGAACCGGCGCTGGTGTCACGCCAGAGAATATCGCTTTTGCCGTCACCGTTGAAGTCGCCGACGCCAGCAATCACCCAGTTGCTCGCCACCGCCCCGACAGTCGTGGTGGACAAGACTGTGGTTCCGTTCATGAACCAAATCGCCGCGGTGCCCGTGGTCGTGTCACGCCATAGAATGTCCGTCTTGCCGTCGCCGTTAAAGTCGCCTGTCCCAGCGATTACCCAGTTGCTCGGCACCGTGCTGACTGTTGCGCTAGACGATACCGTTGACCCGTTCAGCAGCCAGATGGCGACCACCCCGGTGCTGGTGTTGCGCCACAATATATCTCCCTTGCCATCCCCGTTGAAGTCTCCGGTGCCTTGCACCGCCCAGACGGTGTTGACGTTGCCGAGATTTGCGGTCGTCGGCGCGAGCTTGCCGAACATGAACCAGATGGCCAGGTTGCCGCTGCTATCGCGCCAGAGCCAGTCGTGAGCGCCATCTCCATTGAAGTCGCGCTGTCCGACGATTGACCAGGTGTTGGGCACCACGCCAAAACCGCCGCTGTCATTGATCGTCGCGTTGAACATGAACCATACCGCCGTGGCGCCGCTAGCGTCGCGCCACGCAATGTCGCTCTCCGGGATGCTGCTGCTGCCGTTGAAGTCGTGGGTGGCCGTTGTCGTGCCTCCCTTCGAGCAACTAGACGAGGCCACGGTGACAGCCGTTCCCACGGACGGGATGCCGTTCGCAACAACGAAGAGCGTGCTGGCGCCGTCTTCGATGACTTGTGGCGCCCTGAATTTCGTGCTTGTCGCCGCGCCGACGGCAATCGAACGTGTATTGTGGTCGAAGGTTCGGGCATAAGCAACGTGCCCGGTGCTATTGTTCACGATTCGCACCAACGGGAAGTTAGTGTCTGATTGATAGTCATCACCATAAGCGGCGCCGTGTGATAGCCCGTTAAACTGCGTGCCACTCACAAAATAGGTGCCGCCTGCAGAGATACAGCTTGGCGCCGAGTTGACCACTGGCCGCCAGGTTGATTGGAATGTTTTATCCGTGGGCGTGTATATCTGGACGTTGCTGCTGATATTCGTTCGGAGGACATCGCCGGTTGGCAGCAAAACGAAATTATTCACATACGAAGGATCGCTAGGCGCGGTCGAGGTGTCCGTTACCTGAGTGATGACGTTGGACGAATTCATCTCGAAGAAATGGGTGCCTGCAAAAAAAGAATTTTTCGCGGTCCAATTACTCGTGGCAGCCGCAAACAAAATGTTGCCATTCTGGAGTAGCGCCGCGGGAGCGTCGGCCAGAGTGCAGGGCGTGTTGCTCATCGCGCCGCAGGTCGAGGGAATATCGGGACCCTGTGACCAAGTGTTGTTCGCTGTATTGAATATGGCTGTGTGCGCGACGCCGGTAGTTGTGCCGCCAAAGACAACGACGGTGCCGTCAGGACGGAGCACCTGCGGCCCAAGCTCAAAGGACGCATTCCCATTACAATCGGGCAATTGAACAATGGTGCTGCCGGCACTCGTCCACGCGCCGGTCGTGGGAGTATAACGTTCGGAGCCATCTCCGCAGGCAGCGTCGACAGTCAATACCGTAGCATCGGGCAGCAGCGTCCAACCCTCTTCATCATTACCGTCGGCCTTGCCAGTACCAGTCGCAGTCCACGTAAAATTGAAAGCGTTTAGCAGCGCCTGCTGAGAGCTCTGCGAATTGGCAAGCATGTAGGTGCCGTTGGCCAAGACAATGCTTTGAGCATCCCCGATTTGCGTCCAGCTGCTCGGAGGCGCTACCGCCGTCCAGGTATTGTCGAAGGGATCATAGATCGCGCCCTTCGTCGTAAAGGTCTCCGTATTTGTGCAGGGGGTATCGCGGTTGTACTCGCCGCCATTGATGATCAAGCGGCCATCCGGCAAAACGTGGGATGCATACCATAGTGGGTTGTATTGCAAACCGTTTATGACCGGCAGCGAGGCGATCTGCGTCCAGGTGCCTGCACTATAACTGCCGGTATTGGATGGTGTCAGTTTCCACCAATTCCCGGGGGTACAAAACGCGTTGAAAAGAACGCTCCCGTCGGTCATCAGTTGCGGTTGGACCAACGATACATTCGGGGCACCAGGCACTACTGACCATGAGCCTCCGGCCGGTGCCAGGTAGGGCGTCCCTACCGCCGCCTGAGCCGGCCGAGTGAGGAACTCCTGCCATTCCTCCGGATGATCTCGAAAGTATTGCTGCGATCGGATCGACAAAGAGGGAGTAGCGGGGCTCGGCGTTTGCGCGCTGCTTATAATCGGCACCATGACCATCGCGATCATAGCGAGCACAACGAGGCGGATCATGGTCATGCTGCTCTCCATCATCAATAAGTATGCCAAGTAGCTGATTCGGGACGCCATCCAGCGCTTTCGAAATGACACTATTGGGAGGGTGCTAGAGACGGGGTGTCACGGTGATGCTCACTTTGCTGGCCTGATGAGCCACTTCCTCGCAGACTTCGGCGTGCGGAGACGGACAGGGAAAGCCGCGCAACTGATAAGTCCCAGGCATCGTATAAGTATGTTTTACGAAGACTGAGCTGGCGGTAGCACAGACACCATCTTGTGGCATTGCTAAGCCGCTTCTCGATCCGTCTCCAAAGTCAATCAAAATGCCGGCCGAAGCACACAAGGTGACCGTCAGCGGCGCTGGGCCAGATGTGGGAGCGGCGGAGAAGAGAGGAGATTGAGCAAGAGACGCGCCCACCGCGACAGTTACGGTCAAAGCCAGCACGACTTCGAACCTGCGCGGCGCCAATGCTCGCTCCACATTTAAGAAGATCTATCTCCCACCCATCGCGACGCCGTCGACAAACAAAATATATCACCCGTCACCAAAGAGCACCAGAGCCGGCCTCGGCAAATCGCACACGCGTTGCACTCCTAGTGCAGTCGCGCGATCCGATTCAACTATTCCGGGACAATTCCTCGATCGCATACAACTATTCCCGGACGAGTTTTCGATCCAATTCAACTAATCCCGCACGAGTCGATTTACTTATTAGACGCTTTGGCCGAGCATCACCCGAAAGGGGAGTCAACTTCGCTCGGCTCCTATGTCAGTTGCGTGCGGAAGCGCGTCCCTACCGAGCAGCCAACGGGCAACGCGCCCATCCCGTTTCAGCGCTTGCAAAGACCGCCCTTCAGCTCGCATTCCACATCGCTTCAGGCGGCGGCGACGATGTCGAAATAGAAGCGCCGAGTCGAATCGCGGCTGGACAGGTAGGTTACACAGGAAACCACCGTCGGCGTCTTTGGCGTGGCACTTCGTCTCGAGCACCCGCAGCTCCTTGTCGTGCAGGGTGCTCCCTGCCGATGTCTCGCGATCATAGGCCGCCTGAATAACGGCCATGGTGGACGCAGCGCGGGATTGCAAGCAAGAGCGACTGCGAGCACATCCAAATCGCAATCTCTTTGCCCCGCGTTGGATCAATCGGCATTCGTGTTCTGGATCTGCCAGTTGGTTCCGACCTCGCCAATGCTCGCGGACTGGGTGATTTGCAGGCCGTTCATCAGCCACAGCGCCAGGGCGCCCCCTGTTTGCCGCCAAAGAATGTCGCTCCTGCCGTTGGCGTCGAAATCGCCGGTCTGGGCGATTTGCCAGCTGACGGGCACCGTGCCAACCACGCCAGTCTGCGTCACCTGCAGGCCGTTCATGAACCAGATCGTCACCGCGCCGGTATTGCCGTCTCGCCAGAGGATATCGCTCTTGCCGTCGCCATCGAAGTCGCCGGTCCCGGCAATCGTCACGTTGCCGGGCACCGCCCCCAAGTTGCCGGATTGCAGGACCTGCAGACCGTTGAGCAGCCAGACCGCGACCGTACCGCTCGCATCGCGCCAGAGGATGTCCCAGTTGCCGTCTCCGTTGAAGTCGCCCGTGCCCGCAATTGTCCAGGTCGTGGGTATCAGCCCGAGATTGCCGGATTGCATGACCTGCAACCCGTTCATCAACCAGATCGCCACGTTGCCGTCGCTGTCGCGCCAGAGAATGTCGCCCTTGTTGTCGCCATTGAAATCGCCCGTGCCCGCGACCGTCCAGTTCACTGGCACCGCCCCGAGCGACTCGCTCTGCAGCGTCTGCAAGCCGCTCATCAGCCAGATTGCAACATTGCCGCCGGTGTCACGCCACAGGACATCGTAGTTGCCATCAGCGTTGAAGTCGCGCTGCCCGACGATCGTCCAGTTCGCGGGCACGGTGCCGAGGCTGCCAGACTGCAGCATCTGCGCGCCCGTCATCAGCCAGATCGCGACGTCGCCGCCGGCCTCGCGCCAAAGAATGTCGCTGTTGAAGTCGGCGTTGAAGTCGTGCGTCGTGTTGGTCGGCGCCAGCGGCTCGGGCACGACCACGATCTTTGCCATCATGCCCCCGTCCTCGTGTTCGAGGATGTGGCAGTGGTAGACGAACTCGCCGACCTGTGAGAACGGGATGTCGAGCACGATCGGCTGGGAGACGCATTGGCCGGTGCGCCATTGCTCGATCGTGCAATAGCCGCCCTGGTTTTCCGCGACATCCGGGATGTTGGCGGTCCCGTAAGGAATGGGGACGTTGTCCTCCAGGATGACCGCCGTGTCGGGGGGACTTTGCAACGGCTGCACCAGCGCAGTCGCGTCCAGCACCCTGAATTTGGTCTGATGGATATGAAAGTTATGGATTTCCGTCGCCAGGTTCACCACCTCCCACGTCTCATGGATCGGGGTCCCGCCTGGTCCGAGCGGCAGGCAGACGAGTGTGTTGGCCGGATCGAAGGGCGCCACCGGGACGTGCGTCCCCGCGACGACGGCCCCATTCTGGTCGACCTCCTCGTAGCCGAGACCGAATGAGGCATTGGGATCGGTTGGATCGTCCACTCCGAAGAAGATCCTGCGACGATGGCCATTCGCCAGCGGCTTACACGAGGTCGTCGTCTGCGCCGCCCGTGCCGCAGGAGCGGCTCTCGCTCCAAAAATACCCGCGGAAGAGAGGGCAGCCCTGGATTGGCCGCTGACCTCCACGGCATCCTTTGTCGCCTGGGGTTGTGCAAACTCGACGCGGAGAAAATCGACATTGGGCCATAATTCGCCCGCCGGGCCGAGATCGGGGGTGAACTGCCGGAAGTTCGCTGTGGCTCCGGGCGGAGGCGGGACGACGGCGCCCTGCGCGTCGCGATAGGTGACCCACACCTCGGCGCGCGAGCTCGGCATCATGACCAGGTCGCGAACGCAGACCGGCAGCAAGTTCGTGTCGCCGGGCGGACATTGGGCCACCGTGAATTTGTTTCCCCCCATTGTCATGATTGTTCCGGCGGGAGTTGCCGGCGGCACATTGATGCTCACTCCGTCGATTGA
Source organism: uncultured Alphaproteobacteria bacterium (assembly GCA_963824905.1). Lineage (GTDB taxonomy): Bacteria > Pseudomonadota > Alphaproteobacteria > Rhizobiales > Xanthobacteraceae > JAJPKK01. Next base: position 24,001 of record CAWGRH010000003.1, read on the forward strand.
AATGAGCTGCATCAGCATCGGTAGTTGGGTCGAGTTGTCGACAAGGTTGAGTCGATAGGTGATCTGGCCCGACGCGTTGGTCAGCCGCCAGATCTCGCCATTCGGTGAGGTCATGTGAACCGTCGGAAACACTTGGCCATTGACGGTGAAGTACCAGCGCGAGCCCAGGAAGCTATTGGGGCCGCCTCCCCGCTCAGGAGGAGCGCCGAAGCAGAACCCCGGACGCAAGCTCGGCGGCTGATCGTCCGGTGCGCAGAAATCGGCGATCTGCTGATTCTGCACCTCGCCGTCCACCACCGTCACGGGACCGCTGTCGTATTGGAGCGTGCCTCCAGCCAGCACCTGCATGTCCTTGAGAACGAGATGACGAACAACGCTCGGCGGAGAATTAACGTAATCCTGCACTTCACCGATCGAGATGATGCCTGCCAGGCCGGACGACACCTGATTGAGCGCGATGCCGTGGACGTGCGGGTGGAACCAGAACGCACCGGACGGATGGTTCGCCGGAATATCGATGCGGTAATCGGCGAAATCCATCTTGATCGAGCCGTGCTGGTGCGTGGTCTGAGGCACGGGCGTGCCGTTGGCGGAGTTGTAGATGTCCACGAAGACATAGTCGCCGAAGGTCGGATCGCTCAAGGTCGGGGCGCGCGCCGGAACGATCAGGCCATGGGTGTGCAGGTTGGTCGGATTGCGAAACAAGTTGGCTTGGCCGGGCTCGCCCACGTGTTTGAGCTTGGCGGGGTCCAACAGCGGCAGTTGGTTGACCAGGCGGATCTTCAGCGCGTCGCCGGCTTGCAGCGCGAGCCGCACCCCGCCATAGTCGGCGACCGTGGTCGCACCTGCCGGGCATTGATTACTCCACGGCGGCCGCCGGCAGACCTCGTAGACCCAGCCGATCGGATTGATCGGCGCTCCTCCCCCGGGCGGCGGGTAGGAGATGGTCGGGACCGGCTTCGGCTTCGCGACCATGAGGATATCGAGCACGCCACCAGAGCTTGTGAACACCGCCGGCTCAGTAATCGCATCAGCCCGCGCTGCTTGCGGGGCAAAAATCAGCGCGGCGGCAAAACCCATCGCGTGCGCCAATCGGCGGCTTGCAATCCGAGCCGCGCACGTTGCAATGCGCGATCTTCTCAACTGCTTCATCGGTCGGCGTTCGTGGCCAAGCACACAAGCGACGAGCTGGTGCCTCATGTTCGCAGGTCTTTCATACAAGATGCAAGATAGAGAAAAAGAAACCGGCGGTAGCCGCCGCGGCGAATGCCCATTCGGCAGAGGAATGTTTGATGACATCATAGGAGCTGAGGTCTCGCAATATTTTTTGTGGGCACGCCGAGCGCAACGCGCACACGATGGGAGAGCCGTCGAACAACGGGACCAGAGCGTATCTCAAAGCCATCGCTGAACCCACCACGCCGAGACCGCCACCGAAAGATAGGCGCCCGTTGCGACGAGGAGAGCCCAGCCCGGCGAAACAACAATCACCAGCCGGATGACGAGGACGAAGGCCGACAACCCAAATCTTTCGAGCGTTGCTCGAACGGCATCGAGCGGCGCCGCCCCGCTCCCGCGCGAAGCATTCCCGACGACGATACGGGCGCGGCCATGATCACGCTCCGCGTCGATACGCAGGTGCTCGCTCGCGTCGACGCTGCCGCCAAACGGCTTGGAATTAGCCGTACAGCATGGCTGCACCTTGCGGCCGAAGGGCTTTTGGGGGATCGGCGATAATCTGCTGATGCCCCGAGAACGTCGGCCGAGGCCTCTGCCGGACGCTCTCAACACGAGCTTGGCCGGGTCGACGACGTGCCTCGCCTTCGAGGTGATCCCTCGTCGGAGATGCCGTGCAACGGCTGTGAAGCAACTCGCGGCGGCGCTGATGAAGCTGCCAAGAGTCGTCGCACGGACGCTCTGGAGAGGCGGAGATCGCCCGCCCCGAAGTGGGCGGAGCGCCTAACGCGTCCTCACGAGCTGGAAGTCGGGCTCCATATTTGCGTTCACGGGTCCGCCGCCGCAGACGCTTGGCCGCGCATAGTAGTGATCGGCGGCGTAAACTCGCACGGGTATGCTGCCTCCGCCGCAAACAATACGGCGCCCATCGATATGCCCGTGCCACCCGACATGCCCGCGGGGTCGCGCTGCTGCATCCTCTGAAGTCAGGCACGCGGAACATAGGGCCAGCAAGATGGCGCCGGTGACGGTTGCGTTGTGAGACATGGATTTACTCCAGTTGATTGAACACGAGGCCACAGTCAACCGCGGGGATGGCAAACTCGTTCCTGCGACACGTGAGACGACAGAAAAGGCTCACAGCCCGGCGAGATACTGAAGCTGGATCTCCGGAAAGTTCCAAGTGACCACGACCGCAGCGGCCGTCAGCAGCACCATGGCGATCAATCCGAAATTCAGGTCATACGATCGGTTTGACAGCTTGCGATTTCCTTCGCGGGACAGACGATGCTGACCGGACATGGCACGCTCCATATGATCGAAGACGTGCCGAGCCTAACGCGGCTAACCACCGATGAATGTGAGCAAGATCACAATTCGATTGCGCCAAAGCGGCCGTGCTGAGCGCCGGCTCAATTTCCCTTTGATCTCACAGAGACAGATCGCGCTCTGCAGTTGTTCCACCTGATGGAATGCTATACCAATACCGATCGATTGCCGCCAAGGATTGTCGATCGTGGGACAACGGAGCCGCAAAGTTGACGGCAACGGAGCCGTGGAGAAGAACAACCCCTATGCCATCGGGGTGCTGAGCCGCGCCTTCGACATCCTCGCCATATTCAGCCATGCGCGGCCGTCGCTGAGCCTTGGCGACGTCGTGACTGCGGTAGGATTGCCCAAGACGACGGTGTTTCGCGTGTTGAGCAGCCTCGTCGAGCGCGGTTATTGCGAATGCGATCCGCAGACCGGCAAATACAGCCTCGGGTTCGAGCTGTTGCGATTGGCCGACATACGGCGTCGCCAGACCAATGTGCACGATATTGCAGCGCCGGCGATGCGCGAAATTCGCAACGTCGTGAACGAGACCGTCATATTGTCCGTCCGTGCCGGCGATTCACGCGTACACATCGATTTCGTCGAGGGCCTGCATGCGATGCGCCGCATGGCTGACCTCGGCGTTCCGGCGCCGCTTTACGCCGGCGCCGCCAGCAAGGTCCTCCTCGCCGGCATGGAGGACGACGAGATCGAAGCCTATCTCGATCGAACGGATCTCACCGCATTTCAGGACGGCACCATCACCGATCGGGTCGTGCTTTGGCGCGAGGTCCGTTCCATTCGCAAGCGCGGCTTCGCGGAAAGCAAAGGCGAGCTGTTCGCGGGCGGAGGCGCACTCGCCGCGCCGATCAAGGATTTCAGCGGCAGGACAATCGCCGTCCTCGACATTCTCACGCCTGAGCATCGATACACCGACGAGCATCGCGAGCGATGCATCGCAATCCTCCTCGAAGAAACGCGGCGCGCCTCCGAAAGGCTCGGCTTTCGGCCCGACGTTCCAATCTCCGAGGCCGCGGTGCGGCAGACGACTAGACGGGGCGCGCCCCGATCAGGCTGATGAGCTTTGCGAGGTGATCTTTGCGCTCGATCGTGGCGACGAGACCTATCACCTCTTCGATGTCTCGCGGAGAAAGCACCACAGCGGCAAGACGTCGGAACTTCTGCTCGACCTCGCCGATGGCCAGCGGATGATCCGGGGAGCCACGTCGTTGCTCGATCTCGGTCGACAGCGTGCTGCCGTCCTTGCGTAACGCCTCGATCCTTACCGCGTGGCGTTTTGTGGCGCCCCCGCGGTCGAGCTCCGGGTCGTGCAGGAACGTGATCCGCGGCATGAGCGCGAGAATGGCGGGATCGGAAAGCCTGCTCTCATTGAACTGATCGATGAACGCGTCGCCATCGATCAGGGCCACGGCCGCGGCATAAGACCCGTTCATTTGTGCGGTGATGACCTCGCGTGGATGGTACGGCCAGCCGATATTGAGATGGCCTTTCCTGCTCATCCACACTGTCAGTCGCTCCAGATTTTCGACGCCGAGGCCGCGGGAACGCAATTCGAGGACGCCGTCGATCGTCGTGTGCGCGCTCGCGCAGGCGGCATAGGGCTTCAGACCGACCAGCGCGGTTTCCCAGCGTTCGCCCAGTCCGTTCAGCATGGTGGCGGCATCGAACTGGCCGCGGAGCGTGCTCAGAAAACCGCCGAACGGCGCCTCGAGCGCTTCAAGACCGCCGGTGAAGCCTCGCTGCGCGAGGCAGGCACTCAGCACGCCGCTCTGCGCGGCCCTGCCGGCGTGAAAACGTTTGGTCATCGCGCCAAGTCTCGCCACGTAAAGACCCGCGGCCTGCGTCGCGCCGATCCCGAGCGCGTGCGCAAACTGCACGGGCGAAAGCGACAGGGCGCGCGCTGCAGCGGCGGCCGCGCCGACCGCGCCGACGGTGCCGGTGACGTGGTAGCCGCTGGTCGAATGAGCCACGCCGGCGCAGACCCCGAGGCGCAGGCCGACCTCGTAGCCGACGACGAGCGCGGTCAGGAATTGTTCGCCGGAAGCGCCCTCCACCTCTGCGGTCGCGAGACTGGCGGGCAGCGCGACGGCGCCTGGATGAAGCGATGACGCCACATGGGCGTCGTCGAGCTCGAAGCCATGGATCGCAGTGCCGTTGGCAAGCGCGGCATCCGCCGGGCTCACCCTCTCGCGCCTCGCGAACAGGGAGGCGGCGCCACCGCCGCTCAAGTCGATCGCGACATCGGAAACGATGCGCCCCCATGGCTGCCGGGTACCAAATAGTCCGCAGCCGATGGAATCGAGCAGGCACGTCTTGAGATGCGCGATGACTTCGGCCGGGACGGCGGCGAGCGTGAGCCCCGATGCCCATGTCGCGAGCGTCGTCGTGACGCCGTGGGATTCGTGTTTCGCGTCCATCACGACACGACTTCTTTGCGCAATGTGAGCGCGTCGAGCGCCGTCTCATCGATGGTTATGCCGAGACCCGGACCGCTCGGTGGCGCAACATGACCATCCTTCACCACGAAATCGGTCTCGGGAACCAACGGATCCTGCCCGATGACGCCGAGACCGAAGATGAATTCGCCGGCCGGCATGACATGCTCCGCCGGGCGGCTGGCGTAGAAGTGCGCGCCGGCCGCAGCTTCGAGCTGGGACAACACCGCGAGCCCTCCGCAATTGATCTTGACGTTCGCAGCTTCCGCGATCGCGGCAATCTTGCGCGCCGGTGTGATGCCGCCATGCTTGTAGAGCTTGATGCAGAGCACGTCGGCCGCTTCTGCGGCAATGATCGCGTGCGCGTCGTGGATCGACTGGCAGGCTTCGTCCGCCATGAGAGGCACGCCGGTCGCGGCACGGCGGATCGCGGCCATCCCTGCGAGGTCCGTGCGTTTGACCGGTTGTTCGAGATAGTCGACGCGATGGTCCCGCAAGGCCTGCAGCGCCTGCAGCGTTTCCGCGACCGTCCATCCGGTGTTGGGGTCCATGCCGATGACGATCCCCTCCCCCACTGCTTCACGAATGAGCCGGAAATGGATCGCATCTTGTCGCCAGCCGTCCGGATGTCCGGACTTGATGCACAGGACCCGGATGCCGAACTCATGAAGTGCCCGCATCGGCGTCGTCGACCATCTTCTTCGGGTCGGACGCCATGCTGATCGACCATTCGAGCGGGATGCGCGGCTGCGCCAGCCCGCCGATCAGATTGTAGACCGGCTGATTTACCGCCTTGCCCATCGCGTCGTAGAGCGCGGCGTCCAGCGCGGCGCGAGCCATGTAATTCGCCGGCGCCAGGCTGTCGAACAATCCATGGATGGTCTCGACATCGAAAATTCGTTGTCCGATCAGGCGCGGCCCCCACACCTCCCTGACCATCGAGATCATCGTCGCGTAGGTGTCCGGCATCGCGTGATGTGGCGCGAGCGGCCTGATCTGGCCTCGACCGATGACGCCTTCGGCAAAGACGGTGACGAGGACGGGCTTGCCTAGGAGCGCACCGGGCGCCCCGGTATCATACGGTCCGGTCGATCGCTGGCGCTGCAGCCGGGTCTTCAAATCGGTGACCCGAATTTCGATGCGTTCGATGCGCATGTCACTCGCGCCCGAAGTAGAGCTTTTCGAGTTTTTGCTGCATCGCCGCGCCCTCTCCATCCTCAGGGACCGACGGCTCCGGATAGGGACGATCGCGCCGCGCGGCCTGGAAGTCATCCCAGGCGACAATGCCGCGCGACTGAAAATCGGTCATGAAATCCCAAAGAGCGGCCCAAAGCACGTGGTGCGTGAAGCCCGGGAGCCAGGCGATATTGACGCCGAGCGCGAGATGCTCTTCGAGCGTCAGATATCGAGGCAGCTTGCCCTTCATGAACGAAAACGGCCCGCTCACGGCGTTTCGCGCCGCCTTGATTTCGTCGACCGAGTGCGGCGATTCCAATTGCACCCAATCGACGCCGGCCTCCTGCCTGTAGGCCGCGAGACGGCGAAGCGCGTCTTCGAAACCTCCGTTCTCCGCATCGCGGGCGTAGCACTGCGCCATGACGACAAAATCCGGATCGAGCTCGTTCCGCATGTCGACGGCCGCACGATAACGGGCGATCGCCTGTTCGAGCGGCACCACTGCCAGGCCCGCGCTCTGCGTCCGACGCTTGCCTTCGATCGGCTGATCGTCGATGCGCACGCCGGCGATGCCGGCGCGAATGCATTCGCGCACCATTCGCCGCACCGCCATGATGCCGCCATGTCCGGTATCGCCGTCCATGATGACGGGAAACCTGACGGCCTGCGCGATCCATCCGGCGACCTGGACGCATTCCAGCATGGTGAGGGCGCCGACATCGGCGAGACCGGTGTAGGAGCCGACCACGCCGCCGGTACCGACGAAGCCGACCTCGCAGCCGGCCTTCTCCATGATCCGGGCGAGACTCGCGCTCGGCGGATGCATCACGCAGAGCACGCGATCCCTGCGATTGATCAATCGACGCAGCCGCGCGGATGCGGTTTCGGCCCCGCTCGATGGTCTCGACATTTTACGCCCCGTTCCGCGACATCTGCGCTCGCCGGCCGCCATTGACGCTGCAATGAACACGATCTACGTTGGGTTGACAATGGAATAGAATTCCACCTGTTGGAATGGCGCCCGGAGGACCGCGTGGTTTCGACCTCAGCCGCAAGCGCGCCGCGCCCCTCGCCGGCACCGTGCTTCGCGATCGAGGCGACCGGCGTGAACCATGCCTACGAAGGGCAGGACGGCTGGGTGCGCGCGCTCGAAGGATTTCGAGATCGCGATTCCACGAAACGAGTTCCTCTGCCTCCTCGGCCCCTCCGGGTGCGGCAAGAGCTCGTTCCTGCGCATCGTCACCGGATTGATGAATCCGCTCGAAGGCACCGTGCAACTCGACGGCAAGCGCATCGAGGGACCCGGGCTCGATCGCGGCATTGTTTTTCAGGAGCCGGCGCTGTTTCCCTGGCTGACGGCCCTTCGCAATGTCGCTTTCGGCCTCGAAATGAGCGGACTGAAAAAAGACGCGGTGAACGAGCGCGCGGCTCACGTCTTGCGCATCGTCGGTCTCGAACGGGCCATGAACTTCTACCCCTATCAACTCTCCGGCGGCATGCGACACCGGGTGGCGGTTGCACGGGCCTGGGCGCTGCGCGATGCCTCCGTCCTGCTCATGGATGAGCCTTTCTCGGCGATCGATGCCGTCAACCGGATGGCGCTTCAGAAATACCTCGTGGACGCATGGCTCGAAGAACCGCGCACGGTGATCTACGTCACCCACGACATCGACGAAGCGATCTACCTCGCTGACCGCATCGCCATCATGACGCCGTCGCCGGGCCGTATCGCGACATACGTCCAAGTCGACCTGGCGCGTCCCCGCGATCGCAACTCGGTCGAAGCCAATCGCTTGCGCGCCGAGATCACTGATATCATGCACCGGCTCGAGAGCGGCCGTGATCTCGACAGCAAAGCTTCGTGAGCTCAGGAGAGCGCGATGTCGGCAATGAACCGCAGACGGGTGGTGCTCTCGGCAACCGCAGTCATCGCCGCCCCCTACGTCGCGCGTGCGGATGCGTCGGATACCGTTCGCTTCGGCGTCCTCTACCCGAATCTGACCACCGTGATCCACGAGATCGCCAAGCGCACCGGCGCATACGAGCGCCAAAAGCTCAATGTCGTCGAAACCCGATTCAAATCGGGGCAGACCGTCGAAGGCGTCGAGCAACTGTGGCGCGGCAATATCGACTTTTACATGGGCGGCGCACCGGAGGTGCCGCGGCTCAATTCGCGGCTGATCGAATCCGGCTCCCCCCCGCCCCTCGCGGTCGTGAGCGGCGCCAATCCCGGCCATACGAGCCTCGTGCTGAGCAACAAGCTTGCGCCGAAAGCGATCGACGAGATCCTCAACAAGCCGCTGCGGATCGCAGTCTCTTCGCTGTCGTCGGTGCACCTCGCGTTTTTCCGCGGCTACCTGCTCACGGAGAAGAAGATCGCCCTGACGACGATCGGCTGGAGATTTCTCGGCATCCAGGCGGCCAATATGGTCCCCGCGTTGTTGACCGGGCAGATCGACGGTTTCCTGCATTCCGAACCCACCACCACGCTGGCGATCGTGAACAATGCGGGACATTTGTTCATGCAGGCGGCGCGCGGCGACATGGGACCTGATCCGCCGCCGGCGACGTTGATGAGCTCTCGGCGCGACTACATCAGGACACGCAACGAGGTCGCCAAGCGCTTCATGCGCGCGATCTTCGATGCCAACGCTGCGTATGCCAAATCGCCTGCCGACATGGTCGCCGCGATCGTCGAATGGAGCGGACAAGATCCGAAAATCGTGAGCGCAGCCCAGGAACGTATGAATCCGACCACCAGCCTGACCCAGGCCCAGGCGCAGAAGTGGTGGGATTTCATCGGCACGACCATGGTCGAGCGGGGTGAGCTCAGCCCCAAGCTCAAGCCGTTTCCGGACGTTTTCGACCTCTCGCCTGCAGCCGTTTGCGAGCTGACATGGAGGCCATCGCGCGAAGCCCCGCGGCCGACACGCCCCAGGACTGCATCGATCGGTGGCGGGGACAAGCTGTCGGCTTTCGGCGAAGCCCGCCGAAAGCGCGACCGGCGCCGCCGGATCGTTCGCGGCATCATCGGCATCGGCACGGTGCTGGTATTGTGGCAGGTCATGGCCGTTTACTACGGCCTGGAGCAGATCCTGCCGCCGCCGCTCACCGTCGCGCGCACCATTTTCAACACCCTGACGCTGCACTACCAGCAGCCGTGGCTCTACGGTCCGAACATCTATGAGCAACTTGCGGCGAGCCTCGCGCGTGCGATCTCGGGCTTCACGATCGCCGCGGTTCTCGCGATACCGCTCGGCCTCCTCCTCGGCCGCTCGCGCGCCGCGCGCGAGTTCGTCGACCCGGTGATCCGGTCGCTCTATCCGATTCCGGGAATTGCCTGGATCCCGCTCGCCATTCTCTGGTTCGGGCTCGGCAACGCCACCGTCATCTTCGTGGTCGTGATCGCCGAGTTCTTCCCGCTCTACTTCAACACCGAGGCCGGCGCCCGCACCATCAACCCGACCCTGATCGACGCCGCCCGCTGTTTCGGCGCGAAGCGATTCACGCTGTTTCGCCGCGTCATCCTGCCGGCGTCGATACCCTTCATCATCGTCGGAATGCGCATCGCGCTCGGCGGCGCCTGGCGAATGATCGTTGCCGGCGAAATGCTCGCGTCGGAATCCGGCATCGGATCGGTGCTGATGGAGTCGCGCTTCCAGTTCCGCGCCAACGACCTGATGATGGCGATGGTCCTGATCAGCATCGTCGGGTTCGTCACCGAGCGGCTCATCATCGGCACGCTCGAAAAGAAGACCACCGAGCGGTGGGAAGTGAAGATCCTTTAGGAACAGCAGAGATGCACGCGATCTCGAAGATCATTGCGAGGCACGCCGGCAAGAGGTCCGTCGAGGTCGGCGAAATCGTCAATGTCGTTCCTGACTTCGTGATGCTCAACGATCGCGGCGCGGCCCGCGCTGCCGACCTGTTCCGTCAGATGGGCGGCGAGCAGGTATTCGATCCCGACAAGGTCGTCGTCGTGTTCGATCATCATTATCCGCCGATACGATCCGCAGGACTCGGTCTCGCAAAAGGCGACGCGCGAGTGGATACGCGAACAGGGCATTACGAAATTCCACGCCGGGGAAGGAATTGGCCACGTCATCTTTCCGGAGCGCGGCTACACGTTTCCCGGCGCGCTCATCTTCGGCACGGACTCGCACACCGTCACGAACAGTGCCGTCGGCTGCCTCGCGACCGGCATGGGACATTCGGACATCGCGTCCTACCTCGCGCTCGGCTACAACTGGTTGAAGGTGCCGCAGATCGTGCGCTTCGATCTCCACGGCGAATTTCGGCCGGGGGTCTACGCCAAGGACATCGCATTGCGGATCGCGCAACTGTATGGAGAGGACGCGGCGCCCTATCTCGGCGTCGAATTCTCGGGGCCGTTGATCGCCCGGATGCCGATGGCCGAGCGGTTCGTGCTGTGCAACATGGTGATCGATTTCGGCGCCAAGACCGGATACATCCAGCCCGACGAAATCACCTCGCAATGGATGGCGTGGCGCGCTCCGTCGTTGAGTTGGACGGCGGAGACGACGGATTCGAGCCGGGACTACGGGCAGGTGATCGACATCGATGTGTCGGCGATAGAGCCGCTGGTCGCGCTGCCTCACGATCTCTCGACCGTGCGAAGCGCAGCGGAGCTCGGCGACATTCGGATCGACGAGGCGATTTTCGGCACATGCACGGGCGGCCGGATCGATGATTTTCGCGTCGCTGCGCGCATCATGAAAGGCAGGAAACTCGCGCCGCACACGCGCATGATGATCAATCCCGGGTCCCGCGAAACCTATGTCCAGGCGATGCAGGAAGGGCTGATCGAGATCATGGTCGAGGCCGGGGCCACGATCGGGGTGCCGGGCTGCGGCCCTTGCTCGGGCTGCCACCAGGGCATGCTGGCGCCGGCCGAGAACGCCATCACCAATGCCAGCCGGAACTTCAAGGGCCGGTTCGGCAGTCCGGAGGCGAATGCCTACGTCGCTTCTTCGGCTACGGTTGCCGCCTCCGCCATCGCCGGCCGGATCGTTTCGCCGGCGGAGACGAGCTCTCGGCAGGGAGCGACGTCATGCAAATTCCGGGGCAAGGCGTGGACGTTCGGCCGCAACGTCAATACCGATCTGATTTTCCCGAAAATCTGGTTCCGGCCGAGCTATGCGCCAGGCGAGATGGCAAGCCACCTCATGGTCGGCATCGACGAAGATTTTCCGCACAAGGTCGCGCGCGGCGACATCATCGTCGGCGGCCAGAATTTCGGTTGCGGCTCGAGCCGCGAGGAAGCGGCGGCCGCGATGAAGGAAGCAGGTGTCGCCGCCGTGGTGGCGCCGAGCTTTGGGCGGCTCTTCACCCGCAATGCCATCAACGTCGGCCTGCCGATCGTGAGCCTGCCGCACATCGACGACGAGATCCGACAGGGAGACGAGATCGAAATCGATCTTTCCGAAGGACGGATCCGCAATCTGCGCTCCGGCTTCGAGGCGCGGCTTCCGCCGATGGCGCCGGAGTCGCTCAAGCTGATCGAGGACGGCGGCATCGCCAACTACACGCGCCGGATGCTCGAAGAGCGCCGCAGCGCGCGGGCTTGACCGGTCGCATGCGCGCGCTCCGGTTCATCGCTCTTGCCTGCGCTGCGTACCTCGGCCTCGCCGCGAGCTGTCTGCCGTCGCACGCCGAGTATCCCGATCGCACCCAAGCGGATCACGTTGATCGTCCCGTTCGCCGCGGGAGGCTCGAACGATATCCTGGCGCGCGCCATCGGGCAGAAGCTCACCGATGCGTGGAAGATCCCGGTCATCGTCGAGAACTAGGTCGGCGCCAGCGGCTCGCTCGGCGCGGCGCGCGCGGCGCAGGCGCCGCCCGACGGCTACACGCTGCTGATCCTGTCGTCGACCTACACGATCAACAGCGCGATCATGTCCAAGCTGCCGTTCGACCCGAAGACGAGCTTCGCCCCGGTCACCATGCTCGGCAGAGGGCCGATGATGCTTGCGACGTCGAAGGGCCTGCCGGTCCGCGACATCAGGGAGCTGATTGCGCTCGCCCGTGACCGCCCGGGCAAACTGAACTACGGCTCCGCCGGCGTCGGCAGCGTCAACCATATCGCGATCGAGCTCCTCAAGAGCCTCGCCCATCTCGACATCAAGCATGTGCCTTACCGGTCCGGCAATGCCGCCGTGAACGATCTGATCGGCGGTCATGTCGACATGTTCGTCGGCAGCCTGCCGCAGATGATCGAGTTGGTGCGAGCGGATCACGCCACGGGCATGGCGGTGACGAGCCCGCGACGAGTGCCGACGATACCGGAGTTGCCGACCCTCGCCGAAGCCGGCGTGAAAGGCTACGAGCTCGAGCAGTGGTGGGGCATCGTGGTGCCCGCGGGGACGCCACGGGCCGCGATCGATGAATTGAACGCCGTGCTCCACCAGGTCCTGGCAACACCTGAGATCGTGGCTTTCATGGCGCGAGAGGGCGCCGAGCCCGCACCCTCGTCACCGGAGGATTTCGGTCGCCATATCGCCGCGGAACTGCAGCGCTGGAGCGACCTCGTGGTGAACGGCCGGCCTGAAGGCGGAGTAGTCGCTCAGGATTTCACGGCAAACTCGCCGGCGCCTCGTCCGGCAATACGCCCGAACACCGAGCCGGCCATCAGCCCCGCGCTTCCCGGATAGTTGAAATAGAACAGCCCGCCGACCAGCTCGCCCGCCGCGTAAAGCCCCGGGATCGGCGCGTCCTCGATGTCGAGCACGTGGCCTTGTGTATCGATCTTCAGGCCGCCGAACGTGAACGTGATCCCGCAACCGACCGAGTAGGCCTCGAACGGCGGCTTCTCCATCGTGTTCGCCCAGTTGCTCTTGTTGAGCGCGAGCCCGACCGTCGCCTTGCCGTCCTTGATGTTCGGATCGAACTTCACGTCGCGTTTCACGGCCGCGTTGTAGTCCGCGATCGTCTTCATGAAGCCGGCAGGATTTACGTCCTGCATCTTGCCGACCAGATCTTCCAGCGTGTCGGCGCGGACCTTGGTTGCGCCGCGCATCTTGTATTCGTCGCGCAGAAGCGGGAGCGCCTGCGCATCGAACACCTGCCAGGCGTAGCCGCCGGGCTGTGCCAGCACGGCGCGACCGTATTTGGCATAGGTGTAGTTGCGGAAATCGGCGCCCTCGTCGACGAAGCGCTCGCCGTCGCGCGTTCACCATCAGTCCGAACGGATAGCTGTGCCGATAGCCGGCGCTGTGCTGGCCGTCGACATCGCCGAAGTCGTTGGCGTAACGCTCCCAGGCGACGGCATGCGCACCCGACCACTGCCCGTACGACTGCGCACCGATATCGAGCGCCATGCGGATGCCGTCGCCGGTGTTGTAGCGGGTGCCGCGCACCTTCGCCATGTCCCAACCGGGACCAAGATAGCGCGAGCGCCATTCGCGGTTCGATTCGAAACCGCCGCACGCGAGAACGACCGCATGCGCTTCGATCTTCTCTTCGACACCATCGATGAGCACGCGGATGCCCTCGATGCCGCTCTTGCCGCGTATCAGCGCTGTGGCACGCGCGTCGTAGCGGACGGTCAACGCCGTGCTTGGCAGCGGCCTTGTATTCCGACTCGACCAGGCCCGCTCCGCCGCCGTTGGCGTAGATCACCACGCCGCCGAAAAACTTGAATCGTCCTTCGTGGTTGTAGGCCTGCCGTCCGTAGTTCGGCAGAAACTTCACCCCACGGCCCATCAGCCAGTGCACGGTGTCGGTACTGTTTCTGTACGAGGGTCTCGGCGAGATCGGGGTCGATGTAGTACTGCGTGATGCGGCCGAGATCGTCGAGATAGTCTTCAGCGGTGTATTCGCCGAAGTCGGTGCGCGCGATATCGGCTTCGCTCAGGTCCGGCACCACGCGCTTGATGTCTTGCGCGCCGTGATGGACCATGCGGAAGCCGCCGCCGGTGAATTTCGAGTTGCCGCCGCGCTTCTCTTCCGGGGCGCGTTCCAGCAGGGCTACTCTCGCTCCCTTCTCGGCCGCGGCCAGAGCCGCGCACAAGGCGGCGTTTCCTCCGCCAACGACGACGACATCGTAATGATCGGCCATTCTTCGTATGCCCCGTCGTTCCACATCGTGAAACGCAATTCCATTTATGACATTCGAGTAGAACGCCTTCGCTGCATCCCTGTCAACACGGCCGTCGACCGTCGGCGAGCGTCGCCGACCCCTTGTCGCGCGGGGCGCCCATCACATGCAGGATCGAGGTCTGGTGGAGGCAGCTTTGACGGCGCTCGGATCTCGAGTGTCGTTCGAGCGGGCCGACGATCATTACGACCGCCGGCCGGCTCACAACAGACTACCGGCGGGGCCGTCGTCTAATTAGGGACAAGCTGGTCGCCTGGTCCCTAATCAGACAAGTCTACTGGCCGATTGCCGTCTGGAGAATCTTCGCGACCTCGGCGGAGGGGCGATTGTCCGCGCTGCCGCGCCCCGATGCCGCGTCGAGCGGCGACACACGGCGGTCGTCCACGATGGCGACTTCCGCGCCGTGATCGATCAGGTGCCGGACCACGCGCGGCCACGCCCATTGCACGGCGCCGAACAACGCGCTCTGCCCGCCGCGCTCCGGCAGCGTGCTGCTACGGCCCATCCGCGCGGTCCTGCTCGTGACGTCGGTGATCCGCGCATTCACGTCGGCCCCGGCCGCCGACAGCATGTCGATCGTAGCGATCGCCCGATCCTGCGCATCATCGGCTTTGGGATTGAAGCGCGGGCTCGGTTCCATGCCGAGCCCCGCGGCGGCCATCAGCGGCGTCACGCCCATGGCGTTGGGCACGTCGACACGCCCTCCGTGTTGCAGCAACAACCGCACGGCCTCGCTGTCTTGAGACGCTGCGGCGCGCAACATGGGCGTGGCGCCGGTGCTTATGATCTCGTCGGCGAAGCGGCCGGAGTTGCCGCCGCGCCCGGGCCGATGCATGTTCAACTGCGTATTGGGGTTGACGCCGGCGTCGAGAAACAGTCGTGCGAGGTCGAGCGCGGTCGTCTTGGTCGTCACGATGGGTGGCCCGGTGCGTTCTTCGTAAGCATCCAGGCTGTACGTATTCATGTCGATCGCGGTGTACAGCGCGGTGCGGCCCCACCAATCCCACAGATTCGGATTGGCGCCGCGCTCGAACAGCAGCTTTGCCGTGTCGAATGCGAAATTGTCGATCGCCACCATCAGCGGCGTCACGCCGTCGGGGTTCGGCTGGTTGGGATCCGCGCCGGCGTCGAGCAGCGCTTGCACGCAATCCGTACATCCCGAGCGCGCCGCATAGAGCAGCGGTGTCATGCCGCCGGCCGGACGATACTGGTTGCGCGGCTCGCCGGTCATCTGGCTCGGCCAGTCGTTGGCCATCGCGCGGGCATTGACGTCCGCCTTATGGGCGATGAGAAACCGCGTGAGCGGGGCTGACCGCGCGTCCGCCGCCCACATCAGCGCCGTCTGACCGCGCCATTTTTCTCGTGCATCGACATTGGCGCCGCGGCGCACCAGCAGATCGGCGACGTCCACGGATCCCGCGCGCGCGGCCAGCATCAAGGCCGTCTGGCCCTCCTGGTTCGGCACCTCTACGTTGCTGCCTGCATCGAGCAGCATTCCGACCAGGCGGGCATTGGCGACCTTTACCGCCTCCGCCAAAGGACTCGAGCCGTAACTGTTGAGGGCATCGGGCTTCGCCCCGCGCTCGAGCAGTGCGCGGGCAAGATCGGCGTCGACCTTGTAGACCGCCCAGTGCAGCGGCGTCGTACCGTCACCCTGGGCCACGTTCACATCGGCGCCCGCGGCAATCTTCTTGAGCGCAGCGTCCCGATTACCGGCCTGGATCAGACCGGCGAGGGTGTCGTCGGCAGCGGCAGCCGGGCTGGCCGCTGCGAGGCAAAGAATGGCTGCGAAAACGGCACGCTTCATGACGATTTCCATCAGAGTAGTTCCGGTGAGAGAGAATTGTGATGCGCCCAATAGCCCTTGTGGGCGTCGTAGGCGAACCTGAACGGGTCGTGGAAGGTCCTGGAGAGACCCTGCATGACTCCCGCATCGAGCATGTCCTGTGCGCTCATGCCCTTCTTGACCATATCGAGCATGCGGTCGTAGAGCGTGCGCGTCACATCGAACTCAGCCTGTAGCTCGGCGCGGCCCACCACGGGGCCGTAGCTGGGCACGATCCGCGTCTTCTCATCGGTGAGTTTCAGGAGTTTTTCCTGCGAGTCGGCGCGCCCGCCCAGCCAGCCGCCGCCGAACCAGTCAAGCACCGGGTCCTTCAGCGGCGAGATGGCATCGCCCGCGGCCAGCACGTTCGCGTCCCGGAAGAATACATAGATGTCGCCGTCGGTGTGGGCTTCGGGCAGGTGACCGTATTCGATCCGCTTGTCGCCGGGGAGAGTTCTGGTCGCCGGTAAAAAAGGTCACGGTCGGGTGTGCCGCCGCGGGCAGCGCCTTCTCGTACCGGTCCTCGCCCCACAGGTAATAATCCGTCGCCAGATGCGCCCGGGTCTTTTCGTGAGCAACGATCGTCGCCTCCGACCGCCCGAGGGCAAGGTTCCCGCCTACCTGGTCCCGGTGCCAGTGGGTGTTGAACAGAGTGGTGACATGGCCCGCGCCCGGCAGCTGGCCCAGGCGCTTGAGCACCGCGTCGGTGGACTCGGCAGCCGCCACTGTCCACCAGCACCTGACCGGTGCTCGCCGTCCGCACCAGGATATTTCCCCCGGCGCCGGTGAGCATCACGAAACCATCGCTCACCGGGACGACGGCGGGAGCTTCCTGGGCGAAAGCGCCGCGCGCGAGCGGTGGCAGCGTCAGACCCACGACGCCGCCCAACGCACCTTTGAGTATTGCTCTGCGGTTCATGATCGGGTGCCCCCAGCGCTCAGACACCGGCGATCACGCCGGTGCTATCCCCGAAGCTCTTCATGTCGACGCCAGCCTTGTTGAGCAGCGTGAGATGCAGATTGGAAATCGTCGTGCGTTCGGGCAGCTCGACCTGCCGACCGCCCTTGAGCGACCCGGCGCCGCCGCCGACCAGGATGTTCGGCAACGGATAGTTGCTGTGCAGGTTGCTGTTGGACATGTTGGAGCCGTAGAGCAACATGGAGTTATCCAGCAGCGTGCCTTCGCCGTCGGGCGTCGCGGCGAGTTTCGCGACGAATTCGGCAAACCGCTCCATGTGATAGCGCTGAATCTTGACCAGCTTTTCAAGCCGATCGACATAATCGGCATGATGCGACAGCGGATGGAAGGAATCCGGCACGCCGATGTGATTGTAGGTCCGGTTCGTGCCTTCGCCGATCATGATGTAGGAGGCCACGCGCGTGAGATCGGCCTGATAGGCAACCGCGATCAGATCGAACAGCAATCGCACTTCCTTATCGATCGCGATATCCTGTTCGGCCGCAGGCATCTCGGGCGCCTCGACGCCGGAGAGATCGCGATTCTGCGCAAGCTGAACGCGCCGTTCGATCTCTCGCACCGTGTCCAGGTAGCCGTCGAGGAGCACTTTATCGCCGGCGCCCAGTTCCTGTTGCAGCGCCCGGGTACGCTCGGTGATGTAATCGAGAATGCTCCGTTTCTGCCTGACGATTGCGACGCGCTCTTCGGCGGTAGCGCCTTCGCCGAACAACTGTGCGAACACCTTGCGCGGGTTGGACTCCATCGGCAACGGTGAGTTTGCATTCCGGTACGACAACGTGGAGCTGTAGAGACAGCCGAATCCGGCTTCGCACGCGACCGCCTGGGTTTCACTTTCCGAGCAGACCTCCAACGACGGCAGCGCCGTCTCCTGACCGATGCGCCCGGCAATGATCTGGTCGATCGTCGCAGACATGCTGGGACCGGGCGCCTTGAGATCGGGCTTGACACCGCTGAGCCACGTCGCCGGGTTGTATTTGTGCACGGAGGCGACGCTGGCCTTGTTCTCCAGATTGGAGACCGAAATCACGGCGTGCTTGTGCTTTTCGAGCGGCTCGAGAATATGGCTGAGTTTGAAATCCGCGCCGGCACCGCTCGGGGTCCAACGATCCATGGCCTTCCCATGCTTCGTATTCGACATGACCGCGCCATGGGGAATATAGAAGAAGCCCGTCCGCAGCTTCGGCGCGGCGTCGGTCTTGGCGAGCGCGGTGCCGGCCGGAATCATTGCATCGAGCAACGGCAGTCCAACGGCCACACCCGTGCCTCTGAGCAGGGTCCTGCGAGAAAGATGCTTTTTGGTCAGATACATGGTCTTTAGTCCTCCAGTGCCTGCATGCGGAATGCATCGCTCGATACAATTCCTGTCACGAGCGACGAGAACCGGTAATCATTCTTGGCTGCTGCGCGCACAATCGCCCTGACCTGCGGCATGTCCTGAGGATCGATCTCCCGGCCCAGCGCGTACATCATGAGCTTCGTTGTCAGCGCCTGGACGAATTGGCCGCGGCGGCCCAACAGGGCGCGGCGCAGGTCTGCCGGACCTTCGAGTACCCTGCCGTCTGGCATTGTCACCTTCGAATCGATAGGCGCATTCGCCTGCCAATCGACATCGCGCCACTGCCCGGTGACGGTGAAGCGCTCCAGCGGCAGTCCGTGGGGTTCGATCACCCCGTGGCACATGTTGCAGGTCGGATTCTTGCGATGCTCCTCCAGCATCAAACGCATGGTCTTGGGTTGCGCGCCCGGCGGGGTGCTCAGATCCGTCACCACATTCGGCGGCGGCGGCGCAGGCGGCGTCCCGCGGAGTTTGTCGAGAACCCAGGCGCCCCGCACCACCGGCGAAGTTCTGTTGCCATAGGACGTGTGCAGCAGCACGGCGCCCTTGCCGAGCAGACCATAGCGATTCTCGTCGTCGAGATGGACGCGGCGGAACTGCGCGCCATGCACCGTTGCGATGCCGTAGTGCCGCGCCAGCCTTTCATTAAGGAAGGTATAGTCGGCCGTTAACAGCTCCTCCACGTTCTTGTCGCCAAGCAGAATGTCCCGCAAGAAGAGGTCGATTTCGGTCGAGACATCCTGGCGAAGCTCAGTGCTGAACTCGGCGAAGATTTGCTTGTCCCACTCGAATTTGTTGACCTCGAGGAGGTCGAGCCAGCGGAACGCGAAATCCGTGACCAGAGTACCAGCTTCCGGTGCGGCCAGCATGCGCCGCACCTGGCCCTCCAGTACATCGGGACGTCGCAGTTCGCCCTTGTTCGCAAGCTTGAGCAGTTCATCGTCGGGAGCGCGCTTCCACAAGAAGAAAGACAGACGCGAAGCCAGCTCCAGATCGCTCAGCGCATGGAATTTCGTGTGCTTCCCACCCTTCGCTTCGGCGATTCCGCGATAGAGAAAATCCGGGCTAACCAGAACCGCAGTCACCAACTGCTCGATCCCGGCATTGAATCCGCCGGGCCCTTCATGGGCGGCGTCGTAGAACGCCATCAGCCCGACGACATCGTCCTTATTGATGGGACGGCGGAAGGCACGCCCGGCGAGATCCGTAGCGATGCGCTGAGCGCAGGCGCGCTCTTGCTCGGGCGCTTCCGGCTTGCAGATGCTGAATAACTTCTCCCGGCTGGGTGTACGCGTGGGGCCCGTGGCCGCGTACGGCCCCGCGAGCTTTATGGATCCCATCAGGCGCGGCAGACGCAGGTATCCCTTGATAAGAAACCCGGAATACTGGTTGCCGCCCGCAATCAGGTCGTCGGTTGCCACACGGGAGCGCTCGATGAACGTCACGACGACTTCGTGCACACCGGCCGTCACCTGCACGGGGATATCGGCGAAGCGCTTCATAAGCTTCTCTCCCGCCGGTGCACCGCCGCCGCGATCCACGAATTCGCGATCCACCTCACCGCCGACCTTTTGCCGGAAGACTTCCTTGCGATCGACCAGCACGACCACGTTTGTCTCGTTCTCGACTCCGCGTGGATAGAGTCCGAAATCGAGGTCAGTGATCGTGAATCGATACTCCCCGTCCGCCGGGAACAAGTATTCGAACTTCGTGCCGCCCCGCGTACCGAGCGGCATGCCGTCCACATAGACATCCTGGTCGTAGGAAGGTGGGGGGAAAGAGGCTTTGACGAGATCCGCCTCCGGCTTGCCGACCGCCATGCGCGAGACGGCCCGTGCGGCATTGAGGTACTGCTCCAGGAAGGCGGGTGACACGGTCAACGCCGCGGCGATGTTGTTGAAGCCTTCGACCGCGATGTCGGCCGGCAGGTACTGGTTGGGATCGATCTCCACATCCAGCAGGTCCTTCACGGCATTGGCATACTCGTTACGGTTCAAGCGCTGGACGGCAACGCGGCCCGCAAGGTGCTCCGCGCCGCTTTTGTCGAGCGTGCTCTCGAGCCAGCCGATCAGGGCGTCGACTTCCTGCTGCGAGGGTTGGTCCATGCCGGGCGGCGGCATCTGGCGCCCGCGCAGCTTGCGCACAACTTTCTCAAAGATCTCGGGGTGTTGGGGCACGGACTCGGCGCTGAGCTGGTCCAAAAGCAGGTTGCCGGCGCGAACCTCCTCGTTGTGGCAACCAAAGCAGTAGAGCCCGATGGTGGACCACTGCAATTCGGGACGCTGCGCGACCTGGTTCGCCGGTTGGGAGAAGACCTTGGAGTTGCCCGAAAAAACGATAACGACGGCACAAGAAACGCCGATAAGCCATTTAGCGAGTTTCATGTCAGTCCCTACCTGCCGCGTTTCATGCCGGGCCACGGACTTATCGCCGCGATTACCCAGATGACTCCCGAACGAGCGCGAATTTTTACGCGTTTTCCGCGTTCTGGCAAGACCGCCGACCTCCCGGCCCAGAAAGTCACCAAGTTCGAATTCGTCATCGACCTCGGGGGCGCCGCGGCGCACGGTCCGGCCATCCCGCAGTCGATCCTGCTTCGTGGTTAAAGGGCGCCGTGCCGCTTCGCCTCTGCGACGGCAACGTGAGCCGAGCTTGCGGACATGGACACGTGGCGGGACGGGGACGACCGGGTCGGCTACGAGCGGCCGTCGACCTCCGGACCGCGACAGGCTCGCCGACAACGTTCCGCGGGCAAAGGTGCAACGACGGGGAAAGATGCGACGTCGGGAGTTCCATTGGTCGCCACGCGCGCACGGTTGCGGGGCGACGTAATCGTTCGGTAACCCTATCGGATTATCGCGGCCTTCCAGCCGCGTCGGCGCCCGATCGGCCGCACTTTCGCCGGAAGCGGAGAATCGAATTGGAGGCAAGTTGCTCCCGGTAGGTGCCTCAGACCTTCAAGTGACAACAGGCTGGCTCTCCCTCGGCGGGGCTCTTCTTTCGTTTGGCCCGCGTTCTGCAAGAACGCAAATGGAGGGACGCCCAATGCGACCGTTGATCGCCGTTCGTGCAGCGCTGGTTGCTTTCGCGCTGATTGTCGTGGGCCTCGTGACGGCTGCCTATGCCGACGTCGGTTCAATCCGGTTCAATGTGGTCAAGGCTGGGTTTGTCATCGGCGGCTCCGCCGGCAGCGGCGCGATGAACTTTCGAGGCCGGCTTTATCCGCTCGCTATCGGGGGCGTGAGTTATGGCTTTACCTTTGGCGGCTCGCTGACTGATTTCGTCGGAACCGTCAGCAACATTCACACGCCATATGATGTCAACGGCATCTACGTCGCCGCCGGGGCGGGCGCCGCGGTTGGCTTCGGCGGAGGCGTGATCGTGTTGACCAATCAGAATGGCGCTGTGCTCACGCTGTCCGGCACGCAGGCAGGACTGATCGTCGCCGCCGACCTCAACGGGTTGGTGATTTCAGTGCGGTAGCCGCGCTCGGCGGGTTCACTTCGCCAGGCCATCGGCCCCGCTCCGGCGGGGCTTTTTCATGCCGTTTCATCCCGACGGAGTGACGGGTCTGCACCAAATCCCGGTAACCGCGGAATACATTCCGCGTCGGAGTTCGGCGTTCACGTAACATCCCGACGGCCCGGCATCGCACTCACGGGAACATACGGGCCTTTGTCACGTTGGTGCTCTGAGGGTACCGAGGCCAACCATGCGCTCGAGATTACTTTGCATCGTCCTTACATTGATGATGTGCTCCGAGACCGCTCTCGCGCAGTGTGACGACAAGAGTCAGCAAAACGCTGCGGACGAGGCAGGGATCAAAGGCGATCTCGGCGCGGCATCCAAATGCGCGACGCAAGCCGACAAAGAGAGGTCGCAGAAGAAGCTCGAAGACGCGGCTGCGAAAGCAAAAAATAATGCCGGCACCGATGGGCGTGCTCCGCCGCGCCCAACCCCCGATCGGTAACGAAGAATGAGCCGCGCATTTGTCAAGGAATCCGAAAACGGAACGGATACCCTCCCCGATCGGCCGATATCGCCCAATCGCAACCTGGTGACTGAAGACGGTCTTGCGGCAATCGAAGCTGCGCTCCAACATGCCGAAGCTTCGCACCGAGCCGCCATCGACAAAGAAGAACGACAGGCCGCTTCCACCGCTCTACGGGAGGTCCGCTACTGGACGGCACGGCGTGCGAGTGCGGAGGTCGTCAAAACTCCGGCCGAGAAACGTCAGGTTGCCTTCGGTTTGACCGTTACCTTGCGCAAGAATGACGGCCCCGAGCAGAGCTTCCGCATCGTCGGCGAAGATCAGGCGGATCCATCGCGCGGCATGGTGTCTTACGTCTCGCCCCTCGCTCGGGCCGTCATGACCCACCGTGTCGGAGAGACGGTTCAGATCGCGGGCCAAGCGGCCCTCATCGTAGACATCCGATGATTGGACGGCTTCGGCAGTAAAGGAAGATATGATCTTGCCGGCCAGCTCGGATAGCGCCGAAGTCGTCGTCGACCCAAAGGATGCTGCCGAAACGGCGGGCCTGCGCTACGTGTCCGATGTCCGCCCGGGCATACGCCGCAAGAAAGCGGGAAAGGCCTTTACGTACATCCGTGCCGACGGGTCGAGGGTCACCGAGCCTCACGTCCTGAAACGTATCAAGGCTTTGGCAACCCCGCCGGCTTGGACCGACGTCTGGATTTGCCCTTTCGCTGACGGCCACATCCAGGCCACGGGCCGAGACGCGAAAGGCCGCAAGCAATACCGCTATCACGCACGCTTTCGCGAGGTGCGCGAAAGCGTGAAATACGGACATGTCGTCGCCTTCGCGGCTGTGCTCCCCTCGATCCGCAAGACGGTGCATGAGCACATGGGCTTGCGCGGGCTCCCGCGAGAGAAAGTATTGGCCACGGTCGTGCACCTTCTCGAATCCACGCTGATCCGTGTGGGGAATGACGACTACGCGAAGCAGAACAACAGCTACGGCCTGACCACTCTCAAGAACAGACATGCCGCGGTTGACGGCAACGAGGTTCGGTTTCGCTTTACCGGGAAAAGCGGGAAGCAATGGTCATTGCGTGTACGCGATCGGCGAATTGCGAAGATCATCAGAGCTTGCCAGGAGCTTCCCGGCCAGGAGCTGATCCAATATATCGACGAACAAGGAAATTGCCGCGACGTCACATCGACGGATGTGAACGAATATCTCAAGGAGATCACCGGCACCGATATAACAGCGAAAGATTTCCGCACCTGGGCGGGCACGGTTCTTGCGGCGATGGCGCTGGGCGAGCTCGAGAGCTTCGACAGCGCCGCTCAGGCCAAGCGCAATCTTCGGGCCGCAATTGAGAAAGTGTCCGCGCGGCTGGGCAACACACCGACGATTTGCCGCAAATGTTACGTCCATCCAGAGGTGCTGAACGCCTATATGGACGGCAACCTGGTCCTCGAGCTGAAATCCAAAGTCGAGAGCGAGCTTCGCGGCGACCTGGGAATTCTCAAGCCGGAAGAGACCGCGGTGCTCGCATTGCTGCGCAGCCGTCTCGCCAAAGAGGCGGAGGGTCACCGGCAGCCGGCGCGCGCCGCTTGACGATGCTGAAGCTGATATTGAACAAGCTCACTCGTCGTTTTTTGAAAAACCCTTGGCGCTGGCGCCCTATCCCCGCGCAAGCATCTCGTCAGCCTTGGCCATCAAGCGAGATGTTTCCAGTCTCTCCGCATCTGCAGCGGCTCGCATCTGGCCGATTCCAGAGCGTCCCTCCAAAGCCAGGCGTATCGCGTCATCGAGATCTTTCGGAGCTGTCGAACGTCCGTTGCGGGATTCCTCGGGCATGGCGACTGGTCTCCTAGCAGCACTGATAACGCCGTAAGGCCGCTTATGTTCACCAAAGGAACGACGCGTCAGTTGATTTCTGATTTCATCATCTGTCGCGAATGTGACTGTGCGCGGTAGAACCATCCGGGGGTCCACGGCATTGGTCGGGCGACAGCGTCTCTCGGAGTTTTCGATGGTGTCCGCGCAGAACATCCTTCGCTTGGTTGAGACGGGGCGCGAGATACGCCGGCCGCCTCTGGTGGGGATGAACTTTCTTCACGAGCGGCGGCTTGCAACGCGCTCATCCCCCGCCTCTCAGAGATCCCTGGGCTTGGTCAAGCTCCTCGTTGATCGGTTTGCCAGACCCCAGCGGGATTTTCCCCGTCGCAGCATTGCGCTACGCGTCTTCACGCCATCGGGCAGGCCGGCGGTCAGGATGTGCTGCCGATAGCGGGCAGTTATAAGGGCCGCAATCTCCGCGTCGGCATCAGAACGATCCCCGCGACAGGCGTTCGAGCGTGGATACCGCCCGCCTGTGACGCGGGCGGGTCGGAGAACGTTGCAGCGGCATCCATTTCAAAGGCACGACCGCTAGCGGCGTCTTCTTGCCAGATACGACCCAGCCCGCTTCGGTCCGCCGGCATGGTTTGAGGAGAACATAGGGACTTCTGCATCCATCGGACACCAGAACCGTAATATCCTCGTCGAACGGAGCAGTTTCCGCCGGTTTCCACATACTGACGATTTTCCGCCTTGCACCCCCCAACAATACAAATGCTCTCGGCTGGAGTTCGTTGCGTGTCGGGTGAGCGACGCTTTCGGCGCCCTTCGACCGCTTCGACCGTTTGGGCTGCACGCCCCATTTCGCAGCGCTCTGAACGGCGAAGCAGGACGGAAGAAAGCCCCCGTCCCTTGGCGAGCGGGGGCTTTAGCGCGGACCCAGGGGGAAAAGGCTTGTGGGGAAGCGGCCCGCGGCGCAGACAACGCATGCGGCAGTCCGCTGTTCCGAGGGGGATCAACAAAACGTACGGTGTGCACAACTGCACAAATGGTCCGACCAGACGCCTCAATTTTGGTGTTGACTGAGCGCACCGACAGAAGGCACCGAGTTCATCGGTGACCCCTGCAGGAATTTGACACGGATGATTTTTGCACTTGCCGTCTTAGGAGCAGTTTTTCGGCCGATCAGCCCAGAATTACAGGTGGCCACTCTCTGGGGGGCAGCGGGCTTGGCGATCTTCGGGATCATGGCCAGCTGCGGGTTCGGCGTTGAGATCGGCCAGTGCCTCGCTCTCGAATAGTGCAGGTCGCATCGCGCAACTGAGAGTCGGCGCTAGTCGACTGGCACGGCCTTGTTTGGAAACGCGTCGGGCGCGAAACCGCGTGAGGCCAACATGGCTTCCCCGGGGATGCCCGCCGGTGAGACCGGCCGCCCCGACTACATCGTAGTCGGGGTTGTGTGTCGCGTCGCGAGCCTGAGACGCCCCAGCACCTCGTCCACTTCGATTTTCGAAAGCTTTTTGCCGATGCGATCCTCGGGGATCACCTGCAGAAAGTCCGCATCGACCGCGTACGCCTCTACCAGTGTCGATGCTCGACCCAACCCGTCGATCACCGCAATCAATCGAGCCTGCGCCAGCGATCCAGCAGCCACGATTGCTGCGTTACCCTCTTCGAACTGCAACCACCACATTCCCAGTTGTCCCCGTAATTATCCACAGCCGTAGTGGGCGGCCTGCTTTGGCGAAAATGTGGCCGAAGGTTCCATCTTTTGGAACGGCCGCGTGACGGTTTTGCATCGCTTGACTCGCCCCACCGAGCGCAGGCCACGCGACCTCGACGGGAATGACTCGGAGCTCCCAGGGTCGATCGGACTGTAAGGCGAAGCACCTTGTCCCCACGCGCTCCGGCAATCGACTCTTGGCTTCGTGCCGCGCTGATCGGCCCCATTGTGCCGGCGCACGACGCGTCTTTCAGTCGTTGTTCGCGTGTCCCCACCCACTCACGGCATGCCGCCGCCTACTCGATCGTCACGTTCGCGGCGCGGATGAGGTCGCCCCAGCGTTTGGTGTCCGACTTGACCACCTCTGCCATCTGAGCCGGCGTGCCGCCGGCCCCTTGCAGGTGGAGCGCTTTGAGCCTCGCCTGCATCTCGGGGGTACCGAGCACTTCGTTGATCGCGGCATTGAGCTTGGCGACGATCGGCGACGGCGTTTTGGGGGGAGCGGAAATCGCGTTCCAGGTGTCGGATTCGAAGCCGGCGAGCCCGGCTTCCTGCATGGTGGGAATATCCGGCAGATCGGGCACGCGCTGCGGCGTCGTCACCGCGAGGACCCTCGCCCTCCCCGATTTGTGCATTTCGATCGACGTCGCGAGCTCGTTGAAGAGCACGTCGACGTGACCCCCGATCAGATCGTTGATGGCGGGCGCAGTGCCGCGATACGGCACGTGGAGAAGTTTCGCGCCGGTCGCCTGCTCGAACATCACGCCGGTGAGGTGGGAGGTCGTTCCGTTGCCTTGCGATGCGTAGCTGATCTTTCCCGGATGGGACTTCGCATAGGCGATGAACTCCTGCACGGTCTTGGCCGGGAAGTCGGCCCGAACGGTCAGCGTATTCGGAATCCGGGTCATGACCGCGACCGGCGCGAACTTCGCCGGATCGAACGACATGCTCCTGTAGAGCAGTGGATTCGTCGTGATCGGCGCCGGCTGCGAAGCAAGCAGGGTGTAGCCGTCAGGGTCGGCGTTGAACACCGCTTCGGCCCCGATGTTGCCGGACTGGCCGCCCTTGTTCTCGATCACGATGGGCTGGCCGAGGCGGCGCTGCAGCGGTTCGGAGAGGATGCGGGTAACGGTATCGACGCCGCCGCCGGGGGGCAGGCAGACGATGATCTTGATCGGCCGGGTCGGGTAATCCGCCGGCTGCGCGCCAGCCGGCGCGACCAGGGCCGGCACCGGAGACAGCAACGCGAGCGCGACCATCAGCTTGCGCAATCTCAACATGGCGGTCCCTCGTATCCTTCGGTTGTCCGGGTGCGCTGCAGGGCGGATGGTAGTCCGTGTGCCCTGCAAATGCAGCTATCGCGGCCCCCCAAGCTCGGATCAAAGCGTCGCATGCAACCGCCGCCCCCTCGGCCGAAGCCTGCGGCCGGGCGCCGCCGCCCGTTGCGCCGGCGGACGTCCGCGACGACATGCGCCAGCGCGCTTCTTCCGCCAACTCGCTCAGCCATGCTATGACCTCGCCTTAGAGGTCACGGCATTGTCGAGCGCGCACCTGCCATCGAAGCTGCGGCGGGCGATCGGATGGATCGCCATCTATGCGCTTGCGCTGCAGAGCATTCTCGCCGGCGTCGCCTCCCATCCGGCCTTCGCGCTCGACCGGGCGAGCGGGTTCGATCCCGCCGCCATCATCTGCCTCGCCTCGCATGACGCAAGCGCGGTCCAGACCCAGGACGGGAACACCGGGCAAGTCCCCGGCAACGAGACCAGCCATTCCTGCGGTCCCTGCGCATTGTGTGCGCCGCCGCCGTCGATCGCGGGATCGCAGGTCGTCACCCCTCTCGCAGTCGACCGCGTCACGTCGCAGCCTTCGGCGCCGTGGCGGCCGGTCGTCGCCTCGTTTTCCAGGATCGCCCTCCCGCCCGGCGGACCGCGCGCGCCTCCGATGAACGGCTGACGCTTCCGCGGCCCGCGCCGCGGCTCCCGTCCCGTCATCGAAGGAGTGCCGAAATGCCCGCGCGAATGCGTGCGACCGTCAATCTGCTTTCCGTCGCCACGTCGCTGTTGCTTCCCTCCGGCGCCGCGCTGGCGCAGATGGGACACCAGGACCCCTCGCCCACCTGCGCCGAGCCGGCGCTGCGCTGTGCTTCGACCGTCACGCCGACCTTCGCACCGGATGGCAGCCTTTGGATCACCTGGGCCGCCGCCGGGCATGTCTCGGTCGCGCGCTCGACCGATCTCGGCGCGAGCTTTTCGCCGGCAGTGAGCGTGAACCGCGAGCCGCTTCGGCTCGACTCCGGCCCCGACGAGCGGCCGAAGATCGCCGTCGACGGCGCGGGCCGCGTCGCCGTTGCCTTCGCGATCTTCAAGGACAGCGCCTTCAACGGGCAGGTCTTCTACACGCACTCGACCGATGGCGGCGCGACCTTCGCGCCACCGCGCCCGATCACGCCCGATCCGGAAAGCCAGCGCTTCGAAGCGATCGGCTTCGATCCCGCGGGCACCCTGTTCGCCGCCTGGCTCGACAAGCGCGAGCGCGCTGGTGCGCGCGCCAGGGGCGAGGCCTATACCGGCGCCTCGCTCGCTTTCGCCTGGTCGAACGATGCCGGCGCCACGATCTCGGACGCGCGCATCGCCAAGGACCGTACCTGCGAGTGCTGCCGGCTCGGCGTCGCCTTTGCGGGACCCGGCCGGCCGGTCGTGCTGTTTCGCAACATCTTCGGCGCGAGCGTGCGCGACCATGCGGTAACGACCTTCGCCGATCGGACGACCCCGGGCCCGATCCATCGCGTCAGCGTCGACGACTGGGACATCGACGCCTGCCCGCATCACGGCCCGAGCCTCGCGCTCGGCGGCGACACCTATCACGTCACGTGGTTCACGCTGGGGCGGGCCCGGCAGGGGCTGTTCTACGCGCGCTCGACCGACGGCGGCCGAACGTTCTCGGAGCCGATGCCGATCGGCCGCCCGGAGCGGAGCCCGTCGCGGCCGTTCGTCCTCGCCGAAGGCGGATCGGCCTGGATGGTGTGGAAGGAATTCGACGGCGAGCAGACGACCGTCGAGATGATGTCGTCGCATGACGCCGGCCGCAGCTGGTCCGAACCGCGGACGGTGGCGGGAACGGCCGATGCCTCGGACCATCCGCTGCTCATGACCAATGGCAACCAGGTGTTTCTTTCTTGGATGACGCGGGCCGACGGTTACCGGCGTGCTCGCTCTGGAGGATGTCCGATGACGCGTTCCCTGTTGTTTGCATTTTCGGTGGTGCTCGCATCGATGTCCGTGCTGGTCGCCGCGGGCTCGGCGATCGCAGCGGACGGCGACCTTCGTTCCTTCAAGCGCGGGAGTTGGCAGCAAATCCGCCGGGCGCACGAGGGCCAGCCGATCGTCGTGCATTTCTGGGGCCTGACTTGCGGGCCGTGCCGGGTCGAGATGCCGAAATGGGGGCGGCTGCTGCAGGAGCGTCCCGATCTCAAGCTGATCGCGATCGACGCCGATCTCGTTCCCAATGCCGCGGAGCTCGTGAAGGACGAGCTCGCCAAGACCGGCCTTGCCGGCGCCGAGAACTGGATGTTCGCGGACGACTTCGTCGAGCGCCTGCGCTTCGAGATCAATCCGCGGTGGCGCGGCGAAATCCCGATCACGCTGCTGATCGCCGGCGATGGCAAGACGAGGACGATCGAGGGCGCGGCCGATCCCGCCGAGGTCCGGGCCTGGCTCGATGCGCAGAAATCGACGGGCGCCGGCGCGCCCGCACGGTGACTCGGGGCGCGCGCGCCGATGGATGCTCGAAGCTCGCTACGGCTTCGCGCCTCACGTGATGCCGGAACACGGCGGCGCGTGCAGCCCGGAAGTGTGTCCGCTGCGCCTCACTCAAGGGAAAACCTTAACGGCTGCGGCTGAAATCCGACTGGTGCCGCAGCCGTGCCCCAACTCCGCCCCGCGCCGCCGGCTCAATCGCCGCAGGGGTGGGGGCGTTGGAAATGAGTGTGTGCTATCTCCGCAACGACAGCGAGATCGATGCAGAACGCTGCCGGATCTCGCTGCGCGAGAAATCGCGGATCACGATCTTCGCGCTGGACGGGGCGGGTCGCATTGCCTGTTTCACCGGAGTCATCGAGTCGATGCAATTCGACCCGGGCCGCATTGTCGGCATGCGGTGGCGCGTGATCATGCT
Source organism: uncultured Alphaproteobacteria bacterium (assembly GCA_963824905.1). Lineage (GTDB taxonomy): Bacteria > Pseudomonadota > Alphaproteobacteria > Rhizobiales > Xanthobacteraceae > JAJPKK01. The sequence goes on from CAWGRH010000003.1 coordinate 54,085, forward strand.
CGAGGACAACGAGGCGCGGGCCGAGCCTTCGCGGACCGCGTCGTGAGAGGACATGCGAAAGGCGAAGCTCGTAGCCCGGATTGAGCGCAGCGAAATCCGGGTCGGGCGTGCGACCCATGCCATTTCGCGTTGGCACATGCGCCGCTCCCGGATTTCGCTACGCTCAATCCGGGCTACTTCGAAGGCCACCGCCCCAAAACCTCGATGGTGACGGCGGCCCCGCAATGCGCCAAAATACGTCGGCCGACGCAGTCAAGAGACAGGAGCCGGGCGATGAACGGTGGCCCCACGATCCGCGAGCTCGAAGAGCGCATTGCCATCATACGGCAGAACCTCGTGGAGCTGATCGAGCAGGCCGCCGCCTATTCGGGCGCCGGCGACGAGGCGCTCGCGGCGGACCGCATCGCCAAGCAGGAGGAAGAGCTCAAGAAGCTCGTCGCGCTCCGCGACGCGCAGCGCGGCAAGTAGGTAACACGAGCCGAGGCGAAGTCCCGGCCGCAATCAACACCAGGGAGGAACGCCGATGATGGATACAGTCAGACGCAACATCCTGACGACGGGCGTGGCGGCGACCGCAATGGCCGCGGCGCCGGGCGTATTTGCCCAGCAGACGGGCCAAGGAGGAGCAGCCATGTTTTACGAAAAAGGCCCGGTTCGCATTCGCTACGAGGAGGCCGGTTCCGGCGTGCCGCTGCTGCTCATCGCCGGCGGCGGGCTCAACTCGACGATCTCGAACTTCACCACCACCTCGCCGTTCGATCCGATCGCCGAGTTCAAGGGCGAGTACCGCACCATCGCCTCCGACCTGCGCAATGCCGTGGGCGGCCAGTCCACCGGCCCGCTCGAGGCCGACCGGCCCTGGGATTCCTACACCGACGACCATCTCGGCCTGATGGACCACCTGAAGATCGACAAGTTCATGGTGATGGGCTTCTGCATCGGCGGCCCGTTCATCTGGAACCTGCTGCGCCGGGCGCCCGACCGCGTCATCGCCGCGGTGCTCGCCCAGCCCAGCGGCTCGCGTCCCGAGGCGCGGGACATGTTCTACGAAGGCAACATGAAGACCTGGGGTCCTGCCCTCGTCGCCAAGCGGCCCGAGCTCACGATGGAGCAGGTCGACAAGTTCCTCACCAGAATGTACCGCACCAATCCCGACTTCGTCTTCACGGTGACGCGCGACTTCGTGCGCAACTGCCAGACGCCGCTGCTGATCCTTCCCGACGACATTCCCGGCGCATCCTTATGTGGTCGCGATGGAAGCCGCGATGCTCGCGCCCAAGGCGGAGGTGAGCATGTTCCCGTGGAAGGAGCCGAAGGAGCGCATTCCGCTCGCGGTGCGCCAGATCCACTCGTTCCTGCGCGCGCATCGCACGGCGACGGCGTAGAGCGCGATCTGGTTTCGTTCGGAATCGTCATGGCCGGGCATTGACCTGGCCATGCTCGCTTGAGCAGCATGGGCACGCTTCGCTTTGCCCACCCTACAGAGTGAGCGCGGCACGGCCGTCCACTGATCGGGATCGCCGGGACAAGCCCGGCGATGACGGCGGAGGCTTACCCCGCCGGATCGATCGCGTTGAGCGGCGGCTCGCCGCGCGCGGTCCGCGCGATGTTCTCTGCGATCAGGTGCGAGCGTGCCTCGATCATGCCCTCGGTCCAGCCGGAGACGTGCGGGGTCATGAGGACGTTTGCGAGCTCGTGGAACGGCAGCGACGCCGGAAGCGTCGGCGCGGCCGAGGTCGGATAGCGGTACCACACGTCGAGCGCGGCGCCGGCGATGCGGCCCGAGGCGAGCGCATCGTAGAGCGCGCTTCTCGTCGAAGATCTCCCCGCGCGCGACGTTGACACGAAAGCCGTCGGCTTCATCGCCGCAAGGCCGCTGCGCATCGAGAAGGTTGCGGGTCGCCGGCGAGAGCGACAGCGTGACGGCGAGATAGTCGGACTGCGCCAAGATCTCGTCGAGCCGCTCCGGCCCGCCGACGAATGCCACGCCCTGCGGGCGGCTGCTGCCTGCGGCGCGCTCCGCATCGCGACGACCCGCATGTCGAAGGCGACGGCGCGGCGCGCCAGCGCCTGCCCGATGCGGCCGAAGCCGAGAATGCCGAGCGTCTTGCCCGCGAGCTCCGGCCACAGCGGCGTCGGCGGGGCGCCGATCGCCCATTGGCTCAGCCATTCGCCGCGGCGCAGCCCGGCATCGAGCCGCACGAAGGAGCGCGTGAGCGCGATCATCGCACCGACGACGTATTCGGCGATTCCGACCTCGTGACCGTAGACATTGGCGAGACGGGTGCCCGGCCGCAGCGCCGCGCGGTCGATGCGGTCGAGGCCCGCGCCCGGCACCTGCAGCAGGCGAAGCCGCGACGCCGCCGCCGCCATTGCGGCGGTGAACCCCATGGAGACGAGCACGTCGACATCGGCGAGCCGCGCGACGATCGCATTCTCGTCGCCGACGACGATCTCGCACGGCAGAGGGAGCCGCGCCCTCACCGGCTCGGCAAGACGCGGCGCGAACGACCCGGCAAATGCGACCTTCATCGATCACTCCGCGTTCTGTGTCATCGTTTCGGCGCCGGATGCACTACCGTTCACCACCGCCGCAAATTTCGCGGAAGCCGGCAATGTCGCCCGTGTATACTGGCTCGGCACTTCCACATAAAGGTACGACATGCTCCGCCTCATCACCTCCGCACTTCTCATCGGTCTTCTCTCCACGACAGCCTGCCGCGCAAAGCGCGAGACCGCACCGGCCCGGGCATTTCTTCACGTTCAAGACCGAGCACAATGCGCGGCTGCGCTGCCCCGGCGGCCGGATCGTCTGGGTCAACACCGCGACCCACACCATGTATGCGCCGGGCGACCCCCATTACGCCCACACCCGCGGCGGCTTCGCCTGCGAGGCCGAGGCGCGGGCGCACGGCTATCATCCGCCGCGGGCGCATGCGTGAGCGGCGCTGCGGGGGTTGCGTGCTCTGGCGGCGCAACGCGTGACGTCGCGTAGCCCGGATTGAGCGGAGCGAAATCCGGGGGCGGCGGTTTCTCAATCGCGGCGTCGTGAAATATAAGCGCGGATCCCGGATTTCGCTTCGCTCAATCCGGGCTACGAAATTTTGGATAATACACGTTCTGTCTTGACGGCGGGCGAATTTGTGAGAGAAACAAACTAACGTGCAGTGCTGCGCCCGGGCGAAACCTCGCCCGGGCGCTTTGTTTAGGTGTCGCTGGTAACTGGCAAAAAACGCCAAGGCCTTCCCTTTTCCCATTTCCCCCATCCTGCGCTAACCTCCAGCACGAACGCGCGCCACCAAGCGGCGTCGCAAAGAGGCAACCGGAGGTTTTCATGGTCGCTCGCATGAGGCACATCGCGCTTCTCGTCACCGATCCCGAGGCGTCGGCGAAGTTCTTCGAGGAGGCGTTCGGGATGAAGCGCGCGGGCCCCGCCGGCCGCGGGCTCTACATGTCGGACGGGGTCATCAACGTGGCGCTGCTCAAGGTGCGGCCCGAGGAGAAGCCCGGCCTCTTCCACTTCGGCATGTGGGTCGACGATCTCGACGAAGCGTCGCGCACTGTCGAGAAAGCCGGCGCCACCTATCTCGCGGGTCGGGAGGACCGCAACCCCAACACCTTCTACGAGGTGAAGTTCAAGGGGCCGGACGGTTTCGTGTTCGACCTCACCCATTCGGGCTGGCGCGGCGCGGTGAAAGAGGTCGTGCCGGCGGCGGAGCCGGCGAAGGAGCCGGCGGAGTAACGTCACGCACGAGCGTTCCACTCCGCAGCCTCCACACCACCGTCATCGCCGGGCTTGTCCCGGCGACCCCGATCATGGGGCACGGCCGTGCCATATGATCGGGGTGGCCGGGACAAGCCCGGCCATGACCCAGTACGAAGGTTCATACGCTGACGAGTGGACCGCCACGCCGAGCAGGAGAGGTAGCGTCTCGTTACGGAGCGATCTCGAACTCGCCGTTGATCTCCACCGCCTGGCCGCGCGGCAGGTTCACCATGCCGACGGCGCTGCGGGCGTGGCAGCCGGCCTGCGGACCGTAGAGCGCGTAGAACAGGTCGGAGGCGCCGTCGATCACGCGCGGCATCGTCATGAAATCCGGCGTGCAGTTGACCATGCCGAACAGCCGCACCACCTGGCGCACGCGGTCGAGGTCCCCGACCTCTCGCTTGATCGAGGCGAGCATGGCGAGCGCCGCGACTTTGGCCGCTTCGTAGCCCTCGGCCTCCGTCATGTCGAAACCGAGCTTGCCGTTCTCGCGCACCTTCATGCCGGGGTGATGCGGGCCGTGTCCCGACAGGAACAGTATCGTGCCGACCCGCACGGCGCCGCGGCGGTTGGGACTCGGGAAATCGCGCGGCGGCGGCAACGCCAAGCCCATGGCTGCGAGCTTCTGTTCGATCGTGCTCATCCGCGGTGACCTCCCCTTCAGACTTCCGACGAGCGGCCTTCATGGCGCCGCCGATCCGATATGTGGCGCCGCGGCTTCGCGCCACTCGGCGACGTTCCCTTGATGTGGCTTCGGGCGGAGCTCCGGCATGCGCTGCTCCAGGCGGGCGCAGCGGGCGTTCGATGATGCGCAAATTTGCGCGCGCTGCAAAGTGCGTTCGAGCGCACGTCAGAACGGCATGGGCGTTGGCGTTCGCCTCGCCGTGTCGCGCTCCGTCTTGACGGCCGGGCGAGCCGGTGAGACGATTCCGGCACGTTAGCGTTGTGCGCCCGGTCCGGCCGGGCGCTACGCTTATCCACAGCCTGGTCCGAACCTCCGCGGGAAGGCGCCGCCCACCCGGCGATGCGTGCGCGTGAGTGAGTCGCCCGCCGGGATGGCGCGAATCACGTTGTCCGGCAGGAGCGGATTTTGACCGCGGCGCGATCTCCAAACCCGCGGGAATCGCTCGCGTCGATCGACTGAAACCATCGCAATCCGCTGTTCGCGGACGCACTGCTTCCTGTGCATCGCAGCTTATCTCGGTCGCGTCGCGCCTTGCGCCGGGGATCGCGTGGTTTGCATTTTCCCCAAGGCTATCAGCACGTTATGATGCAAAGGCCGATCCGCCCGGAAGGCGTCGCGCACCGCATTGCGAAAGCATCGGCGTCGCCGGATTGCAACAACATTCGACAATCCTTCGCGCGGACTCAATCTCGTCCCACGAATAGCCACGATTGAGCTAAAGAAAGATGGTCCCGACCTCGCGGGGGGGGATTGGGGTTGAGGCCGGGACCTGCTCTTTGGGGAAGAGCGCAGCGATTATACTACCCCGCGGCGACAATGACATTAAAATTTCCGTAAGGCAGACAGGGCCGCCAAGGTTTTGGCGGCCCGTTTGTTTAGCAACTATTAACTGTATGCCTGTGCTTCGGTACCGCCCACGTGCCAAGGGTTCGGGGCCGCTAAGTGGCCGCCGGATGGGCGATCTGATCGAGCGCGGACACGCCGCCAACGGCCTTTTTTGAACATGCGACGGCGTTCGGCCGAGGGCACGCGGGACGGCCTTCCAGGGCCGGATCACGATTTCGTGCACGCGGGGCCGGGTCGGCGAAGCCCCGGGAAATGGCCGTGTTTACGGCAACTTGTCGCAGCAGGGCGGCAAGGCCGCGATCCGGGAGCGGGCTCAGAGCGCCCGCCCCCGCAAGCCCACGGGAAGGGTTAGGCGCCGCGCCGGGGCTGTCGCCCGCATGAGCGGAGCGACATGCGGGAATCTTCCCACCTGAAATCGCCGTGGGCCGTTCCCGGATGTCGCTGCGCTCATCCGGGCTACGGGCCGCACATCCGCCCCCCGCGAATTACTTCAACGCGAACACGTAGACCGCGCCGCCTTGCGGCACCGGCAAATACTTGCCGGGGAAGAGCAGGTTGAGCCGGTCCTGCATGCGCTGCGCGTCGACGCCCCAGCCGGACTGCACGGCGATGTACTGCTTGCCGTCGATCGCGAAGGAGACCGGCACGCCGTTCACGCCCGACAGCGTCGGGAATTGCCAGAGGATCTGCGCCGGTCTTGGCGTCGAAGGCGCGGAACATGCGGTCGTTGGTGCCGCCGGAGAACAGCACGTCGCCGCCGGTCGCGAGCACCGGGCCCCAGTTCTGCGACGGCAGCTTGGTGGTCCACACCTTCTTGCCGGCATCGAGATCCCAGGCCTGCAGCTCGCCGATGTGGTCGGCGCCGGCGACCATGAGCATCGTGTTCGAAGCGACGCCGATGTAGCGCTCGCCGGCGACGTATTTCACCTTCTCGCCGCGCAGCTGGGTGCACAGGTTCTCGTTCGCCGGGATGTAGAGCAGCTTTGTCTTCGGGCTGTAGGCGACCGGCGGCCAGTCCTTGCCGCCCCACAGGCTCGGGCAGAAGGTCGCGGTCTTGTCGGTGCCGGGCTTGTGGTCGAGATCGACGATCGGGCGGCCGGTCTTGGGCTCTACGCCTTTGAAGACGTTGTGGGCGACGAACGGCTGGCCGGCGACGAAGTTGATCTTGCCGTCGGTGCGCTCGAGGCGCCACAGAAAGCCGTCGCGCGCGACGTCGACGAGGCCCTTCACGTCGCGTCCCTCGAACTTGTAGGGCACGAGGATCGGCGGCGAGACTTCGTCCCAGTCCCAGGAATCGTTCTGGTGATACTGGAAGTGGCCCTTGATGGCGCCGGTCTTGCCGTCGAGCGCGACGACCGAGGAGGTGTAGAGATTGTCGCCGGGGCGCTGGTCGCCCATCCACGGGCCGCCATTGCCGGTGCCCCAGAAGGCGAGATTGGTCTCGGCGTCATAGGTGCCGGGCACCCAGATCGAGCCGCCGCCGGTCTTCCACTGCTCGCCCTGCGGCCAGGTCTCGCTGCCGGGCTGGCCCGGCGACGGCACCATGTAGGTGCGCCACAGCTTCCTTGCCGGTGTCGGCGTCATAGGCGGCGACGAAGCCGCGCACGCCGAGTTCGCCGCCGGAGGTGCCGAGCATCACCTTGCCGTCGGCGACGAGCGGCATCAGCGACATGTAGTAGCCGTCGTGATAGTTGGCGACCTTGGTGACCCACAGCTCCTTGCCGGTCTTCGCGTCGATCGCGACGAGTTGCGCGTCGGCCGAGGCGAAGTAGAGCTTGTCGCCGAGGAGACCGACGCCGCGGCTCGTCGGGTGCAGGTTCGTCAAATCGTCGGGCAGCGCGCGCTTGTAGCGCCACAGCAGCGCGCCGGTCTTCGCCTCGATGGCGAGCACCTGGTTGCCGGGCGTCGCCACGAACATCACGCCGTTGTTGACGATGGGCGGCGCCTGGTGGCCCTCGACCTGGCCGGTGGCGAAGCTCCACACGAGCTCGAGATTGCCGACATTCGCCGGCGTGATCTGCGACAGTGGGCTGTAGCCCCAGCCGTCATAGGTGCGGCGGAACAGCAGCCAGTTGCCGTCCTCGGGATTCTTGAGCCGCTCCGCGGTAACAGGCGTGTAGCGCGCCAGCACGTCCGGCATCGGGTTCGTCGGCGTCGCCGAGGCCGGTGCGATGGTCTGCTGGGCCGATGCGCCGGACATGCCGAGCGCCAACACGGCGGCACCCGACAACAGCGCGTATTTCAATGCTCGATTGAACATGGCTTCCCTTCCTTGTTTCTGTCTCTCCCGAGCCGACACGTGGCCGGCGTTTCGTTCGCCCGCGTTGCGGGCCTTGCGTGGTTCGCCCGCTTTGGCGGGCTTTGTCTGGTTGCCCGCCTTGCGGGCTCTGTTTGGTTTGCCCGCGTCCCGGGCTTCTATGATCTCCGCATCGCGGGCTTAGGTCGGTATCACACCGGGCCGTCCGATGAACGGCTTTGCCACCACGAGCTTGCCGTCGGCGACGGCGAGCGGCAGCGCCGGCAACGGACGCGGCGCCGGGCCGTCGATGACCGCCGCGCCGTCGCGCGGATTATAGCGAGATTCGTGACACGGGCATTCCAGGAAATCGCTGTCGGCGACCCAGCGCGTGATCTCGCATCCCTGGTGCGTGCAGATCGCCGAATAGGCGACGACGCCGTCCGCCGCGCGCTCGCGCGTCGGACCTTCGAGCGTCGCCGGATCGAGCGCGACGACCAGCACCCTGTTGAGTCGCGAGCCGTTGCGCACAACGCCGTCCTTCGGATCCATCGGCCACACGAGAAGCGGCATCTTCGGAACATCGGCGGGCGTGAGCGGACGCGGCTCGCCGCCTTCGATCGGGACGAGATGGTCGCCCGGCTTCGGCCGCTCGTCGGCCGGCTCGGCTGACGCGGGCGCGACGCCAGCGACGATCTCGAGGCCAGCAGCGGAGGCGAGCGCCAGCACCTCGCGCCGCGTTTGGCGAACGCCACACGCACAGTCGATTGTCTTACCGTACTCCCCGCTCATCATTCCTCCCGAAGTCTCGCTGCAGGCTTGCTGCGATCTTATGGGCTCGTGCGGCGAGACGCCACTGCACGGTGTCGAGGCATGCAGGGATTTGATGAACGCTCCCCCAAAATCGCTGTGATTGCGCGGCTCGACCGGGGGTCCAGCATCCCTGAGCAGTCAATTCTTTACTGACCGAAAAATCCGAGTGCGGCTGCGCGAGGCGCGTGACGCCGTGTAGCCCGGATTGAGCGGAGCGAAATCCGGGTGCATCCGGCTCTCAATTTGCGGCATGTTGTGAATTGCAAAGCAGGCCCCGGATTTCGCTGCGCTCAATCCGGGCTACGGGCCCAAATCACGCTCCGTCTTGACGGCGGGCGAATTTGTGAGAGAAACGAATTAGCCTGCAGTGCTGCGCCCGGACGAAACCTCGCCCGGGCGCTTTGTTTTTTCGCCGTCTGATGTTCAGGGCGCCGTAGCCGCACGTGCGCGGCACTTTGCCAGAGCTGAGCCCCGGCTCAAGCCAATCCCTGTCCTCCCTCCTCCCGGTCAGTTCGTTCGCTCGCGTGGTCGCACCGCAGCGCTTCAGCGCATGCGGCTCAAGCCGCGTGAACGGTCGCATCGACCGGTGAGGCATTGCTAACGGGATTCCCAGCATGAGCGCACTGTTCAAGCCACCGGGACCTGGTGGCGCCTCCTATCTCGCACCGCAGCCCGGACGCGAAATGAACGGCGGCGGAGCCGCCTTGCCTCCCGCCGCTTCGGCTTACTCCGCTTTTGACTCAGGGGATGACCGCCGCAGCCTGCAAACGACGGCCCCGTTTTCCCGCGCAGCGGACGTCGCGCCATCTAAGTAAGGCAACGTACCCGCTCCCGCTCTAGCTGACACCAGAGCACCTGCCAACAATTCCACGGTTCTTTCAGATGCCGATCCCGAGACATGGATTCCCGGCGCGCGATATGCGCAAGGTTCGATCCGACGAAGCGGTGGCGGCTTGCAATGGCGAGATTTGTCGCCGCTGGAGGGAATGCGCGTCGCGCTGCATGATTCCGCATTCCGAACCCTCAAGGAGCTGGACCCCAATAACCCGCAATTGCAATCTCTAAGCACCTCAACATGGGTTCCGACGTTCTCGGATACGAGCCGTCTGAATGAAGAGATCGCGAGGATAAGGGCCAGGCAAGCGTTGCCTGACCTCGAATCCCATCACAACTTTCCGCGGCAGTTTTCTCCTCAATTTCGCGCTTGCGGCATCGAGCCGGAGGACTATCTCACCTTCTTGCCACGATCGTTTCCATCGCCTGAGACCGGACGGACTGCATACGACGCCAATCAATTGGAACGCACAATGGGACCAATTTCTGAGTAATCAACCGACCGCAAAACCCGAAGAATTGCTTGAGACAGCTTCACGGCATGTGGAAGAACGTACCATGGTTGGACTGATGAACACCAAATTCTGGCTTTTGGCGCCGCCAGAGAATCAGAAGCGAGCGACACTCGCTGAAGATACTAGGCTGGAGCAGATCACCTGCGCCGCTGACGAAAATCATCGGCGCGGGGGACGTCGGCTCGGAGACGTGAGGGCCACGATAGACCCAAGCGGGATCAGGGACTTCACCTGGACATGGCAACGGGACATTCTGGCTTCGGAGCATTTGCTGGACGTCTTCCTGAAGCACCGGGTCACCGGATACGAGATTAGACCTACGACGATCTCGTATTCGAAGCGAAGCACGGCAAAGCCGCCGACACTGTATGAACTCATCATTATCGGATGGGGCGGCATGGCGTCGAATGCAGCTGGCCTAAAGGTGAGAGACTCGTGTGAAGCTTGCGAGTACAGAGATTATACCATCGCGACCCCAAGCCGGCTGATCGATGACGCCTCTTGGGATGGCAGCGATCTCTTCATCGTGTGGCCACTGCCACGATATCCCTTTGCCAGTGACCGTCTCGTCAGGCATACTGCGGACGGAAAACATAACCGGGGTGAAGCTATGTCCCGGCCGCAGAGATTCCCTTCAAACCAGGAAACGTCGCGAGTCCTGGTTTACTTCACATGTGGATGCCAGCATCGCGCGCTCGCGCCCTGGGAGGTCGCCTCGGGATCAATTGAGTGTTGATGCTGGAGCAGGCTCGCCCTGACTCCGTTGACGCCATCGGTTTGATGAGGGGTCACACCGCCGCGGGCCGGCCCGTTACACCATCTACATCCGCCTCACCGAGAGTTCGGTTGTCACAGGATCGCTCGGTCGAGCCGCACGATAGCACAGAAATCAACGCCGACGCGCTTCGGCTGCGCTCCCGCAACCTCAAGTCAACCGCCCCAACAATGCCTAGGCGGCCGCCTGAATTCTTCATGCTTTCGCCCCGGAAGTTGGGTTGAACATCTCCCGTATGCGTAACGTGCGGACGAGTTTGCGTTTCGGTGCCGCGAGCGCCGCTAAGCAGCTTCTCGCGGGCCTTGCCCTGGGCCTCGGAGCCCTGTGCGCCGCTGTTCTGGCGCAGGCCGCGTGCGCGGCCTCACCTTTGGACGACACCGTCGTGGTACGCGGCAACCACCGCATCGAGGCGGCGGTGGTGCGCGGCTATTTTCACACCAAGCCTGACGGCGGCCTCGATGCCGCAGCGGTGAACGATGGGCTCAAGGCGCTGTATGCGTCGGGCCTGTTCGCGGACGCCAACGTCGCATGGTCGGGGACGCATCTCGTCGTTACCGTCACCGAGGCGGCGGTGATCGACCGCGTGCAGTTCGAGGGCAACAGGCAGTTCAAGGACAAGGAACTCACGAGCAAGATCCGCTCGAAGGCCAAGACGCCGTTGACCAAAGCCGGCGTCCAGGACGATGTCGAGTGCATCGCCGAGCTTTACCGGCACAACGGCCGCTACGACGCGACGATCACGCCGAAGACGATCGCGAAGGGTGAGGGCCGCGTCGATCTCGTGTTCGAGATCAAGGAGGGCCCGAAGACCGGCATTGCCAAGATCGTGTTCATCGGCAACCACGCCTTTTCCGACCAGCGGCTCAAAGGCGTGATCAAGACGAGCGAGTCGGGCTGGCTCGCCTTCCTCAAGACCACCGACGTCTACGACGCCGACCGCCTCGAATCCGATCGCGACCTCCTGCACGCCTTCTATCTCAAGCACGGCTACGCCGACGCCCAGGTGGTGGCGGCGACCGGCGCCTACGATGCTACGCGGAAAGGCTTCGAGATCGCCTTCACGATCGACGAGGGCGACCGATACCGGTTCGGCGCGATCGACATCACATCGAACATCGGCGCAGTCGACGTCGCGGCGCTGCGCGAGGCGCTGACGATGTCCAGCGGCGACGTCTACGACGCGAGCGCCGTCGACAAGTCCGTCGATGCGCTTGCGCTTGCGGTGAGCCGGCACGGATTTCCGTTCGCGACCGTGCACGCCAAAGCGCAGCGCGACCGCAAGCAGAAGCTCCTCGATCTCGTGCTCGCGCTCGACGACGGGCCGCACACCTATATCGAGCGCATCGCCGTGCGCGGCAATACCTTCACCCAGGACCAGGTGATCCGCCGCGAGTTCGACATCCACGAGGGCGACGCCTACAACAAGAGCCTCGTCGTGCGCGCCGAGCGGCGCCTCAAGGCGCTCAACCTCTTCAAATCGGTGAAGACCTCGACCGAGCCCGGCTCGAGCCCCGACCGCGTCGTCCTCGATGTCGACATCGAGGAGGAGCAGACCGGCGAGTTCTATCGTCTCCGGCGGCTATTCGACGAGCTACGGCATGCTCGCCGAAGTGACGGTGGCCGAGCGCAACTTCATGGGTCTCGGCCAATACGTGAAGGTGTCGGGCAGCCTCGGACAATATGTGCGCTCGGGCAAGCTGAGCCTCGCCCAGCCCTATTTCCTCGACACTCGCTCCACGCTCGGCCTCGACCTGTTCGGCAGCCAGACGCTGACGAACCCCAATCAGTCCTATGCCAGCACGAGCTACGGCTCCGCGATCCGGATCGACGCACCGGTCACCGACACCGTGAGCGCGGAGGCGCGCTATTCGATCGTCAACCAGAGTTCGTCGCTCGATCCGGCGCTGCTGACTTGCGTGCGCGGGGACCGGCTGCACGTCCGCCTCGGCGGAGGTGAAGCAGGCGGTGCTCAACGGGCCGTCCTGGGTTTCGATGGCGGGCACCAGCTTCGGCTACTCGACCCTCGACAACGCGAAGAACCCGCACGAGGGCGTGCGCCTCGAGGTGAAGCAGGACCTCGCCGGGCTCGGCGGCGACGCCGACTTCTACCGCACCACTGCGGATCTGCGCCTCTATCACGACTTCGGCGACGACGTCGTCGGCATGGCGCGCGGACAGGGCGGTTTCATTGCGCCCTATGGCGGGCAGCCCCTGCCCTTCGCCAACGGCTTCTTCGGCGGACCGCAATTCGTGCGCGGCTTCGCGGTGAACGGCTTCGGGCCGCGCGACCTCACCCCCGGCACCACCGCCGACAATCTCGGCGGCAGCCGCTACTGGGCGTCGACCGCGGAGATGCAATCGCCGATTCCCGGGCTGCCGCCCGACTTCGCGCTCAAGGCCGCGGTGTTTGCCGACGCCGGCAGCGTGTGGGGCTATCGCGGCCAGACCTCGTTTCCAACGCTCGCGCAGTCGCTCAACGTCAACAGTACTGCGCGGGTGCGCTCCTCGCTCGGCGCCGGCCTGATCTGGGATTCGCCGTTCGGCCCGCTGCGCGTCGACTATGCCTATCCGACCTCGAAGACGAATTACGACGTCACCCAGCGCCTGCATTTCGGCTTCGGTCCGTTCTGATCCCCTGCCCGGCGGCCACAAGACATCTCGCAATGCCACGGACGTCACGGCGGTTCGCGCCTTGACGCCTCTGCCCGCCGCGGCCACAACTCGCCCCGCCGACGCGTCGATCGGTCCGTGCGCGGAACCCCGCCACCGACGCGGCAAGACTCCAAAACGCAAGGGGCAGAGGAAACGCATGACCTTCGACCATGGCGCAACCGCACCGGCGCTGATGCACGATGCCCCCGCGCAACGCACTCTCACGCTTGTGGGCCAGGCGCTGTGCGTCATCGTGCCGGTTGCGATCTGGTTCATGCCGTTCGACATCGAGCCGACCACCAAGCACGGACTCGCCATCGCGATGTTCATGGTGCTGGGGTGGATCACCCAGGCGATGGACTACACCGTCACCGGGCTGATCGGCTGCTTCCTGTTCTGGGCGCTCGGCGTGGTGCGCTTTCCCGTCGCCTTCTCCGGCTTCGCCAACGACACCGCCTGGTTCCTGTTCTCGGCGCTGCTGCTCGGCGTGATCGCGACGCGCTCCGGCGTCGCACGCCGGCTCGCCTACATGGTGATGCTGCGGATCGGAACCACCTATCCGCGGATTCTGATGGGGCTCATCGTCACCGATTTCCTCCTCACCTTCATCGTGCCGTCCGGGGTCGCCCGCCTCGTCATCATGGCGGCGGTGGCGCTCGGGCTCATCGAGGCGTTCCGCGCCCAGACCGGCAGCAACGTCGCCCGCGGCATGTTCCTCGTGCTCACCTACACCGCCAACATCTTCGACAAGATGATCATCGCCGGCGCCGGCTCGATCACCGCGCGCGGGCTGATCGAGAAGGTCGGCGGCGTCGAGGTTCTGTGGAGCGCCTGGTTCATCGCCTTCCTGCCGTGCAGCATCCTCACCGTGCTCGCGGCGTGGTGGCTCACGCTCAAGATGTATCCGCCGGAGGTGGTGAGCCTCGAGGGCGGCCGCGACTATCTCCTCGACGAGCTCAAGAAGATGGGCCCGTGGTCGGAGCTCGAGAAACGCTCGGCGGCGCTGCTCGGCGTCGCGGTGGCGCTGTGGCTCACCGACTTCGTCCACCACATCTCGCCGGCGGTGATCGGCATGGGCGTGTGCCTGTTCGCGCTGCTGCCGCGTGTCGGCATTCTCGACGCCGAGGATTTGCGCAAGCTCAACTACATGCCGATGTTCTTCGTCGCCACCGCAGTGAGCATGGGCGACGGCGCTCGAGGCGACCAAGGGGATCGAGCTCCTGACCCACCTGGTGTTCAGCTCGATCCAGCCCTACCTCACGAACCTCTTCACCACCACCGTGGTGCTCTACTGGGCGGCCTTCGTCTACCACTTCTTCCTGGCGAGCGAGATTTCGATGCTCGGCACATCGATCCCGCTGGTGGTGAACTTCGCCAAATCCTCGGGAATGTCGCCGCTGCTGCTCGGCATGATCTGGACCTTCGCCGCCGGCGGCAAGCTGTTCGCCTACCAGTCCGGCGTGCTGATCGTCGGCTACTCCTACGGCTACTTCGAGGCCCGCGACCTGCTGCGGCTCGGCTGGTGGCTCACCGTGGTGGAGTTCGTGATCCTCGTGCTGCTGGTGCAGATCTACTGGCCGCTGATCGGGATTTCGTGAGGGCGGGGCGGCGGGCGCCGCTCAACTCTTCTGTCTGGCAGACAGTCGCCATTGACCTATGAGCGTCATCGCCGGGCTTGTCCCGGCGACCCCGATGCCGGGGCACGGCCGTGCCGGGATGATCGGGGTGGCCGGGACAAGCCCGGCCATGACCATTGAGTGGAAACCGAACGTGCTGAGCCCCCTACTCCGCCGCCTCACTCATGTGGCCGGCATGCTCCTCGACATCGAGGACGGCCGCGACGAGCCCGGCGTAGCGCGCCGGCGCGTAGCGCCGCACCATCCGCAGGATCAGCCGCAAATCGGCTAGCAGCATGAGCGCGAGGCGCGGGCGGCTGCAGCGGCCCCACAACCGGACCGCGGTCGCGCGCGCATCGAGCTCGGCGAGATAAAGTCGCTCGACGATCGCGATCGCGGTGTCGAGATTGGCGAGGGGATAGCGCTCGGCTAGCCGCTGGTAGCGGGCGCGCACCTCCGCGTGGGCGGCGCCCTGACGGATCAGCGCGGCGACGCGACGCTTGGCGAGCGAATGTTTCAGTGCCGGCGAGAAGGTCGCCTCGATCGCGGCGAGCGCCGCGTCCATCGCACTGCCGCCGCGCGCGCACACCCGTTCGGCCGCGCGGTCGCCCCGCGCGCGGTCGCGGTCCGATGGGTTTACGGCCATGGCGAGCCCCTCGAAGACTTCGCGCCAGAGCGGCGCGAGCAATCGAACAATAATAGGACTATTCCTATGATGAGCAACCCAGAACGCGCCGAAGCAGCGGCAACAAGCCGGCTGGCCTACCGCTCGCCGCCCATGATGACGCGATGAACCGACACGACGCTCGAGGTCGGGAATTCCAGGACCTTCTTCGGATTGTACTGCTCGAGACGCAATCGCTTGGCGTCGCGCGACACGAAGCGCTTGACGTAGGCGTGGGGCGTCTCGTCCTCGCCGATCGCGATCTGGGCGACCACGAACGCGCCCTTGCTGATCGGCAGGCGCGGGTTGACGAACACCATCTCGCCCGCGAAGTACCGCGGCTCCATCGAGTCCCCCACCACGTAGACGGCATAGGCATCGGCGACGCGGGAGAGGCTCGGCGGCGCGAGGATATCGGCTACCATATTGCCGTTCAATATGAATTCGCCGTCTTTGCCGCCCACAGCCTGCCCGTAAACTGGAATCCGGGTCGCGATCTGCACCTCGCCGGACACTTCGGCATTCGGCGGAATTGCCGACGCGGCGGATTTTTTTCCTACCATTTTGAGTTGTGATTCGTCAACCCGCAAAAGCTCGGCGACCACGGCGCGCACCTCCTCGGGCAGCCGCTCAGGCACGCCGCGCCGGATGAACTGCTGAAAATAGGCGTGGTTCTTCCCCGCCTTGAGCGAGAGCTCGGAGAGCGACAGGCCGAGCTCGGCAACTCTCGCGACGATGAGGCTGCGCACCGTATCCATGGCGTGACTGTACAAACGGTCTCCGTCGGCGGTTAGTAGGATTTTTCCTCTTGCCAGGCCTCTCAATAGTCCTATCATCGGCGACTGTCAAACCGGCGGTTGCGCCGCCGGCGTGACAGCGCCGCCCGCGCCCCGCCTGGAATGCTCAGGAGAACATCGCTGTGAACGAACTCTGCTCGTCGGCCGAACGCGCCGCCATTGCGGCATTCAAGAACGGCGCCTCCGTCAACCGCGTGGCGGGGCTCATCGGCCGGACGCCCGGGTCGGTCGAATGGCTGCTCAAGAAGAACGGCCTGAAGCGCAACGATCACCGCAAGCCGCGCGCCGACGAGGGGGGCGACGCCATCGCAGCGCCGACCGCGCAATCCTGCCGCAAAGCCGACCTCGCCTTCCAGCGCGCGATGCACCGCGCGATCAAGGCCGGCCTCGAGAAGCCGCCGATGATCGGCATCTACAAGGACGACCGGCCGCTCGCCGCGCCACGCCTGTTCGCGCCGACGCCCGTTACTTCCGGCTGCACCTCGCCCGCCGCCGACTGCGCCGACCTCGTCTCGTCGTAGCGATCTCTCCGTCTCGCGCACCCGATTTCGGTCGCGGCGCCTGCAAGCGCCCCGGCCCGGACCCGAGCCTGGAGAGAACATGACGTCACCCCGTCGGGCAAAGCGACACAGCCACACTCCGGCCGGCACTCCACCGGACTCCGCGCAAACCACCGAGGAGCGGTCTCTCGCGCGCCTCAAACGCGCGCTCCGCAAGGCCGAACGCCGGGCGGGCGACGGCAGCGCGATCGGCGGCACCGGCGCCACCATTCTCAAGATGTCGGCTCCGCCGGTCGCGCGGCTCCTCGACAAGGGCCGGATCGGCGCCGAAGAGGTGCGCGCGGCGGACGAGATTGGCGTTGCGTGTCGCGGCGCGACGGCGGGCAACGGCGGCTATTCCGTGCTCGCGGTGACGGCGCCGCTCTCGCTGACCATACCGGCCACCGCGACGCTGGGATTTGCGAACGGCGCACCCGGCCGCATCTGGATTACGGCGGTGAACAACGCCGGCGCCGTGTCGCTTGCCGCGATCAACTGCTTCAACACGGCCGGCGGCGCGATATTTCCGCTGGCGGGCTGGGGCATCGCCAACGTCACGGCGATGACCACGAGCGCCACCGCGCCGCTGACCTTCTACGGGCCGGCGACACTGTCTGCCGTTCCCTACACGCCGCTCGGCTATGCGAGCTACGAGACCGGATCGACGCTCGCCACCGCCGGCATCTGGTCGGCGAAGCCGACGCGGCTCGAGCTGCTGCGCCCGGGCGTACTGCTGCCCGGCGCGGTGGTGCAGTCTCTCTACAGCCTCGACACCGCCGCTAGCACCGGCGCCAACAGCTACACGCCGTCGGCGACGGTGCCGACCATCGCCGGCGGCAACCTCGTCACTTCGCAGGCGATCACGCCGACCTCCTCGGCGAACCTCCTGCGGGTCAAGGGCGACGCGATGCTCGGCACAACGAGCATTGCCAATACGAGCCTCACCGCATTCCTCACCCAGGATGCCGGAACCAATGCGGTCGCGACCGCCGGCACGACGACGTCATTCGCCACCACCTCGCCGACGAAAGTCTGCGTGTTCTATCAGGCGCCGGCCGCGACGCTGATCGCGACGACCTTCAAGCTGTGGGGCACCGCCAGCGGCGGCGCGACGGTCAATATCAACACGGCAGGGGGCGGCAGCGCGTTCTTCGGTAGCACCGCCAACTCGTTCCTCCTCGTCGAGGAGATCATGGCGTGAGCCGTCGAGCAGCGGTCCAATAATCCTCCGACCTCATCCTGAGGAGCCGTCGCAGACGGCGTCTCGAAGGATGGCCCGATATGCTGCGGCCTTTGGCCGTCCTTCGAGACGCCGTGCTTGCGCACGGCTCCTCAGGACGAGGTTCTACAGGCTTTCTCAGCTCGGCCGAACCGAGTTTCCCACTCTTCGACCTTTCCCAACGTCGCCCATTCCGCGCGGTGAACGCTCCTCCCTCATTGGAGAAACCTCGATGCACATCAATCCCAAGGTCGTCGACATCTATCACCTCAATGCGAACAACGCCCATGGCGGCGACGGTGCCGACTTCCATGCCTGTTTTGCAGCGGGTTTCCGCGGGATCATCCACAAAGCGTCCCAGGGCACGCACATGTCCGACCGGCTCTATGCCGAGCGCAAGGCGAAGGCGCAGGCCGCCGGGCTCAAGTGGGGCGCCTATCACTTCAACTCCGGCGAGAGCGTCGCGCTGCAGGCGAAATACTTCCTGACCCAGGCGCAGCCCGACGTGGCAACCGAACTGTGCCTCGATTGGGAGGACAATCCGCGCCGCGCCGGCGGCATGTTGAATCTCGCGCAGGCCCGCGAATTTCTGGACCGCATCGACCAGGCGATCGGCCGCACGGCGTCGCTCTATTCGGGCAATGTCGTGAAGGAATGGGCGCCGCACATGAGCGACGCCGACCGCGAGTTCTTCGCCAGGCACAAGCTGTGGCTCTGCCAGTATGCCGGCGCGCCCGCCCTCACCGACTACAACCGGCATCCGTTGCCGTGGGAGAAGGCGTGGCTGTGGCAGTACACCGGCGACGGCGTCGGACCGCTGCCGCACAACGTGCCCGGCATCGGCCGCAACATGGATATCAACCATTACGCCGGCAGCGACGACGAGCTCGCCGCGCAGTGGGCGCGTTGAGATGGGGCGCATCGAGTCATGACCGCGCCCTATATCATCTTCTTCCGCGGCCTCGACGGCCTGATCGACGTTGCCGCCGCCGAGCGCCTGGCGAGGAACCGCGGGTGCGAGGCAGTATTCTATCGCTACGATCGATGGCGCGCGGCCGTCGCATATGTCGCGGCAAGGCCGGACGAGCCATATCACGTCGTCGGTTTCAGCCGCGGGGCCGCGCCGGATGTAATGGGCGGCTTTATGGCCGAGGTTCGCGGCCAGAAGCTGCGCCTGCCCGCAGACCTCATGACGGTTGGGCTCTACGGACCTGTCGGCGGCGGCTTTACGCACCGCTACGTCGACCCGCACTTCGAGTGCATCAACTACCTCGACTCCAGCGGACAACGCCACGACGGCGAGCATGACTGCGTGAATCTCGGCGCGTATGTGCCCCACCTCGGGCACGGAAGCGGGATGGAGCTCGTCGCCGATCGCTTCGCGAAGGCGTCGGAAACTGCACCTGCTCCGGCTGTTGTCGCGCCCGCATCCGCTGAGGGAGAACCACCATGGAATCCTGGTCCGGCTTCGCCGCGCTCGCGGTGATCTGCGTGACGATGCTCGTCTTCCGCATTCTCGACCATTGCTGGCAGATCGAGCGCGACGAGAGTTTCGGCCGGAAGGAGCGCGGCGTGCGGCACGCTCCTCCTTCTCCCTGAAAGGGGAAGGTCGGGAGGGGTCGCGCGCCACAATCTCCGTGCGCAATCACGCCGCCGCTGACCCCCACCCCAACCCTCCCCCTTTCAGGGGGAGGGCGTCCTCACCGTTGCCGGAGCCGCCCCCAATGACCAGCCCTGTCTACGCCGCCTTCTTCATGGGGCAGTTCGGCTACCTTTTCTCGCTTGCGCTGCCGATCCTCGCCGCGAAGGCGCGGGCGCGCGGCGTCACCGCCGATGTCTACGGCTACACCGAGGTCGAGCGCGCCCGCGTCAATCTCGGCAAGTACCGCCAGCGCGGTCACGGGCTTGCGCTCGTCGGCTACTCGCTCGGCTGCACGACGGCGACCTGGCTGCAGGCGCAAATGGCGATCGATCTCGTCGTGTGCATCGCCGAATCGACGCTCGGCGAAAACCATCCCATCGATCGCAAGAATACCAAGCGGGCCGTGCTCTACAGCGGCCCGGATTTTCTCTCGAGCGCCGGCCAGCACGACGGCTTTTCCAAGGTGGTCGAGGTCGACGCCCTGCGGAGACCGCTGCTCGCGGTGCCCGTGCTCTCCCACGTCCTCATCCCGTTCACCGATCCCGTCACCGACGGCGTGCTCGACGAGCTCGCCAAGCTAGCGAAGGAAACTGACCGATGACCATCTGGAGCAACATCTCGACCTTCCTCGGCCGCGTCTTCACGTTCAACCAAACGAAGTTCGATCAGCTCGTCGCCGACATCAGGCAGAATATCGAGGTCGCCGAGAGCGATCTCGCGATGGCTGCGGCCTGGGTGGCGGCGAACGGTCCGTCGCTGGTGTCGGAAGCCCAGACGCTGCTCTCCGTGCTCGGCGCGCTCACCGGCAATCTCACGATTCCCGCCTCGGTCATCTCCGCGCTCAAGGTGACGATTTCCGACATGCAGCAGTTCGTCGGCGCGGTGACGACAGCGACGTCCTCGAGCACGGCAGCGCATGCCTTCGATGCGCTCGCGGCCTATGGCGGCAGCGACACGCCGACCGTGGTCACCAGCGGGTATGGGGTGCACTCATCGCTCACGCAGGCGCTCGCCGCTGCGCGCGTCGCCCTCGCCAACGCGTCGAAGACGGCGGCCTGAGCGATGAACGCCTTCCCCGCCCTCGAAGCCGTCGGGCAATTCATTGCCTCGGGCGGACTCGCCCAGCTCATCGCCGATGTGCCCAAGACACAGGCGGCGATCAACGTGGCGATCGAAAAGACGATCGAGGCGCTGAACGCCTGGAAAGCCGTCAACGCATCGCTGACGCCGATCGTCGCCGCCGTGAAGAAGGCGGAATAGGTCCGGCGAGGTTTCGCTACGGCGCTTCCTTCTCCCTCGCTTGCTTGCTGCCCGCTTGCTTGCTGCTCCCTCTCCCGCTTGCGGGGGAGGGTCGGGGTGGGGGCCGCGGCCGCGCGGCACCGAACGCCGACTGAGATCGCCACACCGCCCTTCCCCCTCTCCAACTCTCCCCCGCAGGCGGGGGAGAGAGCAGCACGCCGTCAACGCCGGAGATCTTCCGTGAAGACCAATTCCATCCTCGCCAACTGGCAGACCACCGCCGCCGGCGTCATCGTGATCGCGCTCGGTGCCGCCAAGACCTTTCTCGGCATCGAGGTGCCGGGCTTTTCGCTCGACTTCATCGCGGCACTGCCGGTCGGCATCGGGCTGATCCTCGCCAAGGATGCGGCATCGCTTGGCGGCGCCGGCGCGCCGCCCTCCCCTCCGCATCGATAAACGCGCCGCTTCGGCGCTGCCGGACCGAGCACGGGGATCGCGATGACCGACCGCGACGACAAACAATGGCACCTCGATAAGAAGGTGCCGCTCGCCCTCATCATCACCATCGTCGGCCAGACGATCTTCGCCGCCTGGGCCGCCTCCAACATCTGGACCCGCGTCGGCGAGCTCGAGCACAAGGTCGAGACCGCAGCCCCGCAGGCCGAGCGGATCATCCGGCTCGAGACGAAGGTCGACGGGATTACGGGGAGTTTGGCGGAGATCAAGACGCTGGTGACCCGGCGGATGGACGGGCGGTAGTGAGAGTCGGCTGAACTCGAAATCGCGTGGGTGCTCGTAGCCCGGATTGAGTGAAACGAAATCCGGGTCGGACAGGGTCGCCATTCACGGGCGGCAATCGCGGAAGCCGCCGCCCCGGATTTCGCTGCCGCTCAATCCGGGCTACGAGCCACACTTGCGATATCTGGAGGCACTCAGAGAGATTTTTTCGCCGTCATTAATACTATTGCTTACATCCCCGCCCCCGCCGGCCCCAGCCGGTGGGGGCTTTTTTCGCGTTTGCAGCCCAAAACTTCCCCAAAAACCCCGATTCTGCTATGACTTCCGCCAGCCCTTTTCGAGCCGATCCGGCGGCGGGGCATCGGCCGCGCCGAGACAGAAGCAGCACCGGCGACAATCATCCCAGGGGAGAGAACTCATGCGAATCAAGGCCTTCTTGTATGCGGGCGTGGCGGGCATCGCGCTCGTGGCGACGGGTGCGTTGGCGACGGCGCGCAGGCGCAGACGCTTACCGGGGCGGTCTCCTCGGCTGAGGAAGGCGCGATGGAGGGCGTGCTCGTCAGCGCCAAGAAGGCCGGCTCGACCATCACCACCACGGTCGTCTCGAACGACAAGGGCCAGTACAGCCTTCCCGGCCGGCAGGCTCGAACCCGGCCATTACACGCTGACCATCCGCGCCGCCGGCTACACGCTGCCCGGGCCGAAGGAGGTCGACGTCGCGGCGGGTGGCGCGAGCGCCGACCTCAAGCTCGCCAAGGTCACGGGCGTAAAGAACGTGCAGGCGCAGCTCTCCAATGCCGAGTGGCTGTTGAGCGCGCCGGGCGCCGACCAGATCAAGTCGTTCCTGCCGGACTGCGTCGGCTGCCACACCCTGCAGCGCGTCTATTCCCAGATCCATACGCCGGACGAATGGAAGCAGGTGTTCACCCGCATGGGCCGCTATGCGCCCGAGTCGGTGCCGACCCGGCCGCAGCTCCTGCTCCAGGGCGGCCCGCGCAGCGAGCGGCCGCGCGTTCCCGCCGCGTTGATGGACAAGGCGTCCGAGTATCTGACGAACGCCAACGTCCGCAACAGCGAGGCGACCGAGGGCTTCAACTTCACCCGATTGCCGCGACCGAAGGGCCGCGCGACCCACGTCATCATCACCGAATACGATCTGCCGCGGCCGGAAGCGCTGCCGCATGATGTGATCGTCGATGCCGACGGTCACGCCTGGTATACCGACTTCGGCAACCAGTTCGTCGGCGAGCTCGACCCCAAGACCGGCAAGGTCCAGGACTATGCGCTCGAGACGCTGCGCCAGGATCAGCCCAAGGGCCCGCTCGGCCTCGAGTTCGATCCCGACGGCAACCTCTGGGTCGGCATGTCGTACCAGGCCGGCGCCACCAAGATCGACCGCAAGACCAAGCAGATCACGACCTACCCGCTGCCGAAGGAGTGGCAGGGCATCACCAGCCAGACCAACATGGTGACGCCGACCCACATGAACGTCGACGGCAAGGTGTGGATGGAGGACACCGAGAACGGCCGCGTGTTCCGGCTCGATCTCGCCTCCGGCAAGTGGGAGGACCGCGGCGTCGCCACCACGGAGAAGGGCGAGACCATCCGCGGCTACGGCCTGCCGTCGGACAAGGACAACAACCTCTATCTGATGTCGTTCGGCGACACCCGGATCGGCAAGCTCGACGCCAAGACCAACGTCGCCCAGATCTGGAAAACGGCGTTCGCCCGCTCGCGGCCGCGCCGCGGCCGGTTCGACGACCAGAACCGGCTGTGGTTCGCCGAATATGCCGAGAACCGCATCGCCATGTTCGACCCGGTGACCGAGCAGATCAAGGAATGGAAGCTGCCGACGGCATGGAGCGCGCCCTACGACGTCGCCCCCTCCAAGGGCGCGGCCGAAGTGTGGACCGGCTCGATGCTGAGCGATCAGGTCGCGCGGCTCAATCCGAAGACCGACGAGATCGTCGAGTACCTCCTGCCGCACACGACGAACATCCGTCGCGTGTTCGTGCAGGAAGGCGGTGCGCGCCCGGTGCTGTGGGTCGGCAACAACCACGGCCGTGCCATCGTCAAGGTCGAGCCGCAGGACTGAGCCGACGGTTTCGAACGGCTCCCTTCCTCTTCGCCTCTCCCGCCAGCCTTTCTTTCCCCTCCTCCGCTTGCGGGGGAGGGCAGGGAGGAGGCTGCGGCGCTGCAGCGCGCACCGCCCTTTCAGTCTGGACGGAAGGGCAAGAAACGCGGGACAATACGTTGTGGGGAGTCAGCAGCCCCCTCCCCGACCTTCCCCCGCAAGCGGGAGAGGGAGAAGAGGGCCGCGGCAGCTCCGGATGACGTAGTGCTAAGCGCCGACGCGGCGATAACAAGTGTCAGTGGGAAACACCTAGGGAGGAGCACATGACGGACGCCTTCAATCGGCGCGACGTGTTGTCGATGATGTCCGCCGCGGCAGCGGCCGGCGTGGCGGGAGCGCAGCCGGCACAGGCCCAGGTCAGCGTGCCGTGGTCGACCGGCACGGAGATCGCCAAGACCAAGGCGCCGGCGAACGCGACCGACTGCCATCACCACATCTATTCCTCGCGCTTCAAGGTCGATCCGACCTCGGTGCTGCGGCCGGGCGATGCCTCCGTCGCCGACTATCACCTGCTGCAGAAGCGGACCGGCACGTCGCGCAACGTCGTCGTGCAGCCCTCGACCTACGGCGTGTTCAACGACGGCCTCGTCGAGGCGCTCGGCGAGTTCGGGCCGACCGCGCGCGGCGTCGCCGTGGTCAACACCAGCGTCACCGATGACGAGCTCAAGCGCCTCGACGCCGCCCGCGTGCGCGGCATCCGCTTCAATCTCGCGACCGGCGGCGCGACCTCCGTCGACATGATCGAGCCGCTGGCGAAGCGCATCGCGCCGCTCGGCTGGCACATCCAGATGAACTGCGTCGCCGCGGTGACGGTCGACAACAAGGACTTGTTCAACCGCCTGCCCTGCCCGATCGTTTGGGACCATCTCGCGCACGTGCCGGAGCCGGTCGGCGTCGCGCACCCGGTGTTCGGCGTCGTCGCCGACCTGCTGCACAAGGGCAAAGCCTGGGTGAAGCTCTCCGGCGCCTATGCCGACACCAAGGTCGGGCCGCCGACCTATTCCGACGCGACCGCGGTGGCGCAGGCCTACGTCAAGGAGGCACCCGAGCGGCTGGTGTGGGGCAGCGACTGGCCGCATCCCTCGGAGCGGACCGACAAGCCCGACGACGCGCTGCTGTTCGACCTGCTCGCCGTCTGGGTGCCGAACGAGGCGATGCGCAATCGCATCCTGGTCGACAATGCGGCTAAGCTCTACGGATTTTCGTGACGGGCGACGAAGCGGCGAAGCAATTGCGCCCGACGGTTCCACGGAGTCGTCATGGCCGGGCTTGACCCGGCCATCCCGCTTAAGGAGGCACGGCCGTGCCACATGATCGGGATCGCCGGGTCAAGCCTGACCGACGGATGGGTTGATGTTCACGCAGGCTCTACCGGACCACCTTCGCGCTCAGCGTGCGCGCCACCGCGTCCCGCCATAGCGCGATCTTACGTGCGCGCGTCGCGCTGTCCATGGCGGCGGTGAAACGCCGGTCGAGCGCCCAGCGCTCGGCGAACGCCGCCGGCTGCGGATAGAGGCCGGACTGCAGCCCGGCGAGATACGCGGCGCCGAGCGCCGTGGTTTCCCGGATCACCGGACGATCCACCGGCGCGTCGAGAATGTCGGCGAGCCGCTGCATGGTCCAGTCGGACGCCGCCATGCCGCCGTCGACGCGCAGCACGACGTCGGGCGTGGCGCCGTAATCGGAGCGCATCGCGGCGAGGAGATCGAGCGTCTGAAAAGCAGACGCTTTCGAGCACGGCCCGCGCGAGCTCGTTCGGCCCGGTGGCAAGCGTGAGGCCGAACAGCGCGCCGCGCGCCTCGGCATCCCAGTGCGGCGCGCCGAGGCCGACGAAGGCCGGCACCAGCACCACGTCTTGCGTGGGATCGGCAAGCGCTGCCATCGCGCCGGCCGCTTCTGAAGAGGGCACCAGCGCCAAGCGATCGCGCAGCCACTGCACCGCGGCACCGGCGATGAAGATCGCGCCCTCGAGGCCGTACACCGTCTCGCCGCCGAGCCGATAGGCGATGGTCGAGAGCAGGCGGTTCCCCGAGGCGACCACGGTCTTTCCGGTGTTGAGAATGGCGAAGGTGCCGGTGCCGTAGGTCGCCTTCATCATGCCGGGCGCAAAGCAGGCCTGGCCGACGAGCGCCGCCTGCTGGTCGCCGGCAATGCCGCGGATCGGGATCGGCGCGCCGAATAGCTCCGGCACGGTGGCGCCGTACTCCGCGGCGCAGTCGCGCACCTCGGGAAGGATCGCGCGCGGGACGCCGAACAGCGCGCAGCAGCGCGTCGCTCCAGTCGTTCGTGTGAATGTCGTAGAGCGCGGTGCGCGAGGCGTTGGTCGCGTCGGTCGCATGCACCGCGCCGCCGGTGAGCCGCCACAACAGCCAGGTGTCGACGGTGCCGAACGCGAGCGCGCCGGCTTCCGCCTTGGCGCGCGCGCCGGGCACGTGGTCGAGCAGCCACGCGATCTTGGAGGCCGAGAAATAGGGATCGAGCAGCAGGCCGGTGCGCTCGGCGACCAGCGCCTCGTAGCCCTTGTCCTTCAGCGCCCGGCACATCTGCGCGGTGCGCCGGTCCTGCCACACGATGGCGCGGTGGAGCGGCCGGCCGCTGGCGCGGTCCCAGATGATTACCGTCTCGCGCTGATTGGCGATGCCGATCGCTGCGATGTCGCGCACCGCGACGCCGGCCTCGGCGATGGCCGCACGGCAGGTCGCGATCACGCTCTGCCAGAGGTCCTCCGGCTCGTGCTCGACCCAGCCGGACGCCGGATAGTGCTGCGGAAATTCTTCCTGGGCCAGCGCCGCAATCGTGAAGTCGTCGCGAAAGAGGATGGCGCGCGAGGAGGTCGTCCCCTGGTCGATGGCGAGAATGTGCGTCGTCATGTCTTCCCCGCGGACGATCGCCGCGGCGAACACGCCCGCCCGGGAGAGAGCCGCGACGCCTCAGCGCCGCCCGTTATGCCACAAGGCGGTCATCAGCGCTGCGGCGGCGTCGGATTGAGCGCGGGGCGCTGCGTGCGCACCTCGTCCGGTTTGGCTTGCGCCGGAGCTTTGCACTCGGCGATCATGAGATCGCACGTCTCGTCGAACATCGCGAAAGGCAGATACCAGAGCAGGATATTCATGGCGTCCTCCGTGTGGTGCCCGCGTCCGACCTGCAATGCAGGAGTGGCGCGATCCGATGCGGCCGGTGTCGCACGACGCGGGGAGGACATCTGTGACGACTGTCACGCGGGATCTGTAGCCGGGGACCGGCCGCCAAAGCTCGTCGTCATCACCGGGCCGTGCCGGCGACCATCGCGACAAGGCCGCCGCCCGTCAGCCGTGCCGCTGCGGGAGTGGAACCGATTGCGATGCACAATAACGCGCGAAGGAACGCACTATTGATCGCGGTCGATTTAGCGGCCAGACTCGTCCTGACGTGATAGCTTTCGGTTCGAGATCACATGGATTATCCGCCGCAGCGACGGATAGCCGAGCTACGTTCCACTGGTACGCCACGCTGACCGAGGCATAGCGAGAGCAGCGTGCCGCGAGCGGGATCAAGACGTGAAGCGCACATTGCTCGCAGACGTCGGCGGCACCACCGTGCGCTTTGCGGTCCTCGATCGCGATGGCGTCGGCCCGATCGAGCACACTGCGGTTTCCGGCCATCCCTCGCTCGAGAGCGCCATCGCCGCGTTCGTCGAGAAACAGCCGGGTCCCGTCGACGGCGCGGTGCTCGGCGTGGCCGGCCCGGTGATAGGTGGGCGTTGCTTTATTACCAACAGCCGCTGGTTGGCCGCCGTCGATAAGCTGCGCGGCGCCTTCGGCTTCGCGTCGGTGATCCTCGTCAACGACTTCGAAACGATCGCGTGGGCCCTGCCGAATTTGCGCGCGCACGACATCCGGGTCCTCGCCGGGGGCGAAGCCGTGAACGGCGAGCCCATGGCGGTGATCGGCCCCGGCACCGGTCTCGGCATGGCGGGGCTTCTCCGCGACGGCAATGCGACATTCGTCGCCACTGAAGGCGGCCATGCGACACTGCCCGGCACGAACCCCCGCGAGGATGCCGTCGTCGCGCATTTGCGGACCCGGTTCGGCCACGCGTCGGCCGAGCGCGCGCTGTCCGGGCCGGGGCTCGAGAACCTCTATACCGCGATCGCCGCCATCGATCAGATTCGGCTCCCTGCACCGCAGCGCCGCGGAGATCACCCGGCTCGCACTCGATCGCAGCTGCGCGACCTGCGTGGCGGCCGTCGACATGTTCTGCGCCCTGCTCGGCACGGTCGCCGGCAATCTTGCCCTGACGTTGAGCGCCCGTGGCGGCGTCTATATCGCCGGCGGCATCGTCCCGCGTCTCATCGATCATCTCGCAGAGTCGGAATTTCGCGCGCGCTTCGTCGCCAAGGGACGGTTCCGCGAATACCTCGAGACCATCCCGATCACGGTGATCATCAATCCGGACGTGGCGTTCCTCGGCCTCCAAGCCCTTGCCGGCACGGCGCGCGCCCGATGAGCCGCGTACTCACGCTGACGCCCAATCCTTCGATCGACACCTCGACGTCGGTCGAGCGGATCGTGCCCGTCGACAAGTTGCGCTGTGCGCCCGCGCGGCGGCATGCCGGCGGCGGCGGCATCAATGTCGCGCGCGTCATTCACCGTCTCGGCAGTGAGGTGACGGCGGTCTATCCGCGCGGCGGCGATACCGGCGAGTTGCTGTCACAGCTGGTCGCGCGAGAAGGCATCGCCAGCGAGACCTCACAGACTCGCGCGGACACGCGGGAGGATTTCTCCGTCTACGAGACCGCGAGCGCAAAGCAGTTCCGCTTCGTGCTTCCGGGCCCTGCAGTCGGCGAGGCGGAGTGGCGCGCCTGCCTCAACGTGTTCAGGCATCGCTCTCCTCCGCCCGAATTCGTCATTGCCAGCGGCAGCCTTCCGCCCGGCGCTCCGACCGACTTCTACGCGCGCGCCTGCCGCATTGCGAAATCCTGGGACGCGAAATTCATATTGGACACCACAGGCCCGGGGCTGGAGGCGGCACTTGCCGAAGGCGTGTATCTCATCAAGCCGAACCTGCCCGAATTGCGTGACCTGCTGGGCGAGCCGATGGAAGGGGAAGCGGACTGGGTGCGTGCCTGCGTCTCCCTGGTGAACAGCGGGCGGGTCGAAGTCGTCGCGCTCTCCCTCGGTCATCGCGGCGCGCTCCTCGTCGAGCGCGACCGCGTGCTGCGCGCGCAACCTCTGCCGATCAAGGCGATGAGCGCGGTCGGCGCCGGCGACAGTTTTCTCGGCGGACTGGTGTGGAGCCTCGCGGCGGGGCGCGATCTCGAAAGCGCGTTTCGCGTGGCGGTCGCCGCGGGCGCGTCGGCATTGCTGCGCCCCGGCACCGATCTCGCTCGCCCCGAAGACACCCACCGCCTCACCGGCGAGGTCGTGGTGACGACACTGTGATGACGGACGACACGCCGCCGATCGCTCGGAATTTGCGCAAAGTCGCAGCGGATTTGACTGGAGCCACAAGAAACGATTTCTAATCTAGGCTGATCGCCCGTGCGCGTCGGCGGCGCGCGACGGCCGCAATGGGCAGGGGTCAACGGAGGTGAACATGCTGCTCAGGTCGAGCGCCTTTTCCGATGGTGGTGCGATGCCGCAGCGTTGCACCTGCGCAGGCGAAGACCTCTCGCCGCCGCTGCAATGGAGCGGGCCACCGGAAGGCGCGCGCAGCTTCGTCTTGCTTTGCGACGACCTCGATGCGCCGATCGGCATTTGGCACCACTGGGCGGTCTACGACATCCCAATCGAGAGAATGGCGCTGCCCGAAGGCGCGGGAAGGGCGGGCCAGGCGGGGCTCCAGCAGGCGATCAACGATTTCGGCCGGCTGGGCTATGGCGGCCCCTGCCCGCCGCGCAGCGACGGACCGCACCACTATCACTTCCGACTGTTTGCGGTCTCGACCGATCAGCTCAAGGTCCGCAAGAACCCGACGTGCCGCGACGTCGAACGCGAGGCGCGCAAACATCTGGTCGAGGAAGCGATCCTCATCGGCATTTACGAAAGGTGAGCGCTTAGCCGCGAGCGTACTTGGCAGCAATCAAATGTGCGCTCATGGCCGGGCTTGCCCGGCCACCCCGATTAGAAACGCACCGCCGTGCCACATGATCGGGGTCGCCGGGACAAGCCCGGCAATGACGACGGGATGGGAAAACCGCCCGCCGTCACACGCCCATCTTGCCGGCGAAGTCCTCGAAATTCTTGCCGGCCACGTCGAAATTGCCCATCGGCGCGGATTCGCCGGTCCCAGGACCGCCTTCGCCGGGACGCCCTGCCCGCCCGGTGCGCATGCGCCCGGAAGCGCCCGTCTCGCCGGCACTCGATGGCTGCGATGCTTCAGGGCCGCCGTACGCCCGCCACCCCTGAGATGTCGCGGTGCGCTTCGCCGCACACATAGTCTTCGAGACGCACATCGTTGCGGAGCTTGTAGACGAAGCGCGCCTGCCAATCCTTCGTGTAGTATTCCGGGTCGTGGATGGTGATGACGTCCTCGAGCTCCGTCGGGCTGACCTTGCGGATACGCTCGGTCGTCTTGAGCTCATCGGTGTGGGGCGCGCCGGTCGCGTCGAGGAAAGTCTTTTCATTGAAGCCCGCCGAATCGACGACGAGCGTGTCGCCTTCGAAATGGCCGACCGAATGGCCGTTGTAGTACGGGAAGGGAATAAGCTCCTCCTCGCTCGGCATCGGCTTGTCGAGCGCGACCACCCGGACCTGGTGATTGAGCTCGTGGACCATCGTCACCTGCCCCGGCGGCGCCTGGATAATATCGAACGGATAGGGCGTCGCGAGAACGCGCGGGAGCCCGTCGGGCACGCAGTATTTGCGCGCCGCGTCGATGACGGTGCCGCCCTTCAGGCCGGCCATGTTCTTCTCGTAAGCCGCCTTGCCCGCGGGTGTCAGAGGGAGCTCGCCGCCGCCGACGATCTGGATTTTGGGGTGATATTCGGTTGCCCAGTAGGTGCCGGAAATATCGGGTGCCTGGGCGAAGGCGGGGCCCGCCAGCAAGGCAGCCCCGAACACCGGGCCCAGCGAAGTTACGGCAGCGCGACGAAGACGCAGGTCGTCCATGAAGTCCCTCCCGAGCTTTGTTAATTGACGCGACGCTCTTTCAAAAATTCTGCCACCGGCCGCAATCATAGTCCAGTACAGTACGCCGTTACAGGAGCCCGACAACATTTTGTACGATGCGCTCCGGCCCCACCATGGGCGCGAACCGGCCCCGGACGCCCCCCGCCCGGTCGACCAGGAATTTGGTAAAATTCCATTTGATGCGCCTGCCCAAAAATCCACCCTTCTGCTCTTTGAGCCAGCCATAGAGAGGGTGGGCGCCGCGCCCGTTCACCTCAATCTTCGCGAACAAGGGAAAGGTGACCGCGAAGCTCTGCCGGCAGAAGGCGCCAATCTCGGCATCGGTGCCCGGTTCCTGGTGGCCGAACTGGTCGCAGGGAAAGCCGAGGACCGCGAAGCCACGGTCCACGAAGGTCTCGTAAACGGTCTGCAATCCCCGGTATTGAGGGGTGAAGCCGCATTTCGACGCGACATTGACGATCAGCAGGACCTTGCCGCGAAATTCCGAGAGCGGACACATCTCGCCGGAATTGAGCCTCGCGCTGAAATCGTAAAGCGTGGTTTCCATCACGGTTTCGGGCCCGGCCCGGAGTATTCGTGGTCCGGCGGCGCCGAGCGGCGGCAGCACGGCTCCGTCGCAACCGATCGAGAATGGCGCGGCGTCATTTCTTGGACGACCTGAAATAGCGCAGATCCGGCGGCGCCTGATCCTTCTTCGCCGGCATCAGCAGCCCGTCGGCGCTGATGAAGTAGTTCTCGGTGCCGATGCGGATGTGCTGATTGTTCTCGGCGCAGTTCATCTCCACCCATGACGGCTGCGGGCTCTTGTTGCGCCGGTAGCTGCGCGCGACCGTCCATGGCTCGGTCAGCGCATGGTCGATGGTGGTGACGTCGTCGTGCAGCAGGTCCGGATCGGCCTTGTCGAGGTAGATGCGCTCCTTGACGACGGTCTCGTTGTCGCTGTGGAGCGGCAGGCCCGTGGTGTCGTAGGCGCGCGGTCCCTTGAAATTGCGGGTTTCGACTTCGAGGGTGTCGTAGCGGCCGTCGTTGTCGGTGTCGATCCACCGTCCGATCGAGTAGCCGTGGAAGGTCGGGTCTTCTTCTGCCGGCCAGCCGCGGCCGTCAGTGAAGATGCGGCGGTTGTCGTTGATGTGATCGATCAGGATGTAGGTCGTCTCCGCGGTGAGGACGATTTCCATCTGGGTGTAGTCGATCATGATGCGCGGCATGCCGGGCGACAGGCACGCATAGGACGGCTCGGTGCCGTGGCCGCCGGCGGCCTGGTCGCGGAGATTGGCGTCGAAGATCAGCTGATACTCAGGGGTCAACGGCGGCTTTTGGTCGGAATTTCTCCAGTTCGCCGAGCCGACGCGCAACCACTGGCCCTTGAGATTCGGATACTTGGTTTCATCGAAGGCCACGGCCGCGGAGATCGTTCCGAGCAGGGCCGCGAGCGCGATCGAAACCGTCGAACAGCGCAATGTCATCATGCTTCCTCCGTCATTTCGGCGCCACGCTACAACAGCTTGCCGGTGCCGAGAAGGTTTGCGCAACGCAACAAGGGGGCTGCCACACGCGGCGGCGTCCCGCCAGCCACAGCTTTCCCGCGAAGGCCGAACTTGGTATCGCTTGTCTCGATTGGCCGCGCCCAAAGCTACGGGAGAGAGCCCGATGTCCACGCGACGCGCCTTCATTGCCACTGGCGCCGGTGCTGCGGCGGCGCTCTGCATCCCGCGTGCGCAGGCGCAGGTCGCGGGCCCGGTGATCCGCAAGCCGGTCCGCATCGTCGTCGGCTTCCCTGCGGGTGGCGGCACCGACCTCATAGCGCGCATTCTCGCCGAGCGCCTGCGCGGCCCCTATGCGACGACGGTGCTCGTCGAGAACAAGCCGGGCGGCGCGGCGCGTGTCGCGATCGACGCCATCAAGAACGCCGAGCCTGACGGCAGCGAGATCCTGTTCACACCGGATTTCCCGATCACGGTCTATCCGCACAGCTTCCGTGCGCTGAGCTACGATCCACCCCGCGACCTCGTGCCGGTGGCGCCGGTGGCCTCGGGTTCGCTCACCTACAATGTCGGTCCTGCAGTGCCCGACGGCGTCACCTCGCTCGCGGATTTCGTCGCGTGGTGCCGGGCCAATCCCGACAAGGCGCTTTATGCAACCACCGCGGCCGGAGGTACGCCGCACCTCGTCGGCGTGATGTTCGCTGCCGCGGCGGGCGTGAAGATGACGCCGGTGCATTATCGCGGCGGGGCCCCTGCCCTGCAGGATCTCGTCGGCGGTCACGTTCCCGCAAGCATCAATCCGATGAGCGAGGCCCTGACGGTCGCGCAGTCCGGCCGGCTGCGCATCCTCGCGGTGTCGAGCTCGCAGCGCTCGAAGTTCGTGCCCGACGTGCCGACCATCCGCGAGGCGGGATATGACGTCGCGGTCGACACTTGGCTTGGCGCTTTCCTGCCCGCCAAAGCCTCGCCCGAGATCGTGCGGGCGCTCAGCGCCGCGATTGCCGACGCGGTCAAATCGCCGGAGATGGTGGAGAGCCTCGCCAAGATCGGCAGCGAGCCGCGGTTCCAGCCGCCCGACGCCTTCGCCGCGACGGTCGCCGCCGACACTGCCCGCTGGGGCCCCGTGGTGAAGGCCTCAGGGTTCGTCGCGGACGAGTAGGTATTCTCTCCCTCCCCGTCTTCGGGGAGGGACGGGGTGGGGTTCTTTCTTCCTTGCTCGCTTCGCTCGCGGACCCCACCCTGCCCTCCCCGCCTTCGGGGAGGGAAAAGAGGTGCCCCCACGCCGCGCTATGCTGATTGCACCATGCGTCTCGCGCCATGCCTGCCATGCGGTGCCCGCCCGCCCATGCCGTGATAGAAGTCGCGCCCTACATTCAGTCGCCGGGCCATGGATACGCGCTCCAACACCACCACGTCGGAACTCGACTCGCCCTATGCCTGGGCGCGGCTTGCCGCGGCCGTAGCGCTGGGGACCGTCGGCGGCGTCGGCATGTGGTCGATGCCGGTGGTGCTACCTGCGGTTCAGACGGAGTTCGCAGTCGCCCGCGGCGATGCCTCGCTGCCGTTCACGCTCTCCATGTTCGGTTTTGCGCTGGGCGGCGTGGTGATGGGGCGGATGCAGGATCGCCGCGGCATCCTCGCCGTGGTGGCTCTCGGGATCGCGGCGATGACGAGCGGCTACGCTGCGGCTTCCGTGGCGCCGGGCCTGTGGTCGTTTGCGTGGGCATCGGCGTTGATCGGGTTCGGCACATCCGGCACGTTCGGCCCGCTGATGGCTGATGTGTCGTTCTGGTTCGCCAAGCGGCGCGGAATCGCCGTCGCCCTGGCGGCTTCGGGCAACTATCTCGCCGGCACGCTGTGGCCGCCCCTCGTGCAGCACTTCACCGCCCGCGACGGCTGGCGCGCGACCTATCTCGTCATCGGCGTGATCTGCCTCGTCTTGATGGCGGCATTGTCGCTCGCGTTGCGCCGGCCGGTCCCGCGCCCGGCCGAGGTCTCCACGGGCGCATTGCGACACCAACGCCTCGATGTCTCGCCCGGCGTGCTGCAGATACTCCTCTGCATCGCCGGCCTCGCCTGCTGCGTCGCCATGGCGATGCCGCAGGTGCACCTCGTCGCCTATTGCGGCGACCTCGGCTACGGCGTCGCCCGTGGTGCCGAGATGCTCTCCCTGATGCTCGGCTTCGGCATCGCCAGCCGAATTGCATCGGGGTTCGTCGCCGATCGCATCGGCGGGCCAGCAACGCTCGCGATCGGCTCGGCCGCACAGGGAGTGGCGCTGCTGCTCTATCTCAAGTTCGACGGGCTCGGCTCGCTCTACGTGATCTCCGCCCTGTTCGGCCTGTTCCAGGGCGGGATCGTGCCGAGCTATGCTTTCATCATCCGCGAATATTTTCCACCCGCCGAGGTCGGCACAAGGCTCGGCGTCGTGCTGATGATGACGCTGCTTGGCATGGCGCTTGGCGGCTGGATGTCCGGCGTGATCTTCGACCTAACTGGCTCCTACCATGCCGCGTTCCTCAATGGCCTCGCCTGGAACCTCGTCAATTTCACCATAGCGGCGTGGCTCCTGATGCGCAGCCGCGCGCGCCCCGCGTTCGCGTGAGGGTGGACGAATAGCGAGGCTACATACCGGCCGCCCGTCTCAGCGCCTCATTGATCCGGTCCTGCCAACCGGGCCCGGATTCCTGGAAGTGCTCAAGCACGTCCTGATCTATGCGCAGGGAGACCAGCTCTTTGACGCCTGGAACAGCCGGTTTCTTGGGAGGGGGTTCCGCGGGCTTGATCGTTGCGGTCTTGAACGCCGCTTCGGCCGCCTGCCGCGAGTCGATCGGTCTTCGTATCCTATCACCAGCCATTCGAGCACCTTCATGTCAGGGCACACCAATTCGGAAGCAGTCGCAGGCAAAGCGGATGCACGCCCCAGTGCCAAATCCGTGGATAATGATCCGTAGCGGAGGACGGGACCGCAGACTAGCCTCGAAGCGCCGTGCCGCCCTGGTTCCAGCCGCGGGCGCCCTCGCCGTAAATTTCGTGGCCGCCGGCCGTGACGATCACGGTGTCCTCGAGCTTGATGAAGCCGCGACGCGGGTGCAGCAGCGTCGTTTCGACCGAAATCACCATGCCTTCTTCGAGCGGCCGGCGGGCGTCGTCGTCGCCATAGGGGACCGGCCCGCTGCTGGTGAGCCGCGGCGCCTCGTGGCTGACAAGGCCCATGCCATGGGCGAGGAAGTGCAGGTGATTGTGCTGGCGCGAGCGCCGCACCAACGGCTCGGCGGCGGCATAGATCACGCTGCCCATCGCGCCCGGCTTGATCGCGGCGAAGGCCGCACGCTGGACCTCCTCGATCTCGGCGAGCAGGTCAACGAGCTCGGCATCAGGCTCGCCGAGCACCGCCATGCGCGCGACGTCGCCGATATAGCCATGGTAATTGCCGCCGGAATCGAGCGAGAGAACGTCCCCTTCGTTCCACGGCTGGTCCGAGGGCGCACGGTTGTGGCTCGCGCCGGCGGCGATCAAACAGTATTCGAACGTGAGTCCGCGCCGGGTCTCCTCCAGGCGCAGAGCATCGGCCAGCTGCTGCTTGGTCGTGCCGGGCCCGTACTCCGCAATGACCGCACGCATCGAATCGATGACGCAGTCGGAGGCGACCCGCAACTTTGCAAGCTCGTCTGCACTCTTGCGCGCGCGCAGGCGTTCGAGCACGACGATGGCATCGACGATCTCGCTGTCGGTGAAGGCATTGCGCAGCGCCGTGCCGGCATCGAGCGGCAGGAAGCCCATTTCGACGCCGATGCGACGCGGCCGTGGCCCGAGCTTGCGGATGTAATCGATTGCCTTCTGCATGGCGTCCACAGAACCTGACGCCGAGGTGTTCGCTTCCGCGACCCAGAACGGCTTGTTCTCCTTCTGGAAGCCTTCGAGCCGGTGGCCGAAGAACGCCGCCTTGTCCGGCGCGCCCTTCATATAGACGAAGATCGGCAGGTAACGGCTGAGCCCCATCGCATCCATGTAGTCGAAGAAGAAAGCGCGATGGCCGCCGAGCAGGTATTGCACATTGTGCTTGGAGGTGGCGACAAGCACGTCGATCCCCGCTTCGTCGAGCAGCGTATCGAGCCGCGCGGTCGAGAACGGAATGTGCGAAGCGAGGGGCTTTGGCTGTGCGGACATTTTCGGCGCTCCTCTGCCGGAAGGCGATACCATCCGATCCAACCTGGATCGTACAGCGACATCATACAGGCAGCCGCCCATTGCCGCACACCGGGCATCGCGGCGCTACCGCGTCGCGGCGTCGCCCCTTGCCGATGAGCGAATGGGGTCTACACTGCGGAGCCAGTCCCGGAGCGCGGTATGTCCAACTATTTCGAAGACGCTTTGAGCGGTCGCATCGACGAGATGCTCGATGCCTGCACGCGCTGCGGCAAGTGCGTCGAGGCCTGCCCGGTGAAGACCCCGGCGGGCGTCGCCGCCGAGCCCGAAGCCGTGATTACCGGCGTGATCGACATCCTGCGCGGCGGCGACGGCACGGCGGATTCGCGCCGCTGGGCCTCGACCTGCATGCTCACCGGCGATTGCATCAAGGCGTGCGAGGAAGGCGTCAACCCGCGCTTCCTCCTCGCGATGGCGCGGCTCGCCATGGCGAAAGGCAAGGCGGAGCCGCACGCGCGGCGGCGCGAAGGCGTCGACGGCTTCCGCAAGCTCAATCTCGACGTCACCGTGCAATCGCGGATGCAGGTGAACGACGATGTATTGGCGCGGCTCGGCCAGAAGGTCACGGCCGGCAGCGCCGGCGACGCGCCGCCGGACTTCGTGTTCTACACCGGCTGCAACCTTCTCAAGACACCACACATCGCGCTGCTCGCGCTCGACATCATGGATGCGCTCGGCGTGACCTACAAAGTGATGGGCGGGCCCACCCATTGCTGCGGCGTGATCCAGCTGCGCACCGGCGACACCGACGTATCGGCCAACATGGCCGCCAACACCATGGGCAAGCTGGCGCAGGCCGGCCAGGTGCTCTCATGGTGTCCGAGCTGCCACGTGCAGTTCACCGAGGTGATGCTGCCGGCCCATGAGCGCGGCACCGGCAGCAAGCCGTTCGAGATGACGCCGTTCATGCGGTTTCTCGGGAGCCGGGTCGACGACCTCGAGCCGCTGCTGCGTCATCCCGTGAAGATGCGGGTTGCTCTCCATCGCCATCCCGGCATCCCTGGAGTGGTGGAAGCGGCGCTCCGCCTGCTCGACGCCGTCCCGGGGGTCGAGGTGGTCGACCTCGGCCTGCCCGCCGTCGGGCTGATGAGCAACGCGCTGCGGACCTTGCCCGACTACAAGCGCGATCTGCAGCTCCGCGAGCTCGAGGCGGCCCGCGACGCCGGCGTCGATGCGCTCGTCGCGGTCTACCACGCCGATCACCGCGAGCTTTGCGCCCATGAACGCGACTGGCCGTTCGTCGTCATCAATCTCCTCGAGGTGATCGGCGCCAGCATGGGCATCGCCTATCCGGACAAGTACAAGCGGCTCAAGATCCTGCAGGACGTCGACCTCATCGTCGCCGAATGCCGGGATTTGCTCACCCGGCACGGCATCCGCGACGACCTCGCCCGCCAATCGATCAAGGCGATGCTGGAGGACCAGCCGCTGCCGCTGCAGCGGCCGTAGACGCCGCTGGTCACCGGCACCCTGCGAGTCAGCCGTTCGGTCTATTAATAGACCATTTGAGCTATCATGGTCCGTTAATGGACCAAATATTGACTCTTAGCATTGGATGATCCATAAACGAACCATGTACGATCATACGGTCTGTTTATGGATCAAAAATGCCGAAGAAAAGTGGCCCCTACTCCCACTACGCCAAAGACGCCGCTGTGCTTTTGGGCCAGCTCATCCGCAAGGCGCGGATCGACCGAAAAATGACGGCGGAAGAGCTCGCCGATAGGGCGGGCCTGTCTCGCGGCCTGTTGCGGCGGATCGAGAACGGCGATCTCGGTTGCACGCTCGGCGCCGTGCTCGAGGCTGCTGCCATCGCTGGCGTTCAACTTTTCGATGCCGATGAGCGGGCGCTTGCGAGTGCCGTCGCATCCAACACGGCCGTGATGACGCTCATCCCGAAGTCTGTTCGTGCATCTCGCGCAAAGCCCGATGACAACTTCTAAAAAACAGCCGACCGAGGCCTTCGTATGGGTCTGGCTGCCGAAGAAGACAAAGCCGGTAGTCGCCGGCCGCCTGTTCGCTGCGGGTGAACAGCTGCTCTTCAACTACGGGCGAAGCTATCTCGGTCGCAACGACGCGATCTCCCTCTACGAGCCCGAGCTGCCGCTGCGAGCCGGAGTCCTACCGCTGACGCCGGGACTGACGATGCCGAATTGCCTGCGGGATGCTGCTCCCGACGCCTGGGGGCGCCGCGTCATCATCAACCGTGTGTTCGGAGGAAGCGGCAAGGGCGCCGACTCGGCGGAGATCGACGAACTGACCTATCTTTTGGAGTCCGGCTCGGACCGCATCGGCGCCCTGGACTTCCAACGCTCGGCCGACACCTACGTGCCGCGCGAGGCTTCGGCTGCATCCCTTGAAGAGCTTCAAGCTGCGACGGCCCTCGTCGAGAAAGGCGTTCCACTCACGCCGGAGCTTGCGAGCGCTCTTCTTGATGGGAGCTCGATCGGCGGAGCGCGGCCGAAGACCATGATCACATCCGGCAACAAGAAGCTCATCGCCAAGTTCTCTTCGCAGAATGACCTCTACAACGTGGTGAAGGCGGAATTCATCGCCACGCGGCTGGCGCAGAAAGCAGGTGTCGCCGCGGCTTCCGTCAGCCTCGAGGGCGCTGCCGGAAAGGACGTGCTCCTCATTGAGCGCTTTGATCGACAAAGAGCGGACGACGGCTGGCAGCGTCGCGCAATGGTCTCTGCCTTGACGCTTCTCGAACTCGACGAGCTGATGGCGCGTTATGCAAGCTACGAGGACCTTGCGACGATCATCCGTCACAGATTCGTCTCCCCGAAAGAGTCACTCAGGGAGCTGTTCGCGAGGATGGTGTTCAACATTCTTTGCGGGAACACGGACGATCATGCGCGCAACCATGCGGCGTTCTGGAACGGCGGCGAGCTGTCACTGACGCCCGCTTACGACATCTGCCCCCAGGCCAGAACCGGCGGCGAGGCAAGCCAGGCGATGCTGATCATGGGCGAGCAGCGGACGAGCCAAATCGCGCTCTGTCTCAAGGCAGCTCCCCTCTTCCTGCTCGATGTCGATGGGGCAACCGCGCTGGTCGCGAACCAGGTCAAAGCGATCAAAAGATTTTGGACAGAAGTTTGCGATGCTGCCGCACTCCCGGAGGTCGACCGGAATTTCATGTGGCGTCGGCAATTCCTGAACGCTTTCGCCTTCGTCGATGCACCGGCGGCGATCACCGAGCTGGTCGGCTAAGCCCTCAATCACGGATGTCCTGCAGGAACCACTCCGTCGGAAACTCCCGCCCGACGCCGGCAGCTTTCGCCTTGCGATAGACGAGGCCGCCGACGGCGGAGAACTGCAGGCCCTGATTGCCGAGGTTGTGGTAGAAGGTGATCTGCGCATCGTTCGTGCGCCCCGGCACCTTGCCGGTGACAAGATCGCAGTAGTCCGGATAGTCGCCGCCGAACCCGCCTTGCATGGTCTTTGCCGGCAACCGTTTCATCTCCTCGGCCGTACCTGCGACGAAGGCCATCGGGCTGTGTCCGCGTTCGGCCAGGACCCGCTCGGATTCGGGGAGCTTGAGCCCCCCGCTCCCCTGCCTGATCCTCACGTCGCACCGCGCCAGCACCTCGCGGCTGATCTCCCGCGGGCCGAGCATGGTGACATGCATCCCAGGCTCGAGCCAATCGGCCTCGAAGGTCGGGCTCATGCTGTCCGTGCAGGTCGCGAGGATGTCGACCCCGCGCACGGCTTCGCGGGCGGTATCGACCGGCTCGACCGGGATGCCGAGCGTCTCGCTCATCTCTTCGGCGAAGCGGTGGCGATTGGCCGTCGTCGGGCTGAACACCTTGACGTGGCTGATCGGCCGGACCGCCTGGAAGCCCTCGAGGTAGGTCCGCGCCATGCCGCCGGAGCCGAGGATGCCGACCGTATCCGCATTGGTGCGGGCAAGGTGCTTCGCGCCGATGCCGGCGCCGCCGCCGACCCGCATGTGCTGAAGCACGCCGTCGTTGATGAAGGCGAGCGGCTCGCCATTGCGCGTGTTCAGGAGCAGGATGAAGCCGGCATAGGTGCCCGGCTCGACGCAATACTTGCTTTCGCGCCACGCCCCATCCGTGCCGACCGGCCAGGTGACGACGTCGGACTTCATGCGGACGGCGAGGATGCCGTCGCT
Source organism: uncultured Alphaproteobacteria bacterium (assembly GCA_963824905.1). Taxonomy (GTDB): domain Bacteria; phylum Pseudomonadota; class Alphaproteobacteria; order Rhizobiales; family Xanthobacteraceae; genus JAJPKK01. The sequence goes on from CAWGRH010000003.1 coordinate 94,732, forward strand.
GGTGCCCTCCACCGTGCTCCACCGGTAGTAGCCGTCGTCGCGCTCGCACGGCACGTACATGTCGAGGCGCGGCCGCTGGATCGCACCGCCCGACGGCACCTGGCGAAACGCATGCTCCTGCGCCTCGATGCATTCGCGCATGGTCAGGAGCTTGGCGACGACGTCGTTGTGAATGAAGAGCATTCCATGTCCTTCGCTAAATTGTCGCACCGCGCAGGGTGCAGTGCCGCATGCGCCCCGCGCGGTTGATCGGATGTTGCCGCCCCTCTACGTTGCCCGCCTGTGAGAGACCCTTCGTTCCGGCGCGACCGGGTCCGAATTCAAAGCCGATCCAGCACGGGCCCCGAGGAAAGCATGGAACATCGCACCTATTCAGACCTGCACGCGCACATCGCCGCCCTGGAGAAGAACGGTCTGCTGCTTCGCGTCAAGCGCCCGATCAACAAGGACACGGAGATGCACGCGCTGGTGCGCTGGCAATTCCGCGGCGGCATCCCGGAGGACCAGCGCAAGGGCTTCCTGTTCGAGAACGTCACCGACAGCACCGGGCGCCGCTATGACATGCCGGTGGCGGTCGGTATCCTCGCCTCCAACAAGGAAATCTACAGCATCGGCATCGGCTGCAAGGTCGAGGACATCAAGAAGAACTGGGACCGCGCCGAGCAGCAGCAGATCGAGCCGGTGCTCGTCCACAATCCGGCGTGCCAGGAGATCGTCGTCGAGGGGGACGCCCTCAACGAGCCGGGCAAGGGCGTCGACGGACTGCCGATCCCCATCTCGACGCCCGGATTCGACAACGCGCCCTACGCGTCGTGCTCGATGTTCATCTCCAAGGACCCCGACACCGGCCGCCAGAACATCGGCAACTACCGGGCGATGGTCAAAAGTCCGACACGCCTGGGCATGAACCCGGAGATCGAGCTCAACCAGGGCATCCACGAGCACTGGCTCAAATACAAGGCGCGCGGCGAGCGGATGCCGGTGGCGCTGATGCTCGGCGCCCCGCCGGCTATCGTTTTTTCGTCGGTCCACAAGCTGCCGAAGCATCTGGACGAGCTTGCGGTCGCCGGCGGCCTCGTCGGCGCACCGATCCGCGTGTGCAAGGCGAAGACCGTCGATCTCCTGGTCCCGGCGGAGGCCGAGATCGTCATCGAAGGCTATCTCGACACCGAGTGGCTCGAGCCCGAAGGCAGCTTCGGGGAATCGCACGGCTACATGAACCTCAAGGAATACAACGCGTTCATGGACGTCACCGCGATCACGCGGCGCACGGATGCGGTGCTCGTCTCGATCATCAGCCAGGTGACGCCGAGCGAGTCGAGCCTGATCAAGCGCGTCGCCTACGAGCCGGCGTTCCTCCATCATCTGCAGCATCATCTCAACATCAGCGGCGTCACCCGCGTGTTCATGCACGAGCCGCTCACCAATCTGCGCAAGCTGATCGTGCTTCAGCTCAAGGCCGATACGCTGGACGCCGAGGTGTGGCGCGCGCTCTACGGCGCCTCGGCGTTCTCCTCGGCGGTCGGCAAGATGATCATCGCGGTCAACGAGGACATCGAGCCCGAGAATCTCGACATGCTGTTCTGGGCGATGTCCTACCGCATGCGGCCGCACCAGGATTTGCGCATCCTCGATCACAAGGACATGGGGCACGGCCCGCGCACCGGTGCCGACGACAATCACTACGAGGCGACCAACTCGGCGATGCTGATCAACGCCATGATCAAGCGGCCCTACCCGCCGATCTCGCTGCCGGCAAAGGAGTACATGGAGAAGGCCAAGCTGATCTGGGAGGAGCTCGGCCTGCCGCCGCTGCGTCCGGAGATGCCGTGGTATGGCTATTCGCTCGGCCAGTGGCCGGAAGAATTCGCGGCGGAGGCCGAACGGGCGACGCGTAGCGAATACTGGACGACCGGTGAGGTGATCAAGCAGCGCCGGCGCAACGACAAGCGGATGAACGATCCGTTCCTGTCGCTCTGAGCCCGCCGCATCGAAGGCGGCGTCGTGCCGCCTTCACTGCACGTGGATATTCGCCGCCCGGATCACCTTCCCCCAGGTGACGATGTCGGATTTGATCTGTGCGCCGAGCGCCTCCGGCGTACCGCCGACGGGGTCGTAGCCGAGCACGGTGAGCTTGTCGCGGGTGTCCGGCTGCGCGATCGCCTTCACGATCTCGCGGTTGAGCAGGGTGACGACGTCCTTCGGCGTTCCAGCCGGCGCAAGGAAGCCGACCCAGCTGTCGCCCTCGATGCCGCCGTATCCGGCTTCCGTCATGGTGGCGACGCCCGGCATGGCGCGCCAACGCTCTTTGCTCGTGACGGCGAGGCCGCGCAGCTTGCCGTCCTCGATCTGCGGCGCAGCGGCTGTCGGCGTCGCAAAACCGATCGGCGTGTGACCGGCCACCACCGCGGCGACCGCCGGCGACCCGCCGTTGAACGGGACGTGCACGAGGTCGAGGCCGAGCGATAGCCGGAACTGCTCGCCGGCAAGATGCGACTGCGTGCCGATGCCGGCGGACGAGTAGCTGTACTTGCCCGGATTGGCGCGCACGAGCGCGACGAGCTCGCCGACCGATTTTGCCGCCACGGTCGGATTGACGACGAGAATCGTGGTCGAGGTGGCGCCGAGCGAAATCGGCTCGAAGTCCTTGACCGGATCGTAGGGCGTCTTCTCGAAGAGAATCGGATTGATCGCGATCGAGGAGAAGGCGCCGAGGAGCGTGTAGCCGTCCGGCGCGGCCTTCGCGACCTGGCCCATGCCGATGTTGCCGGAGCCGCCGGGGATGTTCTCGACGTAGAACTGCCGGCCGAGCTGGTCGCCCACTTTGCTGACGATCAGGCGCGTCAAGACGTCGGTCACGCCGCCCGGCGCATAGGAGACGATCACACGCACCGGACGCGTCGGGTAGCTCTGTGCAATGGCACGCTCTGCGATGAACGGCACCGCAGCGAGGCCGCTCGCGAGCCGCAGGACCTCGCGACGCGCGAACCCCCTCATGGCATTGTCTCCCGTTCTGATCCGCAGCGCCAAGCCGCCGTGCGGCCGATATTAGGACGAGAGCGAAGCTGGCGAAACCCGATCGCCGCCGGTCGTGGCGTCGCACCTGCGCCGGCGCAGCTCTCAGCCGGCCGCCCGGTTGGGAAGCGCGCGGGCGAGCGATACCACCCCGTCCTGCTCGCGGTGTAGAAATCCGGAGCAGCAGTTACGACCCGATTGCGGCCCGCCTCGTTGGCGCGGTAGAGCGCACGGTCGGCCCGCCGCAGCAATTCGGTGAGCGGCCGGCATGCAAATAATTTCTGAAGGGGATCTCGCGCGATTCCGGCGCCTGCGCGTTGAGGTGGATCATCTGTGGTAGGAATCGCTCAAATGTTTATCGTTTTTGCACGAGTGCGGGGGCCGAGAGTGTGCCGGCACGGCGGCGATTGATGCCGAAATCCGGTCAAGCCGAACGTCGCAGCGGCCCTTCCATCGTCTGGTTTCGCGACGATCTGCGGCTCGCCGACCACCCTGCCCTTGCCGCCGCGGCGGCAACCGGGCGGCCCGTCATCTGTCTCTATCTGCACGATGAAGCGAGCCCCGGCCTGCGCCGGCTCGGCGGCGCGGCGCGCTGGTGGCTCGCCGGATCGCTGCGCGCGCTCGCCGAGGCGCTGCGCGGGCGCGGCGGCGATCTCACGCTGCGACGTGGCGCAGCCTCCGATGTCATCGCGAGCCTCGCGGCAGAAACGAAAGCATCAGCGCTCTTCATGAACCGCCGCGACGACCCCGCGGGCGCGGCGATCGATCAGACCGTCACGGAACGTCTCACCGCCGACGGAACCGAGGTGAAATCGTTCGCGGCAAATCTCCTGCACGACCCCGAGCACGCTACGAACCAGCGGCGGACGGCCGTTCCAGGTGTTCACGCCGTTCTGGCGGCAGCTGCGCGCGGCCGGTCCGCCGCGCGCGCCGCTCCCGGCGCCGTCGCGGATCGGGGGCGCATCGGGCGTCGCCGGAGACGCGCTTGCCGACTGGCACCTGGAGCCGACCCTTCCCGATTGGGCGGCCGACATGCGCGCCACCTGGGTCCGCGGCGAGGGCGGCGCTCACCGGGACCTCGAGGTCTTCCTCGCGCACGGACTGAAAGGCTATGCCGCGCAACGCGACCGGCCCGACCTGCCGCACACCTCCCGTCTCTCCCCTCGCCTGCGGTTCGGCGAGTTGAGCCCCTATCAGGTCTGGTATGCCTGCATGCATGCCGCAGACGCCGGCGCGGCCGCCCACGGCGATGTGGAAAAGCTTCTCTCCGAGCTCGGATGGCGGGAATTCTGCCATCACCTGCTGCACCAACAGCCCGCGCTCGCGACCGTCAATTTCAATCGCCGCTTCGATGCATTTCCCTGGCGCGAGGATGCCGCTGCGCTTGCCGCCTGGCAGCAAGGCCGCACCGGCTATCCGCTGGTCGACGCCGGAATGCGGCAGCTATGGGCGACCGGATGGATGCACAACCGGGTGCGAATGGTCGTGGCTTCGTTCCTCATCAAGCACCTGCTGATCGACTGGCGCGCCGGCGAGCAGTGGTTCTGGGACACGCTGGTCGATGCCGACGTCGCCAGCAATCCCGCGAACTGGCAGTGGGTCGCCGGATCTGGCGCCGACGCCGCGCCCTATTTCCGCATCTTCAATCCGGTGCTGCAGGGCGAGAAGTTCGATCCCGACGGAGACTACGTCCGCCGCTTCGTGCCCGAGCTGAGCCGGCTCGATGCCTGCTCGATACACGCACCGGACCGCGCACCGCCTCTCGCATTGCCGGCGGCCGGCGTGACGTTGGGAGTGAATTATCCCCCTCCTATCGTTCCCCATGAGGAAGGGCGCCGTCGCGCGCTCGCCGCGCTGGCGGCAATCAAGTCGCCCGAACGCTGACGTTCGGATTCGCCGGGCGATTCCGCCAGCTGCCGGAATATCACCTCGCTTCCGGCACGGGCGGTTTATTATACCGCGACGTCGACGTTCGGCAGATGGTTTCTGCCAAGTCTCCCTGAGAAAAGAGAACGTCTCCCTGACAAAAGAGAACACGCTTCCCGCCAACTTGTGGCGGAGCGCTGTCCCCGATAGGGTCCGGAGCGGGGCCGAAAGCCGTCTGGAGACCGCGCCGCGCATGCAGATTCAACGTGGAATTACCGACGCGATCGGCCATACGCCCCTTGTCAAACTTGCCCGCGCGTCGGAGATGACCGGCTGCACAATCCTGGGCAAGGCCGAGTTCATGAATCCCGGCCAGTCCGTCAAGGACCGTGCCGCGCTGTTCATCATCGAGGACGCGGTGAAGCGCGGCGAGCTGCGGCGCGGCGGGGTGATCGTCGAGGGCACCGCGGGCAACACCGGCATCGGCCTCGCGCTCGTCGGCAACGCCATGGGATTTCGCAGCGTCATCGTCATTCCCGAGACGCAGAGCCAGGAAAAGAAGGACATGCTGCGGCTGTGCGGTGCCGATCTCGTCGAGGTCCCCGCGGTGCCCTATTCGAACCCCAACAACTACGTGAAGGTGTCCGGCCGCGTTGCCGCGCAGCTTGCGAAGACCGAGCCCAACGGCGCGATCTGGGCGAACCAGTTCGACAACGTCGCGAACCGCGACGGCCACATCAAGACCACCGGTCCGGAAATCTGGGAGCAGACCGACGGCAAGGTCGACGGATTCATCTGCGCGGTCGGCACCGGCGGCACGCTCGCCGGCATCGGCATCGCGCTCAAGGAGCGCAACAAGGACGTGAAGATCGGGCTCGCCGATCCGCGCGGCGCGGCGCTCTACAGCTACTACACGACCGGCGTCCTCAAATCCGAAGGCTCGTCGATCACCGAAGGCATCGGACAGGGCCGCATCACCAAGAATCTCGAAGGCGCGCCGATCGATATCGCCTACCAGATCCCCGATGAGGAGGCGCTTCCCATTGTCTTCGATCTCCTCGAGCACGAAGGCCTCTGCCTGGGCGGCTCGTCCGGGATCAATGTGGGCGGCGCGATCCGCCTTGCGCGCGATCTCGGGCCCGGGCACACCATCGTCACCGTGCTCTGCGACTACGGCACCCGCTACCAGACGAAGCTCTTCAACCCGGAATTCCTGCGCTCCAAGAATCTGCCGGTTCCCGACTGGATGGAGCGCCGCTCGACGATCAAGGTGCCCTACGAAAAGGTGTGATGCACCGCCGCGTGGCGCCGTGACCGGACGCACCGCCGACGCCATTCCATCTGCACCGGCGCGCCGGTGATGATCGAACGAGAACGAACGAGGAAACGATGTTGAAACCTCCGCCCCATCCCGCCAGCAAGTGGCTGGTGACGACCGACTGGCTCGCGGCGAACCTCGGCGCGCCCGGCCTCGTCGTGCTCGACGGCTCCTATTACCTGCCTGCGATGAAGCGCGATGCCGACGCCGAATACCTTGCCGGCCACATCCCCGGCGCGCAGCGGTTCGACGTCGACGAAGTCGCCGACCACGGCACCGACTTGCCGCACATGCTGCCGAGCGCCGCGGAGTTCGCCGCGGCGGCAGGCAAGCTCGGCATCGCCGAGACCGACACCATCGTCGCCTATGACGGCCTCGGCCTGTTCGCCTCGCCGCGGGTGTGGTTCACCTTCCGCCTGTTCGGCGCGCCGAACGTCTACATACTCGAAGGCGGCCTGCCGAAATGGAAGGCCGAAGGCCGGCCGGTCGAGAGCCGGCACCGTCACGCGCCCGGCCAAGACGTTCGCGGCGCGCAAGAACGCCGACGTCGTGGCAAACCTCGAGCGGGTGCGGCGCGCCGCCGAGACCGGCCCGCCCAGGTGGTCGACGCGCGGCCCGCCGACCGGTTTCGCGGCGAAGCGCCGGAGCCGCGCCCCGGCCTCGCCTCCGGCCACATCCCCGGCTCGCGCAACGTCCCGTCGACGGCGGTCGTCGAGAACGGATTGCTGGCCTCGCACGAAAAGCTGCGCGCCGCGTTCGCCGACGGCGGCGTCGACCTCGACAAGCCGGTGATCACGAGCTGCGGCTCCGGCGTCTCGGCGGCGATCCTGTGGCTCGCCCTCGACGCGCTCGGCAAGGCTCCGCAGGCGCTTTACGATGGCTCGTGGTCGGAATGGGGTGCGCGGGCCGATTTACCGGTTGCGACCGGGCCGGCTTAGCCTACTGCGTCACGAATTCGTAGGGTGTGCAAAATCGCGCTGTGAGCGTCTGGCAGCGTGCGCAACCGCGCTGCGCGATTTTGCGCACGCGATCGGCCGAGGACCGCGCGGTTGCACACCCTACCTGCGCTTATGACGCAGTAGTATTAGGCGCGTGTTTCCAAACTTCGCGTCATATCGGGCAACGCGTAGGATGGGTTGAGCGCAGCGAAACCCATCGAGGCCATGAAATGATGGGTTTCGCAAGAGCTCAACCCATCCTACGAGAGTGCATAGTTCGGGTCCGGCTTACTTCGGATGGGACCGTTCTCAGTGCTCCGGCACCGTGAGGGGCTTTCCGACCTCGTTGACCACGACCACCAGCACCTTCGCAGGCTCGGCGTCGCTCGCGTTGCGCGACACCGCGTGGAGCTGGCCCGGCAACTCGTAGAAGGTCTGACCCTTGGTGGCGACGGTCTCGGCGCCGTTGTCGAGCTTGTACTTGTAGGCGCCTTCCAGCACATAGCCGAAATTATGCGCGCCGGGATGGCGATGGGCCGGCGAGCCGCCGCCCGGCGGAATGTCGAGCGTGATCATGAGCACCTCGCGGCCCGGCACATCGGAGAGCGTCTGCTTCATGAGCTGGCTCACCTTGGTCGGCGGCATCGGCTGCTGAGCGACGACGGTGCCGAGCCCGAACGCGGCGCCCAGCGCTGCGAGGCCGAGGAGCGAAGCGGCCGTGCGGATGAGATTTTGCCTCGTCAGGTACATGTCTCCTCCCATTCCGTTGCGGCGTCGTTCCGACCTCGGGCGACACTCCGCTTGCAGATTACCTTATCAGACCGCAGACCATGTCGCGCAATCGTAGCGCAGACCATGTCCGTGCACGAGGAGGCGGGCCGTCGACCCTGCGCCGGGCGTCGCTATGGCGGGCGCGGCAAATCCCGCGCGACGCGAAAGCCGACATTCCCATCCTGCAGATTGGACGGCGGACCGACACGGCTCGCCGATCGCAGGTTCTTGGCATCGAAAAACCAGGAGCCGCTGCGGGCGACGTGACGGTTCGGCACGGGACTGTCGCGCCAGACGGAACCGTCCGACGGTGCATTCTCATAATTTTCATGCCAGGGATCGGCGACCCATTCGTAGACATTGCCGTGCATGTCGAAGAGGCCGAACCCGTTCGCCGCCTTGGTGCCGACGGCTTGCGACTTCCGATCGGAGTTCTTGAAGTACCAAGCATAGCGCCCAAGCTCGCCGTCGTCGTTACCGAACGAAAACCGCGTCGTCGTATCGGCCCGCGCGGCATACTCCCACTCGGCTTCGGAGAGCAGCCGATAGGGCTTCCCCGTCATCCGGGCGAGCCATTCGACGTACTGCGTTGCGTCGTTCCAGCCGACATTGATGACCGGGCGATCGCCGCGTCCCCAGGTGCTGTCGCCTACCCGGCGACACGCTCCGGCGGCAACGCAGGCATCCCACTGCGTGAAGGTCACCTCGGTCCTGGCCAGCGCGAACGGCTTTGCGACAGTCACCTCGTGCTGGGGGCCCTCGGTCGGCAAGCGATCCGCTTCGGTGGCGGGCGAGCCCATCATGAAACGGCCGGCCGGCACGACGATCATCGTCGGGCAGCCGTTCGCGCATTCCGTGAAGTCCGAACCGGGTTTTGACGCGTTCTCCGATTCCTGCTCAGCGGTGAGGACCGACGGCCCCATGTTCGTGCGCCAGTAGCGCGCGTCGTCCTCCTGCACGCGCACCGTCGTCACCGTCGCAAGCAATGTAAGGGCGACGATGAACAGAGGCACAACCACGCCGACGATGGGCTTCGGCCATCGCATCATCCGCCTCCGGGCGAACAGATCGAAATGGCAGCGCGCAAACGGGCGCGCTGCCTGCCGATTATCGATCTTCGTCATGGAGCCGGAGTTGACAACGGCTTTCCTTTTTCGACCACGTGGACGGTGAGCACCTTCGCTCCGGCAGCCGCCGTGCATCCGCCGTGGGCTGCTGCAGGCGGAATCTGAACACCGCTTCCCGCCTTGGCATCCTTCTCTGGACTGCCCTCGATCTTCAGATGGACTTCGCCTTCGAGAACGTACGCAGATTCGACACCGGCATGAGTGTGGCGATCGAAACAGGTGTTCGCCGGGATTTGGGCGATTCCCATGACGATCTGATAGCCGCCCGGAAAGTCAGTCGTGCCGAGCGGTGTTCGCGTTATTCCCTGTTGTGCGATTACCGGCTCGAAATTTGACGGTCCTGCGCAAATGAGCGTCAACGCAGCGACGGCGAATATCGATAGGCGCGTCATCGATTTGTCCTCCAAGGTTGGCAGATTTTCCGCCCCATTTCACGTCCGCCGGCGCGAACGCGGCATTGTGGGAACGTTCCGAAACAATTGCCCGCCGTGGGCACCCACGCCATCGCGAAGGACAGGGCTTCGGCACACCCGGGTGATGGCTCAGGTCGAGCCTACTACTTTTGCGCATCTGCGCGGAAGTGAAGCGACACGCGCCCTGGCAATCCAACGCTACCGTACGCTCTGCACGGAGCCAGGGCCTTCGATCCGCTTATCGCAGAATCTGGCTCAGAAACAGCTTCGTCCGCTCGTGCTGGGGACTGGCGAAGAACGGCTCCGGCGCGTTGACCTCGATGATCTGCCCGGCATCCATGAACACGATGCGGCTCGCGACCTGGCGCGCGAAGGTCATCTCGTGGGTCACCACCAGCATGGTCATTCCGTCGAGTGCAAGCCCGACCATGGTATCGAGCACCTCCTTGACCATCTCGGGATCGAGCGCGGAGGTCGGCTCGTCGAACATCATCAGCTTGGGGTTCATGCACAGTGCGCGCGCGATGGCGACGCGCTGCTGTTGGCCGCCGGAAAGCTGGCCCGGATATTTGGCGGCCTGCTCGGGAATCTTCACCCGCGCGAGCAGCGCCATCGCGGTCTCCTCCGCCTCACGGCGCGGAATGCCGCGCACCAGGATCGGCGCAAGCGTGCAGTTCTCGAGCACCGTGAGATGCGGAAACAGGTTGAAGTGCTGGAACACCATGCCGACTTCACGCCGGATGGCATCGACCCGCTTGACGTCCTTGGTGAGCGGAAGACCGTCGACCACGATCTCACCGCGCTGGAAATCCTCGATCGCGTTGATGCAACGCAGTAGCGTCGACTTGCCCGAGCCCGATGGCCCGCAGATGACGATGCGCTCGCCGCGCGCCACCTCGAGATTGATGTCGGCGAGTACGCGGAACTCGCCGAACCATTTGTAAAGGCCGGCAACGGTCACTGCGGGGCCGGCCTCACCGCCGTTCGCTGCCGCCGTTCCTCTGGTCTCGAAGGGTTTCACCGGCGTTCACTCACCGCGAGGCGCTTCTCGATCCGCGCCGCATAACGCGACATCGCATAGCAGAACACGAAATAGATGACCGCCGCGTAGATGTATCCGGTCGCGCTCGTCACCGGGGTCGACCATTTCGGGTCCGCCCGCGCCACCTCGATGGTCTTGAGAAAATCGAAGATGCCGACGAAGAACACGAGCGTCGTGTCCTTGAACAGCGCAATGTAGCTGTTGACGATGTTCGGGATCGTCACCTTGAGCGCCTGCGGCAGGATGATGTGTCGCAGCGACTGCCAGTAGCTCAGGCCCAGCGCATGGGACGCGTCGTACTGCCCCTTCGGGATCGACTGCAGCCCGGCGCGCACCACCTCGGCCATGTAGGCCGAGGCGAACAGCGCGACGCCGACCAGCGCGCGGATGAGCTTGTCCGGCGACCAGGTCTCCGGCAGGAACAGTGGCAGCATCACGCTCGCCATGAAAAGCACCGTAATCAGCGGCACGCCGCGCACGAACTCGATGTAGATGGTCGACAACAGCCGGATCGCGGGCATATGGGAGCGCCGCCCGAGCGCGAGCAGTATCCCGATCGGGAGCGAGGCGACGATGCCGACCGCCGCCACCACGATGGTCACCAGCATGCCGCCCCACAGCGAGGTGTCCACCACCGGCAATCCGAGCGCCGGGGCGCCGTGCAGCAGCACGAAACTGACGACCGGCAGCACGACGAAAAAGTACGCGGAGCCGAGGTCGCGCCGCGGCGCGCCGAGCCAAAGGAGCCACGCTGTCCCGAACGCCAGGAGCGCGAAGAACAGGTCGACCCGCCAGCGCGCGGCGATCGGGTAGGATCCGTAGATCGTGTAGGCGAAGCGTTCGCGAATGAAGGCCCAGCAGGCGCCGGCCTCGGGGCGCGCCGGCGTCGCGAGGCAGGCTTCGCGGTCGGACCCGCTCCAGGTCGCATCGATGAAGAGGAAGTCGACCAGCGGCGGCACGATCAGCACGAGCGCGGCGACGATCAGGATCGTCAGCACCGTGCTCAGCGGGCTCGAGAACAGATGTCCCCGCCCCCAGCCGAGCCATCCGACATGCATGCGCGGCGGTGCGAGCGCTTCCGCCGGCGCGGTGCGTACGTATGCCCGCAGCCCGGCAGCGGCCGGCGAGGGAGCGAGCGCAGTATCGAGCGTCGTCATCGTTCCACCAGCGCGACGCGCGCGTTGTAAAGGTTCATCGTGAGCGAGGTGACCAGGCTGAAGGCCAGGTACACCGCCATGGTGATGACCACGACCTCGATCGCCTGGCCGGTGATGTTGAGCACCGTGCCGGTGAAGATTTGCACGAGGTCGGGATAGCCGATCGCGACCGCGAGCGAGGAGTTCTTGGTGAGGTTGAGATACTGGTTGGTGAGCGGCGGAATGATCACCCGCATCGCCTGCGGCATGATGATGTAGCGCAGCGTTTGGAACCGGCCGAGTCCCAGCGCCTGTGCCGCCTCGGTCTGGCCGCGCGAAACCGAAATCAGGCCTGCCCGCACCACCTCGGCGATAAAGGCTGCGGTGTAGATCACGAGGCCGACGAGAAGAGCGACGAATTCGGGCAGGATCTCGACGCCGCCGTTCACATTGAAGCGGCTGGCTTTGGGGTACTCGAATTCGAGCGGGGCGCCCATGGCGATCAGCGCCAGCACGGGGATGCCGACCACGATCAGGAGCGTCACCGCAAACCGCAGGCCGAGCATCCGCAGGCGCCCGGCACTGCGCGCCGCCAGCGCATTGAAGGCAAAGCCGAGCGCGATCGCGAGCGCGATCACGCCGCCGACGTGCCAGCCGTCGACGCCGAGCGGACGCGGCAAGTAAAGACCGCGATTGTTGAGGAGCACGCCGCCCGGAACCGCCAGCCCGTTGGCGAAATCAGGCAGCGCCTTGAGCACCGCGTTGTACCAGAACAGCAGCTGAAGCAGCAGCGGTACGTTGCGGATCAGCTCGACGTAGCCGGACGCGAGGCGCTCGACCAGGAAGTTCTTCGACAGCCGGGCGACGCCGATCGCGGTCCCGAGCACGGTGGCGAGCATGATGCCGAGGCCGGCGACCAGCAACGTGTTGGTGAGCCCGACCCAGAAGGCGCGGCCATAGGTCGAGGACTGCGCGGAGTACTCGATCAACGTCTGACTGATGTCGAAGCCGGCGATGGTGTTCCAGAATCCGAAGCCGGACGCGATCTTGGCTCGCGCGAGGTTCTCGGCCGCGTTGCGGACGGCTGCGTAGACGAGAGCGCCGAGCACGACGCACAGCACGACCTGATAGATGATCGCCCGCAGCTTCGGATCGCGGAAGAACGGGACCTGCGGAGCTCCCGGTGATCGCGCCATCGCTCTGCCCGGTTGCGGGAACCGAGATCAGCGAATCGGCGGCGCGTACTGAATGCCCCCCTTGGTCCAGAGCGCATTGAGGCCGCGCGCGATCCGCAGCGGCGAGCTCTGGCCGACGTTGCGGTCGAACACCTCGCCATAATTGCCCACCAGCTTGACGATGCGATAGACCCAGTCCTTGGTGAGCCCGAGCCGCTCGCCGAAATTATCTTCGGTGCCGAGCAGTCGTTTGATCTCGGGATTGTCGGATTTCATCTGCTCGTCGACGTTACCCTTGTTGACGTTGAGCTCCTCGGCATTGAGCATGGCGAACAGCGTCCATTTGACGACGTCGAACCACTGGTCGTCGCCGTGGCGCACGAACGGGCCGAGCGGCTCCTTGGAAATGATCTCGGGCAGCACGACGTGATCGTCCGGCTTGGCGAGCTTGAGCCGCACCGCATAGAGGCCGGAGGCATCGGTCGTGAAGGCGTTGCAGCGGTCGGTCTCGTAAGCGCGCACCGCCTCGTCGAGGGTCGCGAAGGTGACCGATCGCAGCTTCATCTTGTTGGCGCGGAAATAGTCCGCGAGGTTGAGCTCCGTCGTCGTGCCCTGTTGCACGCAGATGGTGGCGTCATTGAGCTCGAGCGCGGAGTTCACCTTCAGGCCCTTGCGGACGATGAAACCCTGGCCGTCGTAATAGTTGACGCCGGTGGCGTTGAGCCCGAGCTGGGTATCGCGCAGAAGCGTCCAGGTGGTGTTGCGGACGAGGACGTCGACGTCGCCGGTCTGCAGCGCGGTGAAGCGGTCCTTGGCGGTCAGCGGAACGAACTTGACCTTGCTCGCATCGTTGAAGATCCCGGCGGCAATCGCGCGGCAGAGATCGACGTCGAGGCCGGTCCAGTTGCCCTGGGCATCGGGCAGCCCAAATCCCGGCAATTGACCATTGGCGCCGCAATTGAGCACGCCGCGCTGCTTGATGGTGTCGAGCAATGCGGCATGTGCCGGACCTGCGAATACCGAAGCGCCAAGCGCCAGCGTGGCGGCGACGGCGAATATTGCATGGGCATATCGCTTCATGGTGAACCTCCGCTCCCGTACCCTCAAGTCTCACCCGCTCCGGATGCGCGGCCGCGCAGCACGACAGATCGAACCGGAGTGTCTTGCAAAGCCCGTCTCGTAAAGCCGATTGCCGCACCGGCCCGCCTTCCGCGGCGCGCTGCGGCCATTCCCACCCGTCTCGCTTCACACATCTATCTAGAGATCGGTTGGCAATCGAGGTCAAGGGGTTGACTGCCGCACCTGTTGCCGCCGTAAATGGCGCCGATCTCTCCTAAAGGAACAAGCCGGCGCGCTTCACGCCACGCGCGCAGCCGGCATGGAAGCTCTCATGACAGGCAAAGCCGGCGATAAAATCGCCCGCGATTACAAGGCGGCGACGCAGCTCGCCCATGCCGGCCGCGACCCCGCCGCGCATCACGGCTACGTCAATACCCCCGTCTACCACGCCTCTACCATGCTCTATCCGAGCGCCGAGGAATACATCGCGCATCGCAGTCGCTACCAGTACGGGCGGCGCGGCACGCCGACCTCGGAGGCCTTCCAGAACGCGCTCAAGGAGATCGAGGGCCCGCAGTGCGAAGGCGCTGCACTGCTGCCGTCCGGACTCTCCGCGATCTCGACCGCGCTGCTGTCGGTGCTGCGTACCGGCGACCATCTCTTGATGACCGACAGCGCCTACTTCCCGACCCGGAAGCTGTGCAACGACATTCTGCCGCGTTACGGCATCGCGACGACCTATTACGACCCGGCCATCGGGGCGGGCATCGCGGCGCTGATCGAGCCCAACACCCGCGTCGTCTTCGTCGAGAGCCCGGGATCGCTGACTTTCGAGGTGCAAGACATTCCGGCCATCGCGGCGGCGGCACATGCGCGCGACGCCGTGGTGGTAATGGACAACACCTGGGCGAGCCCGCTCTATTTCCGCGCCCTCGAAAAGGGCGTCGATCTTTCGATCCAGTCGGGCACCAAATATATCGGCGGCCACTCCGACATCATGCTGGGCGTCGCCGCCGCCAACGCGGCGACGTGGCCGCGGTTGAAGGAAACGGTCTACGAGACCGGCCTCTGCGTCGGACCCGACGACATGTTTCTCGGCATGCGGGGGCTGCGCACCATGGGCGTGCGGCTGGCTCAGCACCAGGCGGCCGGCCTCGAGATCGCGCGATGGCTGGAGACGCGCCCGGAGGTGGCGCACGTGCTCCACCCGGCGCTGCCGAGCCATCCCGGCCACGCCATCTGGAAGCGCGACTTCACCGGCGCGTGCGGCCTCTTCAGCATCGTCTTCCCGCCTGCGCCGCGCACCGCAGTCTACGCTTTTCTCGACGCGCTGACATTGTTCGGCATCGGCGCGTCCTGGGGCGGCTTCGAGAGCCTCGCCATTCCCTTCAATGCGACGCCGATCAGAACTGCGTCCCGGTGGGCACCCGAGGGTCCGACCGTGCGCCTTCACATAGGGCTCGAGGATGTCGGCGACCTAACCGCCGATCTCGAGCGCGGCTTCGCCGCCTTCACCGCATCGGTCGCCACCGCGGACAAGGCCTCATAGAAGCCACCTCGTAAAACGCAGGCGAGCCGCCAGGCTGGGAACCTGACGGCTCGCTGCTACGCGCGAAAGGGACGAGAAACGCGCGCGACTTTCATCCGAAGCAGCGCCGGCGGAGTTCCGGCGCCGCTCCTATTCTTGTTCAGCGGTCACGCGGCGTTGGCACGTTGCCGCGGTACTCGCCGCGAAAGCCGTCGCGATCGCCGCGGAAATCGCCACCGTGGAAGTCGCGACCGAAATCGCCGCGCCCGCCGTGGAACCCACCGCGGTCACCACCGAAGAACGCAAAGCGCGGACGACCAATTCGCGACAGGATCTCGAAACGCTGCTTCTGGGCATCATCGAGGCCGTTGTAGAGCGGCGCCGCGCCGTCGGCGTACTGCTTGAGCGCAGCGCCGCGCTTGGTCAGGAAATCGGCGGCGCGCTGCGCCCGCGTGATCGGATCGCTTGCGCGATCGCTGTCGCGGTCACGATTGCGGAACCCGTTCATCGCCTCGGCACGCGAAGCGGCGAGCCCACGATAGGCCTGCTCGAAGCCCGACCACGACTTCTCCTGGTCCGGCGTCAGCTTGAGACCGGCGTGAAGCGCCGCGAGACGCGCGTCGAGGAACGCTGCGCGGTCCTCCGCGCGCAGCTGGAACCGACCGCCATCGCGCCCCCCACCCGGCTGCTGAGCATACGCATAGGCCGATGCGGCAAGCATCAGCGCTGCAGTGCCGATCACGACCTTCTTGATCATAGTGTTCCTCCTGCGGGAATTACGTCACGCCATGACATATCCGCGCAGGCCGGAACGCAAGTTACGTTTCACTTACAATCTCATTACAAACCCGCAATGATTACACCGTGGTAATCTTTGCGCTGCGCGGAATCATGCGTGCAAAATTCACGGCCGCGCGAACGCGACGAGGTTGGCGGTGAGAATCTGCACAGGCTCGCCGTTCTGATTGATGGTGGTGCTACGCATGGTAACGATGGCCTGATTGGGCTTGGAGCGCGATGGCTTGATCGCCAGCACCTCGGTCTCGACGCGCAGCTCGTCACCGGCGCGCACCGGGCGCGGCCACTCGATCTCGCCGCCGACGCCGATCACGCCGGTCGCGATCGGCATGCCGCCGGCGGTGAGCATGCGCATCGTGAGGGCTGCGGTATGCCATCCGCTCGCCGCGAGTCCGCGAAACAGCGTCGCTTCGGCCGCAGACTCGTCAAGGTGAAACGGCTGCGGATCGTATTCGGCCGCAAAGCTCTTGATCTCCGCCGCGGTGACCGAGATCGGTCCCGCAGTGAAGCGCTGTCCGACGTGAAGATCGTCGAGATAGAGTTTACCGGCCATCGTCCGCTCCGCAAAGGCCGGGATATTTGCAGACATCGCGGCAAAGATCATGCGGCAAGATCGGGCACGATCCCTGCTCCGCCTCAGGCCGGCGCCGCCGCCGGCACGACCGCAACCGGCGGACGGCGGATCAGCCACACGATGCCCGCGGCGACGAGGCACATCGAGCCGGCGAAGAAGAACGCCGGAAGATAGCTGTTCGCCACGCTGCGGGTGAGGCCGGCGCCGAACGCCGCCGTCGCCGCTCCGATCTGGTGGCTCGCGAAGATCCACCCGAACACCACGCCGGAGCGCTCGCGGCCGAAGCTCTGCGCGGCGAGCCGCACCGTCGGCGGCACCGTGGCGATCCAGTCCAGCCCGTAGAACACGGCGAACATCGAGAGGCCGTAGAGGGTGAAGGTCGAGTACGGCAGGAACAGCAGCGAAAGGCCGCGCAGCCCGTAGTACCAGGAGAGCAACGCGCGACAGTCGTAGCGGTCCGACAGCCAGCCCGAGCCGATAGTGCCGACGAGATCGAATATGCCCATCATCGCGAGGGTCGTGGCTGCATCGACGGAGGGCATGCCGAAGTCGGCGCACAACGAGATGAAATGGGACTGGATGAGTCCGTTGGTGCTCAGCCCGCAGATGAAGAAGGTCCCCGCCAGCACCCAGAACACCGGGTTGGGCGCGGCATCGCGCAACACGGCGAAGGCCCAGCCGAATCCCGGCGCCGGCGGCGGGGGCGCCTTCACCACCGACGGCGCCTCGCCGAACGCCGCGAGCCCGACGTCGGACGGCCGGTCGCGCATGAACAGCAGGATCAGGACGGCGACGACGCCGAGCGCAGCGATGGTCGGCAGCAGCGCATAGCGCCAGCCCACATGGTCGACGAGCCAGGCGGCGAGCGGCAGGAACACGAGTTGGCCGGTGGCCGAGCTCGCGGTCAGCATGCCGACGACAAGGCCGCGCCGGGCGACGAACCAGCGCGTCGCGATGATGGCCCCGAGTACCAGGGCCGTCATGCCGGTGCCGATGCCGACCACGATCCCCCACAGCACGACGAGGTGCGACAGCTGCGTCATCGTCAGCGCGAGGAGTAATCCGGACACGATGAGGCCGATCGCGGCGATCACCACACGCCGCACCCCGTAGGTCTCGATCAGGGCCGCCGCAATCGGCGCCATCAGTCCGAACAGCACCAGGCGAATGGCGATGGCGCTCGAAATCTGCGCGACGTCCCAGCCGAACTCCTTCGACAGCGGAATGATGAGCGCGCCGGGCAGCCCCATGGCGCCGGCGGTCGTCAGCGTGGTGAGGAAGGTCACCGCGACGATCACCCATCCGTAGTGGATGCCGTGCCGCGCTAGCCGTTCCGCCAGGGCCCGTGCCAACATGTCGTCCGCTCCGCTCTTCCCGGAAGCCGCCTCTTGCGCGCGCCTCATCGAGGGAATATTGATGATGTACGTCATTATCCAATGATGACGTACATCATTTTAGTCAACACGAACCCGCGCACGGCAGGCATGCGACTTACGAGGGAGAAGGTGGCGGAGAACAAGGCGCGGGTGATCGCCACCGCGGCGCGCTTGTTTCGCGAAAAGGGCTTCGAGGGCGTCGGCGTCGCCGACCTGATGCATGCCGCCGGTCTCACCCATGGCGGCTTCTACAATCACTTCGAATCCAAGGACGCGCTCACCGCCGAGACCTGTGCGTGGATTTTCGAGAATACCGTCGCGATGATGGAGGGGATGGCGGGGATCGAGGACGATGCCGCGCGCGCCGACGCGATCGCCGACTATAAACGCAGGTATCTGTCCGAAAAGGCGCGCGATACGCCCGCGGCGCGCTGCCCGATGGTGGCACTCGGCACCGATGTCTCGCGCCAGCCCGGTCCGGTGCGTCAGGTCTATGCCGCCGGGCTGCGGCGCTATCTCGACGCTTTCGCACGCGCATTGGGCGCGCGCGGCGCGGCACGGCGCAAGGCCAAGCGGCAAGAGGCCATCGCCACGCTCGCGATGCTCGCCGGTGCCCTGTCGCTCGCCCGCAGCGTCGCTGACGCCGATCCGGAGCTCTCAAACGAGATCCTCGCCGCGGCGGCCGCGCGATTGCCGGAGTCGAAGGACTGAGGCTTGGTGCGGCGCCTTGTTCGCCCCACCCGGTCACCTCACCCACGGTCATCGCCGGGCTTGTCCCGGCGACCCCGATAACGAGGCGCGGCCGTGCCATATGATCGGGGTGGCCGGGACAAGCCCGGCCATGACGCTCATGAAAACGGAAACCGCCCTACGCCTTCGCGCCGCGCTCGTGGTACACGAAGTAGAGATTGCGCAAATAGACAAACAGACCGAGCCCCTGCCCCAGAATGAAGACGGGGTCGCGGATGTAGAGCGCATAGGCGAACAGCAGCAACCCGCCGCCGATCGAGAAGAACCAGAAGGCGACGGGGATCACGCTTTTGCGCGCGCGCTCGGTCGCGATCCATTGCACGACGAAGCGCATCGTAAACAGCGCCTGGCCCGCATAGCCGAGCAGCACCCACCAGTTCAGCTTCATCACGAAGACGTTCTGCAGGTACGAGCCGACAGCCTGCGACAGATCAATCAGCATCGCGAAGAACCTCCGAAACCTGCGGCACCCGCTTCTTGCGTCGGACCAGCCACCACACCCCCATCAGATCGAGAATGCCGACCCACAGCCGGTCCCACATTCCGTAGTTCGAGGTGCCGGTGAGGCGCGGGCGATCGACCACGTCGACATAGGCGACGCGGTAACCGTCGCGCCGCACCAGCGCCGGCAGAAAACGATGCAGGCCGTCGAAGTACGGCAACGCCAGGAAGATGTCGCGGCGCACCGCCTTGAGGCCGCAGCCGGTATCGCGGGTGCCGTCACGCAGCACGGCGCCGCGCACCGTATTGGCGACGCGCGACTGCAACTTCTTGAATCCGGTCGCCTTGCGACCGACCCGCTGGCCGGCGACGAGGCCGACGGTCGGATCGCGCTCGATCGCTGCGACAAGGGCAGGCAGAAATACCGGGTCGTTCTGGCCGTCGCCGTCGAGCGTCACCACGACCGGAGCGCGCGCGAAGGATGCGCCGCTGCGCACTGCAGCCGACTGGCCACAGGAGACGGCATGAACGACGACACGCAGGAACGGATGCTCCGCGGCGAGGCGGCGCAGTTCCACCGCTGTATCGTCGGTCGATCCGTCATTGACGTAGACGATCTCGAACGGCACGAGCGGCGCCATGGCGCGCGCGATCTCGCCGATCAGCGGCGCGACGTTTCCCGCCTCGTTGCGCACGGGCACGACGACCGAAACGCGCGGCGCGGCGCCGGACTGTGGTGCATTGGCATCGGTCATCGGTCTGTCCGGCTTTGCCCCCCGGCCTTTTATGGGCCGATCAGCGCCCGGGCAACCCTTTTGATCCGGCCCGGCGACGGGCCCGGAAGGGCTTTCACCTCGCCGTCGCGGCTGACGACGAAGCCGAGACGGCGCAGCGCAAACCAGTCGCGCACGCACCACGCGCCCAGCGCCCCGACCGCCGCCCCCGCGATCACATCGCTCACGAAATGTGCGCTCACCGCGATTCGGCTCGCCGCGATGAGGAGCGCAAAGCCCCACAGAAACGGCCGCGCGCGGGGGAACAGCGCGCCGACTGCGACGAGGGTCGCGAAGGCGGTCGTCGTGTGGCCCGACGGCAGGCTCGCAAAGTCCGGACGCCAATGGAACGGCTCGTAGGCGAAGGGTCCCGCCGGCGACGGCCGCACCCGGCCGATGAAGCGCTTGATGACGGAGATGAAAAGCCCGGGAACGCCGACGGCGAGGAACACAAATCCGACGCGGGTCGCGATCATCGCGAGGACACCGCGTGTCATGTGGTCGAGGGACGGCGACGCGACGAGCGCGATCATCGCGACGAGCGCGCCGGTCGGCACCAGCACCCAGCCGGAGCGGCCGAAGTCGGTGATCGCGTAGAACGCGTCGATGACCCCCACCGGCAGCCGGAGCGCCAGCCGATAGGCCCGCTCATCGACAAGAAACATCGAGGCCACCACGGCGATACAGGCGAGGATGGCGATGACGCGGTAACGCTGTCGTGCTCCGACGAGTTGCGCGGGAGAAAGGACCGGCAACCTCAACAGCAGAGTGAGTGCATTGCGCGCGTTCTCAACGATCGCCTGCGCCCGATCCGCGACCGTGAGACCGGCGGGCGCATCCGCTCGCGGGGACACCGTCATCGGTCCCGCTCCGAGCGGTAGGTCCTGATGAAAACCGGCCGGCCGCCGCTGATGTTGTAGCCCTCGACGCGCGGGCCGGAGGAATAGCGCAGCCCCAACGCGTCGGCGCGTTGTGAGAACGACCGCTCCTGGCTGCGCTCGATCAGGGCAAAGCGGCAGCGCCCGCCATTGAGGAAATCGGCCGCGCTCGCGCCGTCGCCGTGCTTGAGGTCGGTGCCGGCGAGAAACACGAGGCTCGGCTCGTGATAGCCGGCGGTGACCGTGCTGGGATACGGACAATCGGTGCTGTGGACGTAGTCCGCGAGCGGCACCGCCGGAAACAGGCTGCCGATCTTGGCGAACGTCAGCGCATAGGCCGCGACCGACAGCAGGATCGACGCGGCCGCCGCGCGCACCAGCGCCGCCTCCGCGCCGTCGATGCGATAGAGCGTCCACGCGAACAGCGCGAAGATCGCCGCGGCGGCGGCAAAGGCCCAGCTCGGCAATCCGAGCCGCTGGCCGATATAGACGTTGAGCGCGATGAGCCCGAGCCCCACCGCCGCCGTGAGGATGAACCACCAGATCGTCCCGCGCTCGAGCCACCGGTTGCGCGACAGCGATCCGCTGTCGATCACCCCGACGATCAGGATGGCGATGGCGGGATAGAGCGGCAGCACATAATGCGGCAGCTTGGTCGGAACGAGCTCGAACACGATCCACGAGGGGATGAGCCAAACGAGCAGAAACTTCGCCCCGGGGTCGCTGCGGGCGCGCCAGACAGCGGGCGCCGCGAGCCCTGCCAGCATCGCGCCCGGGAAGAACGTCACCCAGAACAGCACGAAATAGAAGCCGGGCGGCACCCCGTGGCTTTCCTGACCGCTCTCGACCTTGGCCAGGAGGTCGTGGCCGACCGCCTCGACGAAGAAGCTGTCTCCGCTTTTGAGGATGATCGCGATGAACCACGGCAGCACCAGCGCGAGCACCCAGACCGCGCCGAGCGCCGGCCTCAACCGCAGAAGCCATGCCGCAGAGCGGTCGGTCACCGCGAGCGCAACGATGGCCAGGCCGGCGATCATTACGATCAGCGGGCCCTTGATCAGAATGCCGAACGCCATCGCGGTCCAGAAAATGGCGGCGGTGGCCAGCGGGTGAATGTTTGTGCTGCGCTCGCCCTGGCCGGCGAGATAGGCGCGCGCCATCGCGCCCATCGCGGCGACCACGGTGAAGGTGAGAACCGCATCGGTCTTGGCGAGGCGCGCCTCGACACCGAGGAGGATCGATGTCGCCATGAGGAGCCCAGCGAGAAACGCGGCGCGGCGCGACACGAAAGCGAGCGCGGCCCAATAGGTCCCGAGCACGACGCCGATCGCCCCGATCAGCGAGGGGATGCGATAGAGCCAGATGCGCAGGCGCGCCTTCGGCAGCCCCGCCGCCTCGGCGAGTTCGACCACCGCGGCCTGGAGCCAATAGATGCCGACCGGCTTCTTGTAACGGGTCTCCTCCTGGAAGCGGATGTCGACGTAGTCGCCGGTCTCGATCATCTGCTTGGTCGCCTGGGCGAACCGCGCCTCGTCGCGGTCGACCGGCGGGACATGAAAGAACCCGGGCAGGAAGGCGAAGAGCGCCACCACCACCAGCATGGCGACGGCGCGCGCATGGGTTCCGGTCGCAAAATCCACCGCGCCCGCGGTCCAGGCGTCGCCATAACGTCTGCGCGGCTTCGGCTCGCTGATGACCGTCATTCGTCGCCCCGGCGCCCCGCTCCTCATCCCTGCAGCGAACCTGCAGGGAAATGCGAGTCCCTTCAACCCGTTAGAGTCGATCTTTCACGGTCGACTACGGGCCGGCCCGCCCCTCGTGCTAACCGCAGGCAGAACATTAAGAAATTCCGCCCGGCGTGGGAAGGCTCTGCGGCACCTTGCCCTCCACATCGCCAACCTTGTCCGCGGTTTCTATTGCAATCGCACGACGATGCTGTCGGTTGCGCCCTTGGCATCCATCACGGTGAGCCGCACGAAGCCCGGCCCGTCCGGCTGATAGAACAGCGTGCGCTTTGCCGTGGCGTTCTCGAGCGGAACGCCGTTCGCGAGCACGGTGAGCGGCAGAGCGCCTCCGGAAATCTTCACCGCCAGCGGATCGACCGATCCGGCTTCAGCGGTGAGCTCGAGACGCGCACCGTTCGGCGGGAACATGATCTTTGGCGCCGGCTCGCTGCCCTCGCTCGGCAGGCCGACCGGGCGGAAGCGCTGCAGCGGCAACGGCAGCTTGGCATTCGCCGCGATCAGCGCGCCGCGTGGCGCGTGTGGCAGCGGCGAAATCGTCTTTCCCGACCGCGCAAACGCATCGAACAGGATCGGCGCCGCCGCAGCGCGGCCAACGAGGCCCGGCACCGGCGCGCCGTCGGGACGGCCGACCCAGACGCCGATCGTACGCTTGCCGTCGAAGCCGACCGACCAGGCGTCGCGATAGCCGTAGCTGGTGCCGGTCTTGAAGGCGATGCGGCCGGCCGGAGCATTCTCCGGCGGTGGCGTGCCCAGCAGGACGTTGCCGACATACCAGGCCGCCACCGGCTCCATCAGCCGTGCCATTTCCGGCGCTCCATCGCGAAGTGGCGCGCCATCCGCCGGCAACGCCGCCGGCATGCGCTCGGTGAGCGGAACCGTGGTGCCCAGCCGCGCGAGGCCGGCGTAGAGCCGCACGAGATCGGAGAGTCGCACGCCGACACCGCCGAGGCCCATGGCGAGCCCCGGCACCTCCCCTTTGGGAAGCACGAGGTCGCCGCCGGCTTGGCGCAGCCGCGCGGTGAAGCGGCCGGCGCCGATCTTGTCGAGCACGGCGACCGCCGGGACGTTGAGCGACATCTGCAGTGCCTTGCGCACCGCGACCGTGCCTTGGAAGCTGAGGTCGAAGTTTTCCGGCGCATAGCTGCCGTAGCGCACCGGGCGATCCTCGATCAGCGTCTCGGGATGAACGATTCCGTCCTCGAAGCCTAATCCGTAGATGAAGGGCTTGAGCGTCGACCCCGGCGAGCGCACGGCATTGGTCATGTCGACCTGGCCGGCGCGCCGATCCTCGAAATAGCCGGCGGAGCCGACCCGGGCGAGCACCTCGCCGCTTGCATGATCGACGGCGAGAATCGCGACCGAGACGTCGGGCCCAAGCGAGCGAGCGCGCTCCCGTGCGAGTGCCTCGAGGCTCGCCTGCCACGTGCCATCGATGCTCAGGCGGATGAGCGAACGGCGCGGCTGCGCTGACACCGCTTCATCGGCCGCGTGGGCGGCGAGCATCGGCATCGGCGTGCGTCCGGCCGGCACGGGCTCGGCTTTGGCTTGCACGATCTCGGTGTCGGCGAACAGGCCGCTCCAAGCGACGCGGTCGAGCACGCGGTCGCGCGCGCGGCGTGCCGCCTCGGCGGAACGGTCGGGGCGCCGCGCCTCAGGCGATTGCGGCAACGCGACGAGCAGGGCCGACTCGCCGAGGGTCAACCGCCGCGGCTCCTTGCCGAAGTAAGCGAGCGAGGCGGCACGGATGCCTTCGAGATTGCCGCCATAGGGCGCGAGGCTCAGGTAAAGGGCGAGCACCTCGTCCTTGGTGAGCGCGCCTTCGAGCTCGACGGCGCGCGCCATCTGGCGGAGCTTGGCGGCGAGCGAACGCTCGCTGCGCGGCTCGAGGAGGCGGGCCACCTGCATCGTCAGCGTCGACCCGCCGGATACGATGTGGCCGCTCGCAAGCATCTGCCCCGCGGCGCGCAGCAGGGCGGCAGGATCAATGCCGCCATGGCTACGGAAGCGCTTGTCCTCGTAAGCGATCAGCAGCGCGAGGTAACGCGGGTCGACGCCGTCGGCCTGCGCCGGCAGTCGCCAGCGGCCTTCGGGGGTCGCGTAGGGCCGCAGCAGCCGCCCGTCGCGATCGACCACCGCGGTGGAGAATTCGAGCCGCGTGCCGAGCGGCACCGGGCCGAGCGAATAGATCCAGAGAGCGAAGATGCCGGCGATGAGCAGCATGGCGCCGGCGGCGATCGCCGCTACCGGCTTCCATCGGCGAGACGTTTGCGTCATCGCCCTGCTCCTTTTGAACGTGCGCAATCGTGAAGGTGCCGAACAGGTGGTGCTGGGGAGGGGGACGACCTGACCCCCCAGTCAGTATTGGTGCCCCCCTCCCGGCGCCCTAAGGCGCCAACCTCCCCCCCAGTGGGAGGCATCCGACCGCTGCCCATAGGTGTCAGCGTGCGGCCGAAACTTCGATCGTCCCCGTGCCTGTGCGGCCGAAACGATCCGGACGATACATGTCCTCCACAAACGCCTGTGGCTGCACATAGGTGCCCGGGGACACCGCGCGAACCACATATGCGACGGTGAACACCGTCGGCGACTTGCTTGTCCGGTCGAACGCTGCGGCGAAGTGATCGTCGCGGAATTCGGAGTACACCGGTTCGGCGGCATTCTCGATCCAGTCCAGCGTGCCGGTATCGCCAGAGGATACCAAGCGCGGATTGTCGATCTCGAACCCCGCCGGGAGATAATCCGCAACTATAATGCGGCCATATTGGGGAACGGATTCGGTGATTTTGAGAACGACCGCAAACCGCTGATTCTGGCTCGCTTTGGCAGGGTTCGCGGGCTTGCCGTCAAGCGTGAAATAGAGCCTCTCGAGCTTGAAGCCCTTCTCCATCGCTGGCTCCGGCACTACCGGCGCACCGGCAACCGACACCACCGCGCGCACCGGCGCATCGCCGGTGTTGCCGATGACGAGCGGCGAAGCGGCGAGTTCGGCAGCGCGGACGCTGCGGTAGAGCGGGCTCTGCCGTCTCTCACCGCCGACGTCGAGCGAGAGCCGCGCCTGCTTTGCGATCGCACGGGCGGCCAGCACCATCCACGCATTCTCCTGCGTCGATGTCGACTGCGCCTGCTCCCGCGCCGCTTCGACCCGATCGACCGCGGTGGCGATGGTCGCCGCAGGCGCCCCGCCTTCGGCCGCCAGCATGACGACCGCAGCGGCATCGCGCAGCGAGGAGCCGTAATCCTCGCGTCCGGTCTCGAACCGTGGCGGCGGCGCGAGCGCGGCCAGCGCAGCGGCATAGACCCGCTCCGCCCTCACCTGGTCGCCCAGGAGACCGAGCGCGCCGGCGAGCTGGGCCTTGGCGATCGGCGTTGCGATGTCGCCGAGCTTGGTGTCGGCGATATAACGCAGGTCGCCGACCGGGGCGACGCCGTTGCGGGCGAGCACATAGAGCGCGTAGCTCAGGTCGCGCCCGCCGTTCTTCGCCGGTTCCGCAGCGTTGGAGACGAAGTTGCGCAAGCGATCGAGCGCAAGCCTGAAGGCGGTATCCGGCACGGCGAAGCCGCGCTCGCGCGCCCGGGTCAGGAAGTCCGTGACGTAGGCATCGAGCCAGGCGTCGTCGCCGCCGACCGACCACAGGCCGAACGCGCCGTTCGAGCCCTGCCGCGCCAGCAGGCGGTCGATCGCATCGCGGATGCGCTGGTCGACGCCGGTGTCGAGCGCGAGCTGGGATTCCGCCGCGAGCTCGTTGACGTAGAGCAGCGGCAGCGCCCGGCTCGCGATCTGCTCGGAGCAGCCGAACGGATAGCGGTCGAGCGCCTTCAGGAGCGTCGCAACATCGAGCGCCGTCGACGGCCCGACCGATACGGCGACGCTGCCGGTACCCGGCACCAGATCGGCGAACATGTCGCCGGAGAGCGTGAGACTCTCGCCCGCGGCGATAGTGCGCACCGTGCGCCGCGTGAGCGTGCGGTTCGCCGGCTTGGCCGCCAGCGCGTAGTTGCGCTGGAGCGAGAAATTGCCGGGTCCGGCGATATCGACCTTGAGGTTGGCGATGCCGGTGCCGGACGCGGTGAGCGGCACCGCGAGACGGTTGCGCTCATGAGCGCCGAGCCGCAGGGCCTGCGACGCTGTCGCGCCGAGCTGCACCGGGCCGTCGGCTGTTACGGAGACGCGGTAGTCGCCGGCCGCGCCTTCGACGTTGTCGAGGTCGAGCTGCATCGCCGTGCGGTCGCCCGAGAGGACGAAGCGCGGCAACGTCGCGGTCAGCACGACGGGGTCGCGCACCGTCACGTCGGCGGTGCCGTGGCCCACTTTGTCTTTGGACCAGGCGACCGCCATCAAGCGCACCGTTCCGGCAAACTCCGGAATGTCGAACGCGACCTCGGCGCGGCCGTCCGTGCCGACGCGGACGATGCCGGAATAGAGCGTCACCGGCGGCTGAGTGGGAGGGCTGCCTTGCAGCTCCGCCGAAGCGTCGCCGCCACTGCGGATCTGGCCGCGGGTCCCTTGCATGCCGTCGATGAGCTGGCCGTAAAGGTCACGCACCTCGGCGGCGAGCCGGCGCTGGCCGAGATAGTAGTCGTCGGGCGCCGGCGGCTTGTAGTTCGTCAGGTTGAGGATGCCGACGTCTACGGCGGCGACGACGAGACGCGCTTCCTGGCCGGCGAGGCCGTCGATCTGCACGGGAACGCGCATCGTCGTGCTCGGTCGCACGAGCGCCGGCGCGGAGAGATTGACGGCAAGCGTCTTCGCCTTTCGGTCGATCGCAAACCACTGCACGCCGATGGCGCGGCCGGGCATGCGCTGGGCCGCGGCGTCGAGCGGCCGCAGCAGCGTTGCCACCGCATAGCCGCCATTACCCCAGTCCTGTCCCACCGGAAGACTGATCCGGTTGGTGCCCGGCTGCACGTCCCGGCTCACCGTCGCGACGACGCGGTCGGCGACGATGTTCAGCATCACCTTGCCGGCAGTGCGAGCGGTCACGGCGAGCACCATGGTGTCGCCGGGACTGTATTCGGCCTTGTCGAGCGCGGTTTCGAGCAGGTCCGGCGTATCCGCCGTCGAGTTCGGCATAGAAACCGGAATCGAAGCCGAACGCGGTCGTCGCTGCCGAGCCGTTGGGGCTCGACACTTCCAGGCGATAGCGGCCCCAGGTCACCGGCAGCGAGATGCGGCCCGGCTTGTCGGCCGCGACGTCGACGGTACCGTCGGCGATGCGCCGCGTGCGCTTGATCGGCTCGAAATTCCAGATGCCGTCCTGGCGATACCATTGATAACGCGTCTCGACCTTGAGGAGCTCGTAGCGCAGGCCGGCGCGCCCGAGCGCCCTTCCGTCCGGGGCGACGAGCACGACATCGAACGTCGCATTGGCTGATTCGCCGAGCGAGCCGCCGGCGAACAGCGGCTTCACGCCGATCATCTCGGCGTCCGGCGCAACGGGGAGCGTCAGCTTGCGCTCGATGGCGCGGCCACCCGGCTCGGCCATGTGCAGCGTGAGCTGCGCCTCGAGCGGCCGCGTGCCCTCGGGAAGTTTCGACACGGTGACGTCGAACTTCGCCTTGCCGGCGGCGTCGGTGCTCGGGAGATCCTCGAGCGGCTGCTCGATGGCGGCCTTCTCGTCCTCATTGTCGGCGCTGCCGAAACTGTACCCCGGGAAGCCGGGGCGCCCCGCGGCCGGCTGCACCCTCACCGCACCGCCGATTTCGAGCGCGCTCGCCGGCGCGCCATAGAGGAAGCGGCCGTCGACCGTCACTTGGAACGGCTTGCCCTTGGCGACCGCGGTCGACGCGCTGGTAATTTCGAACTCCATGCGATCGGGGACGTAGTCCTCGACCATGAAAGTCGCCTCCCCGATCGCCGGACGCTTGGGATCGGAATAGGCGCGCACCCGCCAGGTGCCGGTCGATGCGGTCGATGCGATCGCGACGTCGAGATTGCGCCCGCCGAGGCCCTGGTCGGCGATGACGGCGCGGCGATATTCGACGCCGTCAGGCCGCTCCACCACGAGGGTCAGCGGCACGTCGGGCGTGGCGACGCCGCGCGCATCGCGCAACAGCGAGGTCACGTGCACGGTCTCGCCGGTGCGATAGACGCCGCGCTCGGTGTAGACGAAGGCGTCGAGCGCCCCCGGCGCGACTCGCCCCGCGACGCCGCGGTCGCCGAAATCGAATGCCGGCGCCTTGAGGCTGAGGAAGGCGTAATCGCCGCGCGGATCGGTAGCGATGATGAGGGCCGGCGACAGGCCACCCTCCCCTCGCATCAGGCCGGGCTCGAACAGTGCGTGGCCGGCAGCATCGGTACGCTTCGTCGCGATGACCTCGTTGTTGCGGGCCATCAGCCGCAGATCGGCCGGCATTGCCGCCGCGCTCGCGAGCGAATTGACGAAGACGTGGATGCCGTCCTGCCCCGAGAACGCGGTGAGGCCGAGGTCGGAGACGATGAACCACTGGGTGGCGAGCGAATCGTAGTCGTCGCTTTTCGCGCCCGCCGGCTCCGCCGCCATCACGTAGACGCCGGGGTTCAGAGGACCGACGGCCTCGTCGACCGGGAACGCCGTCGTCACCTCAGTGTTGAGCGGATTCTCGACCGCGAGCTGGCCGGTCCATACCTTGAAGCCGCGCTCGTCGGCGAGGCGGTCGAGCTCGTAGCGGCTGAGGGTGCGCTGGAAGTCGTCGCCGACCACCGTTTCGAGCAGGTTGCGGTCACCGACCCGATAGATCTTGACGGTCACGGAGGCGGTGTTGACGGTGACGACCGGGATTCCGCGCTGGCCGGTGCGCGGCAACACATAGGCCTTGGAGGTGAAGCGCGCGGACGGGCTGCGATCGCGGACGTAGATCGAATAGTCGGCGGACTTCGTCAGAGCCTCCTGCACCGTCGACGGCAGGCCGGCGCGCAACGTGATGGCGTAGCGCTCGCCGTGCTTGAGACCCTCGACGCAGAGCTGCCGCTCGTCGCTCGACAGGGCGGGCTTGTCCTGCCCGGCCATGGCGACGAAGGGCGCGAGATCAATCCTCTTGCCGGGCAGCGGCTCGGAGAACTGGAAGCAGACGCGCGGCGAAGCGGAATCCGAGTCTACGGTGTAGTCGAGCACCCGGAAGCCGTGCTCCTCGCGCATCCGTTCGTACTGGCCGCGCACATCGGCGACATCGCGCAGCGCGAGCGATTGGCGCAGCGTGTCGAGCGCCGGACGCCATTGCGTGCGATCGGCGTAGCTGCGCCCGATCAGGACGAGTGCATCGGCCTCCTCGTTGCGGTTCGCCGTGCGCTGATAGGCGATGTAGGCCGGCGGCCGCCGCGCGCTCGAGGATCGCGGCGCGCTCACTGTCGTCCGCCGGGCGCGTCTGCAGGATGGTGCGCGCGAGGCGCAGCCAGTTCGCGGCATCCGCCGGTGCGACGGTCGCGATCTTTCCGAGCGCGTCCAGGGCGCCGTTCTGGTTCCTGCGCGTCACCGCCGTGTCGGCGTCGCGGCGGAGCGCCGCCAGGGGCCTGGCCACCGTACCGGCATCGGCCTTGACCTGACCTTCAAGGCGCGTGGCGGCCTCGGCGAGGTCGTCGCGGTGATAGGGCTTGTCGGCGGAAAGGGCGGAAAGCGAAGAAACCAGCAACAACGCGGCCGTCAGGCCGGCGCGAAGCGACGCGAGCATAGGTCTGCCTCCAACCCTGCGGTGCAGGGGACCAGCTCCACCGCGCGTCACTTGCATCGCGAATTGTGTCGAAACCGTGGCGAAATGTGGCGATGTGCCGACCGTGCCCAAATTAGGAAGAAATCGGCTAGCATGTCCGCGTCGCCGCACTCGCCGGCGCTTCCCCCTCGAGACAAGGCTTCAAGTCCCGTGCCCGTGAACACCAAACGCGTCTTCTACGTCAAATATCTCGCCCATGTCGTCTTTGCCGAGATGCTCGCCCAGCGGGGAGACGTCAGGCTCGACCGGCTGGAGAACGAAACCCCCGACGACGAGGCGGCGCCGGTGCTCGCCGCCGCTCATGTCTACCAGGTCGGGTCGTCGCGTGACGAGCTCCCGCGCCGATTTCATGTCGATGCGGCGCTGATCGCGCGGGCTCCCGAGCTCTTGATCGTGTCGACGAACGGCGTCGGCTACGACACCGTCGACGTCGAGGCCTGCACCGGCGCCGGGATCCTGGTGCTCAACCAGGCCGGCGGTAATCGCGAAGCGGTCGCCGAGCATGCGCTCGGGATGCTGCTCACGCTGTCGAAGCGGATCGTCGAGACCAACCAGGTGATGCGCCGCAGCCATCCGATCAACCGCACCGCCTACATGGGCAACGACGTCTTCGGCAAGACGATCGGCATCATCGGGCTCGGCAACGTCGGCAGTCGCATCGCCGAGCTTTGTCACGCGCTGTTCTCGATGCGGGTGCTCGCCTACGACCCTTACCTGACCGCGGCGCAGTGCGAGGCGCGACATGCCACCAAAGTCGGGCTCGAGGAGCTGCTGGCCAATGGCGATTTCGTCTCGATCAACTGCCCGCTCAACGCCGAGACCCGCGGCATGATCGGGGCGGCGCAATTCGCGTTGATGCGGCCGACCGCGTACTTCATCAGCACCGCCCGCGGGCACATCCATGACGAGGCCGCGCTCGCCGCGGCGCTCACGAAGCGTGCCATCGCCGGTGCCGGCCTCGATGTCTGGGCGACCGAGCCGCCGCCGAAGGAGCATCCGCTGCTCGCCTTCGACAACGTGCTGGTGAGCCCGCACACCGCGGGCGTCACCAAAGAAACCCGTCACAACATGGGCAAGATCGCGGCCGCGCAGGTGCTCGATGCGATCGACGGCAAGCCGGTGAAGCGCGTGGTCAACCCGCAGGTGTGGGCCGATTACGCGCGGCGGTTCGAGCGGGTGATGGGATTCGCGCCGCAGACCTGACACGGCAATCTGCCGCGCAGCCCTTCGCACGGACGCGCCGCGTTACTCCGCCGCGACGGCGTGAACGCCGGCCGGCGCCGTAGCGGGCGTCGCCTTGTCGCCGCCTGCGAGCCAGGACTGCACGCGCGCGAGATAGAGGAACACGATCGGCGTCGTATAGAGCGTGAGCACCTGGCTCAAGGCGAGGCCGCCGACCATCGCGTAGCCGAGCGGATGACGCATCTCCGAGCCGATCCCGTTGCCGAACATCATCGGCAGGCCGGCGAGCATCGCGGCCGCCGTCGTCATCAGGATCGGCCGGAACCGCAGCAGGCAGGCTTCGCGGATCGCATCGAGCGGCGCGAGATTGCGCTCGCGTTGCGCAGCGATGGCGAAGTCGACCATCATGATGCCGTTCTTCTTCACGATGCCGATCAGCAGGATGATGCCGATGATGCCGATCACCGAGAGATCCATATGGCCGAGGCTGAGCGCCAGCAGAGCGCCGATGCCGGCCGACGGCAGCGTCGACAGGATGGTCAGCGGATGGATGAAACTCTCGTAGAGCATGCCGAGAATGATGTAGACGACGACGAGCGCCGCGGCGATGAGCGCCGGCTCGCTCGACAGCGATGACTGGAACGCCTGGGCGTTGCCCTGGAAGGTGCCGAGCACGGAATTCGGCATGCCGATGTCGCGCGCCGCCTTGCTGATCGCATCGACCGCTTCGCCCAGCGCGACGCCGGCGCGCAGGTTGAAAGTCAACGTCACCGCCGGGAACTGGCCCTGGTGATTGATCGACAGCGGACCGATCTTGTAGGAGTCGGCATCGACCAGCGCGGACAGCGGCACGGCGGCGCCGGTCAGCGGCGAATGCACGTAGATGTGCTGCAGCGACTCGAGCGTCGTCTGCATCTCGGGCAGGATTTCCAGGATGATCCAGTAGGTATTGAGCTGGGTGAAATACTGGGTGATCTGCCGCTGCCCGTAGGCATCGTTGAGCGTGTCGTCGATCGCCTGCGCGGAAATGCCGAACCGCGACGCCTGGTCACGGTTGATGGTGATCTTGAGCTGCGGCGCCGCCGCGAGCAGATCGGTCGACACGTCGACGATCTCCGGCAGGGTGCGCATCTTGTCCATCAGCTTCTGCGACCACTCCGTGAGCTCGGCGATGTTGGGATCCTGCAGGGTATATTGGAATGCAGCGCGGGCCGTGCGCCCGCCCACCGTGATGTCCTGGGCGGGCTGGAGGTAGGTCATCACGCCGGTCAGCTTGGCGAGTTCCGGGCGCAGGCGGTCGATCACCTCGGAAGCGCTGATGCCGCGTTCCTCCTTCGATTTGAGCACGATGTCGAAGCGGCCGGTGTTGCCGGTCTGCGCGCTGTTCCCGGTGGTGCCGATCTGCGACCCGAACGCCTCGACTGCCGGATCACGCAGGATGACCTCACCGACCTCGAGCTGCAGTCGCTTCATTTCCTCCGGCGAGATGCTCTGCGACCCCTCCGAGATGCCCTTGAGGAGACCGATGTCCTGGATCGGGAAGAAGCCCTTCGGCATGTACACCACCATCACGCCGGTGATGCCCATGGTGACGAAGAATACCCCGAGCGTGAAGCGCTGGTGGCGAAAGGCGATGTCGAGGGTGCGCCGGTAGAACGACAGCATGGCGTCGAACACGGCCTCGATGGCACGGTAGAGGCGGCCGTGTTGATGGGTCTCCGGCCGCATGAAGCGCGAGGCGAGCATCGGCGCGAGCGTGAGAGACACCACCGCCGACACTGCGATCGACGCGGTGACCGTCAACGCGAATTCGCGGAACAGCCG
This sequence comes from uncultured Alphaproteobacteria bacterium, assembly GCA_963824905.1. Classification (GTDB taxonomy): domain Bacteria; phylum Pseudomonadota; class Alphaproteobacteria; order Rhizobiales; family Xanthobacteraceae; genus JAJPKK01. The sequence goes on from CAWGRH010000003.1 coordinate 128,144, forward strand.
CCCGATGATGCCGCCCATCAAAAGCAGCGGAATGAAGACCGCGATCAGCGACAGGCTGATCGACAGCACGGTGAAGCCGATCTCGCGCGAGCCCGTGAGCGCGGCGTTCATCGGCGTCTCGCCGTTCTCGATGTGGCGGTGGATGTTCTCCACCACGACGATCGCGTCGTCGACGACGAAGCCGACCGCGATGGTGAGCGCCATCAGCGAGAGGTTGTCGAGGCTGAAACCGAGCAGGTACATCATCGCGAACGAGCCGAGCAGCGCCAGCGGCACGGTGACGCCCGGAATGGCGGTCGCCCAGAAGTTGCGCAGGAACAGCAGGATGACGAGAATCACCAAGACGATCGTGAGTGCCAGCGTGAACTCGACGTCCTCGAGCGAGGCGCGGATGGTGACGGTGCGGTCGAGCAGCGTGGTCACGGTGATCGCCGGGGGAATGTTCGCGGCCAAGCGCGGCAGCGCCTGCTTGATGAGATCGACGGTCTCGACGACGTTGGCGCCGGGCTGCTTGTAGACGACGAGCAGCACGCCCTGCTTGTTGTTCTGGTATCCCGCGACGGTACGATCGGATGCGGCAGCGATCGCCCGGCCGACGTCACGGACCCGGATCGGACCGCCGTTGCGATAGGCGATGATCACGTTCTCGAAGATCTCGGGATCGATGATCTGATCGTTGGCGGCGATGGTGAAGCTCATCTTTTCGGTGTTGACCACACCTTTGGCCGCGATCGTGGTGGACTGGACGAGAGTGCCGCGGATGTCTTCGAGCGTCAGTCCGGAAGACGCGAGCTTGGCCGGATCGACCTGGATCCTGATCGAGGGATGCTGCTCCCCGCCGATGCTCACCTGTGCCACCCCGTGCACCTGGGAGATCTGCTGCGCCATGAAGTTGTCGGCGTAGTCGTTGACGATGTAGATCGGGAACACGTCCGACTGCACCGCCAGCATCAGGATGGGCGAGTCGGCCGGATTGATCTTTTTGTAGCTCGGCGGCGTCGTCATCTGTTGCGGCAGCGTGCGGCCCGCGACCGTGATCGCGGCCTGAACGTCCTGCCCCGCCGAATCGATGTTGCGGTTGAGCTCGAACTGGATGACGATCGAGGTCGCGCCCAGCGTGCTCATCGAGGTCATCTGGGCGACGCCGGGGATCTGGCCGAACTGACGCTCGAGGGGCGCGGCAACCGACGCTGCCATCGTCTCCGCGCTCGCGCCCTGCAGGGTCGCGGTCACGGTGATGGTCGGAAAATCGACTTGCGGGAGGGGAGCGACGGGAAGAAACGGAAAAGCCACCAGTCCGACGAACCCGATCGCGGCCATCAGCAATGATGTAGCGACTGGGCGTCGGATGAATGGCTCGGAGAGGTTCATGAGGCACGCGCCTGTTTGGCGACCACCGGCTGCGGCATCGTCACCGTGACCTTGGCATTAGGCCGCAGCTTATATTGGCCGTTGACGACGACGCGCTCGCCCTCGGAAAGTCCGGAGGCGATGATGGTGCGGTCGCCGGTCGAAGGCCCCGACGTGATAGGGCGGGGATGCGCCACGTCCTTCTCGTCGATGACCCATGCGAAAATGCCGTCGGGTCCGCGCTGGATTGCGGTCGACGGCACGGTGAGGACGTCGCGGCGCGTCTCGAGCGAGAGCCGCGCATTGACGAAGTCACCCGGCCACAGCTCATCTTGCTCGTTGGGGAACATCGCCTTGAGCCGCATGGTGGCGCTCGCCTGGTCGACGATGTTGTCGATCAGCAGCAGCGTGCCCTTGGCGAGTTCGCGCTTGTTGTCCTGGCTGAAGGCGACGACCTCGACGGGACCGCGAGCCATCGCGTCGCGGACGTCGTTGAGCGAACGCGCGGACATCGTGAACATGACCGCCGCCGGCTTGGTCAAAGTCAGCGTGGCGATCGGCTGGGAGTCCGACGCATGCACGATGTTGCCGGGGTCGATCAAACGCACGCCCATGCGGCCGTCGCTGGGCGCCACGACCGACGTATAGTCGAGGTTGGTCTGGGCGGTATCGATCGCCGCCTTGTCGGCATCCATCGACGCGATCAACTGCTCGACCTTGGACTGCTGCTGGTCGACCACCTGCTGGGTCTGGAAGTTCTTGTCGACCAGGGTGCGCGAGCGCACGAGGTCCTTCTGCGCCGAGACGAGCATCGCCTCGTCCTGCGCCTTTCTCGCCTTGGCCTGTTCGAGCGCCGCCTGGTAGAGCCGCGGATCGATCTTGGCAAGCACCGCGCCCTTGCGGACTTGCTCGCCCTCCTTGAACAGGACCTGCTCGAGCTTGCCGTCGACCTGCGGCCGGATACCCACGGTGAACGAGGCCTGCGCGGTTCCGAGCCCGGTCAGATAGATCGGCAGATCCTGCTTGGTGGTGAGCGCGATGGTGACGGGAACCGGCGCACCGCCACCGCCTTTGCCTCCGGCGCGCTCGGCGGGTGCATGGTCGACCGTGTACCACCATCCGACGGCGGCAACGGCGATGACGATGGTCGAAATGACGAGGACGCGCTTTCGGGCCACTTCGTTCCTATCCTTGAGCATAGGCTCATTGCCATCGCATTTCCGGCGACGGTATCCGTTTCGCTCCCACGTTGAATGTAACCGAAGCTCGACCTCGAACAAAGGTCAAACTTGACATTTCTAGTAACCAGAACAGAAATTTACGGGAATTTTATCCGGCCGACCGATTGCGAAACGTCGAACCTCAACCCTCGGCTCTTTCTGATTCTTTTGTTAGTAATGATCCTGCCGGAAGGTCGGCTGGCTGCGCTACAGTGCCTCCGCGCCTCTTGATGTTGCGCACTGCAGCAAAATTTGGTCCAAGGCGCGGAGAGTTTGGCCCCGTAGCTCAGCGGATAGAGCAACAGCCTTCTAAGCTGAAGGTCGGAGGTTCGAGTCCTCCCGGGGTCGCCACTCTCACAAGGGTTTCTTGGATTTTCGGGCCGTGAAATCTTTCCAGGGGGCCGGGATGGAAGCTCGTGGGAAGCTCGCCCGCCGAAATTTGTTGATTTGCGTGTCGGGAACGCAACGATCCCGCGATCCGCTGCATCGAAGCGATCGAGCCCATCGACACGAGCCTTGAAGCAGTCGACGGGGGCGCCGCCCTGCCGTCGCGCTATACGACGAAGGTTCTGAACGGCGCCAATCGGTTCGGTCCGTTGAGCCTGACCGCGGTCATCGGCGCGTTGGGTTTGAATTTCGCGATCCTTGAGGACGGCGACGCCCTCGCCCGAGTCGGCGCAGGCTGACGCAGCGCCGGATCAGCGAGGAACGTCTTGAGCTGATCCCGCGCCGGAAATGCCGGGCCAAGGCGGCCAGGGAGTTCGCGCCGGCTCTGTGAGGTGAACTTGCAAAAGCGTGGGCGGACGGACGCTCTGGAGAGGCGGAGACCAGCTCGCCCGGAAATGGGCGACGGCCTAACGCGTCCTCACGAGCTGGAAGTCGGGCTCCATATTTGCGTTCACGGGTCCGCCGCCGCACACGCTTGGCCGCGCATAGTAGTGATCAGCGGCGTAAACTCACACGGGTATGCTGCCTCCGCCGCAAACAATACGGCGCCCATCGATATGCCCGCGCCACTGGATATGCCCACGGGGTCGCGCTGACGCATCCTCTGAAGTCAGGCACGCGGATCCTCGACCGGCTTCGCCCTCTTTACCGGTTGGGATCGTCCGGTGATCAACAAAACCTGGGGGTGACCGCCTTGCGGCGAGGTCGACAACGTCCGAATATCCCACCAGATCGGCTCCCCACAGCGCAATCGGTGATGAGGTAAAATGTCGAACCATTTCACTGGATTAAGCCTCGGTCCTCCACTTGGCGATCAAAGGCTGGACCTATGTGATCTCTATGCGTTCCAGTCGTCTGGCAACCCGTCGAGAACAGTGATCATCCTCAATGCGAACCCGAACGCCGACGCACTCCATCCCGACGCGATCTATCGGATCAACATCGACAGCAACGGCGATTTGCTGACCGACGTCGCCCTCAGCTTCGTCTTTTCTAAGCCACAGGCGGGCAAGCAGACTTTCAACGTTTTTCTCGCCAAGGGCGAGGAGGCGCGTTCCGTTGAAGCGGTTGGAAGAAAGATCGTCGCCGATGCTGAGGTTTCATTCGGTCCTACTCCCAACATCGTCAAAGCGGGCGACTACACTTTCTTTGCCGGCAGCCGCAGTGACGCTTTCTTCTTCGACTTTGACGGCATCAAGAACCTCTTCGACATTCGGGGTAAGAGGAACTTCACCGAGCCTCACCTCGGCGGCAAGTCACCGTGGACTGGCGTCGACTCGAACACCGAAGCGAACGTCTTCTCGATGGCAGTCGAACTACCGACCAGCGAGATAAGTTCGAGGCCCGAGCTACACATTTGGGGTCGATGCAGCGTTCGGGAAAACGGCAAGTTGATTCATGCCGACCGCGCGGGTCATCCCAGTGTCAGCAGCTTTTTCAACACCGACGACACAAAGTTGGAATACAACGCCAGCGAACCAGTGAACGATCGCAGTCGTTGGCTTGAGCAGTTCGTCCATCTGATGGGCCACACCGGAAATTACACGCGCGAGGAAGCGATAGCCGCCATCGACGAAGAGCGCACACTGCCCGACGTGCTGACTTTCGATCCATCGAAGCCGGCAAAATATCCCAATGGCCGCGTTTTCACGGACGACGTAATCAATTATCGCATCGCTTTTCTCACCAAGGGGGAATGCCCGCCGACCGGTCTAAGGCCGCACACCGACATTCTCGGAGAATTCCCTTATCTTGGGACGCCTCACACGAAGAAAAGCTAGCAGTCGCCAGCACCAACAGGATTAGTCCCGCCAAAAATCCTTGAACCGGTTCGGTTCGGCGCCAGCGCCGATGAATGTGAGCAAGATTGCGCCAAAGAGCAGGCTGAGATGGCCCGCTTCGACTATCCGATCGAGTCGATGACGCTCGGCAATATGCGCGAGCTCGGCGTCCGCTCGCTCGATGTTTCCTGCTGGCTCTACCACCACCAGGCGTTGCTCAGCGCCGATCGCTGGCCGGATGACGTGCCGGTGCCCACTTTGGGCCTCGCATGGCGCGCGCTGGCTGCGGCATCATCGGCGCGGACGCCCGGCGGAACTGGAAGGAGCAGCCGCCGCGGTAGACACTGATAAGGAATCCAATGGCGAAGCGTTGGTGGCGGCAGTCTAGAGTCGCTCGGTTCGGTCAAAAAATGCAAGAAATTCCACGTTGCCATCGTCTGATGAAGCAAAGGGGGCCAATTATGTGCTTTTCTATCAATACTTCCGCCTGCCGCCGCACACCGCGAGCCGCAGTGTTGCTCGGCAGTATAGCGCTCGGCCTTGCTTGGACCGCGACCGCTCAGGCCGCGACGGACCTGTTCCTCACCTGGCCGGGCATCATCGGCGGATCGACCGTTCAAGGACACGCTGGGGACATCGAACTCACATCCTACACCCAGACCGCTTCGAATACGTTCAGCCAAAGCAGCTCTGGCGGAGGAAGTGGAAAGGCCATTTGCGGTGAGGTGACCATTACGAAGCGCATCGACAGCACGAGCCCGATCTTTCTCGGCACGGTGCTGTCCGGCAAAGTCACCCCGGGGCCAGTAACAATCACTTTCGCAAAATCCTCCAACGATGCCACATTTTATTCGGTCAGTCTTCGAAACGTGATTCCCACGAGCATCACGCAGAGTGACGACCCGGGGCCGGGAAGAATTACGGAAACGATTGTTTTATCGGCCGCTCAATTCGAATTTACCTTCACACCACACTTGCCGAATGGCAGCGTTGGTACCCCTGTTAAGTTCGGCTTTGACTGCGTCGCAAACAAGCAACTCTAGTCCGGCACGGCCGCAGGAACGTCATCAACAGAAGATGATCCGGACTGCCCCAGCCGGAATAGCGTCACGTCGTAAGCACCACAACATTTTCCCTGGAAAACGGCTTAGGCCGCCCGACTAGCATGGCATTGAACCAGTGCCGCGTTCACCCCGCGTGGGCGCAGCCAAGCGACCAGCGGTTCGATGAACGCCTGGTGCTGATTGATGGGCGTGCGCATGACACCCGTCATGTCCGACAGGTGACCGAACAGGTACAGGAACCGGTTCATGTAACGCCGAAGTTCGATCGCGCTATGCTCGGGCAGCGAGCCCATGATCGTCGACCACAGGAACCAAAATTCAGTCGAGAAAAATCGCTGAGAAAAGAACTCTGCGATGCGGCGCCCGTCCAGCATGGCTTCGGGCGTCAGCAGAACCCGCGCCAGGCTGAGGCCATCGCCCAGGTTGAGGCCGAAACGCGGGCCATGCACGACGCGGCCGTCACGATCGAAGATGTGCGCCCTGTCGTGGTATGGCTCGCCGGTATTGAATGCGAAGAATTCGTCTGTGACGGAGATAGAGGGATTGCTTGCGGAGGGAATCGACTTGAGCAGTTCGAATGTGCAGCGGAATTCCTTGTCGAACACCGAGCCGGGCAGGTTGTAGCCGCTCTCCGCGCTGCCGCCGAGAAAGAACCCGCCGCCCAATTTTTCGTCCGCCTCGTAGATCGTGATGTCCTCACCGGACATCCCCGCATTGCGGATGAGAAGCGCGGCCGCCGCAAGTCCGCCAAATCCTCCGCCGATGATGTGCGCCCTCATCGGCCTTCTCCCGCAGTGGCGCTTTGAAAACCGGCCGTCCCCGTCGACTGCCGCCGCTCGCCGCAGCGATCCGGTGCTGCGCCGAGCACTACTGTGTCATAAGCGCAGGTAGGGTTTGCAACCGCGGTTCCTCGGCCGATCGCGTGCGCAAAATCGCGCAGCGCGGTTGCGCACGCTGCCAGACCCTCACAGCGCGATTTTGCACACCCTACGAATTTGTGACGCGGTAGTACGAGTATGGCATCCGGCGAAGCAGACGCGTTGCGGAGCAAGAGCGGCGCCGTGTGTCGCCTGCTGGGCTCGGCTTGAGAGTAGCACCGTTAACCAGCGGCAGATAGGCCGATCCCCTGCGGGCCCGGCGAAAAGCGGCCGCCGGACTGAACATCGCTCAGCGCCTCGCCCGCAGGCTCCAGAGAAGCATCAGCGCCGCCATCGGCAGGAGCGCGTAGGTGTAATAGGCACCGGGCGGCGGTGCCGTGACGACCAAGGGCTTCAACTCCCCCGCCAGCAGGCGCAACAACTGCTCGAGAACGATGATCGCGAGCATCAGCGGCGTAAGCACGGGATAGCGAAGGATAACGACCCAATATACGACCGCCAGAACGAGTTGGCTGGCGCCCCATTGCGCGAAGATCGCGACGACATTCGCCGCTCCTGGCCCTTCGAGCGCGATGCCGGCGATGGAGTGCGCGCCGCCGTCGGGCGCGATCATGTGGATGAGACTGCGGATGGTGCTGATCGCGGCAATGAGGATCAGGAACCTGCAAGGCACCACCGGCGGCCGGTCGGCAGCCTCTCCCCAGCGCGGCAGCAACCTTGCGATGTCGAACGCCATGTTCCTCCCGATCGTCTTGTCGCCAACCGGCTCATTCATCGCCCGCCCCGTTCATCGCCCGCCGGTCGCGGGAATGAGCCGGGTACGCGTCGTGCCTTGAGGATGCGTCAGGCGACGACCGGAACCCGGCCGCCTCCGACATCCACGCCGAGCTACCACAGCGGACGCGCGGCGAGCGCGACGGCGAGACCGGCCGCAAGGGCGAGGAACGACAGCACACCCATCACCGGGACCGGCGGTCGCGGCGCGGGTTTCCGGCTCATGTCCATCGCGGGCGCAGGCTCGGCACCGCTTCCCGCATGCACTGCATGAGTCGCCGCCGCTTTCGGCCGCACCGTCATCATGCCGTGCTTCAAGTGGTGCGCCACCAGCCACCAGTTCATCGGATAGGCGACGATGAACCCGACGAGGAGCCCCATCGACATCACGAACCAGAATGCCGGCTTGAGCGGATCGGCAGCCGCCGGGATGTTTGCGCGGAGCCACATCACGGTCGGGATCATGCCGGCCATCAGGAGATTCATCGACAGCAGCTCGGATGTGAACGTCTCGACGAGCGCCTTGCGGTAGGAGCCGCCGGCCATGTCGCGCATGAACAGCGCCTGGAAGATCGTCCAGCCGAACGCGAAGCCGAGAACGTATTCGAGCACGACGTCGCGTAGACCCGTGATGCCGTAGATGCCGCCGATCACCGCGCCGGCGATGATACCGATGCCGTCGCCGGCGACGCAGTGCATCGTCGATCCGAGCACCTGCCGCCAGCGCGCGGCGACATATTGCTCATGGAGCCCGGGCAGCGGCTCACGGCAGCCGAGCACGTAGAGAAACGCGCCGACCACGCCGGTATAGGCGGTGAGCAGGATGAACCCCCATTTGAGAACGGGAGATTCCGGCGTGCTGCGGATATCGATCGCCACGAACACGAGCGCGACTGCGGTCTGCACGAACCACAGGAGCATCACGCCGTCCAGCACCGAGCCCATCAGCGTCCTCTGGAATGCAATTGCCCGATCATCGCCGATTTCGCGACAGCTTGTCAGGCCGCGATGCCGGCCTGTTGAAATCGAGGGGCCGCCAACGTGAGGCAGCGCGTTACGCCGCAGGCGGCCGCCGACAATTGCCAACCCGGATGCGCCCTTATAGGGTTTCCGGCCTGCTGACGGCAATCGGCGCCCAGGCGCGTGCATGCACGCCGCCGCCGAGGCGCGGTCGGCCCGCCGGCCCTGAATCGCAGAGGAGTGCCCATGCATCGCGGCGTCGGAAACAGACGGCTGGCCGTGCCGGCGTTGCTCGCTGTCGTCCTTCCGCTTGTCTTTGCCGGCAGCAGCCTGGCTGCGCCACGTGCCGCCGAGCTCGGCCCGGTGGTGGCGCAGGCGGAGCTCCGCGGCGGCTTTGTCGGCCGACTCAAGGTGGCGCCGGAGCATGGTCCGGTCGGCACCCCCGTTACCGTGACCGGCGAAGGCCTGCCGCCCGGGCAGTCATTCGATCTCGCCTGGTCGACCGTGACCGGAAGCTGGAAGGTCACGACGGCGGAATATTTCGGCCGCGCCTTCACGCCGGTCTCCTACCGGATCGCGACCGTGAAGAGCGACGCCGCCGGCCGCTTCACTGCGACCTTCGCAGCGCCCGATGACTTCGGCTTCCAGCACGACATCGTGCTGCAGCAGGGCGACCGCCTGCTCACGCAAGACGCCTTCAACGTCGACATGACCGTGAAGCTTCTCTCCGACCGCGGACCGCCGGGTTCTCCGATCGAGGTCGAGGTGCACGGCTATGGCTATCGCGAGCTCGAGGACAGCTGGGTCCTGCTCTACGACAACCGCTACACCGGCTGGATGTCGGCGGTGACGACGGCAGGCAGCGCGCGGGTGACGATCCCTGCGACCGGCGGCGTCGGCCGCCACGTGCTCGAGGTGATCCACTCCGACTTCACCTTTCCCTACCGCAATAAGCAGCAGTCGCCCTCCCCCGACCGGCCGCAGTTCAAGCTCCTCTACACCGTCACGCCGGGACCCACGGTGCTGCCGCCCGCGCCGGCGACACAGGCGCAGGCCCATGTCGATCGGCTCCCTGACCCCGGCGAGCTCGTCGCGGTGCCGCGCTTCGCAGGCATCGGCGAGCCGGTAGTGGTGAGCGGCAACGGTTTCCCGACCGGCAAGCCGGTCGCATTGAAATGGTGGACGCTCACCGGCAACCGCATGACCGGCCGCGGCTGGGAGGAGAATGCACGGGTGATTGCGGAAGCCGTGCCGGATTCCGCGGGCCACGTCGAATTCCGGTTCAAGGCACCGGACGATCTCGGCGGCACTCATGGCCTTGCCGCCGAGAGCGCCAGCGTGACGAAGACGGGGACGTTCTGGATCGCGCCCACTGCGCTTCCGCTCGACGTCGCCCGCGGTCCGGTCGGCACCACCTTCAAGGTCCACCTCAAGGGCGTCGGGTGGAGCGAGACCGCGAACATCTACACCGTCGTCTACGACAACGGCCTTACCGGCTATGCCTGCGGATTCAACAGCCAGGGCGACGTCGAGATCATCATGCAGGCGACCGGCGAGCCCGGCTGGCATTTCATCGATCTCTATCCGGCGATCTACAAGGGCAAGGAGACGCGGCCGGTCAACTACCGCCTGCCCCAGCTCACCGGCGAGCGCGACCATCCCGGCGAAGACTTGCCGGCCTTCCACTTCGCTTTCGAGGTGATGCCCGATCCGCCGGAAGGCATTTCGGAATAGGCCAGCGGTTGCGCGGTTGGACCGTCGCCTGCTCGGGCGGCGGTCAATCGTGGCCACACTGTCGCATAAGTGGTATAGCCTTATTTCGAGCTGCCCCCGGGACGTGCCGAGCTCCCGTCGATTGCGGCAGCCTTTTTGCCGTCGGCTGGCATTCTACTTCGTCATCAGACCTTCAACTTTGCGGTCTGGCGCGCGCCGGCAGCCGCCGGTGCGCATCCACGCGGGGCGTATCAATTTTTGGAGCAGATCATGACTCGCACTGCTTTTACGGGAATTGGAATGCTCACCGGAATCCTCATCGGCGCTGCGGCGGTGGGGGGCCTCAACGCGCAGAACGCGGGCCCCGGCGCCTTCGCAGTGATCGACATCGCCGAAATCAACGATCCCGGCAGCTTCGTGACACTGCTGCCCAAGGCGATGCAGGCCAACAACCAGTTCGGCGGGAAATTCGTCACCCGCACTGAGAACATCGTCGCGCTCGACGGAACACCGCCCAAGCGCTTCATCGTGATCGGGTTCGACAGCATGGACAAGGCCAGGGCCTGGGACAAATCCCAGCTGCAGGGCGAGGTCAACGCGATCCGAAAGAAGTCGACGAAGTCGCGCGTCTTTCTCGTCGACGGCGAGCTCCAGTAGCGCTCCGCCTGTTCCCGGTCGACGAACGTCGGCCGGGGCCATGTTTCCACCACGCGGCTTGAAGTCGGGTCTCGGCGAGGCCCGTTGTGACCGCTATTGCGTGACCGACGGCTCGACCGACACCGGGCACGACACCGAGTTGGCGATGAAACACTTCGCATGGGCGTCTTGGTGCAACGCCGTCGCCTTCGCCGGATCCGATCCCGCTGCAATCCGCACTGTCGGATGGAGGACGATGCTCGCGAACCGGCCGCTGCCGTCCGCCTCCTCGATCATGGTGCCGACCGGCTCGTCGCGATACGCCAGCACGATGACGCCGGCGTCGGCGCACAGGTGAAGATACCAGAGCTGGTGGCAGGCCGAGACCGCGGCGACGAACAAGTCCTCGGGATTCCATCTCGTCGCGTCGCCGCGGAAGGCCGGATCGGAGGAGCCGAGGATATCGGCCTTGCCCGGCGATCGGATGACGTAGGCCCGCTCATAGGCCCGGTAGTCCGAAGTGCCGCTGCCGGTATTGCCGGTCCACTCCACCACCGGCCGGTAAACGTGGGTGCGATGCGCCATGAAGTCCTCGTGCTGACGGCACGACTCAGAACAGCGGCACGAAGCCCTCGCCCGTCGCCTCGATGCGGCCCGCGAATGGCGCACCGACATGGCCCGGGCACGCCAGCGCCCCGGTCGCCGCGCAATGGGCGAGGATACGCCGGCGGCTCACCCGCGCTTCTTCCGCATCGGAGTTTTTCGGGAAATTCCAGTCGGGGTAATAGACCTGCAGGAGGTGGTGGAAGACGTCGCCGAGAAACACCGCGCGCTCGCCGCCGCTGTCGAGATCGAACACGACGTGACCGGCGGAATGGCCGGGCGCGGGGATGATCTCGATGAAATCGTTGAGACGATGCGGCCCGGTGACGAGATCGGCGCGGCCGGCTTCGACCACCGGCAGCACGCATTCCCGGAAGGTGCCGAACTCCGCCGGCTCCTGATCGGTGTCGAGCTTTTGGTAGTACTCGAAGTCGGGCTTGGAGAACACGTAGCGCGCGTTCGGGAACGTCGGCACCCAGCGCCCGTCGCGATTGATGGTGTTCCAGCCGACGTGATCGTGATGGAGGTGAGTGCACATCACGAGATCGATCTCGTCCGGTCGCGCACCCGCTGCCGCGAGCCGCTCGAGGTAATTCGTATTGAGCAGGTTCCAGAACGGCCGCGCCGGCTTGAGCTTGTCGTTGCCGCAGCAGCCGTCGATCAGGATCGTCTGGCCGCCGATCTTGAGGAGCCAGCTGTGCACGCTGAGCTTGATGAGGCCGGTCTCGGCCTCGTAATGGTTCGGCGCCAGCCATCCCTTGTGCCTGGCGAGGATATCGTCGTCGCAGGCGGGAAAGATGTTCCGCACCGAATAGGTCGGAAGGTAGGTCTCCTCGATGCGGACGATGGTCGCCTTGCCGACCTTGAACTCGGTCATGATTTGCTCCGGTTGCAATGGCGCGCACGATCCGCGCGGCGCTCGCTGCCGCGGTAGGCGTCACGCCTTCAGCCGCTCCATGAAACGGAGGATCTCGGTGTGATCCGCAGTCTCTGCGAGGTTCTCGGCGGCATCGTCCCACAGATCCGCGCAGAGGTCGGCGAGCGGGGTCGCGATGCCGAGCCCGTGGGCGAGGTCGTCGGCGGTGCGCACGTCCTTCGCCATCAGGCGCAGCGGGAAGCCGGCGTTGAACGACTGCGAAATCATAAACTGCTTGAGCTTCAGCTCGGTGGTGTTGTTCTTGCCCGAGGAGACATTGAGGATGTCCGCCATCAGGTTGGGATCGAGGCCGAACTTGCGCCCGACCTGCAGCGCCTCGACGGTGGCGACGAGGCCGGCGGCCGAGACGTAGTTGTTGAGCGCCTTCATCGCGTGGCCCGAGCCGAGCCCGCCGGTGCGAAAGATCGACCGGCCCATCGCCGCCAGCACGGGATCGACACGGTCGATGGTTGCGGGGTCACCGCCGACCATGATGGCGAGCGTGCCGTCGACCGCGCGCTTGACGCCGCCGGACACCGGCGCGTCGATGAAGCGGTGAGCCCGCGGCGATCAGCTCCTCGCCGAGCTTGCGGGTGCCGAGCGGCGCCGACGAGCTCATCTCGATCACGATCGTCCCCGGCGCCAGATGCGGGCGCAACGCATCCACCGCCTCGCGCACGATCTTGCCGTTCGGCAGCAGTGTGATCACGACCTTCGCCCCGCCGACCGCGGCAGCAACGCTCGCCGCGCTCTTGCCGCCGACCGACGCAAAGCGCTCGCGGGCGGCGGCGGAGAGGTCGAACCCGGTCACCGCATAGCCGGCCTTGACGAGGCAGGCCGCCATCGGCACGCCCATGTTGCCGAGCCCGATCACAGCGATCGGCGCGGGCGGAACGATTTGATCGGTCGCGTTCATTCAGGGTCCCTTTGCTTCCGTCCCTTCGGCGCGAGCGAGGCGCGCGGTCTTCAATGCCGATCGACGAACATATCCGCCGCAGCCGTCGGCAACCATCCCCGGTCCCGCAGAACCGGCGCGGCATTTCTGCGTGGCGCGTCCGCCGCGAAGGTGGGATGATGGCGCGAAGCCAGAGGACGCCACGCATGGAATTCGGAATCCTGTTCACCTCCCATTCCAACGTCGACACCGAGCCTTATCCGCACCGCGACGTGCATGCCCGCGTCACCCGCGAGATCCTGCGCGCCGACGAGCTCGGCTTCGATTACGCTTGGCTCGCCGAGCATCACTTCTCGAGCGAATACGGCATCATGCCCGACGTCTTCGTCTATGCCGGCTATCTCGCCGGCTTGACGAAGCGCATCAAGATCGGCACCGCAGTGGTGACGTTGCCGCTCGCCAATCCGTTGCGGGTCGCCGAGAACGCGGCGTTCCTCGATATTCTCAGCGGCGGCCGCTTCGTGCTCGGCCTCGGCTCCGGTTATCGCAAATACGAGTTCGACGGCTTCGGCATCGACTTCGAGGCGCGCCGCGACATCCAGGAGGAGGCGCTGCCGCTGCTGCTCGACCTCTTCCACAACAAGCGCGTCTCCCATCACGGCAAGCATTTCAACTTCGACGTGAGCGGCGCTTACGAGCTGTTCCCGCATCCGCTGCAGGAGCCGCATCCGCCGATCTTCCTCGCCGGCGCGACCGAGCGCTCGATCACCGTCGCGGCGAAGATGGGCTTCGGCCTGATGCTCTCGAGCTGGACGCCGTTTGCCGATCTCGCCCGCCAGACCGCGAAATACCGCGCCGAGCTCGCCCAGACGCCGCCAGCGTGGCGCGCCAATCCGGCGCGCGGCCACGTCGATATCGCCCGCCTCGTCTACGTGGCCGAGACCGACGCCGCGGCGCGGCGCGAGAGCGAGGCCGGCATCCTGCGCCACCTCGCGCATTTCTCGAGCGGCCACACCTCTGGCTATCTCGGCACGGTACAGGAGAAGACGGTCGGCAGCCGATCGGGCTACGACGCGCTCGCTCACGACATCATCCTGCACGGATCGCCGGCGACCGTCGCCGACAAGATCGCCCATCTGCGCGACGTCGTCGGCGCCTCCTCGATCATGGTGCACTACCCGCCGTGGTACGGCGTCGAGAAGGCGCTCGCCTCGCTCGAGCTGTTCGCCACCGAGGTGGCGCCGAAATTCCGCACCGACGCGCCCCAGCGTCTGCGCGCGTGAAGCATCAAGGGAGGATAATATGAGATCGATTGCGTTTGCTCTGGCCGCCAGTACCGCGCTTCTCGTTGCCGCCGCGCCCGCGCGCAGCGAGGAGAAGGTTCACGAGCTCAAGGCGTCGCCCACCACGGTCCATCGCGGCTTCTTCGACGCCTCGCTCAAGCCGGTGCTGACGATCGATTCCGGCGACGTCGTGAAGCTGTGGACGACAACCGGCAACCCCCGCTACTTCGAGAGCCTGGGTGTGCCGAAGGAAAAAATCCCGCCCGAGCTGTTCGCCGCCTTCGAAGGCGCGCCGGGTGACGCCCGCGACGACCACACCCTCGACGGCCCGATCGAGGTGCGCGGCGCCGAGGTTGGCGATACCGTCGAGATCAAAATCCGCGCGATCGATCTCTGGCTGCCGATCGCGGCGATGAGCTTCCGCGCCAATCGCGGCTCGCTGCCCGAGGACTTCCCCTATTCGCGCGACCGGGTGTTCTTCTTCGACCCCGCGAAGAAGGCGATCGAATTCGCGCCCGGCATCGTGGTGCCGACCCGGCCGTTCTGGGGCGTCATCGGCGTCGCACCGCCGCCGTCGATGGGACGGACGCCGAGCGGCCCGCCTAACGTGTTCGGCGGCAATCTCGACAACGCCGCGCTGCAGCCGGGAACGAGCCTGTTCCTCCCGGTCCATGCCAAGGGAGCGCTGATCTCGATCGGCGACGGCCACGCGGTGCAGGGCGACGGCGAGGTCGGCATGTCGGCGGTTGAAACGTCGCTCAAGGGCGAAATCCAGGTGATCCTCCACAAGGGCATGCACACCAACTGGCCGCGCGCCGAGACGCCGACGCACTACATGTCGATGGGCCTGCACGAGGACCTCAACCAGGCCGCCAAGATCGCCATCCGCGAGATGCTCGACTTCGTGGTGGCGAACAAGGGCCTGTCGCGCGGCGACGCGCTGATGCTGCTCAGCGCCGCCATGGACTTGCGGGTGAACGAGATCGTCGACGGCACCAAGGGCATGCGCGGCATGCTGCCGAAGGCGATATTTCAGAAGTAGGAAATCGTAGCGCCACGCGGTGGCGCGGAATGACCATCACCTCCATCCGTCATCGCCGGGCTTGTCCCGGCGACCCCGATGAACGGGGCACTGCCGTGCCATAATGATCGGGGGTGGCCGGGACAAGCCCGGCTATGACGCTCAGGAGGTCGCGCGTCCTTCCCTACCCTGCCTCGACCGCGCCGCGCTCGATCCGGAATACGCGCGACAACAAGTCGGCGACATGGACCTCGTTCGACTCCGCGATCAGCATCGACAGGCCCTCGCCCCTGAGGTTTGCCATCACCTCGCCGAGCCGCCGAGCCAGCGCGGGGGCGAGCCCCTCGAAGGGCTCGTCGAGCAGGAGCAGTTTGCGCCCCGCCATCAGCGCGCGGGCGAGCGCCACCATCTTCTGCTGGCCGCCCGACAGTTCCAAGGCGCGGCGTCGCCGGAACGCTGCGATCTCCGGCATGATCGAATAGATCCAGGCGAGCCGCTCCTCGACGTCGGCCGTAGTGGTGGTCCAGGTTGGCAAGCGGATGTTGTCCTCGACGGTGAAGTGCGGCACGAGGCGCCGGTCCTCCGGCATGTAGCCGATGCCGCGCCCGACCCGGCCATACGCCGGGAGCGTGATGAGGTCGACGTCGTCGAACATCGCGGTGCCGGTTGCCGCGATCGCACCCATCAGCGCGCGGAGCAGCGTCGTCTTGCCGGCCCCGTTGCGCCCGATGAGGCCGCACATTTCGCCGGTAGCGACCGCGAGGCTCGCGCCATGGATGATCGGGATCGCGCCGATCGCGACGTCGAGGCCCGATACCCTAAGCACCGGCCCCTCCGCGCACGCGCGTTCCACTGATCAGCGTCTGCACCCGCGGATCGGCGAGCGCCGCCGCCGGCGATCCGTCGGCAATGACGGTGCCGTCGTAGAAGGCCAGCACGCGGTCGGCATAGCGCGCGACGATCTCCATGTCGTGCTCGACGAACAGCACGGTGAGGCGCCGGCTCCTGAGCGCCGACATCACGACTTCCATGATGCCGAACTTGTCCGCGATCGAGATGCCGCTGGTCGGCTCGTCGAGCAACACGACGCGGGGCGATCCCACCACCGCCATGGCGATGTCGAGCAGCTTGCGCACGCCCTGAGGCAGCGTCGCCGCGCGCACGTCGCGGTAGGCGGCGATGCGGAAGAGGTCGAGCGCCGCCTCGGCCTGCACGATGAGTGCCGGCGAGCGCAGCGGCACCAGCGCATGGCCGAGCGTACCGCCGCGGCTGCCGGCGACCGCGGCCGCCGCACACATGTTGTCGAACACCGTGAGCGAGGGAAAGATCTGCGCCACCTGGAACGAGCGCGACACCCCGAGCCGGGTTATCTCGCGGGACGGCCGGCCTGTGATGTCGTGCTCGCCGAACCGGATGGTGCCTTTGCTCGGACGCAGGTGGCCGGTGATCATGTTGATGAAGGTGGTCTTGCCGGCGCCGTTCGCCCCGATGATGCCGACGGTCTGCTCCGCCGGCACGTCGAGGGTGATGTCGCGGGCGGCGACGATCGACCCGAAAGTCTTTTCGAGGTCGCGGACGGAGAGGATCGCGGTCACGGACGCGCCTTTCCGTCCGCCTTGCGGATGCGGATTCGTGCCAACAGCGACCCAAGGCCCTCCGGCAGGAACAGGATGGTGAGCAACAGCGCGGTGCCTAGGATGATCTGCCAGGTGTTGGGCGCGACGTCGACCGCGATCGAGCGCACCAGCTCGAAGACGAACGAGGCGACGAAGGCGGCCGCAACCGAGGCGGTGCCGGCGAGAATGGTTACGAAGACGAAGCCGCCGGACGTCGTCCAATAGGCCATGTTGGGGTCGACATGGGCGATCGACAGCGCCGCGAGCGCGCCGCCGACGCCGGCGAGCGTCGCCGCGATCACGAGATTCAAATGGATCAGCCGATTGACCGAGACGCCGAGAAATTCCAGGCGGATTTCGTTGTCGCGCACGGGAACGGCGAGCGCGCCGGCCACGGTGCGAAAATAGAGCGAGACGAACAGAGCCGCGGCGGCGCCGCAGCCGAGGGTGAGCCAGTACATCGCGAGATTGAGCGCTTCGCCACGCGGGCGATAGCCGAGGAAAGAGCCGGCCGCGACGTGAAAACCGTCGGTCGAGCCCAACGTCTCGGTCTTCACCAGAATGCCGTAGAGAATCATCGACATCGCGAGGCTCAGCATCGCGAAGAAGATCTCGCGGTAGCGCGCGAGAAGATACCCCACGAGCCAGCCGACGATCGCGGCACAAATCGCACCCGCCAGCACCACGACGAAAACGTCGCGCACCGGCGTATAGCGTCCGATCAGTGCCACAGCGTAAGCGCCGATCGCGTAGAACAGCGCCTGGCCGAACGGGACGAGCCCGGTCCGCCACAGGATGATGAGGCCGAGGACGACCAGCGCATTGGCAAAGGCGATCGTTGCGAGCGAGACGAGCCAAGCCGGCATCACCGGCGCGACCGCTGCCGCGGCGACGAAGGCCGCAGCACCGATGAGATCGGCGCGCGAGAGCATCGTCAGATCTTCCGCGGGGCGGCCGGAGAGAACAGGCCGTAGGGCCGGAACACCAGCACGAGCGCCATCACCGCATAGATCACGAAGAGCTCGAGCTGGGGAACGAGATGGACGGCCGCTGCGCGGCATATGCCGACGATGAGCGCGCCGAGCACGGTGCCTTCGATCGACCCCATGCCCCCGATCGCCACCACCGCGAAGGCGAGCACGATGACCTCGACGCCGATACCGAGGGTCACGGAGATTTTCGGGGCCATCATGGCGCCGCCGAGCGCGCCGAGCATCGCGCCGACGACGAACGTTACGGTGTAGACGAGACGCACATTGATGCCGAACGCCGCTGCCGTCTCGCGGTCGAAGATGACGACGCCGAGCAGCCGGCCCCAGCGGGTCGAGTTGATCGCCCAATGAGCGACGATGGCGACCAGGGCGGCGATGGCGACGAGGCCGATGTCGTAGTTCGACAGGATCAGGTCGCCGATCTCAATGTTGCCGGCGGCCACCATCGGCTGATAGGCCGCATAGGATTGCGGCCCCCAGATCAGCGCGATGGCGTCCTCCAGGATGAGAAAGCAGGCATAGGTCACGAGCACGATGACGATCTCGTCGCGGCCGTAGACGAAGCGCAGCACGCCCCGTTCCAGCACGAGGCCGAGGACCGCGCCGATCGCCATGGCGAGCGCGATCATGAACAGGAAGCCGCCGGCCGCCGGCCAGTCGTGGGCGAAATAGAGGCCGACCGCCGTCGCCGCGCCATACGCGCCGAAGGCATAGAACGAGCCGTGGGTGACGTTGAGGATCTTCATGACGCCGAAGATCAGGCTCAATCCCACCGCGACGAGAAACAGGTACGCCGCGTAGACGAGGCCGTCGGTCAGGATGGCGAAGACGGTCAGCACGACGGGCCTCTGTTCTCCGTGCCCGTTGCGGCGCTGGATACGCTCTACGGCGGCTTCGCACGGGGGTCCGGAAACCCGATCGGGTGAGTGGGCGGTGCGCGGTGAGCATCCTGGAGGTCCGGATGGTTCAAGGCCCCTGGATCGCCCCGCTCGCGCGAGGCGGGCCGCATCTGAGTATCCAGCTGACAGAGCATCCGACAGCCGCAACGCGGGCAACTCGTCGCCGTCAATTGCAGCCGGGGCTCTTCATGCCGCCCTTGATCCAGTCGTCGGCGGTCATGTCGGCGGGCGGATTGACGCAATCGGCGGGAAACCGCACCACGTCGACGATCTCCGGCGCGTTCTTCTGCTTGTTGAAGCGGAAGGTGCCGTAGGCGGTCTCCTGGACGCCCTGGTGGCCTTTTCCGATCGACAGCGCCACGTGCCCGCTCGGCCCCTCATAGGCGATGCCCTCGAAGGCGGAGATGACCTCCTCGGTGTTCGGGCGGGCGCCGCCCTTCTTGGCCTGCGCCTTCTCCCACGCCACTTTGAGCCCGAGCAGCGCCAGCGCCATCTGGTAGGACGGATAGGTCGGCGGCACGCCGTAGCGCTCGGTGTAGGCCTTGTGGAACCAGGCATTGAGCGGCGTGTCGGGGGCGAGCGGCCCGTTGGGGCCGCGGCCGCCGACGATGGTGCCGTCCGGGATCTTGTCGCGCAGGCGCCACATCGAGGCCTCGACCGTGGTGCCGACGATCGGCATCCGCTTGGCGAGCCCACGCGCATCGCTCTGGTAGATGAAGCTTTCGAGATCGCCGTCCCAGAAGCTCGTGTGCACCGCCTGTGACCCGGAGATCAGCAGCGTCGAAATCTCGGCGCCGAATTCGCCGGCGAACAGTTTTGGAAACAGCTCCTTGTCGACCTTGGCGGCCGGCGACAGCACCGCCATGGCACTGACGAAATCGCGCCAGGAGTCCTGGCCCCATGCGTAATTCTGGTTGATCCCCGAAAAGCGCTTGATGTCCTTGAGCTTGGCGACGAGATAGCGGGCGGCGCCGACG
The DNA here is from genome assembly GCA_963824905.1 of uncultured Alphaproteobacteria bacterium. Lineage (GTDB taxonomy): Bacteria > Pseudomonadota > Alphaproteobacteria > Rhizobiales > Xanthobacteraceae > JAJPKK01. Next base: position 148,169 of record CAWGRH010000003.1, read on the forward strand.
TTATCCATGGTCGCCGTCGGGGGCGGCCGGAACACGTATTTGCGCGGCGTCTCCTCGAAGATGCGCGGCGTGCCGCAATCGTAATAGACGGTGAGTGCCTTGAGCTCCTCGGCGACCGGCGTCACCGCGAGGCAGCTACCGGAGGAGATATAGCCCAAGACCGCGTCGACCCCATCGCGCTGGACGAGGTTGCGATATTCGGTGACGACCTGGGCGGTCGAGCCGGCCTCGTCGACGAATTTCACCTCGATCTGCGTACCGCCGAGCCCGACGGTGTTGTAGGGCGCCGGCGCCTTGCCGGCATTGAGGGCGTCGATCAGGAGCTCCGCGCCGTTGCGCCCGGGAATGCCGAACGGCGCCGCCGCCGGGCCGGAGAGGAACGACACGACGCCGAGCTTCACATGCGCCGGGACGCCCTGCGCGGCCGCACCAAGCGAGCCGGCAAGCGTCAGCGATGCGACGGTGAGCGCGCGCCATGCAAAAGTACGAGAAGAAATCATCGGCCTGTTCTCCCGGATCAATGCGCGGTTGGGTCCGCGCGGATTTTCGTCAAGCTTATCGCGGGGGAAAGACCGGCGCCATCGGCAACATCGTCGCCTGACGAAGTACGATTGGTTCAGATCGCCCGCCCCTTGCGCAGGCCGGCGATCTCCTCCGCGGTGTAGCCGAGCGAGGTCAGCACCTCGGCGGTGTCGGCTCCGAGCGCCGGGGGCGGCGTCGCCGGCAACGGGTCGCCGCTTGCAAGGCGGAAGCCCGAGCGCACCACTGCGACCGGCCGGTCGACGCCCGGCGCGTCGGAGAAGCGCTTCACCAGGCCGCGCCCCGCGACCTGCGGATGCTCGAGCACCTCAGGGATATCCAGCACCTCGCCGGCCGGCACGCCCTGCGCATTGAAGAGCTCCGCCCATTGCCGCGCCGATTTTGCCACGAGCGCCGTCTCGATCTCGGCCTTCAGCGCCAGCCGGTTGCGCTTGCGGTCCTCGCGCTCGGCAAAACGCGTATCGCTCGCGAGCTCTGCGCGGCCGATCAGCCGCACCAAAGTCTCGAACTGCTGCTGCTGGTTGGCGGCGATGTTGAGCAGGCCGTCGCCGGTCGCGAACAGGCCGGAGGGCGCCGCCGTCATGTTCTCGTTGCCGAGCGGCTGCGGGCGCAATCCGGCGATCAGCCAGTTCGAGACCTGCCAGCCCATGGTGACGAGCGTCGCCTCGAGCATCGACACGTCGATGCACTCGCCTTCCCCGGTCCGTCCGCGCCGCACCAGCGCTGCGGCGATGGCGAACGCCGCGGTGAGCCCGCCGATCGTGTCGGCAACGGGATAGCCGACCCGCAGCGGCGCGCTGTTCTCGTCGCCGGTGACGCTCATGACGCCGGCCAGCCCCTGCACGATCTGGTCGTAGGCCGGATTGTCCTTGAGCGGGCCGTCCTGGCCGAAGCCGGAGATCGCGCAGTAGACGAGACCGGGCTTGAGCTTCTTGAGCGCTTCGTACCCGAATCCGAGCCGCTCCATCACGCCCGGGCGGAAGTTTTCGATCACGACGTCGGCGGTGGCGACCAGGCGGCGGAACACGTCCTTGCCCGCCTCGCTCTTGAGGTTGACGGTGATCGAGCGCTTGCCGGCGTTCTGGGCGAGGAACGACGCCCCCATCAGCGCCTTGTTGAGCGCGGGATCGGCGCCGAGCTGGCGCGCGAGATCACCCGCGCCAGGCTCCTCGACCTTGATGACCTCGGCACCGAGCAATGCGAGCTGATAGGCGCCGAACGGCCCGGCCAGCACATTGGTGAGGTCGAGAACGCGAATGCCGTCGAGAAGCCCGCTCATCCTCGACATCAGGGAATGTGGAGCGCGATCACGATCGATCGCGCTCCAGAAGGATGGAGAAACCTATCCTAGCGCGGCGCGTATGGCGACTGGATCACCCGCGGTGCGGCGTCGGCCGGTTCGGTTGCGGTTGCGGCGGCCGCCCGTGGCGGTGCTGGCGCGCGCACCTGCGGCGGCCGGCGCGGCGGCACCGGCGTCCCGGGCGGGGCCAGTGTCGCCGCGGTCGGATCGGCGGCCGGAGGCGTGACGGCGGCCTCGCGGCTCGGCGGAGGCGCCGGCATCGCCTGCGGCATCACATCACGCGCCGGCGCGGCGTCGCGCCCCAAATCCTTCGGCGGCGGCCCTTCGGGCGCCATGATGCTGACCGGCGGGATCGACTTGGACGACGGGAAATCGTAGCGCGGCGCCACCGTTCCCGGTCCGGTCGCACCCGGCAGCGAGACGGGTGGCCCGACCGCGGCCACGATGCCATCGGCGGGGTGCGGTGCGTTCCAGCTCACGGTGTACTTCTTCACCTGCTCGTCGAAGGTGCGATCGCGCAGGTTCGCCATGATGCGACTGGAATCCTGGAACGTCGCCACCGCGTCGCAGCGCTCCGCCGTACAGCCGTCGTGGTCGCCGAGCACATGGGCGACGAGGCCGAAGCGGTCGAGCTCGATCGCAGCGCGCAGCGGCGCGAGCTCGGCGGTGTAGGTCGAATCCTGCATGGCGTAGGCGGTGCCATCCTTGAGGAGGTCGAGCTGCGCCGCGACGTATTTGACCGCGGCGGCGACCGCCTCGGGACTGGCGAACACCGACTTCTCGCAGGCGGCGGCAACCGCTTCACCGGCCATTTCATCGAGGCAGGAAAGCGCGGAGCCGGGCGCGATCGCCCCGGTAATCAGCGCGGTCTTGCGGTCATCGAGCGCACGCCGGTCGGTGTTGTCGGCATTCTTGGCGCCCCCGCGGTCCACATAAAGCCAGGCGCCGAGCACGAACGCGGCGATGATCCCGACGCGGAACAGGGATGAGACGAGCGCAACGCCGCCCGCCCGTTTGACGGCCACCAGGATGGCCACCAGAAAAAATGCGCTGGCCGCTCCTGCGAGCCAGATCGGAACCGTCAGGGTTCCCGCCGCTGCATCAACGCCCGGCATCATCTACCCCCTGTCTCATTGGGCTAAGCCCCTGCCCCATCCACAGATTTTCCGCACTATGGCGCAGCGAGTCAGCCGTGGCTACCATCAATCTCAAATCTATCCCAACGAGGATCAGGTCCGCTTGGTCGCGACCGGCGAATTGGCTATGAGACATAACCAAGCGCTTCGACACCCCCGAGTCAGAGCATGATCTGCCCAAAGGTTCGCGATTTTTTCATGACCAACTACCGCATGAAATACCTTCCCACAGCCCCCGGTTGTCCCCCCTTCGTTCTCCGGTCCGCCCGATGACCAGCCAAAAATCCCCCCCGAAGTCCGGTGGCCCTGTCGACTCCGCCGCAATCGAAGACCTCGTCGCTGCCAACCGCATCCTCGCCGATCAGGGCGTGCTCGACGGCTATGGCCACGTGACGATCCGCCACCCCGATGCGCCGGACCGCTATTTCCTCTCCCGCTCGAAGGCGCCGGCGATCATCACCGCGGCCGACATCATGGAATACGACCTCGATTCCAATCCGGTCGATCAGGCCGGGCGGCTCATGTACATCGAGCGCTTCATCCACGGCGAAATCTACAAGGCGAGGCCCGACGTCGCCGCGATCGTGCACAGCCATTCGCCGACCGTCATTCCCTTCAGCGTCAGCAAGGTGAAGCTCAAGGCGATCTGCCACATGTCGGCATTCCTCAAGCAGGACGTGCCGGTGTTCGAGATTCGCGACTGCGACGGCATGACCGATCTCTTGATCCGCAACGAGAAGCACGGCAGCGCGCTCGCGCGCTCGCTTGGCGCGGCGAACGTCGCGCTGATGCGCGGCCACGGCAACATCTGCGTCGGGCCAAACGTCATGACCGCAGTCTATCGCGCGATCTACACCGAGGTGAATGCGCGGCTGCAGGCGCAGGCGATCGCGCTCGGCGGCCCGATCGAGTTCCTCACGCCGGAGGAAAGCGACCTGATCACCGGGCGCAAGGACACCAACTTCCAGCGACCCTGGGCGATGTGGAAGAGCCGCATCACGGTGGAGTGATCGGTTCGAGCGATCGAGCGCGAAATGCGTGCACGGCGGCCCTTGCATTGCCACCATGGCGTCGCATAAACCGGCCCGCGACGAAGCGAAGCCTGGAGCGTCACCGCATGATGTCGAAACTCGCCTGCGCAATCCTGTCGGCGGCACTCGGCTGCTCGATACTCGGCCTCGACGCGCGCGCCGAGCCGCTGGCGACCCAGGGCATCGGCACGTCGAGTTGTGCGCGTCTCGTCAACGACCTCAAGCCGGGCGAGGGTTTGAACAATCCCGTCAACGTCATGCTGTTTGCCTGGGTGCAGGGCTACGTCAGCGCCGCCAACATCTCGCTGCTCGAGGACGACAGCAAGCATGTCGACCTCTCGACGCTCGATGACCGCAAGGTGCTCGCCCTCGTGGTCGATTTCTGCAAGGCCAATCCCGACAAGAAGCCGGTGAGCGCAATCGACGAGTTCATCCGCGCTGCGCCCAAGGTGAAGGCGAAGTGGGAAGCCGGCACGATCGATTGGGACGGTGGCGAGAAGTGACGCATTTCATTCCGGAGCGCGTCATTGCCCGGCTGACCCGGCAATCCAGGTAACCCCTGTGCCATGATGTTTGTTAACACCTAGCGCCCAGCCGAAGTCCGGTGGTTACTGGATCGCCCGGTCCAGCCGGGCGATGACAGCCTCGGGGCAGCGCGAGGGAAATCGCTACACCAGCGCGAACACCCGCGTCAGGCCGCCGGTCGCGTCTCTCACTTTGGGGGCGCCGACGACGAGCGTCGCGCCGCTCGCCGGCACCTCGCCGAGGTTGGCGACATTCTCGAGGCCCCAGCGGCCGGACGGCAGCCAGATCTTGTGGGTCTTGAAATCCTTCGACGGCCCGTTGTCGAGCGAGAGCGTGTCGACGGCGATACCGGCCACCCGCCGCTCCTTGATCATCCACTCGGCAGCGTCGGGATCGAAGCCCGGAAAATGGAAGGTGCCGTCGATGTCGCGGCCGGAGAATTTCGCTTCGTCCTTGACGAGCAATTCGCCCCAGCCGGAATAGAGCGCGACGCAGCAGTTGTCCGGGAGGCGGCCGTTCTTCATCTCCCATGCCGCGAGGTCGTCGCGTGACAACAGGTAATCGGGCTCCTGCTCGGCCTTGTAGGCGATGTCGACCACCGCGAGCGGCACCACCAATTGCTCGATCGCGAGCTTGTCGGCCGGCACGCCGCGCTCGGCGAAGTGAAACGGTGCATCCATGTGCGTGCCGGCATGCTCGCTCACGCGCCACCAGTTGAGGTTGTAGCCGTCTTTCTTGAGCGGAGAATTCCCGTTGCATCTCGATGCCCGGCTTGCCGTTGAAGGTCGGAAAATCCGGCGACATCGTGTGGGTGAGGTCGACCACCTTGGTGAAGCTGCGCGGTGCCGCCATGGCAACACTCCCCGGCACGGCCGTCGCGATAAATCCCGCAGCGCTCGCGCGGGAGAAGAAACCGCGCCGCGTCATAGCTTCGCGCACCGCGCGTTCACACCCGGCTACGCACATCACTTCCCCCTTAGCTCCGGCGCGGCCCGGCGGACGCGGCGGTTGGCGCGATTGTGACGGCAGCATCCCCGTCCTGGCAACCCATCCCTGCCGCGACACCAAGTATCGGTTGCAACCGCCCGGCCATTGCGGCCATACCACGCCGATGCTGGTGATCGACGATGTTTCTTTGCGCGTGGCCGGGCGGCTCCTGATCGAGCGCTCGACCGCGCAGATTCCATCAGGCGCAAGAGTCGGCCTCGTCGGCCGCAACGGCACCGGCAAGAGCTCGCTGTTCCGCGCCATCGCCGGAGACATCGCCCTCGAGCACGGCCGGTTCGTCTGGCCCTCGCGCGCGAGCATCGGCCGGCTGCCGCAGGAGGCGCCCGACGGACCCGAGCCCCTGATCGACATCGTGCTCGCCGCCGACCGCGAGCGCAGCGCGCTGCTCACCGAGGCCGAGACGGCGACCGATCCGCATCGTATCGCGGAGATCCAGTCACGCCTTGCCGACATCGGCGCCCATGCCGCGCCGGCGCGCGCGGCCGGGATCCTCGCCGGCCTCGGGTTCTCCCATGACGACCAGCAGCGCCCCTGCGCGGAATTCTCCGGCGGCTGGCGAATGCGCGTCGCCCTCGCCGCCGTGCTGTTCGCCGAGCCGGACATTCTCCTCCTCGACGAGCCCACCAACTATCTCGACCTCGAAGGCACCTTGTGGCTCGAGGACCACATCGCGCGCTATCCGCGCACCGTCGTCGTCATCAGCCACGACCGCGATCTCCTCGATTCCGCCGTCGATTCGATCCTGCATCTCGAACGCGGCAGGCTCACCTTCTATCGCGGCAACTACACTTCGTTCGAGCGTCAGCGCAACGAGCGGCTCGCCCTCGACCTCGGCCTCGCCAAGCGACAGGAGGCCGAGCGCAAGCGCCTTACCGCCTTCGTCGAGCGCTTCCGCGCCAAGGCCACGAAGGCACGCCAGGCCCAGTCGCGGATGAAGCTGCTGGCCAAGCTGCAGCCGATCGACGTCAGCATCGAGGACGAGGTCCGCGGCATCGCAATCCCATCCCCCGACAAGGCGCTCTCCCCGCCGATCCTCGCCGTCGACGACGTGTCGGTCGGCTACGAGCCGGGCCGCCCAGTGCTACGGAAGCTGACGCTGCGGGTCGATGCCGACGATCGCGTCGCGCTCCTCGGCGCCAACGGCAACGGCAAGTCGACGCTCACCAAGCTCCTGACCGACCGGCTCGCGCCGTTCTCCGGCAAGGTGACGCGGGCGGACCGGATCAGGATCGCGTATTTCGCCCAGCACCAGCTCGACGAGCTAAATCCCGCGGCCAGCGCCTATGATCACGTGCGCAAGCTGATGCCCGACGCGCCGGAAGCCAAGGTGCGCGCCCGCGCCGGCGCCATCGGGTTTTCCGGCGCTCACGCCGACACGCCGGTCGCCAATCTCTCCGGCGGCGAGAAGGCGCGGCTGCTGCTCGGGCTCGCGACCTTCGATGCGCCGCACCTCGTCGTCCTCGACGAACCGACCAACCATCTCGACATCGACAGCCGCGGCGCACTCATCGAGGCGATCAACGACTATTCTGGCGCGGTGATCCTCGTCTCCCACGACCGGCACTTGCTCGAGGCCTGCGCCGACCGGCTGTGGCTCGTCGCCGACGGCGGCGTGAAGCCGTTCGACGGCGACCTCGACGACTATCGCCGCCTCGTGCTCGGCAACAGCGGCGGCAACGGCGACCGCGCCGGCAAGGACGAGGCACGGCAGTCGCGCGCCGACCTGCGCCGTGCCGCCGCCGAGCGGCGCGCCGAGCTCGCGCCGCTCAAGCGGCAGATCGACGCCTTCGACAAGACGATCACGCGGCTCACCAAGCGCATCGCCGAGATCGATGTCGAGCTCGCCGACCCCAAGTTCTACGACCGCGATGCCGCCCGCGTCGCGGCGCTGGGCAAGGAGCGAGCGGATGCCGCTGGCGCGCTTGCCGACGCCGAGGACCGGTGGCTCGCGCTCAGCGGCGAATATGAAGAGGCGGTTGCGGACTGAGACGGCAGGTTCGAACGCGAGGAGGACGCAAATGAACGAGGAAGCCCTCAACATCAGCGTGCGCAAATTCCTCAAGAAGCTCGGCGTGACCGCGCAACGCGAGATCGAGACCGCGGTGCGCGAGGCCGCGGCCAAAGGTCGGATCAAGGACGGCGCGGTCCTGCCGGCGAAGGCCGTGGTCACGGTCGCCGGCGTAGATCTCGCCTTCGAGGTCGGCGGCGAGATCGAAATCTGAACTGCAGCGTCAGCGCGCCGGCAGCACTGCGATCGCCTCCACCTCGAGAAGCGCACCATCGCGCGCGAGCTTCGAGATTTCGAGTGTGGTGCTCGCCGGCGGCGCCGCGGCGTTGATGTACTTGTCGCGCACCTCGCGATAGATCGGAAGTTGGGCGCGGATGTCGGTCAGGAAGGCGTTCAGCTTGACGATGTTCTCCATCTTGCCGCCGACGCTCTCGACCGCGGCCTTGAGGTTCTCGTAGACGAGCGTCGCCTGCTCGCGGAAATCGGCTCCCTGCTTGCCGGCGCCGTCGTAGCCGAGTTGTCCGGCGATGTAGACCGTGCGGACCGGCCCGTTGACCTCGACGACATGGGTGTAGCCCGGCGGCTTGGCGATGGCCGCCGGATTGATGAAGCGGACGTTCGGCGTTTGCGCCTGGGCGCAGGCCGTCATCATCACGGTCGCGCCGACGACAAGCATCGGCAACTGGAAGGCATCAACATTGCGGGGCATGATCGCTGTCCTGTTGTGAGGAACCGACCACCGATCATAAACCGTGGGGCTGACCGCGGGAAACTCGCTGGTCGCGATGTTCTCGAATTAAGGACGATGGTTCCGGCTAGAATCTCGCGTCGGGTTTGTCGAATTCGGCGATGCCGTCGGTCGGCTGCGGCGGCAGCACCTTGATGGCGTCGCCGATCTCGATCGTCATCCGGTCGAGACCCATCTCAAGGGGGCCGGAATATCCGGCCTGCCTGGTGCGGGCGATCACGACGGCATCGCCGGCGGCACCGGGCAGCTCTTTCTTCACGATATGCGAGAATACGGCAAGACGGGGCATCGCCTTCGAGAATATCTGCGCGGCCTGGTCCGGGGTCGTCAGCTTCTCCAGCACCGGCTTCATCTCGCCCGCCTTGAGCATTCGGTCGCTGAAAGCGGCGACGTTATGCACCATGAGGTCGACGTGGTCGCCGTATCTCACCACGTTGTCGGAATAGGTCGTATCACCCGAAATGAGGACGGACCTGTTGCCGGCGTCGAGCCGGTATCCGAACGCGGGATTGCCGTCGACGTGCTCCACCGCAAATGCGGTGACCTTGATCCCGCCCTCGTCGTAAACGACGCCCTCGCCGATCTCCGTCGTCTTGATGTCGAGGTCCTCGCGCCGGAATACCGGATTGCTGCGACGCTCGACGTCGTGGTTGAGCATGAGCCGCATGCCTTGGATCATCTGCGCAGTGCCGGGCGGCCCCCAGACTTCCAACTTCTGTTTGCGCGCGAACATGAACCACGGGGTGATCCACAGCGACGGCAGCCCCTCGAAATGGTCGTTGTGCAGGTGGGTCAGAAAGACCTTGGTCACCTCGTTCGGATGGATGCGCGACAGGTAGATGTTCTGCAGCGCGCCGCGTCCCGCATCGAACAGGAACTTGCGGCCGTCGACATCGATCAGCGTGGACATGCCGGCCCGCTCGGGCGTCAGCTCCGGTCCACCTGTCCCGATCAGGTGCACCCGCAGATCGTCCGCCTTCGCGCCGCCGAGACCGGCCCACAGCACGAACATCAATACGAGGTGCAGCGATTTCCGCATGATTGGCCTCCCTGAGCAGGGTCTTCTTGGCGTGGCGTACGGGATTCCTATCTTATCCGAGCAAGGAGCGTGCCGCCGGCAGCGTGTTTTTCGAAGCCGGCGAATGCGACGGAATACCGCCCTCCCGGATTTTGTCTCTCACCCCGGAATTGACTACGGTGACGCGCGAATGTCCTGACGTAAAGCGCATGTTGGCTGCTTCCTCACCCGTCCGTCTCGCACTCATCTCCGCCGTGGGCCTCGTTATCGCCGCCGCGCCGGCGCGCGCGGAATATCCCGAGCGCCCGGTCACCATTGTCGTGCCGTACACCGCGGGGAGCCAGACCGATTCGGTCGCGCGGCTGATCGCGCAGGCGCTCCAGGAGAAGCTCGGCCAGCCGTTCCTGGTCGAGGACAAGGCCGGCGCCAGCGGGCTCGTCGCCGCGCTCGCGGTCTCGCGCGCGGCGCCCGACGGCTACACGCTGATGGTGACGACCAACACGACCCATGCGGCGGCACCGGGCCTGTTCAAGAGCGTGCCCTATGACCCCGTGAAGGACTTCACGGCGATCGCGCAGATCGGCATTTTCCGCTCGGTCATCGCCGTGAATGCCAACTCGCCGGTGCACAGCATGGGCGAGTTCGTCACCTACGCGAAGGCCAATCCCGGCAAGCTCGAATACGGCCAGGGCAACGGCACCACGCAGGTCGTGTTCGAAACGATGAAGAAGCGCGCCGGGATCGACGTCGTGCGCGTTCCCTATCGCAGCAATCCCGCCGCGACCACCGATCTCGTCGCCGGCCACATCGCGGTGGCGGCGCCGGACTATCTCAACGGCCTGCCGCAGATCAAGGCCGGCCGCATCCGACCCCTCGCGGTGATGACCAAGGACCGCAGCCACATCCTTCCCGACGTGCCGACGCTCGACGAAACGGTGATGCCCGGCTTCGACATCGAAGCCTGGGTCGGCTTTTTCGGGCCGGCCCGTCTGCCGGCGGACGTCGTCGCCACTCTCGGCCGCGAGGTCGAGCAGATTCTCGCAAGACCGGAGGTCAAGCAGCGCTTTCTCGATTCCGGCAGCGAGGTGAAGTGGAAGGGGCCGAAGGAGTTCGGCGACTTCGTCAAGGCGGAAGTCGTGAAGTGGACCGCGCTCACGCGCGAAGCGAACATTCAGCCGGAGTGAGCGTTCCCGCGGCTACTCCCTCCCCACTTGCGGAGGAGGGAGAAGGCCGCGCGGGAAAAGGTCGAAAAATCACTCCCGCTGCAGTGCGCGGGCGAACATCGCGCGGGCGTCGTCGCGCAGCGCGCGGCGGGAGGCGTCGCGGGTGTAGAACATGTGGCCGCCGCCATAGACGGCGAGCTTGACGCGGTCGGCCGATCCGTAGACCGGAAGCTGGTCGAGGGTCATCTGCGTCGCGAAATAGGGCGTGACGAGATCGTTCGCGCCGTGGGCCACCAACACATAGAGGTCGCGGTCGGCGGCGAGCGCGTTGCGCAGATCGTCGACCACCTCCGGGCCGACGCGGCCACCACCCCAGTTCCACTGACCGTTCACCTCGTGGCTGAGCAGGTGGTAGGGCTGGTCGACGCGCCACTTCAGCGGGCCCTGGTAGAGCGCGGTCATGGCGCCGGTAAGCGGCGGCCCCATGGCGTCGAGCACCGGATCGGAGTAGCGCGTGGTCGCCGCCGACGGCGCCGGATCGAGCGCGGTGACGGTCGGGTCATAGGCGCTGGCGACCCGGCCGCGCTGTCGGTTGAGCTCGCGCTGGAACGTCGAGTTGTCGATCCGCGCCCCGAGCCGCTTCACCTCGGCAACGTCGAGGCCGGTATAGGCGGCGACCCGCGGCGTCATCTGCTCGATCGCCGCGTTGTCTTTCTCGCCCTTCATGAGGTCGCGCAGGTAGTCGCCGGACGCGTAGCTCTCGACCTCGCGCAACCGCTCGCGATCGAACGGTCCGGTGCCTTCGAGCACGGTCGCCGCCATCGACGGCAGCCGCCGCACCCAATTCATCGGATCGTGCCGGCGGTTGCCGAGCGAAGTAAAGTCGAGCACCGGCGAGATCATCACGAGGCCACGCATGCCGACACCCTGCCCGGTGAGCGCGCGGGCGACCTTGGGCACGCGGAAGCCACCGTAGCTCTCGCCGACGAGGAACTTCACCGCACCCTGACGGCCGTTCTTCTCGATCCATTTGCGGATCGCGACCGCCAGCGCGCTGGCATCGCCGTCGACCGAATAGAAGCTCCGGCGCGCATTCTCGTTGTTGCTCGCAATCCGGCTGTAGCCGGTGCCGACCGGATCGATGAACACGAGATCGGTGAATTCGAGCCAGGTCTCGGCGTTGGGAGTGAGCGCCGTCGAACCGGAGAACGTGATGTTGTCGAGCGGCAGCCGCCACGGGCCGACCGCACCGAGGTCGAGATACGCGGAAGCCGCGCCCGGACCGCCGTTGAACAGGAAGGTGACGGGGCGATCGGCCGACGACCCCATGGTGTAGGCGACATAGGCGACCTCGGCCTGCAAGGCGAGGCTTTCCGCATCGAGCAGCGGAATGGCGCCGGCAGTCGCCGTGAAATGCAGGGTGCGGCCGGGGAGCTCGACCGTGTGCTCGGTCACGGATTCCGCAGGAAGGCGCGCCGCGTTGTCGTTCTGGGCGCGCGGGCGGCCGCCGGGCTCGCCGGACGGCGCGGCGCCGCGCGGCGTCTCGCTCGCCTGCGGCACGGGAGGATGGGCCGCCTGAGCGAACGCAGATGGCGCGCTGACGCCCCACGCTGCCCACATGACGACGGCGGCGAGCAGCATTGCGCCGCACCGCCGGTCTTTGATTGAACGCATGTTTTGAATCCTAATCCGAGCTTCGGGATGTCATGCCTCATTCGAGCATGATCCCGGCCTGAAATATCTTCAACTTTTCGGGATTAGGGCTTAGTTGCCCGGCTGGGACTGGGGCTGAGTCTTGGGCTTCTTGGCCGCAGCGGGCTTCTTGGCGATCGCGCCCGTCGGCGGTTCCGTATTCGGACCCTGCTCGATCGATTTCAGCCGTCCGGCGTAGAAGCGGTAGATGCCCGCGCGGTCGCCGGCGTTGTAGGTCAACACCGTCATGCGCATGCCGCTCTCGGTACCGATGTCGACCGACTGAGGCTGCCCGAGCGCGCGCACGATGTCGCATTCCGGCATCTCGAGGCCGACGGTGCGCGGCACGCCGGCGGCTGCCGACGCTTCCGGAGAGCCCTGGGCCGGCGCACCGGGCCCGCAGGCGCCTTGAGCGTTGACGAGATCATTTGGCCCGACTGTGCCTGCCTGACTCACCGGCCCAACATAGGCGGCGGTGCTGCTCGGCAGAAATGTATTGCGGTTCGGCAGACGGACTTCGGACATGTCAGGCATCATCGAACAGCCGCCGGCAGCGACCGCCACCGCGACTGCGACACCACGCAGCAAAAGTCCGAAGCTACCCCCCGTCACCCGAAATCCCCCTCGATCTCGCCTGCGGCCAGCTCGACCCACTGCGCGTAAAAGCACCCGTCATTGCGTCATCATGATGGCGCCGGTACGGGATTCCGCTGCAACCTCTCGCCGCTGCCCTCCCTTTCGCGGCGGCGGTGCGGCCGAAGCGATGCCGACCCGGCCCCTTGCAGAAGCCTAACACGTTGCTGCAACTCCGAATATTCGCTTCACGCGGGACGCGTCAGGCGCGCCGCTGCCAGCGCCCGGCTTCGTCGGCCTGCCAATAGGTCACCTCGAAGCCGCGCGCTGCCGCCGCCTTCCACTGCTCGCGCGCGGCCACCACCGCCTCGTCGTCCTCGCCGTCGAACAGCACCACCACGCGCTCATAGGCCTCGGCGTCGGCCGGCACCGGGGCGCGGTCGATGAGGAACCGCACCGCGGCACCGTTCGGGTTATGGTCGTGGAGCGTGAGCAGCACCGGCTGGTCCGCCGCCGTCGTTTCCCGGAAGGTGCCGTGCGGCAGAAAGCTCTCCTCGGTAAAGGTCCACAGATGTGAATCGAGCGCATCGACGCGCTCCTCGAGCGAGGTCTGCACGACGACACGCCAGCCCCGCGACAACGACCGTTCCAACAGCACCGGCAGCACCCGTTCGATCGGCTGGGCCTGGAGGTGATAGAACAGGAACTCGGTCATCGCGGACCCGACATCACGATTCTCGCGTCACGATTCGTAGTGGTCCCGCACGAGTTGATCGAGCAGCCGCACGCCCCATCCCGAGGTCCAGCCCTTGCTGATGTCGCTCTGCGGCGAGCCGAGCGCGGTGCCGGCAATGTCGAGATGTGCCCACGGCGTCTTGCCGACGAAGCGGGCGAGCAACTGGGCCGCGGTGATCGCGCCGCCGTGACGTCCGCCGGTGTTCTTCATGTCGGCGAACCTCGAATCGATCATCTTGTCGTACTCGGGTCCGAGCGGCATGCGCCACACCCGCTCGCCGGTTTCTTCGCCGGCCACGATCAGCCGGTCCACCAGCTTGTCGTCGTTGGAGAACAGCCCGGCATATTCCTGGCCGAGAGCGACCATGATTGCACCCGTGAGCGTCGCGAGGTCGATCATGAATTGCGGCTTGTACTTGGTGTTCACGTAGTGCAGCACGTCGGCGAGGACGAGGCGGCCCTCGGCGTCGGTGTTGATGATCTCGATGGTCTGGCCGGACATCGTCTTGACGATGTCGCCGGGACGTTGCGCGTTGCCGTCCGGCATGTTCTCGACGAGGCCGATGGCGCCGATGGCGTTGACCTTGGCCTTGCGCCCGGCGAGCACGTGCATCAGGCCGACGACGGTCGCAGCACCGGCCATGTCGCCTTTCATGTCCTCCATGCCGCCCGCCGGCTTGATCGAGATGCCGCCGGTGTCGAAGCAGACGCCTTTACCGATGAAAGAAACCGGCGTTTCGCCGCGCTTGCCGCCGTTCCAGCGCATGATGACGACGCGGCTGTCGCGGACGGAGCCCTGGCCGACGCCGAGCAGAGAAAACATGCCGAGCCGCTTCATCGCCCGTTCGTCGAGGACCTCGACGGTCACGCCGAGCTTGCGGAGCGCCCCGGTCCGGCGGGCGAACTCTTCCGGATAGAGCACGTTGGCCGGTTCGTTGATCAGATCGCGCGCCCACACGACGCCCGCCGCAAGGCTCTGGCGCTCGGCCCAGGCGCGCTTCACCGGGGTGGGGTTCGCAGTGACGATGGTGAAGTCGAGCGCGGTCCGCTTGTCCTCGCCCTCCTTCTTCTTGGTCTTGTAGAGATCGAAGGTGTAGGCGCGCAGCGTCGCGCCGACCGCGATGCCGGCGACGGCGTCGGGGGACATCGGCCCGGCCGGCAGGTCGGCGACGACCGTCACTTGCCTCGCCGACGACGGCACCCTTCCGGCCGCCACCCCGCCGAGCTTGAGGAAATCCTTGGGCTTGAGATCGGCCGACTTGCCGCAGCCGATCACGACGAGGCGCGATGCCTTGAGTCCCGCTGGTGCGATGATGTCGAGGGCCGCACCGCTCTTCCCGGTAAAGCCGTCTGCCTCGGCCGCCCGGCTCACGAGGTCGGTCGCCCCGCCAAGGAGCTTGCGGGTGGCGCTGCCCATTTTGAGGGCATCGTCGCAAAAGACGACCAACACGCCTTTGGCCGGCGCTTTGAGGCGATCAAATTCGATGTTTAGTTTCAAAGACATGCCGACTTTCCTTGCAGCTGGTTCCATCCCGGTACCGCGTCCCGCGCTCCCACCGACGTGGGCGCGCGTCCCTGTCTGCCTTGTTTGGCAGCACCGGTCCTCCGACCGCAAAGGGGAGTAGACGCAGAGCAATTCGCCATTCGAAGTGGCCGCGGGGCCGCTCCGGTACAGGCTCTTAACCATTCTTCATTGAAGTTCAACAGCTTTGCCTTGCGGCGGCCATTTTGTGGAACGATGAAGTTAACCTTCCATTGGGGGCTGGCGCAGCGGGGTAGGCGCCGGCGGGGACCGGTGTGTCGCGAAAGCACGGCCGGTGGGGATGAGTTGCGTGATGGACTGCGCGGGCTTCACCTATCGTCGGGGACGCCGCCATACGTGCGTAGGCCGTGCCGGAAGGCACGAAACCCGCCCCTCGGGCGGGGTTTTGCCGTTGCTTTCAGGCCGTGATGGCTCCTTTGCAACAGGCTTCGGAACTCTCGCTCCCCCGGGGCGCCAGCCCGGGCTTTGGAGTGGCATCCGACGCGAATTTTCGTCTATGGTCGCGCCCGCTTGGGTGAATAGGGGCATGGCGGATTCGGGGGCCGCCATGGCGGGTGCTTTGGCGCCCGCGAAATGGGGTCGTAGAGCGGGGTCGGGAGCGTTGTTGAACCGGGGTGGCGAATGATGGTGGGCGCGGCCATAGCACGCCCGCCCGCCCGGCGCCGCGTCGCGCGGCTCGCCGCGGCGGTGCTCGCCGTGGCGGCAGCGCTCGCGGCCTGCGTCGTCACGCTGTCGCCCGCCATGGCGCAGACCGACTTTCTCAACTTCCGGGAACAGTTGCGCCCCAAGCCCACCGGCAAGGGCCTCGCCCAGCAAAAGAGCGCCAACGGCCAGATGCTCGTCCAGGCCGACGAGATTCGCTACGACAACGCCAACGATCTCGTGATGGCGGTCGGCAATGTGCAGATCTACTACAGCGGCGCGACCCTCGAAGCCGACAAGGTGGTCTACGACCAGCGCACCAAGCGGCTCCATGCCGAGGGCAATGCGCGATTGACCGAAGCCGACGGCAAGGTGAGCTACGGCCAGCAGCTCGATCTCTCCGACAACTTCCGCGACGGCTTCATCGATTCGCTGCGCCTCGAAACCGCCGACGAGACACGCATGGCGGCTGCGCGCGCCGAACGCACCGGGGCCAACTACACGGTGTTCTCGAGCGGCGTCTACACCGCATGCGAACCTTGCAAGGACGATCCCCTCAAGCCGCCGCTGTGGCAGGTCAAGGCGGTCCGAATCATTCACGACCAAGCCAACCAGATGATGTATTTCGAGGACGCCAAGATCGAGTTCTTCGGCGTCCCGCTCGCATACTTCCCCTACTTCTCCGCGCCCGACCCCAGCGTGAAGCGCAAGTCGGGCTTCCTGATGCCGGTGATCTCGACGAGCTCGGCCTACGGCCTCGGCATCGAAACGCCCTACTACTTCGCGCTCGCGCCCAATTACGATCTGACGGTGTCGCCCCGCATCACCACCAAGCAGGGCCCGCTGCTGCGCACCGAGTACCGGCAGCGCTTCGAGGAAGGCAGCTTCACGCTCCGTGCCTCGGGCATCGACCAGCTCGACGAGAAATACTTCGTCCACGACAACGGCGTGCTGACCCCGGGCTTCCGTGACTGGCGCGGCGCCGTCGAAGGACAGGGCAAGTTCGCCCTGTCGCCGCGCTGGACCTGGGGTTTCGACGGGGTGCTGGTTTCCGACCAGACGTACTTCCAGGATTACAAGATCGGCCAGTTGCAGCAGACCAGCACCGATCCGCAACTCAATGCGCTCACCGAAGGCGTCTCGCAGCTCTATCTGACAGGGCGCGGCGATCGCAGCTACTTCGACATGCACTCGATCAAGTATTACGGATTCTCCGAGTCCGACGTGCAGAGCACCCTGCCGGTGATCCTGCCGGTGATCGACTACGCCTACACGTTCGATCAGCCGATATTCAACGGCGAGCTCGGGTTCAAGGTGAACTTCACCAGCCTGTCGCGCCAGACCGCGAGCTACGACGCGATCAGCCTCAACGCCGTGGTCAACAGCTGGTGCACGATCAACGCCGACCCTGCCCAGAAGGTCTCGTCGAACTGCCTGCTCCGCGGCTTCCCCGGCACCTATTCGCGCCTGTCGGCGGAGTCCTCCTGGAAGAGCCAGTACATCGATCCGCTCGGTGAAATGTGGACGCCCTTCTTTTCAGTACGCGCGGATGCGGCCACGGTCTCGGTCCAAAACCAGATCGGCGTGGCGAACTATCTGACCCCCGGCGACACCGACGTGGCGCGGATGATGCCCACCGTCGGCCTCGAATATCGCTATCCCTTCATCGCCGCCGAATCGTGGGGCACCGAAACCGTGCAGCCGATCGGCCAGCTCATCGTGCGCCCCAGCGAAACCAACATCGGCAAGCTGCCGAACGAAGACTCCCAGAGCCTGGTGTTCGACGACACCAACCTGTTCAAGGTCGACAAATATGCCGGCTGGGACCGCGTCGAGGGCGGCGGCCGCGCCAATGTCGGCGTCGAGGCGACCACCCAGTTCAACCGCGGCGGCTACCTCGATGCGCTGTTCGGCCAGTCCTACCAGCTGTTCGGCACCAACTCCTTCGCGATCGGCGACACCACCAACACGGGCCTCGGCAGCGGCCTCGACAAGCCGGCCTCCGACTACGTAGCCCGGCTTCAGTATCAGCCGAACAGCATCTACAGCTTCACCTCGCGGTTCCGCTTCGACCAGGCCAATTTCAGCGTGCAGCGCTTCGAGGTCGAAGCCCGCGCCACGCTCGACCGCTGGACCGGCAGCGTCATGTTCGGCGACTACGCCGCCCAGCCGCAGCTCGGCTTCCTCTATCGGCGCGAGGGCGTCCTCACCACCTCGGCCCTCAAGCTCAACGAGAACTGGGTGGTCAATGCCGGCGCCCGCTACGACATCGCGGCCGGCAAGTTCGACCAGACGCGCATCGGCTTCGGCTACATCGACGACTGCTTCATACTGGCCCTGAACTACTACACCGACTACACCTACAGCGGGAACGTCACCGCCAACCAGACGGTGATGCTCCAATTCAACCTGCGTACGCTCGGAGGCGGCAATCTGTAACAGCCCGGCCCGCCGGGCGGCGGACTTGCCCGACAGGCCGAATGGGTGAATAAAACCGGTCGAAGGCTTACGACCCGCAAACTCGGCGGAGGTAAAACGACATGGAAGCCCTTCGGAATAGGAAAGGCAGGACCCCTGCAGCCCTCGCGGTCGCCTGCCTCATCGCGGCAGCGGCGGCCTCGGGCACGGCCCGCGCTCAGCAGGTGCTGATGGTTGTCAACGGCGACGTCATCACCGCCTACGACGTGGAGCAGCGGATGAAATTCGTCCAGCTCTCGACCCGCAAGCCCGGGGTGCGCAACGAGGTCATCGACGAGCTCATCGACGACAAGCTCAAGGTGCAGTTCGGGCGCCGGTACAAGATCGAAATCCCCGATTCCGAAGTCGACGCGCAATTCGCCGACATGGGAAACCGGATGCACATGTCGGCGGAGCAGCTCACTCAGGCGCTCGCCCAGGGCGGCGTCGACGCGGCGACGCTCAAGGCGAAGATCCGATCAGACACGGTGTGGCAGAACATCATCCGGGGCAAGTACCAGGGCGACTTTCAGATTCGCGAGAAGGACATTCTCGCGGCGATACAAACCGACAAGCCGGACGAGAAGAGCCAGGTCGGCTACGAATACCGGCTCCGCCCGATCCTGTTCCTCGTTCCGCACGGCGCCGCCCAGATCACCGAAGCCCGCCAGAAGGATGCCGAAGCGCTGCGCGGCCGCTTCACCGATTGCGACAGCGGGTTGAAATACGCCCGCACGCTGCGCGACGTCGCGGTGCGCGACGTCATCGTCAAGAGCTCGTCGGACCTCCCGGCGGTGCTGCGCGACGTCCTCGACAAGACCGAGATCGGCCACCTGACCGCGCCCGAGGTGACCCCGCAGGGCGTCGAGCTGTTCGCGCTGTGTGAGCGAAAGGAGACGAAGGAGGATACGCCGGAGAAGCGGCAGGCCCGCGAAAAATTGTTCTCCGAGAAGTTCCAGGCCAAGGCCAAGCAGCTTCTTCGCGAATTGCGCAAGCAGGCGATGATCGAACGCAAGTAAGCTCGTGATGGTGCGACCGCTCGCTCTGACGCTCGGCGAACCCGCGGGGATCGGTCCAGACATCACCGTTCAAGCGTGGCGGCAACGGCGCGAGCTCGACCTGCCGCCGTTCTATGTGGTCGGCGACCGCGACTTCGTCGCTCGCCGTGCACTCGGGCTCGGAACACCCATTGCGGTCGCCGCATGCGAGCCCGGCGAGGCCGCCGCGATGTTCGCCTCCGCGCTGCCGGTGGTCGAGCTCGGCCTGCCGGTGAGCGCCGCCCCCGGCCACCCCGACCACACCAGCGCTCCGGCGGCGATCGCTTCCATCGATACCGCGGTCAGGCACGTGCTCGAAGGCATTGCCGAGGCCGTCGTCACCAACCCGATCGCCAAGAACGTGCTCTACCGCTCGGGCTTCTCCGAGCCCGGCCACACCGAATATCTGGCGAAGCTCGCGGGGCGCGCGACCGGGACCGCGCCTCGCCCGGTGATGATGCTGTGGTCGCCAGAGCTCGCGGTGGTGCCGGTCACCATCCATCTGCCGCTGCGCGACGTGCCTGCTGCGCTCGATGCCGACGTGATCGTCGAAACCGGACGCATCACCGCGCGCGACCTCGCCCGTCGCTTCGGCATCGCCCGCCCGCGCATCGCCATCGCCGGCCTCAATCCCCATGCCGGCGAGGACGGCGCGATGGGCGAGGAGGACGATGCGATCGTGCGCCCGGCGGTCGAGCGGCTGCGTGCCGAAGGCATCGCAGCGCGCGGGCCGCTGCCCGCCGACACCATGTTCCACGCGGCGGCGCGGGCAAGCTACGACGCGGCGCTGTGCATGTATCACGACCAGGCGCTGATCCCGATCAAGACGCTCGCCTTCGACCACGCGGTCAATGTGACGCTCGGCCTGCCCTTCGTGCGCACCTCTCCCGACCACGGAACGGCCTTCGACATCGCCGGCACTGGCCGCGCCGATCCGGCGAGCCTCGTCGCCGCGATTCGCCTCGCGGCCCGGCTTGCGGCGCACAGCTGCGCCGCCCATGCCGCATGAGCGCGCTCGACGATCTGCCGCCGCTGCGTGAGGTCATTCGGCGGCACGATCTGTCGGCCAAGAAATCGCTCGGGCAGAATTTTCTCCTCGACCTGAACCTGACGGCGCGCATCGCGCGCGCCGGCGGTCCGCTCGAAGGTGTCACCGTCGTGGAGATCGGTCCGGGGCCGGGCGGGCTTACCCGTGCCCTGATCGCCTCCGGCGCACGGCGGGTGATCGCTGTCGAGCGCGACAGCCGCGCCGTCGCCGCGCTCGAGGAGATCGCCGCGCATTACCCCGGCCGGCTCACGGTCGCGCTCGGCGATGCGTTGAACGTCGACCTCGCGGCCTGTCTCGACGACGGCCCGGCCCGCATCGTCGCCAACCTGCCCTACAACATCGCGACCGCGCTCCTCGTGCGCTGGCTCGCGACCGAGCCGTGGCCACCGTGGTTCGACATGATGGTGCTGATGTTCCAGCGGGAGGTCGCCGAGCGCATCGTCGCAAAGCCGGGCGAGAAGCCTTACGGGCGTCTTGCCGTGCTCACCGGCTGGCGCGCGCAAGCGAAGATCATGTTCGATGTCGCGCCGTCGGCCTTCGTGCCGCAGCCCAAGGTGACGTCGTCGGTGGTGCGGTTGATCCCGCGGGCCGCGCCGCTGCCGTGCACGCGATCGACGCTCGAGCGCGTCACCGCCGCCGCCTTCGGCCAGCGTCGCAAGATGCTGCGCCAGAGCTTACGGGCCCTCGGCGTCGATCCGGCGCCGCTCCTCGCCGCCGCAGGGATCGACGGCGCCGTGCGCGCCGAAGAAATACCGGTCGAAGGATTCGTCGCACTCGCCAACGCGCTCGACGCAGCCGCGATGCCGTCGCAGGATGGTGCCGGAGAAGGAACGCCTGCATGACCAAACTGCGCCGCCAGTCGCTCGTCGGCTATGGTGCGCCCCTGTGCGAGACCGTGGTCGATTGCCCGCAGCCTCACGGCAGCGAAGTGCTGGTGCGCATCGAGCGGTGCGGGGTCTGCCATTCCGACCTGCACGTCCAGGACGGCTTCTTCAAGCTCGCCGCCGACCGGAAGCTCGACATCAGCGCCGGCCGCGCGCTGCCGTTCACTCTCGGCCATGAGATCGCCGGCGTGGTCGAGGCAGCGGGTCCGCAGGCCGACATCGCGCCGGGACGCAAGGTCGCCGTCTATCCGTGGATCGGCTGCGGCGAATGTCCGGCGTGCCGGCACGGCGACGAGAACCTGTGCACCGAGGCACGACATCTCGGCATCATGGTGGACGGCGGCTATGCGAGCCACGTCGTCGTCCCCCATCCCCGCTATCTCCTCGATTACGCGCCGCTGTCGCCGTCGCTCGCGGGCGCCTTGATGTGCTCGGGGCTCACCGCATTTGCCGCGCTCAAGCGGCTTGCCGACCGCGCCGCGCGTGGACCGCTGCTGCTGGTCGGCCTCGGCGGCGTCGGGATGATGGGGCTCGCGCTCGCCCGCGCGATGTACGAGATCGCGCCGATCGTCGCCGATATCGATGCCGGCAAGCGCAATGCCGCGCTCGCCGCGGGCGCCGCCGCCGCGTTCGATCCCGCCGATCCCGGCGCGCGCAAGGCCGTGCTGGCCGCAACCGGCGGCGTCTACGGCGTCTGCGATTTCGTCGGCTCGGAGGGATCGCTCGGGTTCGCGGTCGGCGCGATCGCCAAAGGCGGGAAGGTCATCGTCACCGGCCTCCTCGGCGGCGGCTACTCGACCGCCGTTGCAATGTTCCCGCTGCGCGCCATGACGATCGAAGGCACGTTGACGGGAACGCTTGACGAAGCCGGAGAGCTTTTGGCACTCGTGCGTGGCGGCGCCACCGTGGCGGTCCCGATGACCGAGCGCCCGCTCGCTGAAGCGCAGGCGGCACTCGAGGACCTGCGTGCCGGCCGCGTGGTCGGACGCACCGTGCTCACGATGTAAGCGGTCACGGACTCAACCTTTCGCCAGGTGCGTCCCTGGCGCGGAAAGACCGAGCGCAGCCGCAGCCGGCTCTTGCAACCGCATTCCTCTCCTCACGCCGCGATAAAGAACACGTGATGGCTGCGCCTGGAATGTTTCCGCTGCGCGATGGGTAGGGTCGTCATCACAGGCGCTTCGCGCTCATGAACGCTCACGCGAAACGGGCCTGTGCTGGTCGGATGTGAGGCGCGCAACCGCGCCGGAAATCCGATCGACCCTAATCGAGACGCTTCGTCTCACAGGAGATCGCACATGTCCGCCAAACTCAGCCTTGCCGCGCTCGCGGCGGTTCTGACCGTCGTTTCCATCCAGGGACCGGCTTCTGCGCGCGGCGTGTCGCCGACCGCGAGCGACTTGCGGTCCGACCCCGCGTTCGGCCGCCTGCAGGGCGCGTCGCTCGGCCGCGCTGCGAACAGCGTCGTGTTCGGCGGCAGGACTATCGGACGCGACCCCGACCCGAACGTGCGCTTCCAGCTGATGCGCGACCAGGCCCGCGACCGGCTGTAAGCCCAGCCGATCCCCCTCGCGCCACGACGGCGCCGAATCCGCAAGCGGCCTCCACATCACGTGGAGACCGCTTGCCTTCAGAAACACCCGTACGGGCGCGACCCTCCCGAAATTCTTTCACCGCCGGGAATAAACCAACGCCCATCGCGGTCTTATGCGGTGTGTCGCAAGGCGCAACGAACGCGCCACGAGCATCGCCGGGACCGATTTAACTTCAACGAGAGGAATCCATGACGGTCGTGAGCCTTCCACGCCGCGACGCGTTCCGTGCTCAAGAACGCGCCGACGGCCGCGGCGAAATCCGCGATACACGCGTCGACGACGAAGATGCGCCGGCCGGCGACGCCACCGCGCGCTTCAACAATCTGGTGCTACCGCATCTCGGCGACGCCTACTCGCTGGCGCGCTGGATCACCGGCAGTCGCGCCGACGCGGAGGACGTGGTGCAGGACGCCAGCGTTCGCGCGTTCCGCGCCATCGACGGATTTGCCGGCGGAAACGCGCGTCCGTGGCTGCTCACGATCGTGCGCAACACCGCATACACGTGGCTGCGCAAGAACCGGCCGTCCGCGATCTTCGCCGTCGAGGACCTCGAAGGTGTCGAGGCCGCGCAGACGATACCGGGCGATCCAGATCGGACGACGCCGGAAACCGAGCTGATCGCCAAAGCCGACGCCGCATCTCTCGAAGCCGCGATCGCTTCGCTGCCGGCGGCTTATCGCGAGACCTTGATCCTGCGCGACGTGCAGGGGCTGTCCTACCGCGAGATCGCCGAGGTGACAGGCGTGCCGATCGGAACGGTGATGTCGCGCCTCGCCCGCGGACGCGACCAGGTGATCAAAGCCATCGGCAGGAGCGCAGCATGACCCGACCCAGGTTTCACGAAGATCCGATCCTGCCCGTCCATGCCTATCTCGATGGCGAGCTCGATCCCGCCAACGCTCTCGCGGTGGAAAAGCGTATGTCCGCCTACCCGATCCTTGCCGCCGAATGCGAGCGCGTCGATGCGCTGCAGCGGCGCATCCGTACTGCTTTGCCGCGCGAAGCGCCACCGCCCGGCCTGCGCCGGCGCATCGAGACCGCGGTCGGCCTCGCGCGCCCGCGCGCAACCTTCGCCCAGCGGCACTACTCCTGGCGTGCGCTTGCCGCATCGATCGTGCTCACGGCGATGGTCGCCGGCAGCACGACCTCGATGCTAGCTCGGGCCGCAGCTCGCATCCGACACGGTGTCCGACACGGCGCGTGTCGGCGTCGTCGACGCCCATATCCGCGCGCTGATGGCGCCGGCGCCAATCGACGTCGCATCGTCTGATCAGCACACCGTCAAGCCGTGGTTCAACGGGCGCATCCCGCAGGCGCCGCGCGTGGTCGATCTCGCCAAGGAGGATTTCCCGCTGGTCGGCGGCCGCATCGACGTCGTCGGCGAAAAGCCGGTGCCGACGCTGGTCTATCACCATCGCAAGCATCTCATCAGCGTCACCGCGGTGCCGGACGCCAGGCACGCCGACACGGCGCCGGTGCTGACCACGGCCGACGGCTACAACGTCTATCGTTGGACCGAGGGCGGGGTCGCCTACTGGGCGGTATCCGACCTCGCAGCGGGTGAGCTCGACACGCTGATCGCGCTGTTTCGCGCCACCCCGCCGGAGCAATGAGCGCAGAAACAGCGAGCGCGCCCCTTGCGGCGCGCCCCGCAGCACGTAGATTCGGCCTCGTGGCTCGCGCCGCGCGGGCCAGCGAGGTACGGATGACGTGATGGACGCCGGAGATCTGAGGATTTTCGAGGCGGTGGCGCGGCACGGCGGCATGTGATGCTGTTCGTCATCGCGCGCTGCTGTTCGATCTCACCATCGCCGCCTTCGCGAGTAGCCCGAGGCCGTCGGCTTGATGCGTGAGGCAGGCGTCCGACGACGACCTGCCCTCACAGCCCCGCCTGCAGCGACCGCACGAACGCCGAGAGCCCCGGCTGGCGCTCGCGCTTCAACCGCTCAGCGCCGAGAATCGCGCGCACGTCCTCGAAGGCATCGGCAACTTGGCGGTTGATGATCACGTAGTCGTATTCCGCCCAGTGGCTCATCTCGTCCGACGCCTTCGCCATGCGGGAACGGATCACGTCGGGCGCATCCTGCGCGCGGCTCTTGAGGCGCTGCTCGAGGTCGGGGATCGACGGCGGCAGCACGAACACGCTGACGAGATCGGCCCGCCCTTTCTCGCGCAGTTGCTGGGTGCCCTGCCAGTCGATATCGAACAGCACGTCGCGGCCGCCGGACAGCGCCTTCTCGACGGGGCCGCGCGGCGTGCCGTAGCTGTTGCTGAATACCTGCGCCCACTCGAGGAGCTCGCCGCGCGCAACCATCGCGTCGAATTGCGCGCGATCGATGAAATGGTAATCGCGGCCGTCGACCTCGCCGGGCCGCGGCGGCCGCGTCGTGACCGAGATCGACAGGTCGATCGCCGGATCGCCCTCCAACAGCAACCGGGAGAGCGTCGTCTTGCCGGCGCCGGACGGCGAGGACAGCACCAGCATGAGGCCGCGCCGCGCCACGCCGAGGTCCGATGCGCCGTTCGCCATCCTCCTACTCCAGATTCTGCACCTGTTCGCGGAACTGTTCGACCGCACCCTTGAGGGCGAGGCCAATATTGGTCAGCTCGGCGTCGTTCGCCTTGGCGCACAGCGTATTCGATTCGCGGTTGAATTCCTGGGACAGGAAGTCGAGGCGCCGGCCCACCGCGCCGCCCTTGGTCACCATGCCCTGCGCCTGCTCGACGTGGGAGGCGAGACGGTCGAGCTCCTCGCGCACGTCGGCCTTCGCCGCAATCAGCACCGCCTCCTGGTGCAGGCGATCGGGATCGAAGCGATCGGAGGCATTGAGGAGGAGTGCGACCTGCTCGGCGATGCGGTTCTTTATCAGCTCCGGGCGGCGTGCCGCCGCCGCCTCCGCGCGCGCAATCAGCGCCGTGATCTCGTCGAGCCGCGCGGAGAGGATGCGGCCGAGCGCGTCGCCCTCGCGCCGGCGCATCTCGACGAGGTCGGCAAGCGCCTTCCCAAAGCCTGCGACCACCGCGGCCTCGACGGCGCGGCGCTCGTCCTCGCGCTCCTCGGCGTCGACGACGTCGACCACGCCTTTGATGTTGAGAAGCCCGTCGAGCCGCGGACGCTCCGCATCGACGCGGCCGGACAACTGCTTGACCGCAGCGAGGACCGCGGCGAGCACGTCCTCATTGACGCGCACCTGAGCCGGCGCGCCTCGCCGATCGACGGTGAGTGTCGCATAGATGGTGCCGCGCGCGAGCACGTCGGCGGCCTTCGCGCGCACCGGCGGCTCAATGGCGTCCCAGCCCGTCGGCGTGCGCAGCCGCAGGTCGAGCCCCTTGGCATTGACCGACTTGATCTCCCAGGCCCAAGCGTAGCCGGCGGACTCGCCGTGGGCGCGGGCAAACCCGGTCATACTCGACAGTGCCATGGACAAGCTCACGATTTCGGGGGACGCAAAATGCGCCGCACCATACCTATGCGCCCCCGCCGTCTCAAGCGGAGATGACGGGGGGCAAGTAGACCGCAGTGGTCCGCCCCTTTCTCGCCGGGGACCTCATCCTGAGGAGCCTGCGAAGCAGGCGTCTCGAAGGACGGCCACTGGCCCCGGCGTACGTGGCCATCCTTCGAGACGCGTCCTGCGGACGCTCCTCAGGATGAGGTCTGAGGAGGGTTGGCGCGCCACTGCGCCAGGAACGCGTCGAGGATCGGCACCTGGCCCTTCAAGAGCTTCACGCGCGCCGCCGCGGGCGAAAACCACTCAGCCCGATCGACCTCGGGAAAGCTCGCCTGCCGCCCCGAGCGCGGCGGCCACTCGATGGTGAAGGTGTTGCTGCGCAAGGTCGCCACGTCGAAATCGCCTTGGACCGCGAAGGCGGTGACGATCTTGCCCCCGGGCTGTCGGAAACTGCCGATTGCGATGAAATCGCCCTCGACATGGCAGCCCGTTTCCTCCTCGAACTCGCGCCGCGCCGCGGCGAGAGGATCCTCGTTCTCTTCGTAGAGACCCTTCGGGATCGACCAGGCCCCGGCGTCCTTGTTGCGCCAGAACGGCCCGCCCGGATGTACCAGCAGAAACTCGGGCTCCGGATCGCCGCGCCGATGCATCAGCAGTCCCGCGCTTCGTAGAGCCGCCACCTCACCTCCCATGCATTCGCGCCAGCGGCGTCATGATAGCCCGCCGGTACTGGCTTCGGCCCGGTTTGCAGACTATCTCAGGTGCCACCGCAATGGTCGCCGGGCGTTGCTCGCCGGCCGCCAACCTGCGGTGCCGGCGAGGGGCAAGATGGACAAGGTCACCAACGACGCGCACTCCCACGCGCACAACCATGACCACGCGCACGCCCATACCGATGCGCACGAGCCGTCCACAACGTCGACCGGCGCGAGCACCATCGATCCCGTCTGCGGCATGACGGTCGATCCGCACAAGACGCCCCACCGCCACGCCTATCACGACCATACCTATTACTTCTGCGGGAACGGCTGCCGGACGAAATTCGCCGCCGATCCGGAAAAGTACCTCGACAAGAAGACCCCCGCCCCGGAGGCGCCGCCCGGGACGATCTACACCTGCCCGATGCATCCGCAGATCCGTCAGGTCGGCCCGGGCAGTTGCCCGATCTGCGGCATGGCGCTCGAACCGCTGGAGCCGACCGCCGAGACCGGACCCAATCCCGAGATTGCCGACATGACGCGGCGGCTGTGGATCGGTCTTGCGCTGGCGATCCCGGTGGTGCTGCTCGAGATGGGCAGCCACCTCTTGAACCTGCACATCGTCGCGCCGGCCACGTCCAATTGGATCCAGCTCGTTCTGGCGACCCCCGTGGTGCTGTGGAGCGGCTGGCCGTTCTTCGTGCGCGGCTGGCAATCGCTGGTGACCCGTAATCTCAACATGTTCACGCTGGTCGCCATGGGCACCGGCGTCGCCTGGCTCTACAGCGTCGTCGCAACGGTCGTGCCGGGCATCTTTCCGGAAGCCTTCCGCATGGGCGGCGCGGTCGCCGTCTATTTCGAGGCCGCCGCCGTCATCACCGTGCTGGTGCTGGTCGGCCAGGTGCTGGAGCTCCGCGCTCGCGAGCAGACCTCGGGCGCGATCCGCGCGTTGCTCGATCTCGCGCCGAAGACCGCGCGCCGCGTGGGTGCCGACGGCAGCGACGAGGAGGTTGCGCTCGACACCGTCGCCGTCGGGGAACGCCTGCGGGTACGCCCCGGCGAGAAGGTACCGGTCGACGGTGTGCTCCTCGAAGGCCGTTCGTCGCTCGATGAATCCATGGTCACCGGCGAATCGATGCCGGTCACCAAAGCGGCCGGCGCGAAGGTGATCGGCGGCACGCTCAACCAGACCGGCAGTTTCGTGATGCGGGCCGACAAAGTCGGCCGCGACACCATGCTCGCCCAGATCGTCCAGATGGTCGCGACCGCACAGCGCTCGCGCGCGCCGATCCAGCGGCTCGCCGACCAGGTTGCCTCCTGGTTCGTACCCGCCGTAATCCTCGTCGCCGTGCTCGCCTTCATCGCGTGGGCGGTATACGGGCCCGAGCCGCGGCTCACCTTCGGCCTCGTCGCCGCGGTCACCGTGCTGATCATCGCGTGCCCCTGCGCGCTCGGGCTCGCGACCCCGATGTCGATCATGGTCGGCGTCGGCCGCGGCGCCCAGGCCGGCGTCCTCATCAAGAACGCGGAAGCGCTGGACCGCATGGAGAAGGTCGACACTCTCGTGGTCGACAAGACCGGCACGCTCACCGAAGGCAGGCCCAAGGTTGTCGCCGTTGTGCCGGCGCCGGGCTTCGCCGAGAAGGACGTGCTGCGGCTCGCGGCCGGCGTCGAGCGCGCGAGCGAGCATCCCCTCGCCCGCGCGATCGTCGATGCCGCGGCCGAACGCGGCCTCGCCGTTCCTGAGGCAAGCGGCTTCGAAGCGCCGACCGGCAAGGGCGTCACCGCGACCGTCGAAGGTCGGAAGGTGGTCATCGGCAACGCGAAGATGCTCGCGGACAGCGGCATATCCACCACCGCCATCGACGCCGAGGCAGAACGCCTGCGCGGCGATGGCGCGACCGCGGTCTTCGTCGCCGTCGACGGCAAGGCTGCCGGCGTGATCGCCATCGCCGACCCGGTCAAACCGACGACGGCGGAGGCGCTGCGTGCACTCGCTGACGAGGGCGTGCGCGTCGTCATGCTGACCGGCGACAACAGGACGACCGCGCAGGCGGTGGCGCGCCGCCTCGGCATCACCGAGGTCGAAGCCGAGGTGCTGCCCGACCGCAAGAGCGCGGTCATCGAGAAGCTGCGCGCCGAGGGCCGCGTGGTCGCCATGGCGGGCGATGGCGTCAACGACGCGCCGGCGCTCGCCGCCGCCGACGTCGGCATCGCCATGGGCACCGGCAGCGATGTCGCCATCGAAAGCGCGGGCGTCACACTGCTCGGCGGCGACCTCATGGGCATCGTGCGGGCGCGCCGACTCTCTGCCGCGACCATGAGCAATATCCGGCAGAACCTGTTCTTCGCCTTCATCTACAACGCCGCCGGCGTCCCGATCGCCGCCGGCGTGCTCTACCCCGCGTTCGGCATCCTGCTCTCCCCGATCATCGCGGCGGCCGCGATGTCGCTTTCGTCGGTGAGCGTCGTCGCCAACGCGCTGCGGCTGAGGTCGGTGAAATTATAGGGTTCGCTGCGTCCTACTCCCGCCGAATCACGGGCGCGGCGACGCTTTCGATCAGCACGTTGACGCAGGCGGCCTTGCGGCTCGTAAAGGCGCGTTCCAGCGCGGCGGGAAGCTCGGCTGCGCAGGTTACGAACTCACCGTGGCCGCCGAGCGCGGTGGCGACGAGGTCATAGCGCGTGGCGGGCGCGAGCGTGCAGCCCTGCGCCCGGTTCGCGCCGTAGTCGCGCAATTGGATCTGGTACTCGGCGTTCCAGCGTGCATCGTTGCCCACGATCGCGACAAACGGAAGATCGTAGCGCACGGCGGTGTCGAACTCGGCCATGTGAAATCCAAAGCTGCCGTCGCCGAGGACAGCGACAACCGTCGCCTCCGGGCGCGCCGCCTTGGCCGCGATCGCAAACGGGATCGAGGCGCCGATGGCGCCGGCCGGTCCGTTGATCAGGCGGTCGGGCGCAGAAATGATCGCCTGGGCCCACTGCCCGATCTCACCGCCGTCGCTGACGAACACGGCATCGGCAGTGCGCGCCAGCATGTCGTTCACCTGACGGCACAGTTCGGCGGGGTGGACGGGCGCGTCATGCCGCTTCTGCGTGTGACGCCACGAGGGCGGCCGATAGGCGATGCTGTCGTTCACGCGGGCGTACCAGGCCGCAGCGCCCGCCTCGCCGCCCGCGCCCGCCCGTGCCGCTTCGATCAAGGCGGCGACCGCGCTGGCGGTATCGGCTGCGGCAAGGCACACGACGCGCTCCGCCATCTTCGCGAGCCGTGCCGCGACCGCAGGATCCGGCTCGACCGCGATCAGCCGGCACTGCGGATCGAGCGGCGGCGACCGGCCGAACCGCAAGGTGAAATCGAGCGGCTTGCCGAGGAGCACGACGAGGTCCGCCGCGGCAAGCACCTCCGCGTAACAGCCGAGCACGGGATCGTTGATGCCGCGCGGACTTTCCATCGCGATCACCGGCGCACGTATCAGAATTCTCCAACGAGGCGATGAGGTCGCGGCCGCGCCGCGTGCACAGCGCCGCAGGTGCAATGATCAGCGGTCGTTGCGCGGCGGAAATCTCGCCGAGAATCCGTTCCGCATCCGGCCGCGCCAAGGACATCGGCTCCGCTGCAAAGGCTGCAGCAGCCGGCCACTGTGCGGGCTCATCGACACGGCTTTCCAGCACGTCGAAGGGAAGGCTCAGATGCACCGGGCCCGGCCGGCCGGAGCGTGCGATCCGCACGGCACGGGCGATGTCGTCGGCGAGCCCGGCGGCGGATCGCGTGGTCCACGACGCCTTGGTGACCGGCTCGGCAAGGTCGGCTTGGCGCATCTCCTGAAAGGCGCCGAGGCCGATCTCACCGAGGGCCGCATGTCCCGACAACAGCAGCACCGGCGATTCCGATGCCCCGGCCGTGCACAGCGCGCCGATGGCATTGGCATGCCCGGCGCCGCCGGTGACCAGCGCAATGCCTACCTCGCCGGTCGCGCGCGCCCAGGCATCGGCCATGTGCACGGCAGCCGCCTCATGGCGGACGTGAACGAGATCGATGCCACTCCCGAGCGCCGCATCGAACACCGGCATCACGTGATTGCCCGACAGGGTGAAGATTTTGCGGATCCCGGCGCGCGCGAGCGTTTCGACTACGACGTCAGCGCCGCGCGTTATTTCGCTCAAGGTCACGATCTCTTCGCCCTGATCTTTTCGACGGAACTTACAATACGGCAGAGCCCGTAGTGTGGGCAAAGCGAAGCGTGCCCACGCGGACTTACGCCTTAGCACGCGTGGGCACGGCGCTTCGCGCCTTTGCCCACCCTACACGCCGGCTCAGCATCGATACGCCATGATGCGCCGGCGGCTTCCAGGCGCCGTCGAGCGCGTCCGGCTTCGGCCAATAGAGCCGCACCATGTAGAGGCTGCGTCCTAACGCAGCAAGGAACAATATGTCGTCACCGACGTTCGCATTCGATGCACAAGGTCGAAGACTATCGCCGGCACGCCGAAGAGTGCCGCGCCATGGCGGCGCGCGCGCGGTTTCCAAAGGAGCGCGACATGCTGTTGAACATGGCGCGCACGTGGGACGATCTTGCGTCGCAGCGCGCGGGGCAAATCGCCCAAAAGCACCGCATGAAGGATTTCGCGGCCGGTCCCGGCGGGAATGATCGAGCGACACCGGCCTCTATCCCTATCGATCGTCTGAACGCCAGCAATGACGAGTAAGCTCGCCAGCCCTTTGGCGCGCTGCGACCCGCGACAGATGGACCCCTAATGCACAACGAGGCATCCATGACGACGATCGTAGACAAGGTAAAGCTGGTCGTAGTCCATCGTGACAGCCCTGACATTGAGACCGAGCTGGGCATCTTTCCTTCAAAGGACGCAGCGATGCCAGCTTTTCAAAAGGCAATCGCCAAGGAAGATACGCTTCGAGCGAAAATCGAACCAGTCGAGGCTAAGGCCAGCAGAGAGAATTCCGCTTCGTACCAGCGGACTCCCGAGGTGCGCTGAAGAAGCGGTGCCCGCTGGCCCGCAAAATGAAAGCGGGAGGCCGCAATTCGCGGGCCTGGCGCAATGCGCGAAACACCCCGTTCTACCTCTCTCTCCTTGGCGAGGCTCCAACTCGCGCCACCCGAGCGGCCGACCGGCGCCGTGGGGGCCCGTAGGGTGGGCGTGCCCATACGCCCCGCGGGGGCGTGCGGCTCGCACGGGCACGGCGCGATGTGCCGTTGCCCACCCTACGGATTGGGTACTCAGCACGCCGCTCTCGCGAGCTCGTCGCGAAACCGGCGCGGGCCCGCGAAACTCAGGATCGTCCTCTCCCTCGGCCGGCTGGCCGCCACGTTGCGCAACATCGTCTCGAGCGCGTCGGCGTCGACGCGGTCGGCCTTCATGACCAGCTTGACGAGGCTGTCCGACAGCAACTCCGCAAGAGTTGGCTCGCGATTCCACCAGTTCATGCGATCTCCTTTGCTTCGGTGAGTGTCCCTTTGGTCGCGTTGCCTTTAGCCGGTGTCTCTTGGGCCCATCTCGCCCATGCCTGCACGTCCGTCCCTTCGGGAAAGAGGTCGGCCGCCACGGTCGGCCCAGATGCGGCCGGCGCGGATGTCGCGTCCTCGTCGGCACGAACGCGGAACCACAGGGCGTAGAGCGCGGGCACCACGATGAGCGTGAGCATGGTCGCGACGAACAGGCCGCCCATGATGGTGATCGCCATCGGGCCCCAGAAGATGCTACCGGCGAGTGGAATCATGCCGAGGATTGCGGCAAGCGCCGTGAGCGCCACCGGTCGCGCCCGGCGCAGGGTGGAATCGACGATCGCGCGATAGCGGCCGTGGCCGGCGGCGATGTCGCGGTCGATCTGGTCGACCAGGATCACGGTGTTGCGCATGATCATGCCGGCGAGCGCGATCAGTCCGAGCAGCGCCACGAACCCGAACGGACGGTTGGTGAGGAGAAGCGCACCGGTCGCACCGATCAGCCCGAGCGGCGCCGTCACGAACACCAGCGCGAGGCGCGAGAAGCTCTGCAGCTGCACCATCAGCAGCGCCAGCATGACGACCGCCATCACCGGAAACACGACGACGAGCGCCGCGTTCGCCTTGGCGCTCTCCTCGATCGCGCCGCCGGTCTCGATACGGTAGCCCTCGGGCAGCGCGGCCTTGACCGGCCCGAGCTTGCGCCGCACGGCGGTCGTCACGTCAGGCGGCTGCACGCGGTCGACGACGTCGCCGCGCACGGTAAGCACGGTGTCGCGGTTGCGCCGCCACAGGATCGGTTCCTCGAACTCGTAATGCAGCCGCGCGACCTGCGAGAGCGGCACGGCGACGCCGTTGCGCGTCGCGATGGTGAGCGAGGGCAGGCGGTCGAGCTCGAGCCGCTCGGACGGCACCGCGCGGGCGACGACATCGATGTGCTCGATGCCCTCGCGGTATTGCGAGACGACATATCCCGACAGCAGCGTCTGCAGCATCTGCGAGATGTCCTGCGGGGTGAGGCCGAGCGCGCGGGCGCGGTCCTGGTCGACCTCGAGGCGGATCGACTTGACCTGCTCGCCCCAGTTGAGATGCGGATCGATAATGTCGGAGTTTTCCGCCATGACCGCGCGCACATGGTCCGCGATGCCGCGCACCTTCATCGGGTCAGGGCCGATGACGCGGAACTGCACCGGGAAGCCGACCGGCGGACCGAAGCTGAAGCGGTCGACTCTCGTCCGCGCCTCCGTCAGCGCGCCTTCGGCGAGTGCCTGCTCGAGCCGCGCCTTCACTCGCTCGCGGGCCACGAGATCCTTGGTCACGATCACGATCTGGGCGAAACTCGGGTTCGGCAGCACCGGGTTCAGCCCCAGCCAGAAGCGCGGCGCGCCTTGGCCGACATAGGTCGTGTAGGTGACGATGTCGGGATCGCCGACCAGCATGCTTTCCGCCTTCTTCGCCGCCGCATCGGTGACGCCGATCGCGGTGCCTTCGGGCAGCCGCAGCTCGAAGAACAGCTCGGTGCGGCTCGAGGTCGGGAAGAACTGCTGCTGCACGAGGCCAAACGCGCCAACCGCGGCAACGAACATCAGCACGGTCACCGCGACGACGGTCTTGCGCCATGAGACCGCGAACTCGATCGCGCGGCCGAGCCCACGGTAGACGCGGGACCCGCGCAGGCCCGTGGGATCGTTGTGCTGGTGCCCGGCGCCGGCCTTGGCGCTCGACTTGGCCGCCGACTTGGCCCCCGACTTGGCCATATCCGGCAGCAGCATGAGGCCGAGATAGGGCGTGAACACCACCGCCACGATCCACGAGGCGACGAGAGCGATGCCGACGATCCAGAAGATGCCGCCGGCATATTCGCCCGCACTCGATTTCGCAAAGCCGACGGGAAGAAACCCGGCGGCGGTGACGAGGGTCCCGGTGAGCATCGGGAACGCGGTCGAGCTCCAGGCAAAGGTCGCGGCCCGGGCGCGGTCCCAGCCCTCCTCCATCTTCACCACCATCATCTCGATGGCGATGATGGCGTCGTCGACCAGAAGCCCGAGCGCGATGATCAGCGCGCCGAGCGTGATGCGATGGAGGTCGATGCCGAGCGCATACATGATCGTGAGCACGATCGCGAGCACCAGCGGAACGCACAGCGCGACGACGATGCCGGCCCGCCAGCCGAGCGAGATGAAGCTCACCAGCAGGACGATGGCGAGCGCCTCGACGAACGTCTCGATGAATTCCGATACCGAGTGCTCGACGACGTTCGCCTGGTCGGCGATCTGGGTCACCTCGATGCCGACCGGAAGCGTCTGGGTGATCGCTTCCATCGCGACCTTGAGGTCCTCGCCGAGCTTGATGATGTTGGCGCCGTCCTGCATCGACACGCCGAGGCCGATCGCCGGCTTACCGCCCTCCCGCACCAGGAAGGTCGCGGGGTCCTCGTAGCCGCGGGTCACCGTCGCGATGTCGCCGAGCCGGAAGGTGCGGCCGCCCGCCTCGACCGGAACCGCGGCGATCGCCTCGGTGCCGGTGAATGCCCCGGTGACGCGCAGGTTGATGCGATCCGCGGCGGTGTCGACCGAGCCGCCGGACGTCACCGCGTTCTGCCGCGCGACGCTGTCGAAGATCTGCTGTGGCGTGATGCCGAGCGTCGCGAGCTTGGCGTGGTCGAGCTCGATGAAGATCTTCTGCGGCCGCTCGCCGATGATGTCGACCTTGTTGACGTTGGGCACGCGCAGCAGCTGCTGGCGGATGTCCTCGGAGCGGGTCTTGAGATCGGCGAGGCTCATGCCGTCCGCGGTCAGCATGTAGAGCGCGGAATAGACGTCGCCGTACTCGTCGTTGAAGCTCGGCCCGACCACGCCGGCGGGGAGATCGCCCCTGATGTCGCCGACCTTCTTGCGCACCTGGTACCACAGCTCCTTCACCTTGGCCGGCGGCGTGCGGTCGAGGAGAAACACCTGGATGAACGACATTCCTGGCTGCGAATAGCTCTCGACGCGGTCGAGGTAGGGAAGCTCCTGGAGCTTCTTTTCGATGCGGTCGGTGACCTGGGTCTGCATCTCGCTCGCGGTCGCGCCGGGCCAGGCGGCGGCGACGATCATCGTCTTGATGGTGAAGGACGGGTCCTCGGCTCGGCCGAGATTGACATAGGAATAGGCCCCTGCCCCGCCGAGCACGATGATCATGAACAGGACCAGTGCGCGGTGCGTGATCGCCC
This sequence comes from uncultured Alphaproteobacteria bacterium, assembly GCA_963824905.1. GTDB lineage: Bacteria > Pseudomonadota > Alphaproteobacteria > Rhizobiales > Xanthobacteraceae > JAJPKK01. The sequence goes on from CAWGRH010000003.1 coordinate 183,681, forward strand.
ATTCCGAGAGATTGAAGCGCATGGCCGTGGCTCCCCTGATCGATCGTTCAATGCGCTTCGACGGCGCGGACCTTCTCGCCGGCGCCGAGCTTCTGGACGCCGAGCGTCACCACGCGCTCGCCGGCATGGACGCCTGCAGTCAATAGCGCGGCGTCCCCGGTGAACGAGGCGACCTCGACCCGGCGCAATTCGAGCATGCCGGTCTTGTCGACGACATAGACCGACGGCCCGGTACCGCGGTCGAGCACCGCGGCGAGCGGCAGCTTCGCGACAGCGGGCGCCGGATGCGTGAGCGTGAGAATAGCCGTCATGCCGAGCGCGACACTGTCGTCGGGCTGCTCGATGGTGAACCGCGCCGCATAGGTGCGGGTCGACGGGTCCGCCTGGGGCGACAGCTCGCGCAGCCGCGCGGTGAAGCTCCGGGTCGGCCCCGACCACAGCCGCACGCTTGCTTTCGATAGCCGTGCTTCGGCAAGCCAGGTTTCCGGCAACGCCACAGCCGCTTCCAACTCGCCCTGCTGGGCGAACCGCACCACCGCCTGGCCGATCGCGACGACCTGTCCCGGCTCGGCGAGCGTCGCGGTGATGACACCGTCGGCGTTGGCGCGAAGCTCGGCATAGGCGAGCTGGTTGCGGGCGAGCTCCAGCGAGCGCCGCGCGCGCTCGAGCCGGCCCTCGGCCTCGTCGCGCGCGGACTTCTTGCGCTCGTAATCGGCAACGGCTGCATAGCCGCGCGCCTTCAGGCTGGTGAAGCGCTCCTCGTCGGACGATGCCTGGGCGAAGTTCGAGGTCGCCGCGGAGATCTCCGCTTCGGCGCTCGCCACCTGGAGCCGAAGGTCCTCCGGATCGAGCCGCGCGATCAGCTCCCCGGCGCGGACGCGATCACCGGCATTGACGATGCGGTCGGTGATCTTTCCGGCGACGCGAAAGCCGAGATCGGTCTCGTGGCGGGCGCGCACGACGCCGACGAATTCTCGGCTCGCGTGATCGGACCGGAACGCGACTTCCTGCACCTGCACCGGGCGCTCGGCCTTCGCGACCGCCGAGACCGCCTGGTCCTGGCACGCGGCAAGCAACGGCAGAAGCGATACGGCAGCCAGCGCTTTCAGGGCGGTCGGGATCCAAGAGGCCATGGCGACATTCCCTTGCATGTGATGACTGACGAACTTCATATTTCGTCACAACTCAGACACGATGAAACCCTCGCGGCGGTCCGTCATGGGATCACCGGCGGGGGGTAATGGCGCGCAGCAGGAAGCGGATAGAGGCGCGGGCCTCGGCTTCGACGTCATGCCCCTGTTGGAGGCATTCGCTGACCAGCATCGGGTGGCAGAACGCGACCGTGGAGCGCATAAGCAATTCCGCAGTCTCCCGCGGATCGACGGACTCGAACTCGCCGGCGTCGATGCCGTCGCGGATGATCAGCTCGATGATGTTGCGCGTCACGTCCTTGTGGGAACGGATGGTGTCCCACATGTTCTCCATCGCGAACACCACGATCTCATTAACGCGCTGTTCTATCAGCAGATTTTCCTTGTGATAGGCCAGGATCTCGAGGAACAGGCGCTCCATCCGCGCCGCTGCCGGGCCCTTCGACCGGGCGGCAGCCCAGGCCTTCCCCTCGACCTCGGTGAGACAGCGCCGGCAGATCGCCTCGACGATCGCGTTTTTCGAGGGGAAGAAGCGATAGACATTCGCGGGCGACATCCGCAGCTCCGCCGCGATGTCGGCGACCGCCGTCTTGGCGAACCCGAGCCGGCGAAACAGCGCCTCCGCGGTCTCCATAATCCGCGCGCGGGTATCGTCGGGCCTGGCTTTGACCTGCGGGTTCATGGCGACCTATTCCGCCCCTTCCTGACTACTGACGATTTTAATAATTCATCAGTCGTCAGACGTCAAGCCCCCGGATTGCGAGACGTGTGCCGCGGCAAGGTTTAATGAATTCGTCGTGGCCGGGCTCGACGGGGCCACCCCGCTTATCAACGCAACGCGGTGCCCCACTAATCGGGATCGCCGGGTCAAGCCCGGCGAGGACGCGGAGAGGTGGATGCGCAGCGGCTCGTGTTGCTTGAACGCTCGCCGGATAGTGCGGTGGACCTACTGCTGCCGGACCGGCGCCGGCTGCTGCGGGCGCGGTGCCTGGGTCGTGCGGCGGGGCGCCGGGGCCGGCGGGGCAGCCGCCGGAGCGGGCGTTGCGACCGGTGGGTCGACCACCGCCGCGCTGTCGCCGCGCTCGAGCGCGCGCAGGCGGGCGACGCCCCGCTGGTGCTGATCGAGGGTCTCGGAGAAGGTGTGTCCCCCGGTGCCGTCGGCGACGAAGTAGAGCTCCTTGGTGCGGGCCGGATTGGCGACTGCTTCGAGCGCCGCACGCCCGGGATTGGCGATCGGACCGGGCGGCAGCCCTTCGATCACGTATGTGTTGTAGGGCGTCGGCTGCTCGATCTCGCTCCTCATGATCGGCCGCCCGAGCGTGCCCTTGCCGCCGACCAGCCCATAGATGATGGTCGGATCGGATTGCAGCTTCATCTTCTGCTTGAGGCGGTTGACGAACACGGCGGCGATCCGCGAGCGCTCGTCGGCGCGGCCGGTTTCCTTCTCGACGATCGAGGCGAGCGTCACGAGTTGATCGGGCGTCCGCAACGGCAGGTCGGGCGCGCGATGGTCCCACGCCTCCTGGACGATGCGCTTCTGCGCCTGCTGCATGCGCTGGACCACCTGGTCGCGCGGCGTGCCGCGCGGGAAGCGATAGCTCTCCGGCAGCATCGATCCCTCGTGGGGGATCTCGCGGATGTTGCCGGTGAGGATGTCGGTCTCCAGAAGGTGCTGCACCATCTGCTCGGAGGTCAGCCCTTCGGGAAGCGTGATCTGGTGTTGCACCACCTTGTTGCTGATCAGTGTGTTGAGCACGTCATGCAGGCTGGCGTGCCGGGTGAACTGGTATTCGCCGAAACGAAGCTCCTCGTGGTTCTTGGTGAGCAGCGAGCCGGCGATGAAGGTCAGAGGGTGCTCGATGACGCCTTCCTTGACCAGGAGATCGGCGATGTCGCGGATGCCGTAACGCGGCGGGATGTTGACGACCTTGTCGGCGTCGAGCGGCCCCGGCGTGTCGAACCGATGCTTGCCCACCGCGAAGCCGACGCCGAGCAGGACCGCCACGATGATGAGAATCGTGAAGACGGCGTTGCCCGCAATCACCATGGGGTGGCGCGCGCTCTTCGACCATTTGGTCGGCATCGGGACCCTTTCCGGCTCGAGGGCGGCGCGCGGACTGCGCGGTGAGGGCCGCCGCGGGTCACGTCCTGCGGCGTGCGCAGCATAGCTCGGGCTCGTAAACGAGCCGCGCGCGCCGATCGGCGCGGAAATCTCGCCAGTGCTGCTGCTCATACCCCCCACCCGCTCCGTTTCGATAACAGCAAATACCGACCACCCGACACCCACTCTAACACATGAAAGTTTCGCACCATTGTGGCCGATTGTCGGCCACTGGAGAGCATTTGGGCAGCAACCAGCCTGCCAAAAAATGCATCAGGTGTGGCGGCGAAACACCAGAGACGCGTTAGTCCCGCCGAATCCGAAGGAATTCGACAACACGATGTCGACCTGGCGGGGTTTTGCGGTGTGGGGAACGAGGTCGATCGGGGTCTCGACCGACGGATTGTCGAGATTGAGCGTCGGCGGCACGATCCCGTCGCGCATCGCGAGGATCGAAAAGATCGCCTCCACCGCACCGGCGGCCCCGAGCAGGTGCCCGATCGACGACTTGGTGGACGACATCGCGATCCGGCCCGCAGCATTGCCGACCAGCCGGTGCACCGCACCCAGCTCGATTTCGTCGCCGAGCGGTGTCGAGGTGCCGTGCGCGTTGATGTAGTCGATTTCGGCGGCACTGATGCCGGCGCGCTTGACCGCGGCGCTCATGCAGCGAAACGCGCCGTCGCCATCCTCCGCGGGCGCAGTGATGTGATAGGCGTCGCCGGACATCCCGTAGCCGATCAGCTCGGCATAGATCTTCGCCCCGCGCGCGCGGGCGTGCTCGAGCTCCTCGAGCACCACCACGCCGGCCCCCTCCCCCATGACGAAGCCGTCGCGATCCCTGTCATAGGGCCGCGACGCCCGCGTCGGCTCATCGTTGAAGCCGGTCGAGAGCGCGCGACATTGCGAAAAGCCCGCGATCGACAGCCGGTTGAGCGGGGACTCCGCGCCGCCCGCGACCATGACTTCGGCGTCGCCGAGCCCGATCAGCCGCGCCGCATCGCCGATCGCGTGCGCGCCCGTCGAGCACGCGGTGACGACGGCGTGATTTGGACCTTTGAGACCGTGGGCGATCGACACGTAACCGGAGGCGAGATTGATGAGCCGACCGGGGATGAAGAACGGCGACACCCGGCGCGGGCCCTTCTCCTTGAGGATGATCGCGGTCTCGGCGATGCCCTCGATGCCGCCGATGCCCGATCCGATCATCACGCCGGTGGTGATCTGCTCGTCATAGGTCTTTGGCCTGCAGCCGGCATCCTCGATCGCCTGCGTCGCCGCGCACATGGCGAAGGTGATGAACTCGTCGACCTTGCGCTGCTCCTTGGGCTCCTGCCACTTGTCGGGGTCGTAGGTGCCGTCATCGCCGTTGCCGCGCGGAATGTTGCAGGCGATCTTGCAGGGCAGGTCGGACACATCGAACGTCTCGACCCGGCGCGCGCCGCTTTCGCCGGCGATGAGGCGTTTCCACGTCGTCTCGACCCCGCAGCCGAGCGGCGTGACCATCCCCATCCCCGTTACGACCACACGTCTCATCTCATGCCTGCACGCCGGCTCCCCCGGCTGGATTTAGCCGCGCGATCGGCCTTCGCAAGACTGCGGAGGGAACGGGCAACGCACGCCGCCGCCGAACCGCACCGCCGCTCGCGGTGCGCGGCCGCGAACGGCGTCGCTACGCCATCAGCTTTTGGCGTTCTTCTCCAGGAATTTCACCGCATCGCCAACGGTCAGGATCGTCTCGGCGGCATCGTCGGGGATTTCGCAGCCGAATTCCTCCTCGAACGCCATGACGAGCTCGACGGTATCGAGGCTGTCGGCGCCGAGATCATCGATGAAGCTCGCGGCTTCCGTGACCTTCTCGGGCTCGACCCCCAGGTGCTCCACCACGATCTTCTTCACCCGCTCGCCAATGTCACTCATCGTTCCAACCTCGTCCGCCCTCTCGAATTGGCTCAACCCGCCACGCGACCTCGTGATCGTGCGACCTCGCGATCGTCATGGTGCGACCGATCATTCGGCCGATCGGCCCCGTCATGGTCGACGGCGAAGGACAATTCCAGCCACGGGGTAATGCAACGAACGAAGCCCCCTACACCAGCGTGTCGTCCAGCCACTCGGGGGGTTACCATACTTCAATTGCGTTGACCAGCACGCCTGGGGACCCCTCCAACGCACTGTTGCAATGACAAACAAGACATTCAGATCATTGCCATTCCGCCGTTGATGTGAAGCGTTTGCCCGGTGACGTAAGCACCCTCGTTGGAGGCGAGGTAGAGCGCCGCCGCGGCGACGTCTTCAGGGGCGCCCAGCCGGCCCGCAGGCACACGGGCGAGGATCGTTTCCTTCTGTTTCTCGGTGAGCACGTCCGTCATCGCGGTCCCGATGAAGCCAGGCGCGACGACGTTCGCGGTGACCCCGCGCGAGGCGACTTCGTTTGCGAGGGACTTCGTCATCGCGATCATGCCGGCCTTGGCGGCAGCGTAGTTCGCCTGGCCGGCATTGCCGGTGACGCCGACCACCGAGGCGACGCCGATGATGCGGCCGAAGCGGCGGCGTATCATGCCGCGTACCGCGGCACGGGCGAGGCGAAACGCTGCGGTGAGATCGACGGCAAGAACCTCGTCCCAGTCCTCGTCCTTCATCCGCATGAAGAGCTGGTCGCGGGTGATGCCGGCATTGTTGACGAGAATATCGACGTGGCCCATCGCCTTCTCAGCGGCCGGCACCAGACTCTCGACATCCTCCTTGTTGGCGATGTCGCAGGGCAGCACGTGGACGCGCCCGGCGAGCTGGCCGGCAAGCCCGTCGAGCAGATCGCTGCGCCGCCCCGAGATCGCGACCACCGCTCCCTTGGCATGCATGATGCGGGCGATCGCGGCGCCGATGCCGCCCGTCGCCCCGGTGACGAGCGCCGTCCTGTCGGTGAGATCGAACATGGGTCTTTCCTTTTTGGAAGTATCCGCAAATTGAGCGCCGGGCGACGCCCCGTGTCCTGCCCGAAGACCCCACACAGCGAGCCGGAGTCAATGCGATGCATCCCGCAGCAGAGTGCCGCTTGTGCACATCGACTCGGTGACCTCGACCGACGGAGGTGGCGCGCGGCGTCCCCGCCCGTCCCCCGTCGCGTCCTACTGTTGTACATACCCCGCCGCCTTGGCGATGCGGCCTGCACGCGCGCGGTCTTCCTTGAGGAAACGAGCAAACTCCTGCGGGGTGTTGAACACGGGCTCGAGACCAACCTCGATGACGCGCTTGCGGCGGAACTCGGGATCGCGGCCGATCGAAGCAATTTGCTCGTGGAACGTCTCGACAATCGACTGCGGCGTTCCCGGCGGCGCCACCAGGCCGAAATAGGTCTGGGTCATGTCGGCGTCATAGCCAAGCTCACGGATGGTCGGGACATCGGGCACGAGGGGCGAGCGATGATTGCCGTCGATCATCAACGGGAGCACGGTGCCGGTCGCGACATGCGGCAACCAATTGCCGATGCCGAAGATCGCGACCGGTGTCGTGCCCGACAGCAAGGCGTTGACCGAATCGCCGCCGCCCTTGAACGGCACCCGCACCATGTCTGCGCCGGTCATGGCCTTCCACCGGTCCATGAACACCGAAAGCGGATCGGACGGCACGGTGTAGCTCAGCGTGCCGGGCTTCGCCTTCGACAGCGCCGCGAGCTCGTCGAGCGACCTCACGCCGAGCGCCGTGCTCACCACCATGAGCTGCGTGTTGAAGAACGGATTGGTGATGGGCTCGAAGCGCTCGGGATCATACGGCAACTTCTTGAAGAGGAACTGGTTGTAGGTGAGCACGGCGTTGGGCAGGTTGCAGATCGTCGAGCCGTCGCCCGGCGCCTCGGCGCAGGCGCGCCCACCGATATTCATGTTGCCGCCGGCGCGGGTCTCGATCACGAACGGCCGACCGTAGCGGCGGTGATATTCGTCACCCAGCACCCGCATGAACACATCCGCCGTGCCGCCGACGCCGGTGGCGAGGATGACCCTGATCGGCTTGCTGCGGTCTTGCGCGCATGCGAGCGACGGCACCAGCGCGAGAGCCAGAACAATCGCAACATGGCGCGTCATCGCACGCCTCCGTTTCCTGCCGCCGCGGCCGGCAGCTTGAGAAGCCGCGCCGCATTGCCGGCGAACACCGCATCTCGCTCGCGCGGCGGAAGCCCGAGATCCTCGATGAGCTTGATGGCGCGCGGCTTGAGCGAGGTCAGCGGCGGCGCGTCGCTGCCATAGAGCACGTGGTCGGCACCGACGGTGTCGAGCACGAGGCGCGCCGCCGGCGCATGATAGGTGACGCTGTCGAAATACATCTTCTTGAGATAGTGGCTCGGCGGATGCTTGATCTTCATCGGCACATAAGGCCCGAGGAAGAACGCCTCGTCCTGAAGCTCATAGGCATAGTCGAGCCGGCCGATCACCTCGCAGATGCCGCCGCCGCCATGGGAGCCGACGATCGTCACGCGCGGAAAGTCCTCCAGCACGCCGCGCACGATGAGCCGCGACAGGGCGAGGCAGAGATCGGCCGGGCGCCCGACGCTGGAGGCGAGGCGGTACTCCTTCATCCGCTCCTCGCCGAAGCCGACATTGGGTGGATGAATCATCACGGGGATGTCGAGGTCCTGCGCGAGCTCCCAGAAGCCGCGCGCCTCGTCGTCGTCGGGATAGTGACCCTTGTGGCTCGAGTTGATCAGCACGCCCTTGAGGCCGAGCTCGCGGATCGCGCGCTCGAGCTCCTTGAGATAGGCCGGGCCGCCGCACGGCGTCGCCATCGCAAGGCAATAGAGCGTGCCTTTGTGGTCCTCCTGCAGCTCGGCGGCGTAATCGTCCCAGCGCGAGATCGCCTCGAGCTCGTCCGCTTGGCTCTTGTTGCGCAGGTAATGTGCGGCGTTGCTTACGACGCTCACCGCGAGCCCCGCCTGATAATGGGCTGCGAGCACGTTCTCGACCGTCATCGGGCAGCGCCCGCCCCAGAAGGCGCTGCCGGCCGCCTCCTCGGGAGGATAGACGTGGGTGTGCCATTCGATGATCACGAGCGTCCTCCGGTCGCGACTGCGGCGCGCTGATTTTGGGCGGGAGTTCTACAACAGAACGCGCCTGCGGACGATTGGCGCTTTCGAAGGGTTTCTGGCCACGCGTGCGATCACTGGCCCAACTCCCGCCGTCATCGACGGGCTCTCCCGGCGACTCCGATCATTTGGCACAGGAGTGCCTTGATGAGCAGGGTGGCCGGGACAAGCCGCCCATGACCATTGCTTGAGAACGCAACGCTGCCGAAAACCGCTCGTCGCCGCCCTCAGGCGAACGACCGTGCACGCGACGACACGAACGCCTCGATGTCCTCCGGCGTGCCGATCGCCGTCGCGGTGGCACCGTCGGCAATGCGCTTGATGAGCCCTGAGAGCACCTTGCCGGCGCCGACCTCGTAGAACCGGGTCGCGCCGTGGGCGGCCATGTAGGAAACACACTCGCGCCAGCGCACGGTGCCGGTGACCTGGGCTACCAGCAGCCGCGCGATCTCGTCGGGATCGGTGACGGCGGCCGCTTTCACATTGGCCACCAGCGGCACGGCCGGCGGACGGATCGTCACCGCGGCGAGCGCTTCCGCCATCGCATCCGCCGCCGGCGCCATCAGCGCGCAATGAAAGGGCGCGGACACCGGCAGCAGCATCGCGCGCTTCGCGCCCTTCGCCTTGGCGATCTCGACGGCGCGTTCGACCGCCGCCTTGTCGCCCGACACCACCACCTGCCCGGCGCCGTTGTCGTTTGCCGCCTCGCACACGGCGCCCTGCGCGCTTTCGGCGGCGACCGCCTCGGAGACATCGAAGTCGAGTCCGAGCAGCGCAGCCATGGCGCCGGCTCCAACCGGCACCGCCTTCTGCATGGCGCGGCCGCGAATCCGCAACAGCCGCGCGCTGTCGGCAATGCTGAGCGATCCGGCAGCGGCGAGCGCCGAATATTCGCCGAGCGAATGCCCGGCGACATAGGCCGCGTCACGCGCAAGATCGAGGCCGGCCTCGGTCTCGAGCACCCGCATTGCCGCGAGCGACGCCGCCATCAGCGCCGGCTGGGCATTCTCGGTGAGGGTCAGCCGATCGAGCGGTCCTTCCCAGATGACCGCGGAGAGCTTTTCGCCCAGCGCATCATCGACCTCCTCGAACACCTGCCGGGCCGCCGGAAAGGCTTCCGACAGCGCGCGGCCCATGCCGACCGCCTGACTGCCCTGCCCCGGAAACACGAACGCCGTCGCCATCTGGCCTCCCGAAAAGTTCGCGGCGAAGAACACCGGCGGGCAGGCCCTGTCAAGCTCGGGACAGTCCCGCCATCTTCCGCAGTGGACGGGAAAATCCGCGCCCGGCGGCATCGGTTGTCGCAGGCGAAGCCGCCGCCACGCCTTACAACGGGCTCCCAAGCCATTGCATTCGGGCAAAAAGGTCTTATAACCCGCGCTTCCGCTCGATCCCGGCTGGGAACTGAACGGACGGTCGTATCACAAGCCTCTGTTACCATTGGGATGAGGTTGTGGCGCGGCAGGACCCAGGTGGTCCGTCGTCCCGTGTTTCCGCCTTCATGAGCTTTCGAGCCTTTCCTGAAAGGCACGAGGGGCTTGGCGCCGGATCGGCAAACGTGAAGGAGAGGCATCGTCATGCCATTGTACGAACACGTCTATCTGGCGCGGCAGGACCTGTCGCAGCAGCAGGTCGACGAATTGACCGCCCAGTACCAGGGCATCATCGAAGGGCTCGGCGGCAAGGTCGCCAAAGCCGAATACTGGGGGGTGAAGACCCTCACCTACCGCATTCGCAAGAACCGCAAGGCGCATTTCACCCTGTTCAATATCGACGGCCCGTCGACCGCGATTGCTGAGGTCGAGCGCCAGCAGCGCATCAATGAAGACGTGCTGCGCGCCATGACCGTGAGCGTCGAGGAGCTCGAGGAGGGCCCGTCGGCGATGATGCGCAAGGTCGACCGCGACCGCGATCGCGACGAGCGCCGCGGCGATCGGCGCCGCGACCGCGACGATCGTGACGGCGGCCGTGATGGACGCGAGGGACGCGGTCCGCGCGGCGGCGACGACACCGAGAGGGGCGAGGAGTAAGTGCCATGAGCTTTGCACAGAGTGGCGCTGGTGGCGGCGGAGCGCGCCGTCCGTTCTTCCGCCGGCGCAAGACCTGCCCGTTCTCCGGCGCCAACGCGCCGAAGATCGACTACAAGGACGTGCGGCTGCTGCAGCGTTATATCTCCGAGCGCGGCAAGATCGTGCCGAGCCGCATCACCGCGGTGTCCGCGCTAAAGCAGCGCGAGCTCGCGCGGGCGATCAAGCGGGCGCGGTTTCTCGGCCTGTTGCCATACGTGATCAAGTAACGACTTGATCGAGTAATCCTCCCTGCGGGAGGGTCAGCGAAACGAGGCCGCCGGGCGACCCGGAGGCCGATGGTTGGGACGGCAAACCCGTCTCTAACCGCTCCAGCAAAGGGCGGGACAGCTCGTGAGCACGCAGAACCTCCTGGTTGGCCTCGGCGCCGGCGCGGCAGCAGCCTTGCTGTTCGCGTCCGTGGCGTCGGGCTCGCTGCTCTCCCTCTTCCTGTTCTATCTCGCCCCGCTGCCGATCCTGATCGCGGCCCTCGGTTGGAGCCATCTGTCCGGCCTCATCGCCGCCGTCGTCGCATCCGTGTGCCTCGGGCTCGTGTTCGGGCCGCTGTTCTTCTTCGCTTTCCTGATCGGCATCGCGGTGCCGGCGTGGTGGCTCGGCTATCTGGCGATGTTGGCGCGGCCGGCTGCCGGCGGCGATGTCGAATGGTATCCGCCGGGGCGCCTCGTGCTGTGGGCGGCGGGGCTGGCGGCGGCCGTCGTCGCCATTGCGCTGCTGCAGATCGGCAGCGACCTGGACACAATCCGCAACGGCCTCAAGGAGGCGCTCCAACGCTTGCTGCGGCTCGAGACCGGTGGCGCCCCCGACGAGCCGCTCAACCTTCCCGGGATCTCCGAGCCCGAGCGTCTCATCGAGCTGCTCGCCATCATGCTGCCGCCGGTCGCGGCGGGATGCGGCGCCCTCACTCTCGTTCTCAACCTGTGGATCGCCGGGCGCGTCGTCGATCTCTCCGGCCGTCTCAAGCGGCCGTGGCCCGACATCCCCGGCATGACGTTTCCGCGCTCGGCGCCGGCTCTTCTCGGGCTCGCCATCGCTGCCGCCTTCGTGCCCGCGCTCGTCGGGCTTATCGCCACCCTGTTCGCGGGAACACTCTCGATCGCCTTCACTTTGCTCGGCCTCGCGGTCTTGCACGGGCTCACCCGCGGCGTGCCGGGCCGCACTGCGATCCTCGCGGGCGCCTATGCCGCCGTCGTCGTGCTCGGCTGGCCGGCGCTCGCCGCGGTGCTGCTCGCGATTGCCGACATGATGTTCGGATGGCGCGCGAAGGCCGCCGGGCGCGGTCCGCCGCCGATACCGCGGACGTGAAATCGATCGGACGGTTCAATCATCAAAGCTGCAACCATCAACACTGGAGTCGACGTCATGGAAGTCATACTGCTGGAACGGATCGGCAAGCTCGGCCAGATGGGCGAGGTCGTCAAAGTCAAGGACGGGTTCGCCCGCAATTTCCTGCTGCCGCAGGGCAAGGCGCTGCGCGCGACCAAGGACAACCGCGCCAAATTCGAGACGATGAAGACCCATCTCGAGGCGCGCAATCTCGAGCTCAAGAGCGAGGCACAGACGGTCGCGGAGAAGCTCGACGGCCAGAAGTTCGTGGTGATCCGGCAGGCTTCGGAAGCCGGCCATCTCTACGGCTCGGTGTCGCCGCGCGACCTCGTCGATATCCTCAAGGCTGGCGGCTTCGCCGTGTCGCGTGACCAGATCGCGCTCAATACGCCGATCAAGTCGATCGGGCTTCACAAGGTGCCGGTGGCGCTGCACCCGGAAATCGAAGTGACGGTCACCGTCACGGTCGCCCGCAGCGCCGACGAGGCGGAGCGCATTTCCCGCGGCGAAGACGTTATCTCGCGACGCGAGGAGCGTGAGGAGGACAAGGCTGCAGCGGCGGCGCTCGCCGCCGAGACGTTCTTCGAGAATGAGGAAAACGCCGCCGAGGAGCCGACGGAAAAATCGGAGCCCGACGAGAAATAGCGAATTGCCGCTTCAGGCGAGACCTGAAGCGGCAGTCCTCTCTATTTTTCAGGAGCGCCCGCGGGATTCTCCGCAGCGGCGGCAGGCTTCTCCTCGGTGTCCGGAGCAGCAGTCGCGGGCTCCGGCGTACTGCCGGTCACGATCTCTGCGGCTGGCTCTCCGCTTTCCGCGGACGGCGGCGTAAGTCCCGCCTCGCCGTCGGTACGACGATGCGATTTGCCGGCTACCTGCTTCGGGACCTCGGCGGCGGTCTCCTGCGCGCCCGCACCCGATATGGCGTAATCGTGGACGCGCGCAGCGGAATCGGGTTGCGGCGCCGCCGGAGCAGCAACCTGTTGCACCTCGGGAGCCGCGATCTGTGGTGCGGCCGCCTGCGGTGCGGCCGGCGCCGCGGCGTGGGCCGGACGTGTATTGGGTTTGCCGGCCGGCTTCGTCCCCTCGCTCTCCGCTGCGGCTGGGTGCCCCTGCCGGGCGTTCGCCGGCACCGACGCCGGAGGACGGACCGCCGCCTCGCCTGCATCTGGCAGTTGGGGCGCCGGATGCGGCACGGGAACGTGCTCCTCGTTGGTGGCGGTACCCGCTGGCTTAGCCCGCGGCTTCTTCTCGCCGTCGCTCGATACGTCGCCGCGATGCTTGCCGTCCGGCAATCTCGCGTCCTCGGCGGTCGGCGAGGTGGTCGCGACCGGGCGCGCCGCCGCAAATCCCATGACGTATTTGGCGAGCGACCCCGCGGTCTCCTGCTTGGTCGTGTAATGGGCCCGCAGAAAGCCGGTCAGCGAGCCGGTATTGTACTTCTTGCCTAGCCCATCGGGTGAGCGGTGGCAGGCCGAACAATCGGACGCGAACAGCTGGGCCGGCGTCTTCCCGGCGGTGAAATCCTGGGCGAGCCCAGTCCCGGCCGTCAGGGCGAGCGCGGGAACCGCAGCTAAGCATTTGATAATTATGTTGTTCACGCTTTGCGACCCCTCTCTGTACGCCGCCCCAAGCGGCGATTTCAGCCCGTTTGACGGGCGTTACAGTCCCCCGAAACGCGGCCGGCGAACCGGCACGGCAACGATGTTCATCCCCGCATGGCAGAAATTTGATTTCGAACCTTAAACCTATTGCGCGCAATATGCGTTGTTCCCCTGCTTGCGGTTACGGGCGGACCCCAGGGATGCGGTTTTAGTCGTCGAGGTCGACTATGGACCGGTTGTTGCGTGGAGCGCTGGCTCATGTCCGGCGTGGCAATCTTAGGGTAACCAGCGCCAAAGGTGCGGTGATGCTGTTTGGCGACGGCACCGGCCCGCCGATCTCGGTACGTTTCACGTCCAAGGCGGCGCAATGGAGGGCCCTGCTCGATCCCGAGCTCCGGTTCGGCGAGGCCTATATGGACGGTACCTTCGTGGTCGAGGAGGGCTCGATCGTGGATTTCCTCGCCCTCGTTGCGCGCGAGGAGGCCGCCGCCCCCCCTTGGGCCGAGCCGCTTGCGGTGATGCGACGCCTCTGGCGGCGGCTCTGCCAGCTCAATTGGCGCACCCATTCGCGGAGCAACGTCGCCCACCACTACGATCTCGACCACCGGCTTTACTCGCTGTTCCTCGATTCCGACCGGCAGTACAGCTGCGGCTATTTCGAGGCACCCGGTGAGTCCCTCGACGACGCCCAGCTCGCCAAGAAACGGCATCTGGCGGCCAAGCTTCTCGTCCGCCCCGGGGACCGGGTTCTCGACATCGGCTCCGGGTGGGGGGGCCTTGCACTCTATCTCGCCGAGTTCTGCCGGGCGCGGGTGGAAGGGATCACCCTGTCGAGCGAGCAGCTCGAGGCGGCGCGGGCACGGGCCGGCGAAGGCGGGCTTGCACGCGACGTCGACTTCACGCTCACCGACTACCGGGATGTCGAGGGCCCGTTCGACCGCATCGTCTCGGTCGGCATGTTCGAGCACGTCGGCGTCGGATTCTACGACGCCTTCTTCCGCAAATGTGCGGGTCTGCTCGCGCAAGGCGGCGTGATGGTGCTGCATTCGATCGGGCGCTCGGGTCCCGTCAGTGCCACCAACCCGTGGATACGCAAATACATCTTCCCCGGCGGCTACATCCCGGCGCTGTCCGAGGTGCTGCCAGCCATCGAGCGCGCGGGGCTCGTCGTCACCGACCTCGAGGTGCTCCGCCTTCATTATGCGCAGACCCTCGCCGCCTGGCGCGAGCGCTTCCTCGCCCATCGCGACGACGTGAAGCGCATCTACGACGCCCGGTTCGTCCGAATGTGGGAGTTCTATCTCGCGTGCTCGGAGGTGGGCTTCCGCTATTTCGGCCTGATGGTATTCCAGGTCCAGCTGGCGCGCCGGCAGGACGCGGTTCCGCTTACCCGCGACTACCTCGCGGAGGCGGAAGGCCGGCTGCGCGCGCTCGACTGCGCCGACCGCACGCGCCTGCGACTCGCCGGCGAATGAGGGTCGCGCAACTGAGCCTGGGGCGCATTGAAGCCCGTATTCTCGCGTGCGCAACGCATCGATGTCACAGTCAAGACTCCGCGACGACGCGGTCGACAAAAATAAATCTTGCCCTGGTGATCATGGTGATAAGGAGGAAAATGCGACGCGGCGATTCCCAATCTCATGCTCGCAGTCTATTGCAGAGATCGGGAGCGGCGTCGACCAAGTCGAGGCGGATAGCGTTAAAGTCAATGTGCCCGGCATCGAGGCGAAGCGCGCCACGGCGATCGTGGCGAGGTCTCGAAGCCAGGAATGTCGCTTGGGCTTTCCGAGCTCGTTGAGTGGCGTAGAAAAAGCAAAATAGAAACGGGACGTCATGGCGCTCGAATCGACGGCACGCAAGCCGCTTGCGGAAGCGACCCCGCTTTACCGCACCGCACCCCATAACATCGAGCTCGAGCAGGCTCTGCTCGGCGCAATCCTCGTCAACAACGAGGCGCTCTACCGGGTGTCCGACTTCCTCGAGCCGCGGCACTTCTTCGAGCCGATCCATCAGAAGATCTACGAGGTGTCCGCCCAGCTCGTGCGCGTCGGCAAGACGGCGACGCCGATCACACTCAAGACTTTCCTGCCGCCGGACATCGACGTCGCCGGCCTGACGGTGAGTCAATACCTCGCGCGACTCGCCGCGGAGGCGACCACCGTCATCAACGCCGCCGACTACGGCCGTACCATCTACGACCTCGCGCTCCGCCGCTCCCTGATCACCGTCGGCGAGGACCTCGTCAACGCCGCTTACGATGCGCCGGTCGACCAGCGGCCGCAGGATCAGATCGAGGAGGCCGAGCGGAGCCTCTATGAGCTCGCCGAGACCGGCCGGTACGACGGCGGCTTCCAGCGCTTCGCCCAGGCGCTCACCACCGCCGTCGAGATGGCGGCGAACGCCTATCAGCGCGACGGCAAGCTCTCGGGAACCGCGACGGGACTGCGCGACCTCGACCGGATGATGGGCGGCCTGCAACGCTCCGACCTCGTCATCCTCGCCGGCCGTCCCGGCATGGGTAAGACGGCGCTCGCCACCAACATTGCCTACAACGTCGCCAAGGCGTGGGTGGGCGAAGTGCGCCCGGACGGCCGCACCGAGGCCGTGAACGGCGGCATCGTCGGGTTCTTCTCGCTCGAAATGTCGGCGCAGCAGCTCGCCACCCGCATCATCTCCGAGCAGACCGAGATCGCGTCCCACCGCATCCTGCGCGGCGAGATCGACCCGGGCGATTTCGACCGCATCGCCGAGGCCGCGCGCGACATGGAGCAGATCCCGCTCTACATCGACGAAACTGGCGGCCTGTCGATCGCCCAACTCGCGGCGCGAGCCCGCCGCCTCAAGCGCCAGCGCGGCCTCGACCTCATGGTCGTCGACTATATCCAGCTGCTGTCTGGCTCGTCGCGGCGCGCCCAGGAAGGCCGCGTCCAGGAGGTCACGGAGATCACGACGAATCTCAAGGCGCTGGCGAAGGAGCTCAACATCCCGATCGTCGCGCTGTCGCAGCTGTCGCGCCAAGTGGAAAACCGTGAGGACAAGCGGCCGCAACTCTCGGACCTTCGCGAGTCCGGCTCGATCGAGCAGGACGCCGACGTCGTGATGTTCGTGTTCCGCGAGGAGTACTATCTCAAGAACCGCGAGCCGCGGCCCGGCAGCGAAGAGCACTTCAAGTGGCAGTCCGAAATGGAGGCCGTTCACGGCCGCGCCGAGGTGATCCTCGGCAAGCAGCGCCACGGCCCGACCGGCACGGTGCAGCTGCAATTCAAGTCCGACGTCACCCGCTTCGCCGATCTCGCCACCGACGATTACCTGCCGGCACGGGTTTAGCGCCCCGCAGCAAGCCACTGATTCGGTGAGGTGTTTGCTGCGCGCCGACACGTCCGCAGATGATCGCTTATGCAGCCCAATTCAGAAGGAGCTTCAGGTCGATGTGATTGGATTGGAGAAATGAACATGAAAATCTATACGGCAGGCCCGCTCGGCTTTTCGGAAGCAGGAAGGGCGTTTCATGAAAGCATTATCCTCCCGGCTCTCCGAAGCTGCGGACACGATCCGCTCGATCCCTGGACGTTGACCCCTCAGGCAAAGATCGACGCCGTGAAAGCCCTTCCTTATGGAAGCGAAAAGCGCGACGCATGGCGCAAACTCAACGAGGAGATGGGAGGCAACAACCGGGCCGCCATCGACCGGTGCGACATGGTATTCGTCGTGCTCGATGGCACGGATGTCGATAGCGGCAGTGCGGCCGAAGTTGGCTACGCCTTCGCTAAGGGGAAGCCGATTCTCGGCTACCGAGGCGACTTCCGCCTGTCCGCGGATAATGAAGGTTCCACGGTCAATCTTCAGGTCGAGTACTTCATCCGGCAAAGCGGCGGCGATATCATCACAGAGATCGCCGACCTCGAAAACTCGTTGAAAAAGATCGCCGATCGGCCTTAGCACAATCGAAATTAGAAGCGTCCTTCCCAGATCGGTGCGAGTGCCGGCTGCCTGCGGCAGGGATTTAGCGCAGGCCATCCTGGGATGACAAGAATAGCCTGTCCCGACAAGATGTTGGCCGCCACGGCTGATTCCGGTCCGCAACTGGGCCGGTTGCCCCGGTGCCGCATTGTGCGCACAAAACGCCGCAATCCGGTTTATACAAGGGGAGCGCCGAGGCAGAAGTGGGGACTGAGATCTTGCTGACCAAGACGCCGACCGACACCGTGGCAGCGGCCGCGCCGCAACCGATCATCGGGGGACCGCCGGAGCTCGAAACGGGCGGCGTGCTCACCGTCGACCTCGCCGCGGTCGCGATGAACTGGCGCGCGCTGATGCAGCGCTCGGTACCCGCAGACTGCGCCGCGGTGGTCAAGGCCGATGCCTATGGCTGCGGCCTCGAGCCGGTCGCCGTCGAGCTTGCGAGAGCCGGCTGCCGCACCTTCTTCGTCGCCAATCTCGCCGAGGCGCGCCGGCTGCGTGCGGTCGCCCCGGAGGCGGTGATCTACGTGCTCAACGGGATCGCGCCCGGGAGTGCCGAGCTTTTCGCCCCCATCGACGCGAAGCCGGTGATCGGCAACATCGCCGAGTTCGTCGAATGGGACGCCTTCCGCCGCGCGAGCGGATGGCAGGGCGGCGCGGCGCTCCATTTCGACACCGGGATGAACCGGCTCGGCCTCTCGGTCGATGAGGCGCCGGCGCTCTCGGCCAGGGTAAAGGCGCCGGACCACGGCATCTCGCTCGTCATGAGCCACCTCGCCTGCGCCGACACCAGGGAGCATCCCCTCAACAACAGCCAGATCGAGGCGTTTCGGCAGCTGCGCTACATGTTCCGCGGCGTCACCGCTTCGCTCGCCAATTCCTCCGGCATCTTCCTCGGCCCCGCGGCCCAGTGCGACATGGTGCGGCCGGGCGCGGCACTGTTCGGCATCAATCCGACCCCGGGCGCGCAGAACCTGATGGAGCCGACCGTCACCCTCAAGGGCCGCGTCGTCCAGATCCGGCCGGTCGAGCGCGGCGGGTCCGTCGGCTACGGCGCGACCTGGACCGCAGCACGGTCGTCCCGCGTCGCCATCGTCTCGGTCGGCTATGGTGACGGCTATTTCCGAATTACCGGCAATGTCCCGGCCGCCGGTAAGAAGGGAACGCCGATCGCCGCCCAGGCCGTTGTTGCCAACAAGCGCTGCCCGCTGATCGGCCGCATCTCCATGGACCTCATCGCGCTCGACATCACCGCCGTGACCGAAGGCGCGGTCCGCCGCGGCGATTTCGCCACCCTGATCGGCGACGGCATCTCGGTCGATGAGTTCGCGACCTGGTGCGGCACCATCGGCTACGAGGTGCTCACCAATTTCGGTCACCGTTACCACCGGGTCTGGCTGCGCTAAAATCCCCGCGAATCAGTCGGACCTCGTCCTAGAGTAACGACCTCATCCTGAGGGGCCCGCGAAGCGGGCGTCTCGAAGGATGGCCACTGGCCGCAGCGTGTTGGGCCATCCTTCGAGACGCCGTGCCGTGCACGGCTCCTCAGGATGAGGTCAGCATTTCCGCGGTCCGCCGGAAACAGCTGATGGCACGCCGCCCGCTGACCTTCGTGTGCCAGAACTGCGGCGCGGTCTATGGCCGCTGGCAGGGCAAGTGCAAGTCCTGCGGCGAGTGGAACACGATCTCTGAGGAGGGCGGCGGCGCCGCCACGCCTGCCGCCGGGCCGGGGCGCCCGGCGCGCAAGGGGCGGCCGTTCGCACTCCAACCGCTCGCGGGCGAAACCGATGATGCGCCGCGCACCGCGTCCGGCATGGCCGAGCTCGACCGCGTCACCGGCGGCGGCTTCGTGCGAGGATCGGTGCTGCTCGTCGGCGGCGATCCCGGCATCGGCAAGTCGACGCTGCTGATCCAGGCCGCAGCGGCGATCGCGCGCGCCGGCCACCGCGCCGTCTACATCTCCGGCGAGGAAGCGGTCGCGCAGGTGCGGCTGCGCGCCGAGCAACTCGGCCTTGCCGCCGCCGCCGTCGAGCTTGCCGCCGAAACCGCAGTCGAGGACATCGTCGCCACGCTCTCCGAGGGCAAGACGCCGCGGCTCGTCGTGGTCGATTCTATCCAGACCATGTGGACCGACGCCGTCGAATCATCTCCCGGCACGGTGAGCCAGGTGCGCGGCGCGGCCCAGGTGCTGATTCGTTTCGCCAAACGTTCCGGCGCGGCGGTCATCCTGGTCGGCCATGTCACCAAGGACGGCCAGATCGCGGGGCCGCGCGTCGTCGAGCACATGGTCGACGCCGTGCTCTCGTTCGAGGGCGAAGGCGCCCATCTCTTCCGCATCCTGCGGGCGGTGAAGAACCGGTTCGGGCCGACCGACGAGATCGGCGTGTTCGAGATGACCGGCGGCGGCTTGCGCGAGGTCGCCAATCCCTCCGCCCTGTTCTTGTCCGAGCGCGACCTCGGCGCTCCGGGGACCGCCGTGTTCGCCGGCATCGAAGGCACCCGGCCGGTGCTCGTCGAAATACAGGCGCTGGTCGCACCGACGACGCTCGGTACGCCCCGACGCGCGGTGGTCGGCTGGGACCAGAATCGCCTCGCCATGGTGCTCGCCGTGCTGGAAGCCCATTGCGGGGTGCGGCTGTCCGGCCATGACGTCTACCTCAACGTCGCCGGCGGGCTGCGCATTCAGGAGCCCGCCGCCGACCTTGCCGCGGCTGCGGCCCTGGTCTCGTCGCTCGCCGGTGCGGCCCTGCCCTCCGATGCGGTCTATTTCGGCGAGATTTCGCTTTCGGGCATGGTACGGCCGGTCGCCCAGGCGGCGGCGCGGCTCAAGGAGGCCCAGAAGCTCGGCTTTGCCCGTGCCTTCGTCCCGGAAATGATTCGCGGGGAGGCCGGCGATGTCGGATTGGCGCTGACCACGCTCGGCCCGCTCGTCGACCTCGTCGCCAATATCGCACCGGAGGGGCGCGGACGACGGCGGGCCGGCAGCGAACGCCCGTCGTAGCGCGACATCAATCGGTCGCCGGCCCCTAACCGATCGTCGCGGCATATTCCACAGTCCGGGGTGACGGCGGGAGTTGCGCCCGCTATACACGAGCGCTCGCGGTTTGAACCCACCGGGCGCCCAGCGCTCCGCCCCCGACGAAGGCGCCGAATGTATCTCGACCTCTTCCTCATCGCCGTCATGCTGATTTCCGGACTGCTCGCGATGGTACGCGGGCTGATCCGCGAGGTGCTCTCGATCGCCGGCTGGGGCGCCGCCGCGGTTGCGGGGCTGTTGGCCTTCACGAAGCTCCTGCCGGTCACGAAGCAGTACATCACCAACGACTACGTGGCCGCCGGGGTCACCATCGGAGGCGCCTTCTTCCTCACCCTGATCGTCGTGTCGATCATCACGGTCAAGATTTCCGACACCGTGCTCGACAGCCGGATCGGAGCGCTGGACCGCACGCTGGGCTTCCTGTTCGGGCTCGCCCGCGGCCTGATCATCGTCGTCGTCGCCTTCATCTTCTTCGACTGGCTGGTGCCGGCGAAATCGCAGCCCGACATGATCCGCAACGCCCGGTCGCGGATCGTGCTGCAAAACACCGGGGAATGGCTCAAGGGCCTGTTGCCGGAAGACCCCGAGAACACCATCTTGAAGAAGCTGAAGAAACCGAAGCCCGGCGAGGAGGATGCGCCGGAGGAAAACAAGTAGACGGCCGGGGCCGAGGATTGGCCCGTGTGCTAGGCTTGAAGAGCGGATTCGCCGGACGCGCCCGGCCGACGGAGAGACGATGCAGACCGATCCTGTCGAAGGCCACGCCGGACCCGGTACGCCGCGGGGGCAAGGATTCGACTGCGACGTTTCCAAGGATACCGCCGGCGCCCCCAATCACAACGTCGACTCTCGACCTCGATGGCGACCGGCTGCGCGAGGAGTGCGGAGTTTTCGGCATCTACGGGCACCCCGATGCCGCCGCGATCACGGCCCTTGGTCTCCACGCCCTGCAGCACCGCGGGCAGGAGGCGGCGGGCATCGTCAGCTATGACGGCCTGCGTTTCCATTCGGAGCGGCGCCTCGGTCTCGTCGGCGACACCTTTGCGCGGCGCGAGATCATCGACCGCCTGCCCGGCATGCTGGCGATGGGGCACGTCCGCTACTCCACCACCGGCGAGACGATCCTGCGCAACGTCCAGCCGCTGTTCTCCGAGATCAACACCGGCGGCTTCGCCGTCGGCCATAACGGCAATCTCACCAACGGCCTCACGCTGCGCCGCCAGCTGGTGCGCGACGGCGCGATCATGCAGTCGACCACCGACACGGAGGTGATCCTGCACCTCTTGGCCCGCTCGACCCGCAACCGCTTCATCGACCGCTTCATTGAGGCGCTGCGCCAGATCGAGGGCGCCTATTCGCTGGTGGCGCTGACCAACAAGAAGCTCGTCGGCGCCCGCGATCCCCTCGGCATCCGGCCTCTCGTGCTCGGCGAGCTCGACGGCTGCCCGATCCTCGCCTCCGAGACTTGCGCGCTCGACATCATCGGCGCGCGGCATGTCCGCGACATCGAGAACGGCGAGATCGTCGTGTTCTCCGAAGAGGGGACGCAATCGCTCAAGCCGTTCCCGCCGGTGCCGCCGCGGCCGTGCATCTTCGAGTACATCTATTTCTCGCGGCCGGACTCGGTGGTCGGCGGCCGCAGCGTCTACCAGATCCGCCGCAACATGGGCAGCGAGCTCGCCCGCGAGGCGCCGGCGGTGGCCGACGTCGTGGTGCCGGTGCCCGACAGCGGCGTGCCGGCGGCGATCGGCTATTCGCAAGGCGCCGGCATCCCCTACGAGCTCGGCATCATCCGCAACCACTATGTCGGCCGCACCTTCATCCAGCCGACCCAGTCGATCCGCGAGCTCGGCGTGCGCCTCAAGCACAATGCGAACCGCGCGGTCGTCGCCGGCAAGCGCATCGTGCTGATCGACGACAGTTTGGTGCGGGGAACGACGTCGGTGAAGATCGTGCAGATGATGCGCGAGGCCGGCGCCAAGGAGATCCATTTCCGCATCGCCTCGCCGCCGATCACCCATCCCGACTTCTACGGCATCGACACGCCCGAGCGCGACAAGCTGCTCGCCGCGACCCACACCGTCGAGGAGATGCGCCGCATCATCGGCGCCGATTCGCTCGCCTTCCTTTCGGTCGACGGCATCTACCGCGCCATGGGCGAGGAGTGCCGCGACCCGGCGCGGCCGCAATTCACCGACCACTGCTTCACCGGCGAATACCCGACGCCGCTCACCGACCGCTCCGGCGAGGCCCCCTCCCCGCGGCAGCTCTCGCTGCTCGCCGAGGCGAGTTGAGCGTCCGTCGGGCAGCCAGGCGAGGCGCCAAGTGAGCGGCCAAGCGTGAACGCGGGTCCTCCCCTCACCAATCGCATCGCCCTCGTCACCGGCACCTCGCGCGGGATCGGCGCGGCGACCGCGCTCGCGCTCGCCCGCGCCGGTGCCCATGTGGTGGCGGTGGCGCGCACTGTCGGGGGGCTCGAGGAGCTCGATGACGCGATCCGCGCCGTGGGCGGAACCGCGACCCTCGTTCCGCTCGATGTCACCGACACCGACGGGATCGCGCGCCTCGCCGCGGCGCTCGACGCGCGCTACCAGCGCCTCGACATCCTCGTCGGCAATGCCGGCCTGGTCGGGCCCTCCTCCCCGCTCGACCACGTTCCCACCAAGGACTGGGACGCGGTGATGGCGGTCAACGTCAGCGCCAACTTTCACCTGATCCGCGCAATGGACGCGCTGCTGCGCAAGTCCGACGCCGGGCGGGTGGTGTTCGTCTCCTCCGGCGCCGCCCACAACATGCGCGCCTATCGCGGGCCCTACTCGGTCTCCAAGGCCGCGCTCGAGGCGTTGGCACGCACCTATGCGGCCGAAACTGAGACGACGCCAGTCCGGGTCAATCTCGTCAATCCCGGGCCGACGCGCACCCGGATGCGCGCCGCCGTGATGCCGGGCGAGGACCCGCTGACGCTGCCGCCGCCGGAAGAGGTCGCGGAAAAGATCGTGGCGCTCTGCCTGCCGAGTTTCACCGAGACCGGACGGCTCTACGATTATCCGCAGGACAAGCTGTTGACTTTCGGCAGGCCGAAGTGACCCCGCAGTCCCCGTAGCCTAGGAAAACAATCGCTGACATATGCGCGTGAGGCGGGGACAGAACCCCGCCTCCTCATCGCTCAATCGCGTACGCGAACGGAAGTCGCGTCGTGTCTTACGACTTCGGTGCGGCCTTCGGCGTCCAGCGCCGCAGGTTGAGCGTGTTGGTGTAACCGCCATAGACGTTGCCGGCGTCGTCGACCGCCACCGCCTCGACGCCGTTCACCTCGACGGACTCGAGGATGAAGGCGCGCACGATGCCGTCATGAACGCTGCCGACGCGGATGCCCGAACGGTACGGCGGATTGAGCTCGTCCGGCGAATTGTCGGCGACATAGAGCATGTCGTTCTTGTCGATGAAGAGGCCGCTCGGCCGGCCGAACTGCCGCCACTCCAGAAGGTATTTGCCGTCCTGGTCGAACACCTGGATGCGGTTGTTGCCGCGGTCGCCGACAAACAACCGCCCAGCGGAGTCCATCGCGAGATTGTGCGGCACGTTGAACTCGCCGGGCCCAAAGCCCTTCTTGCCCCACTCCTTGATGAACTTGCCGTCGTTGTCGAACTTCACGATGCGGTTGTTGCCCTTCGGCCCGCCGTGGCCGTCGGCAACGAAGATGTCGCCGTTGGGCGCGACCAGGATGTCGGAAGGCTCGCTGAAGTGGTCCGGGCCGGTGCCGGCCTCGCCGGGCTTGCCGAGCGTCATCAGGAGCTTGCCGTCCTGATTGAACTTCATGACGGTGTGGCCCTTGCCGTTGTTCATGTCGCGGCCGTCGCTCACCCAGATGTTGTTGTCCTTGTCGACGTGCAGGCCATGCGAATAGTTGATCATGCCGCCGCCGAAGCTCTTCACGAGCTTGCCGCTGGCATCGAACTTCATGATCGGATCGAGGTTCGACTTCGAACAGTCGGTCGCCGACTCGCAGCGGTCGAATGCCCACACGCTCTTGCCATCCTTGTCGATGTCGACGCCTACCACCGCGCCGAACTTGCGCCGGTCGGGAAGCTGGGCCCAACCATAGTTGAACTTGTAGAGATTGGGCGCGTCATTGGGGCCATAGGGCTGCTGCGCCGAGGCGATCATCGCCGGCAGCGCGACGCCTGCGATGACGGCGGCAAAGAACACAAAACGTGAGCGTAAGGCGGATGGCATCGGGTTTCCTCCCTCGTATGACCGGTTCCGGTTGCGTGGTTGAAACCATTGTCCATCTATTCGGGGGGACATTCAACCTGCGCGGTGCTTCGCAGCAACCGTTGATGCCGCAGGCCTCACAGGGCATAGGCGCGGCATCCCTCGAGGATCGCGGCCCTACCCTTTCCGCTTGCGCCCCGCATAGGGGTTCGCCTTCTCCCGCAGCGTGAGCCGTATCGGCACGCCCGGCAGATCGAACGCGTCGCGCAGCCCGTTGACGAGATAGCGGCGATAGGCCTCGGGTACGGCGTCGGCGCGGGTGCAGAACAGCACGAAGCTCGGCGGCCGCGCCTTGGGCTGGGTGATATAGTTGAGCTTGAGCCGCCGGCCGGACACCGCGGGCGGCGGATGCGCGGCGAGCGTCGCCTCGAGCCAGCGGTTGAGCGGATTCGTCGCGATGCGTTTGTTCCACAACGCGTGAATGTCGACCACCGACTGCATCAGCCGATCGAGTCCCGCCCCGGTGAGGCCGGACACCGCGACGATCGGCACGCCTTTGAGCTGGGCGAGCCAATGGTCGGCCTCGCCGCGGAGCCTGCCCGCGGCGCCCGGATCGCCTTCCTTGAGGTCCCACTTGTTGACGCCGATGACGAGGGCGCGGCCCTCGCGCTCGACGAGATCGGCGATACGCAGGTCCTGCTCTTCGAAGGGCGCTGCCGCGTCCATCAAGAGGATCACGACCTCGGCAAAGCGGATCGCCTCCAACGCATCGCCGACCGAAAGTTTCTCGAGCTTGGTATCGATCCGCGAGCGCCGCCGCATGCCGGCAGTGTCGTAAACCAGAAAGTCGCGGCCCTGCCAGGCCAGCGGCACCGCGATGGCGTCGCGGGTGATGCCGGCCTCCGGGCCGGTGAGCAGGCGCTCCTCGCCGATCAGCCGGTTGATCAGGGTCGACTTGCCGGCGTTCGGCCGGCCGACCACCGCGATGCGGAGCGGCCGCACTGGCGCCGGCTCCGGCGCGGCTGCCACTTCGGCTTCGTCTGCCTCGGTCTCGTCCGCACGATCCGGCGCGATCAGCTCGGGAAGCGCCTCGCGCACGGCGTCGTAGAGGTCGGCGAGCCCTTCACCGTGCTCCGCCGAGACGGGCACCGGCTGGCCGAGACCGAGATCGTAGCCTTCGAGCGAGCGCGCCACTCCGGCCCGGCCCTCGCTCTTGTTGGCGACGAGAACCGTCGGCTTGCCGGCGCGACGCAGCAGATTGACGAAGGCGCGATCCGCCGGAACCACGCCGGCACGGGCATCGATGACGAAGAATATGGCGTCAGCCGCCTCGACGGCGGCTTCGGTCTGGGCGCGCATGCGGCCGATCAGGCTCTCGCTCGGCGCGTCATCGAGGCCGGCGGTGTCGATGATGGTGAAGGTGAGATTGCCGAGCTGGGCGGTCGCCTCGCGGCGATCACGGGTGACGCCGGGCGTGTCGTCGACCAGCGCGAGGCGGCGACCGGCGAGCCGGTTGAACAGCGTCGATTTGCCGACATTGGGCCGGCCGACGATCGCGACGGTAAAGCTCATGGTGGCGCATCCCCGGCGCCCGGGTGGCGTCCCAGAAACGAAAGGCGTTGGCTAGACCGGCAGTGCGCGGGAGCCCGCGTCACCTGCCGGGACTAGGCGCCGGCCACCCAGACTGGGGCTGGGCCTGTTGCTGGGGCTGGCCGGGCCACGGCAGCGGCTGGGCGCCGGGTGGTTGCCCGGCGGCCGGAGCGGGCGCCGCCGATGCGGCGGGCGCGGTGCCCTGGACCGAGGCCGTCTGCGCCGGCTGGGGCTTCGGCTGCTGCACGACGTGCGGCTTCGGAGCGGGCTTCGGCGTTGCCTCTGCTTCCGTCTGCTCGCCCGCGGCCGGCTTCGGCTTCGGCTTGGGCTTCGCTTCAGCCGCCTTCTGTTCTGGCGGCGCATCGGCCGGCTCGTGATAGCCCTTCACCATCTCGGGAGGCACGCCAGGGGTCACGCCGGGCACTCCGCCCGGGAACACGTCCTTGCGCTCGCCCGCCAGCTTCTGCTTGGTGTCGAACAGGCTGAAGTCGAGCTTGTCGGGATCGAGGCTCATTTTGTCACAGCCGGACACCAGCGCGGCGGCACCGGCAAGGCTAATGGCAAAGCCCAGGCGTGCGAGAGGGCGCATCGGCGGCTCCTATGTCTTGCTCGTATCGGCGAGCAGGGTGTTGATGACCTCCGCCCGGGCGCGGACGCCCTGGGGCGCTTCCGGATCGCTGCCGGCGGCTTCTGCCCATTTCCGGGCCGCCGCCGTATCGCCGTTGCGCCAGGCCGACAGCGCCAGCAACTCCCGCGCGGTATGCCGGAAGCTGCTGGTGGGTAGGGTCAGCGGCTCGAGACGCTGCGTCATCTCGTCGAGCTTCGCCGTATCGAGCAGCAGCATGGCAGCGCGAACGCTGGCGAGCTCGCGGATCAGCGATGGTCCGGATTCGCCGGCGATGACGTCATAGGCGGCAACGCCCGCCTTCGGATCGGTCGCGCCGAGCTCCGCCGCCTGCCGCAGCTTTGCCAACTGCCGGTAGCCCGATGTGCCCTGAGTCGCGAGCTTGCCCAGCGCCTCTTCGGCTTCGGAATGCTTGCCCTCGTCGGAAAGCTTCAGGGCGGACTCGTAGACCGCGCCGGCTTCGGCCGCCTTGCGAGCTTGCCAGTACTCGTATCCACGCCATGCGGCGACGCCGGCGACGACGAGGAAGGCCGCGGCGATGATGAGGTTGCCGTAGCGCTCCCACAGCTTCTTGAGCTGTTCTCGCCGTACTTCCTCGTCGACTTCGTTAAAGATATCGGACACAGAACCTCCCCGCCCAACGGCGCGTGGCCGTCCCCATACCGGGTTCGGCCTACCGTTAGGATAGCGATATGGCGACGGCGTGGCAAAAAACGGGCGCGCGGCCAACGGTCACCAGCAGTTCATTGGGGCACGCCATGGGGCACGGCTAACGAGGTTCGCGGACCGTTCTCGCCTGCCGGATCGACCGCCTGCGGCGAGACGCCCGGCGCCGGATATTGAATTTTTCTGCTCCGGTTTCCAAAATGCCAGCATCGCCGCGCCCCCCGGAAGACTCAACCAGGACGGGCGGGTCCTCGGGAGGAGATGCGATTTTTGCCGGAAAACGACATCAGGGAGGAAAAGCCCATGAATCGTCATGCTCTGAGCGTCTGCGCCATCGCGACATTGGGACTTGCGGTGTCGCCGGGCCCGTCGATCGCGCAGCAAAAGTCGGCCAAGGACATGCTGGTCGGGGCGTGGACGCTGCTCCTCGCCGACGGGGTCAAGGCCGACGGCACCCATGTGCCGGAGTTCGGGCCCAATCCGGACGGCATTCTGATGTTCAGCCCGAGCGGGCGCTATGCGCTGCAGATCGAACGCGCAAATCTGCCGAAAATCAAAGCCAACGACCGCGAGAAGCCGACCGCAGACGAGAGCAAGGCCATCGCCGCGGGAACTCTGGCCCACTTCGGCACCTATACGGTTAACGATGCCGACAAGTCCTTCATCACACACGTCGAGGCCAGCTCGTATCCGAACTGGAACGGCACCAAGCAAACCCGCAAGATCACTGCGCTCACCGACGACGTGCTGACCTACAGCGTACCGAACCCCATCGGCGGCGACTTCAACCATGTCGAGCTGGTGTGGCGGAAGGCGAAGTAACCCCATCGCAGGAAGCATAGCTCCGACGGCGGACCGGCACTCCCGGAGGTGGGACTCATTGTCTCGCTTCCCTGACGATGGGAGGTGCATAAGTCCACACTGCCGGGGCCGCGGCTTCGGCAATCATCGGTGATGAACACCAACTGCACTTCGATGGGAATGGAGGAAACGGATGCGAAATATCCTTTCGCTCTCGACGGCTGTTGCAATCGGCACATTGGGACTTTGCGTGACGGCGTGGTCCCAGGGCGCCGCGCCAAACCTCGCAGGCAAGTACACATGCAAGCCGCAGCCCGACAAATGTGAGTGGGGCGCCGCGGTGTCGATCACGCAGCAGGGCAACAAGGTGTCGCTCGCCAACGACACGGGCTCGTTCGCCGACGCCAAGGTCACCAGCAACATCACGCTGAGCGCGGCTCCGCCCTTCAGCGCAAACGGCCTGATCATGCCGGATCATTCGATCCAGTGGTCGGACGGCACCCAGTGGGTGAAGCAGTAAACGCGCGTTCTCGTTAGGCCGCAATTCCGGGGGCGCGCGTCAGCGCGAACCCGGAATCCGGCAGCGGCCGCGCGTCAGATTCTGGATTCCGGGATCGGTCTGCAGCCGCCCCGGAATGCCCAACATGGCGCCGACGCGCCACTCCCCTCACCGCTCGCCCTTCAGCGGGTAGACGTGCGCAGCCGCCGGGAAGGCGCGGCTGCGCACCTCCTCGGCATAGGCCGAAACCGCCGCCTCGATCGACGGCCCGAGGTTGGTGTAGCGCTTGACGAACTTCGGCACCCAGGGCGACAGGCCGAGCATGTCCTCGAGCACCAGCACCTGGCCGTCGCAGGTAGGGCTGGCGCCGATGCCGATGGTCGGGATCGCGATGTCGCGGGTGATCTCGGCGGCGAGCGGCTCGGCCACCGCTTCGACCACCACCGAGAACGCGCCCGCCTCCGCCACCGCGCGTGCATCGGCGACGATCGGCGCCCAGTCGGCGCGGTCGCGGCCCTGGGCACGAAAGCCACCGAGCGCATTCACCGCCTGCGGGGTGAGGCCGACATGCGCCATCACCGGCACGCCGCGCTCGACGAGGAAGCGGATGGTCTCCGCCATGCGCTGGCCGCCTTCGAGCTTGATCGCGCCGCAACCGGTCTCCTTGAGCACGCGGGCGGCCGACGTGAACGCCTGTTCCTTGGAGACCTCATAGGAGCCGAACGGCAGGTCGACGACGACGAGGGCGTGGGTCGAGCCGCGCATCACCGCGCGGCCCTGCAGGATCATCATGTCGAGTGTCACGGGAATCGTGGTCTCGAGCCCGTGCATCACCATGCCGAGCGAGTCTCCGACCAGGATCACATCACAATGACGGTCGAGGATGCGCGCGGTGTGAGCGTGATAGGACGTCAGCATCACGATCGGGGTTGCCGCCCTTGCGCGCCCTGATGTCCGGTGCGGTCAGCCGCTTCTGGTCGGTGTGGGTCGACACGGGATCAGGTTCCGAGCGCGCGAGGGCCGAACAGCAGCACCGATTTTCCGATCACCAGCGGATGGAACACCAGCGCGAGGGCGAAATAGAGGATCGTGCCGACGATCACCGCGACAATGTCGTTGCGGCGCCCGCCGATCGGGATCGGCGGCCCACCGGGATCGTTGCGCCGCTTGAGCGTGATGCGGTCATACACCGCCCAGGCCAGCACCGAGATGAAGATGATCATCGAGCCGAGGTCGCCGTTGGAGATGAGATGCGCCACCGCCCACAGCTTCACGCCGACCAGCATCGGATGCTTGAGCACGCGTTTGATGTCGCCGGGGATATAGGCCGCGGTGACGAAGACCACGGCCGGCCACATCAGCGCGACGGTGATGTGCCGCGTCCACTCCGGCGGGTCCCATATTTCGATCGCTCCGGCGTCGCGATAGAGCGCGAAGCCTTTGCCGATGAAGTACAGCCCTACAATCGAAACGATCGCGAACAGCCCCTTGTACGGCCACTCGCCGATGCGCGCGATCAACGCGGCGCGGGCACCACGCCGGGTGACGAGCACATGGGGCCCGAGAAACAGGACCAGTCCGAGAACAAGTAGCGCCAAGCCCATCGCCTAGCTCCGCCGCCGCGAGAGGCGCGCAGTAGAGGCGAAGGCCGCCGCCGTTGCAAGCCGGTCAAACCAGCCAGCCGCGGCAGGCCCGCTATGCAAATCTCACCGCGTAGATCGGCGGCAGCGTGTGGGAGATGCAGGCCCAACTGTCGCCCTGGTCCTCGCTCACCCAGAGCCCGCCGGTGGTCGAGCCGAACGCCAGCCGCTCGCCGGAACCGTCGAGCGCCAGCGCGTGGCGATAGACGATGTCGTAGGCGTGCGATTGCGGCAGCCCGCGGGTCAGCACGTCGAAGCTCTTGCCGCCGTCACGCGTACGCGTCACCGCGAGCTTGCCGCCGTGCGGGATGCGCTTCTCGTCCTTGATCTCCGGCACGAACCACGCGGTATCGGGATCGCGCGGATGGACCGCGACCGCAAAGCCGAACGCGGACGGCTCGACGCCGGTGATCTCCGTGAACGAGCGTCCCTCGTCGGACGAGACGAAGATGCCGTTGTGATGCTGCACCCACATCCGTGCCGGCGCCGCCGGACACTGGACGAGGCAGTGCACATCCTGCGACAGCGGATCGTGCGCAAGCTCCGCCGGCATGTATTCGGCGCGCATCCCCTCCCCGCGCAAGGTCCAGGTCTCGCCGCCGTCCGCGGTGAACCAGATCCCGCCCGTCGAGACCGCGACCGAGATAGCCTGAGAATCGCGGGGATCGACCACGACCGAATGAATGCCGGGGAGGTCGGCGCCGCCGCCCGCCCATTTCTTGCGAAGCGGGTGATCCCACAGCGCGCGCACCAACTCCCAGCTCTCGCCGTCGTCGCGCGAGCGGAACAGCCCGCCCGGCAGCGTGCCGCACCAGATGACGCCGGGCTCGTCGGCGCCGCCGGCAGCGAGCGCCCAGATGCGCGCCGTGCTCCACGCCAGCGGACGGCCCCAGGTATCCTTCTCCTCATAGCCTTCAGGCTTGGGCGGATAGGCGGGCGCGGCGATCTCCTCCCAGCCGTTCCCGGTCGAGCGGTGCAGCTTGACGCCGAAATGGCCGTGATCGAGTGCCGCGAACGCGCGGCCGCTGCGCGGATCGCTCAAGGTGAGGGTGACGTTATCACCGAGGAAATCGACCTTGGCGACGTCCCAGCGCCCGCCCTTGTTTTCGACGGTGAAAAGGCCCTTGCGGGTCGACACCTGCAAAGTGTCGGTCATGATCAGCCTCCTGACAGTGCCTGGAACACGTGGATCGTGCTTGATTCGGTCACGGCGTCGGACAGGCGCACGCGGTCGCGAATGCTGCGTCCGTCGACAAAGACGGTCATGTGCTTGCGCAACGCGGCCTGATCGTCGAACACGTAGCTGCGCGCCTGGGGATTGTCGGCAAACACCGCCTCGAGCACGTCGCGCACGGTGCCGCCACACGCATGGGCTTCAGGGCAGCCGACGTGACGCTGGATGTTCGCGGTGAACAGGACCTTGGTCATCGCCCCACCTCCATGCCTCGACGCTTCCATGTCTCGACGCTTCAACGCGGCCCCGATGGCCGTCCTGCCCAAACGTGCAATTCACAGCAAGGACGAACCGGGAATTCTGGCCCCGACATGGCAGCGGGGAAATTTTTCTCCGTCACCTGGCCGCGAATTCTCGGCCTCAATGCGGAGTGGCGAGCGGCACTGCCCGATGCGGCGCTGGCCCGACCTTCCGCGCCATGGAACCGAATGTTACCTTTCCGACCGAGACGGCGCTGGCGTGGCCCGCCGCAACGAACAACGGAGGACGATCGATGAAGGTGGCATGGCTGTTGTCGGCGGGAGTGGCGCTGGCGTTCGCGGCAAGCGCGTCAGCCCAGGAGATGGACTTCTCCAAGGTCGAGATCGTCACCGAGAAGCTCGGACCGAACGTCTACATGCTGACCGGCTCCGCCGGCCTCGATCCCTCCCATGAGGACGCCGCCGGCGGCCGCATCGGCGTGCTCGCAGGACCCGACGGCATTTTGATGATCGATTCCCAATACCTGCAGCTCGCCGACAAGGTCCTTGCGGCGGTGAAGAAGATCGACGCCGGGCCGATCCGCTTCCTCGTCAATACCCACATCCACCGCGACCACACCCAGGGCAACGCCTTCTTCGCCAAGCAAGGCGCCGTGATCTTCGCCCGCGAGGAACTGCGCGACGGCATGGTGCGCCTCTCGAAGACGCCCAATGCCGCGAGCAATCCTGTTGCCAATCCCGCCGGATTCCCGGTGGTCACCTACGGGATGGGCCCGCCGGTGAAGATCCACATGAACGACGAGGTCGTCGAGTTCATCCCGATCCGCGCGGCACACACCGGCGGCGACACCAACATCAAGTTCGAGAAGGCGAACGTTCTCTTCATCGGCGACTTCTATCGCAACTACGGCTTTCCCTTCATCGACATCACGAACGGCGGGTCGCTCAAGGGCATGCTGGAAGGCCTCGACGCCACGATGAAATCGGCGGACGCCAACACCGTCATCGTCCCCGGCCATGGCACGCTGATCAAGCGCGACGACATGGTGCCCTATCGCAACATGGTCGTCGCGGTGGCCGACCGGATCGGGCAGCTGATCGCGCAGGGCAAGACATTGCAGGAAGTGCTCGCGGCCAAAGTCACGGCCCCCTACACCGTCAAGGGCGGCACCGACGAGAGCGCCGAACGCTTCGTGACCGCGGTCTATGCGGAGCTCAAGGGCGGCGCGAAGTAGCGCGCACGTCCGTGGCGATCACCGATGATACCGGGAATCGCCTGCTCCCGTCGCTGCCGTTGATCGAGCGGGTGCTCGCCACTGACGCTTCCTACACGATCTCGCGGATGCGGGTGCTCGAACGCATCCCCGGAAATCCGATCGGCATCGGCTATCGCCGGATCGACGACAAGGCGGTGGCGCTGGTGTCGCTGTTCCTGCCGTCGTTCAGGCGGGTCATCGGGTTGCGGCCGGGCCACGAAGGCGAGATCGAGCCGCTGCTCGCCTGGTATCGCGGCTACGGTGTGAAGCCGACCTTCGAGATCGTGCCGGGCATGTACGATGCCGCGCTCGGGCGCGAGCTCGCCCGGCACGGCTTTCTGCCCGCGGGCTTCCATGCCGCGCTGATCGGAGAGCCCGATCGTTCGACCCAAGTGAGCCCAGAGATCGACATCGAGCAGGTCGCCTCCGATGAGGCGATGGAGCGCTATCTCGATGCCTATGTCGCCGGATGGGGCGTTCCGGAAAAGGACCAGGCCCAGTTCAAGGCCAATGTGCGTCCATGGCTCCACCAGCCGGGCTGGTCGCTCTATCTCTCCCGGGTCGACGGGCGTCCCGCGGCGGCCGCGACCCTCTACGTCGCGGATCGCGTCGCCTATCTCGCAGATGGCACGACGGCGCCCGCCTACCGCGGCCGCGGCCTCCACGCGGCGCTGCTACGCCGACGCATTCGCGATGCAAGCACGGCCGGCATCGACTTCGTCTTCAGCGGTGCCGAGCCGCTGGGAACGAGCCACCGCAACATGGAGCGCGCCGGCCTTCGCTTGCATTTCCTGCGGACGAAGTGGACGGCGATCTGAGCGGGCCCGCGCGGCGACTTTGCCGCATGACGCCCGGGTGCCCTGCTTGACGCGGCGGCGGAATTTCCCGCTAAGCTCGGCGCCGCCATGACCACTACTGCGCCCAACGTCATCCGCGAGCCCGCGCGCGAGATCCCCGTGCGCGGAGAATATGACGTCGTCGTGCTCGGCGGCGGCCCGGCCGGCATTGCCGCGGCGGCAGCGGCGGGTGCGCTCGGGCAGCGCACGTTGCTCGTCGAGCGCTACGGCTTTCTCGGCGGCATGGGAACGGCGGCAGGCGTCACCAATTTCTGCGGGCTCCATGCCAATGTGCACGGCGAGGTCCGCCAGGTCGTGCGCGGCGTCGCCGACGAGCTGCTCGCGCGGCTTGCTCGCCTCGACGGGCTCAACGCGCCGCACGCGATCTTCGGCCGCACCATGGCGCAGGCCTACGACACCGCAGCTTACAAATGCGCGGCCGACGAGATGCTGCTCGGGCGCGGCGTCACGCTCTTGTTCCATGCCTTCGCCTGCGGCGTCGTCAAGGAAGGCGACCACATTGATGCGCTGGTGATCGAGACCAAGTCGGGACGCGCCGCCGTGCGTGCGCGGATCTTCATCGACTGCTCCGGCGACGGCGATCTCGCGGCGCTTGCCGGCGTGCCGTACGAGGTCGGCGACGGTGCCGGCAACATGCTCTACCCGACCATGATGTTCCGTCTCGCCGGTGTCGACCCGGCACAGGCCGGCGACGCGTGGCGCACCGTTCCCGCGCTGATGAAGGCGGCCGAGCGCGCCGGCCGCGCCAAGTTTCCCCGCAAGGGCGGCATGCTCAGGCCGATGGCGCATCCGACCGAGTGGCGCGTCAACTTCACCCAGGTCAAAAGCGCCAACGGCCGCGCGCTCAACGGCGCCGACGCCGACGAGCTCTCCGCCGGCGAGATCGAAGGGCGCCGCCAGGCCGTCGCGTTCTTCGACTTCCTCAAGCGCGAGGCGCCCGGCTTTGCGGACGCCTACATCGTCGACATGCCGCCGCAACTCGGCATCCGCGAGACCCGCCGCATCGCCTCCCTCTACCAGCTCACCGGCGACGACGTCCTCTCCTGCGCGAGCTTTCCCGACAGCATCGGCGTCAACGGCTGGCCGATCGAAGCGCATGTCGTGGGCGACGTGGTGTGGCGCTGGCCCGAGCCGGGCTCGCGCGGCTTCAACCACCTGCCCTACCGCATGCTGGTGCCGCCGGGCCTGCGCAATCTCCTGGTTGCCGGCCGCTGCGCCGGCATGAGCCATGAGGGCCAATCGGCGGCGCGGGTGTCCGGCGGCTGCTTCGTCATGGGCGAAGCCGCGGGCACCGCGGCGCATCTCGCTCTTGCCGGGAAGGGCGCGGTGCCCGATATCGACGTCGGCGCGCTGCAGCGCCTGTTGGAACGCGGCGGCGCCTGGCTCGGCCTGGCGGACGCCGCATTGCCTATTCCAGTGTTCGAGATGAGCGGATCATGAAGACAAGGCTTTGGCTGGCGATACTCGCGGGGCTGGCGTTCGCCGCGCCCGCCGCAGCGCAGGACTGGCCGGCGCGTCCGGTGAAGATCATGATCCCGTTCGGCCCGGGTTCGACGCCGGACCTCGTCGGCCGCCTGATCGCCGACCGCCTGCAGCAGAAGCTCGGCCAGCCCTTCGTTGTCGAGGACAAGCCGGGGGCGAGCGGCAACATCGGGACCGATGCCGTCGCCAAGGCCGATCCTGATGGCTACACGCTTGGCATCAGCATCGGCGGGCCGCTCGCCATCAACCCGCTGCTGTTTTCCAAGATGCCGTACGACCCGAAGACCGATCTCGCGACCGTCACCATGATCGCGACGCAGCCGAGCGCGCTCGCGGTCAACGCAAGGCTCGGCGTCAACTCGGTCGCCGAGCTCATCGCGCTGCTGAAGAAGAACCCCGGCAAATACAATTTCGGCTCGATCGGCAACGGCTCGCTTTCGCACCTTGCAATGGCTGCGCTCGCGCTCGCGAGCGGCACCGAGATCGTCCACATTCCCTATGCGAGTTCGCCCCAGGCGATGACGGCGCTGGTGCGCGGCGACGTCGACATCGTCTGCCTGCCGGCAATCTCGGTGACGCCGCACGTCGCGTCGGGCGACGTGAAAATCCTCGCGGTGTCGACCGCGGCACGCTCGCCGCTGCTGCTGGACGTCCCGACGCTGAAGGAAGCCGGTATCGACGTCGAGGCCGACGCCTGGATGGGCCTGATCGCGCCGGCGAAAACGCCGCAAGCCATCGTCGCGCGGATCGCCCGTGAGGTCGGCGCGGTGATCGTCACACCCGACGTCCGCGAGAAGCTCGCGGCGCAGATCATGGAGCCGATCCCGACGACGCCGGCCGAGTTCCGAGCCCGCATCGACGCCGACATCGCACGGTGGTCGCCGGTCATCGCGGCGGCGAAGATACGGATCAACTGAAACGCCCTTCGTGCGATGGCCTGTCGTCGCTATGATCATCATTCACGCGCACGACGCAACTCCCCAAAACTCGCACATTCGGCAAGTGAAGGATAAAACGAGATAACGCATAACATCGAAGGCTCGGACGCTGGATTTGT
Organism: uncultured Alphaproteobacteria bacterium; assembly: GCA_963824905.1. GTDB lineage: Bacteria > Pseudomonadota > Alphaproteobacteria > Rhizobiales > Xanthobacteraceae > JAJPKK01. The sequence continues at coordinate 220,140 of CAWGRH010000003.1, forward strand.
CAGCTTCAACCAATGCAGATCAGCACTAATGTCCGAACAGCCGACTCGCGAGGAAGACGAGAAGGGCGATGAGGGCGATGACGCCGTAAAACACCACGACTCCGCGGCGCCATTTGACGAAGCAGGCGCGATCCTCCTCGAGGTCGCGAGGCGTGTGATGGCCCGCATGCCTCATTATTGAGCTCATGTTTCGGTCAGGGTGGAACGGCGCCTTCATAAGGCAGAGGGGCGTCGACGCTGCACAAGAGAGCGATCACGACCGCAGCCAAAAGCGCGATGATGGCAATTGCCAGAAATGTCGGAACTGATTTGGCCTGTTGTCGATGACGGGATTTATCCTGCGAGCTCGCCACGGATTCCACGTTCCTCAGTCAGGTTTGATCGCCCGACCGCGAGATTTGTGCCGAACAAGACTCTGCGCAAGCTCCCAATCCTGGGATAAATTGTTACGCAAAGTGCGAGAATTGGAATGAACCGCCTGAATGATCTGAATGCCTTCGTGGCCGGGCGGCGGAAGCCGACGCCGGCCAAGTTCCGCGCCCGCATCGACGTCGACATCGCGCGATGGGTGCCAGTGATCGCGGCGGCGAAGATACGGATCAATTAACGTGGGGTTGGGTGGGCGACCAATTCATTCATGCGCGTCATCGCCGGGCTTGTCCCGGCGACCCCGACCAACGTGGCACGGCCGTGCCATATGCATCGGGGTGGCCGGGGCAAGCCCGGCCATGACCATTTTGCGTGAATGACGTGTGTGGCCCGGTCAAGCCGGGCAATGACAGTGACTTTCCCCGCCCCCTCAGTTCACCGCGACCCCGATGCGCTTCGCGGTCTCGCCGAGCCGGGCATATTCCTCGCGCAAAAGCTTTGCCATCTCGGCCTGGGTGCTGCTCGCTGCCTCGGTGCCCTGCTCCTCGAATTGCTTCTTGACCTCGGGACGGGTCACGACCGCGGCGATGGTGGCGTTGAGCTTGTCGATGATCGGCTGCGGCGTGCCGTTGGGCACGAAGATCGCGCCCCAGCCGACCGCGTTGTAGCCGGGGTAGCCGGATTCGGCGACGGTCGGCACGTCGGGAAGCAGCGCAAGCCGCGTCGGGCTCCCCACCGCGATCGCCTTGAGCTTGCCGCTGCGCACATTGGGCAGCCGCCCGGCGATCGGCGCGACGGTGAATTGGGAGTCGCCGTCGACCACCGCCTCGATCGCCGGACCGCCGCCCTTGTAATGCACGACGACCGGCTTGATGCCGGCCATGGCGATCAGCATCTCGCCGGCGAAATGCCCGGCAGTGCCGGCGCCCGCCGTCGACATGCGCAGCTTGTCGGGATTGGCCTTGATCATCGCGACGAGCTCTTGGAGCGTATTGGCCGGCAGCTTCGGGTTGGCCGCGATGAGGGTCGGCTGGACGGCGAAACGCGCAACCGGGGTCAGGTCCTTGAGCGGATCGAACGACACTTTCTTTACGTGCGGCAGCAGCGCGACGTTGCCGGACGAGCCGTAGATCAGCGTGTATCCGTCGGGCGCCGCCTTGATGCCCTTCTCGACACCGGCCTCGAGGAACAGGTTCTCATAGTTGACCGGCTGGCCGAGCGCTTCGCCGATGCGCCCGCCGATGATGCGCGACATGATGTCGGCCGCCGAGCCGACGACCTCGGGGACGATGATCGTGATCGGGCGGTTCGGGTAGCTCTGGGCACCGGCGGTGAACGTGGTGGCGAGCAACGCCGCCGCGGCGACGGCCGCTGCGGTGAGAGACGGGCATTTCATGGTCTGATCTTCTCCGTGGTTTTGATGATATCGCCTGGGCGCACGCCGATTTCGGCGCGCGCCGGCATTTTCAAAAATCCGTAGCGCCTTCCGGCCTACGCCTTGGTCGCCGCGACAATAGCGCCGGCTTGCGGCAGCGTGTCGACCGCCCACAACAGCCGCAGCAGCTCGTCGGTCTTCGCCGCCGAGAGCTGCCGGCGGGCCAGCGAGCGGAATTTCTCCTCGAGCTCAGCGTCGGTCATGGGGTTCTTCCAGTGGCCGCGGTGATACTCGACGCGCACGTTCTCGCGCCGGCCCGATTTGAGCACGATCTCCATATCGCACAGGTTGATCTCCTTGAGCCTGCGTTCGGCCTCCTCGGACGGCAGGCAGCGCACGCGGCCGACGAGGTCGAGCAACCGGGCATCGTGCAGATACGGATCCTCGTAGTATTTCTCCTCGACGGTGCCGTAAATCATCGCCACCGCCGCGGCGTAGGGCATGCTGTGGTCCGCCGTCTCGCGGGTCTGCGGCCGCCACTTGTCGGGGCTGTCGGCCATGACCTGGATCGCGATCGGCGCCACCTTGACGTTCACCTGGTCGATCTCGCCGATGTCGGAAAAGAACTTGCGCGCATCGACCCCGGCCTGGGCGACGGTCTGGGCGTACTGCCCGAGCGCAAAGCGCTTGGTGAAGGCGTGCAGCATGCCGAACGGCACGTTGCCGCCGCCGAGCTGCGGCAGCGTGAACGGCTTGCGGTTGATGCGCTGGAAAAAGCCGTCGCGCCCCTCGAACACCTGGTTGGGTCCGGTCATTCCGGCCTGGGCGAGCTCGACGGCGAAGATCGCCTTGCGCGAGGCTTCTCCCGCCGCACAGGCCTTCCAGTTCGACAGTGCACCGACGCGGGTCTGATTGAGCGTCACGTTGCCGGCGACGTTGATGCCGATCGCGTGCACGAGCTCTCCCGGCGTGAGCCCCATCATGCGTCCGGCGCCGGCAGTCGCGGCGAGGCCGATCACGGTCGAGTAGTCCAGCCCGATCGCGCGGTTGTCGAAGACGTCGCAGACCCGGCAGAACACCTCGTAGCCGAGCATGATGCCGGTGATGAGATCCTTGCCGCTGCGGCCCATCATCTCCGCGGTCGTGAGCACCGAGGCGATGGTGTCGCTCGGGTGGCCGCCGCCGAGGCTGAGGTAGCCGTCGTTGAAATCGAGATAGCGGATCATCACGCCGTTGGCGAACACGGCGAGATCGGGGCTCGTCTTGACGCCGCTGCACATCACGGTGGCGCCGCGTTGCGCGGAGACGCCCGCGGCGAGCCGGTTCGCGATCTGGCTCGGCTCTGCGCCGAAGCCGCCGATCCCGCAGCCGACCGAATCGATCAGGAAGCGCTTGGCCTCGCGCACGACGTCCGGCGGAATGTCCTCGTAGCGCAGGCTCGTGGCGTAGCGGGCGAGCGTCTCGGCGACGGTCGGCCCGCCGGGCGACGCGCTCGCAGGAGCCGCACTCGCAGAAGCGGACGACGACGATGGTGATGATGCTGCGGGCTTTTCCTGCGCCTGCGCCAGACTTGGCAAGGCTCCTGCCCCGGCGATGACGCCGGTCGTGGCAATCTGCTTGAGAAAACGGCGCCGCGCCTCGCGCGGCGGATCGAGCGGCTGCAAGCTCTCTCTATGGTCCAAAGCTTCCTCCCACGTCATTCCAACCAAGCCGGCGGCGGACCCGCCTTTTGGGAGGCACCGTACCACGCCGGTCGGTGCGCCGGCAGCCCCGCGCGAGAGATTGCCGCGCTCGGAAGTTCGTGTTGGCGCGTCGTGCCGACCAGAGGGCGCGCCGTCTCACCGCGACCGCGACTTGCGCGTATTCGACACCGGCGTCGGCGCGGGCTTCGCCGGGACATAAGCGATGTAGAGCTGGGCGAAGTCGAAGGCTTGCTCGTAGCACATGGTGACGGTGCGGGTGTCGGTGTCGTAGTCGGAGCCGGGACGGCCGCAGCTCTCCATCGCGAGCGTCCACGGATAGGGCCACAGGAGGCGCTGCTGCGCAACCTCGGCGACCGTCTCCAAAAACCGGATCGAGCGGAACAGGGCGGCGAGCCTGTCGTAACTTCCCTTACCGTCGCCGTAGACAACGTTGATCTTGGTCTCCGGCTGCCCGGGCTGGCGCAGATGCGGCGTAATGACAGCGTCCCAAGCCGCTGAGGCCTTCCGGTAGTCGCGCTTGCAGGTCTGCTGACGATCTGCGGGCATCTTCGCCTGGTCGGCGAGGCTTTTGAACTTCTCGGGATCCGACCCCACCATCAGGCAGACGATCTGGTAGGCGCGTTGCGCGCTGACATTGTGCTCGTCGTAGTACAGCGGCTGGTCGCCGATCTCCTGATCGCGACGCGCATTGAAGAACCAGCCCTTCGCCGCGTCGGCGAGGCTCTGCACCGTGAAGCTCGTCCCGACCCGCAGCATGGTGAGCGCAGCATAGGTATCGGCGGCATCCTCCTCGCGGCCGAGCACGGGCAGCTGAAACTGGTTGATGATGACGTGCCCGATCTCGTGGAGCAGCAGCACCAGCGTGTTTCCGACGACGAAATCGACCCGCTCAACCCGCTGCTTCTGGTTGAGGCCCTTGAGACGGGGATTGCTCTGCAGCGCCTCGGCTGCTGCTTCGATCCGCGTCTGAAACGTGGATGGCGGCGGGGGCGGAATCGGCTCGGCCGGCGCCGCTGCCTGGGCGAACGCCGGCATGGCGCCGCACGCGAGAACGCCGAGCGCGGCGGCGATCGATGCGAATACGCTTCCGGTTGCGACGGAGCGCGCGATGCTCACACGGTGACGGGATGCCATGGCAGTCCTCTCCATGCACTAGAGGTCATCACATGCTGCAGAGGGTCCGGCCGAAACGGCGGGCCGGCGGCCGATCACGACAGGCATCGCGCGCGGCGCGCGCCTACCGCCACTTGGTGCGGTCGCGAACGCCGGCGAGCGCGGCGCGCGCTTCCGCGATCACCTTCGGCGTGTCGATCGCGACGAGCTTGCCGCCTCGCTTGAGGATGCGGCCGTCGACCACGACGGTGTCGACGTTCTCCGGCCCGGTGGCTTCGAGCACCACATGGGCGGGGTCGGTAACGAGCGCCATGTTGAGCGCATTCGGGCTGATGGCGATGAGGTCGGCACGCTTGCCGGGCTTGAGCGAGCCGATCTTGTCGTCGAGACCCATCGAGCGGGCGCCGTCGATGGTACCGAGCTCGAGAGCGCGGCGCGCCGTCATCTTGAACTCGCTCTCGGCCTTGGCGTTCTCGGAATCGCGCGCAAGCTTCAAGATGCCGAACAGGCTCGAGCTTCCTGTCAGCGCCGAGGTGTCGACCGAGATGCCGAGCGGAATGCCCTTGGCGAACATCTCGCTGATCTGCGGATAGCCGTAGCCGATGCGCAGCTCGCTCCCGGGCGACACCGAGACCGGGCAGCCCGCCTCCTTCATCATGTCGAGCTCGGCGGGGCTCGCCGAGAGCGTATGAATGAGCTGCACGTCCTTGCCCATCAGCTTCGCCTTGAACAGCGGCTCGATCTGGTTGACCGCCTTGCGCGCGCTCGCGACATGCACGGTGATGGGAACGCCGAGCCGGCGCGCATTTTCGAACTCCGGCCGGTAGACCTCCGGCGCGATCGGCCCGGCGCGGAACTGGCCGCGCCACGCCATGCCGAGGGAGATGAGGCCGTCGTTCGACCGGCTCTTCCAGTCCTTGGCGAGCGTCTCGAGCGGCGTCTGGTCGGCCATCTGGGTGTCGGGCATGCCCTGCGGCCAGCCGCAGGAATGCCGGGCGCGGATGCCGACCTCCGTGAGCGCGCGAATGTCGGCTTCCGCGTGCGCGGTGCTGCGCACGTTGTGGCACCAGGAATGCACGTAGGTCATGCCGGAATTGATCGCCTCCGCCGCCGAGAGGCGGGTGCTTTGGAACACGTCGTCCGGGGTCATCTGCGCACCGAACCGGGCGACGGTCGGGAAATAGCCCTCCTCCGGCTTGTCGCCGGCGAAGCTGCGGTAGAGTGTGTTCCACATATGCCAGTGGGTCTCGACGAGGCCGGGCATGACGATCATGCCGTTGCCGTCGATCCGCAGGCCGCCGCCGGCGATGTCCTTGCCGACCGCGACGATGTCGCCATTGCGCACATGGACCGACCCACCGGCGATGTCGCCGAGCGCCGGGTCCATGGTCATCACGTAGGCATTGACGATGGTGAACTCGGCCCGCGCCGGGAGCGGCCCGCCGCCTCCCGCCTGCGCCAGCAGCGGCGAGGACCAAAGCGCACCGGGACCGGCCACGCCGAAAGCGGCGACGCCGCCGATGAAACCGCGCCTCGTAATCTGGTGCATGCGTCTCTCCCGGAACTGTCGGCGCCGGCCGATCGTTGTTGCCATTTCGTGCGCGATTTTAGCAAAGCCGCAAGCGCGCCGCACCAGCGTCAAACGGCCTCTGCGGCCGCCCACCGGCGTTGCCCACTTGCCGGGCGAAGCCGGTGGCGCGCGCGGCGCGACCAGGAGGGCTGAATCCAACTCCTTGTCAGGCCGCATTGTTGCTATATTTCAGGAGTCGCGTGCGGTTCACGGGGTTGTCAGCGGGCGGCAACCCGATTGACTCATGGGATCAAGGAATTGGCAGTAAGCTCGGCACTCGCCCGCCTGGTCGGTGGCCTCAAACGGGAGCAGCACGACTACCGCGCCTCGCTCGACGTTTTTCCGGCCCTCAACGTCGCCAAGCTCGCCGCCGATCTCAAGGTGGGACAGCTCGGCGCCCAACGCGGCGCCAAGGAAGAGCCGTCGTCCGACTCCGCCGTGCTCGACGATGTCGAGAGCCTGATCGTCGAGCGCATCGAGGCCGAGAAGAACAGCGCCCACGGCATCCTGCTCGACGAGCTTCATCTCTACAAGGAACGGCTGTCCGGCCTCGACTTCGAGGGTCGCTTTGCGACCATCCGGCAGGCGGCGCCGGCCGCAGTGAGCGAATTCCGCGCCGAGGCCGCGCAGGGCCGCGACGAGCTCCACAGCCTGCGCCGCCATCTGCGCGACGTCGAGGTCGAGCGCGACGACTTTCGCCGGCGCCACAGGCTCAAGCGCACCGCGCGCTGGGCGGCCGGCGGGAATCTCACCTTGAAGGTCGGCGTTCTGCTCTGCCTGTTCGTCTTCGAGGTGTTCCTCAACGGCTTCTTCCTCGCCAAGGGAAGCGAGCTCGGCTATGTCGGCGGCGCCGCCGAGGCGCTGGTGTTCGCGCTCCTCAACATCGGCATCGCCTTCCTCGCCGGCGCGATCGGGGTGCGCGAGCTCAACCACCGCAACTGGCTGCGCAAGCTGTTCGGGCTCGTCGCCCTCCTCGCCTACATCGCGATCGCGATCGTGCTCAACCTGACGCTCGCCCATTACCGCGAGGTGGCAGGCGCACTCGTCTCCGACGCCGGCCAGGAGGTGCTCACGCGCCTGCGCACCGACCCGCTCGGCATCGCCGACGTCAAATCCTGGCTGTTCTTCGGGATCGGAATGCTGTGCTCGCTGGTTGCGTTCGGCGATTCCTATCTGCTGTTCGACCCCTATCCCGGCTACGGCCTGTTGGAGAAGCGCCGCGCGGGGGCCTACGACGCCTATATCGTCCGCAAGAACGATCTCATCGAGCGGCTGCTCGCGATCCGCGATGAGGCGATCGAAATCCTCGAGGAGGCGAACCGCGATCTTTCCGTGCGCCGCGGCGAGTACGACGCCATTCTCGAAAGCCGCACCCGTGTGTTGCGGCTCTTCGAAGCGCACCAGTCCCATCTCGACCGCGCCGCCAATGCGCTGCTCTCGACGTATCGGGAGGCCGACAAGCGCTCGCGCTCAACGCCGCCGCCGGCACGCTTCGCGATGCCCTATGTGCTTGAGAAAATCCCGACCGAGCACGAGCAGGTACCGCCGGCAGCGCGCGAGGACCTGCGCCTCTCGATCAAGGAATCGCAGGACGTCCTGGTCGACCAGGTCCATGCCATTCACGCCGAATTCGAACGCGCTTTCGCGAGCTATCGCGAGATCGACGACATGATCGAGGAGCACCCCGTTGCGAGGTCGGACGCCAAGGCCGCGTAGGAGAAATCCGGGCGACCTTCGCAAGCATGTGATCGGTGGCGTGCTCGCCGTGCTCGCGCTGGGCGTGCTCGGCGCCGGCGCCTATGTGTATGTGAGCGCCGCGCGCCCGCCGGCGCTCGACCGCGCCACGCTGTGCCCGGTCGACGGGCCGCGCTCGATCACCGTGGTGCTGCTCAATTCGACCGACGATATCCCCGACGTCGGCAAGCACGAGATTCGCACCGTGCTCACCGACATGGCGGAGGCGGTGCCGGTCTACGGGCTGTTGGAATTGCGGCTCCTCGATCCCAAGCTGCCGGGCGGCCGCCAGATTTTCGCCAAGTGCAATCCCGGCGACGGCGCCAATTTGAGCGAGTACACCGCCAATCCGCGGCTCGCGAAGAAGCGCTGGATCGACGGCTTCCGCGCACCGCTGGAGACCGCGCTCGAATCCGGCTTCCAGCCGCTGCCCGGCAAGACCTCGCCGATCATGGAGACGGTCCAGCGCATCGCCGTCGACCGTTTCACCGGACACGCCGCCGAGGAGGCGCCGAAAACGCTGGTCCTGGTGTCGGACATGCTGGAGAACGCGCCCGACTATTCGCAATACGCCGGCGACCTCACCTACGGCCGCTTCAAGTCGTCGCGCGCCTATAAGCGCCTGCAGACCGACCTGCACGGCGCCGAGGTGACGATCTATTACATCCAGCGCACCAGCGCGAAGCCGTTCAATTCGACCGACCACATCCGCTTCTGGGTCGACTGGATCCGCGACAACAAGGGCCGCTTCAAACAGGCCAACAAGCTTCAGGGCGAGGGCTGAATGGCGCTGCGGCCATCCTATCAAAGTCCGGGCAACGGCGACCTCGGCTCCGCCTCCGGCATCGGCGCGATCGTCTTCATGGTGTTCGTCGCGGCGGGCTCGGCCTACATCATCGCCGCCAAGCTCGGCAGCGTGAACCGCGTCTACGTCACCTTGGTGCCGGTGGCGATCATGATTGGCTACGCCTTCCTGATCTGGTCGGCGCGAAGCCTGCGGCTGCGTGACGACCAGGCGGGCGACAACCTCTATTACATGGGCTTCCTGTTCACGCTCACGAGCCTCGGCGTCTCGCTCTACCAGTTCAACGCCGACCGCGCTGCCGAGGAGATCGTGCAGAACTTCGGCATCGCGATCGGGTCGACCATCACCGGCATCGCGCTGCGCGTGATCTTCAACCAGATGCGGCGCGATCCGATCGAGGTCGAACGGATGATGCGGCTCGAGCTCGCCGACGCCGCAAGGCGCGTCCGCCGCGAGCTCGACGCGACCGTGGTCGAGTTCGGCTACATCCGACGCAGCGCCGAGCAGGCGGCGTCGGATTCCTTCGAGCACGTCGCTTCCAAGGTGGACGAGGTCGCGGAGCGGCTGCTCGCCCGCGTCGCCGACGTCGCATTGCGCTCCGCACGTCCGCTGGAGGACGCATCCCGCCGCTCCGCCGACACGCTCTCGGATGCCTCCAACATGATGGTGGAGGCTCTCGCTTCTGCCGGGCGCCAGCTCGCGACCGACATGGACAAGCTCTCGCAGAGCGCCATCGCGATCTCCAGGACCATTGCCGCGGTGGGCGAGAAGTTCGAGCGGCTGCGCACGCCCGACGAGGTGATCGAGGTCCGCATGGACCCGGCGATCGCATCGCTGACCAGCGCGGTCGACCGCTTCACGGCCCAGTCGGATCGTCATGCGCAGACGCTCGACGGTGCAGTCGCGGCGGCCAAGGGCGTGGCGGAAGGCTCGTCCGCGACGCTCGCGCTGCTGCGCGAGCACGCCAATTCGAGCGCGGCCGCGAGCCACGCCGCGCTCGAGACCGTGAACGCCTCGAGCGCCGCAATCCATGATGCCCTCGAGCACTTCAAGGCTGACACCTGGCAGCAGATCGAGTCGCTGCGCCGGGTGCTCGAGCACACTGACGCCACGCTGCGCACCTTCGCCCAGGTCGTCGTCAAATCCGGCGCCGACGCCGAGGCACAGACGCAAGGCGTCCACGACGTGATGGTGACGATCGAGCGCAGCGTGCAGGCGCTCACAGCGGCGACCGAGCGCCTTTCGGATATCGCGGACGACATTGGCGCGCGGCGGATGGCTCCCGTGAGAGAGGCGATCAGGTGATGCCCGGTACGATTGGCAATCAGACGACATCCTACCGTCAGGGCCTGGTGCTCGGGCTGACCATGGCGGAGATCATGCTCCTGCTGGTGTTCAGCCTGCTGATCGCGATCGGGGTCTCGCTCGCCGCGGAGCGCGTCAAGCGCGCGGGCGTAGCAGAGCAACTGCACACCGCCGAGGCCGCAACCGCGAAGGCGAACGCGGTGATCGACCAGATCAAGCGCAATCCCCGCCTTTCCGAGTTCCTCAGCCATTCGGCGAAGGCGCCGGTGTCGGCGGCGAAGGTCGACGAGTTCTGGCGCACGCTGGTCGAGAGCGACGACATCGTCGAGGCGATGGAGCGCCGCGGCGTATCACGCACGGCGCTGCGGGAAAGCAGCGACTATTTCGCCAAGATGGCGCAGCTCAAGAAATCGGGATTCGATCCCGACAAGGCGGTGCAGAGCGACGCGCTGGCCGCGGCGATCGCAGACGCCGTGCCGAAGGAGATCATCGCCGGCAAGACGCCGGGAGAGATCGCGGCGCTGATCGCGAAGGGCGCCGCCGCGCCGGACGCACACAACGAGGGCGGGCCGAAGGACGGCCATACCTGGCCGCCGATCATCAATCTGAGCGAGGCCGAAGGCTACTTCTTCGCGACCCGCAGCGCCGAGCTGCGGCCCGAGTTCGAAGCCGTGGTGCGGACCACGGTGGTCGAAAAGCTGCTCGAGATCGCCGCCGCGTTCCAGGTCGACGTCATCGAGGTGATCGGGCACACCGACGAGCGCGCGCTGCCCGGCGGTCTGTCGAACCTCGATCGCGAGCTACCGGCGGCGATGGCCGGTTACAAAAGCATCGGCGCGCTGCAGCCCGCCGACAATGCCGGCCTCGGCCTCGCCCGCGCGCTTGCGGTGGTCAACGTCCTCGCCTCGGACCTGCGGCTGCGCAACTTCCGCATCCTGCCGCTCTCGGGCGCCCAGCTCATCGGCACCGACGGACGTCTGACGCGCTGGGACGAGCAGGGCGACGTCCGCGAGCGGCGGCGGATCGAGATACGGATGCGCAAGTCGACGTGAGGTGCAGGAGACGAATCGTCGTGGCCGGGCTTGACCCGGCCACCCCGCTCAACAGGACACGGCCGTGCCGAATTTACCGGGATCGCCGGGTCAAAGCCCGGCGATGACGGCGAAAACTTCGAACTCGCCGGATTCAATTCAGCCGCTGCGGCCGTTCCTCGTCCTCGCCGCGGTCGGGCGTGAGCGCGATCGGGCTCGCATGGTGGTGGATCATCCGCCAGGCGCCGTCGATGCGGCGAAACCAGTTCGAGGCGGCGAACGCCATCTCGCCGAGAACCTCGATGCACAGTACCCGCCCTTCCTCGCCGTCGACCATCGCCGTCGCTTCGTGGAATTCGATCCGCTCCGACCCGGGATTGTCGAGAATGCCCTTCCACGAGTTCGAGCACTGCGTCACGGCCGATCAGCACCGGCCAGCCCGGATGGATGCACGACACCTGCTCATTCGCCCAGATGCGGCTCATGGCGGTGAAATCCGCGGTGGCGAAGGCACGGTAATAGGCTGCGTTGACGCGGAGAATGTCGTCGTCATCGGCCATGGCTCGCGACCCACCGCTCCAAAGTCACTCTGGTCACACGCGCCGCCGCCGGGCTCCCTCCCCCTGAAAGGGGGAGGGTGGGGAGGGGGTCGCGGGCGGCGAGAACCGCGCAAGAACCACGAGTCAGATGACCCCCACCCTGCCCTCCCCCTTTCAGGGGGAGGGAAACAAAGTCAATGCGCGGTCGCGCCGGAAATCTTCGCGACCTCCGCCCACTTCGCGATGTCCTTGTGCAGGTACGCATCGAACTCGGCGGGCGACATCTTCATCGGCGTCGCGCCCTGCCGGTCCCACGCCGTCCGCATCTCAGGACGGTCCATCGCCTTGTTGATCTCGGCATTGAGCTTGTCGACGATCGGCTTGGGCGTGCCGACGGGCGCCATGATGCCGATCCAGATCGTCGCCTCGTAGCCCGGCACGCCGGCTTCGGCAATCGTCGGAACGTCGGGCAGCACCTTGGAGCGCGTCAACGCGCTGGTGCCGAGTGCGCGCACCTGGCCGGCCTGCACGTTCGGAGCCATGGTGGTGATGGCATCCATCATCATCTGCACATGGCCGGCGATCACGTTGTTGCGGGAGTCGCCCGCGGCCTTGTGGGGCACGTGCTGGATGTCGGTCCCGGTCATCGCTTTGAAGAGCTCGGCGCCCATGTGATAGGGCGTGCCGGCGCCTGCGGATGCGTAGTCGAGCGTGCCCGGCTTCGCCTTGGCGAGCGCGATGAACTCCTTGAGGTCCTTCGCCGGGACCTTCGGATTGATCACCATCACGAGCTCGGAATAGTTGAGCGGCGCCACCGCCACGAAGTCGCGCATCAGCGCATATGACTTGTTGGGAAACAGCGACTCGTTCGCGGTGAGCGTGTTGGAGATGGTGAGCAGCGTGTAACCGTCCGGCGCCGATTTCGCGACCACGTCGGCGCCGATCATCGACGCCGCGCCCGGGCGATCCTCGACGATCACCGATTGCTTGAGCTGCTCGGTCAGGGCTTGCGCGATCTGGCGGCTGAATACGTCGCCAGGGCCGCCGGCGCCGAACGGCGCAATGATCTTGATCGGGCGGGTCGGATAGTCCTGCGCGCCGGCCGGCGAGGCCAAGACCGCAAGAGCGACAGGGGTAGCCGCGAGGGCGACGAGGGCAAGGGGCAGCTTCGGCAATCGCGACATTCGCGGGCACTCCCGGGGTTATTTTTGGCACGGCGTGCAACATCCTAGCGCGGGCGCCGGTAAGGCGAAACCGCGCCCAACGTCGCTGCACCCTGTTCGGGGCAGCGCCAGCGGTTGCCGCTTCGCCGAGGACGGGCGGCCACCGGTGCTCGCACACCCGAATTCCAGGGCTGCGAGTGTTATTTGACCAATTGCCCATTTATTGCGCAAAAGCGGAAATCGCCCCTTGTTGCATATCTGCAACAACGCAATGCGCGACCAAAAACTGCAACGTTTTCGCGCGTTTTCCCGGGTTGGCACACGGTTTGAATTCGTCGGGCCGGGGGCAATGTCCGTTCCGACATGGCCCGTCCACGGGGCAACCCCTGTCAGGGGGCAAGAGGGAAAGGACCCGATGAAATTCGTCATGGCTGTCATCAAGCCATTCAAGCTCGACGATGTCCGCAACGCACTCACCAGCGCCGGCGTCCACGGGCTGACGGTCACCGAGGCCAAAGGCTTCGGTCGCCAGAAGGGCCACACCGAGATTTACCGGGGCGCCGAATACACGGTGAACTTCCTGCCCAAGCTCAAGATCGAAGTCGCGGTGGCGTCGGACCAGGTCGATGCCGTGGTCGCGGCGATCGTCGGCTCGGCGAAAACCGGCCAGATCGGCGACGGCAAGATCTTCGTGATGTCGCTCGATCACGCGGTGCGCATCCGCACCGGCGAGACCGACGAGACCGCCCTTTGAGGACGCAACAACCGTCTACGGACAGGAGCAACCAAAATGATCAGTAAACCGACCCGTGGGGGGCTTGCAGCTCTCATCTTCGGGCTCATCGTCGCCATCCTGATCGCGGCGCCGTTCTTCGCAGCGACGGCGGTCCATGCCCAGGCGCCGGCCGAGGCACCCGCCGCTGCGGCGGCACCGGCCGCCGAGGCCGCACCGCCGGCCTGCGATGCCAAGACGCTCGAGAAATGCACGCCGAACTCCGGCGACACCGCCTGGATGCTCACCTCGGTCGCGCTCGTCCTGATGATGACCATCCCCGGCCTCGGCCTGTTCTACGGCGGCATGGTGCGCAAGAAGAACGTCGGCGACACCGTGATGACGAGCTTCGCCATCACTGCCCTCGTCACCATCATCTGGACGGTCTGCACCTACTCGATGGCGTTCCGTGCCGGCACGCCATTCTTAGGCGGGTTCGACCGCGCGTTCCTGCAAGGCATCCTGAGCGACATCTCGAAGGGCATCGGAAATCCGAACCCGCTCGCGCCGACTATCCCCGAGACGGTCTACATCTGCTTCCAGATGACGTTCGCGATCATCACCCCGGCGCTGATCGCCGGCGCCTTCGCCGAGCGCATGAAGTTCTCGGCCATGCTGTGGTTCATCGGACTGTGGGCGATCTTCGTCTATGCGCCGGTCGCCCATTGGGTGTGGGGACCGGACGGCTTCATGAATGCGGCCAACAGCGACGCCGCTTTCAAGGTGCTGGACTTCGCCGGCGGCACGGTGGTGCACGTCAATGCCGGGGTCGCCGGCCTGATGTGCGCGCTCATGCTCGGCAAGCGCAAGGACACCGGCCCCGGTCACAACATGGTGCTGACCTACATCGGCGCCTCGCTGCTGTGGGTCGGCTGGTTCGGCTTCAATGCCGGCTCGGCGGTGACCGCCGGCATGCAGGCCGGCATGGCGATGACCGTCACCCAGATCGCGACGGCGGCGGCCGCGCTCGCCTGGATGTTCGTCGAGTGGGCGCTCCGCGGCAAGCCGACGGTGATCGGCATCTGCTCCGGCGCGGTCGCCGGCCTCGTCGCCATCACGCCGGCTTCGGGCTTCGTCGGCCCGGCAGGCGCGCTCGCCATCGGCGCCGTCGCCGGCATCCTCTGCTACTGGGGCTCGACCTGGCTCAAGCACACGTTCGGCTATGACGACGCGCTCGACTGCTTCGGCGTTCACGGCATCGGCGGCGCCGCCGGCGCCATCCTCACCGGCGTGTTCGCGATCAGCGAATATGGCGGCACCTCGGGCCTGCTCGAAGGCAACGCCGCGCAGGTGCTCAACCAGCTCAAGGGTGTCGGCGTCGTCGTCGTCTACGACGCCGTCGTCTCGCTGATCATCCTCTGGCTCGTCAACGCCGTGGTCGGGTTGCGCGTCCCCACCGATATCGAGCGCGAAGGCCTCGACATCACGCTGCACGGCGAAGCCGTGCAGTAACTGCGGCGGTTAGTCATCGGCCCGCGCACCCGAGGGGTGCGCGGGCTTTTTTTGTGCCGTTCAGCCCAAGTGCTCGGGGTGTGTGTCCCTCCTCCCCTTACGAGAGAGGCGGGGCTGCGGCCGCCTCCCCGACCCTCCCCGCAGGCGAGGTGCGACGCGTCGCCATGCGGCCACTTTCGCGGCAAATGATGTGATTTATCGCAGGATACCCGATCGGCCGGACGGTTTATGTTGCACCCTGACGAAAGGGCAGTTCGATGGTGGAAGCGCGCAAGAAGATCCTGTGCATCGAAGACGACCTTGAGGCGGCCGAGCTGATCGTCGAGGAGCTTGTCGACCAGGGCTTCGAGCCGTTCACCGCCCATGACGGCCGCGAGGGATTCGAGGCCATCCTCAAGCACAGGCCCGATCTCGTGCTCTGCGACATCAGCATGCCCGTGATGTCCGGCTTCGAGGTGCTGGAGCGCTTGAACGAGATCGCCCCGAAAGGCGGCCGCGTCCCCTTTGTTTTCCTGACCGCGATGTCCGAGCGCGAGGACGAGATGCGCGGCCGGCGGCTCGGCGCCGACGGCTATGTGGTCAAACCCGTCGATTTCGACGCTCTGAACGCCATCATCCATGCACGGCTCGCCGGCGTCGCCAGCGCCCCACGCTCCGTCGTGGCATTGGCGCGGTTCTGACACCTCGGTCGAGGGCCACCTGGTAACAACCGAGGCGCCGCTGAGAAAGCCGGTCTGCTTCGGCGGCCCTATCCAAAATCCCCGACGCTCCCCTTCGGTCCGAGCTTGCGCACCGCCTCCTCGACCGACATGAACACGTGGTCCCTGCCGACGCTCTGGACGAGGCCGGTGCGGCCGGCTTCGCGCTGGGCCTGCTCGTGGGACAGACGCGCGATCGCAACGGTGATGCCCCGCTTCTTGAGCTCGAGGATCGCGCGGCGGAGCAGCTGCGAGCCGGTGTAATCGATATCGATGATGCCGCTCGCCTCGATGACCAGGAGCTTCACCGGCGGACGCCGCGTGGCGATCGCTCTTCTGATCCTGCCGACGATGTCCTGCACATTGGTGAAATTGAGCGGCGCCGCCGGAGCGAACACCATCACGCCAGGCTCGTGCTCGCCCTGGTCATGCGTGCTCGGCGGCCACCACACGGTGGTGCCGGGGACCCGTGCGAGCTCCGCGCAATAGGGCCGCGCCACGATGTAGAGGCTGTGCACGAAGGAGAGCACGATCGCGAGCAGCATGCCGCTCTCGATCGGCAGCACGACGACGAGCGCGGCGCTCGCCGCGACCAGCCAAATCTCCCGCCCGCCACGGCGGGCGATGCTGACCATCTCGCCGACCCGGAAGATCTTCATCGCGATGTAGACGAGAATGCCGGCAAGCGCCGCGCGCGGCACATAGGCCATCGCCCCTGAGGCGAGAAGCGCGAGCGCAATCATCAAGGCGACGGCTGTGAGCGATGCAATCTGGGAGCGGCCGCCGGAATCGCGGACGATCGCCGTGCTCGGCGGACTGGAGTCGACCGCGAACGAGCCGACCATGCCGGAGAGAATGCTGCCTGCCCCGACCCCGAGGAAGTCGCGGCTGGTATCGTCGGGCTCGTTCGGGTCCGACGGGAACGCGCTCGCCACCGCCGCCGTCTGCATGATGCAGACCATCGCGACGACGAGGGCCAGCGGCACCAGCTGGCTCCACTCGCCGATGCCGGGATTGATCGGCACGGCGAGGCGCGGCAACGGCACCGACAGCGGGCCGAGCACGTCGACGCCGCGCGTCTCGAGATGGAGCATGGCGACGGCAACGCCGGCACCGACGAGGCCAATCAGCGCACCGGGAATACGATGGCTGATCGCGGCAGTTGCCAGGGTGACGACCAGCACGCCGGCACCGAGCGTGAGCGTATAGATGTTGGTCGCGCCCAAGTGGCCGAGGATCTTCACGAGCTGGACCAGCATGTGTCCGTCGGTCTGCGGCACGCCGAGGAGGTCCGGCAACTGGCTGACGATGATGTGGATCGAGATACCGGCGAGAAATCCGGTGGTCACCGGTATCGAAAGCAGCGTCGCGAGCCAGCCGGCGCGCAACAGGCCGACCACCGCCAGGGCGATCCCGACGAGGATTGCGAGCAGTGTAGCAAGCTCGGCATAATGTGGCGTGCCGGGCATGGCGATGGTGGACAGCGCGCCGGCGAAGATCGGCGCGATGGTCGAATCCGCCGCGACCGACATGTAGCGATTGGCGCCGAGCGCGGCGAAGGCGAGCGCGCCGGCGGCGAAGGCGTAAAGCCCGGTTTCCGGCGGCATCCCGGCGAGGCGCGCGGTCGCGAGCTGCCCGGGTATGGCGATTGCCGCGAGCATGAGCCCGGCGACGAGATCGCGCGGCAGCCATTGAAAACGATATCCCCGAAGCGACGCGAACAACCACGCCGGCATCCGACCTCCGCTACTCCGCCGGCTCGACGTGCTCGGCGCGGCGCTTACCGCCGTTCTTGGTGTCGTTCTTGGCGTCGCTCTTCGCTTCCTTCTTCGCGTCGCGCACCGCGGCGTGGTACTTGCGGCGGATGTCGGCGATATTGACCTGCGCCGCCGGCAGCTTCAATCCCATGTCCTCCATGGTGTCGGCGATGATCTGCGACACCGCGATATCGCGGAACCATTTGTGGTCGGCCGGGATGACGAACCACGGCGCATGCTTGGTACTCGTCAGCTTCATCGCCTCCTCATACGCGGCGACGTACTCCGGCCACAGCTTGCGCTCGGAATAATCGCTGTCGCTGATCTTCCAGTTCCGCGCCGGATCGTCGAGCCGCTGCGCGAAGCGCGCGAGCTGCTCCTGGGGGCTGATGTGGAGATAGAATTTGAGAATGCGCGTGCCATTCTCGGTCAAGAGCTTCTCGAAGTCGTTGATGAGGTCGTAGCGCTTCGACCACACCGATTGAGGCACGAGCTTGTGCACCCGCACCACCAGCACGTCCTCGTAATGCGAGCGGTTGAAGATGACGACCTGCCCCTTGGCCGGCGCGCGCTGATGGATGCGCCAGAGGAAGTCGTGAGCAAGCTCCTCCTTGCTCGGCTGTTTGAAACTGAACACCGCCGTACCTTGGGGATTCATGCCACCGAAGACGTGCCTTACCACGCCGTCCTTCCCGGCCGCGTCGGGCGCCTGGAGCACGACGAGGAGGGATTTGTTGCCGTCGGCATAGAGCAGGTACTGGAGCTTCTCCATCCGCGCACAATGCTTGGCGATCGCGGGTGCCGCCTCCTCGCGCGACTCGTGTTTGCCCGTATAGGACGGATCGATCTTCGACAGGCGCACCTTGCTGCCCGGCTTGACCACGAACTTCTTGGCGTAATCCATACCGATCCTCCGGTCACGCCGCGGCCTGGGGGCCCAGCTGCTGATTGACGATGCGCATGCTTCTCGTCTGGCGCGCGGTGCGATAGTTCGCGAACGTCTCGGCGATCAGGCGGACGGCGCCCAGCACGAACATCCAGGCGATGTTGTAGGCCCATACCCATCCGATCACCGTCCATGGGATCGCCGGAACGAGCCAGCCGAAGCCGCACATCAGCACGGCCACCACCTGAGTGGCGAGGATCGCGAAGAACAGCAGCGGCGCCGGGAACGGCGGCAGGAAGAACCAGCGCTCGTTGCGGGTGATGAACAGCAGGAGGTGGCCGCCGGCGACAAGCTGCAGGAACATCACGGTCTGCAGCTGCTCTTCGCTCGTAAGGTCGAACAGCTCGGCGAGGTCGGGGTGGGTCACCACCCGGATTCCGATCCACAACAGGCCGAACGACTCGATGATCGAGAACAGCCCGAGCACGACCGAGACGCCGAGCAGCCGCGGCATCTGCCAGCGGATCGGCTGCGAGCTCACTGCCGTATTGTCGTAGGCGATGGCCATGATCGGAACATCGTCAAGAAGCGACATGATCACGATCATGACGGCGGTGAGCGGCGCGAAGTCCAGAAACACCGTCGACATCACGACCAGGAACATGATGTCCATGGTCAGCGCCACCCGGTAGATGGTGTAGCTCGTGATCCGCCCGAAGATGCGGCGCGCCTCGTCGATCGCGTTGTCGATCACCGACAGTCCGGGCGCGGTCAGCACCAGCGCGGCGGCGCTGCGGGCGGCGTCGGTCGCCCCGGACACCGCCGTGCCGCAGTCCGCCTGCTTCAATGCCGGCGCGTCGTTGACGCCGTCACCGGTCATGGCGACGAGATGGCCGCGCGACTGCAGCGCCTTGACGATCGCGTACTTGTGCTCGGGGAAGACCCGGGCGAAGCCGTCCGCCCGCTCGATCGCCTCGACGATCGCCGGCGGCACGTTGTTGGGGTCCATGTCCTTCGGAAACACGTCCGCAGCCGGAATGATGTGGGTGCCCATGCCGAGCTGGCGCGCGGTCTCGATGGCGATCGCGGTGTCGTCCCCGGTCACCATCTTGACCTCGACGCCCTTCGCCCGGACAAGCTCGATGGTGCGCCTGGAATCGTCGCGGGGCGGGTCGAACATCGGGAGAATGCCGAGCAGCGACCAGGTATGACCGGCATCCTCGGAGCGGGCGACGCCGAGCGCGCGCGAGCCCTTGGCCGCGAGATCCTCGACGGTCTTCTTGACCCGCGCCGCGATGTCGGCTGAGGGCTTGGCAAGATCGAGCACGACCTGCGGCGCGCCCTTGGTAACCATCACGGTCTTGCCGGCAGCATCGCTGACCGTCGCCTCGGTGCGCTTGCTCACGGGATCGAACGGCACGTATTTCACGAGCTTGAAAGCCTCGAGCGCACTCGCGTCGGTCACTGCGGCGAACACCGCGGTATCGATGGCGTCGCGGTCCTCCGCCTTCGATGCGAGCGCCGCGGTGAGGATGCAATCCTGCGCAGACTTCGCGGCGAACAGAATCGGCTCGGCCACCGTGAGCTGGTTCTTGGTCAACGTCCCCGTCTTGTCGGAGCAGAGAATGTCGACCCCCGCCATCTCCTCGATGGCGGACAGTTTGGTGACGATCGCCTTCTCCTTCGACAGCGCGAGCGCCCCGAGGGCCATGGTGATGGAGAACACCGCCGGCATCGCCACCGGGATCGAGGCGACCAACAGAACCAGCACGAACTGGAGGATGCCGAGGGCATGCTCGACGTCCCAGTCGTCGCTGATGACGATGTCAGTGTAGACCTTGACCACCACCATGATCAGCGCCAGCGCCACCGCAAGGACGATGAGGAAATTGCCGATCGCGAACATCGCCTTCTGGGCATGGCTCACCGCGCCGGCCCCGGCAACGAGCTTCGCCGTGCGCCCAAAGAACGTGTCGCCGCCGGTCGCGATGACGACGCCCTGCATGTCGCCCTGCCTGACGATGCTGCCGGAATAGGCGACGTCGCCGATCTTCTTCGTCGCAGGCAGCGACTCGCCGGTCAGCGCCGCCTGGTCGATCGCGGCATAGTCGCCGCCGATCAGCCGCAGGTCGGCCGGCACGATGACGCCAAGCCTGATCTCGACGATATCGCCGGGTACGAGGTTGGCGGCGTCGACGGTCGCCCATTTGCCGTCGCGTTTCACCGTCGCGACGGGCGCGAGCCCCTTCTTGAGCGCGGCTAGCGCGTTCGATGCCTTGCGGTCCTGCCAGAATTCGAGCGCGGCGTTGAAGAATAACAGGCCGGCGATGATGGCGAAGTCGCTCCAATGGCCGAGCACCGCGGAAATCGCCGCGGCCGCCTCGATCATGTAGGCGATCGGCCCGGTAAAATGTCCAAGGAGCTTGCGCGCGAGGCTCGTCTCTTTCTCGGCAAGCGCGTTCGGTCCGTGTTTCGTGAGCCGCAGAGCTGCCTCGGCGGCGCCGAGCCCCTGTTCAGGCACGACATCGAGCTTCGCCAGCACCCGTGCGATCGGCAGCTTCTCGAGATCGGCGACGCCGCCGGCGTCGACTGGAGTTTTGGATGCGGGCGCCGCCATCCGGCCACCTCCCCTGGGGACCCGGGGCGACCAGTCCCTCGGGATCTGTTGTTGCACCGCAATGTCGCGATGTCGTCTCGCTCGTTGGTACTAGAGCATGACCGCTCGGCGTTACAGAGCGCCAAGCAGGATCATTCACATTTTTCATGAAAAGGCGCCGATGCGCGCCGAGGCGAGACGACCCGTCTCGCCAACCTCATCCAAAATGTCAACGAGGCGCTCGCCATCGCCTCACTTCGTCAACGAATCCTTCGACATCAGCCCGAAAGCTTCATGCACCGTGGTCATGAACTGGGTTGGGAAGACGATGGTCGAGTTCTTCTCGACCGAAATCTCAGCGAGCGTCTGCAAGGTGCGAAGCTGCAGCGCCACCGGGTGCTGGGCAATGATGTCAGCCGCCTCGCCGAGCTTTACAGCGGACTGCAGCTCGCCTTCGGCCGCGACGATCTTGGCGCGGCGCTCGCGCTCCGCTTCGGCTTCCCGCGCCATGGCGCGCTGCATGTTCTCCGGCAGCTGGATGTCCTTGATCTCGACCGCGGTGACCTGGGTGCCCCACGGCTCGGTGTGTTGGTCGATGACGTTCTTGATCTGCGTGTTGATCATCGCGGTATCGGACAGGAGCTGGTCGAGGCTGAACCGGCCGACGATGTTGCGCACAGTCGTTTGGCTTATCTGGTTGATCGCGTTGTAGACGTTCTCGATCGCGATCACCGAGCTCTCCGGATCGGAGATGTGGTAGTAGGCGACCGCCGCGATGTCGATCGAGACGTTGTCCTTGGTGATGATCCTCTGCGACGGTATCTGCATCGTCACGGTGCGCAGCGAGACCCGCACCATCTGCTCGACCGGCCAGAATATGAGGGTGAGCCCCGGCCCGCGCACGCCGCGAAACTTGCCGAGAAGAAACACCACGCCGCGCTCGTATTGCCGCAGCACGCGCAACGTGCTCGCGATGTAGAGCACGACGAGGATAGCGATGACGCTGAGAACGGAGATATCCATGGGGTTTCCGCCGGTGTTGGGGCTTCGCCCGCGCGATTGCGTTCGCCGCAAGCGCGCCCGAAGTTAGCATGGACGCAGGGGCGAAGATACGCGTGAGCCCCCGCGAGCTGGCGGGCGCCTCGCGAGCTCAGCCGGCTGATGCCGTAGCAGCGCTCGGCATATTTCAGCACCGCCTTCTGGTTGACGATTTCGTCGTTGGCGATGGTGACTTCCCTGGTGTATTGCTCCGGCGTCGCATGGCCGGGAATGACCACGTTGTCGAGCCCGTCCATGCCCATCGAGATGGAACCGGACCGCTTCACATTGGCCTTTTCCAGCAGAACGACCGTCGCGTTCGGGATCTTGAGCTTCGCCTCGAGCGCAGCCGTCGGCCCCGCCGTGCCCCCGCCGACCCCGAGGACGTCGCATTCGATCCGCGAGCATTCCTCGACGATCTGATCCATGCTCATGTCGTGTTCTCATGCCAGATGCGCGGCGAAACGCGCTGTCCCCCGAAGGATCGTTCCCATATGCCCGACACGGAAGCCATTGGTTGCCAGTCCTCCGGCAATAGGACCCCCCGTTAGAACTTCCAGAGCCTCTTCGGAAACTAATTGACCGGCCGCGCAGAGAGACGATGCGAGGAACCCATCCCATCGTCCTCTCGCGGCCGTTCGGCCATTGGAAAGAGACATGAGCAGCCTCAGCGAACAGCAGGTCCTTGGTGTCCGGCATTGGACCGACACCCTTTTCAGCTTCACGACCACGCGCGAAGCCTCGTTCCGCTACCAGAGCGGCCAGTTCGTGATGATCGGTCTCGAAGTGAACGGGCGACCGCTGCTGCGCGCCTACAGTCTCGCGAGCGCACATTATGAGGAAGAGCTCGAGTTCTTCAGCATCAAGGTGCCCGACGGACCGCTGACCTCGCGGCTCCAGCACATCGCTCCGGGCGACCGCATCCTGGTTGGCCGCAAGGCGACGGGAACCCTGTTGCTCGACAACCTGCTCCCCGGCCGCAACCTCTACCTCGTCGGCACCGGCACCGGGCTCGCTCCGTTCCTGAGCCTCATCAAGGATCCCGACACCTATGAACGGTTCGAGAACGTGGTTCTGGTCCATGGGGTGCGCCACGTTGCCGAGCTCGCCTATGGCGAGGAGATCGCGGGCCTGCCGTCCCATGAGCTCGTCGGCGACCTTCTGGACGGAAAGCTCATCTATTACCCGACGGTGACGCGCGAGCCGTTCCGCAATCGCGGCCGCATCACCGATCTCATCACCACGGGGAAGCTATTCCAGGATATCGGGCTTCCTGCCATTGACTCGCATCAGGATCGGGTCATGTTGTGCGGTAGTCCAGACATGCTCGCCCAGATGACGATCCTGCTTCGCGAAACCGGTTTTGAAGAGGGCTCCAGCTCGGCGCCCGGATCGTACGTGGTCGAGAAGGCCTTCGTCGAAAAATAGCCCGTGCCGCCGGTCGAAATACCCAAGGCAGCGGCTGCGGACACCGACGACGTCGAGCTCGGGGCTCGGCGGCGGCGAAATCACGTTATCGACGGCACTCATTCCCGGCGTCGCGCTCGCGGCGGCGATCGCCGCCGTGGCCGTGCTCGCCGAGGCCGTCATGCGCCGCCTCACCGGCGGCTTCGCGCTGCCCGCGCTCGTCATCGCCCTGCTGATCGGCATGGCGCTCGCCGCACCGGCCCGCCGCGCCGCGTTTACCCCCGGGCTCGTGTGGTGCGTGAAGACGCTGCTGCGCGTCGCCATCGCTGTCCTCGGCCTGCGCATCTCGCTCGCCGACATCATCGGGCTCGGGCCGGGCACGGTTGTGATCGTCATCGCCGCGATGACGCTCACCATCGCCGCGAGCATCTGGCTCTCCGGCCGCCTCGGCCTCGGCGCGTCGTTCGGCGCATTGGCGGGAGCTGCCAACGCGGTGTGCGGCGCGTCCGCAGCACTGGCGACGTCGACGGTCGTTCCCTCCTACGAGCGCAAGAGCGCCGATGTCGCCTTTGCGGTGATCGCGGCCAACGCGGTTTCGACGCTCGCCATGCTGATCTATCCGCTGCTCGCGGTGGCGTTCGGCTACGATCCCAAGACGACCGGCATCTTTCTCGGCGGCACCATCCACGACGTCGCCCAGGTGGTCGGGGCCGGCTATGCGGTGTCTGAGCCGGTCGGCAATGCCGCAGTGATCGTCAAGCTGTTCCGGGTGTTCCTTCTGCTGCCGGTGGTGCTCGGCATCGGCTGGTGGCTCGCCGCCGGCGGCGTGCGCACCGGCGCCGCCAAGGTGCCGGTGCCGATGTTCGCCATCATGTTCCTGGTGCTCTGCATCGTGAACACCGCCGCGAGGGCGATGCCGGCGCTGGCGCCGGTCTACGTCCCGGTGAAGGCCGTGCTCGATGTCGCGGCGACCTGGGGCCTGCTGCTTGCCATCGCCGCGCTCGGCGCGGGCACCAGCGTGGCGGAGCTGCGCTACATCAACTGGCGACACGGTGCGGTATTCTTCGCCGCAACGGCCACGATCCTGCTCACGGTCGCCCTTGGGCTGCGGGTGATGGGGCCCTGATCCGGCTCGGCTGGCTCGCCGCATATCCGGGTATTTATGCGAAATCTTACGCTGGACTGCCCAGCAGCGTCCGACTGTGGCACTTTGCCGGCGCCGGAATGGCGACGCCGCGGCTCTGTTAACCTCAAGTGAATGAACGGTTAAATCACCGCTGCTCGGATCGTCATCCGCTCGCCGGCGGGTTGAATTTCGTTTGCGTCGTCGATATCTTTCAGGTAGTGTGTTTATGCGATTTTAATGCAACCTAACAATGCCGATTACGCACCTTTTAGTTGAATCGGCGTTTCAAGCGCTCTGGAGTGAGGGACACCACACGCGGTTTTGACGCCCGGCTTTAGCGTCGACGCAAGTGGTGAGGGGCACCCAGGGTTTGTGGAGCAGAGCATGCCTGTGATCGCGATGACGAGAGAGATCGGGTCGCTCGGAACCGAAGTCGCCGCAGGGGTGGCGAACCGGTTGGGCCTCGAGATCGTTCGTTCCGAAGTCGCCGCCAACAACGTCGCCAGGCGGCTCGGCGTCGCCGAGGGCGCCGTGACGCGATATCTCGAGGGCTCGGCTGCTCTGCTGGAGCGCTGGCAGATCGACCATCGCAAGCTCTTCAAATACGCCGCCGAGGAGATTCTCGGTATCGCGCAGCAAGGCAATGTGCTGATCAAGGGTTGGGGCGCCGCCACGCTGCTGCGCGACCTTCCCAACGTCATCAGCGCCCGGGTCTGCGCGCCCATGGACTTCCGCGTCCGCGTCATCATGGAGCGGGAGGGCCGCAAGGATGCGGCACGTGTCCGCGACGAGATCATCCGGTTCGACGCCGCCCGCGGCCGCTCGCTGCAGGCCTACTTCGACATCGAGAAAGAGGATGCCAGCCTTTATGATGTCGTGCTCAACACCGAACGGCTGAGCGTCGACACCTGCGTCGACGCCATCTGCGAGCTCGCTGAAGGCCCGCGGTTTGCGGACACCTTCAAGTCCCGCTCCGCGCTCGCCAACCGCTTCCTCGAAGCGAGGATCAGCGCCGCGATGGCCGAGCACATCAGCTTCGCCATGGCGCCGCTCGGCATTTCGGTGTCGGTCGAGCACGGCAAGGTGACGCTCGCGGGAACCACCACCAGCGGCGGACTGCGCCAGCGCGCGGAGAACATCGCCCGCACCGTCGCCGGCATGTCCCCGATCGACAACCGCATCATCAGCGTGCCGACCCGCGGCAGCGTGTTCTAAAGGCGGCGCGCGAAGCTCAGTCGACGTCGATTGTCGCGAGCGAGATCGTGAACGCCGGGACAAGGCTCGGCGTCAGCGAGCTGCCCGGCCCAATCTCTTTGATGTCGCCATATCCCGTCGCGGAGGGATTGGTGTGAACCGCGGTGACAAGCGTCACCGCATTGATCACCCAGTATTCACGCACTCCGTGGAAGGCGAAAAGCCGCGCCTTCATCCCTCGGTCATAGGCGAGGCTTGTTTCTGCGACCTCGACGACGAGCAGTGCATCCTCGCCGCGGACATCCGGTGTCTTGACCGCGGCGGCGTGAATGATCAGGTCCGGTACGGTGTAACTGTCTTCGGCCAGGTTGAATTGCAGACTCCGAGGCGACGACAATGCTTTCAGGCGTTCCTCTCGAAAAGCGAAGCGACACGGCTACGCGGATGATCTCGTGACGGCGCCCTTTGGGTGACATCGGCACGATCTCCCCGCCCACCAGCTCGAACCGATCGTCTTCGTGAAAATAGCCGCCCGCCGCCAGGCGTTCGATTTCGGACACGGACCAACTCCACCGCGGTAGCCCTTCAGCGGCCCGCGTGGTCGGGCGGGGATGGGGAACCAGAGCTTCGTTCATGGCAAAACCCTATCACAGCGGCTCGACAGTGTCGCCGCGCCTGCGTTTCGCACCCTACCCCCGCACCTAACCTCCCCTCACTTCGCGCGCCGCCACGCCGCGCGCAACCGAAGAGCCGGCCGCCAGAGGCCGGGAATTTGTTCCAAAACCCGCGGCTGCCACAACTCCGGCGTTTCTGCATGTTTCGCTTCCCGGATGCTGCCCGGGTGGGCAGGTCATTTTCGCGGCCCTGGGACAGCGCTGCGGTATCGCGTTCCGACGATGTCCGCGCGACGTACTGAACATCCGGGGCGATGATGACGGAGGTGGGAATTGAAACCAGGCATCAGCCGTCGCCAGGCTATGAAAACCGCGGGCTTGATCACCGCCGCCGCGCCGATCTTCGCCGCGCCGATCATCGCATCCCGGGGCGTCTTCGCCGCCACTGAAGGTCCGCCGCGCCGAAACCAACCCGGCGCTCTCAGGGATCGACACCGCGTTCCGCAACGCGACCGGCGCCGCGCACATTCCCGGCGTCGTCGCCATGGCCGCCGCTGGCGACGATATCCTCTATGAGGGCGTGTTCGGCGTCCGCCATCTCGGCGACGGTCAGGCGATGAGCCGCGATACCGTGTTTCGCATCGCCTCGATGGTCAAAGTCATCACCTCGGTCGCCGCGATGCAACTCGTCGAGCAGGACCGCATCAAGCTCGACGAGCCGGTGCCCGGTATCGATCCCCTGCTCGCCGCTCCGCAGGTGCTGGAGGGCTACGATGCCGCCGGCGCGCCCGAGGTGCGCCCAGCGAGCCGGCCCATCACGCTGCGCCATCTCCTCACCCATACGGCCGGCTTCACCTACCGGCTGTGGGACGCGCAGGCATTGCACTACCAGCACGCCTGCGGCGCGCTGCCGGCGCGCAAGCGGACCGCGCTGCCCCACCTGCCGCTGATGTTCGAGCCGGGCACGCGCTGGCAGTACGGCACCAACATCGACTGGGTCGGCAAGATCGTCGAGACGGTGAGCGGTGAGCGGCTCGACGTCTATTTCCAAAAGCACATTCTCGGGCCGCTCGGAATGGACGATACCGGCTTCACCCTGACGCCGGCACAGCGCACCCGCGAAGCATCCACCCACCGGCGCAAATCGGACGGCGCGCTCGTCGCGGAGCCGCTGGAGAAGCCCTCAAACCCGACGCATTTTTCCGGCGGCGGCGGGATCTATTCCTCTGCGCCCGACTACCTGACGCTGCTGCGCGCGCTGATGAATGGCGGCCGCGGAAACGGCGTCACCATCCTCAAGCCCGAGACGGTCGCGCTGATGGGCCACAACCAGACCGGCGACATCCCGGCCGGGGTGATGAAGACGACCAATCCGGCGCTGTCGAACGACGTCGACTTCTTCCCGGGTATCCCGCTGCGCTGGGGCCTCGGCCACATGATCAACCTCACGCCGGGGCCGAATGGCCGCAGCGCCGGCAGCATGACCTGGGCCGGCCTGCTGAACACCTATTACTGGATCGATCCGCAGAAGCGGGTGGCCGCGGTGTTCATGAGCCAGGTCCTGCCGTTCGCCGACAAGCCCGCACTCGCACTCTATCGGCGTTTCGAGCGCGGGGTCTACGACGCGGTGAAGGCGGCCTGAGCGCCGCCGTCGTTTTCACCGGGCACGGACTGGCGGGCTCGAATTCGGAGCACAGGCTCGGATCATCCGACCGTCATCTGCGTCACGATCCGCAGTGAGAGCACCAGGATCGCGATCGCGGTGATCCAGGAGCCCATGACGCGCGCGACCAGGCGTTGCGCGTTGCTTCGCAGCAGGAACGAAACCTCGGCGACGATCACGAGCGCAAGCATTGCGCCAATTCCGCTCCCGACGAGCATGCGTATCGCCTCCCCGTCCGACGCGACCTCAGGGCGCGAATCGAGAGCAATTGTGAGGCCGACGACCGCCGCTGCTCCCCAGACGAGGGTGGTCGGCGTCCACAAAGTCACGACGAGCAGACCGATGATGCCGGTGGCCGCCAGCAGAATATCGGCCGCCAGCGCCTCTCCGACCGCAAAGGCGGCGGCAACCAACCCACACAGCAGGGCGACCGCGAAGACCGCGTAGCCGGTGCGGCGCGCGGGGCGTTCCATCAGGCCGAGAACGAGGCCGAGCGCGACGAACTCAATCCGTGCTCCGGAATGAGCAGCGCATGGAGGACGCCGCCCACGACGCCGCCGATGCCCATGATCGGCGAATGGGCAAAGGCAGGCGTCGAGCCTGCGATCATGAGCAGCACGAAGGCAAGGAGACCCCGTCTCATACGACACCTGTCAGATATCCGAAGCCGATGACCGCGATCACCACGCCGGCGAGGCGGACCGCGATCCGCCCGGCTGGCCAATGGGACAAGGCGCCGAATCCGATGCCGCAGAGGTGCAGCATGCCGGTGGCGATGACGAAGCCCATGGAAAACGCGATCGCGTCCGCCCCGACGGGTAATTCGACGCCATGGGCGTAGCCGTGAAAGATCGCGAATGCGCCGACCAAAATGGCAGCGATCCACAACGGTGGTTTCACGGCGCCCGCGACCATCGCCCCCAGCATGATGGCCGAAAGCGCTATCCCGGTCTCGACACCATGCAGCGGCAGGCCAAGCACGCCATACGCGCCCGCAACCGCCATCACCAATGGGAACACCACCGGGAGCACCCAAATCGCCGGCGGTCCGAGGAATGCGCCCCATAAGCCTACCGCGACCATCGCGATCACGTGGTCGAGACCAAAGATCGGATGAGTGAAGCCGCCCCAAAAATCGATTGCCGCGCCCTGCTCCGAGTGAGCAAACGCGCGCGTCGAAGCGAACGCCAAGAGGATGATACCCATCCACAACGGCGAGAGCGTTGCCGATACCGGCCGACGACGAGCTTCGATTTGCAATTCCATCCCCCCTACTCAGTCGTGAATCGTGCCTGAAGCGTGTGACCCGGCACCTTCGCCGAAAACACCACTCGCGCCTTGGGGCCGAGCGGCATCGCAAGCTGGCCGACGAACATGTTCGGTTCCGCGGGCGAGAGCGCGACTGCGAACGTCTTGCCGGCATCCTGAATCACGGCGCGGCCGTTGAACCCGGTCGTCGGCGTCGGACTCTTGCCGTCGTCCTCTAGGATGTAGAAGGTGATCGCTTGGCCCTTGGCGACGAACTCGATCGGATGACCTTCCATCACGACGACCTCGCCGCCGTTCACACCTTTGCCGGCGGCCTGTGCCGCAGCAGCAGACGCCGCTCCCGCACAAACCATCGCGATCGCAAGACGCATCCACATCCCCGCCTCCGTCAGTAGATTTCGGCTGGCGAAAGCGTGTTCTCGCGCGCGGCCGACATGCGCTCCAGCGCGCGGCGGCCAAACGCGAGAAACAGCGTCGGGGTCAGAACGGCGTCCAGCAGCGTCGAGCTGATCAGTCCACCGAAGATCGTCACGGCGACGGGATGCAGAATTTCCCGTCCTGGCTCCCCGGCTCCGAGAAGAAGCGGCGTGAGCGCGAGCCCGGCCGACGAGGCGGTGAGGAGCACCGGCGTCAGCCGATCGAGGCTTCCACGCACGACGAGCTGCGGCCCGAACGGCACGCCCTCATGGACCGCAAGATTGATGTATCGGCTGATCTTCAAAATCCCGTTGCGCGCGCTGATGCCTGCGAGCGTGACGAAGCCCATCATGCTGCCGACCGACAGCGGCAATCCGGCGATCCAAAGCGCTGCAACACTGCCGACGAGCGCAAGCGGAACATCAACCATGACGATCAACGCCAGCACTGCGGAGCGATAACGGCTCTGCAGCACGAGAAAAATGAGGAGCAGCGACGCAAGCGAGAGAACACCGATGCGGGCGGCCGCTTCCTCATAGGCTTGATAAGTGCCTTCGAGCGTCGCGCTAAAGCCCTGCGGCCACTGCGTTGCCGCGAGTACGTCGCGGATATCGGAAACGATCTGGGCGCGGTCGCGCGTGCCGTCGCTGTTGGCATAGACGGCGATCCGGCGCTCACCGTTCTCCCGAAGGATTTGATTGGGGCCGTCGGTCTCCTCGATCTTCGCAACGAGCTGCAGCGGCACGTGTCCGGACGGAGTTTCGACAAGCAGCCCCGCGAGCCCCGTCGTCGAGCGATCCGTGTCCGACAGGCGAATGACGACGTCGAAGCGGCGATTGCCTTCGGTCACGACCTGCGAGACGATCCGGCCGTTCGACATTCCCTCCAACGCGCCGGTCAAGGCGGCCGGCGTAACGCCGTACAGGCGCGCACGGTCGTAATCGGGCTCGACCCGGAGCTGCGGAATCCGAGTCTGCTTTTCGACCTGAAGATCGGCGAGCCCTTTCACGGATGCGAGGCGCGCACGCAACGTCTCTGCGAGATTCCGCAATGTATCGAGGTCATCGCCGTAGATTTTCAGCGCGACCTCGGCGCGAATGCCGGAGAGCATGTGATCCATCCGGTGGGCGATCGGCTGTCCGACGCTCACCGCCGCGGGCAAAACGGCGAGACGGGCGCGAATCTCAGCAAGAATCTCGTCGCGGGTTCGTGCAGACGGTTTGAGATCGACATCGATCTCGCTGAAATGGACGCCTTCGGCGTGCTCGTCGAGCTCCGCGCGGCCCGTGCGCCGGCCGACGGAGGCAACTTCGGGTACGTCCATCAGCAGACGTTCGGCGATCAGCCCGAGCCGGTTCGACTCGTGCAGCGATATTCCCGGGTTGTATTGCAGGCTGACGTCGAGGGTGCCTTCGTTGAAGGGCGGCAAGAAAGTACGAGGCAGCGACATCGCGGCCACGACGGCGGCCGCCACCGCCGCCGCCGCGACCGCAAAAACGAGATTTCGGCGCGGCAGCGCCCAGGCGAGAAGCGCCAGGTTGCCGCGCTTGAGCAGGCGCATGACAAAGGCATCGTGGCCTCCGCCTCGCCGACCGGAAAACAGGTAATAGGACAGAACGGGCGTCAGCGTGATCGACACCAGCAGGCTGCCGAGAATCGAAACGATGTAGGCGATGCCCAACGGCGTAAACAGGCGCCCCTCGAGCCCCGTCATGGCGAACAGCGGCACGAACACCAGAACGATGACGATGGTCGCGTAAAGCACGCCGGAGCGAACTTCCTGGCTCGCATCGGCGATGACGTCGAGAACGGGCCGCGGATCAGGCCGTGCGCGGTTTTCGCCGAGCCGGCGAAGGATATTCTCCACATCCACCACGGCGTCATCGACGAGCTCGCCGATCGCGATGGCGAGCCCGCCGAGCGTCATCGTATTGATCGTCAGCCCGAACGCCTCGAATACGATGAGCGTCATCAGAAACGACAATGGAATCGCCGAGAGCGATATCAAGGTCGCACGCACGTCCATCAAAAAGACCAGCAGAACGAGCGCGACGACGATCGCCGCCTCGATCAGCGCCCTCTTCAGGCTGCCGATCGACGCTTCGATGAAGGTGGATTGCCGAAACTGGATGTTCGTCGCCGATATGCCGGGCGGCAACGTCTTCTGGATAGCCCCAAGCGCGGCTTCGATCTGAGCGGTCAGCGCCACCGTATCGGCGCCCGGCTGTTTCTGAACCGACAGGATGACAGCCGGCTTCCCACGATATCCGGCGTCGCCGCGCTTGACGCGAGCCGCGAAATCCACGCCGGCGACCTGACGCAGCAGCACCGGCTGGTCCTGCCGATAGGCAACGACCGTGTCGCGCAGATCGTCGAGCTTGCGGTTCACGCCGACATTGCGGATCAGATATTCGCGGCCCTGCTGATCGACGAAGCCGCCGCCGGAATTGACGCCGAAGCGCGTGACCGCAGCCTCGAGCTGGTCGTGGCTCACGTCCAGAAGGTGCATCGCGACCGGATTCGGTACGATACGGTATTGGCGGACCTCGCCGCCGATCGGGATGACCTGGGCAACCCCCGGAATCGCCAAAAGCTGCGGCCGCAGGACGAAATCGGCGATCTCGCGCACCTCCATCGGCGAGACCGAATCGCCGGTCATCGCGATCAGCATGATCTCGCCCATGATCGAAGTGATGGGGCCCATCTGCGGCGTAACTCCGCGCGGCAGCTGTTCTCTGACCAGCGCCAGCCGTTCCGACACCAGTTGTCGATTGCGGAAGATGTCGGTGCCCCAGTCGAACTCGACATAGACGATCGAAAGACCGACGCTCGACGTCGACCGCACGCGTGCCACGCCCGGCATTCCGTTCATGATGCGCTCGATCGGGAACGTGACGAGCTGTTCGACCTCCTGCGGCGCGAGGCCCTCGGCTTCGGTGATCAGCGTGACGACCGGGCGGTTGAGATCGGGAAAAACGTCGACGGGAATGCGGGGAAGCACGAGCGCGCCGTAGCAAACAAGACCAAGCGCGACCGCGAGGACGATCAGCCGATGGCGCAGGCTTGCCGAGACCAGCCGATTGAACACGGGCGGCGCCTTTCCCTTATCGGACCTGGTTGACGAGCTCGGCGCCGCGGACAACGATGCGATCGCCGTCTGCGAGGCCGGCTGCCACGATCACGTGGGTCGCGTCGAACGGCTCGGTGCGGATCGCCCGCGCCTCGAAATACTCCGGCTCGCCATGCCGCCAGACGACGGTCTCTCCGTTGCCGCCGCGCACGACGGCATCGCGGTCGATGATGACGCCGGTGATGTTCTCTCCGCGTTGCGCCGTGACGGTGACCGGCTGGCCGATACGAAGCGACGCGGCGGGATCGGAGATCGCAAAATTCAGCACGGTCGCCTGCTGCTGCAGGGTGCGGCTCCAGCCCTGAAGCGTGAGCTTCATCGCGGCATTCCCGGCGCCCATGGCGCTCGCGTCTTTCAGCGTTGCAGGATCGTTGTCGCCATAATCGTAGGCCTCGATCCACAGCGAGCTGGGATCGACGATTTGAAACAGCACATCCTGGGCTTGCACGACCTGCCCCGCCACAACGCGCGACAGGCCGATCACGCCGTCGATCGGCGCGCGCAAGACTTCCGGCGCCAACCGCGTTTCGCGGACCACGTCGCGCCGCCGACGCAACCCCTCGAGCTCGGCTTCGGTCTCTACGACGAGTGATTGCGGCACCAGCGATCGCTCCGCCATGGCGCGCAGGCGCCGCAGCTTCGCCTCGGCGACGGCAATGCGCTGCTCGATTTCGCCCATCCGCTCCGAGATCGTCGTGCGGTCGGCGATCGCCATCGGCGGCTCGATCGAAGCAAGCACGTCGCCTTTCCTGATCGTCTGCCCCATCCTGGGCAGGCCGCCGTCCGGGGCGATAATGCGCCCGCCGGTGATGCTTTGGACGAGGCCGCTGCGGTTGGGATTGGCAATGACGCGGCCGACGAAGACTGCCGCCTTCGGGATCGTCTGCGGTTTTACGACTTTGGTGCGGACGTCGAGGATGCGCTGCGTCGCTTTCGGAACGAAGATCCTGCCGTCCGGCAGACGATGCGGCGAGTCGGTCAATTCCGTCGGGGGTCTCGCAGTCTCTTCGAGGTGGCCGTCGTGGGCGCGAACCGAATGGCCCGTCGCAGCAACGGCAAGCACCGCCAGCACGAGCGCCGGAAGTGCCCGGGCGCGGCGGCGGCGCTGCAGGCCGATGCCCAACGCCAGACCCGCGAATAACGTCAGCATCATCAGCTTGAAATGATCTTCCGCGCCGTGCCGGACGGCAGCAATCACTTGCGCAAACCACGATGTCGAACCGACCGTCGTACCCGGCGGTCCCGCGGCCGGCAGCGACAGCTTTCCGATCAGGAGATCGTCGCCCGCCGCCGCCTTGATGTCGAATACGACTTCGACGAGGCCGCCGCGCTCGAGCAGCTTCGAGACGACCAGGTAGGAGCCGTCCGCCGCGGGCTCCGCCGCCGTCGTCTCGTCGTTGATGCTCACGGTGATGCGCGCATCGGTCACCGGCGAGTTGTCCTCGAAGCGGTCGAGATAGATGACCAGCCGCTGCACCGTCCACTACCCCCACCAGCTCATAGGTCTCCGAATCCGTGGCGAGCCGGGGATGGCTGCGCGAAGCGCCCGGCGCTGCGGTCGTCTCGAGGCCGTGTCCTTCGTGAGCCTTCACGCCCGACGTGGTCGCGCATGCGAGGAGCGCGAGAAGTACAGTCACACACGACGCAGCCGACGGGAGGCCGGCCAACCATCCCGTT
The DNA here is from genome assembly GCA_963824905.1 of uncultured Alphaproteobacteria bacterium. Classification (GTDB taxonomy): domain Bacteria; phylum Pseudomonadota; class Alphaproteobacteria; order Rhizobiales; family Xanthobacteraceae; genus JAJPKK01. The sequence goes on from CAWGRH010000003.1 coordinate 254,543, forward strand.
CCACATTCTGGCTGACGCCGCGAAACCATCCGGATAACGCCTACAAGTACCGCGAGATCGTTTTGAATTCATTCACGAGAGCGGGCGGCCGGGCGCCTTTGCCGTTCGCAGCCGCGTCCAGGCAATGATCCACATGGTCGTGTATCAGCCGCCGCTTCGCCTCGCTGATCGCCTTCTCGACGGCATGCAGTTGTTGAGCAAGCTCGACGCAGCCGCGACCTTCATCGAACATTTCGATGACTCGCCGCATGTGCCCCTCCGCACGCTTGAGGCGCTTGATGATGTCGGGATGAGACCGATGAACGTGTGCCTTCGCCATTCCCGGACCGTATCCTACCCGGGGGGATACGCCAAGTCCTGCGAGTTCGAGTGAGCCGGTCCGCCAGACCATGGGCCACGCCGCGCGCGTTACTCCGCGGCGAAGAACCATACGGGAGGTGGGTATATTGCGATGACCCAGCCGGTCGTCCTTGCGGTGAGACGTCGGCACCGGAATGCGCGCCATCCGCGACGCCGCATCTCGCGCAATCGCGGCAAGCGGATCGGCAATATGCTTCTCGGCGAAATGCGCCACTTCGGCAACCGCATTGCGGCCGGGTGAGCTAGCGGAGCGGCGGCTTGGTTACTCCGCGGCAACTGCCGGCGCCGCGGCGGCAGGCTCGGCCTCCTGCTTGCGGCCGGCGAGCCATTGCTGCACGCGGTCGAGATAGAGGTAGACCACCGGCGTCGTGTAGAGCGTCAGGAGCTGGCTCAGCGCGAGGCCGCCGACCATGGCGTAGCCGAGCGGCTGGCGCATCTCCGAGCCGGTCCCGTTGCCGAGCAGCGAGCGGCACGCCGGCAAGCAGCGCCGCAGCCGTCGTCATCATGATCGGGCGGAAGCGCAGCAGGCAGGCTTCGCGGATGGCATCGAGCGGCGCGAGGCCGCGGTCGCGCTGCGCGGCGATCGCGAAGTCGACCAGCATGATGCCGTTCTTCTTGACTATGCCGATCAGCAGGATGATCCCGACGATACCGATCACGCCAAGGTCCATCCCTCCGTAGCGCAGCGCAAGCAGCGCGCCGACGCCCGCCGACGGCAGTGTCGAGAAAATCGTCAGCGGATGGACGAAGCTCTCATAGAGGATGCCGAGGATGATGTAGACGACGACGAGCGCCGCGAGCACCAGCGCCGGCATGGTGGCGAGCGAGTTCTGGAACGCCTGCGCGTCGCCCGCGAACGACGCGATGATCTGCCCGGGCATGCCGAGATCGGCGGCGGCTTGGTTGATGGCATCGACCGCCTGGCCGAGCGCGACCCCCGGGCGCAGGTTGAACGTCAGCGTGACCGCCGGGAACTGGGCTTGGTGCGTCACCGAGAGCGGCCCGGCGCGGCTCGCATCCATCTCGACGAGAGCGGAGAGCGGAACGACGCCCGCGGTGAGCGGCGACTTCACGTAGAGGCGGTCGAGCGAGCCCGGATCGGCCTGCAGCTCGGGAAGGATCTCCAGGATCACGAAATAGGTGTTGAGCTGGGTGTAGTACTGGGTGATCTGGCGCTGGCCGTAGGCATCGTTGAGCGTGTCGTCGATGAGCTGCGGCGAGATGCCGAAGCGGGACGCCTGGTCGCGATTGATGGTGAGCCGCATCTGCGGCGCGTTGGCGAGGAGATCGCTCGAGGCGTCGGCGAGCTCAGGCAGCGTCTTGAGCTTCGCCAGCATCTTCTGCGACCACTCGATCACCTCGTCGACGTTTGCGTCCTGCAGCGTGTACTGATAGCTGGCGCGGCCGATGCGGGCGCCGACATTGATGTCCTGGGTCGGCTGCAGGAACACGTTGGCGCCCGGCACCTGGGCGAATTGCGGCCGCAGCCGATCGATGATCTGGCGGGCCGTGGCGGTGCGCTGCTCGCGCGGCTTGAGCACGATGGTGAAACCGCCGGTGTTGGCAGGGTTCGGGCTGTCGGTGCTGCCGGTCTGCGAGCCCATCGCCTGGACATCGGGGTCGCGCAGGATGATCGCGCCGAGCTCCTGCTGCAACCGCATCATCTCTTGCGGCGACACCTCCTGCGACGCCTCGGAGACACCGGAGATGAGCCCGGTGTCCTGTATCGGAAAGAAGCCCTTGGGGCTCTGGATGTACAAGACCGCCGTGAGCGCCATGGTGGCGAAGAACACAGCGAGCGTGAGCCGCTGGTGGCGCAGCGCGATCTCGAGAGTGCGCCGGTACCCCGCCAGCATGCCATCGAAGCCGGCCTCGATGCGGCGATAGAGCAGCCCGTGTTCGGTCGTCTGCGCCTTCATGAAGCGCGCGCACAGCATCGGCGCGAGCGTGAGCGAGACGAAGGCCGAGAGTGCAATCGAAGCGGTCACCGTGACGGCGAATTCCCGAAACACCCGGCCGATGATCCCACCCATGAGAAGGAGCGGAATGAACACGGCGACCAGCGAGATGCTGATCGACATAACCGTGAAGGCGATCTCGCCCGATCCCTTCAGCGCCGCCTCGAACGGCGCCATGCCCTCCTCGATGTGGCGGTAGATGTTCTCCACCACCACGATGGCGTCGTCGACCACGAATCCCACCGCAATGGTGAGGCCCATCAGCGATATGTTGTCGATGCTGAAGTTGAAGGCGTACATCGCGGCGAACGAACCGAGCAGCGCCAGCACCACGGTGATACTGGGCACGAACGTCGCCCAGAAATTGCGCAGAAATAAGAGCACCACCGCGACCACCAGGAAGATGGTCAGCACCAGGGTGAACTCGACGTCGGTCACCGAAGCGCGGATCGTCGTGGTGCGGTCGAGGAGCGTGTCGACCTTCATCGCCGCCGGGATGTTCGCGGTGAGCTTAGGCAGCTGCGCCTTGATGAGCTCGACCGTGTCGATGACATTGGCGCCCGGGAGCTTGCGCACCGCGAGCAGGATGCCCGGCTTGTTGTTGGGGAAACCGGCGACGTAGCGGCTCGTCGGCTCGAGCACCGCGTGGCCGACGTCGCGCACCCGCAGCGCCGCGTTGTCGCGATAGGCGAGGATGACGTCCTCGTAAGGCGAAGCTTCGGCGAGCTGGTCGTTGGCAGCGATCGAATAGCCGACCTTGGGTGTGTAGATGGTGCCCTTCGCCGCGTTGCTCGTCGCATTGACGATCTTGGTGCGCACCTCCTCCAGCGTGAGCCCGATCGCGGCGAGCTTCGCCGGATCGACCTGGATGCGGATCGACGGCTTCTGGTCGCCGATGATCGAGGCCTGGGCGACGCCCGGCAGTTGCGACAGAGCCTGAATGAAGAAGTTGTCGAGATAATCGTGGACCGTGGTGAGCGGCAGCGTCTCCGAATGCGCCCACAGCATGATGATCGGCGCGTCGGCCGGGTTGACCTTCCTGTAGTTCGGCGGCTGCGTCATCGCCTGCGGCAAGAACTTGCTCGCCGCCGTGATCGCCGCCTGGATATCCTGGGAGGCGAGGTCGATGTTGCGGTTGAGGTCGAACTGGATGACGATCTGCGAAACGCCGAGCGAGCTCAGCGACGTCATCTGGGTGACGCCCGGGATCTGCCCGAACTGGCGCTCCAGGGGTGCCGCGACCGACGATGCCATGGTCTCGGCGCTGCCGCCGGCGAGCGTCGCGGTCACCTGCACGGTCGGAAAGTCGACCTGCGGCAGCGGTGCCACCGGAAGGTAGGGAAACGCCGTGATGCCGAGCAGCGCCAGCGCCGACATGATGAGCGAGGTCGCGACCGGACGGCGGATGAACGGCGCGGAGATATTCATCGCGGGCTCTCCGTGCTCTTCTCGGCTGGCCTGCTCCTCGCGGTCTCATTTTCCGCGGTTTTGGGCCCGCCGACGATCTCCACCGGCGCATCGACCTGCAGCTTGTACTGGCCGTCGGTGACGACGCGGTCGCCCTCGTTGATCCCGGCGGAGATCACCGTGAGGTCGCCCGACACCGGGCCGAGCTCGATCGGGCGCGCCGCCGCCTTGTTGTCGTCGGTGACCACCCAGGCGAACAGCCCTTTTTGGCCGCGTTGCACCACCGTGCTCGGCAGCGCGATGACGTTCTTGCGGACGTCGAGCAGCGCCCTCGCATTGACGAATTCGCCGGGCCACAGGCGCTCGTCGGTGTTGGCGAACATCGCCTTGAGGCGCAGCGTCGCGGTCGACTGGTCGATGATGTTGTCGATGAGCAGCAGCGTGCCGGTGCTCAGCTGCCGGCGGTTATTCTGGTCGAACGCCATCACCTCGACCGGGCCGCGCGTCATCGCTTCACGCAGATCGTCGAGCACCTGCATCGGCAGCGTGAACATCACCGCAGACGGCTGGGTGAGCACCACGGTCGCAATGGGACGCACGTCGGAGGCGTGGACGAGATTGCCGGGATCGACCGAGCGCACGCCGATGCGCCCGTCGCTCGGCGATTTGATTTGGGTGTAGTCGAGCTGGGTCTGCGCCGTCGCGATGGCCGCCTCGTCGGCCGCGACCGAGCCCTTGAGCTGGTCGACCCGCGCCTGCTGCTGGTCGACGAGCTGTTGGGTCGCGACGTTCTGCCCGACGAGGGTTTTCGAGCGCTGCAGGTCCTTCTCGGCCGAGATGAGCAGCGCCGCATCCTGCACGCGCTTAGCCTTGACCTGGTCGAGCGCCGCCTGGTAGAGGCGCGGATCGATTTTGGCGAGCACGTCGCCCTTCTTCACGTGCTGCCCTTCCGTGAACAGCACCTCCTGCATGATGCCTTCCACCTGGGAGTGAATCCCGATGGTGTAGGAGGCCTGTACCGATCCGAGCCCGGTGGCATAGACCGGCACGTCCTGGCGCGCGGCGACGGCGATGCTGACACGGACCGTCGGGCGAGACCCGGCGCGCACCGAACGCGCGGCCTCAGGTCCGGGCGTCTGGTACCAATAGAGCGCGGCGCCGCCCGCCAGCACGGCGAGGATCGTCGCCGTCAAGAGGCGCCCCCTCCGCGTCGTGCCCTTGCTGCCTCGGGGATCGGGCATGGGCATTTCCTCCTGCGCCTCGGCTTTTCTTATTCGTAGAGGTGACGAGGCGCTCTCATATTGATCTGGGTCTTATCGATCTGGCTTTTGGCGCGGGCAGCCTCTCGCTTCCCGTCGCGAATTGACATCGCACCCCGTGCGAACAGATCTTGCGTGAGGTGCGGGCCGCAGAGCCGCTCGAGAGCGAGCGCGCCGGGCGTCAAGCTGCCGGAGGCCCGCGGGCGTCGAAATGAAAATGCCCGGCCGACGCAGCGGTCGTGGGCGCGTAAGCCCAGTGAAGCTCGATCGCTGATGTTTCCCGCCAAACAACAGCGGGGCTTGGCGGAACGAGGGCGGTACCAGCGAGACTGATGCTCGCGCAAATCGCGCAGAAGCCGTCGACGAGGCGGATGGGGCCGTGGCGATCCTGTGCGGGCGGCTGTTCGGCGGCGGGCGTGGTCGCCGCTTTGCCCCACGCGATCAGGGCGTTGTCGGCAAAGCGCTCAAGATGAACGTGACCAAAAGTATGCGCGAACTGGAAGGCGAGCGCGAACAGCGCTACCAACGTTATCGCCAGATTTCGCGACCGGAACCACCGCATTGCAGCAGACGTTCCCTTAGGATGCAGCGATTTTTCTACGCTTCTTCGCCGTGCTTGTGAACAAGAAAGAGGCCAGCGCGCGGTGACCGCCTGCGCGTCGTCATTCCGGGGCGCGCGTCAGCGCGAACCCGGAATCCAGTTTCTTTCGAAAGAGTTCTGGATTCCGGGTTCCGCCTGCGGCGGCCGCGGAATGACGAGGCTTGGGGGTGACCCGCCTCGGAATGAGGCCCCTGCCCTTTCCTCCGCCCGATAGCGCGCCTATCTTCGCGCGCACTTGAAGCAAGCGCATCCTGATGACCGAGAAATCCGAAGCTCTGCCCGAGTTGAAAGTGTCCGTGTGGCGCGGCGGCGCCGAGGGGCGCTACCAGGACTACACGGTCCCGCAGCGGCAGAGCCAGACCGTGCTCGACGTCGTCACCTATGTGCAGCGCCATCTCGATCCCACACTGGCTTACCGCTTCGCCTGCCGGGTCGGCATGTGCGGATCGTGCGCAATGACCGTCAACGGGCGTCCGCGCTGGACCTGCCGAACCCATGTGTCGAAAGTCGTCGAGCATGGAAAGCTCGAGATCGGCCCGTTGGAGAACCTGCCGGTCATCAAGGACCTCGCGACCGACATGACCCGCTTCTTCGAGCGCTGGCAGCAGGCGAAAGGCGCCTTCGTGCCGACCCAGACGCGCGAAGATCCAATCCCCGCCATCAAGCCCGACAGCCCGGCGCGGATCGCCGCCAACGCCGCGATCGAATGCATCAACTGCGGCGTCTGTTATGCGGCCTGCGACACCGTGCGGTGGAACGCGGACTATCTCGGCCCCGCCGCGCTCAACCGCGCCTGGACCCTCGTCAACGATGCCCGCGACGGCGCGCAGGGCGAGCGGCTCGCCGCAGTCGCGGCGCGCGGCGGCTGCCATGCCTGCCACAGCCATCAGTCCTGCCAGGCACACTGCCCCACCGGGCTCAACCCGACCGCCTCGATCGCCTCGCTCAAGCGGCGCACCGTCACGGCGTGGATCGCCGGCGAGATCGCGCGATGAATCTCTCGCTCTATCTGTGGCAGCGCAGCACCGCGGCCCTGATGGCGCCGATGCTGCTCGTGCATCTCGTGGTGATCTTCTACGCGACCCGCCACGGACTGACCGCCGCCGACATTCTCGGCCGCCTGCGCGGCAGCCTCGCCTGGGGCGGCTTCTACGCACTGTTCGTGATCGCGGCATCGATCCACGCCGGCATCGGCATCCGCAACGTGGTCGCCGAATGGTCGCCACTCTCCGGGCGCGCCGCCGGCATCGCGGCCCTGGTCTTCGCCGTCATCCTGTGCGCGCTCGGCCTGCGCGCCGTCATGGCGGTGGCGCTGTGAGCGCGCCGGTCGGGCGCATCGCCCGCCGCCTCGACCACCGTAAAGACGCGCTGTGGATCGCAGCGCTCGTCCACCGCCTCTCGGGGCTCGGGCTTGCGATCTTCCTGCCGCTGCATTTTCTCGCGCTCGGCCTCGCCATCGGCGGCGAGGCGAAGCTCGACGGCTTCCTGCGCTGGAGCGAGCAGCCGCTCGTCAAATTCGCCGAGGGCGGCCTCGTGTTCCTGCTCACCGTGCATCTCCTCGGCGGCCTGCGCCTGCTCGCGGTTGAGAACTTCGCGTGGCGCGGCGGGCAGAAGCATTTTGCCGTAGTCGCCGGCGCAGCGGCGGCGATTGCCGCACTGGCGTATTTGCTTGTGGTGTCGCCGTGAGAGACATGGCGACCGTTCAGGCTGCGTACCTCTACGAACCTCATCCTGAGGAGCCGGCGAAGCCGGCGTCTCGAAGGATGGCCACAGGCCGCAGCGTTTGGGGCCATCCTTCGAGACGGCGCTTCGCGCCTCCTCAGGATGAGGTCCGAAATAAAACCACTGGCATCCTGAGAGGACTCCCTCCCCCTTCTTCAGGGGGAGGGTTGGGGCGGGGGTCCGCTGACGTTCCACTGGCGCAGGACTCGCGGCCCGCGACCCCCTCCCCCGACCCTCCCCCTTTCAGGGGGAGGGAGAAGGGCGCCGCCGCGATGAGCGCACGGATCGAACGCCTCGCCACCGACATCCTGATCCTCGGCTCGGGCGGCGCCGGGCTGTTCGCGGCGCTGCATGCGCACCGTGCCGACCCGAGCCTCGACATCACCATCGCGACCAAGGGGCTGCTCGGCAAATGCGGGTGCACCCGCATGGTCCAGGGCGGTTACAACGTCGCGCTGCACAAAGGCGACTCGATCGAACGCCATTTCATGGACACCATCGAGGGCGGCAAATGGCTGCCCCACCAGGAGCTCGCCTGGACGCTGGTGACGCGCGCGATCGAGCGGGTGCGCGAGCTCGAGAACGAGATCGGTTGCTTCTTCGACCGCAACCCCGATGGCAGCCTCCACGGCAAGGCCTTCGCCGGCCAGACCTTCGACCGTACGGTGCACAAGGGCGACCTCACCGGCATCGAGATCATCAACCGGCTGATGGAGCAGGTGTGGGCGCGCCCGGCGATCCGCCGGCTCGAAGAGCACCGCGCGCTCGCGCTGATTCCGGCGACCGACGGCGCCTCGATCGCCGGCGTGCTGATGGCGGATATCCGCACCGGCGCGCTGCGCTTCGTCGGCGCGCGCGCGGTGCTGCTCGCGACCGGCGGCGGCCCGACCATGTACCGTTATCACACGCCCTCCGGCGACAAGAGCATGGACGGCATCGCCATGGCGCTGCGCGCCGGCCTGCCCCTGCGCGATATGGAGATGGTGCAGTTCCACCCGACCGGCCTCCTCGCCGGGCCGGACACGCGCATGACCGGCACCGTGCTCGAGGAAGGCTTGCGCGGCTCGGGCGGCCATCTCCTCGACGGCGCCATGCGGCGCTTCATGGCGGACTACGATCCCGCGCTCGAGCGCGCGACCCGCGACGTCGTGAGCCGCGCCATCTATGCGGAGATGCGGGCCGGGCGCACCACGCCCCATGGCGGCGTCTACATCGCGATGAGCCATCTCGGCCCCGACCGCGTCGCGCGCGAATTCAAGGGCATGGTCGAGCGCTGTCGCGACTGCGGCTTCGATCTCGCCGGCGGGCTCGTCGAGGTGGTGCCGACCGCGCACTACTTCATGGGCGGCGTTATGTGCGAGCCGGATACGTCGACCCGCTGGCCCGGCCTGTTCGTCGCCGGCGAGGACGCGAGCGGCATGCACGGCGCGAATCGCCTCGGCGGCAACGGCGTCGCCAACTCGACCGTGTTCGGCGGCATCGCAGGCGACACCATGCCGGGCTGGATCGCGCGCAATCCGGACCGGCGCGCACCCGACCAGCATGTGCTCGATGCCGAGATCACCCGCGCGCTCTATCCGTTCGGACGCAAGAGCGGCGACATCAATCGCCTGCGCGAACGGCTGATGGACACCATGTGGGACGACGTCGGCGTGATCCGCGATGCCGCCGGGCTCGACCGCGGCATCGCCGCACTTGCCGAGATCGAGGCGGAGCTGCTCGCCACCGGAGTGCCGGTGAGCGACCGCCGCTTCGATCTCACCTGGCACGACTGGCTCAACCTGCGCTCCCTCGTCGAGGCGAGCGCGGTGATCGCCCGCGCCGCCAAGGCACGGGAGAATTCACGCGGCGCGCATTTCCGTGCCGACTTCCCCGAGCCCGGGGATCTCGCGATCTCGCGCTTCACGGTCGCGCAGCTCGAGGGCGGCGCGCTCTCAATCAGTGACGCGCCCGTGCGCTTCACACACGTGCGTCCCGGTGAGACTCTGCTCGGCGCAGCGGCGGAGTAAGTGGCGGACCCGGTAATCCGGGTCCGCCTCAATCGATGGGCTAGTAGGGATAGCCCTTGAGCCTCGGCGTCCCGTGCTGCCATTCAGGCAGCCGGGCGTAGTCATCGCCAATCGGCATCTTGACCTTCGGAAGGGTCTCTTTGTTGAGGACCAGGTCTTCCGGGATCACCTTGTTCAGGAAGAGCAGATAGGCCGTCACGGCATACACCTCATCGGCGCTGAGGCTCCCCTCAGCCCCGACGGGCATGCCGCGATTGCTGAAGTCCCAAACGATCGTCGCAAACGGCGCACGCAGCGGTGTAGCGTCGCTTGGCAACGCAGGTGAGGTTACGCCGCGCCCGCGTCAGAGGCCTGAGATGTAACGCGCCATCGCCTCGCGTTCGGGCGCCGAAATTGCCTCCATGATGCCGCTCATTTCGGGACTGTTTTTTCGCTGGCCTTCCGCAAAGCGGCGCATCGACTCGACCAAGTAATCGTACTTTTGGCCTGCGAGCCGCGGCGCCGCTACGCCACCAACCAGTTTTTGCTGATGACAAGCCTCGCATATCTCCATTGTGGGAGGCGGCGAGTAGGAGGCGTTTGCGGCTCCCGGCCACTGCTTTTTCGCGAAGTAAGCCGCCGCGGGCCCCAATTCTTCCTCGGTGAGGTTTACCGCGATCTTCTTCATGGTGTCGCTGGCGCGCTCTCCGTGTTGGAATTCATGCAGTTGCTTCAGGATATAATTTTCCTGCAGACCCCAGATGACCGGAACACCCTCCACTTTTGGCGAGCCGTCCACACCGTGGCATACCCCACAAACCACCAACTTGCCGCCGAGGACGGTCTGGGTTTCAGCAGCATTTCCCGGAGTGACCGGAAAGGTCAGCGCGGCGAGAACGCCGAGCAAGCCGAAAACCGTCGAAACGCAATTGTTCGTCATGATACCGTCCCGCGCGAGTGTCTGAGGTCCGCGACGCTAGCAAAGCGCCAAGAGTAAGCTTGCAGCACTCGGGCGCGAGACGCAAGACCGCCCCGGTTCATCCTCGTTGACTTTGCCCCATCGCCTGCGCCGCTTTGAGAATCGCGCGGACCATCCGGTTATGGGTCCCGCAGCGGCAGAGGTTGCCGATGAGTCCGAGTCGCACGTCGGCCTCGCTCGGGCGCGGGTTGCGGTCGAGAATCGCTTTGCCCATCATGATCATGCCGGCGATGCAGTAGCCGCACTGCGCCGCCTGCTCCGCCACGAAAGCAGACTGCAGCGGGTGGGGTTGCTCAAGCGTCCCGAGACCTTCGAGCGTGATGATCTCGGACTGCGTAAGCGCACCGATCGGCATGAGGCAGGAGCGTGACGCAGCGCCGTCGATGAGGACCGTGCAGGCGCCGCACTGACCAAGCCCGCAGCCGAATTTGGCGGCGTTGAGCCCAAGATCGTTGCGCAGCACGTAGAGCAGCGGCGTGTCCAAATCGGCCGTCACGCTGTGCACCGTGCCGTTCACCGTGAGACTGACAACCATGACCGCAAGGCTCCGCTTGAGGCGATGAACGCATGTTGCTTCAGGTTTGGCGCGACTGTCGAGGCCCGACGGGCAATGAAACAGTTTCACGCCCGCCTTGAGGAGGGCTGGCGCGAGCCATGCGCGTACATAGCTCCGCTTCCGCGCTGAAGGGCGGTCTGCGGCCAACGCTACACTCCGACTGGAATGTCATCGCGATTGGCCCGCTGAGGATGGTCGAGAACGCGGTCACGCGGACCATGCAACCATGGTGCTTCCGAGCGCTTTCAGGAAAAGTGGAATCCGGTCTCCGTCCGAAAATGCGACCGCATAAGAGAAGCAGAGCAGCTTCTGTTTCCATGGAAACAGAAGCTGCTCTGGTCAGTAGGGGTAACCCTTAAGCCTTGGCGTCCTGGGCGCCCAGTCAGGCAGCTTGGCGTAACCATCGCCAATCGGCATCTTGACCTTTGGCAGACTCTTTTCGTCGAGTACTGTGTCCTCCGGAATCACCTTGTTCACGTAGAGCAGGTAAGCCGTCAACGCGTAGACCTCATCGGGGGAAAGAGTCCCCTCTCTCCCGAGCGGCATGCCGCGGTTGATGTAATCCCACACGGTCGTCGCAAACGGCGAGCGGAGCGGCAGGATGCGCTCCCGTTTCCAGATGGGAAGATCCTGGCTTGTCTTTGATTTCAAGGCGGGCCCGACGCCACCTACGCCCTCCGAGCCATGGCAGACGATACAGCCCTGGAGCGTGAAGACCTTTGCGCCTTCCTTGGGGGTGCCACGGCCGGGAGGGAGTTCCTCCCCCGTCTCACTGATGTTGATATCCCTGGCGCGGATCTCATCTGCGGACGGACTGCGCCCCAAGCCATAGGTCTGCGCCAACGCGGGGCTGCCCAGGACGGGGCAGCCCAGGAGCAACAGGATCGCGGCAAGCTTACGCGACCCCATTGGTCACCTTCCCGTCCTTGGCGATCTTCCACGGCATGATGCTGTTGTTGAGCCCAGGCACGTACCCAACAGGCTTCTTAAAGAATTCGGCGATCTGCTGCAGCATCGGTTGCCGCTGCCCGATCTCGTCGGTGGCGCGCGAAAGCAGCTCGGTCTCGGTTCCATCCCAATTCCACTGATGAGTGAACCGGACGTGCGCCATGCGTTGCGGGGTCATCTTGAGCTCGGCGGGGTTCCACTTCTTCCCGCCATCGGTGGAGACCTCCACGGTCTTGATGGCGCCGCCGCCGGACCAGGCCAGCCCGGAAATCTCGTAGGTGCCCTTGCCGGGCAACTGCTGTGTGCCGGACGGGTAGGTGATGACCGACTTGGGTCCGATCTGGTAGCCGAGCGCAGCGCCTTCGTCATCCTCCCTGAGATGCCCATAGTCGCTGTAGTTCATGAGGTACCGGTCGACGACCTTGATGCGCCGCAGCCACTTCGTATTAAAAATGCCTTCGAAGCCGGGCACGACTATCCGCAACGGGAACCCTTGCTGCGGCCGCAGGGGCTCGCCGTTCTGTCCGTAGGCGATGATGCAGTCGTCCATCGCTTTGCCGATGGGCATGCTCGAGGCGCCCTTCACTTCCTCGCCGCCTTCAGCGACGAACCACGTCGCGCTTCCTTTCAGGCCGCACTCCTTGAGCAGCGTCGACAGCAGCACGCCGGTCCATTCGGAGCAACTGGTCATCCCGTGCGATTCCTGCACGGTCTTGTGGCGCGCAGTGTGTCGGTTTCCCGCGCACTCGAGGAAGTGCAATCGACTGACTGACGGGAAGCGCTTCAAGTCATCCATGGTGAAGGTCAGCGGCCGATCCACCAGCCCGTGGATCATCAACGTATGCTGCTTGGGATCGATGTCCGGAACGAAGGCTTGGCGGGTCGTCGCGATATAGTGGAGCGACGACGGCGTGATATTGCCAAACTGATCCTGGATCGGCGAGGCCACGTGGAACGTCTTCCCGAACTCGTCGGGTGAGTGACCGCCGCCGTGCGGTATGCGTGCCGAGGTCACGAAATGAGAGCGCTGGCCGTAGGCGATGATTTCCTTGGTGCCCGGGTCCATCGGATAAGCGTTTCCGCTGCCCGAGGCCGGGCCCGAGGCGTGGTCGTGTCCCTGGTTCGATGCCGGCGTTTCGGCGCGCGACGGCATGGCCGCCGCCGCCGACAATCCACCGGCCAACGTGACGCCGCGCTTCAAGACGTCCCTGCGATTGGTTCCGTCCGAACCCATCAGTCTCTCCTCCCGAGAATGGCACTGGGACGCTACGTCCCCGTGAACTGGACTTTACGCGGCCTTGACAAATCTGGCCAGTGCCCTTGAGCGGGGGGCTTGGGGATTTTGTAGGCCGACCGGTCCGCCGGTCTTCCCGCCACGCGGCGCGCCGGTGCCGACCATCCGCAGGCTCGACCGGGCAGCGTTCGCAACCGCGGAAACCCTGTTCCGCGCCACAAGTGTTGCGATCAAGTTTGCGCCAGCGTGAAGCTTCTGCCAGCAACCGCATCGTCCTCGACTTGGGTTTGCGAGCCCGGCAATCGGGTTGTAGCTGCCATCTACCTGACGTGCCCAACACTACTGCTGTCGACCCATCCGATACATTGACCGCCAATATTGCTGTACTGCCCCCCGGCCGGTACCATCCGAGGTGAGTGCGCAAGTCTTCGGCGGCACGGTTTTGGTCCGGCGAAGCTTCCATCAGCAACCGTACCGAGCAATGGCAGTGCAATCAGGGAGGGAGCCGGGTGAGCCGCACAGCTAAGGCTGCCATCGCCGTGCTCGCCTGCGCCGTCGTGATGGGACTAGCCTTCGCTTACGTTCGGGGCTTGCGCGTCGAGACCATCCACACGTTTCACCGTGCTGCGAACTTCGTTGGGTTAGCAGACCGGGACCGTGTGGAAGAAGGTCGGGCCGCAGCCCGACGCGGCGACTTTGCGACCGCCCTCGAACGCTGGCGCCCCCTTGCTGAGCGGGGTGATGCCGCCGCTCAAAACCGTCTTGGGGTGGCGTACGAGCTAGGCGACGGCGTCCCGAAGGACGATGCGGCTGCGGTTGCCCCGAAATACTGTCATTGCCTACCAGTTGCTAAACTTGGCGGCAGCGAACGGCGCAGCGGGGGCCGCGAAACTTCGGGATGAATTGGCCGCGAAAATGACTGCGGCACAGATAACAGAGGCACAGAGCCTCGTCGGAAGCCGGACGCCGCGAAAGTGGTGATGGCCGCGTCCCGACAGCAGCACGCCTCCCGGGCTACCGATACCTGCCACTGGACAAGTCCACAGCCCGCCCCCGACCGGGCGGAGAGTGCCACAGCGCCCGCGTTTGAGGTGCAATAGCACCGCGCGTTAGAGCGTGCAGGCTCTGCGGCCCGGAAAAGGGGGTACCCTCCAAGCAACGGAGGTCGTACATCCCTGTGAGACCCCCACCGGCACGACACGCGAGACAAACGCCATGATTCCGATCGCAGCAGTGCAGCGCACGGCCGAAAGCCTGATGGCGAAGGCCGCGATCGAGATTCCCGATGACTACCTCGCCGGCCTGCGCCGCGCGGCGGACACCGAGAGGGGCGACCTCTCCGCCTTCGTGATCCAGGCGATGTTGGAGAACTACGAGGCGGCGAAGCACGACCGCCGCGCCATGTGCGGCGACACCGGCGTGCCGCGCTGGTACGTCAAGATCGGCAACGAGGCCCGCATCGAGGGCGGTCCGATTGCACTCGAAGCAGCGCTGCGCCGCGCCACCGCGAACACCACCCACGACGTGCCGCTGCGTCCCAACCGCGTTCATCCCCTCTGGCGCACCGACCACAACAACAATTGCGGCATCGGCGCGCCGGAGATCGAGTATTCGTTCCACCCGGATGCCGACTGGATCGAGCTCACCACCGTCCACAAGGGCGGCCTGTTCGGGTCGGATTACCGCATGCTGTTTCCCGCCGACGGGCTCGACGGCATCAAGCGGTTCTATCTCGACACGCTGATCCAGTTCGGCAAGCGCGGGCTCGCCTGCCAGCCGGCGATCGTCGGTGTCGGGCTCGGCGGCTCCAAGGATATCTGCATGGTGCTTGGCAAGCAGGCCGCGTGCCTGCGCATCGTCGGCGACCGCAATCCCGATCCGCGCATCGCCGCGCTGGAAGAGGAGCTCATGGAGCTCGGCAACAGCATCGGCATGGGCGCCATGGGCTTCATGGGCTCATCGATGGTGGTCGATTGCCACATCGAGGTCGGCTACTGCCACACCGGTGGCATGCCGATGAGCGTCCATATGTTCTGCCTCTCCTCGCGGCGCGCCTGCGCGCGCATCGCCGGCGACGGCGCCGCCGCCTTCCGCACCGATCCCATGTGGTTCACCGACTACATGCGGCGGGAGGGCGTCGAATGGGCGCCGCTTGCGACCGCGGCGGAGTGAGAGAGATGGCCGCGATCAAGACCGCGAAGCTCACCCTGCCCGCCTCGACGGACGACTTGCGCAAGCTGGAGATCGGAACCGTCGTCCATCTCAGCGGCCGCGTCTTCACGGCGCGCGAAGGCGTCTACAAGCGCGCGATCGAGGACGGCTTCGGGATGCCGGCCTCCCGCGATGCGCTCGGCATCGTCAACTTCCACTGCTCGCCGGCGGCGGCGGTGAATGCCGACGGGACCTATAACGTGGGCGCGGTGACCGCGACCGCGTCGTTCCGCTTCGCCAAGTGGCTCGAAGGCTGGTTCAAGCTTTCCGGCTGCAACATCATCATCGGCAAGGGCGGCATGACCTCGGAGATCTATCGCCGCCACTTCGTGCCGAACCAGGCGATCTATCTCACCACCGTCGGCTACGGCACCGGCGCCCTGCTCGGCCGCGGCATCAGGCGCGTCGCCGGCGTCTACTGGCTCGAGGAGCTCGGCCTCGCCCAGGCGGTGTGGGTGCTCGACGTCGAGAATTTCGGGCCGTTCCTGGTTGAGAGCGACCTCGAGGGCAACAGCCTGTTCGAGCGTGAGAACGCCAAGATAGATGCCGGCCTCGACAAGCTCTACGAGGGCATAAGGCTTCCCTCCATGCGCCGCCTCGGCGATGCCGACGACAAGACGCAAGAGGTGATTTAGGCGGATGCTCCCACCCTGCCCTCGCCGAAGCCGGGGAGGGAAACAGCGACTCCCGGCCGCACTTGCTCCATCTTCTCGTGCTTCTTGTGCCCGGGTGATGCCGCGGCGGGGGCCGCGACCGGGGGTGGCACGATGAGGAAGTTGGCCCTGCTCATTTTCGTGCTGGCAACAGGTCCGGCCGCAGCGGCGCCGATGACCGTGAACGGCCCTGGCGCATTGGCGCTCGCCGCCGTCGTCGCGCCGCGCTCGCCGATGCTAGGTGCGCAGGACCGCGCCATCCTTATGCGGCTGTTCGGCGGTCACACCAATTTCCGCTATCCCGCCGGCCGCACCATCCTGGTGAGCGCCGACAAGATCGACTGCCGCGTGAGCAATGTCGACATTATCGACCGCTCCTGCGAGCTCACCTTCGGCACCAAGAGCCGCACCATCAGGGGCCGCGACGCCAACGAGCTGCTTGCGACGCTGGCTATGGTGGGAGTTCCGCCGGACGGGGCCGCGGGGACGATCCACGAAGGGGCGATGCAGCTCCTGTGCACCATCGATCCCAATGCGATCAAGCAGAAGGACGGCAGCGGCGCGACCTGCAAGTTCGACGCCGGGCCGTGATCGGTCGGTTCGGATACACCTGTGATGTATCGAACAAGGTAAGACCCCACCCTGCGGGCCCGGCTTCCCGGTAGAAGATGTCGAGGCCGTCGACAGCGAGGGTCGTGTAAGTGACGATCGACCTCACGGCAGCTCCTCGGTTGAGTTCCAGTGCCTGTCAGCGCTCAAACTTGCGCCCTGATCCGGGTTCACATTAGACCCTTCTGGAGCTTGGGGCCGCCCAACGCCCCCCGCGAACGGGAGAACCAATGCAGCTCGGAAAAGCTTCTTTCGCGGTCGCCATCTGGCTTGCGCTTGCCGCCGTGGTGATCCCTCCGATAGCCTTGGCCCAGGCTCCGAGCGACGACGTGCTCTCGCGCGACGCGGTGCTGCGCGACCCCGACATCCCCGCGCTGGGAAATCCGGAGGGCGACATCACCATCGTCGAATATTTCGACTACCAGTGCCCGTACTGCAAAAAGACCGCGCCGGAGCTTGCGCAGGTCGTCGCTGAGGACGGCAAGGTCAAGCTCGTGCTCAAGGACTGGCCGATCTTCGGTCCGGCCTCGACCTATGCCGCGCGGATGACGCTCGCGGCAAAGTACCAGGACAAATACGAAGCCGCACACGACGCGCTGATCGCGGCGAAGGCGAAGCTCACCGAGGCCGCGGTCGACGACCTCCTCGGCAAGGCAGGCGTCGACGTCACCCGCGCCGCCGCCGACCGCGACACGCATGCGGTCGAGATCGAAGCGCTGCTTGGCCGGAACGACGCGCAGGCCCGCGCCTTCGGCTTCCAGGGGACGCCCGGCTTCATCATTGGCACCTTCCGCGTCCCCGGCGCGCTGAACACGGCCGGCTTCAAGCGCGCGATCGCAGATGCGAGGAAGGCGGCGGCGAAGTAGTTGCACCCAATTAGACCTCATCCTGAGGAGCCTGCGAAGCAGGCGTCTCGAAGGACGGCCACAGGCTGCAGTGAGTGAGGCCATCCTTCGAGACGCCGCGCTTCGCGCGGCTCCTCAGGATGAGGTCGTTGGGTAACTACAGCGGCAGATTGTCGTGCTTCTTCACCGGAAGCTCGACCTGCTTAGCCCGCAGCATGCCGAGAGCGCGGGCGATGCGGCGGCGGGTGGCGCGCGGCATGATCACCTCGTCGATGTAGCCGCGCTCGGCGGCGACGAAGGGCGAGAGGAAGCGGTCCTCGTATTCGCGGGTGCGGGCGGCGATCTTCTCGGCGTCGCCGATGTCGGCGCGGAAGATGATCTCGACCGCGCCCTTGGCGCCCATCACCGCGATCTGGGCGGTCGGCCAAGCGTAGTTCACGTCGGCGCCGACGTGCTTGGAGGCCATGACGTCATAGGCGCCGCCGAACGCCTTGCGGGTGATCACGGTGACGAGCGGCACCGAGCATTGGCTATAGGCGAACAGGAGCTTCGCCCCGTGCTTGATGAGCCCGCCGTATTCCTGCGCGGTGCCGGGCAGGAAGCCGGGCACGTCGACGAAGGTGACGATCGGAATGTCGAAGGCGTCGCAGAACCGCACGAACCGCGCTGCCTTGCGGCTGGCGTCGGAGTCGAGCACACCGGCGAGCACCATCGGCTGGTTGGCGACGAAGCCGACGGTGCGGCCCGCGATGCGGCCGAAACCGGTGACCATGTTGCGGGCGAAGGCGGTGCTGATCTCGAAGAAGTCGCCCTCGTCGACGACCTTGAGGATCAGCTCCTTGATGTCGTACGGCTTGTTCGGGTTCTCCGGCACCAGCGTGTCGAGCGAGGGGTCCTCGCGCTCGATGTCGTCGAACGACGGCCATTCCGGCACGCCGGTGCCGGCGCTCGACGGCAGGAAGTCGATCAACCGGCGCATCTGCAGGAGGCACTCGACGTCATTCTCGTAGGCGCCGTCGGCGACCGAAGACTTCGTGGTGTGGACTGACGCACCGCCGAGCTCTTCCGCCGTCACCACTTCGTTGGTGACGGTCTTCACCACGTCCGGCCCGGTGACGAACATGTAGCTCGTGTCCTTCACCATGAAGATGAAGTCGGTCATCGCCGGCGAATAGACGTCCCCGCCGGCGCACGGCCCCATGATGACGGAAATCTGTGGGATTACGCCGGAGGCGATGACGTTGCGCTTGAACACCTCGCCATAGCCGCCGAGCGCCGCGACGCCTTCCTGGATGCGCGCGCCGCCGGCATCGAAGAGGCCGATGATCGGCGCCCGCGCCTTCGTCGCCATGTCCTGGATCTTGATGATCTTCTGGGCGTGGGTCTCCGACAGCGAGCCGCCGAACACCGTGAAGTCCTTGGCGAAGGCGAATACGGTGCGGCCGTTCACCGTGCCCCAGCCGGTGACGACGCCGTCGCCGGAGATCTTCGTCTTGTCCATGCCGAAGTCGGTGGCACGGTGCTCGACGAACATATCGAACTCTTCGAACGACCCCTTGTCCATCAACAGCTCCAGCCGCTCCCGGGCCGTGAGCTTGCCGCGCTTGTGCTGGGCATCGATGCGCGCCTGGCCGCCGCCGATCCGTGCGCTGGCACGACGGCTTTCGAGCTTTTCCCTGATGTCTTTCATGAATATCCGCTCCGCCCGGCCCTTCCCGCATAGCATGGTGGCTCCCGGCGCGGAACGGCGGCGCCAAATCGGCCGCCTAACCTTTTGGTAGAATCACGTGACGTCGGTCGGAGCCGTCCGTGCACGCGGTCGCCGTCACTTCGCGAGTTCGAAACTCGGAAATCGCTCGCATCCCGGCGGCTTCATCCAACGGCACGAAATCGACCGGGCCGGGATTGCTGCTCCCGGAGGTTACAGCGGCCGTCACCGCGATACCGGCGAGCCCGCCGAAGGATCCGACCGTGATCGCTTTGCTTCTCTCGCTCTGCTTGGTCACGAAGAAATAGGTCCGTCCGGAAGCCACGTTGACTTCCTGCTTGGTCACGCCCGGAAAATCCCACTCATTTACCGAAAGCTCGTGGCGACCGGCGGGACGGTCAGCATAAATGAAAGTGCCTGTTCTGAGGATGCCGATTGGCTCATTGTCGAGGCTGACATGGTATCCATGGTCCAGGGCATCGTTGAATCCCTGGTCCCACAGGACGACGATTCGTCCCTGTCCCTTTTGCGGGGCGCCATAGGTCCTCGAGACCGAGGCATAGTCCAAACCGTCCCGCGTGGCGGCACAGCCGAACAGCAAGGCCGCGGCAACAAGCGTGCACAGATTGCGGAACATGTTGCCCCCCATACAGAGTCCGCACGGCGGTGCGCTTCGCGCTTTTTGCCGGAGCGGGCCTTCTCCAGGGCACAACCTCTAGCATATAAACCGGCGGTTGCGGCAACCCCTCTTCGCGCCGCCGCCATTTTGCCGGCCCTACCCCGCCCCCACCTCCGCCAGCACCCGCGCCGCCGCCCCCATCTCAGCCGAGCGCAACGCGCGGCGCTCGAGTGCCAGCGTATCGGCGCCCCACTGCTCGATGTTCCAGTCCTCGTCGACGTTCGCCGCGGTCCACGCCGCCTCGCTGGTAATGGCGCCCCGGGAAAGCGCGAGCGCAAGCAGGGCCGAGCCCGTGAGCGTCGTCACCGCATGGACGGCACCGAGCCGCCACGGCTTGTGCGGGATCGCGGCGCGCGCCGCGACCAGCGCCTGCTCCGGCTGCATCAGCGGCATTACGCCGGTGCCGGTGAGGAAGCTCGCACCGAGCGTATCGCGCGCCCATGCGAGCACCGGGTCCCAGAACTCGTGCTGCCGTGCGACCAGGCGCTCCGGGCCGGTCGCGCGATAGAACAGGAGATCGGAGCCGAGGTACTTCGCGACCTCGGCCGCAACCGCCTCGGTCGCTTCGGCGACGCCGTCGATGATGGTGTTGGCGAGCCGCGTGAGCGGCATTTGCGCAGGCTCGATGTATTCCCCCTGCGCGTTCCACTCGGCCGCAGCCGCCTCAGCTAACCCCCGCGTCGGAAATACGAGGGGATGCCGCGCCGGAGTGCGGATCGGCCGGTCGTCGAGGGCGACCTCGAACCCGCCGCCGACCTCCCGCACCCCTGCCGTCGCGTAGAAGCGGCGCCGCAGCGCACGCATGTTACGGCGCGCCGACTCGGTCGGGTCGGCGGCGGGATCGGAGGCGATCGGCTCGAAGATGTCGCGCATCGGGATCGGAGGGATCAGAAAAAACCGAAGCGAGTCAGCACGATTTCGCGGCACCCGTCATCCTTAATGTGGCGGGCCCGGCGCTCGCGGCCGCGCACGAAACTGTGATCACGCCGCAGGCAGCCGGCGCTTCGCCGCGCTGCAAAAACGTTCACCATTGCACGTTAATTCCGCATCCGGCGCGGGACCACAATTCCGCCATCCCAGTTGCGGCAGTGGAATTGATCGTCTATGCGGATTACCTTGATGCGGATCGGTGACGCTAGAAAAGCCGACCGGGAGAGAACGGCTTGCTTCCGCTGGTGGCGTGGGCCGGCGTGAGTGCGGCGCGAGGAGTGAATGGAACCTACCAACATTGCGGCGCCCGACTATTTTCACAAAGTCGTCGATTGCCAGTGGGCCTGTCCGGCGCACACCCCGGTCCCCGAATACATCAGGTTGATCGCGGCGGGACGCTACAGCGACGCCTATATGATCAACTGGAAGTCCAACGTGTTCCCGGGCGTGCTCGGGCGCACCTGCGATCGGCCTTGCGAGCCCGCCTGCCGACGCGGCCGCGTCGAGAACGAGCCGGTCGCGATCTGCCGGCTGAAGCGCGTCGCCGCCGACTACAAGGGTGACGTGAAGGCGCGCCTGCCGCGGCCGGCTGCGCAAAAGAACGGCAAGCGCATCGCGCTGGTCGGCGCCGGCCCGGCTTCGCTCACCGTCGCCCGCGACCTTGTACCCTTCGGCTACCACTGTACCGTTTTCGATGCCGACCCCAAGGCGGGCGGCATGATCCGCACCCAGATCCCGCGCTTCCGCCTGCCGGAAACCGTGATCGACGAGGAGTGCGACTACATCCTCGACCTTGGCGTCGATTTCCGCCCCGGGGTCCGCATCGACAGCCTCAAGGCGCTGCTCGCCGAGGGCTGGGACGCGATCTTCGTCGGCTCCGGCGCACCGCGCGGCCGCGACCTCGACATTCCCGGCCGTACGGAGGCCGCCGCCAACATCCACATCGGCATCGACTGGCTCTCCAGCGTCTCGTTCGGGCACATCACCAAGATCGGCCGCCGCGTCATCGTGCTCGGCGGCGGCAACACCGCCATGGACTGCTGCCGCTCCTCGCGCCGCCTCGGCGGCGAGGAGGTCAAAGTGGTGGTGCGCTCCGGCTTCGAGGAGATGAAGGCCTCGCCGTGGGAAAAAGAGGATGCGATGCACGAAGGCATCCCGATCCTCAATTTCCTGGTGCCGAAGGCATTCGTCCATGACAACGGCCGCCTGACCGGCATGACCTTCGAGAAGGTGCGCGCCGAGTACGACGCCAAGGGCCGCCGCACCCTCGTGCCCTCCGGCGAACCCGACGAGCTCATTCCCTGCGACGACGTGCTGGTTGCGGTCGGCCAGGAGAATTCGTTCCCCTGGATCGAGCGCGACATCGGCATCGAGTTCGACAAGTGGGACATGCCGAAGGTCGACCCCAAGACCATGGGCTCGACGAACCCGAGGATCTTCTTCGGGGGCGATGCGGCGTTCGGGCCGAAGAACATCATCTGGGCGGTGGCGCACGGCCACGAGGCCGCGGTGTCGATCGACAAGCTCCTTTCCGGCGAGGACGTCGCCGACCGCCCGCTGCCGGCGGTCGAAGTCATCAGCCAGAAGATGGGCATCCACGAGTGGAGCTACGACAACGACATCTCCGCCGACCGGCGCTTCCGGGTGCCGCTGCGGGACAAGGTGATCGCGCTCGCCGACATCAAGGCCGAGGTCGAGCTCGGCTTCGACGATCGCTTGGCGCTCAAGGAGGCGCATCGGTGCCTCAACTGCGACGTGCAGACGGTGTTCACCGCCTCGCTGTGCATCGAATGCGACGCCTGCGTCGACATCTGCCCGATGGATTGCATCACCTTCACCGGGAACGGCGACGAGGGCGACCTGCGTCATCGCCTCAAGGCGCCAGCGAAGAATCTCACCCAGGACATCTACGTCGCCGATGGATTGAAGACCGGCCGCATCATGGCCAAGGACGAAGACGTCTGCCTGCATTGCGGGCTGTGCGCCGAACGCTGTCCCACCGGGGCCTGGGACATGAAGAAATACCTCGTTGAAATGATCCACGCGGGACCGACATGCCAACACGAAGCCCAATCGGCAGCGTAAACGATTTCGTCGTCCGATTTGCCAACGTCAACGGTTCCGGCTCGGCGAGCGCCAACGAGCTGTTCGCCCGCTCGGTGCTGCGGATGGGCGTGCCGGTGTCGGCGCGCAACATCTTTCCGTCGAACATCCAGGGCCTGCCGACCTGGTACGAGGTCCGACTCTCCGAGGCCGGCCATCTCGGCGCTCGCGGCGGCATCGACCTCATGGTGGCGATGAACCCGCAGACCTGGGACAAGGACGTCGCCTCGATCGAGCCGGGCGGCTACCTGTTCTACGATTCGACGAAGCCGATGCCGGCGTCGAAATTCCGCGACGACATCATCGTTCTCGGCGTGCCGCTCACCGCGATCTGCAATCGCGAGTACACCGATCCGCGGCAACGCCAGCTGTTCAAGAACATCATCTATCTCGGCGCGCTCTCGATGCTGCTCGGCATCGAGTCCGATGTGATCGTCCGCCTGTTCAGCGAGCAGTTCAAGGGCAAGGAGAAGCTGATCGGCGCCAACGTGCACGCGCTGCATCTCGGCCGCGACTGGGTGACCATGAACATGGAGAGCCCATGCGGGCTCAAGGTGCGGCGCTCCGACAAGGTGGGCGACCGCATCTATATCGACGGCAATGCCGCCGCGGCGCTCGGCGCCGTCTATGGCGGCGCGACGGTGTGCGCGTGGTATCCGCTGACCCCGTCGTCATCGCTCGCCGATGCCTTCACGAGTTATTCCGCGAAGCTGCGCACCGAGGCCGACGGCAAGCGGAAATACGCGATCATCCAGGGCGAGGACGAGATCGCCTCGATCGGCATCGTCGTCGGCGCCGGTTGGAACGGCGCGCGCGCCTTCACTGCGACTTCCGGCCCCGGCATCTCGCTGATGCAGGAGTTCTTCGGGCTCGGCTATTTCGCGGAAATCCCGGCGGTCATCTTCGACGTACAGCGCGCCGGCCCCTCGACCGGCATGCCGACACGCAACCAGCAGTCCGACGTGCTCGCCGCCGCCTATGCCTCGCACGGCGACACCAAGCACGTCGTGCTGTTCCCGGAGAATCCCGGCGAGACCTTCGAGTTCGGGGCGCAGGCCTTCGATCTTGCCGAGCGCCTGCAGACCCCGGTGTTCGTGCTGCTCGATCTCGAGATCGGCATGAACCAGCATTTGTGCGCGCCGTTCACATGGGACGACGCGCGCAAATACGACCGCGGCAAGGTGATGACTGCGGCGGACCTCGACTCCGGCAAGGATTTCGGCCGCTATCTCGACGTCGACGGCGACGGCATCGCCTTCCGCACGCTGCCCGGCACGCATGCGACCAAGGGCGCCTATTTCACCCGCGGCACCTCGCGCGACCGCTACGCGCGCTATACCGAGGACGGCGCGGCCTACGTGGACAACATGCAGCGCCTGCTGCGCAAGTTCGAAACCGCCAAAGGCCTGGTGCCGCGGCCGGTGCGCCGGAATGCCGAGAAGCCCACGAAATACGGCGTGATCTATTACGGCTCGACGGCGCCGGCGATGGACGAGGCGATCGAGCTTTTGCAAGCCCGCGGCCACCGGCTCGACATGCTGCGCGTGCGCGCCTTCCCGTTCCACCAGGACGTCACCGAGTTCATCATCGAGCACGACTTCGTGTTCGTGGTCGAGCAGAACCGCGATTCCCAGATGCGCACGCTGATCATGAACGAATGCGGGATCGACCCCGTGCGCCTCGTGCCGATCGTCCACTACGACGGCACCCCGATTACCGCGCGCTTCATCGCCGGCGCGATCGGCGAGCACCTCGACGCCTTCAAGGTCACCCCGCTGCGGGTGGCAGGGAATCAGACGAAGGCGTAGGCGAGCGAGGGCCTGTAGCCCGGATCCGGGTTCTGCCGTTTCTCTGGACGGCTGGGCGTATCTCGCAGCTGCCCCGGATTTCGCGTTCCGCTCAACCCGGGCTACGTGACCCCCTTTTCTTCCAGCACGGCGTAGCTCCCTCTCCCGCTTGCGGAGGAGGGTTGGGGAGGGGGCGTCGGCCGCGCCGCAAACGCGAACCTCGCAGGTCACCACCAAACTCAATCGCAGCGGCCCCCTCCCCCGACCCTCCCCCGCAAGCGGGAGAGGGAGAAGGGGCGCCGCGGCGCGAGGAGTGCGCTGTGCCTTACGGCACATTCACCGCGATCGGCTTGCCCTTGTCGACGATGTGCACTGTGAGGAGCTTGAGTGGCTTGTTGCCGACCACCTTGTAGCCGGCATGGGGCACCTCGCGGACGTTGATGCCGCCGGTGCCCTGGACGCGCTCGGATGGCGCCTGGCCCGGTATCTCGGTCATCGCGCCTTCGAGCACGTAGAACGCCTCCTCGCCATTGTGGAAGTGCTTCGCCAGCACTGCGCCGGGCGGTGCCTCGAGGATACCCATGATCACTTCCATGTTGGTGCCGGTGAGGTCCGAGCGCTTGATCTCGGTGCGCTTGATCTCCTGGGCCTGGGCGAAGCCGGTAACGGTCGTGACGGCGAGCACGGCAACGCCGGCCAGCGAGAATTTGACGAACGTATTCATGGGGTTTCCTCCGTTGAAGAGGAGCCCATTGTTGCCGCCGGCTCCCTTTGAGTTGAGCCGGGAAAACTTGATTTCGCGAGCGTCTTCCCATACATCGGCCGCACCATGCACCAAGCCATAAATCCCAGCGCGGCCGAGCTTCGCTCGCCGCTCGCGGCGGAAGTCGAGCGGCGGCGCACCTTTGCCATCATCTCGCATCCCGACGCCGGCAAGACGACGCTCACCGAAAAGCTCCTGCTGTTCGGCGGCGCGATCAACCTTGCCGGCCAGGTGAAGGCCAAGGGCGAACGGCGCAACACCCGCTCCGACTGGATGAAGATCGAGCGCGAGCGCGGCATCTCGGTCGTCACCTCGGTGATGACGTTCGAATATGACGGCGTCGTCTTCAACCTGCTTGATACGCCCGGCCACGAGGACTTCTCGGAGGACACCTACCGCACGCTGACCGCGGTCGATTCCGCCGTGATGGTGATCGACGCGGCGAAGGGCATCGAGGCGCGCACCCGCAAGCTGTTCGAGGTGTGCCGGCTGCGCGACATCCCGATCATCACTTTCATCAATAAAATGGACCGCGAGAGCCGCGATCCCTTCGACCTCCTTGATGAAATCGAGAAGACGCTCGCCCTCGACACCACGCCGATGACCTGGCCGATCGGCCGCGGGCGCGACTTCGTCGGCACCCTAGACGTCAGAACCGGCGCGGTGCGCCTGATGGACGGCGCCGACCGCACGCCGCGCCAGATGGATACCGCAGCGCTCGCCGCACTCAACCCCAATCTCGACGCGGGGGCGCTCGCCGAGGAGTTTGCGCTGGTGCGCGACGCCTGCCGGCCGTTCGATCTCGCGGCGTTCCGCGAAGGCCACTTGACCCCGGTGTTCTTCGGCAGCGCGCTCAAGAACTTCGGCGTCGGCGACCTGCTCGACGGCTTCGCCGCCTACGCCCCTCCCCCGCGCGACCAGGCAGCCGACACCCGCCGCGTCGCCGCGCAGGAGCCACAGATGACGGCCTTCGTGTTCAAGATCCAGGCCAACATGGATCCGAACCATCGCGACCGCATCGCCTTCGCGCGGCTGTGCTCGGGCAAGCTCGTGCGTGGCATGAAGGCGAAGCATGTGCGTACCGGCAAGGCGATCGGACTGCACGCGCCGCATTTCTTCTTCGCCCAGGACCGCGCCATCGCCGACGAGGCCTATGCCGGCGACGTCGTCGGCATCCCCAATCACGGCAACCTGCGCATCGGCGATACGCTCACCGAAGGCGAGGCCCTCAACTTTGTCGGCGTGCCGAGCTTCGCCCCGGAAATCATCCGCCGGGTTCGGCTCACCGATGCGATGAAGGCGAAGAAGCTCAAGCAGGCGCTCCAGGAGATGGCGGAAGAAGGCGTCGTCCAGGTGTTTCGCCCGACCGATGGCTCGCCGGCGTTGATCGGTGTCGTCGGACCGCTCCAGCTCGACGTGCTACGCGACCGCCTCTCGACCGAATACGGCCTGCCGGTCGAGTTCGACCAGAGCGAATTCCAGCTCGCGCGTTGGATTTCGTCCGACGACCGGAAGGCTTACGACACCTTCATCGAGGCGAACCGCGCCGGCATCGCCGAGGACCTCGACGGCGACCCCGTCTATCTCGCGCGCAGCCAGTTCTATCTCGACTACACCCGCGAGCGCGCGCCGGGCATCGTCTTCACCGATATCAAGGACGTGAAGGCCAAGGCGGCGTGAAATGGCTTTGCCCCAAAGCCCCGGGGGGCTCGGGGTCGGCCTTGTTAATCTGAAGATTTCGTTACCGCAGAATATCTCACTTAGGCCCCCAAGCTGGGCCGCGGTCAAACCGGTTTCCGCACCGCAGAAATCCTCTCACATTCGCAAGTCTGCCTTCGTGAAGATTTGCCGAACCCGCATCGCCCAGCAACCCGGCAAGGCGAGATTGCGCTTGCCTATTTGAGTTGCTCGGATAATTTTTTGAAGGGGATTGCGAAAAGGCGACGCCGATGCCGGCGGACGTTTCTTTTCGGCGCCAAATCGAGGTCGACTTCGAGCCCGATCGCTCGGGCCCTGCAGCATGAATGGTGGCCTTTGCGATGAATATTTCCGAACCGTTCATTCGGCGACCGGTTGCCACTTCGCTCTTGATGGCGGCGATCGGATTCGTCGGATTGGTCGCGGTGCCGTTTCTGCCGGTGGCACCGCTGCCGCAGGTCGACTTCCCGACCATTTCGGTGAACGCGACGCTTCAAGGCGCCAGCGCCGAGACGATGGCGGCATCGGTTGCCGCCCCGCTCGAACGGCAGTTCGGCCAAATCCCCGGGGTCACGCAATTGACTTCGATAAGTGCGCTGAACTCCACTGCGATCACGATTTAATTCGAGCTCAACCGGAACATCGACTCGGCGGGCCAGGATGTGCAGGCGGCGATCACGGTCGCTGGCAGAACGCTGCCCCAGCAGATGTCCATTCCTCCGAGCTACAAGAAGGTAAACCCGGCCGATTCTCCGATCATGATTCTTGCGGCACGATCGGACACGTTGCCGCTCATCAACGTCAACGATTACGCCGATAATTTCATCGCCCAGCAGATTTCGCAGGTGCACGGTGTCGCCCAGGTCATCATCTTCGGCGAGCAACATCCCGCGATCTTGTATCCAGGTCGATCCGGCCAAGCTCGCCTCTACCGGCCTGACATTGGAGGAAATGCGCGACACGCTCGTCCATACGACGACGATCGCGGCGAAGGGAACCATCAACACCGACAACATCACCTTCACGATCGCGGCGAACGACCAGATCATCGATCCGGAGCCGTTCAACGACGCCATTATCGCTTACCGCAATGGCGGTCCCATTCGGGTGCGCGACATCGGCGAGGCGGTCGCCGGCGCTACCGACCGCACATTGGCTGCCTACCAGAACGGCAAACCGGGCATCATGCTGGTGGTCTACAAGCAACCGGGCGCCAACGTCATCGAGACCGTCGACCAGATCAAGGAAACGCTGCCACGGCTGATTCGCAACATTCCACCGGCAGTCGAAGTCACGATTCTGCAGGACCGCACCACGACGATCCGCGCCTCGGTCGAGGACGTCGAGTTCACGCTGATGCTCACCATCGTCCTGGTGGTTCTGGTGATCCTGCTGTTCTTGCGCAACTTCTGGGCGACCGTCATTCCAGGCGTCACGGTGCCGCTGGCGTTGCTCGGTTCGTTCGCGGTGATGTACCTGCTCGGCTTCAGCCTCGACAACCTGTCGCTGATGGCACTCACCATCGCAGTGGGTTTCGTCGTCGACGACGCCATCGTCGTCGTCGAGAACATCCACCGCCACATCGAGGGCGGGGAAAGCCCGATGGAGGCCGCACTCAAGGGTTCGAGCGAGATCGGCTTCACAGTGCTCTCGATCAGCTTCTCGCTGATCGCCGTGTTCATTCCGCTCCTGCTGATGGGCGGCATCATCGGCCGCCTGTTCCGCGAGTTCGCCCTCACCGTCACTGCCTCGATCGCGGTCTCGGCGCTGGTGTCGCTCACCCTCGCTCCGATGCTCGCCTCGCGCTTCATGCAGCCGGAGACCCATGATCACGGCCGCGTCTACCGCGCGATCGAGTTGGTGTTCGACGGCATGCTGTCGTTCTACCGGCGCACCCTCGACCTCGTGCTCCGCCACCAGCCGATCACGCTCGCCGTGTTCTTCATCACCATGGGCATCACCGGCGTGATGATGGTCTACATGCCCAAAGGCTTCTTCCCGATCCAGGACATCGGCTTGCTTCAGGGCATAGCGGAGGGCGCGCAGGATATCTCGCCGCAAGAGATGATGCGCCTGCAGAGGCAGATCGACCAGGTGCTGCTTGCTGACCCGGCGGTGGCGGGCGTCGCTTCGCAGGTCGGCTCGAGCTATGGGCAGACCGGGAATACCGGGCGTTTCAGCGTCGTCCTCACACCGCGCGACGAGCGCGACAGCGACGCCTCGCAGGTCATCGACCGGTTGCGCCCGCAGCTCGCAAAGGTCGTCGGTGTCACGGCGTATCTTCAGCCGGCGCAGGACATTACGGTCGGCGGGCGCATCGCCCGCGCCGCGTTCCAGTACACGCTTCAGGATCCGAACATCGGCGAGCTCACCGAATGGGCAGACAAGATGCTCGTCAAGATGAGGACGCTGCCGGAGATCGTGGACGTCGGCACCGACCTGTTGTTCAGCGCACCGCAGCTCAAGGTCACCATCAACCGCGACAATGCTTCGCGATTTGGCATCTCCGCCCAGGCAATCGACGATACGCTTAACGACGCCTACGGGCAGCGGCAGATCACACAGTATTTCACTCAGCTCAATACCTACTGGATCATTTTGGAGATCCTGCCCGACCTGCAGCAGAGTTTGGAATTGCTTGATCGAATCTATGTCAAATCGCCATTGACCGGGGCCACCGTGCCGCTCAGGCGCCGTCGACGTCGATTTCTACAAGACCGGTCCGCTATCCATCAACCACCAGGCCCGTTTCCCGCCGCCACCCTCACCTTCAATCTTCGCGCGGGCGTCGCGCTCGGCGAAGCCGTGGACGCCATCACCAAGGCTGCGCGCGACATCGGGATGCCCAGCTCCGTTATCGGGACGTTCCAGGGGAATGCCCAGGCGTTCCAGTCATCGCTGTCGAGCGAGCCGGCGCTGATCGCCGCGGCGCTCGTCGTCGTCTACATCATCCTCGGCATGCTCTATGAGCAGCTTCATCACCCGCTGACCAATTCCGCGACTTCGCCGTCGGCCGGCATCGGCGCACTGCTCGCGCTCAGCCTCGGCGGCATGGACCTGTCCGTGATCGGCATCATCGGCATCATCCTGCTGATCGGCATCGTCAAGAAGAACGGCATCATGATGGTCGACTTCGCGATCGTCGCCGAGCGGGACCGCAACATGCCGCCGCTGGCGGCGATCCGCGAAGCCTGTCTGCTGCGCTTCCGGCCCATCCTGATGACGACTGCCGCGGCGCTTCTTGCCGGCCTGCCGATGATGTTCGGCCACGGCACCGGCTTCGAGCTGCGCCGGCCACTCGGCTATTCCATGGTCGGCGGGCTCGGCGCTCAGCCAGCTTCTGACGCTCTACACCACACCTGTCGTCTATCTCTATCTGTCGCGTCTGCAGTCGTGGCTGATGTCGGCGCGGCCAGCGAACGAACAGGCTCCCGCGCTGGGAAGCGCCGCTGGGCCGCAGCGGCGGAATGAACGCACCTTCCCTCTATGTCAGGGGCGGTGATCGCATGGAGCTTCTCGACTCGCCGTCGGCCTGAGCGGGAGCAGTTGCCGTTCGTCTCGATCATCGTGCGGACACCATCGAGCGCGAGCCCTTGGACCGGATCTTGGTGGTGTAGTGCTTCGGCATGTCGAAGGTGAAGTCGCTCGACACGTCCAAGTCGAGCCGGCCCTTGCACAGCATGCGCCACTTGAGCCGCAGCGCAGACGGGGAATGCGCGACCTTGGCGTGTGGCGAAAGCCCTTGACCTCATTCTCGCAACGTTCAAGATGCAGCAAATCATCGGGGTTGCGGGGTTCTCTTTGTCTTTTCGAGAAGCGACATATTCGGAGGCCTTCATCCTGTTGACCGCGGCGTTTGCGTGCTTATTGATATCCACGGAAAGACAACTCAAGCTTGTTTGATTCCGTTTTTCGATCTTGCAAACGACCAATAGCAACACAAGGGGACAGCATGAACGACAGGCTCCTGAGCGTGCTGCGCATCGCCGTCATATCGGCGTTCGTTCCGGGATTCCTGCCGTCGGCGCAGGCACAATTTGCCGGCAACGGCGCGGCTCGTCCGCTGGTCACCAGCCCGGTCGTCACGAGGCCAATCTGGTGCGGCTGGTCGGCAACGTCCGTCCCGAGGCCACTGCCGCCAACGATCTCGGCCGGGTCCCGGACAGCCTCCCGATGGAGCACATGCTCCTGCAGTTGCATCGCCCCGGCCGCCAGGAGCAGGCGCTCAAGCAATTGATAGACCAGTTGCACGATCCCAATTCGGCCAACTATCAGCGTTGGCTCACGCCGAACCAGTTCGGCTCAGTTCGGCCCGGCCGCATCGGACATGCGCAGGTCACCGGCTGGCTGCAGGGGCACGGATTTCAGCGTCAATGCGATCTATCCGAGCGGCATGACGATCGATTTTTCCGGCAATGCGGGCCAGGTGTTCGCCGCCTTCCACACCGAGATCCATCACCTCCAGGCCAGGGGCGCGACCCATTTCGCCAATATGAGCGACCCGCAGATTCCGGCGGCGCTCGCGCCTGCGGTCGTCGGCGTCGTGTCGCTGCATGATTTCATGCCGCGGCCCATCGTGCGAAAGCCGAAAGCCGATTACAGCGTGGGCGGCGGCTTTTACCTGGTGACACCCCCGATCTCGCGACGATCTACAACTTCAACCCGCTGTTTACGCCGGCAACACCGGCCAGAACCAAACCATCTATCTGATCGAGGACAGCGATCTCTACGCGACCAGCGACTGGACGACGTTCCGCTCGACGTTCGGCCTGTCGGGCTATACCGGCGCTCGCTTGAGCACGGTCCATCCGGCGCCGCCATCGGGAACCAACAACTGCACCGCTCCCGGGGTGAATGCTGACGACGGCGACGCGATCCTGGATGCCGAATACGCGAGCGCCGCGGCGCCCAGCGCCGCGATCGTCATTGCCACCTGCGGAGCAGCTTCACCACCTTCGGCGGGCTGATCGCGATCCAGAACCTGATCAACGGGGCAAACCCGCCCGCCATCATCAGCCTGAGCTACGGAGAGTGCGAGGCGTCCAACGGCGCCACCAGCAATGCGGCCTACAATGCGATCTATCAGCAGGGCGTGGCGGAGGGGACCTCGATCTTCGTGGCCTCGGGCGACGAAGACGCGGGGGGATGCGACAGCGGCACGGCCGTGACCCACGGCATCGGCGTGAGTGCCTTTGCCTCGACCCCCTACAACGTCGCGGTCGGCGGCACCGATTTCAGCGACACTTATTCCGGGACCACTACCACCTATTGGAATTCCAGCAACACCGCGACCTATGGCTCGGCCAAATCCTACATTCCGGAAATTCCGTGGAACAACTCCTGCGCCAGCCAGCTCCTCGCGACTTCTTAGGGCTACGCCACCACCTATGGCGCGTCCGGCTTCTGCAACAGCAGCAACGGCGAAGATCTTCCTGAACAATGTGGGGGAAGCGGCGGCCCGAGCGGCTGCGCGACCGGGTCGCCTTCCACCTCCGGGGTCGTCAGCGGCACCTGTGCCGGATACGCCAAGCCCTCCTGGCAGACCGGAGTGGTCGGCATCCCCAATGACGGCGTGCGCGATCTTCCGGACGTGTCGCTGTTCGCCGCCAACGGCCTGTGGGGTCACTATTACGTCTTCTGCTATTCCGACCGCCTCCGGTTACGGCGGAGCACCCTGCACGGGCGCTCCCAGTGGCTGGAGCGCCGCGGGCGGAACCTCGTTTGCGACGCCGATCATGGCCGGCATCCAGGCGCTGGTGAACCAGAAGGCCGGAGGGCGTCAGGGCAACCCCAATTACCAGTATTACCAACTCGCCGCCAATGAATACGGCGTGAGCGGCAGCAGCACCTGCAATTCGAGCAACGGCAATACGGTGGGAAGCTCGTGCATTTTCTATGACGTGACTCTCGGCGACATCGATGCCAATTGCACGGGAAGCCACAATTGCTACATCCCGTCCGGCACCTACGGCGTGCTCTCGACCTCGAACAGTTCCTATGCGCCGGCTTACGGCACGACGACCGGCTGGGACTTCGCCACCGGCATCGGCACCGTCAACGTGTAAATCTGGTGACGAATTGGAACGCGACGGCCACTCACGACTACAATGGCGACGGCAAGAGCGACATCGCCTGCGACAGCGGCGGCAATGCGGCGGTGTGGTTGATGAACGGGCTCAGTTCTCCAGCAGGTGGGCTCGGTCAGGTGGACCCCACCACCTGGACGATCGTCGGACAGCGCGATTTCAACGGCGACGGCAAGGCCGATCTGCTGTGGCACGACAGCAGCGGCAATGTGGCGATCTGGTTCATGAACGGCACCCAGGTGTCCCAGGTCGCGAGCGTCCCTTCGGCTCCTGGCTGGACGGTCGTCGGCACCGGCGACTTCAATGGCGACGGCAAGGGCGACATTCTCTGGCGGACACCAGCGGCAACCTCGCGATCTGGCTGATGAACGGCGCACAGGTTTCTCAGTCTGCCGGTCTCGGCACTTTGCCGACCGGCTGGACGATCGTCGGCACGGGCGACTTCAACGGCGACGGCAAGACCGACATTCTTTTCGACAACACGAAGGTGCCCTCGGGATCTGGTTCATGAACGGCGTCCAGGTTTCGCAACTCGGCAATCCTCCGCGGCGACGGCGGCGTGGTCGGTCGTCGGGACCGGAGACTTCAACGGCGACGGCAAGAGCGACATTCTTTGGCGCGACAATGCCGGCAATCTCGCCGTGTGGCTGATGAACGGAACGTCGGTCTCGCAGCGCGGGTCTCGGGAATGTCGGGCCCAACTGGACCGTCGCCGACACCGGCGACTTCGACGGCGACGGCAAGAGCGACATTCTCTGGCGCGACACCAGGCGGCAATATCGCGATGTGGCTCATGAATGGGACTGCCGTCTCGCAGCCTCTCAGTGCGGGTTCGGTATCGCTGATCTGGACTATGCAGGGTGCGAACGCGGACTAAGCAGCACTGTGCTGCACTGCCGACCGGCATCGCGCGCTTGGACAATCGCGGGAGGGGAGCCTCCCGCGGTTGCGCTCATTTGCACTCGCCGAGGTGCTCGCCGTCGATCGAGACGCTCGTCTCGACCATTGTGCGGCCGCCCATCGAGCCCTTGGACTCGATCTTCGCGGTGTAGTGCTTCGGCGTGTCGAAGTTGAAGTCGCCTGACACGTCCATGTCGAGCTGGCCCTTGCACAGCATGCGCCACTTGAGCCTCGAGGCGGTAGAGGAAAACTCGGCTCGCTCGCAGTCCGAATTCACCGTGCGGTACTCGGGACTGAAGGTCGCGGCGGTGTCGGCCGCCTGCTCCGCCGACAGGCACCGCGTCCTCATCTGCGACGGCGTGCGGTTGCCATTCATGATGATTGTTTCGGTGATCTGCCACAGGCCCGGCTCGATGCCATCCGCTGCGGCGGGCAGCGGCGCAGCAGCGGCGCAAAGGAATGCGAGGGCGTGAAGTGTCGCGGTGGCCGCGGCGAATTTCTGGGTCATCGCTCGACCTTATCGTGCCGGCGGACGCATGGCCAGTGGCCGCGAAGCGCGGCACGCGGTGCAATGCCGTTCACTTCGGCTTGGCCTTCTGGGCCTCGTCGACCCGCGCCCGCAAATCACGCACGGCGTCGCGCAACGAGGTGAGCTCGCGCGCGGCGACCGCAGCCGGCGCCTGATCGGCGCGCGTCTTGATCTCGGCGAGCGCGTCCTTGAGCGCGGCAATCTCTCGATTCGCCGCCGGCCAGTCTGATCCTTCTGTGCGGCGATCTCCCGGTTCGCCGTCGCGAACCGCTGCTGGGCATCGAGCGAATTCTTGGCGATCAGCTGCTGCAGGTATTCGACGTTGCTCTGCAGGCAGCCGGTCCGCCGGTCCATGCGCTGCTCGCGGGTACAGAGCTCGATGCCCGGTATGTCCTGCGAAAGGCGGCCGGCGCTGCGAATGGTACGGCCGTCAACAGAATGAGCGCCGTACAAGCGATTTGACGCCAGCACACAGGCGCGGCAGGGCTCCCCCCTCCCCCTTCTTAGGGGGAGGGATGGGGTGGGGGTCCGCTGAGTTTCCACAAGCACAACGCAAGCGTCCCGCGACCCCCTCCCCGACCCTCCCCCTTTCAGGGGGAGGGAGCGCGCTTGACCAGCGCCGGAAAGAGAACCTCGTCGCACCCCGTGCTCTGCCCATACGACCTCCTACTCCTCGAAGATTTCGTTGACCGAAACCACCGACAGGGTGCCGGCGCCGCCGGCATTGTTGACGCCGGACACTGCGTAGAGCGCCTTGCCGATGCCGCCCGCGGCGAAGCCGTGGCGCGGCGTGAGCATGCGCGGATAGCGCGCCCAGGTGTTGGTCTTGGGGTCATAGACCTCGTGGGCGCGGAACACGCCGC
>CAWGRH010000004.1:0-416240 GCA_963824905.1 uncultured Alphaproteobacteria bacterium
CGGATTGGAGCTGCGGATCGGCGCCCACAGCCACGGCCAAGGGCTGGAGACGACGCTCTCGCAAGTCGCGCATTCGATTCTCGGCGTGCCGCACGACCGCATCAAGCTGATCCATGGCGATACCGCACTCACCCCCTAC
Organism: uncultured Alphaproteobacteria bacterium; assembly: GCA_963824905.1. Lineage (GTDB taxonomy): Bacteria > Pseudomonadota > Alphaproteobacteria > Rhizobiales > Xanthobacteraceae > JAJPKK01. Next base: position 140 of record CAWGRH010000004.1, read on the forward strand.
TCGACCGGCACCTGGGGATCGCGCTGCGCCATCATGTCGGGCGGCGCGGTGGCCGAGGCATGCGATCAACTCGCGATCCGCGTGAAGCGCATCGGCGCGACGCTGCTGCAGGCGCAGGCCGACGATGTCACGCTTACCGACGGGATGGTGGTCGCCGCACAAGGCCGCATATCCGTCGCCGAGATCGCGCGCACCTGGTATCGGCGCCCGCAGGACCTTCCCGCCGACGTCGATCCCGGCGGGCTCGAGGTCACTGCGGGCTACAAGGCGAAGCGTGACACCGGGACGTTCAGCTACGCGGCGCATGCCGTGGCGGTTCTCGTCGATCCCGAGACCGGGGCGCTCGAAATTCTCGACTATGTCGTGGTCGAGGACGGCGGCGTCCTGTTGAACCCGTTGATTGTCGATGGTCAGATTGTCGGCGGTGTCGCCCAGGGCATCGGAACCGCGCTCTACGAGGAGATGCGCTTCGACGGCAACGGACAGCCAACGGCGACGACGCTCGCCGATTATCTGTTGCCCGGCTCGACCGACGTTCCCGCCGTCCGCATCTTCCACATGGAGACGCCGTCGCCGTACACGCGTTTCGGGCAGAAGGGACTCGGCGAAGGCGGTGCCATCGCACCGCCGGCTGCGATCACCAATGCCATCAACGATGCGCTCAAAGACCTCGGCGCCGAGCTCTTGGTGTCGCCGGCGACACCAGACCGTATCGTAGCCGCGATCGCCGCGACGAAGACGAGTCGACGTGGCGATATGGCGTCGTAGCCTTTGCAAAGGCGCTTAGCGCAGATGGGTCGCATCACATCTGCATGAAAGGCGTGTGCACGTTTCGCTTCATTCACCGTGCGTGATGCGAACCGTTGCTATTTCAAATCTGCTCGCGAAGAGACGACAACCTTGGCTCGTCTTGCGCCCACATGTCGCAGGCGCGCCCGAGACGGCCTCGCGGTGCGTGTGCCGCAGAACAGCCATGCAGATGCGCGGTCCGAACGCGAACGAACAGACGCCGCGGAAGATATCGTTTCGCCCTCTCCCGCAGCATTTATCGGCGCAGTGAGTTGCGGGCGCCCCCAGTGGCGACTGTCACCGCGGCGTTAGTTAAGAGTTGCACGAAAGCCTGCGCTCGCGGAGCGCCGCCTCGATGACTGCCACTTGTTGCAGTCGAGTGACATCTTTTTGGGCACCCCTCTGTTAGCTTCCGAACCGTGGTTACTTCTGGTCAATTTGGTGGGGTAAAGAAGCAATGCTCAAGAATGCACTTCTGGTTACTTCAGCGATTCTCGGAATGTCGGGGCTCGCTAGCGCTGCCGACATGGCGGTCAAGGCCGTCCCTCCCGCGCCCTACGTTTACGACTGGAGCGGAATCTACCTCGGCGGCGTCATCGGCGGCGCCTGGGGCACCCATGATCTTTCGGATCCCGGTCTCGGCATCGTCGGGTCGGTGCTCGGCGTGCCGGTGGTTCAGACGAACAATGCGAGCTCGTTCATCGGCGGTGTCGAGGTCGGCTCGCGCTATCAGTTCGGCAAGCTGGTCGTGGGCTGGGAAGGCGACGTGTTGTGGGGCGACCTCAACAACACCAGCACGACTACCAATGGCGGTCCGCTCGCCGCGGGTCTGCTCACCCGTTCGCTGAGCACCAGCGTCAACTGGACCGGGACCGGCACCGCGCAGGTCGGTATCGCTCACGGCAACTGGCTGCTCTACGGAAAGGCCGGCGCGGCTGTCGAGAACGTCAGCTACACCGAAAATATCGCGGCGCTCGGCATCCCCGTGTTCGGCGGAACGGGCAGCGACAAGAACCGGGTCGGCTGGACGGTCGGCACCGGTATCGAGTGGGCGCTGTGGCAGAACTGGTCGGTCAAGGCCGAGTACGATTATCTCGACTTCGGCAATCGCAATGTCGCGATCAATGGCTCGGTTCTCGGGGTCCTGCCGCTTCAGCTCGGCCTCCAGGACAACAACCACATCAACCAGGTCAAGGTTGGCGTGAACTACAAGTTCCTGCCGAACTTCTGGTGATCAATCCGCGCAGGGATGCGTGAATCCGAGCCCCCGGCTGATCGCCGGGGGCTCTTGGTTTTGCCTCGTCGTTTTGACACAGCGAAGCGAACGATCGAACGGGCAACGATCTCTCGCAGAACTTGCACGCTTCGTCGTTGGCCGTTGGTCGCAGCGAGTTCGCGTCGCCACGCGATTTCTAAAATGTCAGCCCCGCCTTCGCCAATATCGCGCGCGCACGGGCACGCTGGTCGTCGGAGATCGTGAGCCGCGCTGCGAAATCCCGGCCGAGCGGCTTCGTCGCATCGATGCCCATCTTGGTCAGCGTAAAGTCATCTGGGTCGGACGTCGGGTCGAGGATCGCGCCCTTGGCGCCGGGGATGAAGACGATGTCCTTCTCCGCCCGCACCCGAGTGGCCACCGCCCACATCACGTCGGACAGGTTGAACACGTCGACATCGTCGTCCACCACGATGACGTATTTCGTGTAGAACTCGGTGCCCAGCGTCGCCATGATCGCCTGCTGCGGCTCGCCCGCCGACGTCTTCTTCATCGAGATGAAGGCCATGAACGCCCCGCAGGTCGTGTGCGGCACGTGGACCGCCCTGACGTTCGGCAAATTGCGCCGAAGCGCATTGAGGATCTCGCCCTCGCGGGTGATGCATGACACCAGGATGTGGTCCTGCGACATGCCCGACACCACGCTGTGGAACAGCGCCTCGGCGCGCATGCGAATGCGCTTTGCTACGAACACGTTTTCCGTGGAGCGGAACGAGGCGTAGCCGGTGAATTCGCCGAACGGCCCCTCCGGCTCGTGCGCGTCTGCCAGGATCTCGCCCTCGATGACGATCTCGGCGCCGGCGGGAACCTCGATGTCGGCCGTGCCGCAGCGCGCGACGCGATAGGGCTCGCCGAACAGCCCGCCGATGATCTCGAATTTCCGCACGTGCTGCGGATAGGCGTAGACCATCGATCCCATGTAGTGCAGCGGATGGATGCCGAGCGTGATGGCGGCCGGCAGGTTCTGCCCCTTCGCCGCGGCGCGGCGATGAAATTCCCACATGCGCCGGCGCGAATGCAGCGAGACGCCGAGCCGGCTCTTGTCCTTGAGCATGAGGCGATGGAAGCCCGTCGTATCGACGCCGGTTTCCGGATCGCGCGCGGTGATCTGCCCGGCGGTGATGTAGGGCGCGGCGTCGATCGCGAAATGGAGCGGAACCGGAAGCTTGGTGAGATCGATGTCGTCGCCCTCGATGGTGACGTCGTGCCACGCCGGCCGGTTGATCGGCTCGACCGGGATGTAGCGGGTGCAGCGTTCGCGGAACGCCGTCGGCAACTCTCCAGGCGTGACGCCTAGTGCCAACGCCAACACCCTGCGGTTTCCGGCGACGTTCGTCACCACCGGCATGGTATGGCCTTCGACGTTCTCGAACACGACGACCGGACTCTTGCCGAGGCGCTCGAGCTCGAAGACGAGCGAGGTCATCTCGAGCTTGGTCTTGACTGGCTCCCGAATGCGCAGCAGCTCGTCAGGAAGCTCCTTTTCAAGCTGCGCGAGGAAACCCCGCAGGCTTTGCCTGTCCAGTTCCGAATTCAAGCCCGCCATCGTATCCTCGTACCCGATGCGCCCATCGCCGCCGGTCATCAATAGCCAGTTTCGCGCAACTGGTCACTTTATCGGCAGCAGCCCACGAAGCGGCGTCCGGTCCATCGGCAAGCCATTGTAAATCCACGGGTTCGAGCTACGGCAGAAAATTTGCTTGGCTGATCCGGACCGGGAGGAACGCATCGATGCGACAACTTTTGGGAATAGCCTGTGCACTGGCGCTTGTCCTCGCCCCGGGCGTTTCGCGCGCACAGGACGCATGGCCGAGCCGGACTATCACTTTCATCGTGCCCTATGCCGCCGGCGGCTATACCGATCTCGTCGGCCGGTTGGTGGCGCGCTATGTCGAAGCCGCGCTTGGCAAGACCGTCGTCATCGACGACCGCGCCGGCGCCGGCGGCATCGTCGGCACGCAGGCCGTTGCCAATGCGGCGCCCGACGGCTACGCCTTCTGCGTCTGCAGCATCGGTGCCATCTCGATCGCGCCCTTCATCCAGAAGGTCGGCTACGACCCCGTCCGCGACCTCGCGCCGATCGGCGTCGTGAGCCAGATCCCGCAGGTCGTCATCGTCAGGAAGGACCTGCCGGTGAAGACGATGGCCGAGCTCGTGGCCTACGCCAAGGCTCATCCCGGCAAGCTCAACTACGGCTCGAGCGGGGCTGGCGGCCTCACCCACTATGCGGTGGAGCTGTTCCTGACGCGCACCGGAACAAGCGCCGTGCACATTCCCTTCAAGGGCGGTGCGCTGTCGACGTCCGCGGTGATCGCGGGCGACGTCGACTTCTCTTTCGCCAACCTGACCGACGCCTTGCCGCAGGTCGAAGCCGGCGCGGTGCGCGGGATCGCGGTGACCTCGCACCAACGCAGCGGCTATTTCCCCGATCTGCCGACCATTCACGAAACGGTGTTGCCGGGCTTCATCGTCGAAAGCTGGAACGGCATCATGGCCCCGCCCGCGACGCCCGCGCCGATCATTCGCCGGATGTCGGAGATTCTGCTGAAGATGGCCGACGATCCCGGCATGAAGGAAAGCATGCGCAAGGCCGGTGCCGATACGGTCAAATCCACGCCGGAGGAATTCCGCGCGCAGATCGCGCAGGAGATCGCGCAGTGGAAGCCGCTGATCGCGGAGATGGCGGAGAAGAAGTGAGGCAGGCTTCTCCCTCCCCGCCTTCGCGGAGGGCGGGGTGGGGTCCGCGAGCGCAGCGAGCAAGGAAGAAAGCCACCACCCTACCCTCCCCGAAGTCGGGGAGGGACAGAACTCAATTCGCGCGCGGGAACGAATACGGGCTCATCTCGTCGGCGGTGCGGCCGTGCGGGTCCCAGTTCTGCCAGCCGCTCCAGACGCGCTCGCCGGCGGCCTGCGCTTGCGCCCGCAATGCGGCGAAGTCGATACCGGGGATGCGGCCGCCCTCCATGCGCACGACGCCGTCGACGATCACGGTGTCGACGTCGTTGCCGATTCCGCAATCGATCAAGCTCTTGATCGGATCACGCACCGGGCCCATCCGCAGCGTGTCGCCGCCGGTAAGGTCGATGGTGACGATGTCGGCCTTGGAGCCGGGCGCGAGGCGCCCGAGATCGTCGCGGCCGACCGAGCGCGCGCCGCCGAGCGTCGCCGCCTCGAACACTTGCGCCGCCGTCGCGGCCTTGAGGTTGTGGCTCGCCACCTTGCCGAAATAGGAGGCGTTGCGCATCTGCAGGATCATGTCGCGCGGATAGGTGTCGGTGCCGAGCGCGATGTTCACGCCCGCCTTGCGGTAGGTCTCCCAACTGTCGAGAAAACGCCCCCGCCGCGCGACGTTGACCGGACAGTGCGAGATCGAGCAGCGGTGCGAGCCCATGATCTCGAGATCGTGGGAGCCGGAGTAGTTCATCAGCGGATTGTCGCAGGTGAAGTTGCCGTGACCGATGTTGAGTTGGTCCGACATCAGGCCGACCTCGCACAACAGCTCGACCGACGTCATCTGGTGCTCGCGGATGATGTCGAACACCTCGTGGATGTTGTAGGCCGCGTGGATCGCCGCCGGCAGGTCGCGCTCACGCGCGGCTAGCGCGGCCTTGCGCATCAGCGCCACGGTGCAGGTTTCGATCTCGCGCGGCACCAATATGCCACGGACGCGATCGCCGTGGGCGCCCTGTTGGCGCTCGATGAATTCGAGCGCCAACGCGAACTCCCGCTCACCCGCCGCCTCGTCGATGACGCGGACGAGCTTGCCGCCGGCACCGCCGACCCATCGTCCGCTGTCGAAGCCAGGCCCGAGATAGGCACGGATGCCGAGCTCGCCGACGCTCTCGAGCAGCGCCTGCTGCACCCGCAGCTGACTGCCGAACTCGACGAAGGTGGTGATGCCGTTGCGCAGCAGCTCGGCGACCGTGAACTGCGCGTTGAGCCGCAGCTCCTCGCTCGCCGCGTTGTCGTCGGGGCGCACGTAGCGGGGATCGCCGCCGACCCGCGTGCCCTCGCGCGCGACGCTGATCTCCAGGAACGGCTGGCCGAAGTAATCGCCGCGCCCGATGTCGGAGATCAGCCGGTGCGATGCGCGGTGGCCCGAATGCACGTGGGTGTCGATGAAGCCTGGCGCGACGAGCTTGTCGCGCGCATCGATCTCGCGGTCGACCGTGCCGTCGAAGCGCGCGCCGACGAACAGCACGGTGTTGCCCTCGAACACGAGCTCGGCGTTGCGCCACAACGTGTGATGTTCGCCGGCGTGTCCGACCAGCCAGCCGCAGGAGATGCGGGTGCGCATGAATTTCGACCTGTCTGTTGGGATGGACCCGGCCACCTCCCGTGCCAGCCGGCAGCCGAGGTGTCAAACGCGGATTCGAGCGGGTCGGTTGGCCGTGACCGCGCGCACCGGGCCGCGATCCGCTGCGTCCACACCGCGCAGCCATATTGCGGCTCCGCGCGGCCGCGGAGTACAAACGCCCGACAACGTCGGGAGAGAACACGCCTTTGAAAGTCGTTCGCATTTGCCGCATCGCCCGGGCCTCCACCCTAACCGTGGCCCTGGCCGCGTATTTCGCAGCTTGTGCCCTTGCGGGCGCAGCGCCGGATATTTCGGGGACCTATTGGGCGACGACTTACAGTCCGAGCATCGAGGTGCTGGGCGGCGGCGAGCCGCCCCTCAACGCCGCGGGCAAAGCCGCATATGAGAAGAACAGGGCGGGCCTGAAGAACGGCACAATCGTCGACAAGGCGCGCCGGGTCTGCGTGCCCGACGGCCTGCCTCGTGTGCTCGCCACGCCCTATCCGTTCGAAATCTTCCAGGTGCCGGCGGGGCAGGTCACGCTTCTCTACGAAATGAACCATCAGGTGCGCGTGATCTTCATGGACCGGCCGATGCCCTCGGAGGAGACCTTGATCGTCGAGCCCAAGTACAACGGCCACTCGATCGGCCATTGGGACGGCGACACACTGGTGGTGGAATCCGCGGGATTTAACGATGTCACCTTCATCGATGCGTCCGGCTTGCCCCACAGCGACGAAATGCGGACGCTCGAACGCATCCGCAAAGTCGGCAACCAGCTCGAGGACATCGTCACCATCCACGATCCCGCGATGTATACGGGGGACTGGCAGGCGCGCTTCGTCTACGACGCGCGCACCGACGTTCGGATTGAGGATTACGCCTGCAACGACCGGCATCGCGACCTCACCAGCGTGAAGGGTGTGCAACATCGCTGATCGTACGCTGATCTCGGCGTCGCCGGGCGAACGGTCCTGTCCAACACGAACGAGGAATTCGATGACGAAAAATCCGCCGCGCCGACACTGCCTGGTCGCCGGCGCTCTCGTGCTGGGCGGCGTGCTGGCCGGCTCCGTCGCCCTTCCCGCCACCGGCCAAGACGCCGTGAGGACCGGAGCGCCGCCGAACCTCGATCTTTCCGCGCCTGGCGTCGCCTGGGCGGGGTTCGTCGCTCCGAAGGCGCCCAATTACGCGGTCGCGCGCCTGTTCAACGATTTCGCCTCTCCAGCGACTGGGCTCGGGCCGGTGACCGATGGTCCCGCCCACCCTTACGTCAACAACGAGGTCGCGCGAGAGATGAAGATCCCGCCGAGCTATCGGGTCGCGGATCTCGACAACGCGGCGGGAAAGAACCTGATGCCGTGGGTTCGCGAGGCGCTGCGCAAGCAGAACGAACTCATTCTCCAGGAGCGCAACGGCGAGACCCGCGAGGCACGATGCTGGGAGACCGGCGTTCCCGCCTTCCATCTCAACCCCGGCCTCATGCACATCATCCAGACGCCCAAGGAGGTCGTGCTGTTCCTGGTCGGGCGCGCGCGACACATCTGGCTCGACGTGCAGCATTCGGCCGATCCGAAACCGTCCTGGTACGGCAAATCGGTCGGCCACTACGAAGGTGACACCCTCGTCGTCGACACCATCGGCTTCAACGACAAGACCTTCGTGAATTCCTACCGCACGCCGCATACCGACAAGCTGCACGTCGTGGAGCGCTTCCGGCTGATCGACGGCGGCAACACGCTCGAGGTCGCGTTCACCGTCGAAGACCCGGGCGCCTTCTACCAGCCTTATTCCGGCACCCGGAACCGTCACCGCGTGATGGCGCCGAACCGCGGCCCGGCGGAGTTCGACTGCTCCGCGGCCAACGACGATTACTTCAACATCGGCCTCGAACCAGTGCCGACCGCCGACAAGCCCGATTTCTAAGAGAAGCACGGCGCAGGCCGAAGCCGAGAAGCTTTCTGTCGCGCTCGCCGGACCTTGCGCCTCATCACTGCGGAATGGAGCGTCTCAATGCCCGTCATCGATTCCCAAGTTCACGCCTACGAAGCAAACACCGCGCAGCGGCCTTGGCACCACGTGCCGAACTGGCCCGCTCACGTCACCGGCGACGAGATGGTGGCGGCGATGGACAAGGTCGGCGTCGACGGCGCGATCTTCATCTCGGCCTTTTCGATGTACCGCTACGACGCAAGCTATGCGGTGGAAGTGCAAAAGGCCCATCCCGGCCGGTTTGCCATCGTCAAACCGGTCGACCCGGACGATCCCGCGGTGGCGGATGTCGTCGCCGAGTGGAAGCGCACGCCGGGCGCCGTCGGAATCCGGATCATGCTGACGAAGGAGCCGAACCGCGACCGCGACCCCAAAGACCCGGGACTCGATCGTATCCTGCGCGCGGCCGTTCGCTACGACCTTCCGGTCAACATCCTGTGCTGGGGCAACCTCGACGCCGGCACCACGCTGATCGACCGCCACCCCGACGCGCAATTCATCATCGACCATCTCGGCATCCTGCAGCCGCGTGTGCCGCCGGCCCCGCCGCAGCCCTGGGCCGACCTCCCGAAGGTGCTGGAGCTCGCCCGGCGCCCCAACGCGGTGATCAAGGTGAGCGGCGCCTGCACGCTGTCGCGCGAGCCGTTCCCCTTCCCGGACATCTGGGACCCGCTTGCCCGCGTGTTCGACGCCTGGGGTCTCGATCGTTGCCTGTGGGGAACCGACTGGACACGGGCGTTCGCGGTCGTCAATTACGAACAGGCGGTCGAGCCGTTCCTCCGGACTGACCGCCTCAGCGACACCGAGCGGGCGATGCTGATGGGTGGCGCTTGCGCCAAGGCTTATGGTTGGTCGCCAGCGAAGCGCTAGCCGGCGCGGTCGGCGCCATCGTCCTCGATCCATGCGACCAGGAGCGCCCAGGCGACGGCGAGGACGATCGGGCCGAGAAACAGGCCGCTGATGCCGTAGGCGATGGTGCCGCCGATGACGCCAACGAAGATGATCGGCATCGGCGTCGTTAGTCCGTGCGCGAACACCAGGGGTCTCAGGACGTTGTCGACGAGGCTGACGACGATCATGTAGGCGGTGAACATCACCGCGCTCGCGGTTTCGAGCTGCGTCCAGCTCCACAGCACGATCGGGGCGAACAGGACCGTGGGGCCGACCTGGATGATTCCCAGCACCAGCGCAACGAAGGTCAAGAAGCCGGCGGCGGGAATGCCGGCGGCGAGCAAGCCCAACCCGCCGAGGAAGGATTGCACCACGGCGATGCCGACGACGCCGCGCGACACGTTGCGGATGGTGCTTCCGGCGAGCTTGAGCATCTCCTCGCTTCGTTCGCCGAAGATGCGATGAAACAGCCCCCGCAGCGTCTGGGCGAGCTGCGGGCCCGGCGCGTAGAGGAAGCCCGCAATGATGATCGCGGCGACGAATTGCGCGAGGCCGAGCACCGCGGTTCCGGCAAAATTGAGGAGCCGGCCGCCGAACGGTTTGAGCCACGGTACCGCCTCGATCAGGATCGCCCTCATGTCGGTCGCGGCAAGGGACCACAGCTGATACGCTTGCTCCCCGATCAGCGGCCAGCTCTTGACAGAATCGGCGGGCATCGGAATGAGCGAAACGTTCGAGTCCAATTCCCGCACTGCGAATTCGACGGTGCCGATCAGGCCCATGCCGAGCCAAGTCACCGGGCCGACGACGATCATCAGGCACAACAGCGTGATCGCCACCGCCGCCAGCCGGCGGCTGCCGATCCACCGGGTGAGCCAATCGAAAAGGGGATAGAGCGCGACGGTCAGGATCGCGCTCCACAGCGCGATCGACACAAACGGGCCGATCACTTTGAGCGACCAATAAAGGAGGAGTCCGAGGAGCCCGATGCGGATCGCCGCATCGACCGTCAACGGCGCTGCGACAGGCGCTCTGTCCTTGTCGTTGGTCATACCCTGCCTTGTCTCTCGCGCTTCGTCGGCGCGGCGCGCCCGCCGCATCCATTCTGCTCGGTGCAACTCGGCGGCGGTCGATGTGCGACGGCAGCGTCTATGGGCCGCTCATAACCATCGCCGGAAGTCGCGGGGACCCCACGCGGCCGCCCTTCATTCCGCGACGCTCGGGCAACAATATATCGGCTCCGGCCCGGCAGGCCACATCCGATCCTCTCGCGCGCTGGGTTGTCACAGGAGCGGTTAGTGGATGACGTGGAGGCCGACCGCCGAGGGATGTATCGTCGCGAAGTCAGTAGATGCGGGATCATCATTTTTCAGGGTGCCCCGTCGCGTGCGGCGTTCATGGAGAGCGGTTCAAGAAAACACCTCGCAATGTGAAATCGGTTACATCCTGCGGTGCCGGCGCTTTCCTATGTACAGGCTTCCTATGTATAGGCGTCCATCAAGAGGCCACGATCGTCACGAAAACAATCTTGGGAATTCCTGCGCTTGGTTTGGTCGCGAAGCGATGGTAGTAACGCGCCCACACAGGTATTTTTTCGGATTCCAATCATCTCGCAGCAACGGAATCGAGTTCGTGCCGACTACATATTCGCTCAAACGGCAAATATGACTGCTGCTGACAGACCATATCGAACGCGGTTGCATCGGAAGTGCGTCCACGCTCGACGGCCCTGACTAATACCAAATGTTTTTGGAGGTTCGTGATGTTACGCTTCTGCGCTTCTGTTTGGAACTATGCGCGCAACATGAAGAGCATTCTTGCCGCTTCGGTTGCGGCAGGAGCGCTCACCGCGCCGGCGGTGCTCTTCGCCGTTTCCTCGAACAATACCGTTACCATCTTCGACTTTGGATACGACCCCGTCAGCATCCGCGTCCCGGTCGGTCAAACGGTTACCTGGAGCTACACGATAGGTTCGACGTTCCATACGGTCACAGCGGAAGACGGTACGTTTGACAGCTCGCCCCCACTCCTCATGCCAGGTCAAACCTTCGCGTTCACTTTTACGCACGCGGGAGTGTATGTGTATCACTGCGACCTTCACTCCTTCATGACGGGCCAGGTCGTCGTTTTCGGCTCTCCACACGACGCCAACAATGACGGCAAGAGCGACATAGTCTGGCGCGAGGCCGGCGGAGCGACATCTGTGTGGCTCGTCAACGGCGCGACCGTGTTGCAGGCTGCCGGAATCGGCACCGTCCCCACCAACTGGCAACTCGTCGGCCAGCGCGACTTCAACCATGACGGCAAGAACGACCTGCTGTGGCGCGACACGAGCGGCAACATTGCCATTTGGTTCATGAACGGGACGGCTGTCGCCTCGACCGCGGGCCTCGGCAATGTCTCGACCAATTGGACGGTGGCCGGCGTCGCCGACTTCAACGGCGATGGCTTCGCCGACCTGCTGTGGCGCGACACCACGACCGGCGACGTCGCTCTGTGGCTCATGGGTGGCGCGACGGTGAAATCGTCCGCCGGTCTCGGCAATGTGCCCGTCAATTGGACGATAGTGGGCGCGGCCGACTTCAACGGCGACGGCATGGCCGACATCTTGTGGCACGACAATCTCGGCAACACCGCGGTCTGGTTCATGAGCGGAACGCAAGTGTCGTCACGGGCGTTCGTCGCAAGTATCCCGACCGACTGGGCCGTGGCCGGCACCGGCGACTTCAATAATGATGGCAACGCCGACATCGTCTGGCGACACACCGACGGCAATACGGCGATCTGGTTGATGAGCGGGTCGTCAGTGCCTTCGTCGGCGGCACTTGGCGTGATACCTGCCGTGTGGACGATGGCCCAAACCGGCGACTACGACGGCGACGGCAAGAGCGATCTCTTGTGGCGCGACAGCAGCGGCAACACGGCCATGTGGTTCATGGACGGGGTGTCGATCGCCTCGACCGCCGGTGTGGCCCTCGTTCCGATTAACTGGACGGTGCAATCGGTCAATGCTGAATGACTGCGTGGCGATTTCCTACGACCTCCAGCCTTTGGAACTCGATCAGCAGGGCAGGCTCTTTCGCGGTACACCGGTTGAGAAGCTGAGCGGCCAGTTGCGCTCACTGGAGCCTCCGGTGCAGGAATTCGCTCGCGCGCCGGAGCCGACCGTCTACGACGCTCAGGGACGGCCCATCCCACAACCGCCGCAACAAGCGGCCGTCGCGCCTTCCGCGGTCACGGACCGATCCTTCGCCACTCTCGATGATTTGCGTCAATTCGTCAGACGCGAGCGCCAAGAAGCTCCGGCTGGGGGGAAATAAAACATGAAATTCATCGTGGGAACCTTTTCACGGATGGTGTTAGCGCTCAGCTTCGCCGCGCTGCTTATGAATGTTCAGCCCGCGGTAGCTCAACACGGCGGCCAATGCGCGTGCGGGCGGCCAAGCGTCCCGTCGGCCTTCGAGATCGACAACGGCGCTCCCTGGCTCGCCGCCGCGCAAGCAGAGTTCAGCAAATGGAATAACTACGCCAACGTATTCAGTTGGGCCGCAGGCGACATGGTTGGCGGAAGGAACGGCAAGAATGAAATTATCTTCTTCACGAACCACGCAAGCGCACGACATCTACGGTTTCAACATCGACGCTAATACTTTCGGGATCACCTACATCAATCCGGCTTCGGCCTTCGGCTCCCCCTCGTTCGATGCCTGTCCACGCGCCCCCCAGCACGACCTGCGGCACGTTCACCGAAACCGACGTCATCATGAACACGAATTTTGGTCGCGGCTGGACCACGTCGGCGCCGAACTACGACGATACTGGGCCTGCCAACTATGGTGCCACCGCGGCGCACGAACTCGGCCATTCTATCGGCTTACATCACGTGTTCAACAATCTTTCAACGATGAATTATTACGAGGATTTTGCCGCAATATACATATCGCTCGGCGATGCGGGTATCCTTCGAGCACAGTACCCAGGCTCCGTTAACAACGTTCTCGATGTAGCGACGTACCCTTTCCGGCATAACGGAGGCTTCCAGTACGCCGGCACCACGGCAGCGTCCCCAAACGTCTCAAGCGTGCAGGCGGGCGATTCTGTTTACGCTCAGCAATTTTACCGTCGAGAATATCGGCAACATCACTCCGTCCAACGTCCGGCTCAACATCTATCTTACGAGCAATACCATCGTTAGCACCGCCGATTATCTCATCGGCACGATTGCCTTCGATACTCTTCCGACCTGGTGGGATACGACGGGTACTGTATTTACAGTTCCAGCAACTGTCCCTGTCGGCACTTATTACATTGGGGGCATCATTACTTATAACTTCACTACCACCGACGCGATCACCTACAACAACTCGTGGGTCCTCGACGCGAACCGACAGATCGCCGTTTTGCCCTGCACGGACGCTTATGAACCGAACGACACGATAGGCGCTGCCTACGGGTTCCTGGCCTCGGGAACGGTCCTAAGTGGCAAGATTTGCCTCGGCACGGATGAGGATTGGTTCGAAGTAAACGTCACGACGCCGGGGCCGGCGCACCGCGGCGAAGCGAGTGAACAGGGGCAACGCCCTCCTGACGATCTGACGTTTTACGACAGGATCGCCGAGGCTCTGCGCGATGTTGATCGCATCGTGCTGCTCTCCCACGGCACGGACTCAAGCAACGCGTCGAACATTCTCACTGAACGGTTGAAGAAGCACGATCTCGGCATCTACGCGAAGATCATTAGCCAGGCCGAAGTCGACACTTCGGCGATGACGGAAGCGCAAGTCCTAGCGTATGGAAGACAGGCCGTCGTTACCCACACACAGCGGCCGCCTTGACTATGGATGGACCGCAGAAACGGATCTGGAGGCGCCACGCAATGGCCGCGCGTGCATGCGCAGGCGGTCAAATCTTTGCCGCCATCGCGCGGCGCGACAGTACCTCCACCGGTTCACAGGTTCCCGGTCCGAGGCGCAACGCGCTACATCGCTGGACTGTTATTTCTCGATCCGTCCACGAACAGCCCTTCCGCGGCATTGTGACGACTCCAATGGCCGATGGCGAGCGGCTATGATCGCCGAACGACAGCGGGGAGCTCGATAGTGACCATCGCGCAGGATTTGGGTAAACGCTTCCGCCTCGTCGCGGGCGTCGCTATCTCTGCGTTCGGCATTATTTTAGCGGGGGAGGCGATGGCCCAGCAGTGGAACGAAATCACAGCACCGACCGGCAAGGACGCCGTCTCGAGGACCTATCCAGCGGGCTATCGCATCGATGTTGTCGACGTGCCCCTCGGCGGCAGAGCCGAGATTGAATACATGATCCGAATGAAAGCTGACGACACGGTGGTCTATTCCTGGGAGGTGCATGGCATCAGCGATCCGCAATCCTTTCTGACCGAGTTCCATGGCCACACGGACGCGGCACCTGGCGGGCGTGGTGATTTGATGTTCTATGAGAAGGGGGCCGGCGCCGAGGCAGGCGGCTCATTGATCGCGCCTTGGATTGGCACGCATGGTTGGTATTGGCAGAACAAGAGCGAGGCCCCGGTGACGGTCCGCCTGCGTATGGCAGGGTTCTACGAACTGATCCCGGGTCAGGCCGGAAAGCCGGTCAAAGAATAGAAGCCGGGAATGACATACGCACCCTCTTGAGGAGATGCGGATCGACGCTCTCCCTGAGGAGGCGATCAGGCTGAGCACGAAGCTCTCGCGAAGGCGTTTAGGACTCGAAACCGGTCTCTGCCGACATTCGAACCCGTCTGTGTTCGCGAGCGCGAATTCCGCCGGGAAACGGTTTGGCGCCGCCAGAGACTAGGCCGGCATTTTTGGCGACGACGGCCGATCCTGGGCGGCAGAGACCGCACTATCCCGCGTCTCGGGCGGCAAAGCCGCGGAAAGTCAAAGGCTATTCCGGTCGCGCCAGGAAGGTGACGTTTCGCAGGAGTGCGTGGTGGGCGCACAAGGACTCGAACCTTGGACCCGCTGATTAAGAGTCAGCTGCTCTACCAACTGAGCTATGCGCCCGGACGGGCGTTTTTGCGAACGCACCGCACCAGAATTCTCGCAGGCGGACCTGCGGCTGCGCCGTCGACGCAGGCCGCGTGCTGTAGCAAAGCGGGTGCGGCCTGTCCAGCGGCGTTCGGACGCCGGGCGGCTTCGTGGACCGGCGCCTTATCACGGTCACCGCGGAAGGGCGGCGGCCTCCGCCGCGCCGGGGGTCAAGGACGCTAAAGCCGCGTTGGGCGGTCTTCGTGCCGCAGGCCGATGTCCCGAAAGGATTTCGGTAACGCTGCCGATGCATCGAGGCCGCCTCCACGCACGCCGCGTTTGTCCGGGAGTGGGTGCCGAGCTAGGGTCGCAGCGATCCCGCTAGGAGCCCTCCCTGTGAATAGCGCCGTAAACACCGCCTGGACCTACCTCGTCGCCGCCGGCCTGTTCGAGATCGGCTGGCCGCTCGGCCTCAAATGGGCGCAGCAGGCAGAGCGAACACCCGCGCTGGTCACGGGCATCGTGGTTGCGGTCGTCGCCATGGGCATCAGCGGGGTGCTGCTCTACCTCGCGCAGAAGGAAATTTCGCTCGGCACGTCCTACGCTGTGTGGACCGGCATCGGGGCGGCCGGCACCTTCCTGATCGGCGTCGTGTTCTTCGGCGACCCGAACGCGCTCGGACGCTGGCTCGGCGTTGCCCTCATCATCGCCGGCGTTGCCACGCTCAAGCTCGCGTATTGAGGGCGCCCCAGGGAGCATCGGCAGCGCCCGTGAGCGGGCGCGGGCCTCCACAAACGTGATGGCCGGGTCGAAGCCCGGCCATGCCCAATTCCACCAAAGCGCGAAGCGCTTCCCGGCTAGCCCACGCCGAACTTCTTGAAGGCCTTGCTCATCCACGAGCCCTTGTTCTCCTGGGGCTCGACGCCGCCGCTGTGGACGAGATTGTAGGCGTCCTTATACCAGTCGCTGTCGGGGAAATTGTGCCCGAGCACCGCGGCGGCGGTCTGCGCCTCGGGGAGGATGCCGAGCGCCACGTAGCACTCGGTCAGGCGGTAGAGCGCCTCCTCGACGTGGCGGGTGGTCTGGTATTGCGTCACGACCACCTTGAAGCGGTTGATCGCGCCGATGAAGTTCTTCTGTTTCTGATTGAAGCGGCCGACGTCCATCTCCTTGGCGGCGATCTGGTCGCGGGCGAGCTCCATCTTCTTGCGCGCGGCCGCGGCGTATTCGCTGTTCGGGAATTTGCGCGTCACCTCGTCGAGCGCGGCGATCGCCTTCTCGGTGCGGCCCTGGTCGCGGCTCACGTCCGGGATCTGGTCGTAATGGGAGGCGCCGATGAGATACATCGCATAGGCCGCGTCGGAGCTGCTCGGGTGCAGCGCGATGTAGCGCTTCGCCGCGGTGATCGCCTCGTCGTACTGGCGGCCGTCGTAGTAGGCGTAGGCGGACATCAGCAGCGCCTTGCGCGCCCAATCCGAATAAGGAGACTGGCGGTCGACCTCCTCGAATTTCTTGGCCGCTTCCTTGGGGTCGTGCTTCTCGTTGAGGAGATAGACGCCTTCGTTGTAGAGCCGGTCAGCCGGGACGTCCTTGACGATCTCGGCTTCCTTGTCGCCGCCGAACAGGCCGCCATTGGCGCAGCCCGCGACAAAGGCGAGAAGCGGCAGCAGCAGCACGAGCCGCGCGACCACGAATTCGCGGCGGCGCAGGCGAGCCACGGTGAGTGAACGCTTGTGCATGTCCGTCGAACATCCCCCGCTTCGGCGCCGCTGACGACAGCACCAACCCCCCGTCACCCAGCGGGCGACATGAGGCTCCCGGTCCAAAGACTTAAGGGGACATTCGGCCCGGAATGTGGCGGGGCCGCAGCAGGGCTGTGGAAGGGCCGGAGCCGTGTGGCTTTCAGGAAACGTCCGGCCCGAACACCGGCACCACCATTCCGGTGGCGACGTCGGCCTGTCCGCGTTGACGCCGCGCGATCTGGCCGGCATCGACATAGGTCCAGGCTGAGGCATCGGCCATCAGGGCGCACAGCACGGCATGGTTGAGCTTGTGGCCGCCGCGGATCGAGCGATAGGCCCCGAGCAGCGGGGCTCCGGCGAGCGCGAGGTCGCCGACGGCGTCCAGCGCCTTGTGCCGCACGAACTCGTCGGGGTAACGCAGCCCCTCGGCGTTGAGCACCCGGTTCTCCGAGACGACGAGCGTGTTCTCGAAGGTCGCTCCGAGCGCATAGCCGGCGCTCCATAGCTTGGAGACGTCGCGCATGAAGCCGAAGGTCCGGGCGCGGGCCACTTCCCTGCGGAAGGTCTCTGGCGTCAGGTCGAAGGCGATGTGCTGGCGGCCGATCAGCGCGTTGTCGAAGGCGATCTCGATCTCGAGGCGGAAGCCGCGCGGATAGGGCCGCAACTCGCCGAAGCAGTCGCCGCGGGCGACCCGGATCGGTTTCAGGATCTGGATGTAGCGGCGGGGCGACGCAAGGGTCACGATCCCAGCCTGCTCGATGGCGGAAACGAAGGCGGCAGCGCTGCCGTCCATGATCGGCACTTCCGGCCCGTCGATCTCGACCAGCGCATTATCGACGCCGAGCCCGGACAGGGCGGCGAGCACATGCTCGGCAGTCGAGCAGAGCGGCCCGTGGGCATCGCCGAGAACAGTCGCAAATTCGGTCGCGGTCACCGCACGTACGTTGGCGCGGACCTCCCGGTCGGGGGCCCCGTCGGCGCCGGTGCGCACAAAGCTGATGCCGTAATTCTCGTCGGCGGGATGGATCGTCAAGGTGACCGGAAGGCCCGAGTGGACCCCGATCCCGGTGACCGTCGCGGTTTCGCGAAGCGTAGTCTGCCTGGCGGCTTTCATATTCACCGTTTCCAACCTATTCCGGTTTTGCCACGGACTCGTTTTCCGACGCGCAATTCCCGACTTGGAAAGATGTGGAAAGCCCGACTTGAAGAACTGACACCATGATCCGCCACCAAGACGCACCGCCTCAATCGCACGCTGCGGCCAAGCAAACGCTCAACGCACCGCACACGATCGGCTGTGATTTCTGGTTGTTTTTCGGAAGATGGCGCAAGTGCCCCAATCCCCAACGGGATCCCCCATGATTTCCCCTCACCATCATCATAACCGCACCTTGAAACCAGACCAACTCACGCTTTTTTACTGACTGTTACTCCGTTTTGGACGGCATTAGGCCACGTTGTTGCCATAGGCGCAGGGCACTGTCCACCACTTGCGTGGTGCGTTGCACACGTTCAAAATCACTTGATGTAACAGAAGCTTACAGAGAAAAAACGGGCCCCGGAAAACCGGGGCCCGCTGTTCTCAGGTCGCCTGCCGCCGGAGGAAAGCGGGGATATCGAGCTGGTCGTCCTCGCTTGCGTGTGGCAGCGGAGCCGGGCGGCCGTGGGCGTCGAGCCCCTGCGGTGCACCGCGCTTGGCGAACTCCGACACCTGGTCTCCTGACCGCGGCTCTGCCGGGCGCGGCCGCATCGGCGGACGCTCGGCCCGTCGCGCCGGCTCGGGCGCACGCGTCTCCCTCTGCTCGGCCTCCGGCTCGTCGTCGCGCCGGCCGAGACCGACGGCGGCGAGGCGTTGCAACAGGGTGAGCCGCCGCTTCTCCGGATGCTCCGGCTCCGGCATCTCGCCTCGCCGCGCCCGGTACTCGTTCTGACCGGGGACTGGCATGTCCTCGAAGGTCGGCATCATCCGCGGGGCGCGGTTTGCCGGACGCTCGGGCTGCGGCGGGATGAAGACCTTGGGCAGGCCGCTCTCGGCCGGCGCCGGCGCTGCCGGCCGCGTCGGGTCGGCGAACAGGCTCGGCTTGGGGGCGGCCGGCGACGGGGTGAGCGCCGCCGCGACCGCCGCGGCGGCCATGAGGTCTGCCCGCTGCTGGGGCGGCGGAGGAGCGATGGGCTGTGGCGCCGGCTGCGGCGCAGTACCGTGCGTCTCCGCTGCCTCGACGGTCCGGGCGTTGTCCGCCTTGAGCCGCAGAGCCAACTCGGCAATGCGGCGCTCGTGGTCCTCGGCCGACTTCGCCTCCGCGGCGACACGCTGCGCGGCCGGGGCGGCGGGAGCCGCTGGCCGCGCTTGCGGCGGGGCCGGGATGGCCGCGGCCGGGCGCGCGGCGGCACCGGTCGCGATGTCGACGCCGGTCGCCACCACCGAAACCCGGATGATGCCGTCGAGGCTCTCGTCGAAGGTCGCGCCGACGATGATGTTGGCGTCGGCATCGACCTCCTCGCGGATGCGGGTGGCCGCCTCGTCGACTTCGTAGAGCGTGAGGTCCTTGCCACCGGTGATCGAGATCAGGAGGCCGCGGGCGCCGCGCATCGACACGTCGTCGATCAGCGGATTGCAGATCGCCGCCTCGGCGGAACGCAACGCGCGCTTTTCGCCGGAGGCTTCGCCGGTGCCCATCATCGCCTTACCCATCTCGCGCATCACCGCACGGACGTCGGCGAAGTCGAGATTGATGAGGCCTTCCTTGACCATCAGGTCGGTGATGCAGGCGACGCCGGAATAGAGCACCTGGTCGGCCATCGCGAAGGCGTCGGCGAAGGTGGTCTTCTCGTTGGCGACCCGGAACAGGTTCTGGTTCGGAATGATGATCAGCGTGTCGACGCTCTTCTGCAGTTCGACGATGCCGCCCTCTGCGACCCTCGCCCGGCGCTGGCCTTCGAAGTGGAACGGCTTGGTGACGACGCCGACGGTGAGGATGCCGAGCTCGCGCGCCGCGCGCGCGACCACCGGAGCAGCGCCGGTACCGGTGCCACCGCCCATGCCGGCGGTCACGAACACCATGTGGGCCCCGGTGAGATGATCGCGGATCTCGTCGATCACCTCCTGGGCGGCGGCGCTGCCGACGTCGGGCTGGGAGCCCGCGCCCAATCCTTCGGTCGCCTGGACGCCCATCTGGATGATGCGCTCGGCGCGCGACATGGTCAGCGCCTGGGCGTCGGTGTTGCCGACGACGAAGTCGACACCCTGCAGCCCCGCATTGATCATGTTGTTGACGGCGTTACCGCCCGCGCCGCCGACACCGAAGACGGTAATCCGCGGCTTCAATTCGCGGATGTCGGGAATCTTCAAATTGATGCTCATGGCTTACCTCTCGAGTGCGCGGGCGGCCTCGACCGCCGAATGTCGCTGGCCGGGCCGCGGCCAGTTGGTGTTTGCCGGTCCATTGTCAGAAGCTTTCTCGAAGCCATCGTCCGACCCGAGCGATGTAGCCGCCGGTCCCCGCCGTGGAGTGCCGCATTCGTCGCGGTTCGTAGTGTTCGTGGTGTGCTGCCTGCGGGTAGACCAGGAGACCGGCCGCCGCCGCGAAGGCCGGCCCTTTGGCAGCCTCCGGCAGTCCGGAAATGCCGAGCGGCCGGCCGACCCGCACCGGGCGGCCGAGAATGCTCGTCGCAAGCTCCGGTAGCCCGGTAAGCTGGCAGGCGCCGCCGGTCAGGATGACCCGGCCGCGCGGCTCGGCGGCAAAGGGCGAAGCAGTGAGCCGGTCCCGCAGGATTTCGAGGATTTCCTCGACCCGCGGCTTGATGATGCGCGTCAGGGCCGCGCGCGACACCGTCCGCGACGGCTCGCGTTCATCCCCACTGAGCGCCATCACCTTGATCATGTCCCGCTCGTCCGCTCCCCCGGCGAGTACACTGCCATAGAGCGTTTTGATTCGCTCGGAATCGTGCACGCTGGTGTTGAGGCCCCGCGCGATGTCAAGGGTGACGTGGCGTCCGCCCAACGCGAATCCGTCGGCGTGAATGAACCGCCCATCCGAAAATACCGCCAGCGACGTGGTTCCCGCGCCCATGTCGATGACCGCGGCGCCGAGATCGGCCTCGTCGTCGGCGAGCGTCGCGAGGCTCGCCACATAGGGACCGGCGACCATCGCCTCGATCAGGAGATGGCAGCGCTCGACTGCGAGCATCAGGTTGCGCACCGGCGCCATGTCGGCGGTCACGAGGTGCATGTCGACGCCGAAGCGCGACGCCAGCATGCCGCGCGGATCGCGCACGCCGCGGACCTCGTCGAGGATGTAGCCGATCGGGAGCGAATGCAGCACGACGCGGCCGTCGCGGGCCGACTGCCGGCCGCCGGCGGCGAGGACGCGGGAGATGTCCTTGTCGGCGATGTGACCGGAGGGGAGCTCGACCGTCGAGGTCAGGTGCTCGCTCGCGATCCGTCCCGACGACATCGAGACGATGACCGACTCGACCTGGCACTTGGCGCTGCGCTCGGCGAGGTGGACGGCGTAGCGCACCGCCTCCTCGGCCTGGCTGAGGTCGACCACGGTGCCCGCCTTCATGCCGCGCGCTTCGGTGTGGCTGAAGCCGATGACGTCGATCGCATGGCTGCGCCGCCGCAGCACCTGCTGCGGTCCACGCGGCTTCAGGCGCGCGATCAGGCAGGCGATCTTGTCGGTGCCGACATCGACCGCAGCGACGAGCGCGGTGCGCTTGGGCGCGACCGGCTTCATCTTCGGGGTGCGGCCGTAGTTAAGTGGGCTCATGCGTTGCCGCCTTCAACTTCTGCTGCTTTTTCTTGGCGGCTTCGTCGCGGGCCTGGGCCGCGGCGTCGGAGAGCTGCACGGTCACCCGGTCGGGCAACCGCAGATCGACGATGGTGATGTCGCGGCTCGACAGTTTCGCGCCGCGGTCGAGCTCGGCGAGCTGCGCGAGCGCCTTGTCGAGATCGAACTCCGGCAGCCTCACGTCGACGCTGTTGCGGAGCCTCAGATTCCACCGCCGCTCGGCGACCAGCACCGCGGCGCTGACGTTGTCGCGCAGCTGCGGGAAGCGGGCGAGCAGGCGCAGAAAATCGGCCGCGCGCAGCTCCGCCCCGGTGCCGACCAGGAGCGGAAGCTTCGTATAGGGCGCGGCGACATAGGGGTCGAGCACGGTGCCGTCCTCAGCGATGACGCCGATCCGCCCCTCCTTCTGCCACAGCGCGAAGGGCGCGCGCTCGGTAATCGAGATCACCAGCCGGTCGGGGAGCAGCTTCTGCACGGTGGCTTCGGCGATCCAGGGATTGGTCTTGAGGCGGGCGCGCGCATCGGCGACGTCGAAGAACAGCAGCGAGGCGCGGCCGGTGACGCCGGCGGTCGCGAGAATCTCCTCGCGGTTGAGATGATGCTGGCCGGTAAGCGCCACCGCCGCGATGCTGAAGCCGACGCTGTTCGCCGCCATGTCGCGGGCGTCGCGCAGGAAGTCGATCACCTTGTCGACGTGGCCGCCGCGCACCGCGCCGTAACCGCCGCTCGCGGCGAGGATGGCGATGGTCGCGGCAAGCCCGGCTCGCCGCGGCAGCCGCGAGATGCGCTCTGCCCACCGGTCGAGCCAGCGGTCGATCGCGCGCCGCCGCCCGGACGGCTCGACCACGCGCACCCCACCGCGCCTGCCGGCGCGCTGACGCCGCGAAACGGCATTCGCAGGGCTCGTGGCCGACTGCGAAGGCTCGATCAGCGGTCCAGCGCGGCGTCCTCCACCATCCATGAGACCAGCTCTTCGAAAGGAATACCCGCGTAAGCCGCGAGCTCCGGCACAAGCGACGTTTCGGTCATGCCAGGCTGTGTGTTGACCTCGAGGCAAGCTAACCCCTCGGTCCCCTCCATGCGGTCGTCGTAACGAAAATCCGCACGGCTCACACCCCGACACCCGAGCGCCTTATGCGCCAGGACAGCCAGTCTTCGGACTTCTTGGTAAATATTCGGTTTAAGAGGTGCCGGAAGAAGGTGTTTAGACCCTCCCGGAGCGTATTTTGCTTCGTAATCGTAGAATTTTACCGTCGGCACGATCTCGATGACCCCGAGCGCGACCTCGCCCATCACCGCGCAGGTCAGTTCCTTGCCGGCGATATAGCGCTCGCACAGGAGCCGTTCGCCGAACGACCAGTCGGGCCGGGTCAGCTCCTGAGGCGGATGCTCATGGGCTTCGGTGACGATGAAGACGCCGACGCTCGACCCCTCGGCAATCGGCTTGATGACGTAGGGCCGCGGCAACGGATGCCCCTTCGCAGCGTCCTGGCGCGACACCACCATGCCGGCGGGGACCGGCACCCCGGCATTGGCCATGGCGACCTTGGCGACGTCTTTCTGCATCGCCAGCGCCGAGGCGAGCACCCCGGAATGGCTGTAGGGGATCTGCAGGATTTCGAGGATGCCCTGCATCGTGCCGTCCTCGCCCGGCCGGCCGTGCAGGACGTTGAGGGCCACGTCGGGCTTGAGGTTCGCCAATACCGTCGCGATGTCACGGCCGACATCGACGCGGGTGACCGGATATCCCCGCCGCTCGAGCGCGCCTGCGCAGGCGGCGCCCGAGCGCAGCGAGACCTCGCGTTCTGCGGACCAGCCCCCCATGAGAACGGCGACGTGCTTGGTGGTCATCGGCTCATCCCCCAATTCTCGAAGAGCGTTGGCGCCCCGATGCAATACGCGATTTCCGCTCGCCCGTCCCGGACGGGCCGACACGCAAGTACGTCAGGCCGCGACGCCGATCCGCTTGATCTCCCAGTCGAGCTCGACGCCGGAATTGGCCTTGACGCGAGACCGCACGGTTTCCCCGAGCTCTTCGATGTCGGCGGCGGTCGCGCTGCCGAGGTTGATCAGGAAATTGCAGTGCATGGTGGAGACCTGGGCACCGCCGACGACGAGGCCGCGGCAGCCGGCGGCGTCGATGAGCTGCCAGGCCTTGTGGCCGGGCGGATTCTTGAAGGTCGATCCGCCGGTACGGCTCTTGATCGGCTGCGTCGCCTCGCGGCTTTCGGTGATCTTGTCCATCTCGGCGGCGATCACCGCGGGATCGCCGGGCCTGCCCTGGAACAGCGCGTCGGTGAAGATGACGTCCTCGGGCGCGCCGCAATGGCGGTAGGTGTAGTGCATGTCGGCATTGGTGAAGGTGACGATGCGCCCCGAGCGGTCGACGCCGCGCGCTTCGACGAGCACGTCCTTCGTCTCGCCGCCATAGGCGCCGCCGTTCATGCGCAGCGCACCTCCGATCGAGCCGGGAATGCCGCGCAGGAACGACAGCCCGGCGATCGAGGCTTCTTGCGCGGCGCGCGCGACCTTGACGTCCGGCACCGCCGTTCCCGCGCGCACGCGTTCCCCGCTCTCGACGACGATATCGGAGAAGCCGCGGCCGAGCCGGATCACGATGCCGGCGACACCGCTGTCGCGAACGATGAGGTTCGATCCGAGGCCGACCACGGTCACCGGCACTTCGGCCGGCAGTCGCGCCAGGAAATAGGCGAGGTCCGCTTCGTCCTGCGGCGAGTACAGCACCTGGGCCGGGCCACCGACCCGGAACCAGGTCAGCTCGGCAAGCGGCTGGTTGGCGATGAGCCGCCCGCGCAGCTCCGGCATCCGCGCGCGCAGGTCGGGAACGAGATCGGGAAAGGTCATGCACCCCTCAAAAGCGGCGACGGCGATGGCGCCTTGCCGCGTGCCGCTGTGCTATATCGCGGGTCATCATGATCAAGTCACTCACAGACGCCCTGAAGTTCGCAGAGACTTGGCCCAAGGAAGACCAGGAAGAATTGGCTGAGCATGCGCGCGAAATCGTGGCGAGGCGCTCCGGTGTTTACATGATGTCGGACAAGGAACGGGGGGCCGTCTGCCAAGGCTTGGACGAGGCCGATCGGGGGGACTTCGTGCCGGATGAACTTGTCGCCGAGGCGAACAAGCGGCACGGTCAAAGCTGAAGCCACCAATCACCCCGCCGCACCCAACGCGTCGAGCTCGCCCGGCAGCGCGTAGGCCCATTGCGTGATGTTGCCGGCGCCGAGACACACCACGTAATCGCCAGGCCTCGCGACGCTCTTCACCAACGATGCGAGCTGCGGCGCGCCTTCGAGCGGCAGCACGTTGCGATGGCCGCGGGCGCGGATGCCGGCGACGAGGCCGTCGCGGTCGGCGCCGGGGATCGGGGCCTCGCCCGCCGCATAGACGTCGGCGACGATGACGCTGTCGGCGTCGTTGAAGCACGTGCAGAACTGCTCGAACAGCGATTGGAGGCGCGTGTAGCGGTGCGGCTGCACCACCGCGACCACCTGCCCCACCGTCGATTCCCGCGCCGCCTTGAGGACGGCGGCGATCTCGACCGGGTGGTGGCCGTAATCGTCGATCACGATGATGCCGTTCGAGCTTCCGGTGCGCGTGAAACGGCGCCGCACCCCGCCGAAGCCTTCGAGCGCGGTGCGGATCTGGTCGTCGGAAATGCCGAGGTCATGGGCCACCGCGACCGCCGCCGTCGCGTTGAGCGCGTTGTGGCGTCCCGGCATCGGCATCGTGAGATTGGGGATGGTGTGGACCTCGGAGCCGGCGCGGTCGCGGAACACCACCGAGAAACGCGAGCGGCCGTCGGCATGCTCGAGCCCGACGAGGCGCACGTCGGCCTGGGGATTCTCGCCGTAGGTGACGATGCGGCGATCGGCGATGCGGCCGACGAGAATCTGCACCACCGGGTGATCCGTGCACATCACCGCGAAGCCGTAGAACGGCACGTTCTCGACGAAGGCCTGGAACGCCGCCTGCACGGCGTCGTAGGTCTGGAAGTGGTCGAGATGCTCGGGATCGACGTTGGTCACGATGGCGATGTCGGCGGGCAGCTTGAGAAAGGTGCCGTCGGACTCGTCGGCCTCGACCACCATCCATTCGCCGGCGCCGAGCCGGGCATTGGTGCCGTAGGCGTTGATGATGCCGCCGTTGATGACGGTCGGATCGAGACGGCCGGCATCGAGCAGCGTCGCGACGAGCGAGGTTGTCGTGGTCTTGCCGTGGGTGCCGGCGATGGCGACGCAGCTTTTGAGCCGCATCAGCTCGGCGAGCATTTCCGCGCGCCGCACCACCGGAAGGCGCAGCGCGCGGGCGGCGACGAGCTCGGGATTGTCGCGCTTGATCGCCGACGACACGACGACGACATGGGCGCCGTCGACGTTCTCCGCCCTGTGGCCGATCGCGACCGCGATCCCCTTGTCGCGCAGCCGCTTGACGTTGGCGCTCTCGGCGACGTCCGACCCCCTCACGGTGTAGCCGAGGTTCGCGAGCACCTCGGCGATGCCGCTCATGCCGATGCCGCCGATGCCGACGAAATGCACCGGACCGATGTCGCGCGGCAATTTCATGCTGTCGCCCCCGTCATAAAGCCGTTCCCCGAGCCCGTTCGGCCCGAAAAACCCCGACCGCGGCCCGTTGTCAACCGCGGAAGGCGGCGGCATAGCCCCAAAAGCCGCGCCGTCGCCGTCCCTGGTGAGCGGAACAGCTCCGCGTTCAAGCTGGGGAGGAAGCCTTGATCCCGGCGACCTTCACCACAAGATCGGCGAGCCGGTCGGCGGCGTCCAAAATGCCCTGCCCGCGCGCCGCCTTTGCCATTTCGACGAGCTTGCCGGGCTCGGCGGCGAAACCGGCGATCTCGCCGGCGAGACGGTCCGGCGTGAAGCGCGACTGGTCGAACATGATCGCGCCGTGGGCCCGCTGCAGCCGGTCGGCATTGGCCTTCTGGTCCTGGTCGAGCGCATGGGGCAGCGGCACCAGGATCGCCGGCCGGCCAATCGCGGCGAGCTCGGCGACGGTCGAAGCGCCGGAGCGGGACACCACGAGGTGGCTCGCCGCCATCCGGCGCGGCAGGTCGGAGAAGAACGGCTCGACCTCGGCCGACACGCCCATGTGCGCATAGGCGGCGCGGACGCGCTCGATATCCTCGTCGCGCGCCTGCTGGGTGACGTGGAGCCGCGCCCGCACCGCCATCGGCACGAGCTCGATCGCGGGCGGAACGATGTCCGCCATGATGCGCGCACCCTGGCTGCCGCCGAAGGCGAGGATGCGGAACGCGCCGGCCGTGTCGGGATAGGGCGTCGCGGCGGCCTCGACCACCATCGGGCGGACCGGGTTGCCGGTATGCACGGCCTTCACGGAGAACCGCGCGTCATGGTCGAGCACGCCTGGGAAGCTCGTCGCGATGGTGCCGACCCGGCTGGCGAGCAGCTTGTTGGCGCGGCCGAGCACGGCGTTCTGCTCATGGATCAGGGTCGGGATGCGGCGCAGCCAGGCAGCGGCCACCGGCGGAAGGGTCGGATAGCCGCCGAAGCCGATCACCGCCGCCGGCCGCAATTCGCGCATCAGGCCGAGGCCGGCGAGCACGCCCTTGCCCAGCACCCAGGTGGTGCTCGCGACCGAGAACGGATCGCGGCCACGGAATGTCGCGCTCGGGATCACGTGGGTGGCGCGGGCCGGGAAGTTGCCGCCGTAGCGGGTCGCCCGTTCGTCGGTCGCGAGATCGACGACGACGCCGCGCTTTCCGAGCGCGACGGTCAGCGCCTCGGCTGGAAACAGATGCCCTCCGGTCCCGCCGGCAGCAACGACGACGAGCGGCGCGGCGCGCGACCGCCCGCCGTCGGCCGCGGCCATCAGGCCGGGCTCCCGGCGAACACCGCGCCCGGCGCGGCGAGCAGCGTGGCGCGCGGCCGTTCGCGGGTGAAGGCGAGCAGCATGCCCATGCCGTAAGCGAGCGAGATCATCGAGGAACCGCCGTAGGAGATGAAAGGCAGTGTCATCCCCTTGGCGGGGATGAGCGCGAGATTGACCGACATATTGATCGCCGATTGGGTGCCGAACAAGATGGCGAGCCCTGCGGTCGCAAAGCGGGCGAACGGGTCGTCGTTGCGCATCGCCTTGTAGAGGGCGCGGATCACGATGAAGGCGAACAGCGAAACGATCGCGAGACAGAGCACGATGCCGAATTCCTCCGCCGCCACCGCAAAGACGAAGTCGGCATGGCTGTCCGGCAGGATGCGCTTCATCGTCCCCTCGCCCGGCCCCTGGCCGAACCAGCCGCCACGGATAAACGATTCGACGGCGGTGTCGACCTGAAAGGTGTCGCCGGAGGCCGGATCCATGAATCGCTTGATGCGCTGCGCGACGTGAGGGATCGTCGCATAGGCGGTGGCGAGGCCGAGCACCGCGGTGCCGGCGAGGCCGATCACCCAGATGAACCGCATGCCGGCCATGAAGAACAGGGCGCCCCAGACGAGCGCCACCAGCATGGTCTGGCCGAAGTCGGGCTGCAGCACCAGGATGCCGACCACGCCGATCAGCAGCAGCAGGCAGAAGGTGGTCGCCGGGACGTCGAATTTGCGCGAGGACTCCGCGAACAGCCAGGAGACCAGCACGACGAATGAGGGTTTCAGGAACTCCGAGGGCTGGATGTTGACTCCGGCGAGCACGATCCAGCGCCGCGCGCCCTTGATCTCAACTCCGACGAAGAGGGTCGCGACCACCATCGCGGCGCTGATGATGAAGACGACGAGCGCGACCCGGCGCAGGTGATGCGGCGACAGGAACGAGGTGACGATGAGGACGGCGATGGTCGGGATCAGATAGAGGATGTGCCGGTTGACGAAATAGAAGGGATCGAGCCCGATCCGCGCCGCCACCGGCGGGCTCGCCGCGAGCGATAGGATGATCCCGCCCAGCATGACCGCGCCGAGCGCCGCCAGCATCAGGCGATCGACCGTCCACCACCACGCGGAAAAGGGGGTGCGTTCGGCGCGCGAAACCATCGGCGGGCTCCTTCCGGGCTGAGCCTCTCAGTCCTGCCGAAAGATGGTTTCCAGCCGTTTAAGAATTGAAACTTGTTTGCCTAAAATTGCTGCGACGGCTCCGGTCCGCGCGGCACCGCGACACCGGGCAGTTTGCGGACGAGGTTGCGGGGGGCAGTCAGCTTCACCCCGACTAGCGGACATCACCAGGGAAAGGCGGGTCGACTGGAATGGGCCACATCCAAACTCATGCGGTGCAGCGAGTGTCAGCGGCAGAGCGAACTACTGTTCCCTTACAACCGTCACCGCGATAGGCTTCCTGACCAGCGCGAGGGATCACAAATGCGTCGGCGTGACTTCATGGCGGGGCTCGGAGGTGCTGTGGCATGGTCGGCAGCGGCACGAGGACAGCGAGCGGGGAAACCAGTGGTTGGGCTTCTAAATCTTGGTAGTCCCGAGACGGGGCGCGAACGGATCGCATCATTTCTTCGAGGCTTGGCCGAAATCGGTTTTGTGGAGGGAAGTAACGCAACTGTCGAATATCGCTGGGCGCAAGGCCATTACGAGCGATTTGCGGGTCTTACTCTTGAGTTAGTTCGGACTCCGGTCAACCTCATCACGGCATTCAGTACGGCCGCTGCCATTGCCGCGAAGAGGGCGACAACAACGGTACCGATCGTATTCCTTATTGGCGCGGACCCCGTCAAGCTTGGGCTCGTTGATGCCATCAACCGGCCCGGCGGTAATGTGACGGGCATCAGCTTGTTGACCAATTCTTTGACGCCGAAACGGCTGGAAATCCTGCGTCAACTGATGCCGCGGGCGACGACCGCCGGCCTGCTGGTCAACCCTAGCAATCCCAACAGCTCGGCCGATACTGAGGACGCACAAAACGCCGCGCACGCGCTCGGACTACGCCTATTGGTACTGCGCGCGAACACAGAGACTGAAATCGAGGTCGAGTATTCGAGGCTAGGACGAGAGCATGCTGATGCACTTCTCGTGAGCAGCGACGCTCTCTTCGAGAGTCAGCGCAATCAACTCATTGATTTAGCGGCGCGGCATGCCGTACCCTCGATTTACGAGTATCGAGAAGTTCCGTCCGCTGGTGGTCTCATAAGTTATGGCCCCGGCGTCTTGGAGGCATGTCGTCAGGCAGGAGTCTATTGTGGCCGCATCCTCAAGGGCGAGAGACCCGCTGATCTGCCAGTTCAGCAGGCCACGAAGATAGAACTGGTCATCAACCTCAAGACCGCCAAGGCACTCAACCTCACCATCCCTGAAACGCTGCTGGCCACCGCTGACGAGGTAATTCAGTAGACTGCTGCGATGCACGCGCCACTTCCGAGTTGGGTCATGAGCAGCCGACCCGCCTCACCTGTCGTGATGGCCGCTTCACCCCCACAAGCGGACGTGCCTTGTCAGCGGCTGTAAAGGTCACACAGGGAGCTCTCAAGCTGCACGCGACCTACGCAGAGATCGTCCGTATGCTCATCATGACTTATCGGCAGAGCGATGAAAGCTCGTTGCCGACCGCGCCACGTGGGCGAGTACCAAGGCGCTCGGGTTGGCCACCCGGGCGCCTCTTTCATTTGCCCGTCTGCATCGGCCGGTTTGTTTCGCCTTAATTAGGATGACTTCCTAAAATTGCTGGGACGGCTCCGGTCCGCGCGGCACCACGACACCGGGCAGCTTGCGGACGAGGTTGCGGAAGGCGTCGCCCCGCACCTCGAAATTCGGGTACTGGTCGTAGGACGCGCAGGCCGGCGACAGCAGCACCACCGGCGCGCCGAGCCCGGAGGCTTCGGCGTCGCGCGCGGCCTCGATCACCGCGTGATCGAGCGTCTTGGCGATCACGAAGTCCGTCTTGCCCTTCAAGGTCGCGGCGAACTCATCGGCCGCCTCGCCGATGAGGTAGGCCTTTCGGATACGGGGAAAGAAGCCGGCGAGCGGCACGATGCCGCCAGTCTTCGGCTTGCCGCCCGCCACCCAGAAGATGTCGTCGAAGCAGGCGAGCGCCTGCGCGGCGGAATCGGCGTTGGTCGCCTTGGAGTCGTTGATGAACAGGGTCGCGCCTTTGCGCCCGACCTCCTCCATGCGATGAGCGAGGCCCGGAAACGTCCGCAGGCCCGCCTGAATGGTTTTGGGATCGATGCCCAGCGCAAGCGCCGCGGCGGCGGCGCAGGTTGCGTTCTGCGCGTTGTGGCGCCCGCGCAGCGCACCGGCGCCGGACAGCCGCGCGATTTCCGTCGCGGTGCCGCCGGTCGCCTGCAGGATGCGGTCGCCGTCGACATACATGCCGTAGGCGAGCGGCTGGCGCACCGACACGCGGACCACGCGCTCACCGGCCTGCTCGGCGCGGTCGGCGATCCCGCGGCACCAGCCGTCGTCGACGCCGACCACCGCGGTGCCCCCGGGCTGCACACCGGTGATCAGGCGCGATTTCACGGCGGCATAGTTCTCCATGGTGCCGTGACGGTCGAGATGGTCCTCGGAAAGGTTGATCAGGATGCCGATCGACGGATCGAGCGACGGCGCGAGGTCGATCTGGAACGACGAGCATTCGATGACGTGGACCCGGCCCATCCGCGGGGGCTTGAGCGAAAGAATCGCGGTGCCGATGTTGCCGCCGAGCTGGGTCTCGAAGCCGGCGGTCTGCGAAAGATGGGCGATCAGCGCGGTCGTGGTCGACTTGCCGTTGGTGCCGGTGATGCAGACGAGCGGCGCATCGGGCGCGTGGGCGCGCCGCTCGCGGCAGAACAGCTCGATGTCGCCGATCACCGGGACCGCCATGGCGCGGGCGAGACCGACCGACCAGTGCGGCGCCGGATGGGTGAGCGGCACGCCGGGCGCGAGCACCAGCGCGGCGATGCGCCCCCAATCGAGCTGGCGCAGGTCGGCGGTCGGAATGCCCGCAGCGGTCGCTTTCTCGATGCGCGCGTCGCTGTCGTCCCAGCCGACGACGTCGGCGCCGCCGGCGAACAGCGCGCTCGCCGCGTTCAGGCCGGACTCCCCGAGCCCGAACACGGCGACTTTCTTCCCGGCAAACGTGGTGATCGGGATCATGGTATCTGGCTCGGAACGGATCGTTTCGCGGCGCGGGCTAGCTTAGCGCAATTTGAGCGTGGAGAGGCCGGCGAGTGCAAGCACCACGGCGATGAT
Organism: uncultured Alphaproteobacteria bacterium; assembly: GCA_963824905.1. Lineage (GTDB taxonomy): Bacteria > Pseudomonadota > Alphaproteobacteria > Rhizobiales > Xanthobacteraceae > JAJPKK01. Next base: position 32,061 of record CAWGRH010000004.1, read on the forward strand.
CCAGAACCGGATCACGATCTGCGGCTCGGTCCAGCCGAGCTGCTCGAAATGGTGGTGGATCGGCGCCATCCGGAACACGCGCTTGCCGGTCAGCTTGAACGACACCACCTGCACGATCACCGAGACCGCCTCAAGCACGAACAGGCCGCCGATGATGCCGAGCACCACCTCCTGCTTGGTGATCACGGCGATGGTGCCGAGCAGACCGCCGAGCGCGAGCGAGCCGGTGTCGCCCATGAAGATCGAGGCCGGCGGCGCGTTGAACCACAGGAAGCCGAGGCCGGCACCGAGGATCGCCCCGGACAACACCGCAAGCTCGCCGGCACCGGCGATGTAGTTGACTTGCAGGTAGTCGGCGAACACCGCATTGCCGATCGCCCAGGCGATCGCCGCAAAGCTCGCGGTCGCGATCATCACCGGGACGATGGCGAGACCGTCGAGGCCGTCGGTCAGGTTCACGGCATTGCCGGCGCCGACGACGACGAACGCGCCGAAGATCCAGAAGAACCAGCCGAGATCGAGCACGGCGTCCTTGAGGAAGGGGAAAACGACGGAGGTCGCCATCGGCGGACGGCCGATATGCGCAATGACGAGACAGGCGACAGCGGCGATGGCGAACTCGAGAATGAGCCGGGTGCGGCCGGAGAAGCCGGCATGGCTCTGCTTGGTCACCTTCAGGTAATCGTCATAAAAGCCGATGCCGCCGAAGCCGAGCGTCACTCCGAGCACGACCCAGACATAGGGGTTGCTGGGATTGGCCCACAAAATCGTCGAGACCACGAGCCCCGACAAAATCATCAGCCCGCCCATGGTCGGCGTGCCGACCTTGGTGACGAGATGGGACTTCGGCCCGTCGGCGCGGATCGGCTGCCCTTTGCCCTGCTTCAGGCGAAGCATGGCGATGATGCTCGGGCCGAACAGGAACACGAAGATGAGAGCGGTGACGACGGCGCCACCCGTACGGAAGGTGATGTAGCGAAAGACGTTGAATACACCGACCGTACCGGACAGCTCAGCCAGCCAATAGAACATGAAAATCAGCCCCGCGCTCGCGCCGGCTCGGTGGCGCTCTGGGTGGAATGGCGGCGCACCAGCGCCTTCACGATCGGCCCCATACGCGACCCGGCCGACGCCTTGACCATCACGGCGTCCCCGCCGCGAACCGCCGAGAGGACCAGCGGCTCGAGGTCCGCTGCGGTATCCGCATAGCCGCCCCGGGTCGCCGAGGGAAGAGCCTGCCACAGCGAGGCCATCAGCGGGCCCGCGCAGAACACGAGATCGACTTCGTTCGCGCGGATCGGCTCGATGAGGGCTTCATGCATCTCGACGCCGTGCGCACCGAGCTCCAGCATGTCGCCGAGCACGGCGATACGCCGCCCCTGCGGTCCGAGCGGCGCCTGGCCGAGCAGCGCCAGCGCCGCGCGCATCGAGGTCGGATTGGCGTTGTAGCTCTCGTCGATCAGGAGCGCTGGACCGCCCGCAAGATCGAGCGTGATGCGGGTGCCGCGCCCGGCCGCCGGCGCCTGACGCGCGAGCGCGAGCGCGGCGCGGGCGAGATCGGCACCGGCGAGGCTCGCGGCAGCGAGCACGGCAAGCGAGTTCATCACGAGATGCTTGCCCGGCGCACCGACCTTATAGGTGACGGGAACGCCGAGGATGTTCGCTTCGACGGTCGAGCCGTCGGGCTGCAGGGCGCATTTGAGAAGCCGCGCTTCGGCGCGCGCGTTCTCGCCGAACGACACGACGCGGGCGCCCACGGCGTCGGCGCGGCGCTTTAGCCGTGCATATTGCGGGTTGTCGCGGTTGAGCACCGCCGCACCGTCCTTTTCGAGCCCGAGGAATATCTCGGCCTTGGCATCGGCGATCGCTTCGACCGAGTCGAAAAATTCGAGGTGCACCGGCTCGACGGTGGTGACGATGGCGACGTGCGGCCGCACCAGTCGGGTCAGCGGCGTGATCTCGCCCGCATGGTTCATGCCGATCTCGAACACGCCGTAGCGCGCCGACTCGGCGAGCCGGGAGAGCGACAGCGGCACGCCCCAGTGATTGTTGAACGAGGCGGCGGAGGCGTGGGTCGCACCGTTCGCACCGAGCGCGAGCGCCAGCGCCTCCTTGGTCGAGGTCTTGCCGACCGAGCCGGTGACGGCGACGATCTTTGCCGTCGTCCGCGCGCGCGCCGCAGCCGCGAGATCGCGCAGCGCCGCCAGCACGTCGTCGACGGCGATGAGCCGCGTGTCGTCGCCCAGCGCATCGCGCAGGCCATCGACGCGGTCGCGCGCCACCACCGCGAGGGCGGCGCCCGCTTTGAGCGCGGCCGCAGCGAAATCATGGCCATCGTGAACGTCGCCCTTGATGGCAAAATAGGCCTCGCCGGGGGCGATCGTGCGGCTGTCGATGGAGATGCCGGCGGCGTCCGCCGGCAGCGCGCCAATAACGGTGCCGCCGGTCGCCGCTTCGATCGCCTTCGTCGTCCATAACGCGGTCATCTCGTCGCCTCGGTCGCAAGCGCCGTCGCTACCGCGTCATGATCGCTGAACGGCACGATTTTGTGACCGATGATCTGGCCGGTCTCGTGGCCCTTGCCGGCGACGAGCAGGACGTCGCCGCGTTCCAGCCCGGCGACCGCTTGGCATATGGCCTCGTTGCGGTCGGCGATTTCGCGCGCGCCCGGCGCCGCGCTCATGATCGCCGCGCGGATCGCAGCGGGGTCCTCGCTGCGGGGATTGTCGTCAGTGACGATGACGCGGTCGGCCTTCTCGGCGGCGATGGCGCCCATCAAAGGGCGCTTGCCGGCGTCGCGGTCGCCGCCGGCGCCGATAATCACCACCAGGCGACGGCCGACATAGGGACGCAGCGCCTCGATGGCCTTCGCGAGCGCATCGGGCTTGTGGGCGTAGTCGACAAAGATCGGTGCGCCGGCTCGTTCGCCGACGAGCTCCAGCCGGCCCTTGGCGCCGGTCAGTCCTTCGAGCGCCGCGAACACGGCCGCCGGGTCGCCGCCGGCCGCAAGCGCCTGCCCGGCCGCGACCAGCGCGTTCTCGACCTGGAAGGCGCCGACCAGCGGCAGCCGCACGCGATAGGTCCTGCCGCCATGCGCAATCGTGAGACGCTGGGCAAAACCCTCGATCGCATCATCGACGACGCGAACGTCGCGCGCGCCTTTCCCGACCTCGATCACGTCGAGTCCGCGCCGGCGCGCCCGCGTCGTGACCTCGGGTGCGAACTCGTTGTCGATCGCGACCACCGCCGTCCCGCCCGGCGGCACCAGGCGCTCGAACAGTATCATCTTGGCCTCGAAATAGGCGGCGATGGTGCCGTGATAGTCGAGGTGATCGCGACTGATGTTGGTGAAGCCGGCGATGCCGATCCGAACGCCGTCGAGACGGTGCTGGTCGAGCCCGTGCGACGATGCCTCGAGAGCGAGATGCGTTACGCCCTCGCCGGCAAGCGCATCGAGCGTGCGTTGCAGTTCGACCGGATCGGGGGTTGTGAGCGAGCCATAGACCTCGCGGGTCGGCGTCACCACGCCGACGGTGCCGATGCTCGCGGCGGCAAAACCTAGCCGCGCCCACACCTGGCGCGTGAAGGCCGCGACCGAGGTCTTGCCGCTGGTGCCGGTGACGGCGGCGATGGTCGCCGGTTGTCGGGGAAAGAACTTTGCGGCGGCGAGCGCGAGAGCCCGGCGCACATTGGGAACCTCGACGAATGCGACGCCGTCCGGCAGCGGCGCGGGCGGCGCGCGCTCGGCCATCACCGCGCCCGCACCGGCGGCAAGGGCCTGAGGCAGAAAGCCGAGCCCGTCGGCCTTGGTGCCCGGCACCGCGGCGAACAGAAAGCCCTGCTTCACGGCGCGACTGTCGGCCGAAATCCCGGAGATTTCGAGCGCGCCGAACCGCGGCTCGAAACGGGCCTCTCGTTCCAAGAGTTCGCCAAGCTTCATCGGGCCCCGCTGAAAAGTTCCCCACCGGACCGGCGGGCCGGATCGCTGGTTTACCGCGACTCCTTGACGGAAGCGAGCAGCAAGCGGTCGGCCGGCGGCAGGTCGAAGCGCGGCTCCATGCCGAGCAGCGGGGCGATGCGCTCGATCACTTTCGCGGCGACCGGCACGGCGTTCCAACCGGAGGTCGCAAAGCCATGGGTTTCCGGAATCGGCTGCGGCTCGTCGAGCATGATGAGCATGAGGTAGCGCGGCTGATCGGCGGGCAACACCGCCATGAAGTCGGTCATCAGCCGGTTCTTCGAATAGCGCCCGTTGACCACCTTCTCCGCGGTGCCGGTCTTGCCGCCGACATAGAAGCCCTTCACGTCGGCCCTGGTGGCGGTGCCCTTCTCGGCGTTGAGCCGCATGAGGTAGCGCATGGCCGCGCTGGTCTCCGGCTTGACCACGCGCTTGGCGAGCGCCATCGCGTCGCTCTGACTGCGCTTCAAGAAGGTCGGCGGGATGAGCCAGCCGCCGTTCATCAGCGCGGCGACGCCCATCACCGATTGCAGCGGCGCCACCGAAAGTCCGTGGCCGAATGAGATGGTCACGGTGTTGAGCTCGCCCCAGCGCTTGGGGACGATCGGCTCGGCGCTTTCCGGCAATTCGGTGCGCAGCCGGTCGAGTTGGCCGACCTTGCGCAGAAACGCCTTGTGACCCTCGACACCCACCGACAAGGCGATTTTCGCGGCGCCGACGTTCGAGGAATAGGTGAAGACTTCCGGCACCGTGAGGATGCGGTTCTGGGCGTGATAGTCGCTGATGCTGAAGTGGCCGTAACGCAGCGAGGCGCGGGCGTCGAAGGTCGAGTTGAGCGTCACCTTGCCGGTGTCGAGCGCCATGGCGATCGTCAGCGCCTTGAAGGTCGAGCCCATCTCGTAGACGCCGGTAGTCAGGCGGTTAATGCGGTCCGGCTCGAGCGCTTGCTTAGGCCTGCTCGGGTCGTAGTCGGGCTCCGACACCATCGAGACGATCTCGCCGGTACGCACGTCGAGGACGAGACCGGCGGCGGCCTTGGCCTTGAACTTGTCACGCGCCGCGACGAGCTCGTCGCGCATCGCGTGCTGGACCCTAAGGTCGACGGCGAGCTCGACCGGCTTCTGCTCGTGATCGATGGCAAAGCCCGCGCGATGGAGGTCGGCGAGGCCGCTACTGTCGAGCCACTTCTCCATCCCGGCAATGCCCTGATTGTCGACATTGACGTGGCCGATCAGGTGCGAGACCTCGTTGCCGTTCGGGTAAACGCGCTTGTTCTCGTTGAGAAAGCCGAGGCCCGGAATGCCGAGGTGATGCACTTCCTGCTGCTGGCGCGGGGTGATCTCCCGCTTGAGCCACGCAAATCCGCGCTTCGAGCCGAGACGCTGGCGGGTTTCGGCGGTGTCGAGGTCGGGCATCACCGCGGTGAGCAGCTCGAGCGCCTCGTCGGGATCGATGATCCGCCGCGGCTCGGCGAACAGCGAAGGGACCTTGAGGTCGGTCGCGAGTATCTCGCCGTTGCGGTCGACGAGGTCGGGGCGCGCTGTCGCGACCGCGTCGACCGCGCCGCCGCGGTGGGCGATGCGGCTCTCGGGTATGACGGCATAGAGCACGAGACGTCCGGCGATGATCGAATAGATGACGGCAAAGCCGACGATTGCGAGGCCGAGCCGCGCCTTCGTCTTGACCGCACGATCGACGTTGCGCCCGTAAAGCAGCGACTGGAACACCCGCCGATGCCAGCGCAGCGCCGGCGCAGCGGGTGCGGGCTTCCCAGGGAGGTTGGCCGTCTCCGTCATCGCGGCGCTCCGGGTGACGGAGTTGAACCCGCCCGCACGCTTCCCGTGGGCGCTTCCGCCGCAGCTCCGGCGCGGTCGAGCGCGATCACCTCGGCGGGCGCTGCATCGGGCGCGGACCGCTCCGGTAGGCGGTCGAGCGCTTCGATCTGGGTCGGATCGATGGGCCGCAGCCTGAGGTGGCGCTGCGCCAGCGCCTGGATGCGGGCCGGGTTGTCGAGCTGCGCCCACTCTGCCCGCAAGGCCGTGATGCGGTCGCGCTCGCGGCGGATTTCCGCGCCGAGCTTGGCGACCCGTTCGGCCTGGAGCGTGGATTCGAACTTGATCTTGTAGACGTGGATCGCGGCGGCGACGAGTGAGGCGACGACGATAAGGTGAAGCAGGCGCATCGCGATCAGCCTCCCCGTCGATGAAGCGCAGGAATGCCCGCGAGCGAGTCCGACACCTGCGTCGATGTCTGGCGCGGCGGCGCCGCCGTGCGCACGGCGACGCGAAGTTTCGCCGAGCGCGCCCGCGGATTGGCGGCGACCTCGGCATCGTCGGCCTCGAGCGGACGGCGGGTGAGGCGCTCGAAGGTTGCGGGGGCCGACACCGTTTCCGGCAGATGGCGCGAGCCGTGCTCGGCACCGCTCCGCGCGGACAGGAAGTTCTTCACGATCCGGTCTTCGAGCGAATGGAACGAGACCACCACGAGCCGGCCGCCCGGCGCGAGGATGCGTTCCGCGGCAACCAGTCCTTGCGCGAGCTGGCCGAGCTCGTCGTTGACGTAGAGACGTAGCGCCTGGAACGTGCGCGTCGCCGGATGGATGTCGCCGGGCCGGCCTCGGACCACGCGTGCGACGATGTCGGCGAGCGCGCGGGTCGTCGTGATCGGCCCTTCGCTGCGCGCCGCGACGATGGCGCGGGCGACGGCGCGGGCGCGGCGTTCCTCGCCGAGGAAAAAGACGATGTCGGCAAGGTCACGCTCGGAGCTTTGCGCGATCACGTCGGCCGCCGACGGACCGGCGGCGCCCATGCGCATGTCGAGCGGCCCGTCGAGGCGGAACGAGAAGCCGCGCTCCGCCGTGTCGAGTTGCATGGAAGACACGCCGATATCGAGCACGACGCCATCGACCTCCGCGATCCCGAGTTCGCCGGCGATGCGGTCGAGCGTAGCGAACTCGCCGCAGACGAGGCTCAGGCGGCCGGCGGCCTTCTCGACTTCGGACCGGCCGGCGGCCACGGCCGTCGGATCGCGATCGATGGCGATGACGCGAGTATCGCCGGCAGCGAGAATGGCCGCCGTGTATCCCCCCGCGCCATAGGTGCCGTCGACGTAAGTACCGCCGTCATGGGGCGCGAGGTTCGCGATAACCTCCCGCAGCAGAACGGGAATATGACGGGCAGGCCCGCCTGTGGGCCACGCCTGCCCCGGTCCACCGCCGGTCATGCCCGGTTCCGCCGAATCGCGCCCACGCCGCGCCGACCCCGGCGGGCGCCGGCTTCCTGCGTGCTCGACAGCAGCCCTGCCCCGGCGCGGGACTTCATGGCCAACCCCATGCAGCCAAAGCGAAATTTGGTCGGCTGGGGCTAGCATCTGCGTCCGGCTACGTCAATGAAACGGGCCTGCCGAACGGCAGGCCTCCAATCCTCGCCATTTAACGACGGTTAAGTTTAAGGAAGCGTTTCGACACAGCACTTGGTGACGCCGAATTAACGGGACAAGTCAGTTCGTTAACCTTATTGGGGGAGGATTGACCGGAGCCACATTGCGGCAAATGTGTGTTTCGATTGCATCACCTGGTGAAATCTGCAAACGCACGGCCGCCATACACGGTAGAATGGTGGGATGGACGCTTTTTTGCCCGATACGAAGCTGGTGCATCGCCTGTACCCGTCCCCGAACCACGGGCCGCGGGCGCCGCAGCTCACCACCGACATCCTGTTGCTCCACTACACCGGCACCACGGACACGGCAGCGGCGCTGGCATGCCTGTGTAATCCGGCCGCCCAGGTGTCGTGCCATTACATCATCGAAGAGAGCGGCGAGATCGGGCAGCTCGTGCCGGAGGCGCGCCGGGCCTGGCATGCCGGCGTATCGTCCTGGGAAGGCGAGACCGACATCAATTCGCGCTCGATCGGCATCGAGATCAGCAATGGAGGCCACAGCCTCGGCTATCCCGATTTTCCGGACACCCAGATCGACGCCGTGATCGCGCTGTGCCGGGACATCCTCCAGCGCCATCACATCCGCGCCGACCGCGTGCTCGCGCATTCCGACGTTGCCCCCGGACGCAAGATCGATCCGGGCGAGAAATTTCCGTGGGAGCGCCTGCACAGCGCCGGTATCGGCATGTGGGTCGCGCCGATGCCGCCCGCACCGCCCGCGCTCGAACTCGGCGACCGCGGCGAGGCCGTCGCCCATCTCCAGAACGCGCTGCTGCGCTACGGCTTCGGGATCAAGGCAACCGGGGTATACGACGAGGCGACGGTGGCGATCGTCACCGCGTTCCAGCGCCATTTCCGCCGCGACCTGGTCGACGGCCGAGCCGACCGCTCGACAATCGATGCGCTCGAGGCGCTGCTCGTCGCCCGCGACGGCGAAGCCGTCGCACGGCGGAAGGTGGTGGCGCGGCGTTGAGCGTCGTACCTGCGGGCTGGCGTAGTAACGTTTCTATGACTTGACCAACGGATGAGCTGCGGACGCTGCGTCAGCCAAGGTCGTAAAGTTCGCAGGCATCAAGCTGGAGTGATGGCCGCAAATTCCCGGCCGATATTCCAACGCGGCACGCGATTTGAAGCAGCGGAATGGCCCGCTTGGAGACAGAGGGCGGACATGCCGACCACGCGCAACGCACGTCATGCCGACCTCAGAGTGCGAGGTCCAATCATCTACTCGCCCTGATCTCTGAGGCGTTGCCGTTCGTTAGCGCGACCCTGGGCAAAGCGAAGGGAGAATCGCGCGTCTTCGGTCGTGACGAAATAATCCTGGTAGCCTGCACGCGCGATCGGCTTCATCGCGGCAGTGTCGAGCAAGCCGTCCTTTATGAAGCGTTCGTCGATATGAATACCAATCACCTGACCGAACACGATGAATTGTGCCGCCGGATTGCCATCGATGTCAACGAGCTGCAAAGTCTGCAACCACTTGCATTCGAGGGCACAAGGCGAAGCATTCACCCGCGGTGGCTTGACCATAATTGACGGCGCCGCTTCCAGGCCTGCCACTTCCATCTCGTTCACACCGCGCGGATGAGTCCAAGATGTTTCTTTCATCTGGTCGCGTAGTTCCCAAACCGCGAGATTGCAAACGAACTCTCTCGTTTCTTCGACAAATTCCACGGTGTCCTTGCGACCGTCGCTTGCGAACATCACCATCGGAGGGTCACTGGATACGCTGTTGAAGAACGAGTAAGGCGCGAGATTGATCTCGCCCTTCAAGTTCATCGAACTGATCCAGCCGATGGGTCGCGGCCCGACGATGGCGGTGTAGGGGTCGTGCGGCAAGCCGTGATTGTTCTTCCGAGGCTCGTAGAACATCCGTAGCTACTGCGCTGGTTTGAGGCCCAAGACAAGGCATCGAATTGGTTCAGGCTTGGTTCTGTTAAGACACTGGTACCACTTCAAGCGCAGCCCGTAGGGTGGGTTGAAGCGGGAGCGAAACCCATCGTGATTTGGCGTGTTTTGAGCGGACCCATGGCGGGTATCGCCTTCGGCTCAACCCACCCTACAAATCCACAATTCTGTTCACGCGTGCTCCTCGATCACGCTCGCCCGCACGTCGTCCTCGATCAGCCGCCAGATGTGGTCGACATAGGCGACGAACTCCGGCGTCCGCTTGACCGCGAGCGTGCGAGGCCGCGGCAGGGTCACGGTGACCGTCTCCTGGATGCGGCCGGGCCGGCGCGCAAGCACGAGGACGCGGTCGGATAAAAACACCGCCTCGTCGATCTGGTGGGTGACAAACAGCACCGTCTTGCGGCCCTCTTCCCAGATGCGCAAAAGCTCGGTCTGCATGATCTCGCGGGTCTGGGCATCGAGCGCAGAGAACGGCTCGTCCATCAGGAGGATCTGCGGGTCGATGGCGAGCGCACGGGCGAGATTGACGCGCTGGCGCATGCCGCCCGAGAGCTGGCGCGGGTAGTAGTCCTCGAAGCCGGCGAGGCCGACGAGCTTGAGAAGGTCGCGGGTGCGGCGCTTCTCGGTCGGGCCGGCGCGGCCGGCGACTTCAGGGCCGATCATCGCGTTCTCGAACACGCTGCGCCACGGCAGCAGGTTGTCGTTCTGGAACACGAAGCCGCGGTCGCCGCCCGGGCCCCGGATCGGGCGGCCGTCGAGCAGGACGGCGCCGCTGGTCGCGGTCTCGAGCCCCGCGACGATGCGCAGAAGCGTGGTCTTGCCGCAGCCCGAAGGGCCGACGAGGGAGATGAACTCGCCCCGCGCAATCTCGGCATTGATGTCGCGCAGCGCCTCGAGGTCGCCGAAGCGCTTGCCGAGCGAATGCAGCGAAAGCTTGGGGTCGGTCATCGCGTCAGTCCCGCGTCCACGGGACGAGGCGACGCTCCAGCCGGCTGAAGCCGGCGGTGAGCACGATGCCGGCGACCGCGAGGATCACCACGCCGGCGAACAGCTCCGGCATGTTGAAGGCGTCTGCCGACTGGCTGATCAGCCGCCCGAGTCCGGCGCGGGAGCCGAACAGCTCGGCGACGACGACGCCGATCAGGCCGCGGCCGATGCCGAGCTTGAGGCCTGTGAGGATGAAGGGGGTTGCCGACGGCAGCGACAGTTTGAAGAAGATCTGCCGCGGCGTCGCCCCGAAGCTCTTGAGCATCTCGATGAGCCGCGGGCTCGTGGTGCGCAACCCAGCCTCGGTGTTGATGGCGACGGGGAAGATCACCAGCATGATTACGACGAGCACCTTCGACCAGATGCCGATGCCGAGCCACAGGATGAACAGCGGCGCGAGCGCGATGGTCGGGGTCGCATAGAGCCCGGAAATCCACGGCTCCAGCGCCTTGCGCGCGATCTCGCTCTCCGCCATCGCCATGCCGATCACGACGCCGAGCACGCTCGCGATGACGTAGCCCGCGGCGAACTCAGCCGCGCTGATCGAGATATGGGGCCACAACTCGCCGGATACCGCGAGCGACCAGATCGCGCCGACGATCTGGGTCGGCGCCGCGAGGAACAGCGGATTGGCGACGACGAAGCGGCTCACCAGCTCCCACAGCGCGAGCCCGCCGAGGATCGACAGCACGCCAGCAAAGCGCCGCGCGAACACGGGGGCAGGCGGCGGCGCAGGCGGCGCAGCGGAGACGGCGGCGGGAGATGAGGTGTCGAGCGTGGCCATCGGTGACGTTCGGCTTAGCGCAAGACGCGGACGGCGTCACGTTGCCGGCAGGCGCAACGCCCGGTCGGTAGCGCGCACCTTCCACCGGCAATGCTCTTGACGCCGCCCTTCCGTGCCCCCATTCCTCTCTGCGTCAGTCGGCTGGACGGCCGCTCCGGCAACGGCCGAAAGGTCGCCGGGGAGGAAAGTCCGGGCTCCATGGACATGCGGTGCCGGATAACGTCCGGCGGGGGCAACCCTAGGGACAGTGCCACAGAAAACAAACCGCCGCGGCGCACCGGCTTCGGTGTCAGGCGCGGCAAGGGTGAAATGGTGCGGTAAGAGCGCACCGCGTCGACGGCAACGCCGACGGCATGGCAAACCCCACCGGGAGCAAAACCGAATAGGGACGGCGCGGAACGCATCGTCGCAAGACGGCGCGTTCCAGTTCGATGTCCAAATCGTGCCGTCCGGGTAGGTTGCTCGAAGCGCCGGGTAACCGGCGTTCCAGAGGAATGGCCGTCACGTACGAGGCTCGCGCCTCGTGCCCTACAGAACCCGGCTTACAGGCCGGCTGATTTGTCGAGGGGGTCCGGCGGCCACACCGCCGGGCCCCCGCCAATTTTCAGAACGTTGCGGCAGCCTCACCGATGCGCCGGGCGGGCATTGCCGTAGACCACCCGGTAGATCGCGCCGTTCCAGTCGTCGGAGACGAGGAGCGAGCCGTCCTTCATCATCGCGACGTCGACCGGCCGGCCGAGATAGGCATTGGTGGCGATGAAGCCGGTAAGAAACGGCTCGACCGCGCGCACGCTGCCGTCGCGATTGAGCTTCACCACGACGACGTCGCCGCCACTCTTCACCGTCTTGTTCCAGGAGCCGTGGCGGGCGACGAAAATCGCGCCGCGGTACTCGGCTGGAAACATGGTGCCGGTGTAGAAGCGCATGCCCAGCGGCGCCGTGTGCGGACCGAGCTTGGCGACCGGCGGCACGAACTCGCTGCACGAGCGGCCCCAGCCGTACACCTGGTCAGGCACGTCGCCCTCATAGCAGTAGGGCGCGCCGAAGTTCTGCCCCGGCCGCGTCACCCGGTTGAGCTCGTCGTTCGGCAGCTCCTCGGACAGCCAGTCGCGGCCATTGTCGGTGAAGTAGAGGTCGCGGTTCGCAGGGTTCCAGTCGAACCCGAGAACAAAGCGCATCCCTTCGGCGAGAACCTCGCCGCCGCTGCCGTCGAGGTTCATCCGCCTGATCTGGCCAAAACCATCTGGCGCGAGGCAATTGTTGCAGGGCATGCCGACGCTGACATAGAGCCGGTCGTCCGGCCCGATGCCGATGAAGCGCAAGCCGTTGGTCTCTTCCTTGGGGAGACCCTCGTAGACGGCGACCGGCGGCGGCGGATTGTCGAGACTGTCCTCGACGTGCTCGATCTTCGCGATGCGCGTGAGCTCGGCGATGTAGAGCGTATCGTCCTTGTAGGCGAGGCCGCTCGGGCGGTTGAGCCCGGAGGCGACGACCTTCACCTCGCCTCGGCCGTCCCTGCTGACCACCGCATAGACGAAGCCGAGCGTCGAGCCGGCAAACACCGCGCCTTTGTCGCCGATCCGCAGGCTCCGCGCGCCGGCGACACCGGCGGCATAGACCTCGATCCGGAAGCCGCGGGGCACGCGCAGCTGGGCGAGCGGCAGTTTGTCGGCCGGTGTGGGCTGGGCGGGCGGCACCGGCGGGACGAGCCGCATCGCGCCTTCGGTGTCGGGACGTCCGCTGAGCGGAGACGCCCGCGGCGGCACCACCCGTTGCTGCGCAAGGCTCGTGCGCGGCGAGGCAGAGGAGCACGGCGAGCCCCGCAGCCACGGTCACAGCTCTCGCAATCCCTCCGGCAGCCATCAGCCCTCGGCGCGACCACCCCGCGATGACAAGATCAGAATACGCCAAGGTACTGGCGCAAATCGACATTTTTCTCGCGCAGCACGGCGGTGCGGTCGGCGACCGCAACCTCCCCGCTGTTGAGGATCACGATGTCGTCGGCGATCTCGAATACGAGCTTGGGATTTTGCTCGACGAGCACGATCGAGAGGCCGCTCGCCTTGAGCGCGCGGACGGTCGCCATCACCTCGGCGACGATCTGCGGCGCAAGCCCTTCGGACGGCTCGTCCATCAGCAGCACCCGCGGATTGGCCATCAGCGCGCGGGCGATGGCGAGCATCTGCTGCTCGCCGCCGGAGAGATAGGCTGCCATCTGTCCCGAGCGCTCGCGCAGGCGCGGAAACGTCGCGAACACGGTTTCGGTCGTCCATGGCGTGCGGCCGTTGCGCGCCTCGCCGCGCCGTGCCGCGACGATGAGGTTCTCGCGCACGGTGAGGCTCTTGAAGACACGGCGCCCTTGAGGCACGAGCGCGACGCCGTGCGCCGCAATCCTCTCCGGCGGCAACCGCGTCACGGTTGAGCCGAACACGGCGACGCTGCCGGCACGCGGCGGCAGCAGGCCGACGGTGACGTTCATGCAGGTCGACTTTCCGGCGCCGTTGCGGCCGAGCAGACCGAGCAGGTGTCCCTCGTGAAGCGCGAACGACACCTTGTGGAGGACGTTGCTGTCTCCGTAGTAGGCGTCGACGTCGCGGAGTTCGAGCGCGCTACTCGCCAAGGTAGACCTCCCTGGTGCGGGGGTCGGCGACGACCTCGGCGCGGGTGCCTTCGACGATCACCTCGCCGAAATGGAGGAGCGTGATGCGATCGGCGAAATCGAGCGCGACGTCCATGTTGTGCTCGATCATCACGATGGTGACGTCGCGCGGAATGGTGCGCAAGCAATTCGCGCACGTCGCGCCGCTCGTCGATCGACAGCCCCGCAAAGGGCTCATCGAGCAACAACAGCTTCGGCTCCTGCGCCATCGCCATCGCGATCTCGACGCGGCGCCGCTCGCCGTAGGAGGTCTCGCCGAGCGGGCGTTCGGCTATGTCGTCGAGACCGACGCGGGCGAGCGCCGCCCGGGCGCGGGAGACGAGGCCTTGCTCGCGGTCGAGCGCGAGGAACGGATTCCAGCGCAGCTTCGACAGGCCGAGCAGCGCCAGGGTGACGTTGCGCAGGATGGTGTCGCGAGGAAACAGCGTGATGATCTGGTAGGTGCGCGCCATGCCGAGATGGACGCGCCGCCGGCACGGCGTGCGGGTGATGTCGCGGCCGAACAGCGCGATCGAGCCGTCGTCGGGCGCGATGTCGCCGGTGATCAGGTTGAACAGCGTCGTCTTGCCGGCGCCGTTGGGACCGATGATCAGCCGCCGCTCGCCCGGCGCGACGGCGAGGTCGACGCCCTTGGTGACGCGCAGGCCGCCGAACGATTTGGTCAGCCCGGTGACGCGGAGCGCGCTCATGGCCGCTCTCCGGCAGTCGCCGGCTTCATCGGCGCGAGCGCGACGCCGCCAGGCCCAGCGCCACAGCCGCGCCGAGCCGGGCACCAGCCCCTCCGGCATGAAGGTGATGATGACGACGAAGACGAGGCCGAGCACCAGATTCCAGCGCACGATGTAGGCGCTCACCACGTTCTTGGTGATGACGACGATCGCCGCACCGACCACGGGGCCGGCAAGCGTCGCGGTGCCGCCGGAAATCACCATCAGCAGCACCTCGGCTGAAGTCTGCAGTGCCGCGATCTGCGGGCTGATGAACTGGTTGTAGTAGACGAACAGGATGCCGGCGATGCCCGACCAGAATCCGGAAAACAGGAAAGCGAGAAACCGGATCAGCCAGACATTGTAGCCAAGCGCCGTCATTCGCCGCGGCTGGTCGCGGGTGCCGCAAAGGCTCGCGCCGAATGGCGAGCGCACCAGCAACGCCATGGTCGCGAGCGCGATGAGGAAAACCACCAGCGTCGTATAGTAGAACGGCGTCGCACCGGCGAGGCTGATGCCGAACGGCGCCGGCCGGCTCGTCACGTTGACGCCGTTGTCGCCGTTCGTGAGGTTCGCCCAGCGATAGGCGATGCCCCAGAGGATCTGCCCGAGCGCAAGCGTGATCATCAGGAAGCCGATGCCGGTCGCGCGCAGCGCCAGCACCGCGAACACCGCCGACATCGCAAGCGTGACCGCGACGGCGGCGAGGTCGGCGGCGAGATGCCCCTGCCCGGCTTGCAGCATCAGCGCCGTGGTGTAGCCGGCGACCGCGAACAACCCGGCATGTCCGAGCGAGACGAGACCGCCGTACCCCACCAGCACGTTGAGCGCGAGAGCGAATACCGCGAACAGCAGCACCTGGCTCGCGATATTGATGTAGTAGGTGTTGCCGACCCACACCGGCAGCGTCGCCAAGATGACCAACATGACGGCGAGCGCGACGACGAGAAACGCGCCGCGCGTCGCCGCCGCGCTCATACCGTGCCCTTACCGAACAATCCCTGCGGCCGCAGCACGAGTACGAGGAGCATCGGCAGGAACAGGATCACATAGGCAAGATCCGGAAACATCGCCTGGCCGAAATTATAGAGAAACCCGATGATGAAGCTGCCGAGCAGCGCGCCGAGCAGGCTGCCGGTGCCACCCAGGATGACGACGATGAGCGCGAGCGGCAGCATCTCGCCATCGAGGCCGGGATAGACCGAGAGGTAGGGCGCGCCGATGACGCCGCCGAACGCGGCGAGCGCGGCGCCCAGTGCGAACACCAGCGTGAACAGGCGCGACACCGGAATGCCGACCACGCGGGCGATCGGCGCATCGTCGACGCCGGCGCGGATCATCGCGCCGAGCCGGGTCCAGTCGACCAGGAGCCACAGCGCGATGGCGACGACGACCGCGATGATCACGATCGCGAGGCGATAGATCGGAAAGAACAGGCCGGCGAAACGCAGCGCGCCGCGCAGGTCAGGCGGCGGCGACGGCTGCCAGGGATCGCCGGTCCAGATCATCAGGCAGAGATCGGCGACGATGAACGACAAGCCGAGCGTGAGAAGCACCTGCGCGAGTTCCTGGCCGGCGAGGCGTCGCAGCAGGAACCGCTCGACCACGGCACCGATGACCGCCATGGCAAGGCCGCTGGCGAGCGCCGCTATCCAGAAATTGACCTCGTGGGCAAGCATCGACACGCCAAAATAAGCGCCCAGCATGAAGAACGAGCCGTGCATCAGATTGGGGATGCGCATCAGCCCGAAGATCAGCGAGAAGCCGGCCGAGAGCAGGAACAGCAACCCGCCCATGGCGATGCTGTTCACGGCGAGCGTGATCCACAGGGTCATGACGTTCCCCCATGCGGACGATCGTCAGCCGTGTTCCTCGAGTAGAAATTCAGTGTCATGCCCGCGAAAGCGGGCATCCGGTAACCACCGGGGATTCGGATGAACTCCTGGCGTTCCAAGATCGAGGTCCCGTGGTTACTGGATCGCCCGGTCAAGCCGGGCGATGACAACGCTCTCGTCTATACAACACCCCTGAGTCAGCCACGCACCTTAAGGCTCCAGATTCTTCGCCGGCGGCTGCTCGCGGGCGTAGACCGGAGCCGCGAGGAAAGCCTTCTCGTCGTACGTCCAGAACTGGCCGACGTCGGGATAGCGCTTGATCACGGTGTTGACGAGCTGTCCGTTCTTGCGCTCGCATTTGCGGATGAAGACGGTGCCGACGACGTTGCCGAGATGGTCGAATTTCACCGGTCCGCGCGGCGTATCGGTGAGGCTCACCATATGCAGCGCCTCGGCGAGCGCCTTGCGGTCGTCGGCCTTGCCGCCGAGCTTCTCGATCGCGGCCTCGACGCACTGGCCGGCGATGTACATGCCGGCCGAGTATCCGCCGGGCAGGACGTTGTAGTCCTTCCCCATCGCGGCAACAAAGCGTTTGTTGCTCGCCGTATCGAGATCGGCGGAATACCACGACGCCGAGACGACGCCGACCGCCTCGTCGCCGAGGCTGCGCAGCAGCGCATCGTCCATCGCGGTCCAGCCGGCGAGCAGCGGAATGCTGCCCTTGAGGCCGAGATCGGCATAGCTGCGCATGAATTTCACCGGATTCGATCCGGCGAAACCGTTGAACACGCAATCGACCTTGCCGATCTGAGCGATATAGGGCGTGTAGTCCGGCGTGACGAGCGGCGGCCACA
Organism: uncultured Alphaproteobacteria bacterium; assembly: GCA_963824905.1. GTDB lineage: Bacteria > Pseudomonadota > Alphaproteobacteria > Rhizobiales > Xanthobacteraceae > JAJPKK01. The sequence goes on from CAWGRH010000004.1 coordinate 49,196, forward strand.
GCTTCTTGACGACCTTGCCGCCATCGTCCTCGAAGACGCGCTGGAAGCCGGCCATCTGCTCGTAGCCGAAAGCGAAGTCCTCGGAGATCGTCGCCGCGCGCTTGTATTTTAGCTCCTTGGCGGCGTAGTCGCCCATGACGTGACAGCATTGGGCCGAGGTCGCCGACGGGCGGATCACGAACGGGTTGGCCTTGCGCTGGGTCACGTCCTCGGCGGCGGCGAGGCTGATCAGCGGCGTCGCATTGTCGCGGACGTAGTCGGTGATCGCCAACAGCTCGAACGCGGCGAGTGGTCCGAAGATCACGTTGACCTTGTCGCGCTCGATCAGCTCCTGCGCCTTGGTCTTGGCGCCCGCCGGATTGCCGCCGGTGTCGGCGGAGATGAACTCTATCTTGCGGCCGGCGAGCGTGTTCGCCTTCTCTTTGAGAAAAACGGCGAGCCCCTGCTCCATCTGGATGCCGCCCTGCGCCAGCGGGCCGGTCTTCACCGTCAGCAGGCCGATCTTGAACGGAGCGGTTTGCGCAACGGCCGGTGCGGCGATGCCGAACTTTGCGGCAGCGGCCCCCGCGGCTCCAGCCGCCAGAAACGAACGACGATCGAGCTTGCGAGACATGAATGATCCTCCCGGCGGACGTTGTTGTGCCCACGGCCGGCTGCAGCGGCCGCTTTCGGCGCGCATCATCGGTCAACGTCGACGACGATGTAAAGACGACGGTCTGTAACGTGGGGCAAATGGCCGCCCGGAATTCGCCGGCCACTTCCCAAATGTTGATAGGGGTAGGGAAGGCGTTGGCCTCCCCTCCCTCCGAACCGTACGTGCGGTTTTCCCGCATACGGCTCTCCAGTCGGTGGTTTCTTCATCGAGACTGTCTCGCTGCTTGCCAAGCGGTGTGAAACGCGACCCGCCTGGCATTCGCGAAGAAGGCTAGTTTCCCCTTTGACGCCGTTGCCCAGCGCCGACAGCATGCGATCGGTCCACGCCTCGGCTTCGATCCCCGCCCAGTTGCGTCTGTCGTCTGGATCTCTGCAACCATTGCTTAGCCTTTTCGGCACTCGCGGTGCTGCTCTGCTCCGGTTTGGTCTTCACGCATCCACCTTCCTGCCCTGCCTTCCCTCGGACGGGGTTTTGCTAGCCCCTCCTCTCATGGTCCGTGCACCAGACCACATCGGTGTCGGGTCGGAGGAGGCGCCCAATGAGAGCTGGCCTCCGTCCGCCGCACAAACCGGACGTACAGTTTTCCCGTATCCGGCTTTCATGAAAGAGCTTTCGCGGTCTGCAGCGAAGGTATGAGCGAGACGAGGCTGACCAGCTTGAACTCTATGCGCAACCGTTTGGTGGGATATTCCCTCCACGCTGCGTTACGCCATCGCTTGGTGCGATGTGACCACAGCCGTCGAATTATCCAACCGTCCAGCTGATGGAAGCGCTTCCTAACATGGGAGCGACAGTAGTAGTTTCCCCATCCTCGGATGATCGGGTTGATCGTCTCGATCACTTCGCCCAAACGCAGGGGTACCTTCCTCTGCGTCAGGGTCCTGATCTGATCCTTGAATCGGTCCAACGACTTCTGTGTGGGAATGGCGTAGAGATTCTGCCGGTTCAGTTTGGATTTGATCCGATCGTGGGTTAGGCGGAACTTGCCTTTGCCACGTTGGATTTTGAATCCGAGAAACTCGAAGCCGCGCGTAATGTGCACAATCCGGGTCTTCGCCTGATTGAGCGCTACGCCGAGCTGTTCGAGGATCTTCACCGCTCGCGCCAAGGCGTGCTCCGCCTCGGCGCGAGTCCGACAGGTCACTACCCAGTCGTCCGCCCATCGCGTGAGCTGATACCCCTGTCGCCTCATCTCCTTGTCAAAGGGAGTCAGCAGGATATTGCTCAGCAGTGGTGAGACGACCCCTCCTTGCGGAGTTCCCCGTGGAGTCGCAAATTTCTGTCCCCGTTCTTCATAGCCCGCCTCCAGCATCTGTTGAATGAGCTTCAGCACTCTGCTGTCGGCAATTTGCTTTCCGACCAGGGTCAGGAGCTTTTCGTGATCTACGGTCCCGAAAAAGTCTCTGAGATCCGCATCGACGATCCACTCGCTTCCGGCCTCCACTTCGCGCCAAATCTTGGACAGGGCATCGGAAGTCTTGCGCCCTTTACGATACCCAAAGCTGCTCGGATCAAAGACCTTCTCAAAGATCGGCTCCAAGCGATTGACGAGCGCCTGCTGACACACCCGGTCGTAGACCGACGGTATGCCCAGTGGCCTTGTCTTGCCGGGGGCTCCCCTTTTCGGAATCTCCAATCGTCGCACGGCTTGCGGCTGATAGGTGTTCTCGCGGAGCTCGTGATGGAGCCGTTCCAGATTCTCATCCAGACGGGTCTCAAAGTCCTCGATGGTCACCTTATCTGCGCCGCTGGCCCCTTGATTGGCACGAACACGCTCCCACGCAAGCTTCAGGTTCTTGCGTGAGTATACCTTGTCCACCAGAGAGTGGACCTTCCGCTTTCGACCTTCGAGGGCCAGATGATCGGATAGTCTCCTCGAAGCGTGACGTTCGGGTTTTTCACTAAGGGAAGTTTCCATCTTCACGCTTCTTGCTCATCTATCTCGACGTATCCCGCCTCGATCCTTTCACGAACGTCCTTCCCCGGATCACTCTCGATCCGCCATTGCTGGTCACACGAGTTGTTCGTCTCGCGCTTCAGGTACTATTACGTTCTCCGACTCCTGCCGCCGCATCACTTCCCACTTCGCTTCCGCTTATAGGGTTGCTTACCCGGTTGCTGGCCGGGGCACCGACAGGTCTCCTGAGGTCACGCATGATTCTTCCGTATCGTGCCGCCAGCAAACACCTTGGTACGATGGGTGAATGAGTAACGCCTTCGCCCCCATAGTGCGGGCTCGACCTTGCCCCATCTTTGGCCGACCTGTTCATCGTCGGGGTCGCCCCCATTGATTGCAGCCCGATACTTCTCCTCAAACTCTTCGGATTCCGGATCGCTCCGGACACCCTGTCCTCCGCCGGCTTGCGCCGCCGGCCGGCAAGGCATTACCCCTGCCTTTGGATACAGCGCCCCTCATCCGAGCGCTGGAGGGACTTTAACCCTCCTGACTCATGCGCTACTCAGCACACACTATGCGGGCTCTGACTCCTTGCCGACTCGCACACGCCAACAAGGTCTCTCCGTTCCGTTCGTCTGCCTTCCCGGCATCCCGTCCCCAACCACGTTATGCAGCCCGGCGGTCACGTGCCTATCACCTCGTGCCACCGGTCGGCCCTCGCGGGCCAGACTTCGCCATCAATGAGCAAGCTCGCCTCTGCACGCCGCCGAATCGGGTTCGTCATCCTACGGGCTGTCGGTTCGCCTCCGGCTGCTCTCCACCCCGCCTCGCGGCGACGCAGTTGCCGTCAGCTACGTGTGCGGTGACTTCACATGGCACAAACTCCCACCGTGCTGACATCACGAACTCACGGACGCACTCATTGCCCGGCTTGACCGGGCAATCCAGTAACCCCTGCGCTATCGATGTAACTGAGGCTTTTGCCTCACGGTGGTTACTGGATCGCCCGGTCAAGCCGGGCGATGACAGGTTTGCGCGTGTGGTCGCGGCTCAGAACAGCGGCGGGATTTGCCCGACCTTGAGCGGACCGAGATAGGCGGTGCCGTCGGAGACGCGCAGCATCATCGAAATCGCGCGCTGGCCGTCGAGCTCGGTGGGCTTTCCGCCGACGGCAGCCGCGCCGAGCGACGCTGCGGCGCTGCCGCTGGCGGCGCCGGTGTTGCCGCGCAGCAGGCCACCGAGGCCCGGCATCACGCGGTCGAGGCCGGGTGCGAGCTTGTCGATGGTCGCCTGCGGCACGGCCTGCGCGATCATGCGATCGACGCCGAGCACCTGCAGCAGCTTGCCGAAGTTGATCACCGTGACATTGAGCTCGCCGTTGAGCGCGCCGCGCGGATTGAGCGACACCGCGCCGGTGGCGTTGGCAACGAGATCGCCCTGCTGGAGGCGCGCGCTCGTGAGCTCCAGGCGCCCGTTCGCCGCCTGCAGCTCGCGCAGCTTGGTAGCGAGCGGCTTCGGCGAGAGATCGCCGACCCCGCGCAACACGCCGACGATATGGGCGTCGGTCGACGCTGCGGCATAGCTTCCCATCGGCGGCGAGGTGAAATGGGTGAAGTCGAGCGCGAAATCGAGCGCGGGATCTTCCGCGGTCGAGGTCGGCGCGCGGCGGGCGTGGAATTCGAGATGATCGGCCGACGCGAGCGCCGAGGCGTCGATCGAGATCAGTCCCGGCTGATCGATGACGATCGACAGGCGCTGCGAGGACACCGGCAGCCCGCGCAGGCTTGCCTGGGCGAGCGACCATTTCATCGTCATTGTCGGCGCGGCGCCGGTCGGCCCGAACGTCATCGGCCCGGAAATCTCGCCGATCAGCAGGGTCGGGTCCCAGACCTGCGCCACCGCCTTGAGGTCGCCGGCGCGCAACGTGATCTGGGTGCCGCGGTCCTCCATCAGCGGATTGCGGCAATGCATCTCGATGCGGAACGGAAAGCCGCCGAAGCTCTCGTCCTCGCAACGGTAGACGCGCCCGGCATTCGCCTCGCGGCTGCGCCACTCGTCGAGCGAGGCCTGCGCCTTGCCGGCCGAGACGTACCAGAAGCCGCACCACCCGGCCGCGAGCAGCAGCAGGACGACGGTCGGAAGAGCAATCAACCAGGTCCGCGAGCGGCCTTCCTGTTGCACGGCTCGATATTGCCTGTTCACGCGCACTCCTCGGCTTTCTCGGTGTTGCGCTGCCCCTGGCCGGCTGTTAGGCGGGGAACGGGGGCGCGTCAACGCCTCGGCTGCAATTTTAATGTGAGATTGACCTTCCTCGCGATGTCCGTCTTTACCGCTCCCCCCTCGGAAGACCTCTGGGTTTTCGGCTACGGCTCGCTGATGTGGCGTCCCGGGTTCGAGCACCTGGAGCGCGTCCCGGCGCGGCTCACCGGCCTGCACCGGGCGCTGTGCGTCTACTCCTTCGTTCACCGCGGCACGCCGGAGCGGCCGGGTCTCGTGCTCGGTCTCGATCTCGGCGGCGCCTGCCGCGGCATCGCCTATCGGGTGGCCGCGGCGCGGCGCGACCCGACTGTCGAATACCTGCGGGGGCGTGAGCAGGTCACCATGGTCTACCGGGAAACCATGCGCAGAATCACCCTGGCGACGAGGCCGGAACGGGCCGTCACCGCGCTTGTCTATCTTGTCGATCGTAGTCATCCTCAGTACGCAGGGCGGCTCGACCTCGAGCGCCAACTGCATCTGGTACGGCAGGGTCATGGCCGATCCGGGGCAAACCTCGACTACGTGCTAGCTACGGTTGCAGAGATCGAGGCCCAGGGATGCAGGGATGACGGGCTGCACCGGCTTGCCGAGCTGCTGCGGCACGGCCACCACCAGCCCAGCGGTACGATCGTATAGGCACACGCCCTCGCGTGCCCTCGAAGGTGTCTCACTCCGCCTTGATGCCGGCCTTGGCGACGAGGTCGCGCACCGCCGGCACCTCGGCGGCGACCCGCGCGGCGAGCGCCTCGGGCGGGCCGGCAACGATCTCGAAGCCGACCTTGCGAGCCTGATCGCGGGCCTCCGGCTTCTCGAAGGCAGCGCGGCTTTCCTTCGCGAGCAGCGCCACGACCTCGGGCGGCGTCCCCGCCGGTGCGAACAGCGCGTTGAAGGTGTCGGAGACGAAGTTGGGGTAGCCGAGCTCGATCATGGTCGGCACGTCGGGGAGCGAGAACCAGCGCTGCGCCCCCGTCACCGCGAGCGCTCGCAACTGGCCGTCCTTGATCAGCGGCTCCGCCGGCGGCAGCGCGACTGATCCGACCTGCACCGTGCCTTCGAGCACGCCGAGCGTCGCCGGACCGGCGCCGCGATAAGGCACGTGCACCATCTGGATGCCGGCGCGCAGCTTGAGCATCTCGCCGGTGAGGTGGGACTTCGTCCCCGCGCCGGGGCTCGAATAGTTGAACTTGGTCGGCGCGGCCTTCGCCTGGGCGACGAGATCGGCGAGCGACTTGATGCCGGAGTCCGGGCGCACCACGAGCACGTTGGGCGCGTTGACGAGCTCGGAGATCGGGATGAAATCCTTGAACGGATCGTAGGGCAGGTTCTTGAACAGCGCCGGGTTGACCGCGATCGACGTCGACGTGAGCAACAGCGTGTAGCCGTCGGGAGTGGCGCGTGCCGCGACGCCCATGCCGGTATTGCCGGCGGCGCCCGCCCGATTGTCGATGATCACGGGCTGTCCGAGCGACGAATGGAGTGCGGTCGCCAGAATGCGGGCGATGATGTCAGTCGGCCCGCCAGGCGCGAACGGCACGATCAGGGTGATTGCTCGTTCCGGATAGGCGGCGCGGGCGGGCAGCGCCGCGAGCACCGTCAGCGCGGCAGCGAGCGCCAGCGCCAGCCGCGACTTTCCTGAACCTGCCATCCGCGTCCTCCAGCGATCGTTGCCTGAAGCTGTCGTAACAGGATTGCCCGCAAGATCAATGAGACGCCGCGGCGCGGGCAGCCCGCGTCGGCACGGCATCCTGGCTTCCGGCGAGCGGCGTCAGTTGGCCCCCGGCCAACGCCTCGGCGATCGAGAGACCGGCAGGCTCGGCCCCCAGCTGGAACGGACCGGTAACCTTCAATAGGGCTAGGCCGACAAAAATAAACGAAATACCAACCAAATGGGCAGGACAAAGGCGTCGGAGGGAACCAATCGCAGATATCCCCGTTTACAATGCGGGAGTTTGCGTGCGGGATTATGCCTGCGGAAAGAATACGCGCCCCACAGATTCACTAAGCAATCACCCGAGGCCCCTCAACAACGAATTTGGTTCACTTGTAGTTTCACCCCAATTTGCGCTGCCCGCCCGTTTTGCAGCAGCAGCGCAGAGGCGAAAATGCCAGAGCGAACGATTTCTTTCGATCTCATTCCCGATGCAGTCGTGACCGCCGATTTCAACGGCATCATAAGGCAGGTCAACAGCCAGCTCACCGCCATGTTCGGATACCAGGAGCACGAATTGATCGGACAGCCGATCGAAGTCCTCCTGCCGGAACGGATTCGCGAACGTCACATCGGCCATCGTGCAGCGATCCACAGCCGGCCGACCATGCGGCCGATGGGCGCCGGCCTCGAGCTTCATGGACGCCGCAAGGACGGCAGCGAGTTTCCGGTCGATATCATGTTGAGTTCGCTCGACGACGGCCGCGTCCTCGCCCTCGTTCGCGACACCACCACTGCAAAGAACATGCGGGCACGGCTGGCCCAACTCGCCTATTTCGATTCGTTGACGGGACTGCCGAACCGCCCGGCGCTCTATCGCGCGCTCGACGAATTTTTCAAGGCCGACCGCGACGGCGCTCCCGGTCAGATGTCGATCGCGCTGTTCGATCTCGACGGATTCAAGGAAGTCAATGACGCGATGGGACACTCCAGCGGAGACGCGCTGCTCAAGGAAGTCGCCATCCGCTGGCTGGCCGTGGTCGGCAAAGAACCGCGTCTCTTCCGGCTGGGCGGCGATGAGTTCATCCTCCTGGTTCCCGGTTGCGGCGATCCCGGTCGGATTGCGGACATCGTCGGCACCATGTTGCGACAGCTCGAAACGCCGTTCGACATCGCCGGCACGACAGCCTTCGTGAGCGCCTGTGCCGGCATTGCCATCGCTCCGGCCGACGGCGCAGACACCGAGGAACTGATCGGCAATGTCGACATGGCGCTCTACAAGGCGAAGGCCGTCGGCCGCAGCCAGTACGCGTTCTTTCTCAACGCGCTGCGCGCCGACGTGCAGGCACGGCGGGACCTCGACACCAAGCTTCGCCGAGCCCACTCGCACGGCGAGTTCGAGCTTCATTTCCAGCCCCAGGTGCGCCTCGCCGACGGCAAGATCGTCGGTGCCGAAGCGCTGCTGAGATGGAATCAGGGCCGATCCTTGATCGCTCCGGGCGCTTTCATCGAGATGCTGGCGGCGAGTCCGATCTCGACGTCAGTCGGCAGCTGGATCCTGCGCTCGGCTTGCGAAACCGCGGCGTCATGGCGACGCCACGGTGGGGACGCGCCGCGCGTCGCGATCAACCTGTTTCCCAGCCAGTATTACGATCCCTCATTCGTCGCCGAGGTCGAGCAGGTGCTCGCCGACACCGGGCTAGCTCCTGAAATCTCTCGAGCTCGAGATCACCGAAAACATTGCGCTCGGCGAAAAAACGGCGGCGATCGAGCCGCTGCGAAAGCTGCTCGACCGCGGGGTGCAAATCGCGCTCGACGACTTCGGGACCGGCTACGCTTCGTTGAGCTTTCTCACGCGCATGCCGCTGACGGGCATCAAGATCGACCAGCAATTCGTGCGCGGACTGCCGGACGACCCGAAGATGGTATCGATCGTCCGTTCGTTGATCGCAATGGCCCACAATCTCGGGCTGACCGTGGTCGCCGAGGGCGTCGAGACGATGCAGCAGATGCAGTTCCTGCTGTCGGAAGGCTGCGACGAGGCGCAGGGCTTCTTGTTCGCGAAGCCGCTTTCTGCGGCGATATTCGCTGCGCTCGTGAAGTCCCGTCGGGGGCATAGCACTGCAGTGGCAAGCGCCTGAGAACGGGCGCTCGTTACCGCGCCGGACCGTTGGTCACGACGCCGCGGCCCTCGCCTCTTCCGCGCGCTCCTCGCCGAAGCGGAGCAGCGAAGTCGCGAGTTCGTTGAGGGAAGGCTGGCGCAGCGCGGTGAACGGCAGCGGCCGGATCACCTCGATCGCGGCGAGCCCGAGCCGCGCGGTCAGAAGCCCGTTGAGAACGCCCTCGCCGAGCCGGGCCGAGAGCTTCGCGGCGAGCCCGTGACCGATCACCTGTTGGATCAGGGTGTCGCTCGCCGCCATGCCTCCGGTGAGCGCGAGATGCGACACCGCATGGCGCATCAGCGTGATGAGGCCCAGCGTCCCCGGGCGGCCGCCGTAAAGCAGCGCCAGCTTGCGCACCAGGCCGAGCGCGGTGATGAGCACGAAGAACACGTCGATTGCGGCGCGCGGGCTTACTGCGGTGACCACCGAGACCCGCTTCGCGGCGCCGAACACCAGCCGGCGCGCCTCCTCGTCGAGGGGCGCCATCAGCTCGCGCTCGGCGAGCCGGATGAGGTCGCCGCCGTCGATGATGTCGTCGAGATGACCCTCCAGGCGCGCGCGCGACCGCGCGAGGCGCGGCATTCGCTTGGTGAGGGAAAGCAGATCGCGGACGAGGGCGCGGCCGGGGGTGCGTTCGTCGCTCGCGAGAATCTCGACCGCACGTTTGTGCAGGCTCTCGATCTCGGAAAGCCGCGCCAGCGCGATCACCTCCCGCGCGACGATCACGAGCAGCGCGACGGCGGCAAGGCCTGCCATGACGACACCGAGGCCGCCGAGCCAGGCGGCGCGGCTCGCGAGGTCCTCGATCAGATTGACGACGGCAAGGCCCGTCGCGAGAACCGCGAGGCCGAATGCTCCTATCCAGAACATTGCGACCCACGGCCTGCGGCGCTGCAGCTCCGGCGGGCTCGGCAGTTCCACCGGCGCAACGGTGGCCGGGAGGGTGGCGACCACAGCCGGATCATCGTACCGGAACACCGCCGGCCGACGGGTGCGAAGTTCGCTCATTTCAGGCGGTCTCCGATCAGAAACTGCAGGGCGCGATCGAGCCGTATATGGGGTAGCGCGGGTGGCCCGTCACCCCCGAGCTCGAGCGGCGGCGGCCGAAACCGCAGGAAACGGTAGTCGGTCTCTTCCGCGGTGGCGCTGGCGAGCCCGCGGAAACCCGCCTTGCCCGGCGCGAAGACAGAGTCGGGATCGGTTGGCAGGTCGCCCGGAAACACCGCGACCTCGGTCGCTCCGTCGAACTTCCGGCCAGCCAGCGTTTCGCCTGCCGCCGGGACCCCGACGATCGCCGGGAGCATCTCGCCACCGTGGCGGACCTGCGCCTCCTTGGTGGCGCGGACCGCGGCGAGCGCAATGACGTCGACCTTGGCGCCGGCGAGACCAGCCCGGTCGATGGCACGATCGACCATGCGCCGCAGGATCGCCTCGAGCCGGTCGTGGCTGACGGGATGGAGATGGTCGGCCTTGGTCGCCGCGAACAGGATGCGGTCGACGCGCGGCCGCAGCAGCGAGGTCAAGAAGGTGCGCCGGCCGATTTCGAAGCAATCGAGGATCGATTTGAGCGCGCCTTCGAGGTCATGCACTGCCTCCGGCCCGGCATTGAAGGCGGCGAGCGCGTCGACCAGGACGATCTGGCGGTCGAGGCGTGCGAAATGCTCGCGGAAGAACGGACGCACCAGCACGTCCTTGTAGGCCTCGTAGCGGCGCCGCATCATCGCCCAAAGCGAGCCGTCCGGCGCCGTCGCATCCGCCGGCAGGTCGAGCGGCGAGAACGTGAGCGCCGGCGAGCCCGCAAGGTCGCCCGGCATCAGGAAGCGCCCCGGCGGCAGCAGGCTCATGGCGTACTGCTCGTTGCGGCAGGCAAGGAGGTATTCGGTGAAGAGCCGCGCCGCGGTGATCGCCGCCTGCTCGTCGGCGGGGGCGATCGGGTCGAGGCGTGCGAGCTCCTCGTGCCAGGCCTTGGCGAGCCGCGCGCGCGGCGCACTGCGCGACAGGGTGAGGCTTTCCTGCGACCAGGTCTCGTAGCTCTTGTCGAGGAGCGGCAGGTCGAGCAGCCATTCGCCGGGATAGTCGACGATGTCGAGGGTGAGCTCCCGCATCGACCCCGAGCGCGACTGGTACTCGATTACAAGCCGCAACTCGCTGATCTGCCGCGTCGACTGCGGCCAAACGCGGTCGGCGAGCAGGGCATGGAGATGGCTCTCATAGTCGAAGCGTGGCACCGCGTCGTCGGGCTGCGGCGCGAGGTGCGCGTCGACGATTCGCCCTTCGTTCTGCGCCTCGAACACGGGAAACCGGCCGCCGCGCACGAGGCCGTGCACCAGCGCGGTGATGAATACCGTCTTGCCGGCCCGCGACAGCCCGGTGATCCCGAGCCTGACCGTCGGATTGAACAGGCTGCCGCCGTATTCGACGAGAGCGCGGGCGGCGAGCCGCGTTTCCTCGATGAGTTCGCTGAAGGTTGCCACGGCTAGGCAATGTGGAGCGGCGCTGCCGGTTCAGCAAGGCGGCGTCATCGCTCGACGCCCGAGATGCAGCACGGCCGGTGACGGGGCGCAGTGATGTGGTTCTTGAGATAGCAGCGGGCGCCGCCGGACTCCGAATAGCCTGGCCGCATATAGGTCCAGGCACGGCACTGGCCGTCCTTCTGGCAGGCGAGCCTGCAGGCCTCGCCGTTTCCCTCCGCCGGAACCTCGATCGCCCGGTAGTCGCCGCCGGGGCGGTCGATCGCAAATTCGCGGTTGCGGGCCCGCGGCTCGATGACGCCGGCACCGCGCACGCCGGAGGCGACGTCGTTCGCCTCGACGCGCGGCGGCACCTCGCTCTTGAGCCAACAGGTTGCCGCCCGGTCGCCGGTCGGGAAGGTGAAGCTCCAGGCGCGGCAACGCGCCTCGCGGTCGCAACGCACCGCGCACACCGCAGGGTCGCCCGACCGCACGGAAAAGTTCAGATAGTCATGGCCGCGGCGATCGAAGCCGACCTGCGCCGGCGCCGACGAAGCGCAGGCAAAGCACACGGCTGTCAGCACGGTCAGCGCGATCAGGGCCCGCATCATCGGACGGTCTTCTCCGGCCGGATGCCCCTCCGGGCCGATTCACCGCGTCATCATAGCCGGAATCGGGAGATGTCATACAGACTTTGATGTTTGCCGCGCTCGGCCTTCCGCTACGGTCGCCGCACCCCCTTGACCGAGGAGAGATCGCGGTGCCGTTCGCCGCAGACATAGTCTTCGATCCGCAGATCGTTGCGCAACGTGTAAACGAAGCGCGCCTGCCAATCCCGTGAATAGTATTGCGGGTCGTGGATGGTGACGACGTCCTCGAGCTCGGTCGGACTCACCTTGCGGATGCGCTCGAAAGTGCGCAGCTCGTCCGTGTGGGGAGCGCCGGTCGCGTCGATGAAGGTTCGCTCGTTGAAACCGGCCGTCTCCACCACGAGAGTGTCGCCTTCGTAGTGGCCGGCTGAGTGGCCGTTGTGGGCGGGGAAGATGGAGATCTCCTCCTCCTGCAGCGGCTTGTCGAGCCCGACCGGGCGGACCTGGTGGCTGAGCTCATAGAGGAACGTGACCTGGCCGGGCGGCGCCTGCACGATCTCGAAAGGATAGGGATTGGCGAGCACCCGCGGCACCCCATCCGGCGTGCAGAATTTGCGCGGGTAATCGATGATCGAGCCATCCTTGAGGCCCGCCATGTTCTTCTCATAGGCGGCCTTTCCGGCCGCGGTCAGCGGCAGCTCACCGCCGCCGAGAACCTGGATCGCCGGATGGTACTCGGTCGCCCACCAGATGCCGGAAATGTCCGGCGCGTCCGCAGCGAAGCCCGCTCCGGACAGGACGGACGCCACCACGAGCGTCCCGAGCGCGGCAAGCGGCCGCTTGGCGACATGCTTCATCAAACCGTCCTCCCAACCTTTTTGTTGCCGGCGCGTTTCGCTGCCCGCACGTGTTTCGGCAGGCGCGCACAGCGGCCCGCACTCAGGCTAGCACGCCGCCGGTGCGTCAGACCATCGATCCCACGGCTCACGCATTGTCGCCGCGGATCGCGGCGACGGTGGCGTCGGTGACCTTGCGGGTGGTGGCGGTGCCGCCGAGATCGGGCGTGTGCAGCGACGGGTCGGCGGTGACTTTCTCGATCGCCCGCATCAGCCGATCCGCGGCACGCTTCTCGCCGAGATGATCGAGCATCATCGTCGCGGTCCAGAAAGTGCCGACCGGGTTGGCGATGCCCTTGCCGGCGATGTCGAAGGCGGAGCCGTGGATCGGCTCGAACATCGAGGGATAGCGCCGCTCGGGGTTGAGGTTCGCGGTCGGCGCGATGCCGAGCGAGCCGGCAAGCGCCGCGGCGAGATCGGACAGGATGTCCGCATGCAGGTTGGTCGCGACCACGGTGTCGATGGTCTCCGGCCGCAGCGTCATCCGCATGGTCATCGCGTCGACCAGCATCTTGTCCCAGGTGACGTCGGGAAACTCGCCCGCGACCTCGGCGGCGATCTCGTCCCACATCACCATGGCGTAGCGCTGCGCGTTCGACTTCGTCACCACGGTGAGGAGCTTGCGCGGCCGCGAGCGCGCCAGCGCGAAGGCGAAGCGCATGATGCGCGTCACACCGGCGCGCGTCATCATCGAGACGTCGGTCGCGACCTCTTCGGGGTGACCCTGGTGAACGCGGCCGCCCACGCCGGCATATTCGCCCTCCGAGTTCTCGCGCACGATCACCCAGTCGAGCTCAGGGCCGGCGACGTTGCGCAGCGGGCTCGCGATGCCCGGCAGAATGCGGGTCGGGCGGACATTGGCGTACTGATCGAACGGCTGGCAGATCGCGAGGCGCAGCCCCCACAGGGTGACGTGGTCGGGCACGTCGGGGGCACCGACGGCGCCGAAGAAGATCGCATCGTGATCCCGGATGAGGTCGCGCCCCTTGGTCGGCATCATCACGCCATGGCGCTTGTAGAAATCCGATCCCCAGTCGAAGTGATCGTAGTGGAAGTCGAACCGGCCTTCGCGCGCGGCGAGCGCATCGAGCACCTCGATCCCCGCCGCGATGACTTCCTTGCCGATCCCGTCGCCCGGTATCGCCGCGATCCTATAGGTCTTCATCGGTGGTCGCTTCGTCCTCGACTTGATGCTTCAGTCCGTCGCCGACACCCGGAACGGCGAGTCAATACGCATACTCCTTGAACACCGGTTCGACGGACCCGCCCCACGGGCCGTGGAACTTCTCCAGCAGTTCCTCCGCCTGGGTGCGGCCGCGCTCGACGAAATCGTCGAGCGGCGCGAGGTAGCGCGTTTCGTCGGCGCCGTAGGGATCGAGGCGGTTGCGCTTCTTGAGCCCGGCGCGCGACAACGCGAGCGCTTCGCCGGCGAGGCTCTTCACATCGCGATTGCGGATCGTCGCCTTGAAGCCGAGACGGGGAACGTCGTCGCGCAGCCGCTGGCGTTCTTCAGCGTTCCACGGCTTGACGAGATCCCAGGCGGCATCGAGGCTCGCGTCGTCGTAGAGCAGGCCGACCCAGAAGGCGGAGAGCGAGGGGAGCACCCGCCATGGCCCGCCATCGGCGCCGCGCATCTCGAGATAGCGCTTGAGCCGCACCTCCGGAAAGATCGTCGAGAGATGGTTCGCCCAGTCGGACACGGTCGCGCGCTCGCCCGGCAGCTCGGGGAGCTTCCCCGCCATGAGGTCGCGAAAGGAACGGCCGGCGACGTCGATGTAGCGCTCGCCGCGCTTGACGAAGTACATCGGCACGTCGAGCGCGTATTCGGTGTAGCGGTCGTAGCCCATGCCCGGCTCGAAGGCGAAGGGGAGCATGCCGGAGCGGTCGGGGTCGGTATCGCGCCAGATCTCGGACCGGAACGAGAGGAAGCCGTTGGGCTTGCCTTCGGTGAACGGCGAGTTGGCGAACAGCGCCGTCGCGATCGGCTGCAGCGCGAGCGACACGCGCATCTTCTTGACCATGTCGGCTTCGGAGGAGAAGTCGAGATTGGCCTGCACCGTGCAGGTCCGGTACATCATGTCGAGGCCGAGCTTGCCGACCTTCGGCATGTAGGCCGTCATGATGCGGTAGCGGCCCTTGGGCATCACCGGGACCTCGGCGCGGCTCCAGGTCGGCGCCATGCCGAGGCCGAGGAAGCCGATGCCGAGCGGCTCGGCGATCTCGCGCAGCTGCGCGAGGTGCGCCATCAACTCGCTGCAGGTGCGGTGGATGCTCGCAACCGGCGCACCCGAGAGCTCGAACTGCCCGCCGGGCTCGAGCGAGATCGCCCCGCCTCCCGTCACGTCGGAGAGGCCGATGATGTTCTCGCCCTCCATGATCGGCTCCCAGCCGAGCAGGGACTGCATGCCTTCGAGCAGCGCGCGGATACCGCGCGGGCCGCTATAGGGCACCAGCTCGTGGCGGGCGAGCGTGAAGGCGAATTTCTCGTGCTCGGTGCCGACCCGGAACCGCTCGGGCGGCTTCTCGCCTTCCGCGAACCACGCGACGAGCTCGTCGCGCGTCTCGATCGGCGTCATATCGATCTGGTCACGGGCCATGAAAGGTCAACAATCCCCAGCGGCGCGAGACCTTACACGTGCACTGCAAAAGAGCAATTGGCCCGTCGGTTAGCTTCCGCAGATGAGCGCAATTTCGCACCAATTGGCCTGTACACAAGCTTGAACCCCTTGGCGGACTATGGGAATTTCCCGCCCTGCGGCACAGGAAAACGATGCGGACAAGGACCAGGCTTGGTGGGGCAGTCCTGCTCGCGGCGACGCTCGGCGGCTGCGCCGGGCTGACCGCGACGGTGGGCGATCCCTACATTGCGCCGGGAAAATTCAGCTTCCTGCGCTGCCCGGACCTCGCGGGCCGCCTGCAGACCGCCGAAGCACGGCATCGGGAACTTCGCGCGCTGATGGAACGCTCCAGCGCCGGGGTCGGCGGGAGTGCGGTCAACATGTTCGTCTACCAGCCGGATATGGATGGGGTCGAGGCGGAGCTCAAAGCCCTCAAAGCGACCGTCGCCGAAAAGAACTGCTCGGACGACGACCTGAAGAGCCCGCCCAAGCCGGAGCCGGGCATCACTCCGATCCATTGACGGGCCGGCAGCATCAGTCGCCGGACTTCGGCAAATCCAAAGCGAAATGTCGAGCCGCCGATCATTCCAGCTTGGCGCCGGACGCCTTGACCACCCTGGCCCATTTCTCGGCCTCGACCGCCATGAAGGCGCTGAACTCCGCCGGGGTGTAGAAGATAGGCGTCGCGGCGACGTCGTTGAGCCGTTTTGCCACCGCCGGGTCCGCAAGTCCCGCATTGATCGCTTGGGCGAGCCGCTCGATGATCTCGGGCTGCGTGCCCCGCCGCACGCCGATCCCGCCCCACGACATTGCTTCGTAGCCGGGAACGGTCTCGCCGACGGTCGGCACGTCGGGCAGCGCCTCGTGGCGGGTCTTGCCGGCCATCGCGAGCGCCCGCAATGCGCCCGAACGGATGTGCGGCAGCGCCGCCGACAAGGTGTCGAACATCACCTCCACATGCCCGCTGATCATGTCGGCGAGCGCGAACGCCTCGCCCCGATAGGGCACATGCACCAGCTTGACCCCGGTCATGCTCTGAAACAATTCGCCGGCGAGATGCGACGAGGTGCCAGCGCCGAACGAGGCCATGCTGATCTTGCCCGGCTGCGCCTTGGCATAAGCGATGAACTCGGCGACGGTGTTCGACGGAATGGATTGGTTCACCACGAACACGAAGGGAAAATCGGCGAGTCCCGACACCGGCGCGAGATCGCGCAGAATATTGACGGACTGCGTTTCGTAGAACGACAGGTTCACGGTGGCGGAGGTGGCGAGATAAACCATCGTGTAGCCGTCGGCCGGCGCGTTGATGGTCGCCTGGAGCGAGAGATTGGTGGCGGCGCCGGGCCTGTTCTCGATCAGCACCGGCTGGCCGAGCCGTTCGGTGAGCCACTGCGCCAGGATCCGCGACACCGTGTCGGCCGAGCCGCCGGCGGGATAGCCGACGATCCAATGTATCGGTCTCGTCGGATAATCGAGCGCCCACGCATTTCGTGGAGAAATCGAAGCCGCAGCAGATGCTGCTGAGAGCTCCAAAAAGTGTCGGCGATGAAGTTTCATGGCGTACCCCTCGGCGAAAAGGGAATGCACGACGCAATCGACTTGCGTGCCCGGTCTGTTTCGCCCGCCGATGGCATCGCCGCTGCCCGTTCGTCCCTGGGACCACGGCATGTCCCGCGGCAGCTGGACCCGAGGCTACATCATCCTGACTGCCGTGCGAAAGCACCGCGATGGCGCATTCCTGCCGAAACACCGGCTCGCGTGTATTGCGTGCAGCGTCCTTGGGATAGAATGATCAGGTGCACTCGCAAGACCAAGCACACGCTGATTGCCGCGGCGAACCCGTCACTCCCCGCATGAATGCATCGATGCAGATCAGAACAGCACGCCTCGAAGACATCGCGGAGATCGAGGGCATGATCGCGCGCTCGGTCATGGCGTTGATGGGTCGAGAATATTCGCTCGAACAGCGGCAGGCTTCGATTGGTCCGCTTTTTGGAGTTGATCGGCAAATCATCGAGGACGGCACCTACTATGTGGTCGAGCATGCCGGCCGGCTCGTGGGAAGCGGGGGCTGGAGTTTTCGGCGCACCCTGTTCGGCGGTGACGGAGTTGCCGACCGCGACGATTCCCGAGTAACTCCCGGCATCGACCCCGCGCACATACGAGCATTCTACATCGACCCCAGCGCGGCGCGGACCGGGATCGGCACGCAAATCCTTTTGCAAAGCGAGACCGATGCTGCAGCGCAGGGGTTTTCGCGCTACGAAATGGCGGCAACTCTGACTGGAAGGCCCTTTTACGCTCGGCATGGCTATCAAGCCGGCAGCCAGCTCCTGTTCACCCTGCCTGGTGGGCTCGGTTTCCCGCTCATCCATATGGGAAAAAGCCGCAACCGATAGCGCGGCATTCTTTCGATGATCGAACGCAACGCTCGCCGGCGATCGCGGACGCTCGACCTACCGAAGCCCGCTTCATCCATCCCGCCGGCTGAGCAGGAACACCGCCTGCTCGCCGAACAGATTCCAGAACCACCACGGCGCGTTGAGGCGAAGCGGGCGCCCCCACGCATCGAGCGCGCGGGCGCGCTCCATCTTGGCGCCGACGGTGAGACAGAGGTCGCGGAAGTCCTTGATGGTGCAGAAGTGGATGTTCGGCGTGTCGTACCACGTGTCCGGCAGGTTGTGGGTGCGCGGCATGCGGCCGCCGAACAGGAGCAGCAGCCGGATCTGCCAGTTGCCGAAATTCGGAAACGACACCACGGCATGGCGGCCGATCCGCAGCATGTGCTCGAGCACCATGCGCGGATGCCGCGTCGCCTGCAGCGTCTGCGACAGGATCACGTAGTCGAAGGCGTCGTCCGGATAATCGGCGAGATCGGCGTCGGCGTCGCCCTGGATCACCGCCAATCCCTTGGCGACGCAATCATTGACGCCTTCGCGCGACAATTCGATGCCGCGGCCGTCGACGCCGCGGCTCTCCAACAGTTTGAGCAATTCGCCATCGCCGCAGCCGACGTCGAGCACGCGGGAGCTCGGCTCGATCATCTCGGCGACCAGCAGGTGATCGAGCCGCACATTAGCCGGGCTGCGCGCGGCCTGCGTCATCGTCACGTCGCGCTCCCTGCGCGTCAGCATCGCTCTTCAGCGCTTCGCTGCGGGAAGGCCGCGCGCGGCGGCTGCGGAATCGAGGAAGCCTCCGACGATCTGGATGAGCTCCGGCTCGTCGAGCAGGAAAGCGTCGTGGCCCTTGTCGGTGGTGATCTCGGCGAACGAAACCCGCGCTCCGGCCGCGTTGAGCGCGTGCACGATGGAGCGCGAGTCCGCGGTCGGGAACAGCCAGTCGCTGGTGAAGGAGATGACGCAGAACCGAGTCTTCGCGGCGCGGAAGGCGTTGGCGAGCACGCCGCCATAGTCGGCGGTGAGGTCGAAGTAGTCCATCGCCCGGGTGAGGTAGAGGTAGCTGTTGGCGTCGAACCGCTCGACGAAGGAGGAGCCCTGGTGGCGCAGGTAGCTCTCGACCTCGAAATCGGCGTCGAAGGAGAAGGTCGGATTGGCGCGGTCCTGGAACTTGCGGCCGAACTTGCGGTGCAGCGCGGCGTCCGACAGATAGGTGATGTGCGCGCCCATGCGGGCGACGGCGAGGCCGCGCCGCGGGCTTGCCCCTTCGGCGAAATAGCGCCCGCCGCGCCATTCCGGGTCCGCCATCACCGCCTGCCGGCCGACCTCGTGGAAGGCGATGTTCTGGGCCGAATGGCGGGTCGCGCAGGCGATCGGCAACGCCGCGAACACCCGCTCCGGATAGCTCGCCGCCCATTGCAGCACCTGCATGCCGCCCATCGATCCGCCGACCACCGCGAACACGGTGTCGATGCCGAGACGGTCGAGCAGCATCGCCTGCGCGCGCACCATGTCGCGGATGGTGATGACGGGAAAATCGAGGCCCCAGGGCATCCCGGTCACCGGATGGGTCGACGCCGGCCCGGTGGTCCCCATGCAGGCGCCGAGCACATTGGCGCAGACGACGAAATACCGTTCGGTGTCGATCGGCTTGCCGGGGCCGATCATGGTCTCCCACCAGCCCGGCTTACCGGTGACGGGATGACGGTTGAAGACGTGCTGGTCTCCGGTCAAGGCGTGACAGACCAGCACGGTGTTGGTTCGCGCGGGGTTGAGCGTGCCGTAGGTCTGGTAGGCGACCTGGAACGGGCTCAAGGCCGCTCCTGCATCGAGCTTGAGCGGCGCCTCCGGGCCGAAGCGGACGAGCATGGATTGCGGGTGATCGGCTTCCCGCACCCGATCCGGCAACCCTCGGCCCGTGACGGCTTTCAGCTCGGCCATGGTCTCGAAGCAGCCTCCCGTCCGGAGCGAATGCGGCGCCGGCAAATTTTGCAGAAATTGAAAGTTCGCGAACGGGTTAGATAGGGTGCCGACGCACCCTGTCAATGTTTTCTTGTGCTCGCGGCGGCCCGCCCGTATGGATGGCGCGCCCGCGAAACCTGCGCAACCGCCACCGCTGATTGAGGAAATGAGCACGCGCCCGCCCGACCTCGCCGAACTGCGTGCCGAGATCGATCGCATCGACGCTGCGATACACGCCCTCTTGATGGAGCGAGGCGAGATCATCGGCCGGCTGATCAAGACGAAGAAGACCACCGAGTTCGGGCTCGGCGTTCCGGCCCGCCCGCGAGGCCGACATGATGCGCCGGCTGGTCGAGCGCCACGCCGGAATCCTCCCCCTCGACACCGTCGAGAGCATCTGGCGCGTCATCATCGCGACCTTTACGTATGTGCAGGCACCGTTTCGCGTTCATGCCGATCTGTCCTCAGGCGAATCGGCGATGCGCGACAGCGAGCGGTTTCACTTCGGCTTCACGGTACCGATCGTGCCCCATCTCGGCGCCGCCGGCGTGGTGATGGCGGTGGCCGCGTCGCGGGGCGACCTCGGCCTCGTCCCGGTGGCGGGGAGCGCCGCCGACGGGGCCTGGTGGACGGCGCTCGAAGGCGACGGTGCACCGAAGATCATCGCCCGGCTGCCGTTCGTCGAGCGCGCGGATCATCCGGCGGGACTGCCGGTGTTCGCGATCGCCCGCCCGCATCCCGATGCGCTGGTGACGGAGGTCGAGATGTGGAGCATCCGGGTCGCCGGCTGGGGGCCGCGGCCGGCGCAGGCGCTGGCAGGCCTCGTCGAGACCGTCGCCGTGCCCGACCGCCTCTCGGACGGCGCCGCGCTCCTTGTCTCGGTCCCGCACGGGACCACGCGTGCGCGGGTCGTCCAGGCGCTGATCGAGGCCGGCGCATCCGTGCGCGGCGAGGCTCTCGTCGGCAGCCACGCGACCCGCTATAGGGTCACCGCCGATGCCCGGGCGGTTCCAACCGGGCGCTAACTGGATCGACCGCGCTTACGGTCTTAAGAACATGTCGACATCTCAACCACGACGTCCCAGTCCGCGCTCCGGCGTGATGACCATCAAGCCTTATGTGCCGGGCAAGAGCAGCGCCCCGGGCGTCGCGCGGATCCACAAGCTGTCGTCCAACGAAACGCCGCTCGGCCCGAGCCCCAAGGCGATCGAAGCCTACCGGAACGTCGCCGCGCACCTCGAGGAATACCCCGACGGGGCGGCGACCAAGCTACGCGAGGCGATCGGCCATGTCTTCGGTCTCGATCCGGAGCGGATCGTCTGCGGCGCCGGCTCCGACGATCTCCTCAACCTCCTGGCGCGCGGCTACCTCGCCGACGGCGACGAGGCGATCCACACCACTCACGGCTTCCTCGTCTATCCGATCGCGACGCTCGGCGCCGGCGCCATGCCGATCATCGCGACCGAGCGCGAACATACCGCGGATGTCGACGCGATCCTCGCCGCGGTGACCGAGCGCACGCGGATCGTCTTCCTCGCCAATCCGAACAATCCGACCGGCACCTATGTGCCGTTCGACGAGGTCAAGCGGCTGCACCGGGGACTGCCGGCGCACACGCTTCTCGTGATCGATGCCGCCTATGCCGAATATGTCCGGCGCAACGATTACGAAACCGGCATCGAGCTCGTCGCGACCTCGGAAAACGTCGTGATGTGCCGGACCTTCTCCAAGGTCCACGGCCTCGCCGCGCTGCGGCTCGGATGGATGTACGGACCGGCTCACGTGGTCGATGTGGTCAATCGCATCCGCGGACCGTTCAACGTCAACACTGCGGCGATCTACGCGGGCATCGCGGCCATCGAGGATACCGCGCACGTCGAGCGTTCGGTCGCCCACAACGACCGGTGGCTCCTCTGGCTCACCGAGGAGATCGCCGCGCTCGGCCTCAAGGTGACGCCAAGCGTAGCAAACTTCCTCCTCATTCATTTCCCGGAGACCGGCTGTACCGCGGCAGAGGCCGACAGATTCCTCACCGCCCGCGGCCTGATCCTGCGCCAGGTGAGCTCCTACGGCCTGCCCCATTGCCTGCGCATGAGCGTCGGCACCGAGGAGGCGAACCGCAAGGTCGTGGCGGCACTTGCTGCATTCCTGGAGCGGCCGGCCGGGTCCCAGAGCCGATCAGATGGCTGAGCCGCAGTTCGAACGGCTGGCGCTGATCGGGGTCGGGCTGATCGGCTCGTCGATCGCGCGGGCGGCGCGCGCGCAAGGCGCGGTGGGCAGCATCGTCGCGACCGCGCGCTCGCCGGCGACACGGCGGCGGGTCATCGAGCTCGGCATCGCCGACCAGGTGGTCGAGACCAATGCCGCCGCGGCGGCGGGCGCCGACCTCGTGATCGTCTGCATTCCCGTCGGCCAATGCGGTGCTGTGGCGCGCGAGATCGCCGGGCACCTCGAGCCGGGGGCTGTCGTCTCCGACGTCGGCTCGGTCAAGGCGGACATCATCCGCGACATGGCTCCCCATCTCCCCAAAAACGTGCATTTCGTGCCGGCACATCCGGTGGCGGGTACCGAGCATTCGGGTCCGGATGCCGGCTTTGCCGAGCTCTTCAACGGGCGGTGGTGCATCCTCACTCCGCCGCCTGCGACCGAACCCGATGCGGTCGACCGCCTGTCGGCATTCTGGCGGGCGCTGGGTGCGAAGGTCGCGGTGATGTCGGCCGAGCATCACGACCTCGTGCTCGCGATCACGAGCCACGTCCCCCACCTCATCGCCTACACGATCGTCGGCACCGCAGACGAACTCTCCGCGGTCACCCGTTCCGAGGTGCTGCAGTATTCCGCCGGCGGGTTCCGCGACTTCACCCGCATCGCCGCATCCGACCCGACCATGTGGCGCGACATCTTTCTTTCCAACAAGTCGGCGGTGATGGAGATGCTCGGCCGCTTCAACGCCGACCTCTCGCGGCTCACCCGCGCCATCGAGGAAGGCGACGGCGCCGCTCTCTTCGATCTCTTCACGCGAACCCGCGCGATCAGGCGCGGAATCGTCGACATCGGCCAAGATTCCGCCACACCTGACTTCGGTCGGCCACATTTGGACTTGCCGCCGGTACCGCCGCCTTATGTTTCAGAATCAAGCTGAGATTAACAGGCGGTTGATTTTAGCCGACCTTTTTCGGGCGGGCCCGAGTGCCGCCGCGAAAATGCCCGACCACGTACACGTTGGGCCGCGCACGGCTCGCGGCGACGTTCGTTATGTGCCCGTGGAATCGAGATTAATTTGAAAGACCGGCGCTGTGTCTTTTTTGCACTAGTTTTATAGGCCCGGGTCGCTTTTTATAAGCGTGGTTTTGACCATGCAAGTAGGGATCGTTTCTAAAACAAGGGCGCAATCATGAAACAGCTTCTTCTGGTTACGGCTTCGACTCTCGCTCTCGTGGGTGCTGCAGCCGCTGCTGATCTCCCGACCCGTCAGCCGCCTCCGCCGACCCCCGTGGTCGGCAAGGCCCCGATCGGCAAGGCCCCGATCGGCAAGGCGCCGATCGGTAAGGCTCCGATCGTCACCAAGGGTTAATCTACCATAACAAAGACGGAAAGTCGGCTCGTTTCCGCCCTAAAGCGGCGAGCCGGCTTTTCGTTGAAAAGCCTCCCTCAGTATATCTTGGTACCGCTGAGGTCACATCCAACGTATCAGCTGGCGCGATCAACGCCACCACGCCGGTCGTTCCTGAGCTAGGAAGTTTCACGGAGCCAAGGTGACGGACATGTCGAAGAAATCAATGTTGACCGGGGTTGCCGCAGCCCTTCTCGCGACCGCGCTGCTTCTTGGTCCGGGATTGCGGACCTCCCACGCCGAAGACGCGAACACGGGCGCCATCAGCGCCAAATCCGAGGATTCAACTCCGGCTCCGGCCCCCGCGATGTCGCGGACCGGCAAGTCGAAGTACGCAGCGGTGGGCGCCAACGCCGAAGCTGCTCCGAAGGAGCGCAGCGACGGTCTGCCGCCTCCCGCGGCTTCCGACAAGGCTTCGCATGGCGGCCGGTATTTCGTCGACTTCCGCGCGCGGACGGCGGCGAGCTACGGCCATGCCTTTCTGTGGTACGGACGCCTGAAGGAAGATGGCCGCGTCGGTTCCGTCGAAGTCGCCGGTTTGCATCCGGCAACCGACAGCGTCGTGCCTTACATCCTGGGCCACCTCATTCCGGTGCCGGCGGAGACGGGCAAGAGCTACGGCGACCTCGACGAGCAGTATCTGACCGCGAGCTATCGCGTCTATCTCTCCGAGGCCCAGGCGAAGCACGTGTTCGCCTACATCCGGCAGAAGCAGGCATCCTCGCCGGTTTGGCAGGCGGGCACCGTCAACTGCACCGGGTTCATCTCGGATGTCGCGAACTACATGGGTCTGCGCACGCCGGCGCTGCCCACGCTGATGTACCCTGAGAACCTCGTCAAAGATATCAAGAAGCTCAACGGCGGCCGCACCGAGATGCCGGCCTACGCGAGCGCTTCGCACTAATCCCTGCGCGTGGTAGTTACCCCGCCGGAACCGGCGGGTCCAAAACCGAGCACTGTGGAAATGGCCGCCCCTCCAGGCGGCCATTTCTTTTCGCGCCGCCTCAGGCGCGTTCCGCTGCGGCGGCGCGGCCGCGCGCGATCCTCGATCGATCCTGGCGCTGCGCGCTGACGTATTTCCGGCGCAGCGGCGCGCTATAGAGCCCGAGTGATTCGGAGAGCGGCGTGATCCAATTCGAGAATGTGGGCCTGCGTTACGGGCTGGGCGCGGAAATCCTGCGCGACCTCAGCTTCAAGATCGCACCCCATTCGTTCCAGTTTCTCTCAGGGCCATCAGGCGCCGGCAAGACCTCGCTGTTGCGCCTCCTGTTCCTGTCGCTGCGGCCGACCCGCGGCCTGATCAGCCTGTTCGATCACGACACCGCGACGCTGAGCAAGGACTCGCTCGCGGTGCTGCGCCGCCGCATCGGCATCGTGTTCCAGGATTTCCGACTGCTCGACCACCTCTCGACCTTCGACAACGTCGCCTTACCGCTGCGGGTGCTCGGCCGCACCGAGGAGAGCTACTACGACGAGGTGGCCGAGCTGCTCGGCTGGGTCGGCCTCGGCGAACGCATGTGGGCGCTGCCGCCGATCCTCTCGGGCGGCGAGAAGCAGCGCGCCGCGATCGCACGCGCGGTGATCGCCCGGCCGCAGGTGCTGCTCGCCGACGAACCGACTGGAAACGTCGATCCCGCGCTCGCTCAGCGCTTGCTGCGCCTGTTCATCGAGCTCAACAAATCCGGCACCTCGGTGGTGATCGCGACTCACGATATCGCCTTGATGGACCAGTACGATGCGCGTCGTCTGGTGCTCCATGACGGTCGCATCCATGTCTATGATTGAGCAGCCCCTCGCGGCGCTGCGCGAGCGGCTCGGCAGGCTCCGCCGCGCTGCGCCCGCCCACGATCGTCCGCGCGGCGAGGCTACCCTCGTGCCGAGGGACACGATCGCCGGAAGCGCGCTCGCCGCCGTGGTCGCCATCATGACTTTTCTCGCAGCGGCGACGAGCGGCGGGGTCGCGATGATGATCCGCTCGGCCTCGGAGTATCAATCGGACATCGCGCGGGAGATGACGATCCAGGTGCGGCCGACGCCGGGCAACGACATCGATGCCGAGGTCCTCAAGGCCGAGAGCATCGCGCGCGCCACCGCCGGCATGGGCGAAGTGCGCACCTACAGCAAGGCCGAATCGGAGCGGCTGCTGGAGCCCTGGCTCGGTGGCCTTTCGCTCGACGACCTGCCGGTGCCGCGCATGGTCGCCGTCCGGGTGGCGCCCGGGTCCCATGTCGATACCGCGACGCTGCGCCGAGCGCTCGCCGAGAACGTCGCCGGCGCCTCGCTCGACGATCACCGCGCCTGGATCGAGCGGATGCGGCGGATGGCGGCGGCCGCGGTGGCCGGCGGCCTCGGCATCTTCGGCCTGGTGCTGGCGGCGACCGTGCTCTCGGTCGCCTTCGCTACCCGCGGCGCGATGGCGAGCAACCGGCCGATCGTCGAGGTGCTGCATTTCGTCGGCGCCAAGGAGGCCTATATCGCCTCCCAATTCCAGCGCCATTTCCTCGTCCTCGGCCTCAAGGGCGGGATCATCGGCGGGCTCGCGGCGATCGGATTCCTGACGCTGACCGGACCGCTCGCCGACATGTTCGTCGGCACCGCGGGAGAAGCCCAGGCGACCGCGCTGTTCGGCACGTTCTCGGTCGGGCCGCTGGGGTACGCCCTGGTGGCCGGCGAGGTGCTGCTGATCGCCGTAATCACCGCGCTCACCTCGCGGCAGGTTGTTCTTCACACTTTGAGAACCATTTATTGATGACAAAATACCCCATGAGGGGCTAATTGTTGGCCCCATCGCCCACACGGGGCTGACGGTCTTTCATGACGCTCGCGCACGTCCCTCCCCCGGAGACTCACGCGGACACCCGGCGACGCGGTCGGGCTTTGTTGCGGCGGATTTACCAGGCTACCATCGTTGGTTGCTGGGTGGTGCTTGCGCTCCTCGCCATCGGATTCGTTTGGTTTGCGGGAAGTGTCGCCGACGACGAGGTGCGCCTCGAGGGCAAGGCGGACGGGATCGTCGCGCTCACCGGAGGCGCATCGCGCCTCGCCGATGCGGTCGATCTGCTAGCGTCGGGACGCGGGCGCCGGCTGCTGATCAGCGGGGTCTCCCCCACCACCAATGTCGGCGACCTGAAGCGACAGGTGCCCGACCGCGAGCGCTGGTTCGGTTGCTGCATCGACCTCGACTATTCGGCGGTCAACACCATCGGCAACGCGGTGGAGACCCGGCGCTGGGCGCTTCGCCACGGCTTCCGCTCCCTGGTCGTGGTGACCTCGAGCTATCACATGCCGCGCGCCATGCTCGAGCTGTCCCATCAACTGCCGGGTGTGCGCCTCGTCGCCTATCCGGTAGTGACGCCGCAGCGGCGCGCGGAAGGGTGGTGGAGCGATCCCGCGAGCGCCAAGCTTCTCATGCTGGAATATCTCAAGTACGTCGTCGCGAATGCCCGGACACGGCTCGAACCATCGCCCGCGACGACGACGGTCGCCGCATCCCGCGAACGCGCGAAAATCTGATCCGCCCGAATCTGATCGGGCTGGCCCAATCCTGCGGAACTGCCGACGTGATCCTGCTTCGCTCGATCCTGTTCACCATTCTGTTCTATCTCAACGTCGTCCTGCATTTGCTGATCGCGATGCCGGCGGCTGCCGTATCGCCGCAGGCCGTCATCGGGGTGGCCAAGCAATGGGGCCGCGTCAATCTGTGGCTGTTGCGGCATGTCTGCGGGCTCGGAGTCGAGTGGCGAGGCCTGGAAAAGATTCCGCCGGGCGGATTGATCGTCGCGTCGAAGCATCAATCGGCCTGGGAGACGTTCGCGCTGCTCACTATCCTCGAGGATCCCATTTTCGTGCTCAAACGCGAATTGATGTGGATCCCGGTGTTCGGCTGGTGCATGCGCAAAGCGGGAATGATTCCCGTCGATCGCGGCGCAGGCCGCGCAGCCTTGAGCGGGATGACCGCGCGCGTGCGCCATGCGCTTGCGGACGGCAGGCAGATCATCATCTTCCCGGAAGGCACGCGGCGGCCGCCCGGCGCGCCCCCGAAATACAAGGTTGGGGTCGCCTTCGTCTACGAGGATAGCGCGGCACCCTGCGTACCGATCGCGCTCAATTCGGGTCTCTATTGGCCGCGGCGTCGGCTGCTGCGTTTCCCCGGCAAGGTTCGCGTCGAGGTGCTCGACCCGATCCCGCCGGGCCTCGACCGCAGAGCTTTCTTCAGCGAGCTCGAGCAGAGGCTCGAGACCGCGACCGCGCGCCTGATCGCCGAGGGCTTGCGCGAGCTCGGCGAGGAGGGACGCGCGCATTTCGAGACGGCGCGGAGCGAAGCCTGAGATTGCGCCGGCGGGCTTCCTCTTCCGCGGCTTGCGGTATCCAGAGGTAGAGACAGTGGCAATGTTCGCGGCGGGCTCGCCATTAAAATTGCACGGCGCCGCCCCGGACGGATCACGAAATCGGCTCAGCGGCTTGGTCCCTTCGCGCCCGCCAGGGTCGCGCGCCGGCCGGGTCCGACGCGCGCAGGCGCGGAGAGTGCCATGTATCGTGCGTCAACCATTCTCGTTCTCGCGAGCCTCACCTTCGGAAGCTTTGCGGTCGGCAGCGCCATCGGTGCGCCCGCGGCGGCGGCCGCCCTGCGTCCGGGCGAGCTCGCAACCTCGGAGGGGGTGCTGCGCTGGATCAACGCCTACCGGACGCGACGCGATCTCGCCCACGTGCCGGTCGCAATCCGTGCGCTGAGCCAACTCGGGGCGTTGCGGGACCCGGAAAGCTCCGGCGTCTACGTCGGGTTCATCGCCGGGATCATCGGCGCCAATCCGGGCAAGGCGGACGAATTGATAGGCCAGATACTGCCGCTGCCTCCGGAGGACGATTGGGCGCTGGTGCGCGGCATCGCCTATTCGGGCGTGCCCGGCTGGCAGGACATCCTCACCCGGCTCGCCGAGCGGCTGCCGCACCGAAAGCTGATGATCGACAAGTTCGTCGACCGCAAACTGGCGACGCTCGATGACGTGACCTTCGCGACGCCGCCGTCCACCATGGACAGGGTCCGCAACTTCATCACCTTCAGCAAACCGAAGGAAGATCTGAAGCTCGACGCCAGTCCGGAGGTCCTGGACGCGCTGTGGGGCTATTATTTCGCGAGCGGCTCCTACGGGCCGATCTCGCGCATCCTGCGCATGCTGACATGGACCAAAGACCGCGACGACACGGAGCGCCTGACCATCGGCAACATGGCGAAATATACCCTCGCCAGCAATGCCGCCCGCGACGCCGACCTGCTCGCGATGCTCAAGCAGGGACTCGACCGCCAGCCGCCCGACATCCGGCCGATCCTCAAGGAGGTGATCGAAGCGGCGGAGACGATGGAGATCGCCCACATCCGCAAGGCCGCGCTCGCCTCGATCGAGGACCTCAAACGCAAAGGCCCGGGCTACAAGCGCGACATCTCGAGCTGGAGCCAGCTTGGGCAAGGCGCCGTCGCGCTCGGCTGCATCGCCGCTGCCGCCGCCGGGCAAGTCGAGATCGGCATTCCCTGCGTGGTGGGTGGCGCGCTCTCCTCGGCGGCGCTCAATTACTGGGGCAAGGAGTGACGAGCGTCGCGCAGCCTCTACCCGTCACCCCGTCCCGCCGACCGTGATGCGCTCCATGCGCAGGGTCGGCTGGCCGACCCCGACCGGGACGCCCTGGCCGTTCTTGCCGCAGGTGCCGATGCCGTGGTCGAGCGCGAGGTCGTTGCCGACCATGGTGATGCGGTTGAGGTCGGTAGGCCCGTTGCCGATCAGCATCGCGCCCTTGACCGGCGCACCGACCTTGCCGTTTTCGATCCTGTAGGCCTCGGTGCACTGGAACACGTACTTGCCCGACGTGATATCGACCTGCCCGCCGCCGAAGCTCACGGCATAGATGCCGTTCTTCACCGCCGCGATGATTTCGGCGGGGTCGCGGCCGCCCGCCAGCATGTAGGTGTTGGTCATGCGCGGCATCGGGACGTGGCCGTAGCTTTCGCGGCGGCCGTTGCCGGTCGCGCGCATGTTCATCAGCCGCGCGTTCTGACGGTCCTGCATGTAACCGACGAGAACGCCGTCCTCGATCAGCACGGTGCGGTTGGTCGGCGTGCCTTCGTCGTCGATCGAAAGCGAGCCGCGTCGCGAGGCGATGGTGCCGTCATCGACCACCGTCACGCCTTTCGCCGCGACTTGCCTACCCATCAGGCCGGCGAAGGCCGACGTCTTCTTGCGGTTGAAATCGCCCTCGAGACCATGCCCCACCGCCTCGTGAAGCATGACGCCGGGCCAGCCGGCGCCGAGCACCACGTC
Organism: uncultured Alphaproteobacteria bacterium; assembly: GCA_963824905.1. Classification (GTDB taxonomy): domain Bacteria; phylum Pseudomonadota; class Alphaproteobacteria; order Rhizobiales; family Xanthobacteraceae; genus JAJPKK01. Next base: position 78,656 of record CAWGRH010000004.1, read on the forward strand.
CATCTCACCCGCCGGCGCCGGCACCGACTCGAGGTTGACCAGCGCCTGGCGCACCGCGTCATCAACCGCCCCGCGCCACGCCGCCGCCTCGACGAAGCGCTGATAGACCTCGCGCCCGCCGTAGCCGTGACTGCCGGTTTCCTGGCGATCGCCCGAACCCGCAACGATCGAGACATTGACGCGGACCATCGGGCGTACGTCGCGATAGACCTCGCCGTCGGCGCGCAGAATCTCGATCATCTGCCAGGTCGCAGCGAGGCTCGCCGTCACCTGGCGCACCCGCGGGTCCTTGCCGCGGGCGTACGCGTCCATCTCCTCGAGCAGCTTGACCTTGGTCTCGAAGGGCAGGCTCCCCAAGGGATTGTCGTCGGTGTAGAGGCGCACATTGGTGCGCGGCGGACCATCGGCGAAATTCCCGGAATAGCCGCCTTTGACCGCACGCACCGAATCCGCCGCGCGCCGGATCGCGTCCTCCGAAACCTCCGACGCGTGCGCGTAACCGACCGCCTCGTCCTTCACCGCGCGCAGGCCGAAGCCGTGCGAGGTGTCGTAGGTCGCCTGTTTCAGGCGGCCATTGTCGAACGCCATCACCTCCGATTGCCGGTATTCGAGGAACAGTTCGCCGTCGTCGGCACCGGCAAGGCCGTCGCCGACGATGCGGGCGAGGCGCGATTTGTCGAGGCCGGCGCGGTCGATGAGCGAGGTAGGTGAGGTCATGGCGGGTCCGGGGTTGTTGGCGTGTTCACCGAAACATAGAGGCTGAGCATGAGATGCGCGAGGGGTGCCCGACCAGTCCCCTGTAGCCCGGGTTGAGCGCAGCGAAACCCGGGAGCGGCCATGCCCCACTACGACGTCGGCCCCCGGGTTTCGCGTTCGCTCAACCCAGGCTACGGACGCCACTCACCGCCACGTCGCGAAGCTCATCCCGGTGCCGGTGCCGGCGGGGGTGCGATAGCCCGGGACGTATTCGAACCAGTCGAGGTCGAGGCCTTCCGCGGCACCAGCTATCGCGACCCAGTTGAGGATTTCGGATGAGCCGGCATGCAGCTTGTTGCGCGGCAAGGTGCGCAGGAAGGCGGCATCCTTGTCGGCCAGCGCCTTGAGGATGGCGCGGTCGAAATCCTCGTCGACCAGGAAATGGCTGAGCCCGCCCGACGCGAGCACGCCGACACGCACGTCGCCGGCGAAGCTTTCGACCGCCTTGCGCACGCTCTGCCCGAGCAGATAGCAGCGACGTGGCGTCGGCTGGTTGGGCGGAAAGTAGGTGTTGAGAAACACCGGCACCACCGCCGGCGGCTTCCTCGCATCGAGCACGTGGCGATGGACATAGGCGACGGCATGGCCCTCGCCCTCGCCTTCGCGCAGCGTCTTCGAGCTCGCGATGTCGAAATCGGCCTCGGTCAGCGCCTCGATGAGATGCCGGGCAAGCGCGGCATGGACGGGATAGTCGCGCGGCGCGTCGGGCTCGAAGAAGCCGGAGCGGTTCTTGATGTACCACTCCGGCAGATGCGAATAGGTCGTGTGCTGGGCGTTGCCGTTGCGGATGGTGTCGCCGTAATAGATCGCGAAGGTCGGCCGGCAGTCCTCGAGATAGCTCTCGTTCTGGTCGTCGCCGAACACGATCAGCGCGTCGAGCGCGGCGGCGCCGACCGCCTCGCGCAGGCGCTTGACCGCAGCACGCGCGACGTTCTGGCGCGCGACGAGGTGCTCCGGTGCGACCATGCCGGCGAGCTTCGGATCGGCGGCTTCGAGCAGATCGCCGTAGGTGACGGCACGACCCTCGAGATCGCGGTGCTTCATCTTCTGGTCGGTCTCCGCAAAACGCGGCAGCGTCTCGTCGGATGCGAGCAGCATCGGCGTATGCGAGGTTCCCGCGGCGAACACGATCCTGGCCATCTCTGTCTCCCGTAGCGCGCCCTGTGCGCAGGCGCTTCTCGCCAGTTTACTTCGACCAATAGTAACACGGCAGCGCAACCTCGACTGGATGAAAGGTCTGCCATCGGCTATGTGACTGCATGTTTTTGTCCATTGCCACCACACATCGGCCAGCCACCGACCTAGGATACCTACTGCACAAGCACCCTGAGCGGCTGCACGAGATCGAACTGGCATTCGGCAGGGCATGGGTGTTCTATCCTGGTGCCAGCGACATGCGTTGCGAAGCAGCGCTCCTCCTCGATGTCGACCCCGTCGGCTTGGTTCGGGGCAAGGGTCAGGCTGATGGCCTGCTCGATCAGTACGTGAACGACCGCCCATACGCTGCGTCGTCGTTCCTCTCGGTGGCCCTCAATAGGGCGTTTCGAACCGCGATGAGCGGAGTCTGCAACCAGCGGCAAGAGCTCGCCGACCGCGCCATTCCTCTGGAGGCCGTGGTCACACCTCTGCCGACGCGCGGCGGCGAGAAGCTGGTTCGACTGCTCTTCGAACCGCTGGGTTGGAGCGTCCATATCGATCCAATCGTAGACCCGGACATGACTGCGGTTGGCAAATCTTTTGCGCGAGTGAAGCTCGCCGGCGTTGATCGCCTCGCCACGCTCCTCAATCACCTCTACGTGCTGATTCCGGTTTTGGACGACTCCAAGCACTATTGGGTCGGCGAGGACGAAATCGACAAGCTGCTCAAGCGCGGCGAGGGCTGGCTCGATCAGCATCCCGCCAAGGATTTGATCGTGCGTCGCTACCTTCGCCACCGCGGCATGCTTGCACGCGCGGCACTCGAGAGGCTCGCGCCGGAAACGCAGGAGGAGGCGGTCGATCCGGAGGCGCGCAGCGCACCGGAAGATGTGCTCGAGGCGCCGATCCGCTTGAGCGACGAGCGGATGATGGCGGTGGTCGAGGCGCTTCGCGCGACCGGGGCCAAGACCATCGCAGACTTAGGCTGCGGCGAAGGCAAGTTGCTGCAACGTCTCCTCCGGGAGCGGTGGGCGGAGAAGCTGATCGGGCTCGATCCGGGGGCGCGCGAATTGGAGTGGGCGGCAAAGCGGCTCAAGCTTCATCTGCCGGGTGGCCCGCCGGAGGGGCGCGTAGCGCTCTTGCACGGATCGTTGACCTATCGGGACAGTCGCTGGGCCGGCGTCGATGCTGCGGCCCTTATTGAGGTCATCGAACACCTCGACCCGGATCGCCTTCCCCTTGTGGAGCGGGTGGTGTTCGGAGACGCGCATCCTGCCACGGTCGTCGTGACGACTCCGAATGCGGAATACAATCCACTCTTCCCGAACCTGGTCGCCGGCACACGGCGCCATCCCGATCACCGATTCGAATGGACACGCGTAGAATTTCAAGCGTGGGCAGAAAAGATCGGATCGACCTACGGTTACCGGTCGGTGTTCACCGGCATCGGCCGACAGGATGAGGCACGCGGCGCGCCGACGCAGATGGCGGTGTTCTCCCGATGAGCGAGGCCGATAAGAACATCGAGATTCCCGATTTCTCTCTCGTCGTGCTCGTCGGCTCGACGGGTTCTGGCAAATCGACCTTCGCAGCGAAGCATTTTTTGCCGACAGAGGTGATTTCGTCGGACTATTGTCGCGGTCTCGTTTCAGACGATGAAACAGACCAAAGCGTGACTGCCGACGCGTTCGATCTGGTGCGCGAAATCGCGGCGAAGCGCCTGAAGCATAGGAAGCTTGCCGTTATTGACGCGACAAACGTTCGTCCTGCCGATCGCAAGGCCTGGATCGAGCTCGCTCGCCGGTGGCACGCATTGCCGGTCGCGATCGCTTTCGATCCCGGCGTCGACGTTTGCATCGAGCGCAACAAGGCGCGGCCCGATCGCCCCTTTGGCGGCCAGGTCGTCCAGCGGATGGTTTCTGAGGTACGTCGCGGCCTCGGAGGCCTTCAGCGCGAGGGTTTCCGCCAAGTCTGGAAGCTCACCAGCGCCGAGAGCATTGAAGGCTGCGCGGTCACACGTCAGCCGCTCTGGACCGACAAGCGAGACGATGCTGGTCCCTTCGATATCGTCGGTGACGTGCATGGTTGCGCCGACGAGTTGCAAGCGCTTCTCGCAAAGCTCGGGTATCAGATCGAATGGGCCAATGATCGCGGGGACCGTTTGGTCACCGTGAGACCGCCCGAGGGCCGCAAGGTCGTTTTCGTCGGCGATCTCGTGGACCGAGGACCAAACACACCGGACGTCTTACGCATCGCGATGAGCATGACGGCTGCTGGTACCGCCTATGTGGTCCAGGGCAATCATGACCGCAAATTCGAGCGATGGCTCGCCGGGCGCAAAGTAACGATTGCCCACGGCCTGCAGCAGACCATCGACCAAATGGAGGGACAGGACCGAGGCTTTCGTGGAGCTCTGCCGAAATTTCTCGACGGACTGCGCAGTCACGTCTGGCTGGATGGCGGGCGGCTCGCGGTCGCACATGCCGGCTTGAAAGAAGAAATGATCGGACGCGGATCGGCTGTAGTGCGGGAGTTCGCGCTTTACGGAGAGACAACCGGTGAGATCGATGAATTCGGCTTGCCGGTCCGCGCCGATTGGGCCGCAAGCTATCGAGGCCCCACAACCGTCGTATACGGTCACACACCGGTCGTGGGTGCAAACTGGGTAAATAACACCCTTTGCATCGACACCGGATGTGTTTTCGGCGGCAAGCTTACGGCATTGCGTTGGCCGGAGAAGGAACTGGTCGATGTTCCAGCCGAGCGGCCGTGGTGCGAGCCGATCCGTCCACCGGGCGGTTCGATTGATTCGACGTCAGCTCAAGCTGATGCAGATCAATTACTCGACATCAAGGACGTCAGCGGGCGCCGGTGGATCGACACCGAACTCATGGGTCGCATCGTCGTCGCAGAAGAGAATGCTTCCGCCGCGTTGGAAGCTATGAGCCGTTTCGCGCTGGCGCCGCAATGGCTCGCATATCTGCCGCCGACGATGTCGCCCTCCGAAACCAGCGGGCGCGATGGATGGTTGGAACGGCCTGAGGAGGCTTTCGCTCATTTTAGGGCAGCGGGCGTTGATGACGTCGTGTGCGAGGAAAAGCACATGGGTTCGCGCGCCGTGATTGCGCTTTGCCGGACTGCGGAGGCGGCGAAGGCGCGATTTGGTGTTGCAGGCGAGGAAACCGGCGCGATCTGGACCCGTACCGGCCGGGCCTTCTTCAATGATCGAGCGACGACTGAAGCGCTTCTCGCCCAACTGCGTTCAGCAATCGATCACGCCGGTCTGTGGGACGAGCTCGACACGAGTTGGCTGCTCCTCGATGCCGAGATCATGCCGTGGTCCGCCAAGGCGGGCAGCTTGATCGAGAGCCAGTATGCACCGGTGGCCGTGTCGTCTCGCGCAGGTTTCGCTGCAGCAGCGGAGGCCTTCGCTCGGGCCAGCGAGCGTGGCCTCGAAATCGCGGCTGTTCGCGACCGCTTTGCGGATCGGGCACGGCGTGCCGCGCTGTATGCCAAGGCCTGGGCACCTTACGTCTGGCCGGTATCCGACATTGATGATCTGAGAGTTGCGCCCTTTCATCTCCTCGCGAGCGAAGGGAGAGTCTGGTTCGAGCACGATCACGTCTGGCACATGAGCCTTGCCGACCGCATCGCGGGCGCTGGCGATAAGGTTGTGACCACGACGCAATGGCGCAAGGTCGCGCTTGGTGACGAGGCCGCTGTCCGTGATGCAATCGTGTGGTGGGAAGCGCTTACCGGCGGTGGCGGCGAAGGCATGGTGATCAAGCCGTGCGCGTTTGTCGCTCGCGGGAAGAAACGCCTGATCCAACCCGCTTTGAAGGTGCGCGGCAGGGAGTATCTCCGCATCATCTATGGACCTGAATACGATGCACCGGAAAATCTTGTCCGGCTGCGCGAGCGCGGTTTGGCGGGCAAACGCAATCTTGCTCTACGCGAGTTCGCTTTGGGTCACGAAGCACTCAAGCGCTTCACCGCTCGCGAACCCCTGCGGCGTGTCCACGAATGCGTGTTCGCGATATTGGCGCTCGAGAGCGAGCCCATCGATCCAAGACTTTGACGGCTTGCAACGGCGCGGCCGACGCGCCGCGCCGGCCCCCGCTCAATCGATCCTGATGTTCGCCGCCTTGGCGACGGCCTCCCATTTGCGTTCCTGGGCGGCGATGAACGCGGCGAAGTCGGCGGCGGTGCCGGGCACCGCGACGGCGCCGAGCTTGGTTATGGTCTCCTGCATCTCCGGCGCGACGAGGCCTTCGTTGATCGCGGCGTTGAGCCGCGCCACGATCGCCTCGGGCGTGCCGGCGGGCGCGGCAATGCCGTTGAAGGTCGTGACCTCGTAGCCCGGAACGCCGGCCTCGATCATGGTGGGCAGGTCGGGCGCGAGCGGCGTGCGGACGCGGCTCGTCACCGCGAGCGCGCGCAGCCTGCCCTCCCGGATGAGCGGCAGCAGGATGGTGATGCTCTCGAAGGTCATCTGCACCTGGCCGCCGAGCACGGCGGTGACGGATTCCCCGCCGCTCTTGTAGGGCACGCCGACGATGTCGACGCCGGCCGCCGATTTGAACAGCTCGCCGGTCATGTGCGGCAGGCCACCCGGGCCGGAATGGGCATAGTCGAGCCGGCCTGGCCGCTGCTTCGCAAGCGCGATGAGCTCGGCGACCGACTTCGCCGGGAAATCCGGGCGGACCACCAGGATCTGATAGCTCTCGGAGAACTTCGCCACCGCCGCGAGCTGGCGGATCGGGTCATAGCCGGCGCTCGCCGACACCGCGGGCGCAACGGCGAACACGCTGGTGTTGCCGACGAGCAGCGTATAGCCGTCGGGCGGTGCCCCAACCACGGCGCGGGCGCCGATCGCGCCGCCGGCCCCGGCGCGGTTCTCGATCACCACCGGCTGGCCGAGCTTGGGCAGAACCTGGGAGAGCAGCCGCGCCGGAATGTCGGTCGGTCCGCCCGGCGCGGCGGGGACGATGAGGCGGATCGGCTTGTCCGGATAGACTTGCGCCCGCGCATCATCCGCAGGCGCGACGGCTGCGAGCATGGACAACGCCGCGATCGCGGTCACGGCGCTCTGCAGCCGACGCCGGCCGCACGACGATGCGCATTCCCTCATCGGCTCCTCCCGCGGAACCATCCTTCGTTGCGGCGAAGCTAAGCAGAATGTCATAGCTTGTCCAACGGACTGGCTTCGCAGATCGAGGCCTTGGTGCTCCTGATGACGCGCTCGGTGGCCGAGAAGGCACCCACATCGGCGGCGAATGAGTCGCAGACCGAAAATGGCCGCGGAAACTTGGCTATTTGGCAGGACGGTGAACGACCGCTACGACGCCGGACCGATCGAGGGGAGTTGCGCCGAGCTTGAGGAGGAGGTCGGCGGCATCCCGGCGGAAAACCCGCGGGGTCTGATAGTAAGCGTCGCCCATCCCCTTCGTGATGATGGCGTAGCAGATGCTCAAGGACGTCTGGCCGAAGGCGTCCTTCGCATCGAGATTCGCTCCGTGGGCGGCCAGGAGTTCGATCACGTCGTTCAATCCCTGATAGGCGGCCGCGTGAAGCGCGGTCCAGCCGAATTCTCCGGCGGCATTCACGTCGGCGCCTCGCCCGACGAGAAATCTCACCGTTTGGAGTGCCATCGCCCGCTCTTCGGCCGATCGTGGCCTTGCGAGGTCCGTCCCGGCCCCGGCCGCGAGCATCAGCGGCGTTGTGTTGCGCGCTGTGGGAATTGACGGATCAGCCCCGCCATCTGCCAACACCTTGACCGCATCGAGGTTGTTTATTTCTGCAGCCAGGCCGAGGGCCGTGGCGCCCTGCAGCACGATGCCGGATGCGGCGACGGTGGGCTTTTTCTGGATGAGACGGACATCCGGATTTGCGCCGTGGCGCAGCAGTGCGCGCACCATTTCCACCGCTTCCTTGTTCTTCGCAGCGTAATGCAAAGGCGTGAACCCGTCGGCGGCGACGGCATCGGGATTGGCGCCGTTGTCGAGCAGCAGGGCTGCGACCTCCGTGCGACCCGTGGCAGCCGCGACGATCAAGGGCGTCAGACCGGTGTTCGGCGTGACGTCGTTCGCCTTCGCGCCGGCGCCAATGAGGACGCGCGCGGAATCGGCATCGCCGACCTGGGCGGCGAACATCAACGCGGTGAATCCCTTGTTCGAACGGGCGTGGACGTCGGCGCCGCGCCGCACTAGCTCCGCGGTCACCGCGGAATGCTGTTCCGAGATCGTCCACATCAACGCGGTTTGCCCGCCATTCGCCTCTCGCGCGTTCGGGTCCGCGCCGCGGGAGAGCAGCAAGCGCACCGTTTCAAGGTTGCCACGCTCGGCAGCCTCCATGAGCGGCGTCTCGCCGGACAACAGGCGCGCATTGGCATCGGCGCCGGCCGCCAGCAGCGTGGCGGCGATTTCCGGGTCGGCGTTCGCCGCGGCTGCATAAAGTGCCGTCGCGCCGTAACTGTTGGCAGCCTTGATGTCGGCGCCTGCACGCAACAGAAGAGCTGCTGTCTCGGTGTCGTTGCGATGGGCCGCCCAGATCAAAGCCGTCATGCCGTCGGCCCCGGCGACGTCGACCTTTGCGCCGCTGTCCAGCCAGGAGCGCACGGCTTCCCGGTCCCCCTGTTTCGCGGCATCGACCAGCGACAGGGTCTCGGCTGCCGGCGCGGCACCGGCAAAGAACGCCACGGCCAGCAGCAACATCGGACTCACTAACCTGATGCGCATCGTGGTTCCCCGGAGCGGTTATCGTTGCGTGCAATCATCAAATGGCCCGGCTCAAACGGAGGCCAACTCGAGCCTCCCCGTGCTGTCGCCCAGTTTGTCGAGCTGGGGGACATTTGCCTTGTCCAGCATGGCGAGGAGCAAATTCCCCATCGGCGTGCCGCGTGGATAGCGGACATGCCGGCCGCCTTTGACCCCGGCACCCCGGCCGGCGAAGAGCAGCAGTGGCAAATCGGTATAAAGGTGCTGATTGCCGTCGCTCAACGCGCCGCCGTAAAGGATGAGTGCGTGATCGAGCAGCGAGCCGTCGCCGTCTGCGGTGGAACGCAGCTTGTCGAGATAATAGGCCAGCATCTTCGCATGGAAGATATTGATCTGGACGACCTTCGCGATCTTGTCGTGATCGCCCTGGTGATGGGTTACGGCGTGATGCGCGTCGCCAAATCCGAGCTCGGGATAAGCGCGGCCGCTCATCTCGTGGCCGATCTGGAATGTGCAGACCCGGGTCATGTCGGTTTGCCAGGCGAGTACCAAAAGATCCGCCATCAGCTTGTAGTAATCGGAGAAGATCGAGGGGACGCCGATCGGGCCATCGAGCTGCGGCAACTCGCGATCGCCCTGCGCTTCGGCAAGCTCAATGCGCCGCTCGACGTCGCGAACCGCATCGAGGTACTGGTCGATCTTGCCGCGGTCGGCCGCGCCGAGCCTCCCGCGCAGGCGCTTCACGTCATCAGTGACGGCATCGAGCACGCTGCGATACGCCAGACGCGTCTTCGCGCCTCCGCCATTGCCGAACAGCCGCTCGAAGATCGCGCGCGGGCGGTTCTCCATCGGGAGCGGCGTGGTCTCGTTGCGCCACGAGATCGTGTTGTAATAGGCGCAGCCATAGGCGGACTCACAGGCGCCGACCACTTCCGCGGACTCCAGGCCGACCTCCAGCGAGGCGAGCTGAGTGTATTTGCCGAATTCCCTCGCCGCGATCTGATCGACGGAGATGCCGGCGTGCAGGTCCGCGCCGGAGGTCATCCTGGCGTGCGTTCCCGTCAGCCAGGCGGTGCAGGCGCGCGGATGATCGCCACCCACTTCCGTTGCCAGGGCCTTGGACTGATTTTGATCGAGCCCGCTGAGCACCAGCATGCCGTCGCGGAATGGCGCCAGCGGTTCGAGAATCGGGGTCAGGGCAAAGTTTGCGCCCACGCTCGCGGGTGTCCACCTGTCCATCATAATTCCATTGGGGACCTCGATGAACGCCAGACGGATCGGCCGCGCCGACGGCGCGGCGAAGGCCGCGGTCATGGCATCGAGCACGGGCAAGGCAAGGCTTGCACCGGCCCCGCGCAGGAAGGCACGGCGGGGAATGGATTTCTTGAGGACCGCCATTTGGCTCACCCTCCTCTCATTTGAAACGGCGCGCTCTTGACGATGCCGAGGATGATCGACGACCAGCGAGGCTCGTCGACCTGGCGCACAATCCTGCGAATGACGGGACGGTCGTATTCTTCGACCCCGCGGCCGAGAGCATAAGTCAGCAGCCGTTCCGTGAAGGTCTCGACAAAAAGCTCCCGTCTGCTCAGCAAGACCTCGCGCAGGCCGGCAGGCCCTTCGAATCTGGTGCCGTCGGGCAGAACCCCGGAGGAATCGATCGGTCCCGCCCCGGGCGCGGCGGAGTCGCGCCACCTGCCGAGGCCGTCGAAGTTCTCCAGCGCAAAGCCGAGCGGGTCCATGACCCTGTGGCAAACGGCGCAAGCGGGATTGGCTCTGTGCTGCTCCATGCGTTGGCGCATGGTCACCGGCTGTACGCTTGTGTCCTCCTTCAATGAGGGGACATTGGGTGGTGGCGGCGGCGGGGGCGTGCCCAAAAGCTGCTCGAGCACCCACTTGCCGCGGATGGTCGGCGCCGTCCGGTTCGGATAGGAGGTCACCGTCAAGATGCTCGCCTGTCCGAGCAGCCCCTGCCGGTTGGGATCGTTGACCGCGACGCGGCGAAACTCGCTGCCGTAGATGCCCTTGATTCCGTAATGCTCGGCCAGGCGCTGATTGACGAAGGTGTAATCGGAGGTCAGCAAATCGACGATGCTGCGATCCTCGCGCAGCGTGCTGTCGACCAGAAGCTCGGTTTCCTGCTCGAGCGCCTGACGCAAGTTCTCGTCGAAGTTCGGAAACGCTGCCGGATCGGGCTGTATTCTTGCGATATTGCGCAGGAACAGCCACTGGCCTGCGAAGTTCTTCACCAGCGCATGCGATCGCGGATCGGCGAGCATGCGCCGCACCTGGTGCTCCAAGACCGACGCGTCGGCGAGCCCGCCGCGCTCCGCGACCGCGAGCAGTTCGTCGTCGGGAATGCTGCTCCACAGGAAAAAGGACAGGCGCGATGCGAGCTCGACGTCGCTGATGCGGTGCGCATGCCCGGCCGATGCATCCGGCGGATCGAACTCCATGCGGAAAATGAATTCGGGCGACACCAAAATCTTGAGCAGCGCCAACCTGACTCCGGCTGCGAAGCCGTCCGCCGCGGCACCTTGTCGGAACAGCGCGATGAGGGGCGGCAGATCGTCAGCGGCAATCGGTCGACGGTAGGCGCGGCGCGCGAGGCTCGAGATGATCCTTTCCGCGCAAGCGCCCTCCTCGGCAGTCGCCATCGGATGGCAGACGAAAATCCTGTCGCGGCTCGCGGTGTCGCCTGGCCCCAGCACATCGTAAGGCCCGGCGACCGAAATGTTGCCCACGCCTTCGAAAAAATTCGCTTCGCGAGTCGGCGGAATGCCTTCGGTCTTGATCGTATCTTTGACGAAGGTCGCGACCAGCGTTCGCGTGCCCGCCTTCACCGGGACGCGGACTTTGAGATGCGAATCAGGATCACGTCCCGTCCCGTGGACCACCTGGCCCGCGCGCGGATCGGCGGGGATCGTGAACAGCTCGAGCCTCTCACCATCGAGCCTCAGGTCCAACTTGCGTTCCCGCTCGAGCCCCAGGAACTGATCGAACCTGCCTCGCTGCAGGCCGACCGAAATCTCATACTCGCCATCGACCGGGAAACGGTGGCGCATCGATGCCCCGCCGCGTGAGCCGAGCGGCATCGCTTCGCCCATGCGTTCGAGCTGAACGAGTCCTCGCGGAACGTCGTAGGTCTGATAGGAGACCGGAAGCTCCGTATCGCCGACTGCGAGCGCGCTGATCTTGGTTGCCGCAGCGAGATAGCGCTCCAGCAGCAAAGGCGACACCTGCAACACGTCGGCGATATTGTCGAATCCGTAGCCGATGTCGTCGGCCGGCAGCAGCTCCGCAACGTCGACGTCGAGCGCGAGCAGATCGCGAATGGCGTTGGCGTATTCGGCCCGGTTGAGGCGATGGAGCGTGGCGCGCCCGGGATTGGGTTTGACCTCCGCCAGGCGATCGCGCTCGCTTTCGATGGCCTCGACGAGCGCGGTGTAGGTGGCGGCGTCGGGCCGCGGCACCCCCGCCGGCGGCATCTCGCGGCTGCGCAGCTTGCGCAACACCTTTTCCCAAGTGGCGCCGTTCTCGCCGAGGTTGGCGAGGTCCAACGCCTCCAGGTTCAATCCGGCCCGCGCCTTGGGACCGAAATGGCAGGTGTCGCAATATATCTTCCAGGTTCGCCAGACCGATTGTTGGTCAAACGTCGTGCCACGGACGCTGGAGCCGGGAACGAAATATTCCTTGGGCACGGCCGCGGCGGCTAAAAGAACAGCCGCGAGTACCATGCTCACAGACGTCAGTGCCCGGGCGCAAGTCATCGGCCGCTGCCTGCCACAGGTGAGACAACGCGCAAAAGTTACGCTGATGCATGGCTGCTCGCAAGCCGAGGCCGGGTCGCAAGAATATTGAAGCGACCGATTTCATCACAAATATTGAAGTGACCGTGACCACCTGGAACGCTGGCGCCCTTTGCAGGATTGAACCGCAAAGGAGATCGACCATGCCGATGCTGTTCTGGCTTCCCGCGATCATGGTGGGCGAGATGTGGCTTATTGCTTGGAGCGAAATGCCGGCGATGATTCCGCGACCGGTACCGGTGCCCTGAGTTACTTGGTCAGATCGGCCCGTGGATATTCCCGCTGCAGCCGTTCTCGCATAACCCGGTAGGCGGTGCAGCATTGGCGACGCCGCGGCGCAGTTCCGCGCAATCTCGTGTTCGGCGCCGGAAACCTTCTCAGCCGATCCGCGTTCACTCTCGATAGGAGGAAGTGCAAAATGCGAAAGACATCACTCGCTGTTATTTCAGGCGCCGCAATTCTGGCCGCGGCAACTTTGGCGAATGCCCAATCGGTGACGCCGACCGAAGGCAATCCCTCCACGGTGCGCCCCGCAGCTCCGCCGGCGACAATGGTGCGCCCAGCACCTCCTGCGACGACCGGCGCTGCACCGAATTCGGCTGCGCCCAATACGGGAGGCGCGGCTCACATGCCGGGCGGCAACCCGGACAGACCGCCGGGATCGACGCAAACCCACGAGCCGCCGGCCAAATAAACGAGGTCGTCGGCACCGGCCAAAACTCACCCTTCGCCGTCCCATGGGCGGCGAAGGAGTGCTTTCGAGGTCTCCACGGTAGACGGAGCCGAGAACCGATGGACGCCGAGCAGTCTGACGCCGAACCAACCGAGGAACAGCTCTTCATCGCGCTGGGAAGGGCTACGAGCAAACTTTGGAGCAATCTGCCGACCAAAACTCAGCAATCGCTTTTCGATGAAGCTATTTCGTTTTGCGGTGACGTCATAAGACAGCCGCTGGCCGTGTTTCTTCACGAGCGGCACACGCGGACGACAGACACCCTGAAGGCAGAGGCATTGCAGGAGCCGGACAGTCCGGGAGGATAGCTCGGGCCTCACTTGTTCTGGAGACGGAGGCTGCGTCGTCGAAGCTGAAGAACTTCGTTCACAGTGGCTGCCGGCTTAGGCGTCTTCGGCCGGCACCTCGTAACCGGAGTCTTCGATCGAGCCGGCGCCCATCCAGCCCCACACAAGCACAACGTCGTCTTCGGAGGTGTTGTTGAACCCGTGCCAGCAGCCGCGCGGCGAATAGACGACGTCGCCTTCGCCCGACGGCTCCTCGCCATGGTCGCTGTAGATGTGGCCGTGGCCCTTGAGGACGATGAAAAACTCGTCGCAGTTCGTGTGCAGGTGCCGCTCGTGCCGCGCGCCCGGCTTGAGCACGGTCCAGCCGACCACATGGTTCGCCCCGGCCGATTTCTTGTCGACCAGGAATTGCACCTGCATGTCGACCCAGCCCTCGTCCTCGCGCAGCCCTTTGACGAGGGGCACGTCGCGGATGTTGGTGCGGTATTGCTTGGTCACGACTGCCCTCCGAGGCGGCGATAGACTTCGTGCGCGGTGACGAAGTCGCGGTGGTCGATGCCGAGACCGCGGCACGCGTTCATCATCTCATTGGCGGCTGCGGCGAGCGGCACCGGGCTGCCGAGCCGGCGGCCGAGATCGAGCGCCAGAAGCATGTCCTTCTGCTGCAGCGTCACGTCGGCGAGCGGCACCGCAGGCATCTGTCCGTCGAGGATGAAGGGCCCGCGATAGCCGAGCACCGGCGAGGCCGCGACGCTCTTGAGGATGGCGTCGACCGCGGCGGCGCGCGCAACTCCGCCCTTCTCGGCGAGCGCCACCGCCTCGCCGAACGCGATGACCTCGACCATCAAAAGGAGGTTCACTGCGATCTTCATCTGGCAGGCAAGACCGTTGCCGCCGATGCGCGTGACCTTCGGGCCGATCGCAAGCAGCACGGGCTTCGCGCGTTCGAACGCCGCCTCGTCGCCGCCGACCATCACCGAGGCCTGGCCGGCCTTCACCGTGACCGGGCTCCCGGAAATCGGCGCGTCGAGCATGAACGCGCCGGACTTATGAAACTCCGCCGCCACGGCGCGGCTCGCATCGGGATCGATGGTGCTCATGTCGAGGTAGATGCCGCCGCGCGCGAGCCCCGTCACGATGCCGTCGGCGCCGAGGGCGACGGCTCTCACGGCGGTGGCATCAGTCACGATCGAGAACACGATGTCGGACGCTTGCGCGACCGCCCGCGGCGAATCGGCGAACGACATCCCGGCGGCAATCAGTGGCTCGGCCTTATCCCGTGACCTGTTCCAGCCGGTGACGCGGTGGCCGGCGGCGATCAGCCGCGGCACGATCAGCTGGCCCATGGCGCCGAGGCCGACAAATCCGAGATTCACGGGCGGATCCTTCGAAGCGTCTTCTGGCGCGCCGCCTTCTTATCTCGCGGCCGGGCGTCCCGCCGCTCAGGGCAGCTTGTCGTAGCCTTCGCCGAAGCCCTTGAGCCCCATCGGGAAGCCGATGCCCTCCTCCGGCGTCTGGAAGATGAAGAAGGTCGCGGTCTGCCCGGTCTTCATCTTGCTGACGAGGGCATCGTCCATCACCACCTCGGCGTAGCAACCGCGGGGGAGACAGCGCACATAGCCGGCGCGGCCGACGTCGGCCTGATCGACCTTGAGCCCGAGGCCCGCGGGCAGAAGCACCCCGAGCGGCACCTGAACGCGCATCAGCCGCGACTTCTGGTCGGCGGTCTTGAGCACCAGGACGGTGATGCCGACGTTGGCACGGTCTTCGGCCACCACGCTCTGAAACAGCGCACACTGTTCGGATTGCGCTCCCGGCGGGGTCTCGCAGCGGATCTGCCAGTCGCCATGGACCGACTTCACCGCCCCCTGCGCCAGCGCCGCACCCTCGCAGAGCACCGCCGCCGAAAGAACCGCGAACGCTGCGAGGAGACTGCGGCGCGCGGACGGCAGGCGCTCGGCAATGGCGCTCAGGCGATCTCGAACCATCGTGTGTTCCTCGTCTGCAGCGCCGATACGGCCCCTTCACGACGCTGCGGTTGCGGCTTTTGCCTAACTGGACGGCCTGCCGTGTCAAGCATGGGAGGATTCCCGGCCGGGTGCAACCGGCTCGCGATTTTGTCCCCGCGAGATCGCAGATTTTCTCAGCGATACATGCAATCAGGCACATTGCGAGTGGGGCGGAATTGTGGTTCATGAGGCCCGGGTTTTCCGGCTGCAGCACCCCAGCAGTAAGGTGCCCCTGTGGCCTCCGGCCGCAGATAGAAAAGTCAAATAATGCACCTTATTGCGGCGTCCCAGCCGCAGTCGAAGGCGCAGGCGAGCCCTGGCGGCTGCCATCCATGGAGCTGAGACGACAATGCCGGCCCTTTTCCGATCGATCCTGATTGCGGCGGTCGCCGCAGCCCTGCTGATTCCCGGCGTGGCGTTCGCCGGGCTCGGCCAACCCTCCCCCTGGGAGATCGGCCTGCAGGGGTCGGCGACGCCGGTGATGGACGACATCGTGTGGTTCCACAACATCCTGCTGTGGGTCATCTTCGCCATTGCCGCGTTCGTGCTCGCACTGCTGGTCATCATCGCGGTGCGTTTCAACGCACGGGCGAATCCGACGCCGACGCGCACCACGCACAACACGCTCCTCGAGGTGGCGTGGACGGTGGTGCCGGTGATGATCCTCGTCTTCATCGCGCTGCCGTCGTTCCGCATCCTGTTCTTCCAGCTCAACACGCCGCCGGCAGACCTCACCATCAAGGCGACCGGCAAGCAGTGGTACTGGACCTACGCCTATCCGGATAACGGCAACTTCGAGTTCAATTCGCTCATTCTCACCGAGAAGGAGCGCAAGCCCGATCAGCCGCGCCTGCTCTCGGTCGACAACGAGATCGTGGTCCCCGTGAACAAGGTGGTTCGCGTGCAGGTCACCGGCGCCGAGGTGATCCACGCCTTCGCGGTGCCCTCATTCGGCGTCAAGATCGACGCCATCCCCGGCCGTCTCAACGAGACTTGGTTCAAGGTCACCAAGGAAGGCACCTATTACGGCCAGTGCTCGGAGCTGTGCGGCAAGGATCACGCCTTCATGCCGATCACCGTGCGGGCGGTGAGCGAGCAGGCGTTCCAGACCTGGCTCGAGGACGCCAAGAAGAAATTCGCCGCGGCCGGCTCGAACAGCGTGGCCAAGGCCGAGATTCCCGCCGAGTAAATCGGCACCGAGTTGGAGACAAGCGCCCTACCGCCGCTGCGGAGGGCGCAGCGACAAGGAAGCGAAAGCATGGATACCCACGCACCTGCCCACGACGCCCACGCCGACCACGGTCACCCGAATGGTTGGCGTCGGTTCGTGTACTCCACGAACCACAAGGACATCGGCACGATGTACCTCGTGTTCGCGATCATGGCCGGCGTGATCGGCGGCCTGATGTCGATCGCGATACGGATGGAGTTGGCGTTTCCCGGCCTGCAGTTCTTCCACGAAACCCACACCTTCAACGTGTTCACCACCGCTCACGGCCTCATCATGATCTTCTTCATGGTGATGCCGGCGATGATCGGCGGGTTCGGCAACTGGATGGTGCCGCTGATGATCGGCGCTCCGGACATGGCCTTCCCCCGCATGAACAACATCTCGTTCTGGCTGTTGCCTGCCTCGTTCACGCTGCTGCTCACCTCCGCCTTCGTGGAAGGCGAGCCCGGCTCCAACGGCGTCGGCGCCGGCTGGACGATCTACGCGCCGCTCTCCACCACCGGGCATCCCGGGCCGGCCGTCGACTTCGCGATCCTGTCGCTCCATCTCGCCGGCGCCTCCTCGATCCTCGGCGCCATCAACTTCATCACCACGATCTTCAACATGCGCGCGCCCGGCATGACGCTCCACAAGATGCCGCTGTTCGTTTGGTCGATCCTGGTCACCGTGTTCCTGCTGCTGCTGGCGCTGCCGGTGCTCGCCGGCGCCATCACCATGCTGCTCACCGACCGCAACTTCGGCACCACCTTCTTCGACCCCACTGGCGGCGGCGACCCGCTGCTGTTCCAGCACCTGTTCTGGTTCTTCGGCCATCCGGAGGTCTACATCCTGATCCTGCCGGGCTTCGGCATGGTGAGCCAGATCGTCTCCACCTTCAGCCGCAAGCCGGTGTTCGGCTATCTCGGCATGGCCTATGCGATGGTCGCGATCGGCGTGATCGGCTTCGTGGTGTGGGCGCACCACATGTACACGGTCGGCATGTCGTCCGGCGCGCAGGCCTATTTCCTCGCCGCCACCATGGTGATCGCGGTGCCGACGGGGGTGAAGATCTTCTCCTGGATCGCCACCATGTGGGGCGGCTCGGTCGAGTTCAAGACGCCGATGCTGTGGGCGATCGGCTTCATCTTCCTGTTCACCGTCGGCGGCGTCACCGGTGTCGTGCTCGCCAATGCCGCGGTCGACCGCGTTCTCCAGGACACCTATTACGTCGTCGCGCACTTCCACTACGTGCTCTCGCTCGGCGCCGTCTTCACCATCTTCGCCGGCTGGTACTACTGGTTCCCGAAGATGACCGGCTACATGTACGACGACCGGATCGGCAAGCTGCACTTCTGGGTCACGTTCGTCGGCGTGAACATGGTCTTCTTCCCGCAGCACTTCCTCGGCCTCGCCGGCATGCCGCGCCGCATCCCCGATTATCCCGATGCGTTCGCCGGCTGGAACCTGGTGTCGTCGATCGGCTCCTATATCTCCGGCGTCGGCTTGCTGATCTTCTTCTTCGGGATGTACCGGGCGTTCGCGGACAAGGTGCGCGCCCCGGCCAATCCGTGGGGACCGGGCGCAACGACGCTCGAATGGACGCTGCCGTCGCCGCCGCCCTATCACCAGTTCGCGGTTCTGCCGCGCATCAAGTGATACCGCAGCCGGAGCGGCCGGTGCCGCTCCGGCGCATTTCTCTCGCCTAGACGACGACAACGAACACCAAGGCCATGACCGACCTCTCCACAGTAGAAGAAAACCGCCGGACGACGGCCTTTGCCGTCAGCGAAGCGTCGGTCGGGGACTACATCGCCCTGATGAAGCCGCGGGTGATGTCGCTCGTCGTGTTCACCGCGCTGGTCGGCCTGATGGTCGCGCCCGAGCAGCTGCACCCGGTGCTCGGCTTCGCCGCGCTGCTCTGCATCGCCGTCGGGGCCGGCGCCGCCGGCGCGCTCAACATGTGGTTCGACGCCGACGTCGACGCGCTGATGTCGCGCACGCGGTCGCGGCCGATCCCGGCAGGCCGGGTGCTGCCGCGGGAGGCGCTCGGCTTCGGCATGACGCTCGCCGTCGGCTCGGTCGCCGTGCTCGGGCTCGTCGCCAACTGGCTCGCCGCAGGATTGCTCGCCTTCACGATCTTCTTCTATGTCGCGATCTACACGGCCTGGCTCAAGCGCTCGACGCCGCAGAACATCGTGATCGGCGGCGCCGCCGGCGCGTTTCCGCCGATGATCGGCTGGGCCGCTGCGACCGGCGGCATCGGGATCGAATCGGTTCTGATGTTCCTGATCATCTTCTTCTGGACGCCGCCGCATTTCTGGGCGCTGTCGCTGTGGCGCAGCCAGGATTACGCCCGCGCCGGCATCCCGATGCTGCCGGTGGTCGCCGGCGCCGTCGAGACGCGGCGGCAGATCCTGATCTATTCGCTCGTCCTCGCGCCGATCGGTGCCGCGCCCTGGCTCGTCGGCGAGGCCGGCCTGATCTACGGCGTAACGGCGCTGGTCGCGGGCGCAATGATGGGGCGCCTCGCCCTGCAGCTTCGTCGCCTCGGTGACACCGCCGCCGGCGACCGTACCGCCAAGAAGCTGTTCGGCTTCTCGATCCTCTATCTGTTCCTGCTGTTCGCCATGCTGCTGATCGATGACCGGCTGGGCGCGCCGGGCCGCATCCTGTGGTGAGTGAGCGCCGAGATGTCGCCATGGACGACGATCGCGAAGACGGAATCATCCTTACGGAAGAGCAGAAACGGCGCCGCCGTCACCGCTCGATCGCGATCGCTCTCGTGCTCGGCGCGCTGGTGGCGCTGTTCTACATCATCACCATCGTCAAGCTCGGTCCGGGCGCCGTGCGCCGGCCGATCTGAAACCGCTGTCGAATGATGAACCCGCCCGCCAAATCAACTCGTGAAGCTCCGGTCGCGCGGCGCGATCTCGTGGTCGCCGCCGCCTGCGGCGCGTTCGTCGCGGCGATGGTCGGCATGTCCTATGCCGCGGTGCCGCTCTACAGCTGGTTCTGCCGCACCACCGGTTTCGGCGGCACCCCGATCGTGACCAAGGCGGCGCCCGCGCAGATGCTCGGCCGCCGAATCACGGTGCGCTTCGACGCCAATATCGGCGGCGGGCTGCCGTGGCGGTTCGAGCCGGAACGGACCTCGATCGAGGTGCGCCTCGGCGAAGTGGTGACGGTCTACTACAATGTCACCAACCTCGCCGCCCGCGAGACCGCGGGGCAGGCCGCCTACAACGTCGCGCCGAGTACGGCGGGCGGCTACTTCGACAAGATCAACTGCTTCTGTTTCACCGAGCAGCGTCTCGCCGGAGGCGAGAAGCGGGAAATGGCGGTCGTCTTCTACGTCGATCCCGAGCTCGCGAAGGATTCCGACCAGAACGACCTCAATACCATCACGCTCTCCTACACCTTCTATCCCGTGCGGGATAAGGCGGGCGTGGCGGACAGTGCGCCGGCCGCGGTGGCGGGGAGGCGAAGCTAGGGCCTGATCGCGAGCAGGAGTGACACCTTCTGCGTGCGGTCAGGCATAACGAACAAAGCAGGGCGGCGCATACGCCGCTCCGGCGGGAATTGCAGACGGAGAACACGATGGCCGACGCCCACGCGAAACAACACGACTATCATCTCGTCGACCCCAGCCCGTGGCCGGCGGTCGGCGCCACGTCCGCCTTCATCATGGCGGTCGGCGCCATCGGATGGATGCACCACTCCTTCGCGTTGGCTCCGTATCTGTTCGGCGCCGGCTCGATCGGCGTGCTCTACACGATGCTGTCGTGGTGGAAGGACGTCATCAACGAGGCTGAGCACGGCGGCTTCCACACCAAGGTCGTGCAGATCTCCCACCGCTACGGGATGATCCTGTTCATCGCCTCCGAGGTGATGTTCTTCGTCGCGTGGTTCTGGGCCTATTTCAACGTCGCGCTGTTCCCGACCGACGTGCACCAGGTCCAACGCGCGGAGCTCATCGGCGGCGTATGGCCGCCCAAGGGGACCGAGACCTTCAATCCCTGGCACCTGCCGCTGCTCAACACGCTGATCCTGCTCACCTCGGGCACCACCGTCACCTGGGCGCACCACGCGCTGCTTCATGGTGACCGCAAGGGACTCAAGCTCGGCCTCATCCTCACCATCGTGCTCGGCATCACGTTCACCTGCGTGCAAGCGTTCGAGTACAGCCACGCCGAGTTCCACTACGCCGGCAACATCTACGGCGCGACCTTCTTCATGGCGACCGGCTTCCACGGCTTCCATGTGATCATCGGCTCGATCTTCCTGATCGTGTGCCTGCTCCGCGCCTATGCCGGCCAGTTCACCCCGACCCAGCATCTCGGCTTCGAGTTCGCCGCCTGGTACTGGCACTTCGTCGACGTGGTGTGGCTGTTCCTGTTCGCCTGCATCTATGTGTGGGGCGCCGGCACGCTGCATCCCAACATCACCCCCTGACGCAGGGGGCGGGGGCGCGGCATCGCGCCCCCTCGGCCGGCTTCGCGGGGCACGGGGCGCGTGAAGGCAAGGCTGTCATGTCCGATGAGCGCTCCTATCCGCCGGTCTCGCCGCTGACCGCGGGGCTGCTGTGCCGTTGCCCGCGTTGCGGCAAGGGCAAGCTGTTCGAAGGCTTCCTCACCCTGCCGCCGCGTTGCAACGTGTGCGGCCTCGACTATTCCTTCATCGACGCTGGCGACGGACCGGCGGTGTTCATCATGTTCTTCGCCGGCTTCGTCGTGGTCGGCGCGGCACTGCTGGTCGAGGCCTTCTATCAGCCGCCGTTCTGGATTCACGCGCTGCTGTGGATTCCGCTGATTCTCATCACCACACTCGGGCCACTGCGGCCGATGAAGGGCCTCCTCATCGCGCTCCAGTATCACCACCGCGCCGCCGAAGGCCGCCTGGAACACAAGCAGGACTCGCACAAGCAGGGCTCCCCGCCGTGAGCCGCCGGCGCCGCGCGCCGACGCGCCTGCCGGACCGCCGATGCTGAGCCCCGCGCCTCCCGTCCGGCGCAGCATGCTGGTCACGAGCCTGTTCGCTGCCGTGGCTCTTGCGATCCTCCTCGCGCTCGGCACCTGGCAGGTCGAGCGCTTGAAGTGGAAGGAAGGACTGATCGCGACGCTCGAGGAGCGCCTCGCCGCGCAACCGGTAGCGCTGCCGCCGGCCGGCGATTGGGAAAAGCTCGATGCCGGCCGCGATGCGTACCTCCGTGTCGCCTTCACCGGAACATTCGAGAACGACAAGGAGGCGCTCGTCTATACGACGGGCTCGAGCATGCGCAGCGACACCAGCGGGCCCGGCTACTGGGTATTCACCCCAGCGCGCCTCGCCGACGGCCGCACGGCAATCGTGAACCGCGGCTTTGTGCCGGAGGGCCGTCAGGACCCGGCGTCGCGGCGCGACGGCCTCGTCTCCGGCAATATCGACATCGTCGGCGTGCTGCGCTGGCCCGAACCGCCCGGCGTGTTCACGCCAGCGGGCGAGCCCGCGCGCAATCTGTGGTTTGCCCGCGACTCCGCGGCGATCGCCGCGGCGAAGGGCATCGCCGACGCTGCGCCGTTCTATGTCGAGATGGAAAGCCCGGTGCCGCCCGGCGGCCTGCCCCACCCCGCCCCCGTGCGGCCGACTTTGCCCAACAGCCACCTCGGCTACGCGATCACCTGGTTCGGGCTCGCCGCGATGCTGGTCGGGGTTTACGCCGCCTGGATGATCGGGCGATGGCGGGGGCGGAATTAGCGCATTCCCTACGAACGACACCCGTCATCGCCGGCTCGTCCCGGCGACCTCCATAGCGAGGCACGGCGGTGCCATATGATCGGGGCAGCCGGAACGAGCCCGGCCATGGCGCACAGAAAAAATCTAATGAAATCAATTTGATGACGCAGATTTGAGCGCGCGCATGCCGGGCGTCGCCGCGCTGCGCAATCGCATCGGCCTTCCTTGTACAGCCGGGGACGAGCCATTATCCTATCGGCCACGGCGGCGCTCGGCCCGCCGCCTGGGAAATCCGGGAAATCGATAGCTTGCGTAACGCCTGGGGCAATGCGGCCGCATCCAGGCGGCGCGCTGGAATCGTGGATACGGCTAGGACGGCTCGTGCAATACATCTCGACCCGCGGCGAGGCGACCCCGCTCGGCTTCATCGACGTCACGCTCGCCGGGCTCGCCCGCGATGGCGGACTCTATGTGCCGCAGGCGTGGCCGACGCTCGAACCTGCGCGGATCGCGGCGTTCGCCGGGCGTCCCTATGCCGAGGTCGCGTGCGAGGTGATCGCCCCGTTCACGGCGGGCGCGATCGCGCCGGCCGACCTCGCCCGCATGGCGCGGGAGGCCTATGACGCCTTCCGCCATCCCGCTGTGGTGCCGCTCGTGCAGCTCGCACCGAATACCTTCGTGCTCGAGCTGTTCCACGGGCCGACGCTCGCCTTCAAAGATCTCGCGATGCAGCTCCTCTCGCGCCTGATGGACTTTGCGCTGGAGCAACGCGGCAAGCGCACCACCATCGTGGTCGCGACCTCCGGCGACACCGGCGGCGCCGCCGTCGAGGCGTTTCGCGGCCGCAGCAGAGTCGACGTCGTGGTCCTGTTTCCGCGCGGCCGGGTGTCGCCGGTCCAGCAGCGCATGATGACGACGGCAAGCGAGGACAACGTCCACACGGTCGCGATCGAAGGCACCTTCGACGACTGCCAGGCGCTGGTGAAGGCGATGTTCGCCCACGCCTCGTTCCGCGACACCGTCGGGCTCTCGGGCGTGAACTCGATCAATTTCGCGCGCATCGTCGCGCAGGCGGTGTACTACTTCGTCGCGGCCGCGGCGCTCGGCGCTCCGCAGCGCAAGGTCGCGTTCACAGTCCCCACCGGCAATTTCGGCGACGTCTTCGCGGGCTATGTCGCCGCGCGCATGGGGCTGCCGATCGACCGACTCACCATCGCGACCAACGTCAACGACATCCTCGCCCGCACCCTCGCGAGCGGCACCTACGAGGTACGCGAGGTCATCCCGACCACCTCGCCGTCGATGGACATTCAGGTGTCGTCGAATTTCGAGCGGCTGCTGTTCGAGGCGAACGGCCGCAACCCGGCGCCGGTGCGCGCGGCGATGGCCTCGCTCGCCCAGTCGCAGCGCTTCACCGTGTCCGCGAATGCGCTCGGCGAGATGCGTGCCCGCTTCACCGCGGAGCGCGCCTCCGAGGACGAGACCGCAGCGACGATCCGCACCACGCTGCGCGAGAGCGCCTACCTCCTCGACCCGCACACCGCCGTCGCGATGGCGGTCGCCGAGAAGGAGACGCGCGATCCCTCGGTGCCGATGGTGGTGCTGTCGACCGCACATCCCGCAAAATTTCCCGATGCCGTCGAGGCCGCCTGCGGCGTCCGCCCTCGCCTGCCGGACTGGCTCGCCGGCCTCGGGGAGAAGACCGAGCGCTTCACCGTGTTGCCTGCCGATCAGGCCGCCGTCGAAACCCATATCCTCACCCACAGCCGCGCCGCGCGCGAAGGAGTTGCCGCATGAGTGTCGAAGTCACCCGCATCGCTTCCGGACTGGCGGTGGTCACCGATGCCATGCCGCATCTGCAGACCGCGTCGCTCGGAGTATGGGTCGGGTGCGGCAGCCGCTTCGAAGGCGCCGATGAGCACGGCATCTCGCACTTCCTCGAGCACATGGCCTTCAAGGGCACGGCGCGCCGCACCGCGCGCCAGATCGCCGAGGAGATCGAGGCGGTCGGTGGCGACCTCAATGCCGGCACCGGCGTCGAGATGACCGCCTATTACGCCCGCGTGCTCAGGACCGACCTCGCGCTCGGTCTCGACGTGCTCTCCGACATCCTTTCGAATCCGAGCTTCGATCCCGACGAGATCACGCGGGAGAAGAACGTCATCATCCAGGAGATCGGCTCGGTCGAGGACACGCCCGACGACCTCGTGTTCGAGCACCTGCAGGCGACCGCATTCGCCGGACAGGCGGTCGGCCGCTCGATCCTCGGCACGCCGGCGACGGTGCGCTCGATCGACGCCAAGCGCCTGCGCGCCTATCTCGGGCGCAATTACCGCGCGCCGAGCATGGTGGTGGCGGCGGCCGGTGCCGTCGAGCACGCCGCGGTGATCGCCGAGGCGGAGAAGCGGTTCTCGAATTTCGTCGGGCCGGCGACCGCGGCGGCGCCGCCGGCGCGGTTCGCCGGCGGGACGTTCGTCGAGAAGCGCGACCTCGAGCAGGTCCACATCGCGCTCGGCCTCGAGGGCGTGCCGCAGCGCGACCCTTCCATCTTCAGCCTGCAGGCCTTCACCAATATCCTCGGTGGCGGAATGTCGTCGCGCTTGTTTCAGGAGGTCCGGGAGCAGCGCGGGCTCTGCTATTCGATCTATGCGTTCCATTCGCCCTACGTCGACACCGGGTTGTTCGGGCTCTACGCCGGCACCGACGCGATCGACGCGCCTGAATTGATGCGGGTGGTGGTCGACGAGATCTCGGCTGCCGCCGACGGTATCACCGAGGAGGAGATCGCGCGCGCCAAGGCGCAGATGAAGGTCGGCCTGCTGATGGCGCTCGAGAGCTCGAGCGGGCGGGCCGAGCAGCTCGCGCGCCAGCTCTTCATCTACGGCCGCCCGATCCCGATCGAGGAAGTCGTCGCCAAGATCGATGCGGTGACGGTCGCGACGACGCGCGCCGCCGGTCGCGCATTGATCGCGCGCTCGCGGCCCGCGGTCGCGGTGCTCGGGCCGTCCGGCCTTGAAAGCGCCGCGGCGATTGCCGAGACTCTGACCCAGAAGGCGGCCTGACGGCACGCCTCGCTCCCTTGCTTCGTCGCTTCCTCATCGCATGGCGTTCTTCCGCACCGCGACGTTTCCCGAGACGATGCCCGTCATCGACGGCGATCGCGTGGTGTTGCGCCAGCCGGCGATGTCGGACTTCACCGAATGGGCGGCGCTGCGCGAGCGCAGCCGCGATTTCCTCAAGCCCTGGGAGCCGATCTGGCCGGCCGACGACCTCACCCGTGGCGCCTTCCGCCGGCGGCTCAAGCGCTATGCCGAGGATCAGCGGGGGGACCTGTCCTACTCGTTCTTCATCGCGCTCAAGCCGGAGGGCGTGCTGGTCGGCGGCATCACGCTTGCCAACATCCGCCGCGGCGTCGCCCAGGCCGGCAGCATCGGCTACTGGGTGGGCGAGCCCTACGCCCGCCACGGGATCATGACCGCGGCGCTGCGCGCACTCATACCGTTCAGTCTCGTCACTCTGCGCCTGCATCGCCTGGAAGCGGCGTGCATCCCGACCAACGCCGCCTCGATCGCGCTGTTGGAGAAATCCGGGTTCCAGCGCGAGGGTTATGCGCGGCAATACCTGTGCATCAACGGCACGTGGCAGGACCACCTGCTCTATGCGCGCATCAAGGACGAACCGCCCCACATCCGGCCGGCCCGTCCGCCTGGTTCCTGAGGCATTTGGGGGCCGAGGAATGGGGTCCTGAGGAATGGGGTCCTGAGACTGGGGTCCTGAGGCTTGGGGTCCCGAGGCTTGGGTTCCTGAGGCATCTGGACGCCTTTGGACTGCCACGGTTATGCTGCTATATTAATTGGCATTTCCGGGACCACGGTCTGCGGGGGGTAAGGAGTGGGCAGCTTGCGAAGAACCATCGCCGGTATCGTCGCGCTGACGGCGTGCACTGGTTGTTCTTATTTGACCGGGCTCACCGGCTCCGAAACGTTGCCGACGCAACCCGCGGGACCGGCGACGGCGACGGCGCCGCCATCCCCCGGAGCGCCGCCCGTACCACCGGGAGCGCAGGCCAACGCATCGATGACAGCGGCGCCACCTCCGGCCGCGCCGCCTCCCGCCGCCAACAACACCTCGTTTACCAGCCGGGTCAGAGGCTGGTTCGTCGGCGATCCCAATGAACTCGATGAAGACGGCGCCGAACGTGAGCAAAGCGTCGCTCGATTTCGACTGCCCCGGCATCGACTACCGGCAGGGCGCGGCGACCTACAATGTCACCGATTCCAAATCGGCCGAAAACGCGGCGCTCAACGTCAAATACCTCGCGAGCTTCGTAAAGACGGCGAGGGAATGCGACGTCCACGGCGACAACGTCACGATCCGGGTCGGGGTGCAGGGCCGCGTCGTCGTCGGTCCCGCCGGCTCGCCCGGCACGGTGACGATACCGCTGCGCTATGCCTTGGTGAAGGAAGGCATCGAGCCGATGGTCATCTGGACCAAATTCTTCTCGTTCAACGTCTCGATCCCCAGCACCAATCTCAATGTCCCCTTCACCCATGTCGAAGAAGAGATGACGGTGCCGATACCCAAGGCCGAAGAGCTCTCGGCCTACGTGATCTATATCGGCTTCGACCCGGACAGCCTGAAGCCGGCGGAGAAGCCCAAGCCGGCCCCGCGGCCGACCGCTCGGGCGAGATAGCGCCTTCTTTTCCCCACCCGTCCTTGAAGGACCGCGGGACGGTCACTTCGAAGCCGGCGCTGCATCGAGCGCGTTCGGCGTGACGGACGGCAACGGATTTCGGCCGACCGAAATCCCTTTGACGAGCGCATAGATCGCCGGAATGACGATCAGCGTCAGCAGCGTGGAAGACACCATTCCCCCGATCATCGGCACCGCGATGCGCTGCATGATTTCGGACCCGGTACCGGTGCTCCACATGATCGGCAGGAGCCCCGCCATGATTGCTGCGACGGTCATCATCTTGGGGCGCACACGTTCAACGGCGCCGCGCATGATGGCGGCATTCAGATCGGAACGCGCGAACGGTCGCTGCCGCGCCGCGCACTCGGCTTTGACCTCCGCGAGAGCATGGTCGAGATAGATAAGCATCACGACGCCCGTTTCCGCCGCGACCCCTGCGAGCGCAATGAATCCGACGGTCACGGCGACCGAAAGATTGAAACCTAGCCACCACAACAGCCAGAGCCCGCCCACCAGCGCGAACGGAAGCGACAGCATCACGATCAGCGTTTCGGTGAGCTTGCGGAAATTCAGGTACAGCAGCAGAAAAATGATCAGCAGGGTGAGCGGAACCACCACCTTGAGCCGCGCCTCCGCTCGCTCCAGGTACTCGAACTGTCCGCTCCATGTCACATAGTAGCCCTGCGGAAACGCCACGTTCGCGGCAACGGCCTTTTGCGCGTCGGCCACATAGCCGCCGAGATCGCGATCGCGAATATCGACGAAAATGTAGACCGCGAGTTCGCCGTTCTCAGTGCGAATGGCGGTCGGTCCGCGCGCAAGCTTGATGGTCGAAACCTCGCCGAGAGGAACCGTACCGCCCTTGGGCATCGGCACCAGCACGTTGTCGGCGATAGACCGCGGGTCGCTGCGCAAATCGCGCGGATAGCGCACGTTGACCGTGTAGCGCTCGCGCCCTTCGACGGTCGTGGTGACGGCCTCGCCGCCGAGCGCAGTGGCGATCACCTCCTGGACATCACCGACCATGAGGCCATAGCGGGCGAGCGCCTCGCGATCGGGGGTGATGTCGAGGTAGTAGCCGCCGATGACGCGCTCCGCATAGGCGCTCGAGGTGCCTGGAACGGTTCGCAGAACCTGCTCGATCTGCCGCGCGAGGCGCTCCATTTCGACGAGGTCAGTGCCGAAGACCTTGACCCCGACCGGGGTGCGAATGCCGGTCGACAGCATGTCGATGCGAGCCTTGATCGGCATGGTCCAGGCGTTCGACACGCCGGGAAACTGCAAGGCCTTGTCCATCTCGGCGATCAGGGAGTCGGTCGTCACGCCGGGACGCCATTGATCCCTGGGTTTGAGATTGACGATGGTCTCGTACATCTCGGTCGGCGCGGGGTCGGTCGCCGTCGAAGCGCGGCCCGCCTTGCCGTAGACCGACGCCACCTCGGGAAACGATTTGATGATGCGGTCCTGGGATTGCAGCAGGTCCGCGGCCTTGGTGATCGAGATACCCGGCAGCGTCGTCGGCATGAAGAACAGCGTGCCCTCGTCGAGGGTAGGCATGAACTCCGAGCCCAATCGGCTCGCTGGCCAAAGCGTGATACCGAGCACCGCGACTGCGAGCAGGATCGTCGGTATCTTGGCTCTCAGCACGGCGGCAATGATCGGGCGGTACAGCAAGATCAGGGCCTTGTTGAGCGGATTGCGCTGCTCCGGGATGATCCGGCCGCGCACGAAGATGACCATCAGCGCGGGCACCAACGTGACCGACAAAAGCGCTGCCGCTGCCATCGAGAACGACTTGGTATAGGCAAGCGGGCTGAACAGCCGACCTTCCTGCGCTTCGAGCGAGAAGATCGGCAGGAACGACACGGTGATAATAAGGAGACTGAAGAACAGCGCCGGGCCGACCTCGCTCGCCGCATCGATCAAAATCTCCAACCGCGGCTTGCCGGGTGGCGCGCGTTCCAGATGCTTGTGCGCGTTCTCGACCATGACGATCGCGGCATCGACCATGGCGCCGATCGCGATCGCGATGCCGCCGAGGCTCATGATGTTCGAGCCGATGCCGAGCGCCTTCATTGCGGCAAAGGCCATCAGCACGCCGACCGGCAGCATCAGGATCGCCACAAGCGCGCTGCGCACATGCAGGAGAAAGACGACGCACACCAGGGCCACGATCATGGCTTCTTCCAGCAGCGTGTGGCGAAGCGTATCGATGGCGGCACGGATGAGCGTCGAACGGTCGTAGACCGCGACGATGTCCACGCCCTTCGGCAGGCTGCCCGCGATCTCGGTGATGCGCTTCGTCACGTTGTCGATGACATCGAGTGCGTTGGCACCGAAGCGTTGCAGAACGATCCCGCTCGCCACCTCGCCTTCGCCGTTGAGCTCGGTCAGGCCGCGGCGCTCGTCCGGGCCGAGCTCGACCCGCGCCACGTCCGCAAGGAGCACCGGCGTCCCGCCGTCGTTCTTGAGGACGATGTTCTGCAGGTCGCCGATGCCCTTGAGATAGCCTCGGCCGCGCACGACGTATTCGAATTCCGACAGCTCGACCGTGCGCCCGCCGACATCCATATTGCTGGAGCGGATCGCATTGCGGACCTGGGACAGCGGAATGTCGAAGCTCCGGAGCCGCTGCGGGTCGATGACGACGTTGTATTGCTTGACGAAGCCGCCGACGCTGGCGATCTCGGCGACGCCCTCGGCCTTGGCGAGGCCGTAGCGCACGTACCAGTCCTGCAGCGAGCGCAACTCCGCCAGCGAACGGTCCTTGGCGAGCAGTGCGTATTGGAAAACCCAGCCGACACCCGTTGCGTCCGGTCCGAGCGTCGGCGTCACGCCGGCCGGGAGTCGCCGCGCAGTGGTGTTGAGATATTCGAGCACGCGCGAGCGGGCCCAATAGATATCGGTGCCGTCCTCGAAGATGACGTAGACGAACGACACCCCGAAATACGAGAAACCACGCACGACGCGCGAACGCGGCACCGTGAGCATGGCCGTCGTCAGCGGATAGGTGACCTGATCCTCGACCACCTGTGGGGCCTGCCCCGGATACTCCGTGTACACGATCACCTGGGTGTCGGAGAGGTCCGGGATCGCGTCGAGCGGCAGATGCAGCACGGCATAGAGGCCAGCCGCCACGACGAACACCGTGCCGATGAGGACGAGCATGAGGTTGCGGGCGGAGGCCCCAATGAGGCGCGCGATCATGGCGGCGCTCCGCCTTCTGTCATGGTCTTGAGCGCGGATTTGAGATTGCTTTCGGCGTCGATCAGGAAGTTCGCCGCGGTGACGACGATATCGCCTTCCGCGATGCCGTCGCGGATCTCCACATAGCCCGCGCCGCGACGGCCGACCTCGACTGGGCGGGGCTCGAAGCGTCCTTCGCCCTTGTCGATGATGACGAGCCGCCGATCCCCGCTGTCGATGACGGCATCCTCCGGAACTGCCAGCACAGGGCTTGAATTGCCGGTCTCGATTTCCGCCTGGACGTACATGTCGGGCAGCAGGAGCATGTCATGGTTGGGTAGCTCCATACGCACGCGCACCGTGCGGGTCGACGGATTGAGGTGCGGATAGACGAGCGCAACCTTGCCGGTGAAGGTCTTGTCCGGATAACTGCGCGCACGCACGGTCACCGGCTGGCCCGCAGCGACGGCGCCAAGATCGCGCTCTGCGACGTCGACCATCGCCCAGACCGAGCTGTGATCGGCAATGCGGAAGAGCACCTCGCCAGGCATCACCCGCATGCCCGGAACGACGCTCCGCTCCAGCACGATGCCGTTGCGCGGTGCGGTCCAGGTGAAGGTCAACGGGACGTCGCGCGTCCTCTCGATCTCCTCGAAAAGCGATGGCGGCGCGGCGAGGTTCAAGAGGCGCTGCTTGGCGCCGCGCAGCGTCTTGGCGTCGCTCTTGAGACCGAGCAATGTCGCGTAGTCCGATGCCGCCGCGGCGATCAGTGGACTGAATAGCCGCATCAGCGGCTGGCCTTCGCGCACCATGGTGCCCGTGGTGACGTTCTCTACGGTGTCAATGAAGGCCTCGGAGCGCAGCGAGATCACCGCGACGCGGCGCTCGTCGAGTTGAATGGTACCCGGGGCGCGGACCGGCACGGATATTGTGCGGCGCCCGGCAGCTTCGGTCTTCACACCGAGGCGCTGCACCTTGCCGGGCGTCATCTTGACTGATGAATCGTCCTCGCCGTCGCCCTCGTAGACCGCGATGTAGTCCATCCCCATCGAGTCTTTCTTCGGCGTCGGCGAAACGTCGGGCAATCCCATCGGATTGCGGTAGTAGCGGATTTTCCTGCCGCCCTGCGGCGGCGCGGCCTCGCTGGTGGCTTTTGGCGGCGGGTCGAAGCGGAGGTCTTCGCTCGCCCGCACCGCGCGGTACGGCCTGCCGTCCGGCGTCAGCGCCGGTTCGCCCGAATAAAGCGGCTTGCCGTCGGGATCCCGGTAATAGATGACGGGACCACTCGGCGTTTGGGCGAGCGTCCGCGTCTGACCAAGCGCGGCGAAGCCGCTGAGCACGCCATGATGCCCGAGCCAGAGGCCACCGATCCCCGCCGTCGACACGACGGCGAGGACCGCGGGCACCTGAAGGATGCGTTTCATGGCACGGCCGTGACGATCAGTTTGTTCTCGACCGAGCCGTTCTCGCCCTGGACCTTCGCCCCAAGCGAGAGCTGCCAGCGCCCTTGCATCGAGAGCTCGGTCTTAAAGCGATAGACCCCCGGCTCGGTCGACGGCAGTTGCTCGATGGACGACGCCATCATCTCCATGCCGTCGGGCGCCATGTCGATCCGCTTGGCGAAAATTACCGCGTTGGGAACGAGCTTCCCGGTCTTCTTGTTGACGAGGCGCACCGCCACTTCGGCGTCGCCTTTTTTCATCTCAGCCTTCACAAGCCGAAACTCGTAGTCGCGGATTTCGGCGTGCGCGCGGGATATCGGCCAGGTCGAAAGCAGGCCCGCCGCCACGATCGCGGCGGTCGTCTTCATCAAATAGCTCATTGTCCGTTGCTCCTAGGGTCAGGGCGCCCGGCGCGCCTCACGCGCGCCGACCAGCGAATGGACTGCGAGCCACGCGCTGCTTTGCCGCGCGTGCACAGTCGCCAATCGCCCGGCTCATCGAGCCGGCGTCGAACCTAGGTTTTGGGTGGTCTTATCGGCGGTGCTTGAGCGAGACCGTCGAGGTCACGCTGGTTTCCCGGAACAAAAGTGCTCACCAGTTCCAAGGGCGCGGAGAGGCTCGCCACGCGGTCGCTCTGCAAACCAATGCCCATGCAGAGCGCCATGAACGGGCAATCCTTGCCGCAGTCCGGCATGTGCGATGTCTTCTTGGGACAACATTCCATGTCCGGCATCACCATGTCGGACGACATCTCCATCTCGGACGACATCGTCGCGTCGGACGACATTGCCATATCGTGCGACATCATCATGCCGGCGTGCGCGGCTGCCATCGCCGCAGGCATCTGCATCGCAGTGGCGCCGACGGACAGCAGCACCGGGGCCAATACCAGCCCGGCGATGACGATCAGCGCGACGAGGCGCCGTATAGTGGTGGCCCGGATCACGGGTTGAATATATATCACGCCTCGGCCCGACGCGAGGCCCGTCCCTTCTCCCTCCCCGTCTTCGCGGAGGGCACGGGGGTGAGGGCGAGTCAGTCAGACCCTACCCTCCCCGAAGGCGGGAGGGTTACCGGCGGCCAGCCCAGGTATGACGCGCGGCGCGTCGGCCTCAATTCACCTTGAGCTTCGCCTTTAGGTCGCTGATGCCCTTGGCGATCAGGCCGTCGGCAGTCGAGCCGTGGGTCGACTGCACGAGGATTTTCTCCGCCGCGGTAACGGCGGCGTCGGCGGCGGCGGAACGCACATCGGCGAGCGCCTGGGCTTCGGCCTGCGCGATCTTGGTCTCGGCCATCTTGGTGCGCCGCGTGACGAACTCCTCGACCTTGCTCTTCGCCTCGGCGGCGAGACGCTCGGCTTCGATGCGCGCATTCTCGATGATCGCCAGGGCTTCCTTCTCGGCTTCCTCGCGTTTCTTCTGATACTGCGCGAGCACGTCCTGCGCTTCGGAGCGAAGACGATGCGCCTCGTCGAGCGCCTGGCGGATGCGGTCGCTGCGGAAGTCGAGGGCCGAGAGCGCCATCTTCGGGACGCCGAACTTGATCAGGATCCCCAAGAAGATCACAAAGGCGAGGGCGACCCAGAATTCGGGATCTTCGAACATCTCGAGCCTTTCAGCGCTTGATGGCGTCGTCGACCGCGCTCGCCACCGCTTCCTGCGACGGCGCGGTGCCGGTGAGCTTGGCGACGATCGCGCTCGCCGCCTCGTGGGCGATGCCGCGCACGTTGGACATCGCGGAGGACTTGGTCGCGGCGATGCTCTTCTCGGCGTCGGCGAGCTTGGCGTGCAGCTTTCCCTCGAGGTCCTTGCGGTTCGCCTCGGCCTGGGCATGGACCTTGTCGCGGTTGTCGGCCGCGATCGCCTGGGCGCGAGCGCGGGCGTCGGCGAGCGATTTCTCGTAAGCCGCTACGGCAGCGTTCGCCTGGTCCTTCATCCGTCCGGCTTCCGCGAGGTCGCCGTCGATGCGATTGCGCCGCTCCGACATGATCGTGCTCATCCGCGGCAGGATGAGCTTCGACACCATGATGTAGAGCGCCGCGAAACAGATCACGAGCCAGAACAGCTGAGAGGCGAAGGTCTCCTTCGCGAACGGCGGGAATCCGCCGTGGTGCTGCGAGGAAGGCGCCTCCGTCGTCGTCGAATGTTCGTCAGCCATGTCCGGCTCCGGGACAAAGGCCGCACGCCGCGCGCAGCGGCGCGCCGGCCTCGCCGATCATCTTAGAGGGCGAACAGCAGGAGGAGCGCGATCAGCAGCGAGAAGATGCCGAGCGCTTCCGTCACCGCGAAGCCGAAGATCAGGTTGCCGAACTGGCCCTGGGCGGCAGACGGATTGCGCAGCGCGGCGGCGAGATAACTGCCGAAGATGGTGCCGACGCCGACGCCGGCGCCTCCCATGCCGATGCACGCAATGCCGGCGCCGATGTACTTGGCGGCCACGGGATCCATGTGAAGCTCCTTCTAGGTTTGGAAAAGCCGGACCTCAATGGCCGGGGTGGAGTGCATCGTTGAGATAGATGCAGGTGAGGATGGTGAAGACGTAGGCCTGCAGGAACGCGACCAGCAGCTCGAGCGCGATCAGCGCTACCGTGAGCGCGAGCGGCAAGGTCGCGCCGAACCAGCCGAGCACGCCGAGCCCGCCCAGCATGGTGATGAAGCTCGCGAACACGAACAACGTGATGTGGCCGGCGAGCATATTGGCGAACAGACGCACGCTGTGGGAGATCGGGCGCGACAGGAACGACAGCACCTCGATGAATACGATCAGCGGCAGGATGTAGATCGGGATGCCCTTGGGCACGAACAGGTTGAGGAAGTGCCACCCGTTCTTCCAGAATCCGTAGATGATCACGGTGAAGAACACGAGCAGCGCGAGCGATGCCGTGACGATGATGTGGCTCATCACCGTGAACTGGTAGGGAATGAGCCCGACGATGTTCGACACCAGGATGAACATGAACAGCGAGAACACCAGCGGGAAGAATCGCATCCCGCCCTCGCCGATGGTGTTGCGTATGGTATCGGCGACGAACTCGTAGGCGAGCTCCGCGACCGACTGGATGCGGGTCGGCACGATGTGGCGCGACGCCGTGGCGCCGAGCATCAGCGCGGCGGTGATCCCGACCGCAATCACCATGTAGAGGCCGGAGTTGGTGAAGTCCAAATGGCTGCCGCCGGCGCGGCCGAGCGGCAACAACGGTATGATCTGGAACTGATGGATCGGATCGGCGGCCATGACGGCAAACATCCCTCAGCTTGCATATGGGCCCGTGCGGCAGCTCGCCGTCACGCCCCGGAATTCGAACCGTCGCCCGGGTTCACCGCGCGCACCACATTACGCACGCCGGCCGCAAAGCCGAGCAGCAGAAATACGATCAGCCCCCACGGCGAGATGCCGAGCCAACGGTCGAGCGCCCAGCCGATGCCGGCGCCGGCGAGCACACCGGCCACCAGCTCGGTCGAGAGCCTGAGCCCGCGCGCCAAGCCCGAACCCATGGATCCCGTATTGGGAGCTTCCGCCCGCGGTGACTGGTTCGGCCGCTCCCGACCGAGCTCATCACCGAGACGCCGCAGTCTCGCGGAAAGAGCAGCCTCGTTGTTGGAATGGTCGCCTGGTCCGTCGTGCGCGTTGTCGGGCATGTCACGCCATCCGCATGTCACGCCACCCCGCGCTCACCTGATCCGGGAACCGCCCCGCAAGGCCGCGCGGACCATACTGACTGAGGATACCCGAGTCAACATTCTGTGCGACTGCAGTAAGACGCTGATACGAAAGAATAATCAACGGCTTTTCCGGTCGGCCGCGCGGCTCCGTCGGGGCGTCCGGCAGCGGTATCATGGTGCACTTTCCGAATCACAGGAGCCGCTCCAGCCACGGGACCGCCGCAAATGCGATCTCTAGTGTCAGCGAAACACAACCGAGCAAGGGGGTGGCATGATGGGCCGGATGATGGCGTTCATCGTCGTCGTGGTGTGTACCGCCCAGGTCGTGCTTCTGCGCGCCCAGGAACGCACCGATCAGCCTGCGCTCGACACCTCCAATCCGCGCTTCGCGTACCACAAGATCGATGACGGATATCTGCGCCTCGACCTGCGCTCCGGCGAGGTCGCGACCTGCCGTCCCAATGCCAGCGGCTGGACCTGCACGCTCGCCGCCGAAGAGCGCACTGCGCTCGAGAATGAGATCGCACGATTGCAGCGCGACAATGCGCTCCTGAAGAACGCGTTGCTCGAGCGCGGCCTGGCGCTCCCCTCCTCGCCGGGCAACGACTCTGCGCCGCCGACATCAGAGGCGGCACCGCCGCGCCCGCCGGCGCCGATCCCGGCGCCGCAGGCCGACGCCGGCGAGCACCGGCAGGCCGAGGTCGATCGCGTCATCGCTACGGTGGAGCGCTGGTGGCGCCGCGTCGTCGAGCTGGTGGCCACGATCCAGCGTGATCTCCAAGGCAAGGATTGAGGCCAAGGATTAGGCGCGACGTTTTCTCCCGCTCTTGCCGAGGTTTCAAAGAACGCCCATTTGAATTTTGCGCGTTTCGACGCGCATCAAAAGGCGTTCCAAATGGCGTTATCGAGCACGAAACCGACTGCGACGCAGATAGCAGTGCCGCATCTGTCGTCGATCTCGCGCGCCGCCGGCGAGTTGACCACGGCCACCGCGACGCTCACGGTGCCGACGCCGGGAGAAAGCTTCGTCGACATCACCGCCGACGTCGCGGCGTTCGTGCGCGCATCTGGCGCAGGCACCGGTGTGCTGTTCCTGTTCATCCGCCACACCTCGGCGTCCCTGGTGATCCAGGAGAATGCCGATCCCGATGTGCAGACCGATCTGCGCTCGGCGCTGCGGACGCTCGCGCCCGAGGATACGCCGTGGGTGCATCACCTCGAGGGCCCCGACGACATGCCGGCCCATGTACGGACCATGCTGACGGGAGTGACGCTCCATGTGCCGGTGATCGAAGGCAAGCTCGCGCTCGGAACGTGGCAGGCGATCTATGTAGCCGAGCATCGCGCCGATCCGCATCGGCGCGAGGTCGTACTTTCTTTCGTCGGCAGCCGACGATAAATCCGGCTGCCCGGCTGCCGCCCGGCGCGATGCGCCAGCGCCGCCTATCGTGCGCGGAGCGCGCGCGTGAGCACGTACACCGCGGCACCGAACACCGCAAAGGCGCCGAGCGCGGCGAGATAGGCCGAGAGCGACACGTCGAGGTACGGCACCTTGATGGTGTCGAGTTGCTTCGCGAGCAGATTGATGGTGAAGAAGTAGACCAACCAGGCCGTCAGGAGCACTCCCATGGTCCGCGGCAGCGCGGCGAGGCCGGGCTGGTTGCGGATCGCCCGCGCCGTCGCGCGGCGAAGCTTCGTCACATCATGGAGCATCTTGGCATCCTTTCCACAGGGCCAGCGCAGCATCGCGCCCGACCCGATGACATCTTCGAAAAATCGAACCCCGTTGTTGTCCCCCTTGTTCCACCCACACTCACGCTGCATGCGACGTGCCAGATAGGCTGCGCGGTACCAAAGTAGGTTTCGTCCCACCCCAGGCGGCGCTCAATACCGCTGCAGCAAGGGCCGGCTGCGAGCTTTTCCCGCGAGCAGAACGTCGCAGCCCAATTGAAATGCAACTGGTGCCTCTTGCATCGGCAGACATAGGGTCAGATTATGGTCATAATCCGTTCGCCGCCGCCCGACGAAGACAGGGCTTTCTTTCGTGAGCGCATCAGCACCCTTTCGGCTCGTAATCGCCGATGACCATCCGCTGTTCCGCGGCGCGCTCCGAGAGGCGGTCACCGGACTATTTCCGCGGGAGAGCATCGCCGAGGCCGGATCGTTCGACGACATCTCGAAGCTGCTCGACCGCGCCGACGACGTCGATCTGGTGCTGCTCGATCTCACCATGCCCGGCGTACGCGGATTTTCCGGCCTGATGTACATGCGGGCGCAATATCCGGGCGTTCCGGTGGTGGTGGTGTCGGCCAACGACGACCCCACCGTGATACGCCGTTGCATGGATTTCGGCGCCTCGGGATTCATCCCCAAGACGCTCGGCATCGACCAGATCCGCAAGGCGATCGAAGTGGTGCTCAAGGGCGAGATCTGGACGCCGCCCGATATCGACCTCGCCGCAAAAAGCGACGACGATTCTTCCGCGATGCTGGCGCGGCTCTCCTCGCTCACCCCGCAGCAGGTGCGGGTGCTGATGATGCTCTCGGAAGGCCTGCTCAACAAGCAGATCGCCTACGAGCTCGGCGTCTCCGAGGCGACCGTCAAGGCGCACGTCTCGGCGATCCTGCAGAAGCTCGGGGTCGAGAGCCGCACCCAGGCGGTGATCGTCGCGTCGAAGATCGAAGTCGGCCAGTGGTCGCAGGTGTCGCCGATCACGCATTAGGGTCACGTCAGCGTCAACGCCTTCACACTCGTCATCGCCGGGCTTGTCCCGGCGGCCCCGATCATCCGGCACAGCGGCGTCTCCACCTGAGAAGAGCGCCGTGCCTCGTTTATCGGGGTGGCCGGGACAAGACCCTATGAGGGTGTGTTGCGGTAGCGGCCCGAGGTTGTAGCAGAGGGTTGCCAACACATTCTGCAAGGGAGCAACCAATGTCTGTCATCGATCGTCCCGACGCTCTGGCCGCCACCGCGGTTGAGAATGGCATCGTCGCGGTGTCTTTGGAACTGAGCCGTTCGAAGTGGCTGGTGACGTCGCTGTTGCCGGGAAGCGAGAAGCTGTCGAAGCACATGGTCGCGGCGGGCGACGGCGCGGCGCTTCTGTCGCTTCTGGAGCGGCGGCGCCGGCAAGCCGAGGAGCGGGTCGGCGGGCCTGTGCGGGTGGTCGCGATCGAGGAGGCGGGGCTCGACGGCTTCTGGCTGCACCGGCTGCTCGAGGCGAACGGCATCGAAAGCCATGTCGTCGATGCCGCCTCGGTGGCGGTGTCGCGGCGCCGGCGGCGCGGCAAGAGCGACGGCATCGATGGCGAGACGCTGCTGCGCACGCTGCTGGCGTGGCGGCGCGGCGAGCCGCGGGTGTGCTCGATGGTGCGGCCGCCGCGCCCGCAGGAGGAAGACCGCCGCCGCGTGGTGCGCGAGCGGGCGGTGCTGATCCGCGAGCGGATCGCGATCACCAACCGTGTCCGCGGCCTGCTCCTGAGCCAGGGCATCACCGACTATCAACCGTTGCGGCGCGATCGTCGGGCGCGCCTGGAAATGCTGATGACCGGCGACGGCCGCGCCTTGCCGCCGCAGATGAAGCGCGAGCTCGAGCGCGCGCTCGACCGGCTGGATCTGCTGGTGCAGCAGCTCAAGGCCGTGGAGGCGGAGCGGGACGCCATGCAGGAAGCCGCCGCAAGCGAAGCGGTCGCGACCGACGACCGGGCCCAATTGCTGCTGCGCCTTCGCGCGATCGGACCGCAGACCGCCGCCGTGCTCACGCTCGAAGCGTTCTACCGGCACTTCGACAATCGACGCCAGGTCGCCGCTTTCGCGGGTCTTTCGCCGAGCCCGTGGCAGAGCGGTGCGGTCGTCCACGACCAGGGCATCTCCAAGGCGGGACAGCCGCAGCTGCGCAAGGCCATGGTCGAACTCGCCTGGCTGTGGCGGCGCCACCAGCCGGGCTCCGCCCTGAGCCGATGGTACGCGCAGCGCGCCCGGGGCCAGGACGCCCGCCGGCGGCGCGCGCTGATCGTCGCCCTCGCCCGCAAGCTGCTGGTCGCGCTGTGGCGCTACGTCAGCGCCGGCGTCGTTCCCGAGGGCGCCGCCTTCAAGGCCGCCTGAGCCGCCGAGCCCAGCGCATCGGCGAGGCCCGATCAGCCTCGCCCGATCCGGGTGGGCGGCGCCGCATGGCCGGCTGGCTGCAACACGCCGCTGACAAGACTGGACCCGCCCTACCCGAGCCCGATCGTCGCGACCATGAGGATTATGGAACTGCCGTCACGGCAACCGGATGTGAGGTTCTGCGGCATCGCCGCCGCAGCCAGCGCGCGAACGACTCGAGGACCCGGATCAATCCTGCGCATCACGCTCGCCCCGACCAGGCAAGCCTCGCACCGGGCTCGCCGCCGTCAAGCCCGCTGCGCGCCGCCTCCGGCGGTGGCCTGCGGCCAGCCTTGACCGCGCCTGCGCACGGTGCACCGCCAATCTCATGGTCGGGACGAAGAGGTGGCCTCCCGGTCGAACAAAGAGGTGCCAATGAAAGTATAGCCCTTGACCCACACATCCTCATGTGAGCCCGGCCATGACCACGCTTTGGTTACCACGCTTCGGTTACCACGCTTTTATTAAGACGGCTTGGATCCACGTTACTCCGCCGCGGCAAGGCGGCGCGACGCCCATTGCGACATCACTGCGCGCAGGGCCGCCGGCTTGAGCGGCTTGTTGAGCACGGCGATCCCGGCCGCATGCGCGGCCTCGCGGACCTCGGGCGAACGGTCGGCGGTGATCAGTGCGGCCGGCAGGTCGAGGCCGAACCGCGTCCGCAGCGCCGCGACAGCGTCGACACCGTTGCCGCGATCGAGGTGATAGTCGACGAGAAGCCCGCTCGGCATCCGGGCGTGCGCCGATGCCGTCGCGATCGCGCCGTCGAGATCGGTCGCGGTGAGCACCTCGCAGCCCCAGCCGCGCAGCAGCGTCGCCATGCCGTCGAGGATGTTCGCATCATTGTCGAGGCACAGCACGGTCTCGCCGACGAGCGCGCGATCGGGCCGCGGCTCGACACCGACAGCGCGCTGCGGCGCCGCTGGCGCGAGCGGCACCTCGACGGAAAAATGCGAGCCACGGTCGGCCTCGGAGACGAGGCCCAGGGGGTGGCCGAGGACGCGGGCAATGCGTTCGACGATCGACAGGCCGAGGCCGAGGCCGGGCGCCTGCCGCGCGCCCTGCTCGAGCCGGTGAAACTCGTGGAATACTGCGCGCTGCTGATGCGGCGGAATGCCGATGCCAGTGTCGTAGACGTCGATGCGCAGATGGTTGCCACGGCGGCGGCAGCCGACCAGCACGCGCCCCGAGCGGGTGTACTTGATGGCGTTCGACACCAGGTTTTGCATGAGGCGGCGCAGCAGGCGCCGGTCCGACCGCACGGTGAGCGAGGAGCGCACGAAATCGAGGGCGATGCCCTTGTCCTCGGCGAGCGGCGCGAAGTCGAGCTCGAGCGGACGGAGCAAGTCGTCGATGCGGAACGCCGCGACGTCCGGGGTCATCGCGCCGGCGTCGAGCCGCGAGATTTCGAGCAGCGCCGCGATGATGTCCTCCACCGCCTCAAGTGAAGCATCGACATTGTTGACGAGGCGGGACTCCTCGCCGGCGTTGCCACGCTCGACGAGGCTCGTCACGTAGAGGCGCGCGGCGTTGAGCGGCTGAAGGATGTCGTGGCTCGCGGCGGCGAGGAACCGCGTCTTCGAGACGTTCGCCGCCTCCGCTGCAGATTTCGCCTCGGCGAGCGCGGTGTTGAGGCGCTCGAGCTCGCCGGTGCGCTCGCGCACCCGCAGCTCGAGGCTCTCATTGGCGCTCTCCAGGGCCTCGGCGGCGGCGACGCTCGGGGTGATGTCGGTCAACGTCGTCACCATGCCGCCGTCGGGCATCGGGCCGAGGCGGACCTCGATGACGAGGCCGCGGTCGGGAAACCGTTCGAGAAACGCCGGCAGGTCGGGGGCGTAGCGCGGCAGGCGTTCGGCGACGAGGGCCTCAGTATCGCCCGGGCCGAAGGCGCCGCGCGCGGCGTTGAAGCGGAGGATCTCGGAAAGATCGATGCCGACCCGCATCATCTCGTCCGGCAGCGCGAGGATTTCGCCGAACTGCCGGTTCCAGCAGATGAGATGGCCGTCCTTGTCGAACACTGCGATGCCTTGGCCGACGTGATCGAGCGCAGTCTGCAGGATCTCGCGGTTGTAGTGGATCGCCGCATTGGCGTCGTCGAGCAGCTTGAGAGCCGCCTTGGTCGACACCGTGCGCTTGCGCAGCAGAAGCGAGAGCACGAGCCGTGACGAGGCGGCGCCGATCGCCGAGGCGAGCAGCCGCTCGGCGTGGCGCATCAGCTCGAAATCGGCATGCGCCGACGGCGGCAGATGCATGTGGCGGCTGATCGCGAACGCCTCGAGCGAGGCGCGGGCGCGCTCCTCGCCGAGATAGCGCGCGACCGTCGCGGTGAGCTCCTCGACCGTCACCGCCGCGCGCCACAGCCGGAAGCTCGGCGCCGGATCGAGATTGGCGGGGACGAACACATCGGCCTGCATGCGCTCGATCGCCGACGGCGCCCGCGCCAGCGACACCGCGACATAGACGAGCAGGTTGACCGCGAGGCTCCACAACATGCTGTGGACGAGCGGCGGCAGGTCGACGCCGAGCAGCGCCTGCGGCCGCAGCAGGCCGAAGCCGAACGGCCCGCCGGTGACGATCGGCATCAGGCCGGTCGCGGCATCGGCGAGGCTCGGCAGCAGCAGCGTGATAGGCCCAGATCAGGATGCCGGCGATCATGCCGGCGAGCGCACCGGCGGCGGTGGCGCGCCGCCATATGAGGCCGCCGAAGAACGACGGCGCGAGCTGCGCGACGGCGGCGAAGGCCATCAACCCGATCGCCGCGAGCTGCGCCTCGCCGGCGAGGCGATAGTAGAGATAGGCGAGGAGCAGCACCGCAAAGATCGCGACGCGGCGCACCGTGAGCAGATGCGTGCCGACATTGGTGGCATCGCGCCGGCGCAGCGCGAGCGGCACCACGATGTCGTTCGACACCATGATGGCGAGCGCGACCGACTCGACGATCACCATCGCCGCCGCCGCCGACAGGCCGCCGATGAAGGCGACGAGGGCGAGCATCTCGGAGCCCGCCGCGATCGGCAGCGCCAGCACGTACATGTCGCTGTCGACCGTGCCGGGCGCGAAGGTCAGCATGCCGGCGAGCGCGACCGGCATTACGAAGAGGTTGATG
This sequence comes from uncultured Alphaproteobacteria bacterium, assembly GCA_963824905.1. GTDB lineage: Bacteria > Pseudomonadota > Alphaproteobacteria > Rhizobiales > Xanthobacteraceae > JAJPKK01. The sequence continues at coordinate 121,257 of CAWGRH010000004.1, forward strand.
ATGACGAGGTAGAGCGGAAACACCCAGGCGGCGCGGCGGATCTCGGCGTCGCTCTTGTTCTCGACCACCGTCACGTAGAACTGTCGCGGCAGCAGGATGACGGCAAAGCACGAGAGCAGCGTCATCGCCGCCATCATGCCGAAATTGGTTTCCGAGGTGAGGACGGCGGCGGTGTCCGGCCGCGCCAACGCCTTGGCGAACAGCGCCGCCGGCCCGTCGAACATCTTGAAGGTGACGAAGGCGCCGACGGCGACGAAGGCGACGAGCTTGACCACCGATTCCACCGCCACCGCCAGCATGAGGCCGTGCTGGTGCTCGGTCGCATCGATATGGCGGGTGCCGAACAGCACCGCAAATGCGGCGAGCGAGAGCGCGACGAACAGCGGCGGATCGCCGAGCATCGGCTGCACCGGCCCGGCGACGGTCTCGAGCGGCACCACGATGGCGCCGAGGGAGGACGAGATCGCCTTGAGCTGCAGCGCGATGTAGGGGATCGTCCCGACGATCGCGATGAGCGCGACCGCCGCTGCGACGCCCTGATGCTTGCCGTAGCGGGCGCCGATGAAGTCGGCGATGGAAACGATGTTCTGCGCCTTGGAGAGGCGGGTGATGCGGATGATCAGCGGGTAGGCGAGCCCGATCACCAGGATCGGGCCGATATAGATCGCGAGGAAGTTGAAGCCGTCGCGGGTCGCAAGACCGACCGAGCCGAAGAAGGTCCACGAGGTGCAGTAGATCGCGAGCGAGAGCGGATAGATCCACAGCCGCTGCCGCACCGCCCCGCCGATCCGCCGGTCGCCATAGCTCGCGATGCCGAACAGGAGCCCGATGTAACCGAGCGCAACCGCGATGACGAACCAACCCTGCAGCATGGCGTGCTTCCGCCGGCGATCTCGATAAACCCTTTGGCGTTCAGTGGCGTACGCCCGGCAAGAGTGACCACAACCGGGCGCGCCTGTCCATTGCGGGCGGCGGTTGGCATCCCTCTCTAACCTCGTCCTGAGGAGCCCGCGAAGCGGGCGTCTCGAAGGACGGCCACAGGCCGCAGCGCTTGGGACCATCCTTCGAGACGCGCCCTGTCGGGCGCTCCTCAGGACGAGGCCGAAAAAAGGGCTGCCAATCCGCATGCCCGCCCCAATTTGACGGCGGCGCCCCGCCGCGGCATTGATCGCCGGGCATGCAGCCCTCCCTGCGATCCCGGTATCGCAATCTCGCGGAATCCCTCCTGATCGGCGCCATCGGCGGCTACGCCCTCGATGCAGCGGGATTTCCCGCGGGCTGGCTCGCCGGCTCCATGCTGTTCTGCGCGCTGGCGGCGCTCATGGGCCGGCCGATCTATGTGCCGCAGAAGCTCGCGCGCACGTTCTTCATCATCCTCGGCATCTCGATCGGCGGCGTGGTGACGCCGGAGACCGTGAAAGGCATGGCGACGTGGCCGTTCAGCCTGTTCATGGTGTCGGTCGCCATGGTGGCGGTGACGGTCGGCACCGTCACCTATCTCACCCGCGTGCATGGCTGGAATACCATCACCGCAATCTTCGCCGGCATTCCCGGCGGCCTTTCACAGGTGATGGCGCTCGCCGCCGAGCAGGAGAACTGCGACGTGCGCGGCGTCGCCATCGTGCAGACGCTCCGCGTCGTCATCCTCGCCGTCGGGGTGCCGGCGCTGCTCTCGGTGCTCGGGATCGCCGGCCCGGCGCGGCTGCCGACCGGGACGCTCTCCATCGCCGACGCGCCGCTGCAGTTCGCACTGCTGGTCGGCGGCTGCTTTGCAGCGGCGCTCGGCCTGTTCCGGATCGGGTTTCCGGGCGGGCTCATTTTCGGACCGATGGTGCTCTCAGCCGTGCTGCATGGCGGCGGCTTCGTCAAGGTGACGATGCCGTTCTGGCTCGCCTCGACGGCGATGGTCGGGCTCGGCACGGTGAGCGGCGCCCGCTTCACCGGCACACCGTTCCGCCTGATGCTGGGCTATCTCGGCGCCGGCGCCGGCGCTTTCGCGGTGGCGATGGTCATCGCCGGCGTGATCGCCGCGGGCGTCACCACGGTGGTGTCGCTGCCGCTCGCCGATCTCATCGTCGCCTATGCGCCGGGCTCGGTCGACGCCATGATGATCCTCGCGCTCGCTCTCCACCTCGACCCGGTGTTCGTCGGCGCGCATCATTTGACGCGGGTGTTCGTGGTCTCGCTCGGATTGCCGGTGCTCTCGCACTATTTCGGCCGGCCGCGCAAGTTGCGAGCCCCGGCGCCGCCGCATCCGGTCGATGGGCTGGATGATTAGGCGAGCTGCAATCGAGAACTCAACCTTTTGCGTCATCGCCGGGCTTGTCCCGGCGACCCCGATAGCCTAGGCACGGCCGTGCCACATGATCGGGGTGGCCGGGACAAGACCCTATGAGGGTGTGTTGCGGTAGCGGCCCGAGGTTGTAGCAGAGGGTTGCCAACACATTCTGCAAGGGAGCAACCAATGTCTGTCATCGATCGTCCCGACGCTCTGGCCGCCACCGCGGTTGAGAATGGCATCGTCGCGGTGTCTTTGGAACTGAGCCGTTCGAAGTGGCTGGTGACGTCGCTGTTGCCGGGAAGCGAGAAGCTGTCGAAGCACATGGTCGCGGCGGGCGACGGCGCGGCGCTTCTGTCGCTTCTGGAGCGGCGGCGCCGGCAAGCCGAGGAGCGGGTCGGCGGGCCTGTGCGGGTGGTCGCGATCGAGGAGGCGGGGCTCGACGGCTTCTGGCTGCACCGGCTGCTCGAGGCGAACGGCATCGAAAGCCATGTCGTCGATGCCGCCTCGGTGGCGGTGTCGCGGCGCCGGCGGCGCGGCAAGAGCGACGGCATCGATGGCGAGACGCTGCTGCGCACGCTGCTGGCGTGGCGGCGCGGCGAGCCGCGGGTGTGCTCGATGGTGCGGCCGCCGCGCCCGCAGGAGGAAGACCGCCGCCGCGTGGTGCGCGAGCGGGCGGTGCTGATCCGCGAGCGGATCGCGATCACCAACCGTGTCCGCGGCCTGCTCCTGAGCCAGGGCATCACCGACTATCAACCGTTGCGGCGCGATCGTCGGGCGCGCCTGGAAATGCTGATGACCGGCGACGGCCGCGCCTTGCCGCCGCAGATGAAGCGCGAGCTCGAGCGCGCGCTCGACCGGCTGGATCTGCTGGTGCAGCAGCTCAAGGCCGTGGAGGCGGAGCGGGACGCCATGCAGGAAGCCGCCGCAAGCGAAGCGGTCGCGACCGACGACCGGGCCCAATTGCTGCTGCGCCTTCGCGCGATCGGACCGCAGACCGCCGCCGTGCTCACGCTCGAAGCGTTCTACCGGCACTTCGACAATCGACGCCAGGTCGCCGCTTTCGCGGGTCTTTCGCCGAGCCCGTGGCAGAGCGGTGCGGTCGTCCACGACCAGGGCATCTCCAAGGCGGGACAGCCGCAGCTGCGCAAGGCCATGGTCGAACTCGCCTGGCTGTGGCGGCGCCACCAGCCGGGCTCCGCCCTGAGCCGATGGTACGCGCAGCGCGCCCGGGGCCAGGACGCCCGCCGGCGGCGCGCGCTGATCGTCGCCCTCGCCCGCAAGCTGCTGGTCGCGCTGTGGCGCTACGTCAGCGCCGGCGTCGTTCCCGAGGGCGCCGCCTTCAAGGCCGCCTGAGCCGCCGAGCCCAGCGCATCGGCGAGGCCCGATCAGCCTCGCCCGATCCGGGTGGGCGGCGCCGCATGGCCGGCTGGCTGCAACACGCCGCTGACAAGACTGGACCCGCCCTACCCGAGCCCGATCGTCGCGACCATGAGGATTATGGAACTGCCGTCACGGCAACCGGATGTGAGGTTCTGCGGCATCGCCGCCGCAGCCAGCGCGCGAACAACTCGAGGACCCGGATCAATCCTGCGCATCAGAGCCCGGCCATGACCACCCTGTTGAAAGCTCCGGCCCCGGAATGACGGCATCACCCGCTGATGCGGGTGATCTCGGCGCCGCAGGCGTTGAGCTTGTCCTCGAGCCGCTCGAAGCCGCGGTCGAGGTGGTAGACGCGGTTGACGGTGGTCTCGCCTTCGGCGGCAAGCGCCGCGATGACGAGGGAGACCGAGGCGCGCAGGTCGGTCGCCATCACCGGAGCACCCTTGAGATGGCGGCGGCCTTCGATGGTCGCGGTCTCGCCGTCGAGGTGGATGCGGGCGCCGAGCCGCGCCAGCTCCTGCACGTGCATGAAGCGGTTCTCGAAGATGGTCTCGGTGATGTGCGAGGTGCCCCGTGCCCGCGTCATCAGCGCCATGAACTGCGCCTGCAGGTCGGTCGGGAAGCCCGGGAACGGCTGGGTCGTAACGTCGACCGGGGCGATGCCCGAGCCGTTGCGCTTGATGCGGATGCCGCTGTTGGTGGCTGAGATCACGGCGCCCGCCTGCACCAGCACGTCGAGCGCCGACTGCAGAAGCTCGGGGCGCGCGCCCTCGAGGGTGACGTCGCCGCCGGTCATGGCGACCGCCATGGCATAGGTGCCGGTCTCGATGCGGTCGGGCAGCACGCTGTGGCGCGCGCCGGAGAGGCTCGGCACGCCCTCGATGATGATACGCGAGGTGCCGGCGCCGGAAATCTTCGCGCCCATCTTGTTGAGGCAGTCGGCGACGTCGCCGATCTCGGGCTCGCGCGCGGCGTTCTCGATCACGGTGGTGCCGTTGGCAAGCGAAGCCGCCATCAGCGCCGTGTGGGTGCCGCCGACGGTGACCTTCGGAAACACGATGTCGCCGCCGCGCAAGCCGCCCTTGGCGCGGGCGATCACATAGCCGCCGTCGATCTCGACTTCGGCGCCGAGCCGCTGCAGGGCGAAGAGCAGGAGGTCGACCGGCCGGGTGCCGATGGCACAGCCGCCGGGCAGCGAGACCTTGCGCCTCGCCCATGCGCGCGAGCAGCGGGCCGAGGACCCAGAAGCTCGCCCGCATCTTCGAGACGAGTTCGTAGGGAGCAGTGGTGTCGATGATGTCGGCCGCCGAGATTTTCAGCGTCTGGCCCTGATAGGCGCTGTCGCCCGGGCGCTTGCCGTTCGTCATGATGTCGACGCCGTGATTATTGAGGATGCGCTGCAGGAGCGCGACGTCGGCAAGGCGCGGCACGTTGTCGAGGACGAGCGTCTCCTTGGTCAGGAGGCTCGCGATCATCAGGGGCAAAGTGGCGTTCTTGGCGCCCGAAATCGGAATGGCGCCATTGAGCGGCCGGCCGCCGACGATGCTGATACGATCCATGTAACCCCCGCGTTGGTGGAAACCGGCCTCCCCAGGCCGGGCCGGCCTGATGCCGGCGACGAACGTAAACTCAGTCGGTTTGCAATCGCGTTAATCGTTCGACCTGGGCTCTCCTTAGTCGGCGTAGCCACGCCGGCGGTTCACCTGGCCCCGGCCCCCGGCGCACGCCGCAACCGGAGAGGCCGCGGGCGTACCCCGCTGCCGTTCACCTCGACGGCTTGTCCCCGACAAATCCGGCGGAATCGTGGGTCCCCTCCCCTGCCGCGTCCGTTTCCCCGGTGCCTTCGGTTGGCCCCAATTGGGCTTGCGCGGGCGCATCGTCTGCCCGGCGCTGGCGCGTTTGAGCCTTGCGCCGCACGAGATTCGCCCGCAGTGCCGCTGCGAGCCGCTCCCGGTCCTCCTCGGAGCGCCGATGGGTCATGCCGGTGATTTGGGGCGAAGAAGCGGGGTGAGGCAAGCCCCGGGGGCGGCGGGAGAGGGAGGTAGCCGCCGCGAGCCGCGCCCGCGAGGCAGGTCGGGGACTTTCCTTGCACCCCGCCACCCCTTGTGGCAGTTTCCGCGCGCTTCGGGCGGGCAGCTGCCCGGCCCCGTGCTGCCGTAGCTCAGTGGTAGAGCACTCCCTTGGTAAGGGAGAGGTCCACAGTTCAATCCTGTGCGGCAGCACCAGGCGCATCGCTTTGAAATTTCTGCGTTAAATCCTGGCGGATCGACTGGTCCGATCTCGCCGCCCAAGACATGGCCCAAGAAAACGCCCCATGAAAATGGCCGCCTCTCTGCTCCGGGGCGCCTCCCACGCGGGCCTGTCGGCCCAGTCTAGATTCGCCAGATGTGCAACGACTACGAACAGCACGTCCGCTGGGCCGACTACTGCAAGATGATGCAGGCGCTGGACCTCAGGATCCCGAGGCACCAAAGCGAACTCGATCTTGCCCAGGCCGACGACATCAGGATCAACGACACCGGGCCGGTGATGCGGGCCGCAGGCGCCGAGATCGAGTTGGCGCCCATGACCTTTGCCTTTCCGCCGGGACGCCCGGGCGGTGCGCCGGTCTTCAACTTTAGGTCGGAGGGACGGCACTTCGCGAACAGCAACCGCTGCCTCATCCCTGCGTCCGCCTTCTTCGAGTTCACCGGCAAGAAGTACCCGAAGGCAAAGCACCGGTTCGCGCTGAAGGGATCGCCGATCACTGCCATCGCCGCGCTGTGGCGGGAAGCGCAGGGCAACCATCCGCCGACATTTGCGATGTTGACGACGGCACCGGGCCCGGACATCGCGCCGTATCACAATCGGCAAGTCGTCGTGTTGCGGCCCGAGAACTGGTCGGCGTGGCTTTATCTGACCAAGCCGGAGACCGAGCTGCTGCGACCGCTCCCCGAAGGATCGCTCGACGTCACGACCGTGCGCGAGGGCAGCGGCTGACGGCCAGGCGATCGAAACGAAGGCTACCTTTCCTGCTGCATCCTGGTTTATTTCTGTGGCCAAGAGGACGCGCGCTCAATTCGTCTCGATAGCCGGCGTCCCGGGAGGAGCTTCATCATGTCACGCCAGGTACTCGTTGCATGGACCTTCGCACTGGCCGCAGGGCTGGGCATGGCCTCGGCCTTCGCCCAGACGCCACCCAACACGGCGCAGCTTCAGCCAGCCCCTGACATCCCCGGCGTCATCAAGGGCGGCACGATGCCGGAGGTGGTGATCAAGGGCCTGACGAGCGCGGACGACTCCTTCTTGCTGCCGAACGTCGGCGTCGTGTTCTCGGAGCCGCGCGCCAACCGCATCGTGCGGCTCGACGAGCACGACCAGCCCGTCACTCTCGTGGGGAATTTGCACGGCCCGCTCGGAATGACCTACGACGCAAAGAACGGCCGGCTGATCTCGCTTCAGAGCGAGCCCGGCTTCACCGGCGCTCGCGTCGTGTGGCCGGCGGGCAAGGAAGCCATCATCGCGGACAACTACCAGGGCAAGCCCTTCGGCCGCCCGAACGACATCGTCGCGGACCGCAATGGCGGCCTCTACTTCACGGATATTTCGCCCGACAAGACCGTCATCCCGTCCGCCGTGTACTACGTGCCGCCCGGTGGTGCCGCGATCCGCGTGGCGGAAGGAATCACCACGCCCAACGGCTTGCAGCTCAGCCACGACGAGAAGACGCTCTATGTGAACGATACCGGCGGCATCAACATGTATGCCTTCGACGTCGCATCCGACGGGCGGCTCGCCAATCGCCGCGTGTTCGCGAGCTATGTCGGGCGCGACCAGACGCTTCCCCCAGGCGCTCCGCCGAAGTCGAATGCCGACGGCCTCGTCACCGATGACGACGGCCGGCTCTATGCGTTGACGGAATCGGGGATCGAAGTTTTGAGCCCCACCGGACAGGCCCTCGGCGTGATCCCACTGTGGTGCCTCACGCGGCGCTGCCAGAACCTGGGGTTCGGCGGGCCCGACAAGCGCATGCTCTACATCGCCGGCGGCGGCACGCTGTTGCGGATTCCGATGCTCGCGCGTGGATTTCAGGGCCGCGCGAAGTAGGGGCTCCGGGTGCCGTCAAATTCGAATGGCGGATGAAGCGAGCCGCTTCTCTCACGCCTGAGCCCCGCCCATCAGTCCCCTCGCCCGGCCGCCGATCCGCGGTCCGGCAAAATCACGATCCGCTCGGCGAGCAGCATGTAGCCGACGATGAACCCGTCGCATTCGACGCGTTTGCCGACGTACTTGTCGAGCGCACGGTCCCCGAATGTCGGCCCGTCTTTGCGCCGCAGCACGAAGCGGCCCATCGAGGTCTCGATCCAGACCGCTTCGCGTTTGCTCTTGCTGCCGGTGCCGAAAGGCCCGCGCACGACGGCGCCGGTCAGTCCCTCGACTCGTTGCGGCGTGTCATTGCCGGGGACCACTACTTCTCCTCGTAGATCCGATATCCGACGATCTCGCCGTCGATCTCCTTGGCCACCGCGGCGACGGCGAATTGGCGGTCTGCCCCCTTCTTCGGCTTCGGCCGATGAATGGCAACATAGTAGCGCGACGCCACCGGCGACCCTTTGCCGTGATACGCGCGCGCCCCTTTTGGCACCGCCACGTCATATGCCGCGAATTGGTCCCGGGTGCCGACTCCCGCTTTGCGGGCGATGCCGGCGAGCGTCTTCTGGATCGACGCCGATTTACGGGCCTTGGACCTGCGTGAAGCAGTCGGCTTGGTCTCTCCGAGAAACTCGCCGTCGGCCCGCAGTTTCGCGCGGCGCGTGCGCCGTGCCAGCCGCTCGGCCTCGTGGCGATCGACCCCGGCCGGCACGTTCGTCGCGGTCGCCGTCTCGGCCGGGTGGATCGAAGGATCGCCCAGCAGGTTGAACTGCCCGAGCGTCTTGAGATCCATCGGATCGAGCTCGGCAGTCTGATGCACGAACTGCTGTCGAGCGAGAAGCGCGGCGCGCCCGAGCGAGGCCCCGTCGAGCACGGCGAGAAGGAAAAACTGGGTGATCAGATCCGCCGAGCCGTTGCCGTCCGCGGGGCCGTAGGCGATGGTGCTGCTGCCGAAGTAACCGTAGGCGCCCTGGATCAGGTAGCGCTGGCAGATCGGAAGCGGCAACGACAGATTCACGGAATCATAAAGCTCGGCTCCGTAGCAGCACTCCACCGAGGCCACGGTCCCCGGCTTGATCTTGCCCTTGATGGCGTCGCTGGTGAGCGCGGTGGTCGGCCTCGAATTCCCCCTCTGGCCGAAGAATCTCGGATCGCTCGGACCTCCGTGGCAGTTGATGAAATGGGCAAGCGGCGCAAGATGCCTGGCCGAGACGCTGGGTCTGCCAGGCGGAGAAAGCTCGAGTTTGGTGGAACCGCCGAAAATGTTGAACAGGCTCATCCGCGTCGACTTGCGCCAGACTTCGGCGGACAGGCCGAAATATGCCTCGTAGTCCGCGACACTGCGCGATCGATACTTTTCGGCAAAGGCCAGCAACCTGACGAGGTGCGACGGTTCGCGGGCGCCCGTCAGGTCCGGAAGCCGTCCCACGACACGCGTCGGGCCTTTGAATTTTGCGACATCGCGCGAGTATGGCTCATCGCATGCGTAGGGCAGATCACCCCACGCGAAGCCGTCAGGATCGTCGTCCGGCGGATCGAATGCCGGGTTGACCAGGTCCTGATGTGGAACGACATCGGGAGCGCCGAGGATCATCAGATATTCCGGCGTCGTCGCCTGGAACACCGCGTCGATGGCGTCCTTGTTCTGACGCGTGCTGGCGGGATCGCCGACTGCGCGGCCTCGACATTTCTTCATCGCCTTTGCGTCGTCGAGATATATGAGCCGGCTTTTTATGCCTCGCTTTTCATCTGCTGCTATCAGCGCATCGATCGCCCGTTTTATCCGCACAACCCCAGCGCTGCGATATTTTGCGATCAAGGCGGACCGATTCGTCACGATGATCTTGTCGTGCATGGCGCCCTCTCAAATTACATTTTGTATGCGCGCTACTCTTCTGAATGATTGCAGCGTCCGACCGAAGCGTCGACGTCTTAAATCTCCGGCATAAGGTCGCTTGGCCGGCCGGGACACCAAAATATGCTACTTTATCTGGCGCTGCCAGCCATTGCGCGAGAGAGCGCCCGGCCGATTGTCGGCGCTCCCGCAAGGCGTGTCGAAGGACGAATCGTCGTTCCGCTTGTGTTAAGTACTTCATACAGCCGCGATGCGCTCCGGCTCTAGATTGCGTCGGTCGTAACTCTGAACAGGAGACACGTCATGAAGCGCATCGCATTATTTTCGACGCTGGCTGCCGGCCTGATCGTCTCGACGGCGTCGTTTGCCCAATCCGCAAATACCCGCCACGTTCCTTTCAACGGGACGAGCAACATTTACGAATCGTACTCGCTCGGGCATCAGGCTTATCCGAACCCGGATCGGGATTACCTCGGAGAGACGAGATACCCGGCGACGCCGGTTCGGTAGCCGGTACTCGCACCGAGAGGCGGACGGACGGCCGTTTAACCGGGAACGTCATGGCCGGGCTTGACCCGGCCATCCCGCTCAAGGTGGCACAGTCGTGCCTTGCTATCGGGATCGCCGGGTCAAGCCCGGCGATGACGGTGGAGAAGTCGATCTTACTAGGCATACTCCAGCTCTGACGTAGCTCGGACTGTTTTCCCCACGCGGCCGCCCCTCCTCCTCTCCTCGGTGATCGGCATCGCCGCTCGCGGTCGATCGGTCGATCGTCCGATCGGCGCGGAAATCGGCGAGCGGTGCGGCGCACGACTTGAGTTTATTCGCGGCTTGACTACGATCTTGCACGCTTGCGCGCCCAGCGAATGCAAGGAAATGGTCGTTGCGGGGCGCCCGGCATTTCCATGCGCCGCTGTGGATCAGCGTGAATCATTTGCACGTCTACCCGCATCGCCAGACGACTTGCACCAACGGAAGACTTGCACCGCCATACGACTCACGCGGACAGATGGAGGGTCGGCAGCCGTGAACAGGGAGAGAAATCCTCAGGGAGACGCCGGATCGTGTGTCAGGCCACACCCGCCTGGTCGGTTCACCAGCCATGACGGGCTTTCGCTCTGGTACAAAGTTTCGGGTCGCGGCCCGGTTTTGCTGGTGCCTACGCCGGGCTGGGGGCCGAGTTCCGACCTGCACATGATGACTCTCACCCGACTGGAAAAGGACTACACCCTCGTTTATTTCGATACCCGTGGCGCCGGTCGTTCCGACGTTCCGCCGAGGGCGCCGGGTTATGCGTTCGATTGCTTCCTGGACGACCTCGAAGCCCTGCGCGAGCACCTTGGACTCGATCACTGGCGAATCTTCGCGCACTCCGCCGCAAGCCTGCAGGCCATGGGCTACGCCATCAGATATCCCGCGCGATGCCGCGGCCTCTTCATCGTGGACGGCGAGACGAACATCGAGGACAAGGAATACGAGAAGGATCTAAAGGCCCGGATGAAAAGGCTTTCTCGAAAGCCCTGGTATGCGGCCGCTATCAGAGCCTTTAATCGCACACCCAAATCGGACGACGCCTTCAGGCGGGATTTTCTCGGCGCTTCGATGCCGCTTTACTTTGCCAGCCGCCGCGCCGCGCTCGAGGCGCGACCTTATTTTTCCGCGTCCACGTATCATATCGACGCGTTCACCTACAACGACATGGCTGACGAGTTTCCGCCTGCAGAGTTGGCGAGGATCAGGGCCCCGACGGCGATTTTCGTCGGCGCGCAGGACGTCATCACCACCCCGTTCGACGCACACCGGCTCAACTGCGGCATCAAGGGCTCTACACTTTATACCATCAAAAGCGCCGGCCATTTCTCGTGGGTCGAGCAGCCGGCCGCGTTTTTCAAGGACTTCGATCGGGCGGCGAAGAAAATCTTCCAGGATCGGAATTGAGCTCTCTCGCAGGCGAGGATCGTGCGAACGGAGCTTCGCGCCCGCCTTCATCGGGAACGAGGATACCGGCCTCGAACATCCAGTTCATGATGTTCCGCGCCGCTTGCGCGGGCATGAGTGCGCTCCACCGGCGGATGATCTCATCCGGGGTCGACGAACGCGTCATATCGAGAACGAGTGGCGCAAGCGCAATTCCCGCGAGATAGGCGACGGGCTCTCCCAGTCCGGCATGGTGAAGCGCCCGCGCGCGCCGGATGAATGCTCCCGAAAGCACGGGGACGTCGACGATCCGCAAGGATCGGGCAACGCTCAGGCGGGATGGCAGCTCCTGGCTCGCTCGCGCCTGTCGCCGATCCTCCGGCGCGGCGTTTCCGGTGGTGAAGGAGCGACGCGTCCAAAACGGTGTCTTTACGGGATGCTCGCGATAGAGACGCGCCGCGGCGGCACGGCTTCGCGCTGCCGTCGCCTGCGCGCGTTCCCGGCAGAACGCGAGCGCCGGCGCCGGATCACACCCCGCCGTGAGGATCGTGTGCACCGCCGCAGCGCCCTGAATGGCCGAGAGCAGCGCAGTCTGGATACCTTGCGACGACAACGGATCGATGGCGACGGCGGCTTCGCCGACCCGTATGAAATCATGCCCGATCGGGTCTCTGCTGACGCGGGGTGTCGCGTCGCGCACATCGACGGGCCCAATCATCCTGCCCTTCGAGAGTCCCACGAGAAGCTTCGAGCGCGAAAGAATATCGCGGCACAACGCAGTCCGGCAGTGACTGCGAAGCCCGGCGACGCGGGCAGAACTCGAGGAAAATCGTCGCGGCATAGGAACCGTCCGGCAGCGGACTTCCCCACACCCATTCATGCCGGCCGGCCTCGATTCTCGTTTCGGCATACGTGCGATCGCAAGGCAGCCACGGCGCCGACATAGCGACGGTGGTCGGGGCGCCATCGTCGATGCACATGTGACGGCGCCTTCCGCGCGCGTCGACGAGAAACCTGGCTTTGATCGCCAGCGGCCCGGCGGAGGTCTCGACCGGAACGAGCCAGTCCCCGCAGGCCTCGCGCCGCACCGCGCGGGCCACGGCCGGCGCGATTATGCGGGTGCCGCCGTCGGCCGCCGCCGCGCGCAATCGAGCGTCGAGGAGTGCGCGCTCGACGAGAAGCGACGGAGCCGCATCCCAGGACTTGACCTCGACGTCGCCGGGTCCCCACAGAACTAGGGACCGTTCCTCGCGCAGGAAGACCGACGTTTCGACGACATCACGAAGTTGGACCGAGTCCAGGATCGGCAGAATCGACGGGGCAAGCGACTCGGCGCGGGATTTGCGTTCTCGGCGCCGCCCGGCGGCACCACGCTCGACCAGCACGACCTCGTGACCGAGCTCGGCGAGGCGCCGGGCGATGACCGATCCTGCGGGACCGCCACCGAGAACGCAAATTTCGCTTTCGAGCGCCGACTTCATTTGAGCTGCGGCCGTCATGGCGCGGCACCCGCTGCACGTCTCGCGCGCATCTCGCTAACGGCTTGTCCCCGCACGAGGGAAGCCGCGAAAAAAGTCGGGCTTGCGCTCCGAGAGCCTGACATAGGCGCCGAGCGCATAGTCGAGCCATCCGCGGATATAGTCGCAGGCGGGCCTGCCCCGATGAATCACTTCGTAGTGGCATCCGCCGCCGCAGAGATAGCGCGCCCAGCAGCTGTTGCACGGCTCCTGCCGGTCGACGGCGCGCTCGATGAGCCACGGCCGCTGCCGCTCCCGGTCGACGCCCTCGTCGACATGTCCCATGGCGCGCGCATCGTCCTCGACGAACCGGTGACACGCGAACAGCCCGCCGGATGCCGACACGCCGAAATATCCGGCCCCGGCGCCGCACGGATAAGGCCGGTGCGTCCCGCGATGAATCTCCTCCAGCGCCGTCGTCATGTTGGCGAAGGGATAGGCCTCGCCCGCCGCGACCCTGCGCTCGAACTCGCGCCCGCACGCGATCATCTCGTCGAGCAGGACTTGCAGGTCGGGCGCCTGCATCTCGCCGCGTCCGCTCGGCGCGCTCAGCATCGGAGAAAAGCCGACCGAGCGGAAGCCGAGGCCGATGAAATGGTCAAGCGTAGCCCGGAGACCGAGATTCGCCGGGGTCACCGTCACGCGTGCGGATACCTGCATCCGATGCTGCCGCTCGAGCAATGGCTGCACCCTCGCGATGATGCGGTCGTAGCTGCCGCGGCCGCCCTTTGCCGGACGCAGGCGGTCATGAACTTCTCCGACGCCGTCGAGACTTATCGTCACGGCAAAGCCGTAGCGTTCGAAGAAGTCGCCGTCATCGGGTTTGAGCAGCGTGCCGTTGGTCGTGATCGAAAAGCCGATCGGAATGTTTCGCTCGTCGGCGATCCCCGCCGCGAGCGCGGTCGCCCGCCGTATCAGGGCGCGATTGACCAGCGGCTCGCCGCCGAGAAACGCGAGGTTGACCCGCTCGCCCGGGCTCGCCTGCGCGAAGAGACGCCGCACCGAGGCCTCCGCCACCTCCCACGGCATGTCCCGTGAGGGTCCGCCGAAACTGCCGCCCTCCGCGTAACAATAGGTGCAGCCGAGGTTGCAGCGCTCGGCGACGGCGAGCGAGAGCGCCCGGAGCGGAGGATCGCGGAGTGGCGCGTTGCCGACGAAGCGCCTGAGGCCGAGGCCGTGCTTGGCCAACAGGGCCCGCGCCGCGCCCGCACCCTCCCCGGAGGCCGCTGCAAGCGCCCGGCCGAGGCCGTCGTCTATGCTGAATATCTGCGAACCGTCGACGATCAGGAGATGAACAGCGCCGGCGGCGTGGAACAGATGGAAGTCCTTCTCCGCGATCGACGGGGCATCCGCCCGGGACCGAAATGCGAAGCCGGTATCGAGAGTGGCGGTCACGACGCCGAGGACTTCTTTGCGGCAGATTCAAATGGCCTGAAGAACGGAATGCCGATTCCTTCCTTCGCGAGAGCTTCGCCTTTTTTGAGAAGCTCGGACATCAATTCACGAGCCTTCGCGATCGGCTCGCTGCTGTGCGCCAACGCCTCGTTCCCCGCCCGCGTGTAAGCTTCTCTGAGCGCCGCTACGATTTTTTCGATCAGGACCAGCGCCGATTCCGCACCCGGTTTTTCCGGCTTGATGGGGCGGAGATACTTCTCCGGTGCGTTCTTCCACGGATCGAGTGCGGCCTTGATGTGGATGAAATCGCTCTCATGGCGCATCCCATCGCTCAAGATGCGCAGCGGCAGTTGGATCAGGTCGTCCGAGTATTGAGCCTGCCGCAGGGTGGCAACGACCCTCGCATACGTGGAGTCGATGAAACCGCGCTCGTGTTCGACGACGATGTAGTCCTCCTGGACGTCCGGATCGAGCCGCCGAAGCTCTCGAGGCCGGAATCCCGAAACCGTCTGCGGGTTGTGCCGAACGAACTCGTCGAGCTGTGTGGTGGTGGGTCGATGCGCCAGACCGAAACCCGTCTTGCGTGCAGGCTGCATGAATTTATGAATGACCTCGAAGTTCCCGGAAGTGAGGGTGTCCTTCTTCGGCCGCGCCTCGCCCGGTCCAGTGGGGACCACCTCCGAAGGCACCAGCACCGGAACATATTTCTGGTTCGGCGAGAGTTCCCACAGAAGCTCGTTGGCCCAGCGCAGGTGTTGCATCTCGTTCGCCGAAATGAGCAGGAGATGCTCGCGGACGAACGCCAGGGCGCCGGAAAGGTCCGGGTCCTCGATCTCGTCGGGGTGGCGCAACGAAAAAAACGCATACAGATATTCCAGCGCGAGCGTCATCTCGAGTGGAGCGAGCCAGTCATGGAGGACCCCTTTCATCTCCGCGATGTTGCTGAAGGGATTTGCCGTCTCCATCAGTTCCGGCATGTAGACGGCGCTGATCTCGCGATTTTCCAGGACGATACTGAGCTGTTGCCACGCGCTGTTGATCTGAAAATGGTCGAATTGAAACGGACGATTCTTCGGAATCGTATCTGACGCGGCCGCCGACATCTCACGTGATCGGTCGGCGCGCAACCAGTCTACTCCGTTGTTGAGCACGGGATCGGACGCTTCACCGCCGGGAAGAAGCTCGCCGGGATAAGGCTCGGGGAGAACGAGGTCGGGATGGTTGGATGCCCAATAGTGGCAGGCGCAGTCACGAAAATCATGCTGCCAGGGTGAGCACAGGCCTTGCATTAATTCTCCCGGCTGGTACGCGCCGTTGATCACCCCCGTCACCGGATTCGTGAACAGACGGCGCCAGCCCTTCAACGTGACCGTCTGACGCCTCCCGCCGCTCTCTTTGGCGCTCGCCTTCTTCGATTTGGCATTCTTATCGTGGTGCCGTCGCAATCTGAGCGTGACCAAGCCGGGCTCCAGCCCCCGCACAAACCGCCAAACCGCGAGACCACCCAGACCGTTCATGGACAATTTCTTGTTTTTCTGGGTTATCCACTCCAGATACCATTCGCCTTCCGACAGGGCGTCTCCTTTGTCGCCGACAAGATCGTCGTAGAGCGCTATCGCCACCTCTCGGTCAAACCCGAATTCGCGTTTCATTTCCTTGTACAGGTTCTCGGTCTCCAATTGCCCCGGCTGCAGATCGGGATCCTCGATCTGGTCGACGTAGGCGAGCACTGCGCCGTAGCGTTTGCCCGGGACCGCCGTGCCGGCCGCTTCGACGAAATTGAAAACGAGACCCGGAAAGAAGCGCCGGTCGAGGTTGCGCACGTCGAGCTCGAGGCCGGGATAGCAATTCGCAACAGCGTCCTCGGGCCGGCTGACGACGGGATTGCCCGGAACCGGATAAAAGGCCTTCGCGGTCAGATTGCGTGGAAATATCCGGTTCTCAACCTGCCAATTCAGAGACAGCGGCGCGTCGACGTGCTGATCCGGGGCCGGAGCCCCCGCGTTTTTGGTACCATCCCTCCGATCCGCTCTCGACGCGACCGGACGCTTTGCCTTGGATGCGGTCGCGGCGGATTTCGCCTTGCGATGCTTCGCCGAGGTTCTCGCGCCGCGACCTTTCTCTGCTGCCTTCGCCATCGCCGACCGTCCCGATCTCGAGCTATTTCTTTTTTCCCTTCGGTGTCTTCGGTGCCTTCGGCGGTTCCCACCGCCGTTCCTTGAACTCGCAGATTCGTCGTGTGCTCGGCGTATCGCCCAAGAGCCCTTTTCTTCCCTTCTTCTCCAGGGCCATCAGCTTCTTCAGCGCAGCGTATTGGCGAAACGTTATCGAGAGCGAATTCTGGTCGGAGTCCCGCATATAGGGCGGCATCCGCATGTCGTGGAGGCCGTCGCGATCGTTGCGCGGATCGCGGAATTCGTGGTTGGAGGTGCGACGACGCGGCAAGCCGCTGAATCGATCGAATGGCGGGCGGATCAAACGTTGTATGCGTTGGTATTCCAGGACGAGCGTATCGAGAAGCGTATCGATGTCGCAAAGCGGTCCGTGGACGAACCGCGCCGTGGTCGAGTATGGAACCGGATCGACATTCGCGAGTATCGGAGGCTGTGCCGGGACGTTCGGCGCCGGGGGCCTCTTGAAGAGCTGCGCCGTAATCGAGGAATAATACTGTTTTCCAGGCACCTTATCGCCGGCCGTCATCGACAAATAGTTTATATGCGGCGCGCGCGGATACTGGCGCCCGGCCCAGTAGATGTTTTCCATGATCCCGCGTGTTCTTATCGCGTCGAGATTGATTAATGAAGCGGTTTCGTAAGCCCGCTGGAACAAATCGACGATTTCACGTTCCGTCTGCCGCTTCGTGTCATCGCTCACATCTACGGGCTTCAAGTCGCGATCGGCGAGATCATCCGCGAGAGAGTTGAAGGGCCGGCGGTCCGGGGCGAAGTCAGGGCAGCTCGAGAGAACGCGCGCTCTGGCGACGTAACGCTCGCCCTTGATTACCACGCGTGCTTCGATGATGCCGTCGCAGCTGTCGTCGACGACCCCCCAGGAGCGGCTGCTGCCGACGTTGGCGCCATCATAGCTGTCCGACGGCAGCGGATCCTGTTGATCGACGGCGTCCATGACGTAACGGGACCACGGAGTGTGAGGGTTGAGTATCCGGTTTCTCTCCGGCACGATGTCATGCAACCGGCCACCGAGCGTTTCCTTGGGAAGCGCCTCCCCGGGCGGCAGCGGAGATGCCGGCCCGGCGATCGCACTCTCCGGTCCGTAGACCTCGCCGGTTGCCGGCGTGAAACGCACCCGTAACGTGGACAGGTCAATTCCCATGGCTTTATGCGGGATCGGTTTGATCACCTGAAAATGCCCGAGGGGAATCGGACGGTCGCGCGCGACGAGCGGCTCCTCGCCCGGGTTGTGCGGGCTGTAGGCCAGAAGCGCCTTGCGTTCGTGATCGCTCCCGAGCGCCTTCGCCTCCGCAATGAAGGCGCACGACGCCTTCTGCGTGCGTCGCTGAGCTTTGCGGTTGGCGACGGTTATCGTGTATTCGACGCTGTCGAGAATGCTGTCCACGGAGACGCCGGCGTGCGTCAGCGTTTCCAAATTGAGCGGCACGTCCTGGCTGGGCTCGGCGCCGTCCGAGATTGTCGCCCAAAGCTCGAAAAACGGAGCCACCGGGCGCAGCAGGTCGCCGTCGCGAAATTGGATGGCATTCGGCAGATAGGGGCGCAGCGATCCGTCGGCCACGACCCTGAGAGTCGTCGTCGGACGGATAACGGTCCGACTGCCGCCATGGATGCTTCTGTCGCTGTCCCAGACGAAGCAGTCGAGCGGCTTATCGCTTCCACCCAGGCGAGCAATGGCCAAGGGAGGTTGAAAATAAATGCTCGTGATTCTGATTGTCATGGCGACTGCGCCTCCTGCACGTTGGCGCGCCGTTATGGCGACAAAACGAACGGTCAATATAAATCAATTCACGCGAACGAGTATCATGCCGACTGCGCTCGCTCGTCAAGCCTTTGGCCGCCTGAGATGTTATTTTAATCCGCCATTTATCCGGCGGCATCGCGGGCCGCGCATCGGCTTGGTTCCGTCCCAAATTCGAGCCCGATCTTCAGGCCTGGGCCACGGCCGCAACGGACGCGGAGCCTCACGTCAACGCTCCGAGCAGCGCTCGCGCTTCGACGAGGTCGACGGTATCGGCCCCTTCCGAAAACGACCGATAGATCGGCATGAGGACGCCGCGCGCGCCTTCGCGATCCCGATCGGCGAGTTGCCGGGCCTTGGCGACCGCCGCACGCAGCTCGAGGAACCGCGAGTTCTGGCGCCGGGCCACCTCGATGGCGCGATCGATGCTGGCCTCTCCGGCGGCGGCTTTGCCCTCCGAGATCAGCACGACGCCGCGCACGCGATGCAGCTCCGCCTCGTAGAAACGCTGGTCGAGGGGCTCGATCAAGGCCTGCGCCGCATCGAGAAGCGCATAGGCGCGCTCGTATTGCTTCACCCCGCCGACGATTTCGGCCTCCAGCAGCAAGGTCTGCGGCACCCAGAGATTGGCGCGCTGCTCGCCGAGCACTTGCGTACTCTCGTGCATCTGCCGGATGCCGGATTCGATATTTCCCTCCTGCGCCGCGATCCAGCCGAGCATCGGTTTTGCCCAGAGCGCCCAATAGGACGCATTGTGCTGCTCGGCCATTTGCAACAGCTCGCCCGCCGTATCTCGCAGCGTCTCGATATCACGGCGAAGCATGATCAGGAGGCTCACGAAACACAGCGAATAGGCGACCGAATTGAAGTGCCCGAACCGCTTCGCTTCGCCGATCGCCTCCCATCCGGCCTCCATCGCCTGGTCGAGGTGGCCGATGTGCTGCAAAGCGAGCGCGAGGTGCGCGAGTGCGGCTGTGCGCGGATGTTGGCTGAAGCGGTAGGCGAGTTGCGCGTGCTCCGGCCGGTACAAGTCGTAGGCTTGCCGCAGATGCTTGCTGCCCTCCACCGTGTCGCCCCGCCACACCAGCGACGACCCGTAGATGCGATGCCCCATCAGCCGCAGCCCGACATCGTCCTGCTGCTCGGATCGGCGCAGAAACTTCTCGGATTGGTCGAGCGCCGCCTTCATGTCGCCGCGCACATAAGGTATCACCCATTGACCGTACATCACCGGAAAGGCGCTCTTGTCCTCACCGAGCTTGATGCAGAGGTCCGAGGCCCGCGCGTAGTTTTCCGACAATTCCGGGCTGACGTATCCGCCCGTTGCAATCAAAGGGCCGCTCAGCTTGATTCTGATGTCGAGCTCGTCGGTATCGCGCTCCCGTGTCTCCTGCCGCGACTTGAGAAGCTCGAGGGCGCGGCCGAGATGGCCGACGGCTTCGCGATTGGCCGAGCGCCTGATGGCGAGATCTCCCGCCTTGTGCCCCCAGTGGATCGCCCTCTCGATCCGGCCGGCCAGCATGAAATGATGGGCGAGGATTTCCGGCTGGGTTTCCGCCGTTTCGGGAAACTGTGTCTCCAGGACGTCCGCGATCCGTGCATGCAGCTGCTGCCGGTTGCTTCGCACGAAGGTATCGTAGGCGGCGTCCTGAACCAGCGCATGCTTGAACACATAGGTCGCGGTCGGCGGTGCGCCGCGCACGAAGATGAGCTCGGCGGCGACGAGCTTTATCAACGCGTCCTGAAGCTGGATCTCCCGCAGGGTGGAGACCGCCGCAAGCAGGGCATAGGAGAATTCCCGGCCGATCGCGGCACCGATCTGCGCCACCTCCTTGACCGTCTCCAGCCGGTCGAGCCGCGCCATGAGCGAGTCCCGCAGGGTCGCGGGAATGGCGAGCGGGATTTGGGGATCGGAGAGCACCAGGGCGTCGCCCTTGTCGTGCAGGAAGCCCGATTCCAGCACGTTCTTGGTGAGCTCCTCGACGAACAGCGGCACGCCGTCGGTCTTGACGACGATCTGATCGACGATGTCCGTCGGCATCGTCTTGCCCGCAATCAACTCGATCATGGCCCGGCAATGTCGACGGCCGAGTCGATTCAGGATCAGCGCCGTGACCTGAGGATGCCCGATCCAGCGGGCCTTGAATTCGGGCCGGCACGTCATGATCAGCAGGGCGGGCAGCTCATGAAGGCGCATGATCATCCGGCCGAGAAGATCGAAGGTCGTCGGATCCGCCCAATGGACGTCCTCGAAAATCACCAGCGTGGGAGCGATCGTCGCCCGCTCGGCGAGACGCTGGACGAGCGCATTGAGCGTGCGCTCCTTGCGGCGCTGCGGATCGGGGTCCGGCGGCGGATAGCGTCCGCCGGTGTCTATCGAAAGCAGCGCGGCGAAAAGCGGGACGACGGGTTCCGCGCCGGTGGTGGAGCGATCGAGCAATGCCTCGAGCTTGTCGAGCTTGACGTCGGGCGGATCGTTCGCAGCGAATTCCGCCTCGCGCTGGAGCCGGCTGATGATCGGATGGAGGGGACTGTCGACGTGGAAGGGCGAGCACTGGTAGAGCGTCGTCGGCGCGCCCGCCTGATTGGCGATACCCTGGCGAAACATCTCGACGATGCGGGATTTGCCGATTCCCGCCTCCCCGGACAGCAGGACGACTTGCCCTTCGCCCTCGATCGCCTGCTGCCAACGGCCGGCCAGCAGGGCCACTTCCTGATCCCGGCCCACGAAGTCGGTGAGACTGATGACATGGGCGGCGAAGCGGCTCGCGAGATTGGTCTCCCCGATCACACGCCAGACCGTCGACGGCGCGGTCTCGCCCTTCAACCAGACCTGAAGCCGCTGGAGCAGGAAGGTCTTGGTGAGGAGCTGGCGCGTCTCATCGGCGATGAGAATGCTGTTCGGCTCCGCCGCGGCCTGGAGGTGCGCCGCACGATTTGGTGTCTGGCCGACGAGCGTTTTCACCTCGCTCAACGGTATCAGGACATCGCCGCTCGCGATTCCGACACGGACATCGAGCGGAGTCTTGTTGGTGGAATTCGAGATGCCGATGGTGCGAATGATGGCCAGTGCGGCCCGCACCGCCCGCTCGGCGTCGTCTTCATGGGCGTGCGGATATCCGAACAGCGCCTGGACGCCGTCGCCAATTTTGTTCGAAACGAAGCCGCCGACCTGACGGATCGCCTCCTCGCAGGCTTCGTAATATCCTTTCGTGACGTCGTTGAGATCCTCGAGCTCGAGCGCGCCGGCAAGAGAGGTCGAGCCGACGATGTCGCAGAAGAGAACCGTGAGGTGCCGGCGCTCCGCGGCCGCGCCGAAGCCTTCGAGCGATTGGGCCGCATGTGTCGCCGGCCCTGTCGTGCTCAGCGGCGTGCCGCAATGACCGCAAAACTTGGAGTCCGGGGGGTTCGGCTTGCCGCAATGAAGACATTTGTCGCGTAACGATGCACCGCATTCGGTGCAGAATTTGCCACTCTCTGAGTTTTCCGTTTGGCAGAGCAGACACTTCATGTCACATCGTCACTACCGTCTATTGATTTACTCCGATTTCCGCACTTTCAGACTCGACAATCACTTTTTCGAGTGGCCTGACCGCAACGAAATTTACGCGATCGCGAACTAAGAACGTATTATTTTATCGGGCGGCGATATCTTCTACTTGCTCAAAACGAACTTGCAGCCACCCTGCTCCATCGGTCGAAACGCCTGGTCGCCGGGCACGGTGGCCAGCAATTTGTAGAAGTCCCACGGTCCTTTCGACTCCGCCGGAGACTTCACCTGCATGAGATACATGTCATGCACCATGCGGCCGTCCTCGCGGATATGGCCGTTCTTCGCAAAGAAATCGTTTACGGGCGTCGCCTTCATCTTGGCGATCACGGGTTTCGCGTCATCGGTGCCGGTCGCGTCGATCGCCTTGAGGTAATGCGTCACCGCCGAATAGACGCCGGCCTGAAACATGGTGGGCATGCGCTTCGCCTGTGCCATGAACCGGGCCGAGAAAGCACGCGTCGACTCGTCCATGTCCCAATAGAAGCCAGCAGCGACATCCATGCCCCCTGCTGCCTGCAAACCGAGGCTCTTGGCGTCGGTAACGTCGAACAGGAGGGCCGCGATCTTCTGCCCGCCACGCTGCAGGCCGAACTCGGCGGCCTGCTTGATGGCGTTCTGCATGTCGCCACCGGTATTCGCGAGCCCGACGACCTTGGCCTTCGAGGCCTGTGCCTGCAGGATGAAGGACGAGAAGTCCTGATTGTTGAGCGGGACGCGCACCGCCCCGAGCACCTGCCCGCCCATCGCCTTGACGACGTTCCCGGTGTCGCGTTCCAGCGTATGGCCGAATACATAGTCAGCGGTGATGAAGAACCATTTGTCCTCCCCTGCCGCCACCAGCGCCTTGCCCACCACGTTCGCCAAAGCGTAGGTGTCGTAGCTCCAGTGAATGCTGTTGGGAGAGCACGCCGGGCCGGTGAGATCGGACGTTGCGGCACCGGAGAGGAGCAGCACGCGGTTTTTGTCCGTCGTGAGCCGCTGGACCGCGAGCGCCACCGCGGAGTTCGGTATGTCGACGATGGCATCCACCTTGCCGTTGTCGTACCAGTCCAGGGCGATGCTCAAACCGATATCCGGCTTGTTCTGGTGATCGGCGCCTACCACCTCGATCGGCTTCCCCCCCACACGTCCGTTGAAGTCCGCGGCAGCCATCTGGGCGGCGATGAGTGACCCGGTGCCGGTAGAATCGGAGTAGAGGCTGCTCATGTCGGACAACACGCCGATCTTGACGACGCCGTCCGATATTTGCGCAGTAGCTGAATTCAGGCCGGCGAGAGTCGCGGCCAGGATGAAACCAGGACCGGAAAAAAACTCTTTCATGACCAGCACCCTTGCGCCCTTGCCGAGCTCCAATTCCGATTTGGAGACGGCCTTCGCTGGACAATCGTGCCGACGTTATCACATCTCCGGTGCGGTTTGCCACGTGCGGCTCTTCACACAGATTGCCGCAAGTTTGGGAGGCGATATCGCTTATCACCGGTCGCCGAAAGCGCGTGGTATTGCGTCCCGTCGATCCGGCGGGTCAGGCGCTCAATGCCTGCCGCCTGAAAAATCCCGCGCGAGCCTGCACGCCGCCACCCGTATCGCGCGCGCGGTCCCCGGCGTGTTGCGGCTCCTGCCCGACAAACCTCGGCTCGCCCGCGGAGATGACGGCGCCCACCGCGGCGATGTCGCCGTGGCGGATCGCCGAGAGCGCGTCGGGCTGCGTCCCGCCATCCGGCGCGTCGATCAGGACGATGTCCGCCGCCTTGCCGGGGCGGAGGTAACCGCAGTCGAGCCGGAAGACGCGCGCGTTGTTGCCGGTCGCCGCGGCAATCGCCGCCTCAGGCGCGAGCCCGGCGAGGCTCGAGAGATGCGCGATGGTGTAGAGCATGCCGAGCGGCATGATGCCGCTCCCGGTCGGCGTGTCCGTGGCGATCAGCAGGCGATCGAACGCATCGAGCTTCTTGGCGAGGCCGGCGCAGAGGAGCGCGGTGCGCAGATTGCCCGCGGTGCAGATCTGCAGCGCGATCTCGCTCTCGCGGATGACGCGCTCGAAGTCGCGGTCCGGCATCGCGGTCGGGCCGCCGTTGACATGAAAGGAGACGCGGGGGCGGAGCGCGAGCAGGTGGTCGCCGGTGATCGCGCCGGAGCCCGGAATCGACGAACCGCCGGTGTGCACCGTCGTGATCATGTCGTGGGCGTGGGCGGCCGCGATCAGCGGCGCGTACTCGTAGGCGTTGGCGAAGGCGCCGAAGCCGGCCTTGGCGAGCCACACGCCGAGCTTCGCGACCTCGCCGAGATCGTTTCCGGTGAGGCCGGGCTCGAGAATGATCGAGCCCGCATGCACGGTCATGCCGCCGGGCCGGTAGTGCTCGAAGCACTTGCTTCGCCGCGACCGCGAGCGCCTTGACCCCTTCCGCATCGCGCGGGCGCCCGGGCACATGCACCTCGGACGCGCTGATCGCCGTGGTCACGCCGCCATGGACGTAGCTCTCGAGGTAGCCCACGGTCTGCTGGCGCGGCGTGTAGTCGCCGAAGGTGACGTGGACGTGGGAGTCGATGAGACCCGGGATCGCGGTCGTGCCGCCGGCGTCGATGACGACGTCGCAACGTTCGACATCGGCTGCGGACGCCGTGCCTACAGATGCGATCTTGTCGTCTTGGGTGACGATGGTGTCGCCCGGCACCAGCGGCGCGCGCCAATCGCCGGAAACGATGGTGCCGATATTGGTGATGGCTACGCGCATCGCAAGGAGCCTCGAGCGGTCGGGTCATCGTCATTCTGTGCCGCGCGGGGCACACGCACAAGAATGGGCTCCTCTTTCCCTTCCTGTCTTCGGGGAGGGCGGGGTGGGGTTCTTTCTTCCTTGCTCGCTGCGCTCGCGGACCCCACCCTACCCTCCCCGAATCCGGGGAGGGATTCGATCCCCACCCGCTTGGTAATCCCGGCATAGATCGGCTAATCCACTGCGATCCCCGCCATTCTCTGCAGACAAGACAGGAGCCCTCGATGCCGCAGGCCCCCGAAACAATGCTCGAAGGCAAGGACCGCCCGTTCAACGGCGCCGAATTCCTGGCTTCGCTGGACGACGGCCGCGAGGTCTACATCTACGGCGAGCCGGTGAAGAACGTCACGACCCATCCGGCGTTTCGCAACGCCGCCGCCTCCGTGGCGCAACTCTACGACGCGCTTCATGACCCGCAGACCAAGGACGTGCTGACCGCCCCGACCGACACGGGCTCGCGCGGCTACACCCACAAGTTCTTCAAGGCGGCGCACTCGCGCGACGAGGTGATCGCCCAGCGAGATGCCATCGCCGCCTGGGCCCGCATCTCCTACGGCTGGATGGGCCGCAGCCCCGACTACAAGGCCGCATTCCTCAATACGCTCGGCGCCAATGCCGAGTTCTACGGCAAGTTCGCCGACAATGCGCGCGCCTGGCACAAGCGCGGGCAGGAGGCGGTGCTCTACTTGAACCATGCGCTCGTCAATCCGCCGATCGACCGCAACAAGCCCGTCGAGCAGGTCAAGGACGTCTACATCACCGTGCAGAAGGAGACGGACGCCGGCATCGTCGTCTCCGGCGCCAAGGTCGTCGCCACCAACTCGGCGCTGACGCACTACAACTTCCTCGGCCAGAACATGGGCCAGGAGATCACCGATCCCAGCATGGTGGTGATGTTCATCGCGCCGATGAACACGCCGGGCATCAAGCTCATCTGCCGGCCATCCTATGAATTCGCAGCCGCCGCCACCGGCTCGCCGTGGGATTATCCGCTCACCTCCCGCTTCGACGAGAACGACGCCATCTTCGTCTTCGACAACGCCTTCATCCCCTGGGAGAACGTGCTCATCTACCGCGACATCGAGCGGCTCAAGAGCTTCTATCCGCGCTCCGGCTTCTTCAACGGCTTCACGCTGCAGGGATGCACGCGGTTCGCGGTCAAGCTCGATTTCATCGCCGGCCTCCTGTCCAAGGCCGCGCGCGCCACCGGCGTCGAAGCCTTCCGCGGCGTCCAGGCGCAGATCGGCGAAGTCATCGGCTGGCGCAACATGTTCTGGTCGCTCACCGACGCCATGGCCTACAACCCCGAGCCCTGGGTCAATGGCGCCGTGCTGCCGAACGGGCGCGCGTCGAGCGCCTATCGCCTGTTCATGACGGAAGCCTACCCGGCGGTGCGCGCGATCGTCGAGAAGGTGATCTCGTCGGGTCTCATCTATCTCCCGTCGCATTCCCGCGACTTCAAGAACCCGAACATCGACAAGTATCTTGCCCGCTACGTGCGCGGCTCGAACGGCATCGATTACAAGGAGCGCATCAAGATCATGAAGCTTCTGTGGGATGCCGTCGGCACCGAGTTCGGCGCCCGGCACGAGCTCTACGAGATGAACTATTCCGGCAGCCACGAGCTGGTGCGGATCTTCCCGCTCCAGCAGGCGCAGGCTTCCGGCGCATTGCGCGACATGGAGATGCTCGCCGAACGGTGCATGGCGGACTACGACGAGGACGGCTGGCAAAACGCCGCCTACCACGACGGGTCTGATATTTCGCTGGTGAACAAGCGGTGAGGCTTGGCGAGGACGCCGTCGACCACGCCCGCCATAATGCAGAAAGCCCCGGCGTCGCCGGGGCTTTCGCATCGGGCGTTTCCTCATCACCCGTCGTCATCGCCGGGCTTGACCCGGCGATCCCGATAATGTGGCACAGCCGTGCCATGTTGAGCGGGATGGCCGGGTCAAGCCCGGCCATGACCATCCAGTAAAAGTAAGACCTGCTCCGACGTGCGATTTACCAGAACTTATAGTTGATGCCGGCGCGCACGATGTTGTCGCGCTCGTTGTAGGTGCTGGTCAGCGAGCTGCTGGGTCCGTAGTTGTAGTTGATCGTGTTGCTGATGTTGCCGAGATCGACGTACAGATACTCGGCCTTCACGCTCCACTGCGGCGCGAACCTCCACTCGACGCCGGCGCCGACGGTCCAACCGACCTGCCAGTTGTCCGTCAGGTTCACCGTGTTTGCCGGAGGACGCGCAGGTCGCGCAGGCGAAGGCCGTCTGCAGCTTGGTTTCGCCATAGGCAAGACCGCCGGTGGCGTACAGCAGCCACGACGGCGACGCCAGGTAGCCCACCCGGCCGCGTACGGTGCCGAGCGAATCGAGAGCACGGGCATAGCCGGTTTGCAGCGGAACGATGGTGGCGCTGCCAGGGAACGCCGCGATCACCGTGCTGCTCGGGCTGGCGATCCCATCGAAGTCGGCTTCGAGACCCAGGACCCAGTTCGGGGTCCACTGCCAGTTGTAACCGATCTGTCCGCCGCCGATGAAGTTGCTGTGGTTCGTGCTCACCGAGCCGGGGATTGCTCCGGCGGCGAGTGCGGTGCCAAGACCGGCTGCCCCGCCGTCCGTTCCGGTGTTGGTGATGTTGTTGTCGGTGGAACCGATCCACCCGAAGTTGGAACCGATATAGAAGCCGGTCCAACTCCACACCGGCGCCACCGGGGGCGGAGGCGGTGCCTTGTAGACGGGTCGCGGCGCGAGATCGGCCGCCATGGCGGGCACGATCAACGCTGCGCTGGCAAGAGCCGTGACGACGATTTTCTTCATCACTCAGTCCTCCACTTTGCGCCTTGAAGCTGCTGTCAAGGCGCCGCTGCGGTTACACGAGTTCACGATGGCCGGCCCGAAGCCGACACTGCGATCGCGGCGCGGTCCATCCGTGCCGCCGTTTGCCCGCCCGGTGCGGCGCCTTCGAGCTCGCTCATTCGAAGTTGATCGAGCAGCTCATCGGCTTCCGCGGGAGAGAGCTTGCGTTCGATAAGGTCCTCCGGGATGAGTTCCAGAAGGTGCGGATCGATCGGGTAGCCGTCGGTGAAATGGGACGCCCGTCCCATGTCGTTCACCACGGCCAGCAATCGCGCATGCGTCAACGATTCCGCTTCCACGATCACCGCACTGCCACCACGCAAACTCAGCCACCAGAACTTCGTGACCACGCTGCCCCCCCACAAACGGGCGATACCCATCGATGTGAGGGGCGCGCCCGGCAAAAATGCGGCGCTCGCGCTGCGAATCGAAGGAATTCGCGGACAACATCTGGAATCCCTGCGCCATGTGGCGATGCTGCAACTAAACTAAAGTTAATATGGTTTATCGTCTATCGAACCTGATTATTTATGAGGCGATTAATCGGGCTTTTAGCCTGACTTTTCTCTGCCGCAATGGAACTCGTGCAAATCATTTTAAGTTCCATGGAACTTCGCCAGTCTGGCACGCTCCTGTCGCACTCGGCCCGAATACAGAGATAGCGAGAGAAGAGAGGGAGACTTCTCGTTTCCATCGACCGGCAGAGTTCCACGAGCAAAGTTCCATGGTGGCCTGCGCGCGCCGAAAATGCGTCCGCCACCTGATCGCCGACGACCGTGCCCTTCAAACCGCTGCGGGCATTTCGGGCCTGAGATCGACCGACGCATTCGAGCACCCTCAACCACGATTCGGGCTGCGTACGCATGTGACGACACGTTTCGACCGCACGCTGACGCTGCGCTGGGCATCGATGTCGGCGAAACGGGCGGCCGCAATGAAGGTCGTCGTGCCTTAATCGCGCCGCAACTTGGTCGTTGGTCGCACTCTACCTTTGGGATGCATCTGCGAGGTGGAGGATGGGGTCGGCGCACCGCAAGTTGTTTCGCGGCACATCGTTTGGCCGTACATCGTTTGGCGGCATATTGGTCACGACGGCGTTCGCGATGACGCTTGTCTGTGCATTCTCGAACCTTGCCGGCGCCCAGATCTTTCGCCCGACCATGCCGATCGAGGAACAGCCCGGCTATCAGCCCGCTCCCGAGGAGGAGCAACTGCCGCCGGCATTCCGCCGCCAGCTCGTGTTCTTCCGCACCACCGAGCCGCCCGGGACCATCATCGTGCAGACCTCGGAGCGCTTCCTCTACCTCGTCCAGGGCAACAATCGGGCGGTGCGCTACGGCATCGGCGTGGGCCGCGACGGCTTCCAGTGGTCCGGGCTCCTCAAGGTGTCGCGCAAGGCGGAGTGGCCGGACTGGCGGCCGCCGCCGGAGATGATCGAGCGCCAGCCCTATCTGCCGCGCTTCATGGCTGGAGGCCCCGGCAATCCGCTCGGCGCGCGCGCCCTCTATCTCGGCGAGACCATCTACCGCATCCACGGCACCAATCAGCCGCAGACCATCGGCCAGTCGGTGTCGTCGGGCTGCTTCCGCCTCGTCAATCCGGACGTCATCGATCTGTTCGAGCGTGTTCCCGTCGGCACCAAGGTGGTGGTGCGCCAGAACCCCGAAATGTAGCGAGGCGCCCATGACGCTTCCTCTCCGCACGCGGCGCATCGGCGTCGCCGGCCTCGCGCTCGCCACGGTCATTCTCGGCGCCGGCGCTGGCGCCGCCCAGACACTCGACAAGATCAAGCAGCGCGGCAGCCTCGTCTGCGGCGTGAGCGAAGGCATCGCCGGCTTCTCCGCGCCGAGCGGCGCCAAATGGACTGGCTTCGATGTCGACCTCTGCCGCGCGCTCGCCGCCGCCGTGCTCGGCGACGCAGAAAAAGTGCGCTTCGTGCCCCTCAATGCGAACGATCGTTTCGCAGCGCTGCAATCCGGCGCGGTCGACGTGCTGTCACGCAACTCGACCTGGACGATGTCGCGCGAGACCGAGTTCAAGCTCGTATTCCCCGCGGTGACCTATTACGACGGCCAGGGCTTCATGATCCGCCGCGAGCGGCCGGCGACGTCGGCGCTCGAGCTCGACAACGCCAAAGTCTGCGTCGAAAGCGGCACCACCACGGAGCTCAATCTCGTTGATTTCTTCCGCGCCAATCGCATGCAGCTCGCGACCGTCACGCTCCCGACCGCGAAGGAAGCCGCCGCGGCATACGACGCCGGACGTTGCGACGTCCTGACAAGCGACGTCTCCCAGCTGCACGCCCAACGGCTCACTCTCTCGAAGCCCGACGATCACGTGATCCTGCCGGACGTCATCTCCAAGGAGCCGCTCGGACCTGCGGTGCGCCAGGGCGACGACCAGTGGGCCAACATCGTCAAATGGACGGTGTTCGCGATGATCAACGCGGAAGAGCTCGGCGTCGCGTCGGCGACGCTCGACCAGGCGCTTGCGTCCGCCAAGCCGGAGATCAAACGGCTCGTCGGCACCGAAGGCAACTTCGGCGAACAGATGGGCCTCACGCGTGACTGGGCCGTCCGCGTCATCCGCGCGGTCGGAAATTACGGCGAGGTGTTCGAGCGCAACGTCGGCACCGACTCGCGACTCGGCATACCGCGCGGGCTCAATCACCTCTGGACGACAGGGGGAATTCTCTACGCCCCACCCATCCGCTGAAACGCGGTTATCGCCTTACACGCCTCCGCCGGGAACAAAGCAACGGATATAGACCGAGTCCGGCCCCTGGCGCACGTACCACACTACAGCCTCGCCGACCGGATTGCCGGCATTGTGCACGATCGCTTCGTTCGGCACCTGGCGCCACTCGCCTTCGATCGGCACCCAGTAGTGGTTATCGGTGCGCATGTCGTAGGCGGTCCGATGACCGTCCGCGATATCGCAACAGGGCACGCCGTGCGGCGAGCGCACGCTCTTGAACCACGAGCGGATGTTCGGATCGACATTCTCATACTGCCCGTTGTCGAAAGCTTGGGCCGCGATCGGCACGGCCGCGAGTGAAGCGATGAACAACCCCCTCAAAAAGTTTGGTGTGTAGCGCATGATTGTTATCCTCGGATTTCCGCCGCGATACGATTATGTCGTCTCACGCATCCCACCCGACGCCTCGTACGGCGGCATTTCCTGCGTTTGCTCACAAACCCTGACGCGCATTCCGTGTTGGTATTTCTGTTCACACTTCCTTCACAAAACCCATCATGGTTTGTCACGTGACGGTTTCAAGCAATAACCGCGCCAGCGTGGAGGTATTCGTCGTCGGCAACATCATCTGTGTTATGTGAGTTACACAAAGCTGGAACTTGGTACCGCAAGGTCCGATCCGAGTACCGCAGAGGGTGGGCAATGCATGCAACTGAAGTCGAAGCGCTCGACTGGACAAAGCGCCAATTCGCCGAGTTGCCGGTCGCCGGATTGCTCTCTGCACAACCAATTCGCTGCGATCCGCAGCACGGCCGAATCACCGTCTCATTCCAGGCCCGCCGCGATTTCTGCAATCTGATCGGATCGGTGCAGGGCGGAATGCTCGCCGCCATGCTCGATCTCGCGATGTCGTTTGCCGTGTTGTGCTCGCTCGAGGATGGTCACGTCGTACCGTCGCTCGAGATCAAGACGACTTTCATCGCGCCGGCACGTCCCGGCGAGATCTACGGCGAAGGCATCATGGTCCGGCGCGGACGCAGCATCGCCTTCATGGAGGGCCGCCTCACCGACACCGATGGCAATCTTCTGAGCACGGCGAGCGCCACCGGACAAATTCGTCTGCGTGACGGACGCAAGTCCGGGTAATGTCGTTTTGGTGACGGAGTGGGCAGGTGCGGCCTGTCAATTGCGCAAATCCACGACGGTTCAAGTTTCCGCCGCAATCGGCATGAGAGGGAGCGCATGAAGCTCGCGAGTTACCTGGTCGATGCCAAGCCGAGTTTCGGCATCGTCGTCGAAGACGGCGTCATCGACGTGCCGCCGCTCACCAATGGCAGGATCGCGAGCCTGCGCGAGGCGCTTGCCGCCAATGCGCTCGCCGACATCGCGCGCCTCACCGCCGGTCGGCGAGCCGATCGCGCCATGCCGCCGGAACTGCTGCCGGTGATTCCCGATCCGCAACGCATTGTCTGCGTCGGCGTCAACTACCGCGACCACGCCGCCGAGACCGGCCGCGACATCTCGCCGGCACCGAGCGTGTTCCTGCGCCTCACCGATACGCTGCTCGGTCACGGCCAACCGCTGGTGCGCCCGAAAGTCTCCTCGCAGTTCGACTTTGAAGGCGAGCTTGCCGTCGTGATCGGACGACCGGGGCGTCATATCGCCGAGGCCGATGCGCTCGCGCACGTCGCCGGATACACCTGCTTCGTCGACGGCAGCGTGCGCGATTTTCAGAAATTCTCGGTCACCTCCGGCAAGAATTTTCCGGCAACCGGTCCGCTCGGTCCGGTGCTGGTGACGACGGACGAGACCGGCGACGCGACGCAATTGACCCTGGTGACGCGCCTCAACGGCGAGGAGATGCAGCGCTCCGGCACCGATCGCCTGATCTACTCGATTCCGCAAATCATCAAGTTCGTTTCGGACTTCACGACGCTCACACCCGGCGACGTCATCGCCACCGGAACGCCGGCCGGCGTCGGCCATCGCCGCACGCCGCCGGTGTATATGAAGCCCGACGACGTGCTGGAGGTCGAGATTTCTGGCGTCGGCACGTTGCGCAATCCGGTCGTCGCGGAATAGCAGCCGCCGTCATCGACGAGCCGGCGTCGTGCTATGGTCCGCGCCCGGCCGCCGTGGCCAATCGCTCAAGAGGATCGCTCATGTCCGCCGGTCTCGTCAGAACCGTGTCCGTCACCGCCTTTCTCGTCGCGGGACTTGCAGCGCCGGGCCGCGCCGACGACGTACCTACGCTCCAGATCGGCCCGAGCTGCGCGGCAGCCGGCCGCGGCACGGTCGTCATCGGCCGCAGCAAGGAATCCTGCATTGCCGATGAAAACGCAGCACGGGACGCTTTGCAGAAGAGCTGGTCGAAATACTCGGCGACCGACAAGCAGCAATGCCTCGGCATGGAGAAGGCCGGCGGCCCGTCGAGCTACGTCGAGCTTCAGTCGTGTCTGGAGATCAGGCGGGACGCGCAAGACATCCGCAATGCCGATCCGCTCGAGAGCGACCGGAGCCCGCTCGGCACGCGCCGCAACCGCCGATGAGCGCGATGCTATTTCGCAGGCCGCGCCCTTGACAGGCGCCCGCGCGGCGCCAAAAGGATAGCCGCCGGGGCGACACCGCCTCGCGCTCAGGGAGGCGGGCATGGCCGTCGCGGAGACGGATTTCGCGGTCGGCGTGCGCAATGCGAGCAAGCTGTTTCTCGATGGCGCCGTCATCGCGTTCCGCCAGCTCACCCTCGACGTGCGCAACCAGGAAATCCTGTGCATCGTCGGCCCGAGCGGCTGCGGCAAGACCACCTTCCTGCGCTGCATCGCCGGCCTGATCGATCTCTCCTCCGGCGATCTCGCGGTGTTCGGCAAGAAGGTCGCAGGACCTCCGCCGGGCGTCGCCATGGTGTTCCAGCATTTCGGCCTGCTGCCGTGGAAAACCGTCCACCAGAACGCCGCCTTCGGGCTCGCCATGGCCGGTGCGCCGGCGCCCGTCATCAAGGAGCGCGTGCGGCACTATCTCGATCTCGTCGGCCTCACCGGCTTCGAGCAGCAGTATCCCTATCAGCTCTCCGGCGGCATGCAGCAGCGTGTCGAACTCGTGCGCGCACTCGCGGTCAATCCGTCGATCCTGCTGATGGACGAGCCGTTCGCTGCGCTCGACGCGCAGACCCGCGAGATCCTGCAGGAGGAGCTCTTGCAGCTCATGCAGCGCCCCGACGAGCGCAAGACCATGGTGTTCATCACCCATTCGATCGACGAGGCGATCGTGCTCGGCGACCGCATCGCGGTGATGAGCGCGCGACCCGG
Source organism: uncultured Alphaproteobacteria bacterium (assembly GCA_963824905.1). Classification (GTDB taxonomy): domain Bacteria; phylum Pseudomonadota; class Alphaproteobacteria; order Rhizobiales; family Xanthobacteraceae; genus JAJPKK01. The sequence goes on from CAWGRH010000004.1 coordinate 154,843, forward strand.
CCGCATCAAGGAGGTGCTCGACATTCCGTTCGGCCGTCCGCGCAACGTGGAGGAGGTGCGCGCCGATCCGCGCTTTGCCGAATTGCGCGCGCACATCTGGCGGCAGCTCCACCACGCCCGCCCCGCCGCGCCTGCGGCACATGCGGGAGCCGCCGCGTCATGAGCGTCGAAGTCGAGGTGAGCCCCACCGTACTCGATGGCGTAAGCGAGGACCGCGAGCGCGCCCAGAAGGTCGCGACGAGCCGCCGGCGCCGCCGTCAGCTTCAGGCCATCGTGATCCGCCTCGTCTCGCTCACCGTGGTGCTGGGCCTGTGGCAGGTGTTCGGCGCCCGCGTCGATCCGGTGCTGTTCACGACGCCATGGGCGATCGCCAAGGCTGCCGTGGTGATGATCGGCAGCGGCGAGTTGTGGCATTATCTGTGGCCGAGCCTCGTGGTGCTCGCGCTCGGCCTCACCCTCGCGGCGATCATCGGCATCGCCATGGGGCTCTTGCTGGCGCGGTTCTGGGTGCTCGACGTCGCGCTCGGTGTCTACATCACCTTCCTCTATTCGACGCCGACCGTGGCGCTCGTCCCGCTCATCGTGCTGTGGGCCGGCTTCGAGACCACGGCGAAGGTGATCATCCTCTTCTTGTTCGCGTTCTTCCCGATGGTCATCAACACCTATCAGGGCGTGAAGAACGTCGACCCGCGCCTCGTCGAGGTCGGCCGCGCGTTCCGCTGCAGCGAGCGCCAGCTGTGGACCAACATCGTGCTGCCGGGCGCGCTTCCCTTCATCGTCACCGGCCTGCGGCTCGCGGTCGGCCGCGGCCTGATCGGCATGGTGCTCGCCGACCTCTACACCGCGATCTCCGGCATCGGCTACCTGATCGTGCGCACCGCCTCGACCTATCAGGTCGACAAGATGTTCGTGCCGATCGTCACCCTCGGCATCCTCGGGGTTACTCTGACGGCGCTGCTGCGCCTGCTCGAGATCAAGGTCGCGCCGTGGACGGTCGCGGGCCGGGGGGATTAGCTCGAATTCGCACCCCACAGCGGGTGCAGAAACGGCATTCCGATCCGCGGCGATCCGCTCTATGGTTTCCCCGACAGGCCCGACCGATAACGAGGCCATCGATCTTGCGAGGAAACGCATCATGACGCCCGACGCACCGCGCCGCTTCGCCCGAATTGGCTTTCCGCTGCTGGCCGCGACAGCACTCGTCTCGAGCCTCCTTGCCGGCTCTGCCGCCGCCGAGACCTGCAGCGGTCCGCCGCGCAAGATCAACGTCGGCGTCTCGGTGTCGCCGCCCAATGTCGTGCACACCACGGCGTACGTCGCGAAGGAGCTCGGCCTGTTCGCCAAGCACTGCCTCGACGTCAACATCATCCAGTTCGACGGCGGCTCGTCGCCGGCGGCATCGGTGGCGCTCACCCAGGGCAACACCTTTGCGACCGTGAGCGACGTCCAGGTCGGGCGCGGCATGAAGGTGAAGCAGGTGTGGGGCCTCGCTCCCAAGGCGCCGCAGGCCTATGTGGTCTCCGAAGGCATCAAGGGCTTCGGCGATCTCAAGGGCAAGCGCCTCTCCGCCGCCGGCGGCGGCGTCGGCAGCTTCAACTGGCGCATCGGACGTGAGGCGCTGAGCAAGGCCAATCTCACCGTGGACAACGCGCAGTTCATCTCTCAGGGCACCGCCGGCCGGCTCGCCGGGCTCGTCGCCGGCCAGATCGACGCTGTCTCGCTCCACCCGGAAGACGCCTATCTCGCGATCAAGCAGAAGCCGGGCCTCTCGATCCTCACCCAGGTGGCCGACCTCATGCCGCTCTACAGCTTCAACAGCTACGGCGTGTCGACCGACACCATCGCCAAGGACCGTCAGGCCGTGGTCGATTTCATCGCCGCCATGGTCGAAGCAAACCGCGCCATCTACCGGGACAAGGAAAAGGTGATCCCGATTATGGTCGCAGTGACGCAGAAGCCGCGCGAGGCCGTCGAATACGCCTGGGACTCGCTCACCAAGAATTGCATCTGGTCGGTCAACGAGGGCTTCGAGCCCGAGCGCACCCAGTGGACCATCGACCACGACGTTGCAGCCGGCGACATCGACGCCGCCAAGAAGCCGGGCGTCGACCAGGTGATGGACCAAAAGATCGCAAGCGACGGCGTCGCCGCCGCCGGCGGCCGCGCGGACATCCACGGCTGCAAGCTGTGAGGCCGTGTGACACTTTTGGCCGGCACTCCATTCACTGTCATCGCCCGGCTCGACCGGCCGATCCAGTAACCACCGGAGTCTTCTTCGGGCAAAGCTGAGCAACACCGATAGTTCAGGGGTTACTGGATTGCCCGGTCAAGCCGGGCAATGACAGTCACATGGGGTGACGAGAGGTTCTCTCGCTCGTGCCCACCCTTCACCAGCAAGGAACCTCGCCATGAACATCAACGTGCCCCGTTCGCGTCCGCCCGGCGCCGTGCCGTGGGAGGAGGTCCGCGGCCGGCTCGATCAGAACGGGCCGTTCTCCAACATGTTCGACACGCCGCTCTACCGCGACGCGGTGTGGGAGCAGTTCTCGCGCGAGGAATACGCGCGGCGCTATGCGGCGCTGCGCGCCAAGATGCGCGCGCATGATCTCGACGTCGTGATCGTGCCGGGCGGCCCGAGCCACTGGAGCTTCGGCGGCGGCATGACCTGGCTCACCGGCCACTGGGAGTGGCACGCGATCTCATCCTATGTGGTGGTGCCGCTCGAGGCCGAGCCGACGCTGATCTTCTCCATGGGCGGCACCCATGCCGAGGCAGTGCGCCGCCAGGTCGAGCCGGCGCTCGCCGACGTGCGCCAGAGCCGCGGCGGCCGCTATGCCGAAGTCATGGTCGAGCGCATCAAGGAGCTCGGCATCGCGAAGCCTCGCATCGGCCTCGTCGAGATCGACCCGCGCCACAAGGACTACATGCCGGTGAACCAGTACAACGATCTGCGCGACGGACTGCCCGGCACCGAGATCGTGTTCACGAAAAGCTTCATCCACGAGCTCGTCGTCATCAAGAGCGCGCCCGAGCTCGACTGCGTGAGAAAGGCCGGCAAGCTCTGCGAGCGCGCGATGGAGGCGATGGTCGCGGCGGCAAAGCCCGGCGCCACCGAGTCCGACCTGCGCGGCGCGGCGGGCGCCGCGATCATGCAGGGCGGCGGCGACGTCGACTTCCTCATCATCGGCGCGACGCCGATGGCGAACCCGGCGATGTTCTTCGGCAATCCGCGCCCTTCCGAGCGCAAGCTCGCCAAGGGCGACATCATCATCATGGAGCTCGCCGCCGGCTACCGCGGCTACACCGCCCAGATCGGCTCGCCGATCTGCGTCGGCGAACCGACGGAAATGGTGAAGAAGTTCTGGCACGAGATCACGCTGCCGGGCTACCGGCGCATCGTCGCCGAGATCAGGCCCGGCAACCCGATCGACAACGTGCGGATCGCCGCGAAATTCTTCCGCGACATGGGCGTGCAGTCGCGCCCGACCCAGATCCACGGCATCGACATCGTCACCGCGACGCCGCACGTGTTCGCCGAGCGCACCGAGGCGCGCGAGGATGACAAGGTGTTCAAGCCCGGCATGGTCACCATGGCGGAGCCGAATCCGATCACAGCCGACGGCCTGTTCGGCATCTTCCTCGGCCACACCTTCATCGTCACCGAAACCGGCCACGAGGTGGTGGACGACTTCCCGCTGGAGCTCGTGGTGGCCTGAGTTTTCGTCGTTCTGGGGCGGCGCGTCAGCGCGAACCCGGAATTCCCAGCCCCGGTAACAGATCGCAGGTCCCAGCCGGTGTGGACCCGGCCGGGAGCGCGGTTTTAACCGGGGCGGCTCCGAACACGAGCACAAGGGCGGAACCGCCTTGTGTCCGATCGTAGACGGTTATGGTTGATGATTGGCTAAAGCCGAGCCGTGTCGGCCGAGGACCTCGCGGCTGGAGCGGACCAAGGCTCTCCTGCGATACCCTGCGACCGTTCTATCTCGCGCTCGACGCCGGCTCCATTCCGCTTTTCTTGATTGCCTCGGCCGCGCGCGGCGAGGTGAGGAACGCGATCAATCGCTTGGCGTTGTCGACCTCTCCCGAGCCAGCCACCATGGCGGCGGCGAACACCTGCAGGAACTGGATATCCGGCGCGAGGCTTCCAGCGTAATCTACGCCCTTCGCCGTCAGGATTTCGCTGACCGGTAACACCGCAACGCCGGCACCACCTTCGGCGACCATGCCCGCCGCACCGGTCCCACGCGGCGTGATCTTGACGTCGATCTTGTTCGCGATGCCAAGGCGTGGAAAGAGGTCCTTCATCAGCCAGATGCCGCTCGTGCTGCTTGCCGAGACGGTCCGTGCGGCCACTACGGCCTGCTTGAACGCCTCGACCGTACCCACGTCCGGCTTCGGCGTGCCCGCGCGCACCGCCACACCGAGGCCGACACGCGCGAGGTCCACTTCCGAGCCAGCTACGATCCGCTTCGCGGCGACCAGTTCTTCGAGGCCTTCCCGCGACAGGATCACCACGTCTGCCGCGACGCCATTTGCGAGTTGGGCACCGATCGTCTGTGGCCCAGTTCCCTGCGACGCGCCCGATCCCGTCGTGACCCTGATGCCGCTCGTCCGCTCAAATTCCGGCAATAACTGCTCGTAGGCGCCGGAGAAGCCGCCGGACAATCACCTTAACCTGGGCCGTCGCGGAAATAGGCCACGCGAGCAGCGCGGCGGATAGGACAATTGCGAGCGCGTTCATGAGGGGCCCCGTGTCTTTCGGTGCAGCGATCGCAACCGACGATCGCGTGGCTATTGGAAGACTATAGCAGATCATGGCGTTGCCACCGGGCCGGCAACACAACCCGAGGCGCTGTATCTCGCCGCACCGGACAGGATAATGGCCACCGCCGACGAGGCTGATCCAATAAGATGGAGTGCTTGGCAGGGAGCAGTGGCATGACACGGACTATTGTTTGCGCGCTTGCCTTGATGACCTTGGTTGCTTCCGTTGAAGCGAGCCACGCTCAAGCGCCATGGTGCGGCGTTTATCCAAACCGATACGGCGCACGCTCGTGTCGTTTCAACGACTATGAACAGTGCATCGCGAATATGAGGCCGGGGATCGGCGGGTACTGCACTCAAAATCCCGGCTACAAAGGCCCTGCGGCCGGCACCACGCAGACGCGCCGCAAGCGGCGAAGCTAACCGTTCCTTCACCAAAGTCGCCGACCGACAGGCGGCAACGAGCGCTCTGCCGTAGAGCACCGAAGCGAGGTCGGTGCTTCCAGCGCGTGGCGCAAAGCGGCCTTCCCGGAGCCGGCCGTCGCCTCGAGCCAGAGCCAGATGTTGACGGCGCCGATACCGGTGGTGTCGGCGCCGGGCTTCTCGACCTCCGCCTTGCGCGCCTCGCCGAGCCTGCGCTCCTCGTTCACCTGGTGCGCTGGGTTCCGTCCTGCACTACGGATGGCGCGGGAAACGTGGTATGAAGGAGCCCACCCCTGCCCTCTTCGGGGATGGCCTTCAACTTCGGACGTGACCAGACAGGCGCTTCCCGGAAATTCAGGCGATTCCGGCCGGATTGGCTCACGGCTTCTGGACTTAAAAAGCTTTTGGTTGTCGTATTCACGTGTTACACGCTTCATGCTACACGCTTAAGTAGCATGGAGACTTTTCGGCAATGAGCGGGACCGTCGAGGACCAGTTCCAATCGGAGTCGATTATCTGGGACGAACGATTGCTGCGGCGCTTCTGGCGCTTTTATGCGAACCAGCCGGAGACTTACTTCAGCTTCGGCAAGGGCGCCGATGTGGTGCGATGCGCCCGCCGATATTTGAGGCAGGGTGATCTCATCCTCGATTACGGCTGCGGTCCCGGCTTTCTGCTTTGTGAGCTGTTGAAGGCAGGCTTTTCGGCCGGCGGTGCCGACATCAACCTCGACGTGATCGGGCGCAACGGCCCTGCCCTCGGATCACAGAAGAACCTGCTCGGCCTGTTTGCGATCGATGAATTGCTGCAGAAACGCCGGACCTTCGACGCCATTTTCCTCGTCGAAGTGGTGGAGCACCTTTACGATGAGGCACTTGCGGCCACGCTTCGTAACTGTCGCACGCTTCTGCGCCCTGGCGGGCGGCTGTTGATCACCACGCCGAATGACGAGCGGCTGGAAGACAGCGTCGTCTACTGTCCGGTTTCGAACGTCACATTCCATCGCTGGCAGCATGTGCGAACCTGGAATTCGACGACCCTCCCTGCCGCGCTTCGTGAGCACGGCCTCAAGGTCGACCAGGTGATCACCTGTACGTTCCGGGACCACCGGGAATACCAGATGTCGCTCCTGCGTCGCACCGCGAGGCGCCTCCTCGACCAACTCAAAAAGCCGAAGTCGCTGTTCGTCATTGCCGGATGACGCCGACAAGGACGGCGCGCCCCCCGGCCAGCGGGTCCGACGACGGAGAGGGTAGCGAGCGATAGCGAGGTCGGGTGGGATCCGCGAGCGCAGCGAGCAAAATCAGAACCTCACCCAGCCGTCGCCGAAGACGGCGATGGATAAGGAGCCCGTGTCCAATCGTCGTCTTCAACTCGCTCGTGCAAACATGCGACAGTGATCGGCAACTGAGCCAGAACGGACAGGGAGAACGCCGATGCTTCGCTCGAAAGCCTTGCTGGGTGCGGCCGCGTTGTTCGCCGGCGGCCTCGTTGCCACCCCCGCCCTCGCCCAGACCTGCAACGGCCCGATGCGCAAGATCAATGTCGGCGTCGCGGTGGCGCCGCCCAACGTGGTGCACACGGCGCCCTATGTGGCGAAGGCGCTCGGCTTCTTCGCCAAGCGCTGCATCGACGCCAACATCATCCAGTTCGACGGCGGCGCCGCCGGCACCTCCGTCACCGCGGTGGGCCAGGGCTCGGCGATCTCGAACCTCCCCGACACCGCGATCGCGCAGGGGCTCAAGGCGCGGCAGATCTGGGGTCTCGCGCCGCGCCCGCCCCAGGCTTACGTCGTGGGCGCCGACATCAAGACGCCCGCCGATCTCAAGGGCAAGCGGCTTTCGGCTGCCGGCGGCATCGGCGGCTTCAACTGGCTGGTCGGCCGCGCCGCGTTGCGCGAAGGCGGGCTCACCGTCAACGATGCCCAGTTCATCTCGCAGGGCACGGCCGGGCGATTGCCCGGATTCGTCGCCGGCCAGATCGATGCCGTCGCGCTGCATCCGGAAGACCTCCACATCGTGCTCGCGAAGAAGCCCGGCGCCCATGTGCTGGCGATGCTGTCCGACCTCTGGCCGAAATACAGCTTCAACGCCTACGGCGCGGCGGAGTCGATGATCGCCAAGGACCACGACCTCCTGCGCGACACCATCGCCGCGATGATCGAAGCGAACCGCACGATGTATCGCGACAAGGAGAAAGTGATCCCGGCCATCGTCGAGGCGACCCAGAAGCCGCGCGAGGCGGTCGAGTTCGCCCTCGACGTGCTCACCAAGAATTGCGTGCTTTCGGTCAATTCCGGCTTCGTGCGCGAGCGCACCGAGTGGACGCACCAGAACAACATCGACATCGGCGATATTCCGCCGGAGAAGAAGCTCACCTTCGACCAGATCGCGGACCATCAGCTCGCCGAGGAGGCGGTCGCCTCGCTCGGCGGGCCGGTCACCATCAACACCTGCAAGGACTGACCAAGGACCGACAATGAACCAGCAGCCGCCGCGCCGGACCTTTCTGCCCTGGGAGGAGCTGCGCACGCGCCTCGACGAGGGGCCGCATTTCAACACCATGCGCGGCACGCCCTATTACCGCGACGCCGTCTACGAACAGTTCTCCAAGGCGGAATACGCCAGGCGCTACGCCGCGCTGCGCGCCAAGATGCGCGAGCACAAGCTCGACGTCGCGATCGTGCCGGGCGGGCCGAGCCACTGGAGCTTCGGCGGCGGCATGCTGTGGCTCACCGGGCATTGGGAATGGCACGCGCTGTGCTGCTACGTCGTGGTGCCGCTCGAAGGCGAGCCGACCCTCGTCTATTCCATGGGCGGCACCCATGCCGAGGCGGTGCGGCGCGAGACCGCGGCGGCGCTCACGGACGTGCGAGGCAGCCGCGGCGGCCAATATGCCGAGGTGATGGCAGATCGCATCGTCGAGCTCGGCCTTGATCGCGGCCGCATCGGCCTCCTCGAGATCGACCCGCGCCACAAGGACTACTTGCCGGTCAACCAGTACGAGACGCTCAAGCGGCGCCTGCCCGAGGCCGAGCTCGTGTTCACGCACGGCTTCATCCACGAATTGCTCTCGGTGCACAGTGCGGAAGAGCTCGACTGCGTGCGGGTCGCCGGCAAGCTGTGCGAGAACGCCATGAACGCGATGGTCGCCCGCGCCAAGCCCGGTGTCACCGAATACGAGCTGCGCGCCGCGGCCGGCGCCGCCATCCTCGAAGGCGGCGGCGACATCGACTTCCTGATCATCGGCTCGACCTCGATGGCGAACCCCGCACTGGTGTTCGGCAATCCGCGGCCGTCCGGCCGCAAGCTCGCCAAGGGCGACATTATCAACATGGAGCTCGCCGCGGGCTATCGCGGCTACACCGCCCAGATCGGCTCGCCGATCTGCCTCGGGCCGCCGACCGACATGGTCAAGCGATTCTGGGAGGACATCACCCTGCCCTCGTTCGAGGCGATGGCGGCGGCGATCAAGCCGGGCAACCCGGTGTCCGCGATCGAGGTTGCGGGCCGGTTCTTCCGCGAGAAGGGCGTGCAGTCGCGGCCGATCCACGCCCACGGCATCGACCTCATCACCGACGGTCCCCACGTCTTCACCGACGGCGTTCATGCCGAGCCGTTCGAGCAGGAGTTCAAGCCGGGCATGGTATTCATGGCCGAGCCCAACCCGATCACGGCGGACGGCAGCTTCGGCATCTTCCTCGGCCACACCTTCATCGTGACCGCCACGGGGAGCGAGTGCGTCGACCGGTTCCCCTGGGAGCTGGTTGTGGTCTGACGCGCGATTGCTGCGCCGCGGGAGGCGAGGCGGACGCCGATAGGGGCATTCCGTGCGACCTTTGGAAGCGGCGCGTGACGCCGCCGCCCTCCCGTTAAGGCACTGGCGCAAGGGAAAAATACGCAATCGCCGGAGCGGTTGACGCAGCGCAAATGCGAATAGCGCACGGACCGCCAACTATCGCCTCGACAAAGACCCTGGAAGCCCTCTAAGAATACCTCAAAAAAGAACTCCGAATGGCCCGGGAGAGCCAGCGAAGATGGATTATGCAGCGTACTTCACCGACGCCCTCGCACAGCTCCACAGCGAGCGCCGGTACCGGGTGTTTGCCGACCTTGAGCGTCTCGCGGGGCGGTTTCCGCACGCCATCTGGCACTCGCCGCAAGGCCGGCGCGACGTCGTCGTGTGGTGCTCGAATGATTACCTCGGCATGGGTCAGCACCCCAAGGTGATTGGCGCCATGGTCGAGACCGCGACCAAGATGGGCACCGGCGCCGGGGGCACGCGCAACATCGCCGGCACCAACCATCCGCTGGTCGAGCTGGAGAACGAGCTTGCCGATCTCCACGGCAAGGAAGCGGCCCTGATCTTCACCTCAGGCTACGTCTCCAACCAGACCGGCATCGCCACGATGGCGAAGCTCATCCCGAACTGCCTCATCATCTCCGACGCCCTCAACCACAACTCGATGATCGAAGGCGTGCGCCAGTCCGGCTGCGAGAAGGTGATCTTCCGCCATAACGACATCGGCCACCTCGAGGAGCTCCTCAAGGCTGCCGGCGACCGGCCGAAGCTCGTCGCCTTCGAGAGCCTGTACTCGATGGACGGCGATGTCGCCCCGGTGGGCGAGATCTGCGACTTGGCAAAGCGCTACGGCGCGATGACCTATTGCGACGAGGTGCACGCGGTCGGCATGTACGGTCCGCGCGGCGGCGGCATCTGTGAGCGCGACGGCGTCATGGCGCGGGTCGACGTCATCGAGGGCACGCTTGCCAAGGCCTTCGGCTGCCTCGGCGGCTACATCACCGGCAGCACCGTTCTGATCGACGCGGTGCGTTCCTATGCGCCGGGCTTCATCTTCACCACCGCCCTGCCGCCGCCGGTGTGCGCCGCGGCGACGGCGGCGATCCGCCACCTCAAGGCATCGTCCTGGGAGCGCACGCGCCACCAGGACCGTGCCGCCCGGGTCAAGGCGGTCCTGTCCGCCGCCGGCCTGCCGCTGATGGCGAGCGACACCCACATCGTGCCGGTGTTCGTCGGCGACCCCGAGAAGTGCAAGAGCGCCTGCGACCTGCTGCTCGAGGAGCACGGCATCTACATCCAGCCGATCAACTATCCGACCGTGCCGAAGGGCACGGAGCGGCTGCGCATCACACCGTCGCCCTACCATTCGGACGCCCTGATCGACGGGCTTGCCGAAGCGCTGGTCGACGTTTGGGAGCGGCTCGGGCTGTCGCTGAAGAAGCGGGCGCTCGCGGCGGAGTAACCGCGCCGCGACGCGGCGTTAAACATCACGATGGATGCTTCCCTCTTCGTACTCGGGGAGGGTGAGCTTCGGATGTCATCGCCCGGCTTGACGCGGCCATACTCGGACGCTCGACGGGGCAAGCTCGCCACATCGACGGCACAGGGATACTGGATTGCCCGGTCAAGCCGGGCGATGACAGTGAAGCAGTGCGGTATCGCTGCTAATCGCGCCGCGGCGGCTCGGGCGGGAAACTGCGGCCCGGCATGCTGTCGGCGATCATCTTGGCGGAGCGCAGCGTCGCCTTGCTCAGCTCGCCATAGCCAGCGATCTCGCGCTGCACGCGCTCGCCTTCGCTGACGAGGAAATCGCGCAGCTTCTGCAGCTCGACGACCAGGTTGTCGATCTCCTGGAGCGACGTGCCGGCGACGCGCTGGACCAGCGAATTGACGCTGTTCACCGCGAACTCGCTGCTTTCCGTTGAAATCCGCCGAGTGGGTGCGACGTCCTTGCGAATGAATTCCCGGATCTCGCCCTCGAATGCGGTACCGTCGGCTTCGGTAACTCGTTCCGCCGTGTTCGTATTCATACTGTTCCCCTTCACACTCCGCGCGATGTTACGCAGCGCGGCCCCATTTCACATTGGGCATAGGAGTTTGACACTTTGACGGCCGCACTGGGGCGGTGCCGCGCGATTTTCATCGGTGGCGCGCGGCGCGAGTGCCCGCATCCGTTCCGCGGCGCTTCGGCGCGGCTCGTCAGCGTAAATGCTGTCGGCCGTATTTTACCGATCGCCTTAGCGGATTGCCCTCGATTGTCTGGTCAACTGCGCGCGTCGAAGCGAAGCACGCGGACCGAGATCAAAGATGTCGATGGCCTATCTCCAGATGCTGGCGCGCTCGCCCGGTCGGCGCGATGCGCTGCTGCGCGAGCTCACCGACATTTTCCTCGAATCGCAGCGAAATCCGCGCGAACGCGAGCTGTTCGACGCCGTCGCCGACCAGGTGCTCGACTTCGTCGATGCACCGGCGCGCCAGCATTTGGCCGAACGGCTGGCGACACGCGCCGATGCGCCCTCGCGCATCGTGGTTCGCCTCGCCGGCGACGTGATCGCGATCGCGGCGCCGCTGCTGGCGCGCTCGCCGATGCTCACCGACGACGAGCTCATCGTGCTCGCACGGGAGAAGTCGCAGGATCACCTCGCCGCCATTGCGCGCCGGGCCTCGCTGCCGGCATCCGTTACCGACGTGCTGATTGCGCGCGGGCGGACCGATGTGCTCGAAGCGGTTGCGGCCAATCCGGCCGCCCGATTCTCGGCGTCCGGGGCGGAAGCTCTCGTCGACAAGGCGCGGGATCGCGAGACGCTGTGGCGGCGCCTCGCCCGCCGCCGCGACGTGGCGATCGCCGGCGCGCCATGGCCGCACGCAAACACCGGCGCCCCGCCGCGGCCGCTCGATGTCATCCTCGACGAGGTCGCGTGCGACATGCTCCGCTTCGCCGATGGCGTGGTCGAGCTCGCCGACGGCGACCGGATCACCGACCTCGCCGCGCTGCTCTGCACCCGTCTTGCGGGCGACGTCCCGGCGCTCATCCGCGAGATGTTCGCGCCCAACGAAGTGCGGCTGTTCCATCGCTGCTGCGAAGCCCAGCTCGACCTCGATGCGCTATCGGCAGTGATGCGCCTGCGCAAGCGCCACCATCCGCTCGACGCCGAGACAATCAGCGGCATGCTGGACGCCTGGTCGGCGCGCGAGCCCGACACCCGCACCCCGTCGATGGCCTGAGGTCAGTGCCGCTTGCCGCGCCAGGCCCGCATGCCCGGGCGGCCTGAGGTCGAGCGCGGGCCGGGCTTGCCCTTGCCCGGAATCGACTCCACTCCCGGACCCATCTCGTCGAGGCCCGGCTTGCGCGGTGGTCGCCGCGCGCCGGTGGCGACGATGGTGCGCGCGGTCGGGTCGTCGACCACAGCGAGCTCGGTCGCGCGCAGACGTTTGACCTCGTCGCGCAGCCGCGCTGCTTCCTCGAAGTTGAGGTCGGCCGCCGCTTCGCGCATCCGCGTTTCGAGGTCGGCGATGACAGTCTCGAAATTGTGGCCGATCGCGGCGACGTCGCCGGCGAACGTGCCCTCGTTGTCGGTCGCCACCAGCACGTGGTCGCGCTCGTAGACGCTGTCGAGGATGTCGGCGATGTGCTTCTTCACGCTCTCCGGGGTGATGCCGTTCTCCAGGTTGTACTCGACCTGCTTCTCGCGGCGCCGGTTGGTCTCGGCGATGGCGCGCTCCATCGAGCCGGTCACCGCGTCGGCGTAGAGGATGACCTTGCCGTCGATGTTGCGCGCGGCGCGGCCGATGGTCTGGATCAGTGAAGTCTCGCTGCGCAGGAAGCCCTCCTTGTCGGCATCGAGGATCGCGACCAGCGCGCATTCCGGGATGTCGAGCCCTTCCCGCAACAGGTTGATCCCGACCAGCGCATCGAAGGCGCCAAGGCGAAGATCGCGGATGATCTCGATGCGCTCGATGGTGTCGATGTCGGAATGCATGTAGCGCACGCGGATGCCCTGCTCGTGCAGGTATTCGGTGAGGTCCTCGGCCATCCGCTTGGTGAGCACGGTGATCAGCGCGCGGTAGCCTTCGGCCGCGACGCGGCGCAGCTCGCCGACGAGATCGTCGACCTGGGTGCGCGCCGGGCGGATGTCGACCGGCGGATCGATCAGCCCGGTCGGCCGGATCACCTGCTCGACGAACACGCCGCCGGACTGGTCGAGCTCCCAACCCGCCGGCGTCGCCGACACCGCGACCGATTGCGGGCGCATGGCGTCCCACTCCTCGAAGCGCAGCGGACGGTTGTCCATGCAGGACGGCAGGCGGAAGCCGTATTCGGCGAGCGTCGCCTTGCGGCGGAAGTCGCCGCGATACATGCCGCCGAGCTGCGGCACGGTGACATGGCTCTCGTCCATGAACACCAGCGCGTTGTCCGGCACGTATTCGAACAGCGTCGGCGGCGGCTCGCCGGGGCGGCGGCCAGTGAGATAGCGAGAATAGTTCTCGATGCCGGCACAGCTCCCGGTCGCCTCCATCATCTCGAGGTCGTAGAGCGTGCGCTGTTCCAATCGCTGCGCCTCGAGAAGCCGTCCGGTGGCGTTGAGCTGGTCGAGCCGCCAGCGCAGCTCCTGCTTGATCCCGGCGATCGCCTGCAGCAGCGTCGGGCGCGGCGTGACGTAGTGCGAATTGGCGTAGATCTTGACGAATTTCAGCTCGTCGGTCTTGTGCCCGGTGAGCGGATCGAACTCCTCGATCAATTCCACCTCGTCGCCGAACAAATTGACCCGCCAGGCGCGGTCCTCGTAGTGCGCGGGGAAGATGTCGAGGGTGTCGCCGCGCACCCGGAAGGTGCCGCGGGCGAAGTCGCCCAACGTGCGCTTGTATTGCAGCGCGACGAGGTCGGCGACGAGGCGGCGCTGGTCGATGCGCTCGCCCTGCTTGATGGCGAAGGTCATCGCCGTATAGGTCTCGACCGAGCCGATGCCGTAGATGCACGACACCGAGGCGACGATGATCACGTCGTCGCGCTCGAGCAGGGACCGGGTCGCCGAATGGCGCATACGGTCGATCTGCTCGTTGATCGAGGATTCCTTCTCGATATAGGTGTCGGTGCGCGGGACGTAGGCCTCGGGCTGGTAGTAGTCGTAATACGACACGAAATACTCGACCGCGTTGTCAGGAAAGAAGCTCCTGAACTCGCCGTAGAGCTGGGCGGCGAGCGTCTTGTTGGGCGCCAGGATCAGCGCCGGGCGCTGGGTCGCCTCGATCACCTTCGCCATGGTGAAGGTTTTGCCGGAGCCGGTGACGCCGAGCAGCACCTGAGTGCGGTCGTGGCGGGAGACGCCCTCGACGAGCTCGGCGATCGCCTGCGGCTGGTCGCCCTTCGGGGCGAAGTCCGACTTGATGACGAGCGGTTGGCCACCCTCGGATTTTTCGGGACGCGGCGGACGATGAGGAACCCAGGGCTGGTCCTTGAACTCCGGCCGACCCTCACGCAGCAGTGATTCAAGGGCCTGGGCGGTGGCGACGACGCCGCTCTCGCTACCCTCGCCCGGCATCGGGAGGACGCGTGGCAGCGCGAGCATGCGCCGCCGCTCGACGGACTCCTCGCTGTCGTCGGTCTCGTCGTCATCGACCAGGCCGAGCGCCCTGGCGAGATCGGGATCGATCTCGCCGGGCGCCGATTTCGCCACGTAGCCAGATTGCGGGCGCTCCTTGAAGCCGTCCGGCGTCGAGGCGCGTGCGCGGTGGGCTTCGGCAAAATCGTTACGCCGGTCGCGCGAATTGCCGGCGGGAGGCTGCAGGCCGGATTTCACGTCCTGCTGGCCGGTTTGGGAACCGACCCCGGCCTCGCCGCGGTTGATGGCGGGGTTGAGCAGGTCCGCCAGCGCCGGCGCGATCGGCGGCAGCTCCGGACGCGCCGCCTTGGCCCCGGTCGGCCGCGCGGGATCCCTAGCCTTTTGGGCCTTTTTCGGCCGAATCGGATTGTCGGGCGGGGATGCCATGGCGCCAATATGGGACAGCGCCGGTGACGGGAAAAGGGCGCGCCGGTCTGCCGCGGCGTGGCCTGCGTCTCTGCGCTCAGAACCCCTTCACCGTCTCCTGCACGTGCTCCACTTCCGGCGGCGAGGCAAAGCAGTGGCCGACCAGCTTGCGCCACTCCTGGAAATCCGGCGAGCCGCGGAAATCGACGGTGTGGTTCTCCACCGTTCCCCACCCCACGAAAAGCCGGTAACGCGACGGCTTCTCCACCGATTTCTGCAGCGCCATCGAGCTGCAGCCCCTGGCGCGCTTGAAGATCGGCGCCGCCTTGGCGACCCCGGCCTCAAACTCGGCCTCCATGCCGGGCTTGACGTCGATCTGCGCGATTTCGAGGACCATGGCGGGCTCCTTTCCTGATGCAGGGCCTCGCCGTATCACGTCATCGGCGCGCCCGCTATTTGTAGCGCAGCGCACAACCACGTGATCGTCATCGATGGACGGAAAAGACGGAAACGGCCGCGAGGCTACCCTCGCAGCCGTTGTCGACGCGATGTCGACTTTATTCAGCCTGCCCGTGGTTGGCCATGCATGTCCGATAAACCGCGTAGCGGTTGTCTTCCTTGTCATAGACCGTGCCGTGATACGACCAACGATTGATCGCTGCGGCGTTGCACGCAGCAAGCGCGGCATCGCGCGGACCCGCCGCCATCGCGGGAACAACGAGGTTGAGGCTAACCAAGCAGCCGGCAACACAGATTGTCTTCAACATATTGTATCTCCTGAAAAAATTGGCACGGAGACCTCTCCGCGCGACACCTCATACACCGCGAACATGGAGCTTTTGTTGCAGTGCAGCACAGGGCGCCCGCATTAAAGGCAGCGCTGCAATGCAATTAGCCGCGGGCGCACCTGGCGCGCCCGTCGAAATGACGGCAGAGTGATCAGCAACTCCGACCGTCGCTCCCGGATACCGCTGCGCTCATCCGGGCTGCGGGGCGCGTCCTACGGCTCCGCCTCGCCGGCGCGGAAGGCGCGGGCGAAGTCTTCGAGCTCGTTGGCGGCGAGGTCGGACACCGCCCAGTAGGTGAGGTTGCCATCGGTCCAGTCGACGATGTTGTAGCCGTCGATGGCACGCGGGGGCGAAATACCGAGCTTGGTCGGCAGCGCGGTCAGGCTGATCACGTGTAGGCGGCGCTTGTAGACGAGCGTCGGCACCGGGGTGAGGTCGATCACGTCGATGCGGCCGCCCGCGAGCTGGAAGCCCTGGGACGACAGGTCGACCACCCGCGGCGATTCCGGGATCTTGCCGTTGAACCACGGCTTGACGGTGTGGCGGTCGGAGGAGGCGACGTCGAACGGCTGGCTCGCCATCAGCGAGCGCAGATGGCTCGCGACCAGCACCGGCGGAAGCCCGGCCGGCGCGCCGGCGCCGAAGTCGCGCACGGCATAGGTCAGCGCACTCCCGGCGACGAACGCCACCGCCACCGACGCCGCGAGCGCACGCCAGCCCGGCGACGCGGCCCGCGGGCGCGCCAGCGCGGTGACACGACGGCGCAACTGCGGGCTCGCCTGCTCGCGCGGCACGCGCGCGGCTATCGCCCCGCGCAACGCGACGAGGCGCGCATGGGCAGCGGCGAGCGCCGGGTCGGCGGCAAGGCGCTGCTCGAACTCCAGCGCATGGGCGGGATCGAGCTCGCCGTCGACATAGGCGTTGAGCAACAGGCGGTCGTCAGTCACGTTTCTCGGCTCCCAACGTCTCGATCAGGCGCTCGCGCGCCCGCGCCAGCCGCGACATGACGGTGCCGATCGGCACTCCGGTCACCTCCGCGATCTCCCGATAGCCGAGGCCCTGGACGTCGCGCAGCACCAGGGTTTCGCGAAAGACCGTCGGCAGCCCCTCGATCGCGGCCTGCAGCCGCATCTCGTCAGCTTTCGCGATCAGCGCCGTCTCTGGATCGACCGGCGGCGTCGCCGCCGCGTGGTCGCGAGGCGACACGCGCTCGGCGCTCTCGAGGTCTTCAACCGGGACGATCGCCGCCGGCCGGTTCTTGCGCAGCCAGTCGTAGGCGGCGTTGCGCACGATGGTGAGGGTCCAGGCCCGCCCACTGCCGCCGGAATAGCCGGAGATGCCGCGCAGAGCCCGCAGGCAGGCCTCCTGGACCACATCCTCGGCGTCGGCGCGGTTTCCCATTACCCAGCGCGCCAGCGCATAGGCGTCGTCGAGGTGCGGCAGCACCACGTTGGCAAAGCGCGTGTTGTCCGCCGCCGTCACCGCATCTCCTGAGTTCCTGCCGGGCTGCCCGGCATGGGCCAAAGCCATATTCCGCAGGCCCGCGGCGGGCAACCGCGGCGGATGGAGCGAGACCGTTTCCCAACAGATCGTTTGCAACGAGAAGGCCTTCCAAAGGTGCCACTTTCAGACACGGCGAAGGGCACATCTGGAAGGAGACTCGGAGGAAGGCCGATTTATTCCCGGCCCTACTCTGCGGCGGTGGCCGCCTCGGGTTCCGAGCCGATGAAGCCGCCGGACTGCCGGCGCCACAACATGGCGTAGTGGCCGCCGGCGCGCAGCAGCTCCTCGTGGGAGCCCTGCTCGACGATGTGGCCGTGGTCGAGGATCACCAGCCGGTCCATCCGCGCGATGGTCGAAAGCCGGTGGGCGATGGCGATCACGGTCTTGCCGGCCATCAGGGTATCGAGGCTCGCCTGGATCGCACCTTCGACTTCGCTGTCGAGCGCCGAGGTCGCCTCGTCGAGCACCAGGATCGGCGCGTTCTTGAGGATGACCCGGGCGATGGCGACGCGCTGGCGCTGGCCGCCGGACAGCTTGACGCCGCGCTCGCCGACCTGCGCGTCGTAGCCGTGGCGCCCGCGCCAGTCCTCGAGCTCCTCGATGAACTCATCGGCGTGCGCGAGCTTCGCCGCGGCGATGATCTCGGCGTCGCTCGCCTCCGGCCGGCCGTAGCGGATATTGTCTCGGATCGAGCGGTGCAACAGCGAGGTATCCTGAGTCACCACGGAAATCTCGGTGCGCAGGCTCTCCTGGGTGACTTCGGCGATGTCCTGTCCGTCGATCAGAATGCGGCCGCCCTCGATGTCGAAGAAGCGCAGCAGCAGGTTGACGAGCGTCGACTTGCCGGCGCCGGAGCGGCCGACAAGGCCGATCCGCTCTCCGGCGCGCACAGTCAGCGTCAGCCCCTCGATCAGGCCGCTCTCGCGGCCATAACCGAACCGCACGTCCTCGAAGCGGATTTCGCCGCGGGCGACCTTGAGCTCGCGGGCATCGGGACGATCGGTGAGGCCGTGCGGCCGCGCGATCGTCATCATGCCTTCCTGCACGACGCCGATGTTCTCGAAGATTTCGGTGATCCGCATCGCCACCCAGCCGGCGATGCTGATGATCTGCCACGACAGCGGCAGTGCCATCGCGACCGTGCCGACCGTGACCTTGCCGTGGACCCACAGCGCAACGGCGACCGCGCCGGTGCCGGTGACCAGCATGGCGTTGAGCGTGGACAGGCAGAAGCTGAACAGCGTGTTGAGCCGCAGCGAGGTGTGGAACAGCCCGGTGTGTTCGTCGATAGCATCGCGCACATAGGCGTCCTCGTTACGGGCCCGCGCGAAGAGCTTCACCGTGAGGATATTGGTGTAGGTGTCGACGACGCGCCCGGTGAGCATCGAGCGCGCCTCGGAGACCTGCTTGGACCGGTCGCGCATGCGCGGCACGAACAGGCGCAGCAGCACGAGATAGCCGACGAACCACAGGCCGATAGGCAACGCCAGCCAGCGGTCGGCCGACGCCAGGAGGATCAGCGCGCTCGAGCCGTAGACCAGGATGTACCAGACGCCGGTGATGAGGGCGACGAGCGACTCGCGCACCGCCGGTCCGGTCTGAAGCACCCGCGTCGCGATGCGCCCGGCGAAGTCGTTCTGGAAAAACGCCCAGGACTGGCGCGCCACGTGCCAGTGGTTCTGCCAGCGGATCATGTTGGAGACGTTCGCCGAGATCGCCTGGTGAGCGATCAGGTTCTGCGCCGTCAGCGCCACCGGGCGCACGAACAGCAGCACCACCGCCATGCCGAGGAGCATGTGCCAGGACTGCTCCCACAGCCTCGCCGGATCGCTCGTGGTGACGAGCGTCACCACCCGCCCCATGAACACCGGGATCATCGAATCGAGCAGCGCGACCACGAAGCCGACGACGAACAGGGCAATGAACAAGCCCTTGGCCTGGCGCGCAAAATGCCAATAGAACGCGGTGAGCCCGGTCGGCGGCTCGGTCCGCGCGGGCTGGTCGGTCGGATTGAGTACCTTTTCGAACAGTCGGAACATCGGCGCCGGTATAGGCCTCAACGCAAAAAAGCGCCACGGCGAGAAGGCGTGGGCGCGGGATATCGCGAAAGGGATGGCCTTACCTGGACAGGCATCGTGGCCGGAGCGTGGCAGGTGGTGCGGGCGATGGATAGTTCGGTATCGTCCAACGACTTCGTTGAAATTTCGGGAACCGGCATGGCCACGCCGGACCAAATGACTGGTCTCGGGCAGTTTCCTGGCGCGATCAATAGCGGCGCCTTGGCAACCGATGCGGACGGCTCGGTGGTGGTCGGGCAATCAGGATCGCTGGCATTTCGCTGGACGGCCGCGGGCGGCATGAAATCGATCCCGGACTTGCTGACGTCAGCGGGGATCGATTTCACCGGGTGGACTCTGTCTGCCGCGACAGGCATCTCGGCGGACGGCACAGTTATCGTCGGCTATGGTGAGGCAACGCCGCTGGGCAGCAACAAGGCTGGATCGCCCGGCTGTCGCTGCCGCTCAGCGGCTCGAAGATCGCGGCCCAGGATTTCAACGGGGACGGCAAGAGCGACATCCCGTGGCGCGACAACGTCGGCAACTACGGCAATCTGGCAGATGTCGGGCGCACAGGTGACGTCGGCCGGCGGATTCAATGTGCCGACCACCTGGGCAATTGTCGGCCAACGCGATTTCAACGCCGACGGCAATGTCGATCTGCTGTGGCGCGACGGTAGCGGCAACACGGCGATGTGGTTCATGAACGGGCTGGTTGTGTTGTCCACCGCGACGATCGGCAACATCCCCGTCACTTGGTCAGTCGTCGCGACGGCAGACTTGGACGGCGACGGCAGGGGCGACATCGTCTGGCGCGATACGGCGGGAAACCTGGCCATATGGCTGATGAACGGCGGCCAGATCATCTCCTCCAGCGGGCTTGGAAATGTGCCTGCCGCGTGGTCGATCGTTGGAACCGGAGATTTCGATGGGGATGGCAGGGCCGACTTGATGTGGCGCGATACCAGCGGCAATGCGGCGTTGTGGCTCATGAACGGGGCAGCAGTGTCATCAGCCGCGCTCATCGGCAACATACCCTCCAATTGGTCGGTGGCCGGAACCGGAGACTTCGATGGCGACGGGAAGACCGACCTGCTGTGGCGTGACGGCAGCGGGAATACGTCTGTGTGGCTGATGAACGGCGCCGTGATCTCGTCACTCGCCAGCCTCGGCAATATTCCTACGAGCACGCCGGAACGGGCGGTTGCAATTTGATGTAAATGCTTGTGATGTCGCGACGTTTTATCTCAATTGCATTTTGGGCACGCCATCAATACGCACATTCATCCTTCAAGCTGCTGTTAATCTGCTGCCTTCAGGTTGGTCGGACGTTCAACTCCAGAGGCCCCGGCTTTGCGTCGCCTGCGCAACCCTGTCGTGATCTTCGGCATCGTGATCGTCCTTCTGTGTTGGGTGGGCGCCTGCCTGCAGGTATTTGCCGAGCGTACCCATGCGGTCCGGGTCGCCATCGAGCGCGGCGAGACGGCCGCCCAGCTGTTCGAGAAAGATACGGTCAGCCTTCTCAAAGGCATCGATGCGATCATGCTGCTGTTGCGGCAATCCTATGAAGACGATCGCCAACACTTCGACCTGATCAAATTGGCAAACAAGGCCCGGTTGGGCAGCGATATCTCGACCGAGGTCTTCCTGATCGGGCCCGACGGCCATCTCGCACAGGGAACGACAGGGGTTGTGCGGGATTCGGTTTACCTTGGAGACCGTCTGCATTTTATCGCCCAGGCCGATGCAAAGCAGGACGACCTCTTCATCGGCACCCCCATCATCCAGCGAACCACGGGGCGACCTGCCATTCAGGTTTCGCGTCGGCTCCGTGCCGCCGACGGCAGCTTCGACGGCATACTCTCCGGCCAGCTCGATCCCGGCTTCGTGGAACAATTCTCCCGCACGCTCAAATTGAGCCCGGGCAGCAATCTCAGCCTTCGCGGATTTGACGGCGTCTTGAGAGCCTCCTACGGGTTCGTGGACCCGCCCGAGCAGATGAGGCCCGTCACGGCTCGCGCCCTCGCGCAGGCGCCGGAGGGTTACTTCTGGGGCGATAGTCAGATCGACGGCGTCAGACGGCTGGTCAGCTACCGGACCGTCTCGGGATATCCGCTGCTCGTCACGGTCGCCGAAACCGAGGCCAACATCTTCGCGAGCGCGAATCGCCAAGCGCTGATCTATTTCGGCATCGCGGCGGCACTGACGGGGCTGACGGCATTCTTCATCGCGGCCGTCGTTCAGCGCCAGTCGATTCTCGAGCGCCTGAATGTGCGTCTTTCGACGTTGAACAGACATTTCGATGCGGCGCTCGGTCATATGTCGCAGGGCATCTCGATGTATGACACCGATCATCGGCTGGTGATGTGGAACGATCGGTTCGTCCAGCTCTATCGGTTTCCCCCCGGGCTCGTGACGCTCGGACGGCCGTTCAAGGAGCTGTTCGACTATCTCGTCGCGAGCGGAAATATCGCGGAGCAACCCGATCGCTACGCGGCCACGCGCGCGGAGCAATTGACGAAAGAGAAAATTTTTTCCGCCCAGCACATGCTTGCCGACGGCAGGACGATCGCCGTCATCAACCACGCGATGGCGAACGGCGGCTGGGTTTCGACGCACGAGGATATTACCGATCGAAAGAACTCCGAAATCCGCATCGAGCAACTGGCGCATTTCGACGGACTGACGGGACTCGCGAACCGCAACCTGTTCAAGGAACGCCTCGAAGCGGCGCTCTCGAAGCACCGGCGCATCGGCACGGAATTCGCGGTATTTCTCCTCGACCTCGACAGGTTCAAGACCGTCAACGATACGCTGGGTCATCAGGCCGGAGACAAGCTGCTCGAGGGCGTGGCCGCACGTATAAAGGCGACTTGCGGCGATGCCGATATCGCGGCACGTCTCGGCGGCGACGAGTTCGCGGTCATCGCGATGCCGGGAACGGGCGATTTGCTGCATCGCGTGGAAAATCTGGCACGGCGGCTGATCGAGGCGATCAGCGCGCCCGACCAGATCGACGGGCGCCCCGTCGTCGTCGGCTGCAGCATCGGGATCGCCCTCGTTCCCGCCCACGGCGAACGTATCGACGAGATCCTGCGCAACGCCGACCTTGCGCTCTACCGATCGAAAAGCGAGGGACGCAATTGCTTCCAGGTTTACGCGGAGGAGATGAAGGTCGAAGCCGACCGGCGGAGCGCGCTCGAAATCGATTTGCGTGAGGCGATCTGGGGCGATCAGCTCGGGATCCACTACCAACCGGTCGTCGACATCGTGTCCCGACGCGTGGTGTCGGTCGAAGCGCTGGCACGTTGGAACCATCCGACACGCGGTCCGATCTCGCCGACGGAGTTCATCCCCGTCGCCGAGCAGACCGGGCTCATCGTCGAGCTCGGCAACTGGATCATGCTCCAGGCCTGCCGCGACGCGACGCAGATGCCCTCGCACATCAAGGTGGCGGTGAACCTGTCGCCGGTTCAGTTCGCCAAGTCGAACATCGTCGAATGGGCGAGCTTCGCGCTCGCCGATTCCGGATTGCCTGCCGAACGCCTGGAGTTCGAGATCACCGAAGGGGTGTTGATGGAGGACACCGAGCGCAATCTCAATTCCCTGCGCGAGCTGAAAGGAATGGGCATCTCGATCGCGCTCGATGATTTCGGCGTCGGCTATTCCTCGCTCTCCTATCTCACGAAATTTCCGTTCGACAAGGTCAAGATCGACAAGTCCTTCATCGATGCGCTCGACCGCACGGAGACGATCGCCGTCATCTCCTCGATCGTGGAGCTCGCCAACTCGCTCAACCTCGCGATCCTCGCCGAAGGCATCGAGACCGAGGAGCAGCGCAAGCGTGTCCGCTCGCTGGGCATCAAGTTCGGGCAAGGATTCCTGTTCGCGGAGCCGGTGCCTCTCGACCGTCTCATGTTCAGCGTGACCCACCTCGGCGCCAAGCCTACTGCGGCATAACCGCAAGGCACTCCGCCACCAGCGCAATCGCCCAATCGTCGCTGTCATGAAGCTGCAGCGGATTCGGCTTTATTGCGTTCACATGAAGGGCTTGCTCGTCGATACCATCGGCATGGCCGGGGCGGTGCTCACCACGGTGTGCTGGCTGCCCCAGGCGATCCATGTCGTGCGCTCGCGCGACACCGCGGCGCTGTCGCTGACCGGAACGGTCGCCTTCACCATCGGCATCGCGCTGTGGCTGATCTACGGCCTCGCATTGATGGACTGGCCGCTGATCACGTCCGACGCGGTCACGCTCGCGCTGATGGCGGTGATCGTCGCGATGAAGGTGCGGTACGGGTGACGCGGCGGAGACCTGCCCAGGTTTGCCGCCGGCGCCGCGCCGAGGATTTAGTTACACACCTGCACCTGCGGCCGCACCCACGCTGCGCGATAGGGGTCCCACACTACGGCGCCGGGCGCCCAATAGCAGGTCGGCGGCGGAGGCGGCGGCACGGCGTAGACTGGCGCCGGGGCGACGACGACCGGCGGGCGCGCCGCCGAACCGATGATCGCGCCGGCGGCGAGACCGCCGATGATGCCGGCGGCGATCGCGCCGCCATCACCCGCACGCGCTTCGATCGGCACCGTGACGAGCGATACGGCCACACTTGCGGCGGCCAAGCCTGCGAGAAGCGCTTTCATGGGTCCCCCGGAATTCGATTAAAAGTTTCCGAGAGGTTGACAGGGCACCCTTTACGGTCGGTGAAGGAGTACCCTTTACGAGCGGTAAAGACGCCGTCGCGGTCGCGCGCTCACTTCAGGAACGGATTGCTCGCCCGCTCGCGGCCGATGGTGCTCGGCTCGCCGTGGCCGCAGATGAAGGTCACGTCGTCGCCGAGCGGCAAGAGCTTGTCGTTGATCGACTTGAGGAGGGTCGCGTGATCGCCGCCCGGCAGGTCGGTGCGGCCGATCGAGCCCGCGAACAGCACGTCGCCGACGATGGCGAAGCGCTCGCCCTTGTGGACGAAGGCGACGCTGCCCGGCGAATGGCCGGGGCAATGGAGCACGCCGAATTTCAGTGTGCCGATCTCGACCTCGTCGCCCTCGTCGAGCCAGCGGTCCGGCACCACGTTGCGGGCGCTGAACATGCCGAACTTGAGCCCGCTCGCGGCAATGTGGCCGAGCAGAAACTCCTCGGCGCGGTGCGGGCCCTCGATCGGCACACCGAGTTCATCGCGCAGTTCGGCGGCGGCTCCGGCATGATCGATGTGCCCGTGGGTGAGCCAGATCTTCTCGATCTTCACCTTGGTCTCGGCGATCGCCTTGCGCAGGCGCGGCAGGTCGCCGCCGGGATCGATCACCACTGCCTGCCTGGTGTCGTTGTCCCACAGCAGCGTGCAGTTCTGGGCAAATTCGGTGACGGGGACGATGGCGGCGCGGATGGTCTTCATTCCGCCTGTCCCGACTGAGCGGCGGACGCAGCCTTGGCGGGCCGGGCGCCCTCGTTGCGGGGGATCGGCCGGCCGATGAAGCGGAAATGCGAATCGTCAGGAGCGTTCATGTATCGAGGGATAGGCAGGGAGCGCCGCTCGATAACGCGATCCGGCCCGCGACAATAATGAAAATCGCACCCACGCCATTGTCCGTCACGAGCTCGCGCCGCCCGACACTCGATTCAAGTAATCTCCAAACATGGGAACCGTGAACGCGGTATCGCCATGCGCCGGGCTGTAAATCATCCCCTTCTTGATAAGCGAGCTCCTGACCGGCGCGATGCTTTCCACTGCGACACCCAGTTCCGCAGCAATATCGCCAGAACGTTGTGGGCCAGCGCCCAGAGCGGCCATGGCAAATAGGTAGTCCTTTTCTCGAGGAGTCACACGATCAAATCGAACTCTGAAAAAGCTCCGATCAAGATTGGCGATTGCTATCTCACTTGCGGTATGAACGTCACTCGTAGTGATTGGGGAGCGATAGGCGGTATTCCACGCGTGATAGCCCCATTCTTGAAGAAAATACGGGTAGCCCTTGGTCATTTTGGTAACGAGCGTCAGTGCCTCCTCCTCGAAGGCCACGCCTTCTCGGCGGGCAGGTTCCCGGAGAGCGAGCGTTGCATCTTCAGGCGTCAGGGCATCAACAATCGGATAATCGAACAAGCGCTCTGCGTATGATTTCGCCTTTCCGGCAAGCCCAACAAGCTGTGGCAGGCCAGCCCCTATCAAGACGAGCGGAAGTTGCTTCTGCGAGATTCTGTGAACTGCCATTATCAGCGCGCTGAACTCTTTTTCTTTGATGTACTGCAGTTCGTCGATGATGATAGTCACCGCGGTCCCGCGCGCTTTCGCAGCTTGACCAATGGATTCCAAAAGATCGGGTAGGTCCGTCTCGAGATCGCCGCTGTCGGCGACGCCATTCTGCGGGGTGACGTCCAATCCAACTTCGATGTCTCCGATCTTTACTTTCACGGTGTTGGCGAAAGAACGTAGTACCATCATTCCGCGCTTGACCGCTTCGGTTACCTTCTCCTGGGTGTTCAAACGGAACAATATCTTTCGCATGGCTTTCATGCCGGCAAGGTGACGGTCGAGCGGCCGCGCGTGCGCGGCCTCGCGGGCCAGGAGCTGGCGCTGCCGAGCTGGGATGGCGCGATCGCGGAGGACTGGCTCGGCAAGTGGGCGATGAATCTGATGCTGATCAACGTCTCGACGCGGAAATTCCGCCGAGCGGTGCGGCTTCCCGAGGGCGATGTCCCGGCGCCGACTGGGGCCGGCGTGTCGAAGTCGGCGGCCTCACGGCACTTCGTGGCGTTGTCGGCTGCACGCATGAAGGAATGGATGGGCGCCGATCTGTCCGGGCTCGACATCATGGTGGTGCAGATCGACGGCATCCACATCAGTGAGCATCTCGTGCTGGTGGCGGCGCTCGGAATCGATAGCGAGGGCTTCAAGCACCCGCTCGGGCTGATGGAAGGGGCAACCGAGCACAGCGCCGTGGTGCAGGCGTTGATCGACGACCTGATCGAGCGCGGCCTCGATCCAGCGGTGCCGCGTCTGTTCATCATCGACGGCTCGAAGGCACTCTCCAAGGCGATCCGGCGCAGCTTCGGGTGCCACACGCCGATCCAGCGCTGCCAGATCCATAAGGCGCGGAATATCATGGAGCGTCTATCGCCAGCTCTGCATGCCTCGGTGCGGCGTGCGTTGCGCCAGGCCTGGGAACTCGACGACGCGGCGAAGGCGGAGAAGCTGATCCGCAATCTCGCCCAGCGCCTGGAGCGCGACGCTCCCGGCGTCTCGAAGAGCATCCTCGAGGGATTAGATGAGATCCTCACGGTGAGCAGGCTCGGTCTGCCGGCCGAGCTGCGGCGTTCGCTTGCCTGCACAAACATCATCGAGAACATGATGGGCACAGTGCGACGCGTCACCCGCAACGTGAAGCGCTGGAGTTCGCCCTCGATGGCCTTGCGCTGGACTGCGGCCGCCATGCACGAAGCCAAGAAGGGCTTTCGCAGGCTAAAAGCTTTCAGGCAACTTCCGGGCTTACGAGCCTCGCTTGCTGCTCACTACGAAAAGGAAACAAACAGTCACGCAGTTGCTCAAAACGCGATGGCCGCTTAACGTCATTCACGGCAGCGCTCGCTTTCGCAAAGTTCAACAGGGCACGGGACAATTCCAGCACGGGATCAGGAGTTCAGGTAGCGTCTTCGTCTCTGGCGTCTCGACGAGCGCGGCTATGTAACCGCTCAATTCTGCGATCTCCTCAACCTTATTGAGGAGTACCGTCTTTCCGACGCCACGCAGTCCCACAAGCATGAAGCTCTTGGCGGGACGGCCGATCTGAACGCGCGCAAGCGTGGTTTTCGTTTTCGCAAGAATTTCGTCTCGCCCGGCTAACTCGGGCGGCTGACTTCCGGCCCCGGGGGCGAAGGGGTTTGTAACAGGATCCATAGCAATCTTAGCGATCTTATCTGGCGCAACGATAAGATCGCTAAGATTGCTACATGTCAAGCGCGGCCCTACTCCGCCGTCACATTGGCCGCCTTGATGATCGGCCACCATTTGGCGACCTCGGCCTTCTGGTAGGCCGCGAGCGCCTCAGGCGCCTCCTGGCCGGCCGGTGGTCCATCGAGGCCGACGCTCGCGAGCTTCTCACGCACCGCGGGCTCCTTGAGCGCTGCGACGACCGCGCCGTTGAGCTTGTCGACGATCGGGCGCGGCGTGCCGTGCGGCACCCACATGCCGCTCCAGACCTCCATCAGGAGGCCGGGAAGCCCGGCCTCGGCCACGGTCGGAATATCGGACGCCGAGGGAATCCGTTCGGTCGCAGTCACAGCGAAAGCCTTGATTGTCCCTTGGCGTACCTGCGGCAGGCAGTTCGAGGCCTGATCGATAATGAGGTCGATCTGGCCGGCGACGAGGTCTTGGAGCGCGGGCCCGGTGCCGCGATACGGTACGAATGAGAGCTGCACGCCGGTAAGGCTCTGGAGCAGGAGGCTGGCGATATGCGAGCCCGATCCGGCGCCGGCCGTACCTGCAGCGGTCTTGCCGGGGTTTGCCTTGAGCCGATCGAGGAGCTCCTTGAGGTTCGTCGCCGGAAAGTTCTTGCGCGTCACGAAGATCATCGGGTTCGACGGCAGCCGCGCCACCGGATCGAGGTCTTTGAGCAGATCGTATTTCAACGGATAGATCGCGCCGTTCGCGACATGGGTGCCGAAATGGCCGATGCTGATGGTGTAGCCGTCGGGCGGCGACGACACGACGCGGCCGACCCCGATCGAGCCGCCGGCTCCGGTGACGTTCTCGATGAGCACCGGCTGGCCGAGCGCGGCGCGCATGCGCTCGCCGAGCACCCGCGCCAGCACGTCGGTCGGGCCGCCCGCGGCGAACGGCACGATGATGGTGATCGGACGGTTCGGGTAATTCTGGGCGGCCGCCGGCGCGACGGCCGTGACCACCGCCAGAACCATCGATGCGATCGCGGTGAGGACCGTTGCTGCTCGTGCCGGGGGCATTCGAAACTCCACCATTGGGGTCGCCGCGAGCTTAGACCGGCGGTACGGGGTGCGGAAACGGTCGCGGCGTCGCAGGCGTTAACGTTCTGTTAACTTGCTCATGGATTTTCCTCAGTGATTACAATTGTTTAAGCCTGTTAAATTAGACACTCGTCGACGATTAGACACTTACCGTTCCCGGTTCAGCCTCCCGATGGCGCTGCGCGCCAGATGCGCTTGGTCGGCCGCCGCGGTATAGCGCTCGACCTCGCGCAGCGTTTTGTGGCCGGACACTGCCGCGATTTCCTTTGTCGGGGTGCCAGCCTCTGCCAGCCGGCGCATCTGCGCCTTGCGCAAGCCATGGGGGACGCAACGCGGCGGCAGGCCGGCGGCTGCGGCGGCCCGCTTTACCATCGTAGAGAGCGCTTGCGCCTTGATGGGGCGCCCGGTCGGGCCGCCAATAAGATTGAGCCCATTCGCCGGGCCGGCCCTCAAGGCAGCATCCAACTCGGAGCTAATCGGAACCGATAAGACGACGCCGGTCTTTTCTTGCTCTACGGCGATAGCTCCGTTCGTGATGTCCGCCCGGCGCATCTTCGCCACGTCGCCAACACGCTGACCAGTGTGGAGCAAAAGCGCGTAGGCGAGCCGCTCCCGTGTTCCTAGACGCCAGCGCGTTTCGAACGCCGCCAGCTCGCCGTCCGTCCAAGTGTGATGCGTGCCACCTTCGTAGCGGTCGATTTCGACAACCGGATTGTCGGTCCGGTAGCCGACCCGAATCGCATGACCAAGCAACTTGCGAAGCACTGCGCGCGTGAGGTTCGCCATGCTCGGCGCTTCGGCACCGACGCTCCCGATGTACGCCGCGACCTTGGCGCGTGGCATGTCGTGAACCAGGCGGTGACCGTGCAGCTCGCGGAAGCGGTCGAGCACAATTCGGTAAACTCGTTGAGAATTCGGTTTGAGGTTCGCGAACGCAGGGCTTTGCAGGTACTCGAAAACGAGCGCACCAACGCTGGCCCGGTCCCTGGCGCGGCCCATGATGGGGGGCGGGCTCGCCGAGCGCATCCTGATAGGCCGACATGAACCCGGCCGAACCGGGTACGCCCGGCAGGGCGACCACCTGATGGCCGCGCTTGCGGAAGTAGTGCCGCAGCTTGCCCGAGCCGTCGCGGTAGCGCTTGACGTAAGGCAACGCCAGATTCTTCGGCATGTCGGACACCAGCATCATGCGTCCTCCCATGAGGACTTGCCGGCATCTTCGCCCGGAAGCCTTTCGAAGCACAAATCCAGAGCGCGGATATCCCACACCTTCCGGGTGTCAATCTGGCGTGGCTTCGGCATCCTGCCATCGCCCACAAGGCGGTCGAACAGGGTTGCGCCAATGCCGATGTACATGGCCGCCTCGTCGCGGGAGAGCCCACGTCGTGGCACAGGCCGGCTGTCTGAAAGTCGCGTCGACATCCCCGCACACGCCGACCATTGCGGTCGCCCCATGAGACACACGAAGACCGCGCGCGGTCGCGCACCGGTCGCCAGATTTTCCGATTGGAGTCTGTGTTCGTGTCGCATAGGGGTGCGACTAAGCTGCCTTCTCTATAGCACGAAGGCCGGGACTTCGTCAAGTCGCCGGTTCACGAAATCGCTGTGCCGCAGGCACTTCTGACCTCGGAGCGTTTACACGCCTTGCGCTCGCGCCGCCGAAAAATGAAAAGCCCCGACGAAAAGCCGGGGCTGTTAATATAGGTGTCTGCCCATTATGCGTACGTGTCTCCAACGGACGTTGTAAGCTTACCGAAAGTTCCGCGCGAAAAGTTTGAAGCAGGTCACACCAAGTCCGGAACAGTTCCAACATTGCCGGTAGGTTCGGGTTGTTGCCGCTCCCGAACATCTGCGGTCGGTCCCTTCACCATCAGCATGGCTGACAGGCCGAACAGCATCACATTGAGCGCGAACACGATAAATCGGGTCATTGTTATCCCCCTGAAAAAACGACACCTAATCGGCTTAAGGGGAGAAGCTTTCCGAAAGATTGCATCAAGTCAGGATGAGGCGAACGACAGGAACCGTTCCGAACACCAATGGTTAACAGGAGGGCGGGGCAAGACAGGAAGGTTCCGATGTTGGCGAACGTCCAGGTCTTGCCGCCGAGATGCCCGGAATGCAACCGCCCGATGCAGCTCGTACACGTTCTAGCGAACGCTCACGTCTATCCGCCAGTTCGCTCCTTCGAGTGCTCAGAGTGCGAGACGGACGCCATCTGCCAATGGCAGCCAGTGCCCATCGACCACAGACACGCCCGACAATTGCGCAGCTAGTTCACGGACGCCCTGGCGCCGGTCGCCACGGCCCCCGCTTCACGAGGTAAAGAGCCAAGAATGGCCCCGGCAGCGGCGGCGAAAAGCAAAGCGACCGCGAGACACATTTTGCACAAGTGAATCACTCCGACCGGCAATGCTCGAAAAAAATCGAAGAAGCCCCGGTGTCGTCGACCGGGGCTTCCCGTGTTGATGGCAACTTTTACGCAACCGGAAACGGCTTCGGGTAAAGAGCCAATTCTACCCGCCGCCGTGGCGTTCCGTAACGAGCTTGGATGACACCAGCTGTCCCGAAGGTGTCGACGCGCACGATGAATGTCGCCGCGGTGATTCGCAATCCGCCCTCGGCGATTTCGTAGAGGTGTGTCGGCGAGGCATCAAATGAAACGGCGACTTCGGGAGTCAGCATCCGAAGCCGCCGCTTTGCACCGTTGCACTACTCTTTGGGAATTCGTGAGTGCGATTGTGAACGTCGTCCGAGAATGCGGTTGCTGTGGGGCATAAGCCAAACCACCGCTGGACAGGGTTAATCGGACGTTCACGCTCGATGCTGGTCCAACGTAAGCAGCGCCCCGCTAGGGCGCTCTACATCATCCAAGCCGCGAACATGATGAGCGCCGAGCTGGCGAATGTCACCGACCACTCGATAGCGTCGAGACCAAAAAAGCGGCTGGCACCCATCCCTTTTTCTCCCTGATGAGATTCGCCCTTGTGTGTTGTCGCAGCGCAGCAGGAAAGGTTCGAAGCCGCGCCCAAATGAAAAGCCCCGACGAAAAGCCGGGGCTGAATCAGTATGGCAGAAGTCAATATGCGCTACACGTCCGCAACGGACAGGTGCACTTGAGCAAACTTCCCGCGATAGTCATAGCCTATAAAATACTGCATCCCTATAGGTGGCGACTCAGGCAAGCTGCAACGGCCGCGCGACTGCCTCCCAACGCAAACGGCGCCCGATGGGGCGCCGTGATGCAGGCCGATTGAAGTGCGGGCGACGTCCGTTGTTGCGGGGAAACGATGGTAATGGGCGCGACGCCCGGCGGACCACCTCATAGGAAGGAAAGTCTCGTCAACCGGCGAAGGAAGCCGGGCGTCGCGTAGCTTTGCGGTGACACCGAATCGGAGCCACCGCCCTCACTGCCGACACCCCCCGTGCCCCCGC
This sequence comes from uncultured Alphaproteobacteria bacterium, assembly GCA_963824905.1. Lineage (GTDB taxonomy): Bacteria > Pseudomonadota > Alphaproteobacteria > Rhizobiales > Xanthobacteraceae > JAJPKK01. Next base: position 186,554 of record CAWGRH010000004.1, read on the forward strand.
AGTTGAAAAAACGATAAATGAGCACTGCGATAAATGACAGTCGTGGAAATCGATTTAGTCGGGGTGTGGCGGCTGTGCATCACAAAAGCAAACAGCGCCCTCGGCGGTCGTCAGCCCTGAATTCCCGCGGAGGAGAGCAGGCCGAACACGGAAGCGACATAGGCCAGCGCGATCTCTCCCCTGATGATGCCGTTGCCGGCGGTCCATGATGGGCGCGAAAGCCATGGGGCACCGGCGGTGCCAGACGCACCGTGGAAGGGCCGGAGCTGGTATAGACCGGACTGGGGGAGATGTAATATCTTTCCAAGGCGCTTTGGAGAAAATTGTGGCCGTTGATTGGGGCATTGCGCTTGGGATTGTTAGTATTATCGGCATCCCGGCGGGAATTGGTGTTGGCGTCGCTGTCGCCGCGCGGACACAAGGAGAATTTCGCTTCGCTCGACAATGCTTTGTTGCTGCCGCGGTGCTAACTATCGCCTCTTGGGGCTGGTTCACATACGGGGTTGACTTGGGACCGATTAAGCTCATTTCCACAGCAGCAATAGGCGCCGTTACGGCTCTTGCTGTCGTGCTGGCATTGAACTGGATTGCGCAACGCCAAACGGATGACACGCACACAACTGCCGAAATTTCGGTAGTGTGCAGTAAGGAGATGCTTCCCAAGACGTTCGGCCCGAACGAAATCATTAAAGTGCTGAATCTGTTTCCCATACCATCTGAAAATGGCGGTGGCGGGGTGGCAGAGCTATCCAATCACGGTGGAAAGGAGTGGCAGTGGAGAATAGAGAGAGACGACACGCCATTCGGTGGGACTGCTGCAAAATGCATTGTCACAAACTACGGTAAAGCGCCAGTACTCGATTTTATGATGCTTCTTGATTTGTCATTTTATGAATCGACGCCCACGCCAAATCAAAATAATTCGATTAGCACAGGCGGGCTAAGACTGAGGCGCCCTTGGATAGTAAGTGCGCAGAAAATTGACGTTGGTCCAACCAACAGTTTCGAATTTTATATTTATAATAGCACTACGGATTATATCGTTCACGTCTTGATGCCAAAAACTGCTCGATTGCGACGATTAGGAGAAAGTGAAGCGCAAGTGGCCCTCGATGTCCCTCACTATGGAGGTGATATCCCCCTCGATTTTTGGCCTCTGCGAAAGAGCTGAGCGTGGCGCAATGACGCCGCGTCGACGGCGCCGGGCGCAGGAGGGGCGTGGTAGAGCTTAAAAACAGCATCGCCTCGCTAACGGTGTCATGTCGGTGGACCGCATCGAAGATTGCGACAGTCTGCCCCTCGTCGACGCCGCGCGGGGTGCGGATGCTGCGCTCTTTGAGCGCCGCCGCGATGGCCCGCAGCGACGTAGCGCCGGCCGCCTGTAGCTCCGCCACGATGGGCGCAAGGTCAGCCGCCCGCTCGGTGGCGCGCGCTTGGCGGGCTTCTACGCCAGCGCGGCGAGCCTTCGCCGTGAGCCGGGCGCCACCGTCCCCTCTCGTGCCGGGCGACTCGGGGCAGAGCCGCGGCCCATGTTCTCGGACGGGCGTGGGTGAGGCCGGGGAATCACAGCCCTTGGCGCACCGTGTCGCCGTCGCGCCGGACCTGCAGGCGGTAGCCGTCGTGTTTGATTTCGTGAATCCAGTCCGGGCCGGTCGGCGGCTTGGCGGCACGGGTTGGGATGAAGGTCGGAAAGGGCATGGTGCCGATGTAACGGCGCTGCCCATCGGTGGGCAAGGGGCGGATGGTCGCTGTCGCGGCGGGGCGCGCCGACGGATTTTCGCCGTCGCCGGGCGTTGCTCCTACTTCGCTTTCCAGTAGAATTGCACCGCTATCGGTCCAGGGCCATCATAGCATGAATGCCAAATACCAAGAGGATATCATAGAGCGGCGCGGTGAGAACCGGGCGGCGATAGAATTCGAATATCTTCACCCGCAGACGAACGTTAGGCGGGCCATGCCTGTCGAGCGGGTGGGCGTGCGCTCGGTGCCGCCGCCGTATGTCTTCTCTAAGGAAGCGCTGGCCTGCATTCAGCAATGGAACGAACGGGTGAAGGAAAGATTGGCGCGGGAGAAAGTCGTTGTGTTCACATTAAACGAGTCAAATCGGTTTGTGCAGGTTCAATACCTTGTCAAAGACAAGGCGGCTGAGATTTCGGGAGCGCCGGGGGGCATGCTCTTGGATTTGGATGGTATCTACGATGGAATCACGCGCTGGTTTCACCATCTATTTATATCGGACGATTTGGTTGTCGATGGAATTCAAAGGCATGGAACGGACGTCGACCCCGCGGTGCTTGCCAACGCGCTAATCCGGGAGAGAAACGCGCGAGTTGATGCGTGGCGGCGCGACAATTGCTAAAGCGCAGACTGTTTCACATCAACCCGGCATCCGCGCCAGCAACTGCACCACGGTTTCGGCCTCTCCTTGACGGCTCGCGCGGCGCGGGCATCGACTAAGCGGAGTTTCCCCCACTGGTTCTACCCACCGGCGACTTAGCCGCGATGATTGTTTTAGCGAGCTCTCGCTGCGGCGTAGACCCAGACGCAATGTCCATAAACAGCGTTCCTTGCTGTTGGACGGTCAACGTGGCAACGAAACTGGGAACGGATGCCATGGGCGTGTTATCAAGCTGCTCCGCTAGGGTTTCGCTAGCCGCGCTGTTGTGCTCCGTTGCGCGGCGCGATTCCGAATATTGCGAAGCTCTGCGGTTGCGCTTTCGAGCATATCGAGCAGCGAAGTCAAGCTGCCGCCAACGCGCCGGATTGTCAGCGGCAGTTTTGTTTTCTGCCATGAAGGCGAGCAGGTTGTCGATGCCTTCCTGGAGCTTTCGAACACCCTCCTCGGTTTTGGTCCCAGCTTCCTGCCAACTCATCATTCGCGGCCCTCGCTGCATTAGAGGAAATCATCACAACGCTCTATAGACGCTCGTGCGGCCAATGCCCATCGTCTTCGCGATGTCGGTAGGGCGCATACCCTGCGCCTTCAACTCACGCACCTTGGCCTCGTCTATCGAAGCGGGGCGGCCTTTGTAGACGCCAGCTGCCTTTGCTTTGGCGATGCCCTCAAGCTGGCGCTCGCGACGCAGGTTCGTTTCGAACTCGGCAAACACACCGAGCATGTCGAGAAAGCACTTACCTGCGGCGGTGCTGGTGTCGATGGGCTGCTCGGTCGCCTTAAGCGCGGCGCCCTTGGCGCGCACGTCCCGGACGATGTCCTGTAGGTCGCCGACGCTCCGGGCGAGCCGGTCAATGCGGGTCACCATCAGCACGTCGCCGGGGCGCAGGAAGTCGAGCACGGTGCGCAGTTCCTCGCGGCCGGCCGTAGTGGTGCCGCTGCGCTTTTCGGCGCGGATGACTTCGCAGCCGGCGGCGCGGAGTGCGGCTTCCTGAATGCTCAAGTTTTGGTCGTTGGTCGAAACTCTCGCGTACCCGATGACTGCCATGTCCTCGTCCATGTTCCTCTTGGCTCTAGACCATGGTGCAGTACCGTTCCAGAAATAAGAAGTCAACCCTATTGGAACGACTTTAGTGTTCCGAGACGGCGTTCCGCGGAGGTGTACCCTATCGGTACGACCGGCCGCACCCCGGCGAGCCCACGGGCCGCTCACGAACAGGTCACGCAAACGAGATTTCGACCCCGCTCGCAATCATGCTCATGTTGGGCTGCTCTTCGACGCCCCTCCAAGAGCACCCGGTCCCGGCCCAAGCCCTCCCCCCGCGAGGGTCGGGACCAACACTCAAGCCAACCCGCCGGCCTGATCGCGCTCGACTTTCTCGCTAAACGCTCTCACCGCGGTCCACTCGATCCGGTATCGCTCAAGCGCCTCGTCGAGACCGCGTTGCGCACGCGCGAACTCCTCTGCAGTCAGCTCCCGCCAGCCCGGCTCCGACCGTAGGCGCTCGGCCGCGCGATCCATCGCGTCGATCAAGCGAGCCATGGTCGCGCGCGCCTCGTCGTCGGTGATCGCCGAGGGATCGTAAAGAGTCCCACACGATGGCGCCGGACAGCGACCGCACCCAATTGCCGCCCCCGATGGGTGCAGCGGCTTCAAGTTTTGCGACGCGCCGAAGCGTCGCGGGAGAGATTTTCATTAGGGTTGGTTCCGGTATTCGATTTGTTTTGTTTTCGATTTCTCAAGGGCGATGATGCGCTTTTCAAGCTCGTTCGCCTGAATGATAGTGCTGTGCTTTTCCAGCACAGCCGTAAGAGCCAACATTTCGTCGATAGTGATGGCGCTCGTGCTAACCGCGCTCCAGAGTGCCTGCATAGCACCCGCAACGTCATCGACCGTCTTAATCTCAGGCATTTGGAAGCTGACCAAGCGCTGCTTGGCCGGAGCGACAAGGCGCTCGATACATAGGCGCGCAGCGGTCAGGTCGCCTTCCTTGGCCGCCTTTGTGACCACTTCGGCTATTGCTTTGATATCCTTTGATAATATCTTCTCGGCCAGTATGCTGGCCTTGTTGCGAGAGCCCTTCGGCCTGCCGGAATTACCTTTTTGAAATCCTCCCTTTCGAGGTGTTGCTGGACCGTAATTACATTCGTTTATACCGCTCATTAGATAATTCCTATTGGGTTGAAAATCAAAAACGCCGTTGCGCCGCAGGCGCTGCCACGTGGCGGCGGCGAACGGCTTGGAATTTTTGCGAGGTCGCCGGGCGTGGGGTTTTTGACCAGGTCAATAGCGGTCACCGTCCACAACGCCATGGCCGTTCGGTCGCCGACGCTGGAATTTCCATGCCGTGTCTCTGGTTCGGGAGGTGACACAGAAGGACACGCCATCATGAAAAACGCAGCACTCGCCCTGTCGCTCATCGGAGCATTGGAACTGGCGGCCAAAGATGCGAATGCAAAGCACACGCAGAATCAATCGACCATGCAATCGTCCGCCAGCTCCTACTGGTCGCTGTCTCAGGGGCGCCAATCGTATACGAATCCAGACCGCGAGCTTTATGTGAACCGCTCGTGCTGCTCTTAGCTCACGCGCTCATTTCTCGTTTGCGACGACGGGCCGGCAGCCTACCGTGCTGTGTCGGCTCGCCTTCCTCGGCCAATGTCCACAGCCATCCGCCGACGCCCTGCTTGGCCTTGACCACGCGCAGCCGCTCCGCGGCTCTGCGCAGCGTCCGTGGCGCGATGCCGGCCTTGTGCGCACGTTCTTTGACTTCGGTCACCATCAGCCCGTCCGGGGTCAGCTCGCGCTCCAGCCAGCCCGCAGCAGTGTCCAGGGCCGATACATTCGGCTCGGCCGCGACAGGCTCCGGGACCCTGGCCGGCATGGGTTGGGGGCGCACGGCCGGCGGCGGCACCCGATATGGTCCAGTCAGATACCGTTCCGGGTTCAATGCGATCAGCGCCGCGCTGTATTCACGCATTCCCGCTAGCTGGCGGGCGTTCACTTCGAACATGTCTCCCACTTGGGTTCCTCCTAGATGGCCCCGCCCGCGACGGGGCGAGGCTGTGGATGCGTTTTCCGCTTCAGGGCCGGCATCGGCGCCGGTATCGGTGTCGAGCCGCCGGGCGGGCGCGGCAGGCGCCACCATCCGGTATGGGTGCCGTCGAACATCTCCACGCCGATCAGCCGGGCAGCCCGGCGCACGTCGCGATGGTCATGACCGGCCTGCCGGGCGGCGCGGAAGACTCGCGACTCGGGGGTCGCGTCGCCGGTCATCAGGTAGCCGGTAAGCCAGCGGACGGTCGCGGCGGATATCGATCTCATTGTCGGTTTCTCGTTGACGGTGTGGCGACAGGCGCGGCGGCCGCGTTCGCGCTTGCTTGCTACCTAAATGCGTGCGCCGCGAAAAAAGCGGCGCAAACGCATAGGGGTTATAGGGGTATGTATGGACAGTAGGGAATCTGAGTATGTGAAGTGCGGGAATCTGAAGCCAATATCAGATGGTTATCCTCAGATGCTCTATTTTCTCAGATTCCCACAACCCGAGAGTATGTGTGGACAGGGAATCTGACCCCTTTAGGGGGGTTGAAATCGGTCGGCCATCTGAGTTTTTTGGCCGGCCGACTGCCGCGTTTACGCATCGCCCGATGCGGCCAGAACTCCAAATCCATGATCGGTTCTGTTGCACGATTTTCACGCCTATCTCCGTCGCCGCCTTCCGCAGCGTCTTGTCGGCAATCATGCCGCCCGCGGAGAACGCCATAACCTCCGATGCCGTCCGCGGTCCTTCGGACAGGAATTCACGCAGGAACGCCTTGGCCGCCTCTATCGGCGAAGCCACGGCGTCGGGAGTCTCGCCAGATACCGGTTCCGGCTTCCTCGTCAGCCACCGCCGCGGCCTCGACGCCGACCCCTCTTGAGCGAACCTGATGACCTTGTCATCAAGCAGCCGTTCCATCGCGTCGGCGAGCTGCCTTTTGTTGTAGCCCTTCGCCTGCGAAAGCTTGGCGAAGACGGCGGGCGCATAGTTCGGGCCGGGTCTAGGGCTTACGTCGCGGCACTGAGATTCGAACATGGCGAGGCATTCGAGGAACGCCCTTTCGGCCGCCACCGCGGCGTCGGCGGTCGACACATCATCGACCTGCTCGTTGACGAACACATTATGTTCGACATTGTACCGGATACGAACTTCGGTTCCGGTGCGGCCGTAGTTGAGTTTATTATTTCGAAGTACCCGCAAATCCGGGTCGGTCTCAACGACGACCGTTCCATCGCGCGCAGTTACGCGCTCCTGGTACATCCGACCGCGGAAGGCGTTATTCCATCCGGTGGAGCCGGAACGTCCGGTCCCATCCATCATACCGGACACGCTCGGGTGCGAGAGCAGCACCACCGCGCAATCGAAATCGAATGCCAAGCCGCGCAACATCCCGACGAACTGGCGCACCTGTCGGCGCTTGATCTCGTCGCCGCCGAACACGTCAGCGGACGTATCGATAACAACGAGTTTCGGCCGCACCGCGTTCGCCTTGCTGACGAGCTGGTGCCACAGTGGTGTCGGCGTCATGCTGCTGCCGCCGCCGCGCTCATCAGCGACCGACAACATCGCATCCATACCGGCAAGCGGCGCAATGAACAGGTTGCGAAGGTCTTTTAGCTCGATCCCCTCATACTTACAGATATCGGCGACGCGGCGCCACGTTTCCTCCAGCTCGTCTTCGGCGGAATAGACGATGACCGGGCCGGTGATGTTCACCGGCATACCGACCCATTTGCGGTTTGCGACAACGGCAACAGCAAGCTGCAAATCCAGTAGCGACTTACCGACCCCGCCGTCGCCGGTATGTTGTGTGACGTTGCGGTAGGGAATGAACTTCGGCACGAGCCAACGCCGCTCCGGGACCGGCTTTCCATGCCAGTCCGACGCGCGCACCCATTGAATCGTCTTCTCCGCTTTGGCTCTTTCGGCGCGAGCGGCTTGCTCTAGGTGATGGGCGCTCGGCTGTTCCACTTGCTTGGCCTGCTGCCCCTGCGCCTTAGCCTTGCGCTCCTCGCGCCCCTCTTTGGTCTCCCGTTCCAGCCGCTCGTTTTCGCGGCGCTCAAGCTCATCCAGGAAACGGTTATAGGCGATGACCACCGACTCTTTCGAATAGGCGCACTCGTGCTCAAATTCATCGCGAGTCATCGCATGGATGCGTCGGTGCCAGAGCTGGCGGGCTTTGTTGCTGACGAAGTGCTCCGGGTCGCCCGGCTCGTCGGTGCAGACACCATCTGGAAGTGGGGCCGGACTTTCGGGCGATCCGCGGTCCCATTTATTTTTACGTTGCCGGCGCCATTCGCGTTCCGCAGGGGTTAGCTTGGAGAGATCGGTCGCCCAAATCCGCTGAAACCATGACGGCTCGCCGGACACGTCAAGGTCTCGTTCCTCTGCCAACTCATCGGGGTCGCGACCGCCGTGCTTTCGGCGAAGCCGCTCATAGTCGCGCCGCTGCATCGCTTCGTAATCTTCGAGGGACATCTGTTCAATTTCATTTTCACTGAACCCCCGTTCCTCGCTCAAATCGTCATCGTGCAGTTTCTCCAGTTCCTGCCACGGCAAGGCGTCTATTTCCGACCACGTTTTCGAGGATTTGGGCTCCGAGGTCTCGCCGCTGATGAGCCGCCATGTGCAGCCGAGCGGCGCCAGCACTGCATCCACCTGCTCGGCGAAATTTGCCGGCAGTTCGGTAAGCTCCTCCGGGTCCGTGTCCTCTAGGGAGTTCGGCCCGGTCCAGCGATACGGTTTTGTGGATGGTCGGCGGAAGCAACGTCTGTTGACCGAAGCCGAGCAGTTCGAACACCAAGACGCCCCCGGCGTCGTACCACTTGATTCTTTCCGGTGGCAGCGCCGAACCGCGATAGAACCGGATCGAACCTTTCGCACCGCGTTTGATGACCGCACAGGCCGGGAGCACGGTCGCGAGCGCGACGTTAATTGCTATGTCGTCGGTATCCGCATGTGCGCCCCTGAGACAGTGTGGGCCGCCGAGTGAAACGCCTATACCGTCATTGTCGCTGATGACAGCGCTATAGCCGCGTTCGGTGAGCTTGTGCGCGATATACTCTGTTAGATCAGACGCGCGTTTACCTGCACCATTATTGATTTTTTTGGCATATTCAGGATTGACACTGGCATCGCTGGCCGCCATATTGGCATTCTTCACTTTGGACTCCTTCCGCGCTTCCAACGCGGGATTCTGTTAAGAGAGGGCCGCCCGGCAAGGCGGCCTTTTTCTTTTCCGCGGGACCGCCGCGGCCGGATTTCGTTTAGCGACTGTTTACACGCACTGCATTGCCGGCCGCGGCTCGGTACGGACCCGGCGGCGATCTTGGCAAAGCCTTTGCCGGCATATGTCGCCGCACGTATCCGCGTGCGCCCGCTCGGCGTAAAAGGTCCGCCGGCAGAATCGGCACATGATTGAATGCTTCATGGATTCCCCCTCACGTATTTGCGGCGCAGTTCGCCGCACCCCACGCGCATTATTACATGGACCTGGCCCCACGCGGAGTTGTAACTGCCCGAGCTGTCCACCAAAATGCGTCCGGGAGCACTTTTCCTGGTCAGGATGTCCGCCGCTGTGCGCCGAAACTGGATATCGGACATCTGGATTTCCTTTAGTTGACGACCAGCACGTTGAACGAACCTGCCGCTACAGCGGCGCCAGACGGCGGCACGAGGTTCACAGTGAAGCCAGTGGTCGACTTCGCCGTGACGTTCCAACCGACGTTCTGGCCGGCATCGACGAAGACCGCATAGCTCGTGTTGGGCAGCGCGTTGGGCAGCGTCACCGCCGTCGAAACGGTCGCGTTGGTCGCGCCGGACCCATTCGCGATGCCGGTCATCACAAGCGGCATCAGGACCATCGAGAGATATCCCATGCTGGCGAGCAGCCCGTTGATGGTGGTTGCGATTGCCGTCGTCCACGTCGCTGGATATGCCGCCGCGGCGGTCGCATAGAGCGCGTTCATTGCGCTTTGGCTGATCGTGCCTTGCGCCGACAATGCGGGCAACGTGATGCCGAAGCCGGCGAGCAACGAGTTGAGCTGCGCGCCGAGAGCGGCGCGAGCGGTTTGAAAAACAGTGACTTGAGTAACAATGTCCATAAAATGGTGTCCTGTTATTGTAGTGTTGAATACCGTTATTCGTGTTTAACCACGGTATCTGCCGAGGGATCGCGCTTCAACGTGGCTTCTGTATCTCGCCAGAACGTCAAATCATCCTGATCGATACTCAGGACAAACTTCGCCGCCGGCACGTTGTTCGGCAGCGAAGCGAAGTGCGGAACTCTGATATCCCGCGGTCGCGAACGTCCGAGATAAACTTCGAGCGCGGCCATGCGGCTGTACGTTTTTCGCAACTCGTCGAGCTGCCGCATGTAGGTCGAGTTAAACCGGGTGCCGAGATGGATCAATTCCGGCCTGATATAGCGCTCGATTTCGCCGTCGACGGCCTGCAGCTGCTGCAGCACGACGTTCAGCTCTTCGTTCGCGGTCTTAATCGCGTCCTCGCAAACCACCCTCGCGCGTTCTTCTGCGTCGAGCCGCGCTTGAAGTGTTAAATGGTCGACGTCAGGTTCCTTCGGCGGTGCGTCGTCTTTCGCCCATCCACATTTTTCGAGAAGTCGAATAACTGCAGATTTTCGTTCGTTCTCAACCGCGGCTTTCGCTGCCGCCACACCACTGGCGTGATTTCCAAGACGTTGAATACCGTCGCGAATGCGTTCTGCTTTCAATTCGAGTTCGGATCGGATGGCGTGACAAGATGGCAGGTCTATGCAGCACGCCTTAAGTCGCTCGATCTCCATCCGCTCGGCGTATTGCGCTTTGCTTTCGTGAAAAGGATCAAAAGGGTCAGGTTCCGCTCGACGCATGAGTTCTTCGGAAGTTAAGCGCTTGGCAAAATATTCCATTGTCGTCGTCCTTCTGTAATTTAGCGAGGTCCAGGCACAAGAAGACCTTGGCCGTGAAGCCAGGCCTTCAGCTCCAAGCGCTTTTTGTAATGAATGCCCGCAGCGTCCAACTTGCGGTCGAGGTCGGGAATACCAATCTTACTGTGAATCGAACCGAGGTTGGCCTGACTTCATGATTTGAGCAACAGAGCCCGGAATGTGGACGCTGCTCTGCGCTTGAAGTTGTGATGCGAGCATGTTTTGTGACGCCTTATGAAATCGTCATCGTAAAAATGGGTGGCGCTGACGCGCGCGACGACACCACGCGCCAGCGCCTTGTCCCGCCGAGGCGGGAGATGATGGGAGTAGGTCGGCAGCCGGCCGCAGAGATTTGGCGTCAAGCAAGCACCGAATGAATTCCGCGACCGGCCGCCGGTTCACCCGCGCTGCGGTGGTGAAGCCAAACACCGCGCAGCAGGGCAAAGCTCAAAAAACGTTTACACGCCGCGAGCGGCGCAGGCGCACTTGCGCGTGCGGTTGCGGGGCGGCTGTGCGCGACGCATCAGTTCAAAACTTCACGCCGCGCTGCACCGCCAGTCGATGAGCGAGGTTATCGCGGTCGGCTGCGAGCCGCTCAATTCTGGTCAAAAGGGCGTTGATGACCTCAACCATGGGGTCGCTCCGTAGGTTTGAAAAGGATGGGAGGGCGGCGGTTTGAAAACCTGCCCCCACCTTATATCCCGGCGCCACAATTTGGCTGAAACCAACTTAAACGGGTATTCCAGCTCTTTGCAGCTTGCGCTTGGCGTCCCGTTCAAGACGGCCGACGTATTGCGTCGACACGCCGAGTTTGTGCGCCAGCTCGCCGCGGGAGAGCTTTTTTAGTTCAGGTGTCATATACCGGTTGAGGAATGCCTCGCGCTCGTTGGGGGTCAAGTTCGCCAGCTCGGTCTCTATCCGCGCGGCCGTTTCCTTCGACCGGATGAGCTGGTCGGCCTCTCGGAGCTGAGTTTGTGTCGCGATGTAGCTCGCGGCCGTGATCTTTGCGCCGGTGGAGGTCCGCTTCTCCGGGGTCTTTTTTGCTTCGGGTGGATCGAGCTTGCCGGCCATACGCCAGTCGTCACGGGCGCGTTCGCGAGCGCCGCTCGTGGCGCCGTCCGCCTCGTCTGTGCTGGAGTAATCGAGCGCCACCTCGTCGTAGCCGTAGAAGTGGCTCGGCCTGTGGTCTCGGGCGAGGTAGTTCTTCATCGCGCCTTTAACGCGCAAACTGGCGAACGTCGTGAACGCGCCACGCGCCGGGTCATAGCTCCGCGCGCATCGCTCAACGGCCTGTAGTCCGACTCGCTCTAGCTCGTCGACAAGGGGGCTCTCGCGGCCGGCGACCTTGTGCGCGAGATACGTGAGTAGAGGCGGCTTTTTGCCGTTGGGTCCGCGCGGGGCAAGGAATTCCAACACGCGCATTTCTTCGTCTCTGGTCAGCGCCGAGTTGTGGTCGTTGGTGATCTGCGGCTTCGGCTGCTGTCCGTCCTCGTCAAACTTCTCGACGTGGTCGAGGTGCTTAATGAGCGATGGGAATTCATCCTCCACGATCCGGCGAACGTCGCACGGGAAATCGAGAAGTGGCCGCAGCATTTCGCGCGCGATCTTGTCCCGCTGCCCAACCGCTTGAATGCAGGTCGCGCGGATTTGTCGTTCGACCTCGGCGGTCGGGAGCTTGATGCCGGAGACGGTAGCGACGAGGTGGACCATCGTAGCGCGGTCGAATACGGCACGCTCCCTGCGGGAGCGCCACGAGAGGTCCGACAGCAAATAGCGAGCGTCATCCGGCGTCAGCACCCGAATTTGCATGTCGGCGCCGTCTGGCGCTTGTCCCGGCAGCTGAATACTCGGCAGCTCGACGTGAGGCCGTAGCGGCTGGCGGCGGGGATTGCCGAACGACCGTCGTCTGTTGCGGGCGGCGGTCACGGCTGCACCGCCACGACGCGGATTAGACACTGCGCCGAAAATGCTATGGGAAACAATGGGAGAGGTAGTCCGGTGTAGACACTACAAGTCTTTGAAAACTCACGAGGTGCTTGGTAACGTTCTATTAACCATATTCCGCCAAGTTGCCTCATAACCTCGCGCCAGCCGCCGCAATGCGGTCGGACCGGGGCCGTCAAAGGCCAATGTCGCCTTGGGGAAAACTGATACGCAACAGGAGGGCGTCAATGTCCGCCCAAATCACCAACATCGGCTTCACCGCCTCGCTGCAACGTCCGTTGCTCATGGCCGAGCTCGTCGCGACCGTCGCCCTCATCATCTCGATCGCGGTGGTCGCCGCAGCCGTATCGATGGGCATCGCCAACGCCGAGGTTCCGTTCATCACGCTCGGCTGATCTCGCCGCGATCCCGACATCGTCGGCGCCAGGCTTGTCGCGCGACCCCGATCGCAGGGCACTTGCTGCGTGATCGGGGTGCCGGGGCAGCCTGGCCATGACCATTTCACGAAGGCGCATCCGGCCCGCCCCAAACGCGGGACTGGGGCTGCGCCTTCGCATTTGATCGGTCCGGACCACGTTCTATAGTCCGCGCCCCGTTCCCGGACGCGAGAAGCCGGGGCCGGGCGGGAAACGCATGATCGGGACGTCGATCGAGACCAGGCAGTCCTGGGTGGTGGCGAGCGTCGCGCTCGTCGCCATGGGGTTTTCGTTCGGCGCACCGTGGATCGCCGTGGTGGCCTTGAAGGCGATCGCCGCCGAGCTCGGCGGTGCGCGCTCGACCCCGGCGCTCGCGGGATCGCTGAGTTGGTTCGGCGTCGGCTTCGGGGGGCTCGTGATGGGCCGCATCGCCGACCGCATCGGCGTGCGGTGGACGGTGATGTTCGGCGCGGTGATGATCTGCGTCGGCCTCGCGATTTCCTCTCTCGGTGCGCCATGGCAGCTTTACGTCGGCCACGGGCTGTTCATCGGCTTTCTCGGCAATGGCGGGATCAATGCGCCGCTCTACGTCTATGTGAGCCGCTGGTTCGATCGGCGACGCGGCTCGGCGCTCGCGCTGATCTCGAGCGGCGCCTATCTCGCCGGTGCGGTGTGGCCGCCGATCTTCGAGCCGGTCATCGCGGTGCTCGGCTGGCGGAAGACCATGTGGTCGTTCGGGCTCCTGGAAATGGCGGTGATCATTCCGCTTGCCGCGATCTTTCTCGCGCCACCTCCCGACCAGAAGCACGTGAGTTACGGCGCCTATGCCGATCCGAAGCCCGGACCGGTGCTGGACTGGCCGCCGAAGGTCGTGTTCTACCTCCTGTGCGCCGCGTCCTTTCTCTGCTGCATGCCGATGGCGCTGCCGCAGACGCATCTCATCGCCTTCTGCTCCGACCTCGGCATCCTGCCGAACTCACGGCGCCGCCATGCTCTCGGTGGTGCTCGGGACCGGGTTCCTGTGCCGGCAATTGTGGGGCTTGTTCTCCGACCGGATGGGAGGGCTCGCGACGCTCGTCGTGTGCTCGGCCCTCCAGGCGAGCGCGTTGAGCGCGTTCCTCATGACCCAGGACGAGATCGGCCTGTTCACCGTCTCGGCCCTGTTCGGCGTCGGGTTCAGCGGGCTGGTGCCGGCCTATGTGCTCACGATGCGGCAGTACTATCCCGTCCGCGACGCGCGCTGGCGAGTGCCGACCCTGCTGTTGTTCAGCGGCTCGGGCATGGCAACGGGCGCCTGGACGGGAGGCGCGCTCTACGACCTGTTCGGGTATTACGGGCCAGCATTCCTCGCCGCGATCCTCGCGAACCTGCTCAATTTTGCGATCGTGGCAACGCTCTTCCTGCGGCAGCATTCGCGGCCGCATGAGGCCCTGAAGATCGCTTGAGGCCGAGAAGGGCCGCTGCGAACCGCTGCAGCACGAACAGGTCCACAGCCGGCCCTCGGTCGGCTTCGCGGGGCCGTAAGGCCAAAGCGAGCACCCGCTTCGGAACCTGGAAGCGCAAGCAACTTTTTGGACAAACAACCCCATGCAAAGTAGCTTTTTCACTTGCCGCATCGAGCATAGGAAGATAATCTTTCTACCGTCGAGATGCGTAATTTATACTGCGCAACTTTAGATTGGTTCTCCGGTCGGGGTCGTCACGTAATGGGAAAGTGCAATGAGATGAAACCGAGCAAACCAAAAAGTGAAGGCGACGCGGATTACACGCCCACACCGGGAGAGATGGAGGCGTTCAAAAGCCATCTCCAAAAGAGGGAAAAACAAACCGCGCCGCGAGTTAAGGTTGCGACTGCCGGGAATCAGGCGTCATGGTCCTTTGATCATCAGGACACCGCCACTGGCCAAGTACTCCTTATGGAAGCCCTTGGAACAGCGGACTACGATTTCTTCTCCGGGCTTATTGAGCAACTAGGTAATGGCAGCTCTCGCGGCGGGAAGGTTAACGAAAAACTGCTCAATTTTATGCTTGCTGTGATCAAAGGAATTAAGCCGCGGGATCAGATCGAGATCATGCTCGCTGCGCAGATGGCGGCCGTCCATGAGGCCATCATGACGTTCACGAGACGATTGGCCTACGTGGAATCGATTGCTCAGCAAGACAGCGCTGAGCGAGCTCTCAATAAACTCGCTCGCACATTCGCAACTCAAATGGAGGCGCTGCAGCGCTACCGGAACGGCGGCGAACAAAAGGTCATGGTGCAGCAGGTTTCGGTAAACGAAGGCGGGCAAGCAATCGTGGGCAATGTGACGCACAACCGCGACACTAACCGCGAGCCTGTCAAAGAGCAGCAACTTGTTCCGCACCAGCCGCGTCCCAGCGTCGGGGTTGTCCATCGCGAGGGGGAACGTACTCCGATCTTGATCGAACCGATTGAGGCGCCAAAAGTGCCTTCAAAGAAATGACGGGCGACCATCCACGTAACACCGCTCCGATGCTGGCAAGTCCGCGCTGTGGAGCGCGCACCAGAGCGGGCGGACCGTGCAAATCGCCGGCGGTCAACGGCACCATTCGGTGTCGAATGCACGGTGGCGGGGCGGGGTCCGGTGCACTCCTCGGCAACAAAAATGCACTTAAACACGGACAACGTAGCCGTGAAGTGATTGACGAACGCCGCCGAGTCCAAGAGTTGCTGCGTCGATCGCGTCGGCTTGTCAGGGAAATTGAGTAGCCGAACGACCGGTGCATCAACTCAGATTTCCGGTTGGACATTGGGTTCGTTTCGCAAATTTGCTGCGTCGCCCGTCGGCGCTCTCTCGCGCTAACAGACATGCTTCGCGCACAGCGGCGCCAGCGTAGTATCTGGCGCTTTGGGAGTTCGATGGGGCGGGCCTACGGCCATTCGACGGTGGTCGGCCGCCGCTCGTGCGGCAAGTATGGCCGTTGCACCATCCATGTCGCAGCGATCGTTGACGAAACGCGCTCTTGCCCGGCGAATTCGCAGACGTGAGTGCGTAACCGCAATCCCGGCCCTTCATATTGCCGATCTTCACCGGCCGCCGCTGCGCGGAATTGCCCTCGGAAGAAAATCATGGCTCTTCGCCGGCTCCGATCGCGGCGGACAGCGGGCCGCCGCCATGTACAGCCTCGTCGTCACGGCAAAGATGAACGACGTAGATCCACAAGCTTGGCTGGCAGACGTGCTCGCTCGCATCGCCGAGCACCCGGCTCACCTGATCGACCAGCTCCTCCCATGGAATTGGAAGCCGAGCGCAGCCAAACTCGCCGCCTGACCGCTGCTACCTGCGGCCCTCACCGAATGCTTTCGTGCCTGTGCCCGGCGATGTCGGACGAGAGCAAGATCGTTTCATTTCGCTCGACGGCCCGCGCGATCATCGACGCGTAGGGCGGCATAGTGACGAGGATTTCGCGAAGCGCCCTCGATCAAGAGAGGATGACCATGAACCGTGACCAACGCCGCGTCCTGCTTCACTTCAGGGCCGGGCACTCTGCGCGGAGTGGTGAGCGCAGGGCTGTTGCTGAGCCGCCAGGGGCCATGCGGGCTGCCGGCGGTTTGTGCCGCCAGATCCCGGCCGACGCCGCGGCGTCGCAGCTCGGCAAAGCGAGTGCGCCCGCGTTTCCATTGCTTCCAGACGACGGCGCGCAGCCGACGCCTGCTCCACTGGTCAAGATCGCGCAACACCGACGGGGTTTGGCAGAAGCCGAAGTAGCCGCGCCACCCGACGAGGTAGACGGACAGCTCCTTGACGATCTGCGCGAGGCTGTTGCCTCGGGTACGGCGCGTGAGCTCCCGCACTCGGCTTCGGAACCGGACGACCGACTGCGGCGCAATACGGCGTCGCGGTGGTCTGCCGCCCGTGAAGCTGAAGCCCAGGAACTTGCGTTTGCTCGGCCGGTCGACCGCGCTCTTCGCCTTGTTGACCTTGAGCTTGAGGCGCTTGGCCAGGAATCTTTCAACGCTCGCCATCACCCGCTCGCCGGCACGATGACTGCGCACGTAAATGTTGCAGTCGTCGGCATAGCGCACGAAGTTCAGGCCGCGCGTTTCCAGTTCCTTGTCCAGCACGTCGAGCATCAAGTTCGACAACAGCGGCGAGAGCGGCCCGCCTTGCGGCGTACCTTCCTGCGTCGCGCTGACCAGCCCGTCCGCCAGCACGCCAGCCTCAGGATTCGCTTGTCAGCGACCCGCTTGGCTACCAACCCCATCAGGATGTCGTGGTCGACCCGGTCGAAGAACTTTTCCAGGTCGATGTCCACCACCACGTCGTGACCGGACGCGATCATTTCCTGCGCCCGAGCCACCGCCTGATGCGCCGAGCGCTGTGGCCGAAAGCCGTAGCTGTGCGCGGAGAACGTCCGGTCCCAATCTGCCTGCAGCACCTGCAACACCGCTTGCTGGATGAAGCGGTCGAGCACCGTAGGGATGCCGAGCGGCCGTTTGCCACCCGACGCCTTTGGTATCTCGACGCGCCGCACCGGCTGCGGCTGGTAGGTGCCGTCAAGCAGTTGTGCCCGGATCGCGGGCCAGTGCTCTTTCAGGTAGGGAGCCAGTGCGCCCAGGCGCATGCCATCGACGCCCGCAGCCCCCTTGTTGCGCTTCACTTGCGCCAGCGCCTTCCGCAGATTGTCTCGCTCGACAATCGCTTCCATCGACGGCCCACCGGCCGCCCGGCTTTCGACTTCGGTTTTCGCCGCTCGGGCTTCGGTCCCTTCCGTACCGGCACTTCGGGCTTCACCCGTCACCCGGATCGCAAGGTGGTCTCATATCCAGTTTTCTGCCGCATGGCCCGCGCGAGATCGCCGTTCTACTTGCCATTCCACCGTTCAGGCCTTCGGCGGATCGCTCCGCCTACTATGCCGTCTGCTGACTTCTCCGCCGCGATCACGGGCCTTGCGACCCGCTCAGTCCGGCTTGCCGGACGCGCCGGAGACCTCCCGAGGTAAGATCGACCGCCTTCACCGCACGCCCGCCGGATTTACCACCCCGGTCCTTGATGGCCGTGGACTTCGCGATCATTGGCTCGCTCGTCCGACCGGGTAGGCCTCGTTATCCGGTTCTTGTCCATCGGGCCGCGATTTTGCTCCACGCTTCCTTCAGACCCCACCTCGCGGCGACGCCCTTGCGCTTCGCTAATCCTTCGCCACCATCAGGCTGGATAGAGGACTTCCACCTCCAAGCTCTCGATCATGCTCGGCACACCAAAGAACCGCCCATTCTGGGCGGTTCCAAGCTTCGGCGGGTTGGTTGCGGTCCGATTGGTGGCTACGACCGCTTGAAAGAGTTGTAGACCATGCGGGTCCAGTTTTGCGCCTGCTGCTCATTCGCCGCCCACTTGGCGTCGAGATCGGCCAATGGCTTTGCAGCCACTACCTCTTGCTCGCTCTTGCCCTCGTTGAACAATTTCTGGATGCGGTCGCGCGACGTCACCAGCATCTCACGCCAGGCAATCAGATTCGCCCTGTTCCCGAGCGCGCCATGGCCGGGCACGATCTTGGTCTGGTCGTTCGCCACCTTGAGATAGGCGTCAACCGCACGGACCAAACCTCTGATGTCGCCGCCATTGGTAAAGTCGATCGTGTTATAGCGGCCGGTGTTGGTGAAGGTGTCGCCGGTATCAAGCACGTTGGCGTCGTCGAAATAGATCCACGTGTCGCCATCGGTGTGCGCGTTGTAGACATGGTTCAGCTGCGCCTTCCGGCCGCCGACTTCCACTGTCTTTGAGCCGCCGTAATAGGTGTCGGTCGGCAGCGCATCGGCCGGCTGGGGCGACATTTTCGCGCCAGTCAGACCGTTAGGAGCGTTGCCGGCGGCGAGACGGACCCTGATATTATCCTCCGCTACGATGGTTGCGCCGTCCTTATGGAAGGGAGCGTTTCCACCGGTGTGATCGCCGTGATAGTGGGTGTTGATGAGATACTTGATGGGCAGAGGTGAAAGTTTCTCGATGGCAGCCTTGATCTTGTCGTGGAGCGACGCGAACTCGCTGTCCACCATAATGATGCCATCAGTGCCCACAGCGACCGTGATGTTGCCGCCCTGGCCCTGGAGCATGTAGGTTTTGTTCCCGAGGTCAGTCGTTTTGATCTCGACCTTGGAGAAATCGACATTCTGTTGGGCGGCCGCGGTTCCTGCGGCAAACAGGACCGCTACACCTGCAAATGCGGCGAGCTTCGTGTGCGTCATGATTGATTTCCTTCCGTTGGGGCTGCGACCCAGAAATGCGGGCAGCTGTCGTGAGTTGCGATGCTGCGTTCAGGGTCTGAGTGGCAGATGCACATCGTGCCCTCCCAAGAAGTGGCCGTCTGTACAAAACCAATGTGGCGGTGGTTCGCTGTGAGAAGTAACGACCGCGTGAGTTCGGCTGGACGATTTGCCGCGCCCGGGTCTTCGCTTCCGAGCAACGCTGCATTCCGTTTCCAGTCCCAGGCGAGCCGCACGTAAGGCCCGCGCGGCCTGACGAAGCCGTCCTTTGTTGCAACCTTCAAGGGTTCGCGAATTTCCCCGATGATTAAAGCCCGAGCACCTGTTCGATCCGGTGCATCACCAAATCCCCGTTAAGGAATTCGAGCACGGCGTGTTCTTGGGCGACCGGATCACCGTCGGCGACGACTGTGGCGACGGTCACATCGCAACGGCTATTGAAGGCGATCGACAGCACCGATTTCGCCGATGGGGCGCCGACCCTATAGCCGCGGCTGCGGCCTTTCATCGAGTGGACCGTAATGGGCCGGCCGGGGCCGAGTGAGGATCTTCCGTTGCCGACGAGGTCGACATCTCCGACACGATCGAGTTCCTCGTCGTCGGCCACCCCGGTTTGGCAATTGCAGAAGCCGATTTTCGGCCGCACATAGAGATTGACGTTGGTCCGGCAATTGGCCGCTTTGCATTGAAAGGCCCACCCCCCGCCAAATTGGTCGACGGGGAAGGGCCATGTGCTTTCAGTCCAGACCGGCCGATACGTACCGTCAGACGGCTTTGCCGCGGGGAAGACCGCATAGCCGCCCATCCCGACGGCAACCATGACGGCGGCGACGGTTACGATCCGCTTGCTCATGATCGCTCTCGACGGTTCCTGGCCAAAATGTGCACCGTTGCAAAGTTGGGCCGATAGTACAGAGACGCGTGCACCGCGTAAACTTCGTCCGGAAGCGATCCCTCTCCTCGCGAGCGGCCGTTCATGGCCATTTGAAAGGCGGCGGTTTTGACACGGCAGCGCGCAATTCCATAAAAGTAGCAAAATGGATCGCCATTTTTGCCGGAGCCGCCGGCGGGGCCGTAGCGATCGCGGCCATGGAAATCCTCTCCGAGCGCACCGCGGTACCGCTGGCGTTCATTCTCCCGGCCGTCTGCACGTGAGGCCAGCGAGCGCGTCTTGGATGCGCTCTTTTCAATGCAACAGGCGGAAAATAGTCGTGAAGTCCCTAGAACAGGCGGGCTACGAGATCAGGCGCCGGAAATAGTACCCCCATGCAGAAGCACGACGCCGCTTCCCGTCGACGGCGCGCCGACAACTGCAGGGAGTCGCGATCGGAGCGTTTCGCATCCTGTTTGTCGGTCTATGACCTAGCCTGAGAAGCTGCGCTTGGCGCACGCCGCCATGCCTGGCCAACCTCGGCGGTATCACCGAAGCCCGCCGCCACAGCGAGCTGCGCGACTTTGAGGTAGCACGCAAAATCGGCAGGCGACACCGGTCTACTGTACAGGTAGCCCTGTGCTTCGTCGCAATGTTCGCTCCTGAGCCACGCAGATTGAGCGCTCGTCTCCACCCCTTCGGCGATCACCTCGAGGCCGAGGCTCCGGGCCATGCTGAGCAGTGAGCGGACGATGGACGCAGATTTCGGATCGTCCGCGACACCCTCGATGAAGCTGCGATCGATCTTGATCCGCGATACCGGGAATAGCGTCAAGTAGCGCAGCGAGGCGAAGCCGGTGCCGAAATCGTCGAAGGCGAGTTTCACGCCCCGCTCCCGCAGCTGCGCCAGCGGCTTGGCCGCCTCCTCGTAATTGAGGGCAATGTCTTCAGTAATTTCGAGCTCGAGGCACTCGGGCGCGAGTTCGGTTTTGCGCAGCGCGGTCTCCACGTCTTCGATCAGCGAGGGATCGCGAATCTGCCTCGGAAATAGGTTGACGGCGATGCGCGAAAGGCGAAATCCGTTCCGCCGCCACTCTGCCGCTTGGGCGCATGCGGTCGCTAGCACCCACCGCCCAACGTCGACCGCCAGCGCGGCGTCTGACAATACCTCGTGGAACGCATGCGGCTCTAGCAGGCCGCGCTCGGGATGATGCCAACGCAGTAGGGCTTCAACCCCCATGACGGCGCCATCGGCGAGTTCTGATCTGCGGCTGATAGTAGAGTTCGAACTCCCCGTTGGAGAAGGCTTGGTGCAGCTCTTTAGCGAGCGCGCGCCGCGACTGCGCATTCACCCGCAGCGCCGGCGTGAAGTACTTATAGACTCGACCGCCACCCTTCTTTGCGAGGTAGAGCGCGAGATCGGCATTCGATAACAGTTCGTCGAAATCGGAGCCATGCATCGGCGCCATAGCGATTCCGGCACTCGCGCCGAGATGAAGGAAGTGATCACCAACCACGAAGGGTTGCGACAACCTTGCCAGCACCTCGGAGATGATCTCGGACATCGTGAGCGGTGAGCCGCAATCCGGAACGATGACGATGAATTCGTCCCCGCCGAGGCGGCAGGCCAGCGCCTCTGGCGCCAGGCGACTCACCGCCGATCTCAGCCGGCTGGCGACCTGCATCAGCAGGAGGTCGCCGGTCGAATGACCCAGCGTGTCGTTGACCTCCTTGAAGCCATCGAGGTCGAGCAGCGCAATGCTGACCTCGCGATTTTCGTCAGCGAGAATGCCCTCGAGCCGCTCCTTCATGGCGTGGCGGTTGGCAAGTCCAGTGAGTTGGTCGAAGTGGGCGAACTGGCGCAACTGCTCCTCGGCCCGCTTCCGCGCGATGATGTCCTCGTGGACGAATGCGACCCCGCGGACCCTGCCATCCTCGGCAAATATCGGCGCGGCGGCGAGGCGAACGTCCACCCGGGTCCCGTCCTTGCGGATGCGGGTGGTCTCGATCGCTGGAACGATCTCGCCCGCGCGGGCGCGTGCATGGAGCCCGGCTGATTCTTCGATAAGCTCGGGCGGAACGACCGTGACTTTGTGGCTGAGCACCTCCGCCACGTTGTAACCGTACATGTCCTCGGCGGCGCGATTCCACACGATCAGCCGGCGATCGAGGTCCGAGCAGATGATCGCGATCGGCGATGCGTCGATGACGGCGTCGAGCGTGTTGTTGGCGCGCCGTAACTCATCGGTATGTTCGAGATTCTCGTTGCTGCGGCGCTCCAAAGACGAGGCCATCAGGTTGAATTTCTCTGCCAGCCTGCCGAACTCGCTCGCTGATGCGATCGAGGTCCGGTGGCCTAGTTCGCCGGAAGCGAGCATGGCGGCATCGCGCTCCAGTTGGCGGAGTGGACGGATGATACGACCCGACACCATCCAGGCGATCACCGACGCGATGGCAATCGCCGAGATGCCGAACAATCCACTTGTTTCAAGCTGGGTGGCGATGCCCGCGGCGGCAACCGCGGTGGGAAGGCCAACACTAACCAGCCACGGCGCGCGATGCGCGGTCGTGTAGCCGGTGAATCGCGACACACCATCGCTCCAGGTTGCGATTTCACGGGTCTCCTTGCCTTGAAAATGCTGAACGACGGCGTCCAGGTCCGACGGAGCGCGACCGATCCAGTCGGGCGCCTCCGGGAAGGCTGCGACGACGATGCCTTTATGGTTGAGGACTCTGACCGTGCTGCCAATGGGAAGATGGTCCGCGCGCATCGCATCCTGGAACTTTGCGATCAGCGTGCCGGTGAGCAGGACCGCTTGAACTTCGCCGGCTGCGTTTGTGATCGGACGCGCGATCGGAAGCACCCATTCGCCATCGCGCCTATTGCGCACGGGATCGCCGATTGCGACCGGCTTGCCGCCGAGGGCCTGCTGGAAATAGTCGCGGTCGCCGATATTGTAGCGCGCTCCGGAGGCCGATCCGATGTTCTCGCCATCGGGACTGATGACGGCGATGTCGGATATGAAGCTGGGGAGTTGCGCCTTAAGTCCTGATAGCAGTGCGTCATTCGCCGGCGTGTCGGCAGGCCTCACGCCGATGGCCCGGCTCAGTCCCAGGGCGAGGTTTTCGAGATTGCCGAGATGGTCATCGATCTGAGCAGCGACGACGCGCGCGTCGCTATAGGCGCGCTCAAGCGACTCGGTCTGCACTGTGCGATATTGGTTCCACAGCGCGACGCCGATCAGGATCAGAAACGGAACCGCCGCCGCTGCCACGAGACCAAGAAGCTGCGAACGTATTCCCAGGTGTCTGGGCACCACAAATACTCCGGTCGATCATGTCCGATGGCACAGGCCCACTGCAGCAGATCGAGCCATTGGCCCAACATTTCCCGATTTGTTGTCCGACGACCCGACATGTGCGCCTTTCCAACATTTGCGACAAGCCAAAACCGTTGCGGCGGAAAGTCATTGTTGTGCCGCTCGTGCTCGCGACGGCCGCGCGGCGCTGGACGCTCTGCTGGGCGATTAGACCGAATGTCCCGCTTCGACCGACCGATCGAGCCGATGACGCTAGGCGACATGAGCGGGCTCGGAAGCGGTCGCTCGACGTGTCGTGCTGGAACTGCCACCGTCAGGCCGGGCTGCTCGCCGATCGCTGGCCGGATGACGCCGCAGTGCCGACGTTCGGGCCCGCATGGTCTGCACCAACTGCGGGATCTTCGGTGCCGACGCCCGGTCGAACTGGAAGGAGCAACCGCCGCGGGAGTCGCTGACGGGAGTGCACTAGCGGAACTGAGCGCGAAAGAGGAGGCTCCCGACCTCTAGCCCATCTTATTCATCGAACCAGGCGGCGCAGATGCGCACGAACCTCAACACCGCTCGGCGTTTTGCCGGGGCGCAGGACAACCGCAACCGGCTCGCTGCGCTCTGTGTCGTAGAAGTGGATCGACAGAAAGCAGTGCTCGTCGTAATGGGCGTTGAACAGCGAGAGTTGCTGACGGCCATGAACCACGTCGACAGTGTCGTCGATGTCGAGCGTCACCATGCTCGGCGCCCGTTCGTAGCTGTCATCCACAGGTCGACCAACGCGTGCTCAGTCGGATCGCCTAGCGCAGACGTGGCGGCGAAGTAGTCGGCCGTCGGGCCTCAGTCTAACAAACGCCCACACCTCATGTTCGCGACGAAATCACTGTCGAACAGTCCGCGCGTGCCTCTCGCGAGGCAGCGTCTGTGCGATCACGGGCCCAAGTGCGGGCAATGCACCTTTCGCACTGGGCCGGGTGAACCCGCTGAAGGCGCGCAGGAGCTCCATCATCGCCGGCATGTTGAGCTCGTCGCCACCATAGCGGCATTCGTAGAGCCCCTGTAGAACTCAGCGGCAGCGCCACCAAGTCCTCGACCAGCAAAACGAAATTGCGCCCGTAGAGCGCCATGGCGGCGCCGATCTCGATCAGCACTTCAGCCGGAATGCGGGGCTCGGCTTCGCGCGGCAGGACATTGGCATCGATCTGAACGATCGCGGTGTCACAACCGCGCATCTGCTCCATCAGAGACGAAAGAAGCGGCGCGGTCGCGATTTCATTCCGACGGAAAACGATCGGCTCGATCTGCCCGAAAACGACGAGCTCCTTTACCTGTTCCAGGATGATCTCTCCGCCGCCGCGGCAAGTGATGAACACCCGCGGGCTGCGGCGGATCGGAAACGCAAAGCCGGTCGGCGCGCGCGCGGCCTCACTGTCAGGTCCCTCCGTCCTGCGATCGGCGCGTGCGGCGCGCAGAAAAGTTGCGGCTTCCTCGACGTCGAGTTCGAACCGCGTCTCCTTGCCTTTGCGGCCAACGACCAGCCGCCCGAGCGCCGCGGCCTCGGCGATGCGCAGAAAGCAGACGATCTGGTGATTGAGGACGCCGGCATGAAAATGCAGATAGGCGTGAAACTCTTGGTGCCAGTGCCCGGCGATGTCGGACGAGAGCAAGATCGTCTCGTTGCGCTCGACGGCCCGCGCGATCATCGACGCGTAGGGCGGCATAGTGACGAGGATTTCGCGAAGCGCCCTCGCCTTTTGCCGCCCGCCGTCGACTGCAACAAGGCGTCCGCGCGGCGACAGGATTAGCTTGCCGGCGGCGTCCTCGACGAGCCCCCAGAGCTTGAGGGCCGAAACTTTGCGGCCGTCGAGCTTGTGATTGATCACTTCCGACGGACTTGCGCCCGCCGGCCTCGTCACGAGATAGCCGCAGATCGCCTCGATGTCTTCGGGCGCGGTGCGAATCGGTAGCAGCATGCCGTGGCCTCCCAGCGGGCGTGGCAGTGACCGAATTTCCGACTTCCCATTTCCGTCCGCGTTTCGCGCCGCGGACGCCAGGCCGTTATGAAACGGCTATAAGCCGTTATAAAAAAGGGCCCCGCAGTGACCGCGGGGCCCAAACGGAGCTCTGCCCCCCCTTTATTGAACGACGAGCGCTCAGGTCCGACGGCGGGTCGTGGCAGCGGTCGCAGGCGCAGCGGCCGGCGTCGGGCACGCGGTCCAAACCCCCCAGCTCATGTCAGAGCCGACACTATGTTTCTTCCAGCACTGGCCGTGCTGCTTGAGCGGGCCGCCTTCGAGCTTCTCGGCGGAAACCGGAGCGGCGAACAGAGCCGTGATCGCGACGGCGGCGAAGGCGATGGTGATTTGACGCATGGCGTGTTCTCCTTGGCTTTATGTCGTTGGCATTGTCTGCTTTGGATGTTCCGCATATCGCGTTTATGTGAAATTTATATGCACGGCAACTTTATTTATGCACGAGTGTCCAAATTGCGATCACATTTTGTTAACGCAATCTCATCGATTACAAAATAATAGATGTATCTCAATGAGTTAATCTTCCTCACCGCAGCTGCCTTACTAGCGAGCGACGTAAACACGAAATACGCGAACCAATTAAAGTGGCATAAATGATGGCGGACAGCGTGGCGGGGGCGAGGAATACGTTCCCGGTTCCCGGGTGGCGTCTTTGAACTATGACCACAGAAACAGGCAGTCAAAATCACCAAGCAAAAACAGTCAGTTGGTCCTGTCGATCGCGCCAAACGATCGCAGCCGTGAGGACGTCCGCACGGCGACCCCCGGGAAAGACACTCCCAGGGCAACGGCTTCTATCTAGTTGTTTGCTTGCTGCCCAAGGCCCCGGTGACGGCATGTCCGTAGCTTGGTGAAAGCTGACGCCGTACCCTGGCTTGGAGTCGGCCGTGGCGCTGCTTTGTCGGAGCAAGGATGGCGGGACCGGTCGCCCCTCGTCACGGCCCGTCAGGCGGCTGCGGTGAGCCCTCCCTGGCGGGGCGTGTTCTGTTCCTCCGGCCAGGACGAGGCAGCGAGATGCTGCGGCTGTCGTGCGACCGAGAGGACCCGCTGACGGAAGTTGTCGTCACGAAGATTGTCGACCCGGAAACCTATGCAACAAAGTGCTGGCCGAACTAGGAACGCCAATACAGGGCGGGACACCGCCTGAGGCGAGTACATCAGACTTGACGGCGGCAGAGGCCTAACAGCGCCCTGGTCCGCGAGCTGGGGGGTGGTGCCGTCGCTAACATTCCGCGTCACGTGGCGCCCTTCCAGGCGCCTGCTAGTAAAGGCGCAGAGCGCCTCGCCGCGTTCGGTGGGCGCGCCACGCCTCTCCTCCGGGCGCGATGCTCCACTGCATGAAATCGGTGCTGTTGGAGATGAGCGTTTCGATAATCACAGGCACGCGCGGATCAAGCGCGACTTCGAGAGGGAAATGGTATCGGATTTGGAGATTGGACGGCATTGGGCGCTGCTCCCTGACGTTTAGCCCCACATTGTCCCATTCGAGTGTATGAACGGCTCCAGGGGCGCGGGCCGCGCGGCGCCGGGTCGATGTTCATGGCGGCCTGGGCGTGCCCGCCCCACCGTGAGATCGCCTGGATCGGCGGGGTCTACCCCCGTGAGGCGGGCCTGGTGCGTCCGCTCCGGACGGGCGGGGTTCGCCAGAGGTCGGCCCGATCGCGCATCCAGCAGGCTCGCTCGGGTGTCGTGAGCCAAATTGGCGCCTTGTCGCCCGTTTGGTGTGAAGCTAAGCGTGGGATGGTCCTTCATAAGGTGCGACCATCAATGGCGTTGCTCTCGCAGCCTGTTTCACGCTTGTGCCGACGCAAGTGAGCGCTGCGCCTTTCCTCGACGGTGCGGTCCTGTCATGGCCGTGGTCCTTGCCATTCATTGGGGTCCTACTCTCGATTGCAACCGGGCCTTTGTTGTTTCCGCGACTATGGGCGCGCCACTACGGCAAGATCACCGCCGGCTGGTCGGCGCTCATACTCGTGGCAATTGGCGTAACGTTCGGCGCGGCAATAGCGATTGATGCGTTCCTGCATGCGATGCTGCTCGACTACATGAGCTTCATCGCGCTGCTGTTCTCGCTCTATGTGGTGGCCGGCGGCGTCCTGGTGACCGGCAATTTGCACGGAACTCCGATCGGCAACGCCGGAATGCTTCTGTTGGGCACCGTGCTGGCGAGCTTCGTAGGCACCACCGGCGCCGCCATGATCATTGTGAGACCCTTGATACGGGCGAACCAAGCTCGCCGTCACAATGCGCATGTGTTGGTGTTCGCCATATTCCTGGTCGCCAATGTCGGCGGTGCGCTGACGCCGCTGGCAATCCTCCGCTGTTCATGGGATTTCTGCGAGGTGTCGAGTTCTTCTGGCGGCGCAGCACCTGCTTGCCGCGGCGAGCCTTCTCACCGGAATGATCCTTTCGATATTCCTGGGCGTTGACGCCTGGTACTATCGCCGGGAGCATCCGCAGGTCATATCCGATCATAAGACCCAAGACAACGGTGATCCGCATCCGCGGCTGGATCAACGTTTATCTGATCGGCTGCATCGTCGCGGTGCTGATCCTGCTGTCGGTCACCTGGAAGCCGAACATCGTCTTTCATCTTCGCGGAGCCGACCTGGAATTGCCGAACCTGGTGCGCGACGCAGTCGTTGTTTTGGTCGCGGTCGTTTCGCTGTGGCTTACGCCGACAGAGCACCGCGAGGCCAACGGATTTTCCTGGGGAGCCGATCCGCGAGGTGGCGAAGCTGTTCGCCGGCATCTTTGTCTGCATCATCCCGATACTGGCGATGTTAAATGCCGGCCCGCGCGGCGCCTTTTCGTGGATGCTGGCGCTGACGTCCGATGGCAGCAACCGCACAGCCTTGCCTATTTCTGGCTCAGCGGAATGCTTTCGGCCTTTCTCGACAACGCCCCGACGTATTTGATGTTCTTCTTCGAGTTCGCCGGCGGTGATGCCCACCGACTGATGGGCCCGCTCGCTGACACGTTGGCGGCCATCTCGCTGGGCGCAAGTTCCATGGGCGCGCTTACTTATGTCGGCAACGCTCCAAACCTAATGATCTACGCCATGGCGGTCGAGCGCGGGATTGCGATGCCGAGTTTCTTCGCCTTCATGGCGTGGTCTGGCATGGTGTTGTTGCCGGTCTTCGTGATTGTCGGATGGGCATTTTTCGGCTAGGAACTGCTCCCATATTAACGCCTCGGCGGCGTGGAGGGAACCCGTGGCGAGCGCCTCACGGGTGAAGCCCTCACACGAGGTCCTGCAGCCTCCCGGCGCCCGTCGGGCGGCCGATCGTTGCGGTGTGGTCAGGGCCGCAGGGCGTCGGCCCTGGCGTCTGCGCGACGGGGCCCCCGGCCGCTGCGTGTTGGGCGCGCCGAGTTGTCGTCAGTGAGACTCTGTCCGATGCGGCGCGGTGGCAAGCTTGAGGCAGTTTATGGCGCCGATGGCCGCTCACACGGCTAGATCACGTTCCTCAACTGTGAGGACCTCGTAATCTACTCGGGCCGTTCGATCATATTTTGCGCTTGCGGCGCTCTCGATCTTTTCCCTGAACCCCCAGAACGCGAAGACCGGATTGCTCATTCCGGCAGCCTTCCCGATAGCGACGAGAGCGAGGACAGAGATCGCGCAGACCACCTCGGCTTCGCCGTCCTTCATCAGGAAGTGAAGGTCGTCCTGTCGCATGACGAAGCGGTCAGAAGCTCTGGTGAGCGGCATCGTTCCTGTCGAGTTCGCGACGGTCGGACGACACCAGCATATAAAAATAATATTTTTTCAGCAGTCATTTCGCAGAGCGACAAAACGCCCTTGCCGCTCCGTTGACTATGTTCCTAGCGTCCTGACGAATTGAGGCTGTCAGCGCTTCGATCGCTCCACAATCACCAGAGCGGCGTAGCCCAGCAGGATCGCCGACACAGCCAGCGCGGCGAGAGCCAGGAAAGGCGTGTCGGTGAGGCCAGAGCCGACGACGAGCGCCGCGGCCACACCAGCCCTCTCGCCCTGGTTCGGGTTAGCAAGAGCGGCTGATGAAATTACCACGCCCGGCTGCATCCAGATGGCTATATTATCGAAGTTGGACAGAGCAACCCGGGCGTCGCTTACAGCTGAGCAGCAGGATGTGTGAAAGCGTCTGCGGTGACCGCATGCAGGCACTCGAAGAGACCCGTCTCATAAGCCATTGCCACGGTCCTCAGCAATGAAAAGTCGGAACGGGTGACTTAGCCCGGAAAATTCACCAGCGTGAGAATTGTGCGGCGACTGTAGCGTGAAGACCGCGATTCACGTAGCAAATCGGTGTTCCAACGAATTGCCCTGTGCATCTGCCAGCCGCCACAGCCGCCATGCCCGACGATACGCCGCTTCCCTTCGATCTTCCATCTGTCCGCCGCAAGAAGCTCACAGTTGATTTCAACGGCGGCAACCAGACCTCCAACGGCGGCCTGCTGCTGCTGCGAGAAAAGGAGCGCGCGCTCGGTGTGTGCCGGCGACTTGCCGACGCGATGCCCGATCGCCGCGATGCAGACCGCATCCGACACGCGATGTTCGAAATGGTGATGGCACGTGTCGCGGCGATCGCCTGCGGCTATGAAGATGCCAACGACCTCGATCGGCTGCGCCATGATCCGTTGATGAAGCTTGCGGTCGGGCGCTGTCCGCAAAGCGGGGCAGCGCTGGCCTCGCAATCGACCATCTGCCGCCTGGAGAACGCGCCCCGCAAGACCGAGGCGGCGCGGCTGTGTGCGGCTCTCATTGACCAGTTCGGCACCACCGTGAGGCCGGGCGCGCCTGAGATCCTCGACATCGACGATACATTCTGCGCGGCGCATGGCGCTCAGCAACTTGCATTCTGGAACGGCCATCACGACGAGCGCGGCTTCGCGTCGATGCACATCTATCACGTGGCGAGCGGCACCCCGGTGGTGGCGCCGAGTTCGCGACGATCCGAGAGCGCCTGATCAAGATCGGGGCGCGCGTCCTCGAGCACGTCGCGCGCATTCGCATTCACCTGCCGACCAGCTGCCCGGAAGCGGCATTGTTCCGAACCGTAGCACTTGGCCTGCTCCGATCCGGCCCGTGAACAGCGGGGCGTTGCGCCCCGATCGAGCCGCCGACCGAGGCAGATCAACCCCAACGCGTTGCATAGCGAGTGGCATCACACCGATCCAGCCGATCGGAACTGCCGCTTGTCCGCTCAACACACGTGTGAAAACGCGTCACGTCATGCATTTTTGCGGTTAGGGCGCATCTGCTACCTGGACTCCAATCGCCCGAGCTCGCTCCCGCAGTATCGCCGGATGCTTGGAGGGCGCTGGCAGCCGCATGAACTTGCGACCCGATCTAGTGAGCGGATGGTCGTTCGTGGTGTCGGTGTGCGGCTTCATCGTGAGCGCGAAGCGTGAGGCAGGCGCCTTGTGCGCCACGTGCCCAAAAGACGGTCAGCGTTCGCCGCTGCAACCGCGTCATCACAGTGTTTTCACGCCCTCGTTATTCGAGCGGTATCCGTTCCGTAGAAGATGTGAACGGCAAACGTTCCATTGTGCGTGGTGTTTCTGCCATCGAACCGCATAATCGCAGCATCGACGTGTGGAACACAGGCTGGTGCACGAGGTTATCGGCTCAATGATCGAGCAGCCGTCTCGCGAACTAGCAGCGCGTCGGCATCATGCGGCATTGCTGTGATGGCAAAATCCTCGGTGCCGGGCCTGACCAAGACGCGCCTCGTTCCGCCGCTGACCTACGACGAGGCGGCAGCCTTCAACACCGCCTTCCTCAAGGATATTGCCGCCAACATCGGCGACGCCGCGCAGCAGGCCGCGATCACGGGCTACATGGCGTTCGGCCCGCCCGGCGCGGAGCATTTCTTCACAGACAATCTCGGCGCGGACATCGGCCTCATCGAAGTGTGGCTACCGGACTTCGGCGACTGCCTCTACACCGCGATCGATCGCCTGCTCGCGGCGCACGCCGCCGCCGTGGTGCTCAATTCCGATAGCCCAACCTTGCCGACCGCGATTCTGGTCGAGACGGCGCGCGTCCTGGCGCATCCGGGCGATTGCGCCGTGATCGGCCCCGCGACCGACGGAGGATACTATCTGCTCGGCATCAAGGAACGGCATCGTGGTCTTTTCGAAGGCATCTCCTGGAGCACGGAGCACGTGATGCGGCAAACGCTGCAGCGCGCCGAGGAGCTCGGTATCGACGTGCATGTCCTGCCGCCATGGTACGACGTCGACGATCGCGACTCCCTCAAGCTGCTGCGCGCCGAGTTATTCGACGGGCCCACGTTCTCGACGACCCATGACCGCCACCCGGCGCGGCATTCGGCGCGGCTGTTCCGCCGCCTGCTCGATGAGACCGACCTTGGCTGGCGTCTCGCCAAGGGCGTCGCGGCTGCGCAAAGGGCAGCGGAATGACCCGGTCGGAAGAGGTTGCCTCGCCCATCTCGTCCGGGAGATCTACAACCGCGCCAACCGGCGCGTCTGCCGACCCTCGACGCTATTTCGAGAGCCGCGAGCGGCATGGAGGGACGGCGCAGGCACCTCCGGTTTGTCTCTATCTCGAGACGACGAACCGTTGCAATCTCCTGTGCACAACCTGCCCGCGCACCTACGAGGAGCTCGAGCCGCCCGCCGATATGAGCTGGGATCTGTTCACAGGCATCGTCGACCAGCTGCCGAACATCGAGCGCGCGGTGCTCCATGGCGTCGGCGAGCCCATGCTGGTGAAGAACCTTCCGCGCATGGTGCGCCACCTCAAGGACCGCGGCACCTACGTGCTCTTCAACACCAACGGCACCGTGCTCAACGAGAAGAACGGCCGCGCGCTGATCGAGGCCGGTCTCGACGAGCTCCGCGTATCGCTCGATGCCTCGACCACAAAATCCTATCGCGCCATCCGCGGCAAGGACTACTTCGGCCGCATTCTCAAAAACGTGCGCGCCTTTCGCGTGCTGCAGGAGCGCGAAGGCCGCGACCGTCCGCGCGTCTCGGCGTGGCTCACCGGTCTCAAGGAAACGATCGCCGAGCTGCCTGCCTTCGTGAAGGTCGCAGCCGAGATCGGCGTCCAGGAGGTCTACCTTCAGCGTCTGGTGTTCTTCGAGGAGGGCGCCGTCGGCCATGCGCGGCCCGACCAGGCGCTTTACGAGCGGATGAACCGAGAGGAGGCAAAGTATCTCGAGGAGGCGACGGCGCTCGCGGCCTCGCTCGGCATGGTGTTCAGCGCCTCCGGTGCCGTCTCGGAACCGGGCATGAGCCTCAAACGACAGAACGACCGCACGCCGTGGTCGATGTGCCGGCGGCCGTGGACAGTAATGTATTTTACTGCCAATGGTCGCGCGCTGCCTTGCTGCATCGCCCCGTTCTCGCAGCGTGGTTACGAGAACTACACCCTCGGCGACGCCACCCAGGAGTCGCTGCGCGAGATCTGGAACGGCCCGGCCTACCGCTCGTTCCGCGAGGACCTGCTGTCCGACCGGCCGCCCTCGGCGTGCGCGAGCTGCGGGCTGCGCTGGAGCCTGTAGGTGATCGCCAGATGATTGCAGTCGTCATCCCGACGCTCAACGAAGAAGCCTCGATCGGGGCGGTGCTTAGCGCGATCCCGCGCGAGCTCGTCTCGCGCATCATCGTCGCCGACAGCGGTAGCAGCGACGCAACCGTGGCGCGGGCGCGGGACGCCGGCACCGAGGTGCTCGACATCGGCCGCGGCTATGGGCGCGCCTGCCTCGCCGCCGCTATGGCTGCGGGCGACGCCGATATTCTCGTCTTCATGGACGGCGATGGTGCCGACGATCCCGCGAGCATCGCCGCGCTCGTCGCGCCAATCCGCGACGGCACTTACGACTTCGTCATCGGCTCGCGGCTGCGCGGCGCGCGCGAGCGCGGCAGCATGGCATGGCACCAGCTCGCAGCGGGACTTCTCGCGGGGCTCGGCATGCGGATGCTCTACGGCGTGCCCTACACCGACATGTGCGCCTTCCGCGCGATCCGCCGTGATGCGTTGCTCGCGCTCGGCATGCGCGAGATGACCTACGGCTGGAACATCGAGATGCAGATGCGCGCCGCTCGCGCCGGGCTGCGCGTCCTCGAAATTCCGGTGCCCTATCGCTGCCGTAGCGGGGGCGCCTCCAAGGTCGCGAGAAATCTCTCCGGCAGCATCAAGGCCGCGTTCGGTATCGTCGCGACCTTCGTCCGCGTCTCGACCCAGCCGCGGACGTCGCCCGCGCTCGCTGTGCGGGAGAGCCCATGAACGATGTCGGCACCGGCCACCCGTTCGAGCCTGCGGCGAGCGTGCCGCTTCTCGCCCGCGCCGATCACGGCGCGCCCTCGGTTTTCCGCGTCGAGAACATGCTGCGCGAGGCGCGACGTCAGAAGTAGCTCGCCTGGGGCCGTGTGCCGAAGGTCTGCGTGATCGATCCCGATGGCGACATCGTCGATCACGTCCGGCAAAGTTTCGCCGCCATGCGATGCCGGCATTGGGCGTGCTATCACACCCGGATGTGGGAGTGGACCACGGGCGAGGTTCGCTGCGGCATCGTCGGCCGCGTGGTCGGCGGCTCGTTCTCGGTGCTGGTGGCCGAGCAGCTCTTCGCCTCGGGATGCCGGCTTCTGGTGAACGTCGCCTCGGCCGGCCAAATCATCGACGCCGGGCCGCCCCCCTATCACATCCTGGTCGAGCGCGCGATGCGCGACGAGGGCACGAGCTACCATTATCTTCCGCCCTCGACCTACGCGGCCGCCGACCCCCGCCTTATCGAATTCGCCCGCGACACGCTCGCGCGCGCCGGTCACGCACCCCATGTCGGTGCGACCTGGACGACGGACGCACCCTTTCGTGAAACCGCCGCGACGATTGCACTGCGCCGCGCCGCCGGGATTCTTGCCGTCGAAATGGAGGCGGCCGCGCTCTACGCGTTTGCTGCGGCCTGCCGCCGGCCGGTGATCTGCCTCGCCCATGTGTCGAACCAGCTCGGCTGCGTCGAGGGCGATTTCGAGAAAGGCGAAGGTAACGGCGCCTCGATCTCGCTTGCTCTCATCACGGCGCTGGCCCAGGCTTGGTCGGCGCGGGCGGTCGTGGGAGACGCGGATTCCGGCGAAACGCGGTAGTCTCGCGACAATCGACTCCGTTCGGGCCACAACAGAGCTTCCGCGATGGCAACGATCTCCGGCACCGTTCTCTGTGCCGCGGTGGCGACACTGTTCTGGACCAGCCTCGGCTTTGCGCTGACGCGCCGCCGAGTTCCCGCGCGGCTCGCCTTTCCGTTCGCGCCAGCCGTCGGCTTTGCCGTGCACAGCGCACTTGCGCTGCCGGTGTTCTTCCTCGTGCCATTCACGCCCGCGGCGATTGCGGCGGTCGCCATGCTTGTCCTAGTGGCTGCCATCGTTGCTCCGTACCACGTTGTGCTGCCGCCCGCGGCGGAGGGGCTAGGATCGTTCCCCGGTTGGAGCTATGGCCTCGCCGTGCTGCTGGCGATGGTGCCGGCTGCGGCGGTGCTGCCGAAACTTTCCGGCAGCGCGGTCTTTCTCGCCGATCCCGTTTTCGATCACGCCAAAGTCGCGCTGATCAGCGACATGGCGCGGCTCGGCCTGCCGCCGGGCAATCCGTTCTTTGCCGATGAAGGAAAGCCGTTCGCCTACTACTATCTCTGGCATTTCGCTGCCGCGGAGGTGGCGCGGCTCCTCGGCCGCAGCGGCTGGGAGGCCGATGCCGGGCTCACTTGGTTTTCCGCCTTTGCTTCGCTCGCCGCGATGATGGGCTTGGGGATGTGGCTGAGCCGGCGCGCCTTGGCGGCACCGCTTGTGATGCTGTTCGCGGCGACCGCATCTGCGCGCTACCTGCTCTCGGACCTGTTCGGGGCGGAAAACGTCGATGCCGCGCTGTCGCGTCCGGCCGGATTCGCGGGCTTTCTGTTCCAGTCGGCCTGGGTGCCGCAGCACATCATCTCGGCGGCGCTTGTCATGGTGGCGATCTTTCTGATCGCGC
Organism: uncultured Alphaproteobacteria bacterium; assembly: GCA_963824905.1. Lineage (GTDB taxonomy): Bacteria > Pseudomonadota > Alphaproteobacteria > Rhizobiales > Xanthobacteraceae > JAJPKK01. The sequence goes on from CAWGRH010000004.1 coordinate 221,685, forward strand.
AGCTCGCGCATCATCGCAACGCGATGACGATCGCGACGCTGGGGCTCGTCGCCGCTGCAGGTTTCGAGAGCTCGACCTGGATCGGAGGCTTCGCCTTTGTCGCGGGCGCGCTTGTCGCGGTGGCGCTGCTGCTCTTTGCGACCGAGCCGACCGATCGCTGGCGTTTTCTCGGCGCGCTGGTCGTTGCGGCGATCATCGCGGCGACGGTCGCAGCGCCGTTTCTGCGGGACCAACTTGGCGCAGTGGGTGCTCGCAGCACGGGATCGCCGATTGCGGTGGCGCCGCATGACGTGTTCGGCGAGGCGGCTCCGGCTTGGCTGCGCCTTCTCGATCTGCCGGGCTTCTGGCTGGTGTTTTTGCCGATCGAGCTCGCGACGATCTACATTCCCGGCATCATGGCGCTGGCGGCGTTCCTCGCCAGCGGCGGTCTCGACCCCGACCGGCGGCGCGCGATGCTTGCTCTCGCGTCACTCTCCGCGGCAAGCCTGACGATCTCCTGGCTTCTGGCGAGCACGCTCGCCGACAACAACGATCTCGGCTGGCGGGCGATGTTGCCGGCCGCGATGGTGCTTACGGTATTTTCGGCGGCGGGACTCGCGCGATGGTTCGCGGCGCGGGCCCGGGCGCCGATCACCGTGACCGTTGCCGCGATCCTTGTCGGCCTGCCGGGTGCGGTGGAGCTGATCCGCAGCGACTTGGCCGGGCGCCGCGAGGCGGACGCTAAACTGTTCGCGCAGACGCCTGACATGTGGGCGGCGGTGCGCCGCCATGTCGGGCCCGGGGAGCGGGTCGCGAACAATCCGTTGTTTCTCTCCGACATGACGCTGTGGCCGGTCAACATCTCCTGGGCGCTGCTCTCGGACCGCCGCTCCTGCTTCGCCGGCCGCGAGCTCGCTCTGGTCTACGCGTCGCTGTCCCACCAGCGACTGTACGACATCGACGCGCAGTTTATCCGGGTGTTCGCGGGCAAGGCGGAGCCCCGCGACATCGAGGACCTCGCCACGAAGTATGACTGCCAGCTGGTGGTGCTCACTTCGGCGGACGCTGCGTGGGCGAACGATCCGTTTGCGGTCGATCCGCATTTTCGACTGATCGAGGAGATGCCGGGCGCCTGGCGGATTTACCGGGTGGTTGTGGCGGCGGAGGCCGGGCGCTGACCAACCCACCAACGCCATCGTCATCGCCGGGCTTGCCCTGGCGACTCCGATCATGTGGCACGGCGGCGCCTCATTAAGCGGGTGGCCGGAACAAGCCTGGCCATGACCATTCAGAATGAGTGTGTCCCGCTCAAATCCCGCTGAACCAGTTGAAGCCTTCCTTGCTGTAATAGGTTTCCGGGAAGGTATTGGTCACCTCCATCGCGGTGATCCATTTCGGGTTCTTGAAGCCGAGCTTGGTCGCGGTGCGCAGCCGCAGCGGAAATCCGAAAGGAACGGTGATCGGCTCTTTGCCGTATTTGGTGGCGAGGATGGTTTGCGGATGCAGCGCCGTCGGCATGTCGACGCTTTCGGTGTAGCCGTCGGCGCAGCGGAACGCGATGTATTTGGCCGAGAGATCGGCGCCGATCCGTTCAAGAAACATGCGCAGGTTCGGACCTGACCACTGGCCGATGTAGTCCCAGCCCTCGACGCAGATGTGCCGGATGATCAGCTCCTGCTCCGGCAGGCGATAAAGATCCTCCACCGTCCACGACCGCTTGTCGGAGACGAGGCCGGATAGTTCGAGCTTCCAGCCGACAGCATCGACCGGCTTGACCTCCTCGATGTCGTAAAACGCGTTGAAGCGCGGCGGCTTTACCACCTGCGACTCCGGGTACGTGGGCGCAAGATGGCCCGGCCGGAAGATGAACCCCTGCACGCGGTCGTTCCAGCTCGACACCGCACGCAGGAACGTCTGCATCGGGCCGGTTTCACCTACGTTGCAGCCAGACAGCAGCGTCAGCGCTCCGAGGCTGAGCGTACCGCGCAGCACGTTGCGGCGGTTGATCCCCTCGACGAGCCGGCGGTTCTCGCGGAGCACGCTCTGATCGATGCCCTGGCGGGGCCGGAAGATCGATCGCGACGGCGTGCGCAGGGTCATGGCGCGCCCCTCACCTCGGGCTGCGGCATCTCGGACCGCGGCCGTGCCCGCGCAGCGCGATTGGCAATTTCGGGACCGCCGGTGATCATGGCGACCAGCGTCTGCGGCACGAGGAGCGCAAGTGTCACGTGAACCACCACGAACACCACGATCGCGGTCATGCACAGGAAATGGACAAGCCGGGCGTTCTGGAAGCTGCCGAACAGGGCGAGCAGCTCGGAAAACTGGACGGGTTTCCAGATCGCGAGGCCCGAGATCACGATCATCACGCCGGCCGCGAGCACCCCGATGTAGAGAAGCTTCTGCACGGTGTTGTACTTGGTCGGGTCGTCATGGGCGAGCCGGAGACGCAGCGCGTCTTTGATCGTGGCGACGAGCTCATTCCACCGGATCGGCAGCAGCATGCGGCGGAACCGGCCGGTTACAAATCCGTACGTAAAATAGCCGATGCCGTTGATCAACAGCACCCACATCCCAAAAAAGTGCCACTGGAGGCCGTGCTGGGCCCAATGGCCGATAGCGAGCACATCGGGAAAATGCAGCCAGCCGAACAGCACCTCGTCGTTGTAGATTTTCCATCCGCTGCCGATCATCACGAACATCGCCGCCGCATTGGTCCAATGCATGAGGCGGACGGACAGGGGATGCAGTTTGTGCATGCGGGGCGCTGGCGTGACGGCGGTGACGGCCGACATATCGATGCTCCGGGACCCGCGCAGCGGCGCGGGCGAATGGAAAGAATTTCGCGTCCAGCATTACGAAAACTGTCCCGAGAAGCAATCGCTTCGGCCGTAAACTTGTCGTGGCCGGAATACACGCAAGCCTCAAATTCCCGTGTGGCGATGTGAAACCGAAGCTCGCCATGTCATGATTGGTTTAGCCCGTCTGCGACGCGAGTTTGAGAAAAATGAATAACCGAATTGGTCTCGCCCTCACCGCCGTGATGTCCGTTGTTTGGGCGGATGCCCCGCTTGAGGCGCAAATGGCTGGTCCGAATCTCATCATCGCACAAGGCGCGCCTTCTGCGGCACCGTCCGAGCCTGCGCAGGCGCAAGCCGCCGCCGTCGACAATTCGCCGGAAGCGATCATGAGCCGGCGCTTTCCGCAGAAGGTGCGGGTCGGCGATCTCATCGGGCTACCGGTGCTCGACGACGACGACGTTACGCTCGGCTGCGTGGAGCACGTAGTGCGCACGCCTGAGGGAAAGGTCAAGCTGATCGTCGGCTTCAGCAACTGGTTCGGCTGGTTCGGCCGCCCGGTCGCGGTGCCGATCGAGGTCGTCGCGATCCTCGGCCGCCAGATCGCCTCCCTCAACATGCCGCCCGCAGAATACGCGGCCGCGCCGACCTGGAGCCAAGGCAAGGACGTGTCGATTCCCGACGACGACACCATCCGCATCGCGATCACGCGACGGTGAAACCACGGCCGGACCCCTTGATGCGGCTTCAATCCATTATCGTTGGGGGCTGTCTTTGGCACCAAAACCGGCGGCTCCGCGACCGGCCTTCGAAAAACGTGACTCGTCGCGAAATTGACTTCGCGTCATTTCTACTTTGACGACAGATCTGCTGACGGACGCGTTACGGTGCACCGCGACGCGACTGCCCTTCGTCGGTGCCCAGGCGGCCTGCGAGCCACGCGGCCGCGGCGAGCGACGCGCCGATCCCGGCGACGCAGGCCGTCCATCCGAAGTGATCGAAGATCCCGCCCAGCACGGCGCTGCCCACCATGCCGCCGAGAAAATAGCTGGACAGGTAGATTCCGCTCGCCGAGCCCCGATCGGAAGTTGCGGTCCGACTGACGTAGCCGGTCGCCGTCGCCTGCGCGAAGAACGTGCCGATGCCGACGAGGACAAGGCCGCAGATCACGGCGGGCAAGCTCGGCGTGAGCAATGGGACGAGGCCAACTCCTGCGAGGCCGAGTGCGGCCCAGAATGTCGGCGTCGTGCCCATTCGTCCGACGACGCGCCCGACCAGCGGCGTCGTGATTACAGACGGCAGGAAGACGAAATAGATGAAACCGAGCTCCATTGGTCCCGTCATGAAGGGCGGGCGCACCAGAACGAAATTGACGTAGGTGAACGTCCCGATGAAGGCGAACAGAATGCAGAAGCCGATGCCGAATGCGGCGCGCAGCTGCGGATTACGCAGGTGCAGCGCCCACGAGGCAAGCTGCGATTCCATGGTTCGCCCGAAGCAATGGGCGGGCGGAGCCCGCTCGACGGTAAAGCAAATGAGCACGGCACCGGCGAGATTGAGCGCCGCGAAGAAATAGAAGTTCGACGCGAGCCCGAAATGATCTGTTACCGCCGCGGAGATGAACCGCCCGACGAAGTTGCTCGCGACATTTCCGGTGATGTAGGCGGCCGAAGCCGAAGCCGCGTCGACCGCACTCGGATGCTCGCCGAGATAGGCGAGCGTCAGCGTGAAGGCGGTCGCCATGCAGAGACCCTGGACGATGCGCAGCGCCGTGAATACCGCGAGGTTGGGGGCAACGGCGAGCAGCGCGGTCGGAATCGCTAGAACGACGAGACTGAGCAGGATGCCAGACGGCTGGTCGATCTTCCTGCTGAAGATCGCAACCGCGAGGCCGGCGATTGCCATTCCGAGCGTGCTGGCATTGACCGCGGAACCCATCGCGGCCGGGCTGACGCCGTAGCTGCGGGTCAGCGACGGCAGGATGGCCTGGGTCGCGAACAGATCGACGACGGTGAGAAACGCGGTGAGCGCGATGACCAGAAAACGGGCCACGACTCCTGCGGAGTGCTTCTCAGCCTCGATCGACGGAAGCGCTGCGGCGTGCGGCATCGGCGGCATGGCGTGTGCCTTCTGTTTGCGCGAGCGAAGACGCCCCGCCGCGCGAGCGGAGCGTCGTGAGCGCCGAGGGAGGCGCAACGCTCACATGTTCTTGTCGGACCCATCGTGGAGGAGATCGCCGACATAGAGCACCACGGTCTTGTTGCCGAGATTCTTCCACCAGTGCGAGGTGCCGCTGGTCTCGGGACGGAGATCGCCGGCCTTGTGCACGATCGGAACCTCGCAATTGCTGGCGTATTCGACGATCTCGCCCTCGGCGACGAAGATGAGCGCCGGGCGGTCGCCATGGCTGTGCCAGGGCACGACGCCATTTGGTGCGATCGTCAGCTTGCGGAATCGCAATTGGCGATCCTTGATCTGGGCGGGTTCTTTCTCGAGGTCGATGGCCCCGAGAGTGGTGTCGGTGACGCCGACCGCGGCAAACGTGGTGGGCGCACGAACGTCGGCTTTCACCTTGTCGGCCGGGCAGCCGCCCGCGAAGGCGGCGGACGTGGCGAGGGTCGACGCGAGGACGAGGCCACCGATGGTGGCGATGCGGCTCGAAATGCGATCGGCACCGATGAGATTGGACATCTGTTGGCTCCTGCATTGTGCGCCGGCGGTATCGACCGCCGCGATGACGCCAACATCGTCCAACGCTCGCAGCAACGGAAATGCCGCCTCGCTTTGATGTCGATAGCCGAACGCTATTCAAGCCGCGCGGCCTATCCCACTCGAAATCCCCGATCAAAGCTGGCCGCTATCGAATTCGAAGATGTTTGGCATTTCACATTCGCTTTGAGCGCCTCCAGGATTAATTGATCTGAACCGGCCAATCCAATGGAGCCCTCATGTTCGCAATATCTCAGAAGCTTCTGGCGCCTGTCGTTGCCGCCATCTCGGTCCTCGCGCTCACGGTGATCGTGGCGGCAGCGAGCGAGCGGGACGGGATCGTCCGGGTGAGGAGCGCGTACCCGCTGGAAGAGACCATCAGCCGCATCAATAAGGACGTCGCCGATAAGGGCATTCGATTTTTCTCCGAAATCGACCAGTCGAAGCTTGCAGCAGATGCCGGTATGGAGTTGCGGCCCTCAACCCTCCTTGTATTCGGCAACCCGCCGCTCGGAACCCAGTTCATCACGTCGAACCCGAATGCCGGCCTCGATTGGCCCGTGAGGCTTCTGGTGAGCCAGGAAGACGACGGCAGCGTATGGGCGGTATATTCGGATTTCGGCTGGATCGCCCGCCGACACGGCATCGAGAACAGGGACGCCCAATTCAAGACAGCGTCGGAGGTCATCGAATCGATCACGGCGAGCGTCGGTGCGGGAAAGTAGAGCCGGATCGCTGCCGCGGCGATCCGTGTCTCATGGGCCATCAAGGCGGTCCTCGACCGCCAATCCCGGCGATAATGAGGAGTCGATCAGTGCCTCGGGCCGAAAAAATTAGACTGGAGCGTAACATGGCTGGCCCCCCGAACGAAGTAGTTGCGGGATACGTCGCTCCTCGTGTGGCGTCACACGACGTTATTTGTCGCCGCGTCGCGGAGACGGCACACTCAAACGCACGTGGCGGGGAACTCCATGAAAGCATCAAGGGCCTTCGGCATCAGCATAAAGCACCCGCGATGGCTTTGCCTGTGCCTCATGGCGTTGGTGCTCGTCGCGTTGCCTTGGAGCCCGCGTTACGCATCAATGCAGCAGCAATCCGGCGCCGGCTTCGCGGCGGCTCAGCAAGCATCCGTCGATCACGGCACGCCCCGTAGGCACTGTCCGCGCAGCTTCACGCATGTCTCCGGAACATGCCTGGTGGCCGGCGTTTCGTGGTTGGCCCCTCGGCAATCAGTGAGATCGCACCGGCACAGCGACGATCGGTCCTCCTGAAGGCCGCCGGGGCGGATATCTACGCGCAACGTTATGGCCCGCGTCTGGAACGTCCGCCCCGCGGTTGAGGTCGCTCGGCAACTCGTTTGCCACTGCCGCACACGCCATCCAGCAATTCAGGGGTCAGCAACATGTCTGTTGCGCGAACCCGCGCGCATGCGGGCAACTCACCGGAGCGGCCGTTATGAACGCAGCGGCATTCCGGAAGATCGACAACGACACCGAGCGCCGGTGGGCCGAATGGATGGCCGCCGCGCAGGCGGGCGACAGCACCGCATATGCGGACCTGCTGCGCGCTTGCATTCCTTTGATCAAGCGCGTGGTGCGCAGCCAGGGCGTCGGGCCGGACGGTCTCGACGATGTCGTACAGGAAACGCTGCTTTCGATACATCAGGCGCGTCACACCTACGACCCTGCCCGCTCGTTCATGGCGTGGTTGCGAATGATCGCGCAAAGGCGCGCGATCGACGCCCTGCGTCGACGGAAGCTAAGCGCTCGCGAATGTTACGCGCCCACGGCATACGAAAACCATCCGGATGACTCGGGCGACCCAAAAATTATTGCGTTCGAGTTCGGCGAGCGCGCCTGGCTTAGCGCTGCCGTGCAGAGCCTTCCGGTTCGACAACGCGAAGCCGTAAACCTGCTCGTCTTTCAGAGCCGCTCGCTCGCCAGCGCGGCTATCGCAGCCGGGCGCTCCACTGGAGCCCTCCGGGTGAGTTGGCATCGCGCCATTCGGACGCTTCAAGCGCAATTCGGTCAACAGGGGTAAAAGCATGTTTCCTTCGGATTCGCAGGAGTTGCTCATCGGCAGGCTGGCGGGCGATCTCGAACCGGTTTGCCGTCTCGTATCGCCCGGTCGGCAGGTGCTTCTCTGGCTGGCCAGCGTCGCGGCGATCGCCTCACCTCTCGCACTGGCATGCGACCCGACAACCGTCGTGCAGCTGTTGGCGAGGTCCCCCGAGATCTGCGTGGGTACTGTCGGCTCGATGCTCACGGCGTTGTTCGGAGCAGCGGCAGCGTTGGTGCTCAGCCGCCCCGACCGGCGGGCGAGCTGGGCATTGCTGCCCGCGCCGGCAGCCGCCCTTTGGATCGTAAGCAGCACGATCGACTGCTTCCGACACGAAGCCGTCGCCGGGAGCGATGCCGGACTGTCGGTGACGGTGCACACATGTGTTCTTTCGATTCTGGGCGCTGCGATTCCGCTCTCCATGCTGCTGATGGCCCTTCTGCGGCGTGGCTATTCGTTGCGACCGGATTCGACCTCCGTGCTGTGTGGCCTCTCTAGTGCGGCCGCGGCGGCAACCATCAGCGGCGTCGTTTACCCGCATGAGGCGGCCGCTTCTCACCTTGCGCTGCACGGTCTCGCGGTCGGTGTGATCGTCGTTTCGAACTGGGTGCTGGGCCATTGGGTGCTTGATCCCAAGAAACAGCTCCGTCGCCGTAACAAAGGCTCTTCGCCACGCGAATGAAGAGGAACTGCTTGCGGGCGCACCTCGTCCGCTCGCGCGGAGGACAGCTGATGTTAGAAACTTTTCTAACGGCGATCACCCACCGGATGCCTCACCCGCAGGAACCGACGCTTGCGGAAATGCTCTCCGATAGCATCGTCCAAGCCTTGATGCAGGCCGATGGCGTGGCTCCAGAGGACCTTGCGACGCTATTGCGGAATATCGCCGGGCACTGCGTCATGCCGCATTCGCCCGCCGCCCAGACCTCGCGCCGGAGCAGGACCAGCCCATCGAGATTTGGCGCGATCAGCTCGGCCAGGTTTCGGACGCTAGCTCGTCGAGCCGCGCGTCTTGCGAACCTCCATCCTGAACATTCGTGAGGTTGTCATGCACAAACTGCTGTTGTGGGCCCGTTTCCTGCGCGATGGTTTGGCTGGTACGCGGTTCCGCTTCGCTTGGTCGTCGGCTTTGGCTTCATGCAGCACGGCTACGCCAAGCTCGCTCGGGGCTCCGATACCTTCGCCGGCATTCTGCACGCGCTCGGATTGCCCGTCCCGGATTTCCTCGCGTGGCTTACCATTATCGTCGAGTTGCTCGGCGGGCTTGCCGTGCTTGTCGGGGCGTTCATTCCGCTTGCCGCCGTTCCAATGGCGATCATCCTTATCGTCGCCACGGTGACCGTGCATTGGCCAAACGGCTTCAGCTCGATCAAATTGCTCGCCGTGGACGCCGGTGGCGCGCACTTCGGGCAGCCGGGATACGAAACCGATTTGCTTTATTTCGCTGCGCTCTTGGCGCTCGTGATTGGGGGCTCCGGACCGCTGGCGGTCGATACCGCATTAGCTGTGCGGCGGACCCAGCACGTGCCGACTCCGCGAAAGGTGCGGGTCGAGAACGGGAGAGATCCTTTCCGACAGCGGCTTCCGATGGGACAGATAGAATACGACGCTGCCTGATCCTCGCTGCCGGGTGCATCGGGGCCCTTGACATCCAGCAGCGGCGCGCCGGCCAGCGACGCGGCGTTCAGTTCGCGTAGGGCGCCCAGTCAGCGGAATTGAGCTGCTTCATGAGGGTCGTCGCCGGTCCGCCCCGCGGACGGCCTGCGACGGCGTAGAGATAAACCGTACGGTTAAGCGGGAATTCATTGATCGGCAGACGGATCAAAGCCTCCGGTACCGCAATGCTGCGCGGCACGACCGCGACCCCGATATTTGCCTCCAGCAATGACAGCAGGTCGCGCTCCGACGACAGCTCGTGGGTGTGGGCCGAGTTTATGCTGCGGCTGCGCAGAAGCGCCGCCATCTGCTCCGCTTGCTCGCAATAGGGGCGTAACAGCAGCCGCTCCTGGGTGAGTTCGTCGAGATCGACGCCGGGTTTGCGCGCGAGGCGATGGCCGGCATTGACCACGAGCGCGAAGCTTTCGCTGAACAGCGGCCAGACGTCGAATCGCGCCCATGATTTATCCAGGGGCCCGGCGATCCCGAGCTCAGCGTCGCCTTGTTTGAGCTTCTCAGCCACTTCCATGCCACTGCCGCGCAGAAACTTCAGCTCCAGCCCGTTGAAGGCCCGATTGAGCTCCGAAAGGAACGGAACGAGGAGAGAAATATCGACGGTGTGGGACAGGGCGAGACGCAGCGACGCGACCTCGCCGCGTTTGATCGAGCCGGCGAGCGACTTCGCGCCCTGGGCCATGTCGTAGCATTGCTGCATCAGCGGCAGCATGCGCTGGCCGAGATCGGTGAGATGCGAAAGCTTGCGCTCTCGCCGGAAGAGATCGCCGCCGAGCTCTTCCTCGAGCTGCTGAACCGCGCGGGTCAGCGACGGCTGCGCGACGTTGCATTCCTCGGCGGCGCGGGTGAAATTGAGCGTGCGCGCCGCGGCCAGGAAATAACGAATTCTGATGCATTTCCATGAACATCGCCCTGGCGGCATGACTATCCCGCCAGTGCACCATGTCAACGAGGCGCGATGAGGCCGGCGGCGCCACATTACTGCGGCGCGTCCGCGGTTTCGAGACACTTTCGCGCGATCAGCTGCCTATCCGGCGCCCAAGCAAGCGCGTCACCGGACCCTCGGCGACGCGGATCGACGTGCAGGCGGCGAGCTCGAGCCGAAAGACGGTGCCCTTTCGCGACGTCTTGCAGGAGAGCATCCCGCCATTGCGCTCGGCGAGCTCGCGGGCGATCGCCAATCCGTGGCCATGGGCGGCGCCGGCCTGGGAGGGGGTGCGAAACACGCCCGCCAGCACCCGAGCCGGCAGTCCACCGCCATCATCGGCGACGTGCAAGACGGTGACTGCGCCCTCACTCCCGACCGAAATATCAATCCGCTGCAGCCTCCTCCCGGACCGCGCCGCCGCAAGTGCGTAGTGAACCAAATTGAAGACGATGCGGAACACGTCCGTGTGGTTGCCGAGCACGAGGTGGCATTCGTCGCTCGCAAGATTGATGGAGAAGCCCTCCGGGCCGAGCGGCTCCAGGAGTACGATCACTTGGCGGACGATGCTCGTGATGTCGAACGGATGTCGGCGAGTTCGGCCCGTCTCACCTTCGGCGAAGGTAACTGCCTCGCTGCACATGACCGCGGCCCGCGCAATCAGCGTGTGCATCACGTTCGCCGACTTGGCGCCCTGGGGACCGGACAGCCGCGCCAACGAATTGAGGTGGAGCCCTATGGTCGTAAGCAGGTTGCGGATGTCGTGAGCCCACTGGGCTGGCGGCAACGCTATCTGACGGTTCGAGGCAAGCGCGAGGTCGGCCATTTTATCCTCCGGTCGGGCAACCCTTGAGTGGCCGCCCGCTTTGGTATGCCATCGGTGCACCGCGCCGGCGCTCGACGCTAATACCGTGTGGCGCTCGATTGGATACGGAATCGCTATGATCGCTCGGCGGCGCCGGTGGCCGCACCCGCGCCGGCAATGGACGATAGCTTCCCACTATGGATACGCTGCATTGTTCGCGGCTGGCGATCGGCATAAAAATCGAGGCGCCGGTCACGACATGCCGCGCCGGCGGCGCGTTTCGATGGAGACGGAGGGGAGCCGACGCTCCTTCACCGGATCAGGTCCATGGCCGAGAAGACTTTCGCTGAGATCCTCGAAGAGGCTACCGCCCGCAGCCGGGACATGGATGCACCGTTGGGCGAGCGTCTGATGGCGGTCGCCGACGAGGTGCGCCGGGTGAGCCCCGAATTCGCCGCGGTCGTCGACCGCATGGTCGCACGGCTCCAGGCAAACAATGTCGGCGAGAGTGCCCCCAGGCCGGGCGAGGCGATGCCGGATTTCGTCCTGCCCGACGAAGGTGGGCGCCTCGTCCGCCTCACCGATCTCATCGACAAGGGACCCGTCGTCCTGTCGTTCAACCGCGGCCACTGGTGCCCCTATTGCCGGCTAAATGTGGCGGGGCTCGCCGAGATCGCGCCCGAGGTTGAAAGCCTGGGGGCTCGGATCGTGGCCATTTCGCCGGAGAAGGCCCGATACGGCAAAGAGCTGAAGTCCTACGCAAAGGCACCGTTTCCCGTGCTGGCCGACGTCAACAACGCCTACGCGCTCGAGCTCAACCTGTTGTTCTGGGTCGGGGACGAGAAGCGCGAAGCGATGCAGGCCGGCGGATACGACATCACCCCTTATCAAGGGAACGACGCCTGGATGCTGCCAATCCCCGCCACTTTCATCGTCGACCGCGACGGCGTCGTGAAGGCGCGGTACATCGATCCCGACTACCGACGGCGCATGGGCCTCGACGAGCTCCTCGCCGCACTGAGGTCAGTTGTCGAACCTGCCCGCTGAGATTGCTTTTGACGGGCAGCAACGGAAATGTCGCCTGTTTCCGAGGGTATCGGTGGCTGATTGATCGCCAAACCGTGCATTGGCCATCGATAGTGGCGAAGCATCGACTTGTTAGATAATCGGCATTTCAGATCAGGTCCGGTGTCGCGCAGCGTGAGCGGAGTTGACCGGAGGACGCAATCGAGGCGTCGCGGGCGCAACAGAAACGCGAGGAGCGGGTCATGTCGTGGGATCGGTCGCCGCTTGATGCCGTCAATGTGATACGCGAGGACGCGAACGGGCAGGTTGTCCTCGTGCTGCAGGGCGGCGGCGCGCTCGGGGCGTATCAAGGCGGCGTCTACGAGGCTCTGCACGAAGCGAAGATCGAGCCCGACTGGATTATCGGCACCTCCATCGGCGCGATCAATGCCGCCATAATTACCGGAAACGCCGTCGAGCATCGACTCGATCCACTCCGCGAATTCTGGCGGCGCGTAGAGCGCAATGCCTTCTGGGAGGTCCCGTCGGCGTTCTCTGGCGTGGCAGATTCTCTTCGCGGCGTGGGCGACTATGACCGGCGGAATCTCCGGGTTCTTCGAGACAAATCCGTGGGCGTTTCTCGGCGCGCACGTTCCCCTCGGCTCCGATGCGGCGGGTTATTATTCGACGGCGCCGCTGCGCAGGACGCTGTCGGAGCTCGTAGATTTCAGCGTCCTCAACCGCAACACGCCGCGCCTGATGGTCGGCGCCGCCCATGTGCGGACCAGCATGATGCACTACTTCGACACCCGGAAAACCGAGATCACGGTCGAGCACATTCTGGCTTCGGGCGCTCTGCCGCCGGCGTTTCCGGCGGTGCGGATCGACGGCGAGCTTTATTGGGACGGCGGCATTCTGTCGAACACTCCGACCGAGGCGATCTTCGACGACGATCCGCGCCGCAACTCGCTGATCTTCGCGGTGCACATGTGGAATCCGACCGGACCCGAACCCGACACGATCTGGGAGGTGCTGCATCGCCAGAAGGACATCCAATATTCGAGCCGCATCACGAACCACGTCATGCGCCAGCGTGAGGCGCACCGCCTGCGTCACGTGATCAACGAGCTCGTGAAATGCATTCCCGACGAAGCGCGGCGGTCCCCGATGGTGCGGGAGCTCGCCGCTTACGGGTGCCCTACCCGCATGCATGTGGTGCGCTTGCTCGCACCGCGTCTCGACAACGAAAGCCACATCAAGGATATCGACTTCAGCCCGTCGGGGATCCGGTCACGCTGGCAGGCGGGCTATGCCGATACCTGCCGTGGCGCTGGCGCGCGCGCCCTGGATCGGCGAATTCGGGCCGCTCGACGCCGTCATTCTTCATGAACCGGATCGCGACGCAGGTGGAGAACAGGATTACCAGGCGGTGGCGGCAAAGTAGTCGGCCATCCAGGCTTCAGTCTAACAAACGCCCACTTGAGCGACATGTCCGGATCGGGTCACAAACAGCCGAACGGGCATCACATCGGCACGGCAGCTTCACCCCAATTTACGGACAACGACCGTTCGGGCTATGTAGGCGCGCGGCGGCTTCGCCCTGCGAAGCGGATAGTCTCACCGTGGGAGTCGAGCCAGCAGCGTCGACGAGAGCCGGCAAAAAGCGCCACGCTCGACATATGGATCGATCGCGACCGCAATTGGGGGTAGGCTGGCCATCATTGTTTGCTTTGCCTCTGGGGATGAATGGCGGCACCAGCAGTTCGACGCGCCGATTTTCTGATGGCCCTGGCCTATGCGACCGATCTGGCCACAGGTCACTCGCGCGATTTCGCGCTGCGCTCCTGCGTGCTCGCGATGCGGTTCGCGGATGTCGCCGGGCTCGACCAGGACCCTCGTCGCCGCATCTATCACCAGGCGCTGCTGCGCTACATCGGCTGCAATGCCGATACCCATCTGCTGGCGGAGCACTGGGGTGACGAGATCACGCTTCGCCGCGAGCTTCATCACATCGATATGGGCAACAGGGCGGAATTCGTCGAACTCCTGGTCCGCACCCTGAAGCGAAAGTTCGCCGGCGCGCCACCTGATGAGCTGGAAGCCGCGGTAAAACGCGGCCTAGCCGACGGCCCGCAGGTCAATATCGCCGTGTTGTCCGGGCACTGCGAGGTGGCACAGCGGATTGCGGAGCGCATCGGGCTGCCGGAGGACATCCGCGAAAGCCTTGGCCAGATTTATGAGCGCTGGGACGGAAAGGGAATGCCGAGAGGTATCTCGGGCAATGCGGTCAAGTTTCCGGTTCGCGTGGTGACGATGGCGCAGGACGCCATCGCGCTCAACGATCACCATGGATTTGCGGCCATGAAGGAGATGATCGCGGGGCGCGCCGGTGGCGGTTATGAGCCGGAACTCGTCGATCTTTTCCTCACCCATGCCGAAAGCCTGCTCGCGGGGCTCGACGGTCCGGTCGATCGCGAAACGATCCTGGCGCTGGAGCCCGAGCCGCATTCCATGCTCGACGCAGAGGCGTGCGAAGAAGCTTTTCTCGCGATCGCCGACATGATCGACATGAGGATGCCGTTTACATTCGGTCATTCTCGCGCCGTGGCCTCGCTTGCCGACGCGGCGGCCAGGCACATGGGGCTGCCCGCGTCCGACATCCGTGATGTCCGGCGCGCGGCGTATACGCACGACATCGGCGAATTGACGGTACCGGTTTCGACCTGGATGCGCGCCAGCCCGTTGACCGAGCGCGAGACCGATCAGGTGCACCTTCATCCTTACCACGGTGAACGAGCGCTTGCGTCGCTGGGCGCCAACGGCAAAGCGGTTGCCTCACTTGTGCAGCGACATCACGAGCGGCTGGACGGCAGCGGCTATTACCGTAACGCAAAGGGGCCCGATCTCTCGCCCGCCGCTCGCGTCCTTGCGGCCGCCGAAGCCTTCCAGACCGCACGCGAAGCCCGGCCTTACCGGCCCGCGTTGAGCGACGCCGCAGCGGCCGCGAAATTGCGGTCCGCGGTCAGGGAGGGAAGGCTCTGCGCCGACGCGGTCGAAGCGGTCCTCACCTGCGCCGGCCAGCGCGCGCGCAAGACAAGCTCGGCGCGGCTCGCGGGTCTGACACCGCGCGAAATCGAGGTTTTGCGGCTGATCACGGCCGGTGACACGGCGAAGGAGGCCGCGCGCAAGCTCGATATCGCCCCCAAAACTGCCGACAACCATATCCAGAGCCTCTATTCGAAGATCGGTGTCACGACCCGGGCCGGAGCAGCCCTTTTCGCCCTCGAACAGGGGCTCGTGGCATAGGGAATTCACCCCATGTGCGGGCGCAGGCCCGCCGGCATTCTCCCGGCGTGATCCGGGCCATTGTGGTCTCGGCACGTCGGAGGAGAAGGTCATGGCGGAACAACCCATCAAGGTAGGCGTGATCGCGGACCAGACCGGCCCGCTGTCGTTCGCCGGCATCGCCAATGCCAACGTCGCGAAGATGGTCATCAACGATATCAACGCGCAGGGCGGCCTGTTGGGACGCCAGATCGATCTCTACCTCGAAGATAGCGCCACCATCGACAGCGTCGCCGAAGCCAAGGCGACCAAACTCGTCCAGCACGACGATGTCGATGTGATCTTCGGCGGGATCTACAGTTCGACGCGCCAGGCCATCAAGGGCGCGGCGGTCGTGAAGGGTCGGAAGCTCTACATCTATCCGGAGCAATACGAGGGGCAGGAATGTGACCCGCTGATCTTCTGCACCGGCCCTGTGCCGGCGCAGCAGGTCGATCCGTTCATCCCCTGGCTGATGAAGGAAACCGGTGCGAAGAAATTCTACCTGCCGTCGGCGGACTACATCTGGCCGCGCACGATGAACAAAAAGGTCCGTCAGGTGGTCACGGCCAACGGCGGCACGATCGTCGGCGAGGAGTACTTCCCGCTCGATCACGCGGACTATCGCGAGACGGTTCGAAAGATTGTGTCGAGCGGTGTCGAGGTGGTGTTCAACACGACCGTTCCGCCGGGTGTCGGTGCGTTCCTCGAACAGCTCTACGACTTCCGGCTTCACCAAGCGCGGCGGAAAAATCGTCTGCACTTATTTCGACGAGAACTTCCTGAACATGGTTCCCGCCGAACATGTCGAGGGTCTCTATAGCTGTCTCGACTACTATCAAGGCGTCGGCGACCCGTTCAGCCGGACGCTGCTCGGACAGTACGAGACGCTCTATCCCGGCGACGCCAAGTTCACCGCCGGCAGCGCGTGCTCGGGTCTCTACCGCGGACTGAAGCTTTGGCAAGCCGCCGTGACGAAGGCCGGCTCGCTCAATCAGGACGACGTGGTCAAGGCGCTCGACAACGCAGGGATCGCCGAAGGCCCGGGCGGGGCGGCCGAGATGGTGCCCGGCCAGCATCATGTTCGCATGAACATGTACATCGCGCAGGCCAGCAACGGCCGGTTCAGGATCGTCAGAGAATCTTGGCGTGATCGATCCGAATGAGGCCACCGTTCCCGGCCTTCAGACGAGCCGGATGCGCGCCGCCGGCTGAGCGGAGGCAGCTCGATGCTTCCGAGGTGCGGTCCTAAATCTCCGGTCCGCACCCTTCACCCCGAGTAGCGGTGATAATTGGGGAAAGCTGAGAGACGGCAAAGTCGGGCCCAGGCTGTGTGAAAACTCCGCCTCTGCCGCCTGTGTCAGCTCTGCGGCAGCATCTGATCGAAGAAATCCCTGCACAGGGTGGCCTGCCGGTGTGGCGCCGTGACGAGGAAAAGGGAGCCCGCGCTAAGCTGGTGGAGTTGTTCGACGCCCATGGCGTGTCATTTGTGGCGGTCACCCAGCAGTTCAATACCACGACCTCGATGGGGCGGCTGACGCTCAACGTCCTGCTGTCGTTCGCCCAGTTTGAACGCGAACTGGCGGGCGAGCGTATCCGCGACAAGTTCGCGGCCTCACGCCGCAAGGGTATGTGGATGGGCGGCAACATCCCGCTCGGCTACGACGTCAGGGATCGCAAGCTGGTGATCAATGAGGAGGAAGCGGACCGCGTTCGCCTGATCTTCCGACGCTACCTTGCGGTCGGCAACGTCGGCAAGCTACGGGCCGATCTCGACCAGCATGGGGTGCGAGCAAACAGCGCGCACTGACCTCCGGCCGCGTGTTGGGCGGCTGCTCGTTCTGGCGCGGCACGCTCTACCATCTGCTGCAGAACCGTCTCTATCGGGGCGAGGTGGTTCACAAGGGCAGTACCTATCCTGGCGAGCACGAGGCCATCGTCGACGAGGAGCTATGGAATGCCGTCCAGGCCCGGTTGGCCGAGAATCGCGTAACACGACGCAAGGCGCGGGTCGAAAGCGGTGCCCTTCTCGGCGGCCTGATCTTTGACGACCGCGGCCACCTCATGTCACCGACCTACTCGCTCCGCCGCGGCAACCGCTATCGCTACTACATCAGCAGCGCATTGCTGCGTGACCGCAAGGCCAATGCCGGCTCGCGCACCCGCGTCAATGCGGACGAGATGGAGCGGCTCGTAGTTGAAGTCCTGAGCCAGGAGTTGTCCCGGCCCGAACTCTCGACCGAAGGCCCCGCCAACGGTTGGAGCATCGCAACCCGCGCGTTGGTGCGCGACGCCGTCGAGCGCGTCGTTGTTCAATGCACACATATTCAAATCATTCGAAAACAAATGGCGACATCGGCGACTGCTGAGGAAACCTGCGACGGCCCGAATGTCCACGTGGTGCCCATGCCGGCGCCGCGGCCTCGTGCGCGCAAGGAGATCATCATTCCCGGTGGGCGAGATTCAACGCCTCGCCGCGTGAATCAGCCCCTTATCCTCGCCCTCGCCCGTGCCAAGACCTGGATGCGAGACCTTCGCGCCGGGAAATATACCGACACCAAGGAGATCGCCCGTCAGTTCAAGTTCAGCGACGAGTACGTTCGCCGCGTTCTGCGCATCGGCTACCTAGCCCCCGACATCATCGAGGCGATTATCGCAGGTCGGCAGCCGCGTTCCATGACAGTCAAGCGGCTACTCCAACGCATTCCCTGTGATTGGGCTGACCAGCGCGCCGCATTCGGCTTCGCGCGATCTTGAGGTTCTGCGTTTCAGTCGAGAAACCGTGATGAGCCCTCCTGCTCGCCTCAGCGGAGTTCGGCTTGCTCGCAGGTGCAGCGAGTAGCTTCTCGATGCATTTTCGCGGACAAAAACTGACGCCAAATTTGCGCCACGGAGACAGACGCCGAATTTGACTCCCTTCCTTCGAGTTTGCGACGCGCAGACAACGTCAGACGTCGCAAATGCCCGCTGTTCGCGGGCGTTTAGCGTCGTACGTAAAAATAGGGTAAAATCAACGGCTTGCGGGCTGCGGCGCGGGGCGAAATTGGACTATTGACCGGTCGTCCCGTTCTGTCGGCTGAAACTTGAGCCGGCACGCTTTGGCCGCATTCCGTTCGCCGCCGGTACAAGCTTCTGTCGGCCGTAGCAATTTATTGCGGCTGCAAAAGCCTATCATTTCTTAGTGCGTACCGGCTTCAATCGGAGCCGCACCCCAATCGCATCGCCGTTCGTAAACTCGATGCCAAGCAACTCCAAGGCGCTTACTACGTCGGTTATTGTGTCAAGGCCGCTAGTAAGTGGTTTAGCTCCGCGTTTCTCCATGGCACTTATCGAATTTGCATGAATGCCACTGCGCTCTGCAAGCTCACTCTGGGTCAATCCAGCAAGCACACGCGCCGCGCGAAGCTGATTTCCAGTCTTTAGCAACATAGGGCCACTCACACTGGCTCAGGGCAGCGAGAAATGTATTGTGATCTAAAGATAGTTGACTGTGAATTTTTCATAGTTTATCGTTCACGGAAGTTGAGAGGTCAAATTGGATCGTACCTTCCCTGCCCGGAGACTCAAATGTCCTTACACCACCGCGAAGGTATCTCGCACAAAGGCGACCGCCGCCACTTCATTGGCGGCTCCGATGCCCGGATCATCATGGGGCAGGACGAGAAGGCCCTGATCCGGCTGTGGCAGGAGAAGCGGGGCGAGGTCGGCCCAGAGGACCTCTCGGCCAATCTTATTGTCCAGCTCGGCGTCGTCACCGAGGACCTCAATCGGGCCTGGTACGAGCGCAACACCGGGCATGCCATCACCTCCGTGCAGACCAGGGTCAAGCATCCGATCCTCTCCTTCATGGCCGCGACCCTGGACGGCATGGTGACCGAGACCGGGGCGGTCTATGAGGCCAAGTTCATGCTGCCGTGGTCGTTCTCGGAAGGTGCGGCGGCCGAAAAGCACATGGCGCAGCTTCAGCACAACATGTGGGTCACCAACGCCAGGACGGCGGCACTCTCGATCATCACCGGCGGCGGGAAGTGGGTGGAAATCGCCTTCGCGGCCGATCCCCTCTATCAGCACCTCCTACTCACAGCCGAGAAGAAGTTTTGGCGCTGCGTGCAGTCCGGGGACCGGCCTCACCTGTTCGGGGTGGTGCCGCCAAAGCCGCGGATCGAGGGTGTGCGAGTTGTCGACATGGCGGCCTCCAATTCCTGGGCCGAGTTTGCGGCCCTGTTCTGTTCAACCCGGGCGGCCTTCCTTGAGCATGAACGGGCAAAGACCGAACTCAAGGGGCTGATGCCGGAGGATGCCAAGGAGGCGTTCGGCCATGGAGTGCGCGCCAAGCGCTCGAAGGCGGGAGCGGTGAGTTTCGAAATGACCGAGGCGGAGACGGGCCATGCATCGGTCCAGTGAATCGATTGCCGCCCTCGCCGCCGCGCTCGCCAGAGCGCAGATGGTGCTGACCAACCCGGAGAAGTCGCTGACAGGGACAGTCCCTTCAAACCGCTACGATGAGCCGGGGCGGACATTTCGCTATGCGCCCCTCTCAAGTGGCCTCGACATCGTCCGCAAGGCTCTGGGGGAGCAGGAGATCGCCACACTCCAGACCACCACGATCGACCAGGACATCCAATCGGTGTCCTTGACGACGGTACTGGCGCACGCCTCTGGCGAGTGGATCGCCTCGGACTGGCCGGTATGCACCCTCTCGGACATGTCGGCGCCGCGGCGGATGGGGGCGGCCCTGACCTACGCTCGGCGCTATGCGCTATTCACATTGGTAGGCATTGCCGGGGAAGACGATCTCGATGCACCGGACCTCGGCGGGCAGCCGGAGGGGACCGGCACGATAGGGACCAGCCCCCACTTCAAGCATCGGAATGGAAACGGTACGGATAAGCCCCTCAGTCGCTTTGCTGCGAGCCGCAAACCGTGGTCACCGCCCAAGCAGCCTCTCGAGCCTGAGAGGTCGGCTGCATTGCGCGATCGGCTACTGGCAGAGATCGGCTCTCTCGCTACCCACAGCGATGCGACTGCCTGGGCGCAAAAGGCCATGCCCGCCAAGAACACCCTCACCACGGGTGATTGTGGGTTTGTGGAGGCTGCGTTCGCGGCACGATTGGCTCAGTTGATGGACGACGATCATACTGACGCTACTCCACTCGCGGGCACGGCCACGGTCCCGGCTTCGCAAGGGGTAGATAGTGGGAATCCCTTGACGTTGACCTCGCCCGAACAGTCGGAAGACTTCGTGGGGAAGTTCGGGCCAGCCGAGCGGGTCAACAATGTCGGAGCCTCGCACATCGACAAAGGCGCGCTCACTCTCAGCGAACCACGTCGCTATCGCGATCGTGCACACCTCCGGTTCGTGTCGGCGCAACCATGCCTGATCTGCGGCCGACGGCCTTCGGACGCCCATCATCTCCGCTTCGCACAGCCACGGGCTATCGGCCGGCGGGTCAGCGACGAATACGCCGTCCCGCTGTGCCGGAGTCACCATCGCGCGCTGCACCAACACGGTGACGAGGCGGCGTGGTGGAAGACCAACAAGGTCGATCCGGTCGTGGTGGCTTGGGACTTATGGCAGCGGACCCGGCTAGATGGCCCGGGCGGCGGACGAATTGAGGCATTTCAAAGTATCGGCATTGAGAGCCCGGACGCCGCGAGAAACGTCGGCTCTGATCAGACGGCGCCGGGGGCCGTCGGCCAATGACCTCATTTCGACAAATCGAAGCCAATCGGAGGAACGCTTTCCGAAGCACCGGCCCGAAAACCGATGAAGGCAAGCGGCAGTCGCGGCGCAATGCTTTGCGCCATGGGCTCACCGCGGAGACCGTCATCGACGGCTTGGAAGACAGCGAAGACTACCGCGCATTCGAGGCTGCGGTGATCTCGGACTACGACGCACAAAGCGCGGTCGAGCGCGAGCTTGTGCTGCGGCTGGCCTCTTTACTGTGGCGACTGCGGCGGATCATTTCGATCGAGACCGAACTCTTGAGGTCACGATCGGAGATTGTCCACGGACGTGGCGCCGCGCTTCGCCGTTCGCTCGCCGAACCAGAGGCAGGGCTTGGTGCCAGCAGGCCATCTTTCGTCATCGATCTCGATCCTGAGAAGGAAAGGCCGGACTTCGAACATTGCGTAACGTCGTGCACGGCCTCGCCTACGTCGATCCGGGACCTGACGCATTGCTTTCTTCGCCTAAGCGAAACAGACAACGGCGCCTTTGAGCGGCTCGGTCGCTACAACGCCGTTCTTTGGAGGCAAACGGCGCAGACCCTGTTGTTACTGGCGGGCCGACGACCCCGCCGTTCTCGACCATGGTGATACTTCGACCGGCACGGCGATTAGCACAGTCAACTCGTCTGGATGGGGCCGTTCCTCGATCTCGGCACGCCACGTCTCGACAGGTACGGCAGGTGGAACACGTCCGAGGCCGCGTAGCGCCTGTTTATACAGAATTTATTTCGTTGACATCCATCTTTACGTCACCGTAACATCACCGAAGTTTCCCGTCTGGCTGCAGGATGGGAAATGGCCCCCGGAGGGAAAGCTTTCATCATCTTCAATTTCCCCCCGGGGGTTTCTCTTTTTTGCAGTCGATGAGGTCGGTGATCTGTTGTGCCCAGGGCGGAAAGGCCCTGCGTGGCGCGCGGGTCTTGTTTGCGTTTCAGCCGGTGCGGTTCTTTGCCTCGCCATTATTGGCCGTGATCGCGCGCAAAGACGTTCTCGCGCAGAGTAGCTCCTGCATTTCCGCGGCCGCGCAGGGCATAAGCCGAAAATCACATGTTTACAGAGATTTGAGACCGGGCTTCGCGGTCGGCCAATGGGCTTTTCTGGCTGTCTGATTTTCCCTTGTCTGCGTCGCGGGGTAGCGCCGCAGTGACCCATTGCATCGCAACAAGAGCGCGTAAACCGTCCTGCCGATCATACGGTCGGGCAATTGCTGGGCCTTGGGTGACCCTCTAATCAAATTGTTGCGAGCTCGTCGCTCGCACACTCAAGGAGTCAGAAATGCAGCGTCTTACTCTGGTGATCGCCGGCCTCGTGGTCGGCGCAATAATGGCCGGCACACCGGCCCTGGCCGAATACAATTACGGCCCCGTGAAGAATGGCAGCCAATGCTACAAGGCCTCGAGGACCTGGGGCGAGATGAACTTTGGATATTGGGAACCGTGCGGCGGATCCGCGGCACCGGCAGCCGGCAAGGCGACCCACCACCACGCCAATCACAGCTGATCAATCCAAGCAGTCGGCAAACCGGGCCCCGGTTTGCCGATCGGGAGGCGAAGGTCGCGGATACGCCCCGAAGGAACTGCACAGGCGACCCGTGCGGCGACGCGGGCCGCGCCTCTTTCCCCAAAAGAAAACCCCCGGCATTGCTGCCGGGGGGATGTTACTGGCACCTGACGATTGAGGATCAGGGCAGGAAGTTGCGCTGGATGCGGAACGCCGCCGACCAGATACCTTCGTTCGCGAAGCTGTAGAGGCCCGGAGCCATGCCGCCCGAAGCACCGTTCTGCCAAACCGTCGCCCCGCGGTTCGCGGTCTCGATCGCCTGGTACATCACTTCGACGCCGATATCGAGGTCGGGGTGCGGGTTCCAGATGGTCCGCGTACCGGCCTGCCACCAGCCGAAGTTCGGGTTGCACTGCGAGCCCGGAGACCAGCCGTTGATGAACCCGGCCGGCGAGCCCGTGGAGTTCGCATAGGCGAAGCCCAAGGCGTTGTTCGGGTTCGCCGCGAAGCCGGGGGCACCGGCGCACATCAGCGACTTGGCGGCGCCGTTGTAGCTGATTGCCGCAACACCGCCCTGGAAGGCCGTGTGCAGTCTCGGGGTCCAGAAGTGCTCGAAGCCCATCCATGCCGAAAACGCGTCCGACATGTCGACGCCGGTGCCGTTGGCGAACACGCCGTCGACGGTGTTGCCGAAGGCGATTTTGTTGCCATTGCCGGCGAGGAAGTAGGTGCCGGGGCTCTTGATCACGTAGCCGACGGCGCCGTGACCGTACTGAGTGCCGAAGGCCAGGGTGTCGCCCTTGAGGCCGAGGAAGTCGGTCAAGAGGAAGCCGGCCGATCCCGCCCAGCCGTAGGAATCACCCGGGTGACCCTGGACGACGGTGTTGGCCATCGTCGCGTTCGTCGAGTTGATCGCGTTGTTGTAATAGCCGCCGCCGTTCTGGTGGATAGCGCCGCTGACCGCCGCATAGCCCCAGGATTGGTCGAGGCGCAGATTGACGACCGCGTCCCAGAACTGAGCGCCGGAGTTGTCGACGGTCTGACCGCCGCCGAACGCCACGGCGCCGCCACCGACGCAGCTGCCCGCGACCACGACGGTGCAAGCGCCACCGCCCCAGTAGACGTTGGACAGGTCGACCGTCGAGCGCGCATGCGCCGGGCTGTCGAGGCCCGTGTCTTCGAGCGACAGGCTGAGCGAGATGCCGCCGCTGAACTGCGCGGTGTAGGCGATCGCGAACATGCCGGCGTCGGCCGTATCCGAGAGGATGCGGTTATTCGACAGCGTGTAGGCGCCCGGCGCGACGATGTCGTAGAGCGACCGGATGCGGCCCGCGGTGAAGCCCGCGAACTGGATGAACGCGCGGGTGGCGTCGACGTTGTTGTTGTTCCACTGTGAGTTGAACTGCCCGCCCGCCACCGTGAGGCCCGACGACGCGGAGCTCGGCCAAGTCGCGTAGGACTGGAACTTGGTGCCGACGTCCATGTAGCTGCGCAGGGTGCCGAAGTCGGTCTGCGTGCGAGCGTCGATCGTGACCAGCGCGCGGTACTGGTTGGCGATGGTCGACGTATCGATCCGGGTCACACGACCGGCCGCTGTGGAGCTGGCGCCGAAGCCGAATTGTACGCCGCCGTCACCCTCGTTCATCATGATCTCGTACCGAACCCAGGTACCGATCTTCATGCAGGTGTCGGTTCCCGGGACGTACCAGAAGCCGGCGCCATAGATGTTGCACACCTTCACGTATTCGACCGGAGCCGCCTTGACGGGAAGATCGGCCGCTTGAGCCGCGGAAACGGCCATCAGGCCGGCCGCCGACCCCATGAGTAAGCACTTAACCGAGTTCATTTTGCCTCCCCTTCCCCATAGCGATGCGGACGCGCACATAAGTTTGGCTTGCGACCGCTGACCACCTACCAAGGGCATTTTTGTCTAAAACACTTGCACAGACAATCGCGGAATCCCGTCCGAAATTACAATTCCGGGCCGTGTTGCGAAAAGGACACGTTTTTTGATAGGTATATAGTCTTATAAAATACTACTGGGGGCGGCCTTGGTCGGCCGTCCGGGGATCGTTCAAACGATAGCCAACCCCAAGCTCTGTCAGAAGAATTTTGGGCCGATTGGGATCGAGCTCGATTTTCTGCCGGAGCTTTCGCATGAAGATTCGAAGGTACTGGGGGCTGTTGACGTGTGATTGGCCCCACACGCTCTTCAATAGGCTCTGGTGGGTGATCACCTTCCCCGGGTCCTGCGCCAGCACCTGGAGCAGGCGATACTCCTTGGGCGTCAGATTGAGTCTTTCGCCATCGAGCAAGACCGTGCGGGCGGCAAAATCGATGACCAGGCGATCGAGCTTGAGGATGCTTTCACCATCCTTGCGCTCGATCTGCCGCCGCAGCGCAACTTTTGCGCGCGCGAACAGCTCCGACATGAAGAACGGCTTGACCACATAGTCGTCGGCCCCAAGTTCCAGGAGCTTGACCTTCTCCGCCTCGCCGGCGCGCACCGAAAGGATGATGACGGGAACCGTGGACCACGCCCTGATGCGCTCCAGCACCTCCGAACCGTCGATGTCGGGCAGCGACAGGTCGAGAATCACAAGGTCATAGGGATGCAGGGTAATTTCCCGGATTCCTTCCGTTCCATTCACCGCCTCATCGACGTGGTAGCCGCCGAGCTCGAAGCCGGCGCGAAGGAACTGGCGGATTTGCGCCTCGTCGTCGACGATCAAGACGCGGTGGTCGGCATCTGGCATTTCTGTCCTCTCGACGGAGCGCGTGCTGCTCGTCCCTCCCGCGCGCGCATGGGTTTCGTCCTTATAGGGGCAACACCACGTATGGGTACTGTCCCGCACATCGGGACTGCCCTGCATCTGGAGGCTGCCGGATCACGCGGCGGCCTTCATGGACAGCGGCAACCGGATCTTCACGACCATACCACGGTCGGCGCCCTCGCTCGACGCCTCGACGCTTCCCTGGTTGGCCGCGACGAAGGCATTGGCGATCCAGAAGCCCAGTCCCAGCCCCGAGGTCGACTGGGCTGACCGCTTGCCGCGGAAGAACTTCTGCCCGAGGAGCGAACGGTCGTTGGGGTCGAGCCCGGCGCCCTGGTCGGACACGGTGAGGACGAAGCTGTCGGCCTCACGCCGGCCGTTGAGCGTGATCAAGGACGAGCCCGGGGAATATTTCGCCGCATTGTCCAGGATCTGCCCGAGCGCCCGCTCCATCAGCACCGAATCGACATGCAGCAGGACGAGCTCGTCGGGCATGTCGACGTCGACCTTGTGCTTGACAAGGCGGTGGCGACAGCGTTCCAGCGCCGCATTCACGAAATCGGCCGGCTCCGACCATTCGAGCTTCACCTGGAGGCCGTTGCTGCTGATCCGCGAGGCATCGAGAATATTCTGAATTTCGGCGTTGAGCCGCTCGGACTCGTGGTGAATCACCCCGGCAAGCAATTCCAGGCGTGGATTGGCGGTGATTTCCGGCGCCGCCGACAGCACTGTCGAGGCGCCCGAGGATCGAGGCGAGCGGGGTGCGCAGCTCGTGGGAGACCGAGCCGATCAGCGCTTCGCGGAAATGCTCGGTCTCGGCACGCATGCGCGCCTCGGCAAGGGTGCGGGCGAGCCCGAGCCGTTCCAGCGAGGAGGCCGCGTCGTCGATGACGGCGACGACCCGGGTGCGAAGATCATCGAAGGCATCGGTCCGACGGCCGAGATCGACGGCGATGACGCCGAAATCCGCCGCGTTGACCGAGACCGGACGGACCAGCCAGGCGCTGCCCTGGCCGTCATCGACCACGATGCCACGCGCGCCCTCGGAGCCCGCCCCTTGGGCGCGCCCGACCGAATCGATCACCGCCTTGGGGATGTCGACATTGCCGAGCCGTTCGGACTTCGCTTCCAGCGTGCCGCGGGAATCGAACAGCAGCACCTTGCGGCCGACCAGGGTCTCGAGATGCCGCTGCATGGCATCGAAAATGCCGGCCGGCGAGTTCGCAGCCGAGAGCCGTTGCGAGAACGCATAGAGGTCGCGAACTTCGTTTTCACGCTTGGCCGCCGCGGCGGCATCGCGGCGGGTGCGGGCCGCAAGATAGCTCGTCACCAGGGCGACGATGAGAAAGAACAGAATACCGAGGAAGCGCGAGCGATCCTGGGCGTTGTAGGTGTAGAACGGGCTGTAGAAGAACAGCGTCAGCGAGATGACGCCCCCGATCGAGGTCACCGCCCCGGCGAGGAAGCCCCAGCGAATCGCCGCGATCAGGATCGACAACAGGAAAGTGACCGCGACCGGCGGCAATTCCTGGATGTAGCGCATGCCAAGCAACAGGCCGTCGGTGACGACGACCAGCAGCAGCCCCGCGATGACCCCGCTCAAGCCGGCCGGCGAGCTTGCTTCACGCACCCACGCCAGCGTCCAATCGATCCACTTCTTCATACACAACTACCCGCCGCCGCCCGACCGGGCACTCAACTCGGCGGGATGAGCAAATGCAAGAGGCCGCGGAAAAATTCGCCAGTCGGTGATGCTTTTTTTATACCCCGGCAATCAGCCCGGCGAGGGGCTTTGCGGTTGCGCTGTCGGGGAACACGGCGGCGAGCCGCTGCTCGGGCAGCCGCAGGTGATCCCGCAACACACCCTTGAGCACCGCACGCAGGTCGGTGGTCGGCTTGAGGTCGCGCTGATCGCGTAACTGGGCAGTCTTGAGGCCAGGCCAGTCGGCGATGACGCGGCCCCCCTTGAGGGCGCCGCCGGCAAGCAGTGCGACCGTCGCCGTCCCGTGATCGGTCCCCTCGGTCCCGTTGATTCGCGCCGTGCGACCGAACTCGGTGACGACCGCGACGACGGTATCGCTCCAGGCCGGCCCCATCCCCGTCTCGACCGCGGCAATGGCACCGTCGAGGGCACCGAGCAGCGCCGCGAGCCGCCCGGCGACCGCCCCCTCGTCGGCATGGGTATCCCAGCCGTCGAAGGCGAGCGCACCGACCCGGGGGCCGTCCGGCCGCGCCATGAACTTGGCGGCGCTGCCGGCCGATTCGGCGAAATAGGCGCGCACCTGGTTCGCCTGCTGAGCGCCCGGCGCGGCCACAGGCCGGGGCTGGGCGGTCTGAGAGGGGCTCGGCGCGGGGTTCATGCCGCCGGCACCTGCAATCGCGGCAAGGCCGATGCGTTCCTCGAGCGCTCTGGCGAGGGCCGCATCGGTATGGCGATAAAGGTCGAGCACCCGCGTCAGGGTATCCTCACCCGCCGGCTGGAGCCGGGGTGGTGTCCAGGACAGCACCGGCGCCGGGCCACGCACGACGAGCGGGGTCACAGGGCCGACCGCAAAGGCCTTCGCTGGATCGACCCGGCCGCCGGGCTCGAGGCCCGACAGCGCACGGTTGAGCCAGCCGATATCGGTGGCCCCCGGCGCGGGGAGACCGCTTTCGAGCACATCCTGCCCGTCGAAGTGAGAGCGCTCGCGGTAAGGCGTCGCGACCGCATGGACGATGCTCGCATGCCGGGCGCGGTAAAGCCGGTGCAGGTTCGGCATCGCCGGGTTGAGGGCAAACAGGCGGTCGAGCGGCAGGGCCGGAGCTTGGCCGTCGAGCCGAAGGACCTTGTCGCGCGCGCAGCGCCACATAATCTGGATCGCCGACCGGGGCGACCGCGGCGAGCCCGTCGAGCGCGCCGCGCAGCACGATCACGAGAAACCGCGGGTCGCGGCCTTCCGCCCGTGCGGCCTTCGGCACGTGGGCCCACGCGAACAGCACGCCGGAGGCGAGCATCAGCTCGCGGCGGGAGGGGGCATGAAGGGTGCGCATGGTCATCTCCGCTGGAATTCCGGGGCCATGAAGAGAAGCGTCAGCGCCTGGGGCCGGCTTTCGGCGCGGCGGATCGCGGTCCGCGTCTCTTCGGATGCAAGCGGGCCGAGCCCGGTCTCGACCGCGGCGGCCGGATCGACGCGGCCGGCAAACCGGCGCGCAAGCTCGTTCGAGACGTCGAGGCGCTGGGCGAGGCCGTCGATCCACGTCGCCTCCTCGTCGGCAAAGCCCTTGGGGGCGGCGGGGCGCCACAACGGCTCGCCGAGGAGGTTCTGCGCCTGCATGACCGGACCGATCTCCGGCGGGGCGACGTCTACAGCACGCAGCGCCGCCACAATCCATTCGCCGGGCCGCTTGAGCTTGCGGTGCGCCATGTCCCAGGCCTCCGGCGCACTCACGAGGGCGATCGCGACCTCCTTGAGGTCGCCGTCAGTCGCCATGAAGCGCTTGGCGAGCTTGTCGGCCAGCGACGGAACCGGCTCGTCGCTCACGAAATGCCGCACCAGCTTCGCGGCGACATGCCGGGCGGTTGCGGGATGCCGGGCGAGCGTCGCGAGTACCGCCTTGCCCTGGTCGAGCTCGCCGTCGGGGTAGGTCTTGCCGAGGACGGTCTGCGCGCCAGGCTCGTGCATGCGCGGATTGAAGGTGAAGGCACCGCCTTGCGGCTCGCGCGGCGGCACCACGGTCCAGCCGGTGATCACCGCGGCGAACCGGGTGACATCGGTCTGGGTGTAGACCGTGCGGACGCCGAGCGTGTGCAGCTCGAGGATTTCGCGGGCGAGATTTTCATTGAGGCCCTTGCCGCGATTGCGGCCGGCGATCGAATCGGGCCCGATCGAGCGGGCATTGTCGAGATAGATCAGCATGCCCGGATGGCTTTCCACGGCCTGGAGCATGTCGGCGAAGCGGCCGGTGACGTGGGGCCGGATCGCCTCGCGCTCATAAGCGCCGACGACAGGGCGCAGCTCCCCCTTGTCGGCGGAAATGCAGAAGTGGTTCGACCAGAACCACGCGAGGCGTTCGGCAAAGCCGATATCTGCGGTGAGTGCGGCGTCGAGCCTGGCCCGCGCCTCGCGCAGGAAGATCTGCTGCGGCAGCGGCGGAACGCCCTCGATGCGCGCACGGCGGGGGCCGGCCCCGAGCGCCGGCGGCGGTGCCGACGCATCGTTCGGCATCTCATTGCGGGCAGTGTCATTGCGGGCCATGTCATTGCGGGCGACACCGTTGCTGCCGGGCGCCGCCGCCGAAGCGCCGGGAGTATCGCGGCCCGGCCGCGCGGGCCTCGCGCCGTCCGGCTCGGCGCGGGCGGCGAGACGCTGCTGCCGGCGTTGCTCGCGAAACTCGAAGGCCGCACGCGCGGCCTCGGCGCTGGTCGGAAGATCGGGAGCGGTAATCTGCGCGGCCCGCGGCCGCGAAATCTCTGCGATCAGCGCGCCGCGGGGATCGCTGCTTATCGCGGCGAGCGAACCCGCTCTTGGACCGAGACCGAAACGATGAAGGGCGAAAACGGCCCGCGTCGTTGCATCCGAACCGGCATTTGCCGCCATGGCGTCATCTCCGATGCACCCGCCCGACGGCGGGAAGAATCGGAGCGCTCGGTGTCGAGAAAGCGGCGAAATGCTTTAGGAACGTTCATCTAGCGCATGAAATCTTCGTAAGGTTTATCAGGCTTGGCAACGCGACAGAACGCATGCGGTACCGATCGTTCGCTTCCGCGCGGTCGAATTTGAACTCATCCAGGAGTCGGCCGGCGCAAGGCGCCCTTCCTGATTGATTCGTCCAGGCGGAGCCTACCCGAGTAAGTTTCACGACGCTCTGCTCCTCGGGCTTTCTCTCGTCGCCGCCCTGCAATCGCGCTCACCGGCTCGCAGCGTGAGGCAAAAGTCATCGCCGCCGTCGAACTTGAGATCGTCCGGCAGACGGCCGCGAAATGCGCGCAGCCGTTCGATCAAGTCGTCTCGGTTCGGCTTGCGAACGATGGCCGCCTCGCGCATCCCGGTCGCGTGGAGCCGATCTCGTCACCCTCTTTGAGATCGAGCACTTCGACCACCGTGGCGGGCAGGCGAATCGCAAGGCTGTTACCCCATTTGACGACCCGCATGCTCCACTCCGCATCTCGCTGCAACAACTGGCTCAGCGCACCGCTGCCTGCACCGACGCCGCGGTCTGGCCGAACAGGATCGCGCGTTCCTCCGCAGTGCGGATGCCGCCCTGGTTCGGATTGACGTCCTTGACGATGGCGTAGGCGCGTTCGACTGCTGGGCGCGCGCGGATCGCCTCGAACCAGCGCTTGAGGTTCGGGAAGTCCTCGAGCTTCTGGCCCTGGCGTTCATAGGGCACGATCCAGGGGTAGCAGGCCATGTCGGCGACCGAATACTCGCCGCCCAGATACGCCCGATCGGCGAGGCGCCGGTCCATCACCCCGTAGAGGCGGTTCACCTCGTTGCGATAGCGGTCCATCGCATAGGGAATCTTGTCGGCCGCGTAGTTACTGAAATGATTGTTCTGCCCGGACATCGGACCGAGCCCGCCCATCTGCCAGAACAGCCATTGGACCTCCTCGGTGCGCGCACGCAGATCGCGCGCCAGGAACTTGCCGGTCTTCTCGGCGAGATAGAGCAGCATGGCGCCGGATTCGAACACCGCGATCGGCGCGCCGCCCCCCGGCGGATCGTTATCAACCAGGGCCGGGATGCGATTGTTCGGCGACACTTCCAGGAACTTGCGCTCGAATTGCTCGCCCTTTCCGATGTTGATCGGGAATATTTTGTATTTCAGCCCGGTCTCTTCCAGAAAGATCGTGATCTTGTGACCGTTGGGAGTCGTCCAATAATAGAGGTCGATCATCGCGCAAACTCCTTGACGCAGAACCGCCGCGGGCCCTGGGGCCGCGACCGCGGGAAAGTCGATTGGCCAGCCCGGCTTGATATCGGATGAATCGGGCGCGCTTTCAATCCAATTCCGTCGGCTTTCCGCGCGTTGCTGGCATGCCGGACGGGCGGCCCGAACGCTTAAAGTCGCCGGCGCCTCTGCGACCCCAAATCGCGTCGATTTTAACGCCGCCGCAGTTGGCTTTCGCGTCACCGCATGTCAGGTTCCTCCCAAATCCGGTGGCCTGTAACTTTTGCCGATCAGCCACGCCTCCAACATTTCGAGATACACCATGAACACCCAATCTGTGCGCCCCTTCTTTTGCGTGCCCGCCATAATCACGGCCCTCTCGTTCGCCGCGACACCGGCCTTTTCGCAGGCGGTACCGAACGAGACTGACCTGTTCGTGAAGAGGATAAAGGACGCCGCGCAGGCGCTCGGCGGCCAACCGAAGGTCGGCAAGCTGTCCGAGACGGACCGGCAGAAGCTCACGGAGTTCGTCGTGGGCAACATGCTGTTCGTCATCCTGCACGAGATGGGCCATGCGGCGATCACGCAGCTCAGCATTCCGGTGCTCGGCAAGCCGGAGGACGCGGCGGATTCCTTCGCCGCCGTCGGCCTGATCCGGATCGGGTCCACATTCACCCAACGCGTGCTCGCCGATGCGGCGAAGGGCTGGTTCCTCAACGATCGTCGCGACGTCGCGACCGACGACACCGTCGCCTTCTACGACGAGCACGGTCTCGACCAGCAGCGTGCCTACCAGATCGTCTGCTTCATGGTCGGATCCGACGACGAGAAGTTCAAAGACCTCGCGAAAGAGGTAAAGCTGCCGCCGGAGAGGCAGGACACCTGCGGTGGGGACTACAGCAATGCGTCGTGGTCGTGGGACCAGGTGCTCAAGCCCCACGTGCGCACCGCCGACCAGCCGGTCACCAAGATCGACGTCATCTATGGCGAGGCCAAGGGTCCGCTCGAGACCGTCGCCAACATGATGAAATCCATCGGGCTCCTCGAGGCCCTTGCCACGCATACTGGAGAGGCCTTTGTCTGGCCGGCTCCATTCACGATCGAAGCGCAGACCTGCGGCTTTCCCGAATGCACGTTGGGACCTGCAGACCCACAAGCTGGTCGTCTGCTACGAGCTCGCGGCGGACTTCGCCGACCTCTACCGCACCTACGGCATGACGGAGATGAAGGTGCGTCCGCTGCAGACGGCGGTCCATAAGGCAGCGGCGGCGGTGTCAAAGCGCGTCAACAACGTGCGCGCAAAGCGCGGCGGTCGATCTTGAGGAGCGTCGTGCGCGGTAGTTCGTCGATGAATTCGTAGCGTTCCGGCACCTTGTAGCCGCCGAGCGGGCGCACGGCGGCACAGAGCTCCGCGATCAACGCCTCGCCCGGCAAAAAGCCTTGGCGCAGGACCACATAGGCCAACGGCTTGGTGAAGCCCTCGGGATCGGCGCACGAGACCACCGCCGCCTCGCGCACCGCGGGATGCGCCGTGAGCGCCGCCTCGATCTCGATCGGCGTCACCCACAGGCCGCGGACCTTGAACATGTCGTTGTCGCGGCCGGAGAACCAGAAGAAGCCGTCCTCGTCGAAATAGAGATTGTCGCCGGTGCGCGTCCATTCGCCGATGAAGGTCTCGCGCGACTTGTCGTATTTGCGCCAATAGAAGAAGCACGCGGTCCTGCTCTTGATCCAGGCCTCGCCGGGCACGTTCGGCTCGGTGACGTCGCCGCGGTCCGGCGCGACGAGTCGGACCTCGACACCGAAGATCGGCTTGCCGAGGCTGCCGCGGCGGAATTCTTTCGGCCGGTTGGCGATCCACTCATAGGTGATCTCCGAGCTGCCGATGGAGTCGAAAATCTCGACGCCGAACTGCTCGTGGAAGCGGGAGAAGATCTCCGGCGGGATTTTCTCCGATGCGCTGGCGACGAATCGAAGCGCGGGATAATCGGGCTTCACGCCGGACAGGCGCACATGCTCGAGCATGTTCTTGAGCACCGTCGGCACCGTGACGAGCTTCGTCACCTGCGCCTTGGCGAGCGTGTCGAGGACGATCTCGGGCGCCGGCGGACGACGGACCAGCACGGCCGTCGCGCCGAAATAGAGCGGAATCAGAAGCCCTGGCCACAGGCCGTGGGTGAAGTATTTCTTCGACGTGGCGAACACCACGTCGCTCTCGCGGTATTCCCAGAACGGGCCGTGGCGGTCGGGCACCAGCAGGAAGTCATGGGCGAGATGGGTGATCCCCTTGGCGGTGCCGGTGGTGCCGCCGGAGAAGAACATGTAGGCGACGTCGTTGGGATGGCGCGGACAAGCTGCAACGGCGGGTGCACCGGAAGCCGCGACCGCCTCGAACGGAACCACGCGGCGGCCCCCAGATTTGGGCAAACTTGCCTCGACGCCCCGCACGAAAACCGTCTCCAGCGAGGCCGGCAGGTCGGCGGCGATCTCAGCGAGCTTCGGCAGTTGCTCGGCGTCGATGAAGAGGAAGCGCGCCGCGGTGTCGCGCAGGAAATAGAGCAGGTCCGGTGCCTTGTAGAGATCGGAGACAACGGCCGGGATGGCGCCGATGCGCACCGCGCCGAACCACATCGTCACGTAATCGAGGCTGTCGGTGCCGAACAAGAGGATGCGGTTTTCCCGCACCACGCCGTGCGCAGCGAGGCCAGCGGACACTGCAGCAACGTGCTCGGCAAACTCGCCATAGCTGACCGGCACGCCGTCGACGAGGAGCGCCGTCTTGTGCTCGATTGCCGTTCCGAGATGCCGGTCGATCAGAAGCGCGGTCGGCGCGATGGTCTCCGGCATCGCCGGGTCGGCATAGGCGCGCCAGTCGGCAGTGTAGATCTGGTCGTCGTAGGCGGTCGGCGGGCGAGTGAGCATGGAATCATTCGCGCTTGAAGCCGTACTCGTGCCAGCGGCGCTCGACGCGCTCCCAATCCTCCGTCGCGGGCCTCACCGTCGGCGGGTAGCGGTTGCCGTCGTAGTTCGCCTCCGGCTCGAAATCGAGATTGACGGTGGCGTCGATCAGCACCCGGCACCACTTGCCGGTGCCGTAGAGATTGGTGTCGCGGAACTTGAGCCGCGTCGACGGATCGAGCGCCGAACCGAATGTGCCGGGGAAGAACACGATGTCGTCCTCGGCGGCGTTGACGCGATAGGCGAAAGCCCAGTCGATCGCGCCGTAATCGTGGATGTCGATGTCGTCGTCGACCACCCAGATGTTCTTGTAGCGCAGATGCGCCGCGTTCGAGCCCCAGATCGCTGCCGCCGCCTGCTTGGCCTGGCCGCGATAGGTCTGCTTGAGCTGAATGATCAGTG
This sequence comes from uncultured Alphaproteobacteria bacterium, assembly GCA_963824905.1. GTDB lineage: Bacteria > Pseudomonadota > Alphaproteobacteria > Rhizobiales > Xanthobacteraceae > JAJPKK01. Next base: position 256,194 of record CAWGRH010000004.1, read on the forward strand.
TGGTGCCGTTGTTGGCCGGTGGACAGTGCACGTCGGTGACGCCCGGTACGCCGGAGCGCTCCAGAATGTTCCAGGCGAGCGCGGCGCGCTGCACCGAGCTCATGATCGAATTCTCGTTGAGCATCTTCGGCAAGGTGCCTTCGAGCGTGCCGCGGAAGATCGGATCGTCGCGGTGGGTGATGGCGGTCACCCGCACCCGGTGCTTGGGGCCCTGCTCGCCGCCGAAATAGCCGGTGTATTCGCCGAACGGACCTTCCGGCTCGAAGGTCGCGGGATCGGGCGAAATCCAGCCCTCGATCACGATCTCGGCCGTGGCGGGGACCTGCAGCGGCACCGTCTCGCAGTCGACGAGCTCGACCGGCGCGCCGCGCAGCGCGCCCATCACGTCGTATTCGGAGACGTCGGGCGGCACCGGCGAGGACGCGCAGAACGGCAGGCACGGCTCCCAGCCGTAGATGAAGGCGACCGGCATCTCCTCGCCCTTGCCGGTGTATTTGGCAAAATCCTGGCCCCAGTTCTGCGGCCGCCACAGCAGCACCGGGATCGTGTCCTTCTTGCCGATCATGCCGCGATAGATGCCGACATTGACGCGGCCCGAGGCGGGATCGCGCGTCACCGTGCCCTGCATGGTGTTGATGTAGCGCCCGCCGTCGTGGCGGTGCCAGCGCGGCACCGGGAAATCGAACAGATTGATGTCGTCGCCCTTGAGGATGTTCTGCTTGACCGGCCCGGTCGCAACAGTCACCGGCGGAATGCGGCCGGCATAGGCGCGGCGCGCCGCCTTCACGAGCTCGGTGATCGAGGCGTTCTTCGGCAGGCCGAACATCATGGCGACCCGCGAATAGTTCGACAGGCCGCCGGTGAAGACCTTGGAGCAGCGGGCGTTGTGCCCATAGTCCTTGATGTTGGAAAACAGCAGCGCCGGCCCGTCGCCGTTACCGAAGGCGCGCCGGGTGACGGTGCCGAGCTCGCAGTCCCAATCGACCTCGGTGTCGACCTCGTGAAGCTCGCCTTCTTGTCTGAGTTGCGCGATCCAGCCGCGCAGGTCGCCAAATTGCATGAAAGTCTCCCCTCCAGCGGGCCAAACGCCGGCTGGCGAATGCGTGCGATCCAAACTAACATTTCGTTTCCCCGTCAAGGCGGCATGCCGCTGCAACATCAGCAGCAGCTCGGCTTTCGCACCACCCATGAGGATGATCGCAAGTTCTACATGCGCCACGATCCCGACCCGCCGAACGGAAACTAGCATCGGACATCATCGACCATGAGCAAAGACTATGCGGAGATGCGGGGCGCCATCCTGCGCGATCTCGACGGGCTGCGTTACGAGGTCGATGCGCAAAAGCGCATCGGCTGGCTCTATCTCGACCGTCCGCCGCTCAACGTCATCTCCTATCGCGGCCGCAGCCAGATCGCGGCGATCATCGAGGCGTTCGGCCACGACCCCGACGTGCGCGTCGTCGTCATTCGCGGGCTCGGCGGCGTCTACACCTCGGGCGGCGACGTCAAAGCCTTCCCGCAGATCGAGCGCGACGGCATGTCCGATCTCGCCTGGAACATCGCGGCGCCGGAGCGCTGCCCGAAGCCCGTCGTCTGCGCCATGGAGAAATATGCCATGGGCGTCGGCTTCGAGCTCGCCATGGCCTGCGACATCCGCCTCGCGACGAAGGATACGTTGCTCGCATTGCCTGAGACGACCCTCGGCCAGATTCCCGGCAGCGGCGGCAGCCAGCGCGTTGCCCGCATCGCCGGCCTCACCCGCGCCGTCGACATGATGATGCTCGGCCGCCGCATCCCGGCGCCCGAGGCCTATCAGTGGGGGCTGCTGACCCGTGTCGTCGAGGACGCCGCGGCGCTCGACGCGACGATCGACGAGGTTGTGAAGACGCTGACCGCGATGTCGGCGCTCGCGCTCAAGACCATCAAGCGGGTGCTCAACACCACCTACGACACGAGCCTCGCCGTCGGCCTCGAAGTCGAGGGCCACGCCTACGAGAAGCTGCGCGACAGCGAGGATTACAAGGAAGGCATCGAGGCGTTCAGCGCCAAGCGCAAGCCGAAGTTCAAGGCGTAGGGGCGTCATTCCGCGCGAGCGCGATAACGCGAGTGCACAACGCGCGTCCCTCTCCCGCTTGCGGGGGAGGGTTGCGGGAGGGGGTCGGGGCGGCGAGGCAATCGCAGACGTTGTTCGCAGTCGCAACTCAGCTTCCCCCTCCCCGACCCTCCCCCGCAAGCGGGGGAGGGAGAAGTCACTTCAACCCACACTCGCCGAGGAAAGCGAGCGTCTGCCTCGCGCAATCCTCGGGCTTCTCCACCTGCAGCAAATGCCCGGTGCCGGGGACGAAGCTGTAGTCGTAGCCGTTCTCGGTGCCGAGCGCCTGGTTGGCGCGGCCGGTCGGCGGGCCACCCTTGAGGTTGGGATCGGCGCCGATGAGCTTGACCGGGCCGCGGAAGTCGCTCGCCTTGGGCCACAAGTTGAGCTTCATCGCCTCGGCATAGATGCCGGCCTCGTTTAAGGGATCGCAGACCAGCACATATCCGTCGGCGTTCGGATCTTTTCGCAGCACGGCCCGCGCCATCAAATCGTGGACGCCGGGCGCCCAGCCCTGGCCGGCGCGCGATTTCGCGTACTCGACCGCGAGCTCCTCGGCGCTCGCAAAGTGAGTGCGGCGCTTGCTCGCGAATTCGGTGAGCCGCACCTCGAACGCCTCCATCGCGGCATAGACCGGATGGCCGGGCGGCGGCACGTTGGGCGGATCGAACAGCACCAGCGCATCCCAGCGAAAGCCGATCTCGATCGCATGCTTCATCGCGGTGCGACCGGACATCGAATGAAAGATGCCCGCCGATTTGCGGGCGCCGAGCCGCGCGGTCACGCCCTGATAGACCCGCTCGAGATCGCGACTGAGCTGGGCATAGGTGTGGTTCGCCGGCGTCACCGGCACGTTCTGCCCGTGATTGCGGAAGTCGAAGATGATGAGGTCGTAGTCGGCGAGGAAATGCTGCCAGTACGGCAGGTAGCCGTCGATCGCAAAGCCGTTGCCGTGACTGATGAAGAGGCGCACGCCGTCCGCGCGGCCGTGGCGGCGCACCTTGATCCCCGCTCCGTCCTCCAGCGCCACCTCGAACGTCTCATGGGGCGCCGGCACTTCCAAACGCATCGTCGGTCTCCGATTGTCGTCTTTCCCTCCCCGTCTTCGGGGAGGGCAGGGTGGGGTCTTGCTTGCGGCTGTCCGCGGAACTCTCGCGTAAGAAGAAAAGGAAGGCCCCACCCTGCCCTCCCCGAAGACGGGGAGGGAGAGGAAGTCACTCCTTCCCCGGCAGCGGCTTCAGCTTGAAGTCGCCCCAGCGCCGCGCCACTGCGGCGATGTCGGCATCGGTCGGCCACACCTTGGGCGGGAAGCGCGCGCCGCCGAGATCGGGATCGGGGTCGTAGTCGAGGTTCATGGTGGCGTCGATCAGCACGCGATTCCATTTTCCCGTGCCGAACAGCGCGGGGTTGCGGTCGCGTCGCCGCGTCGACGGGTCGAGGCCGGCGCCGAAGGTCGCGGGCATGATGACGATATCGTCCTCGCCGGCATTGACGCGGTAGGCAATCGCCCAGTCGACCGCGGCATAGTCGTGGAGGTCGATGTCGTCGTCGACCACGGTGATGTGCTTGTAGCGCACATGCGCCGCCGACGAGCCCCAGATCGCGTTCGCCGCCTGCTTGGCCTGGCCGCGATAGCTCTGCTTCATCTGGATCAGGAGGTTGATCCCCGCGTGCACCGGCGGACACCACACGTCGGTGATGCCGGGGACGCCGGCGCGCTCCAGCACCGACCACGCGGTCGCTGCGCGCATGATCGAGGAGCAGATCGCATTCTCCGAGAAGCTGCCCGGCAGCGAGCCTTCGATCGTCCCACGCAGGATCGGATCGTTGCGGTGGGTGATCGCGGTGACGCGGATAGTCGGCTTCGGCGACTTGTCGCCGGCGAGGTAGCCAGTGAACTCGGCGAACGGCCCTTCCATGACGAACTTCGCGGGATCGAGCTGCAGATAGCCCTCGATCACGATCTCCGAGCTCGCGGGGACATGGAGGTCGACGGTCTCGCACTTGACGAGCTCGACCGGGGCGCCACGGATCGAGCCCATCACGTCGTATTCGCATACCCCCTTGGCGACCGGCGCGCCGCCGGTGAAGCCGAGCGAGGGCTCCCAGCCGATGGCGACGGCGATCGGCATCTCGGTCTTGCCGGCGCGCTCCCAGGAGGTCGCATGCTGGCCGACATGCTGGGCCTTCCACATCAGGATCGGGATCTCGTTCTTGCTCGCGACCATGCCGCGATAGATGCCGACGTTCATCACGCCGGTGTCGTGATCCTTGGTGACGCAGCCGCCATAGGTGAGGAGGTAGCGCCCGCCGTCGAGCCTGTTCCACCACGGCGATGGCAGGTCGTAGAGGTCGATGTCGTCGCCGGTGACGATGTTCTCCTTGACCGGGCCGGTGGCGACGATCTTCGGCGGGACGCCGCCGGCGAGCACGTTGCGGCCGAGCTTGACGAGCTCGCGCGGATGGGTGTCGGGCGCGACACCCATCATCATGGCGACGCGCCGGTAGCTCGACAGGCCGCAGCCGAAGATGCGGCGGCACCGGGCGTTGGCGCCGTAATCCTTGATGTTGTTGAACAGCAGCGCCGGGCCGTCGCCGGTGCCCTGGGCGAGCCGCATCACCGTGCCGAGCTCGATATTCCAGTCGATCTCGGCGTCGACCTCCCTGATCTCGCCGGCGTCGGAGAGCGCCTTGATCCAGCCGCGGAGATCGCCGAAGGCGACCGGCTTGCGTTCGATGTTCATAGCCTGTTCCAGTTAGTCGTCCGGCGCGTGTTGTCGCCCGTCGGGGCCGGAGTTATGCCCGCCCGGGGCGCCCACTTCAACACGAGCCGGCGCAGCGCCCGCGCGAGCGCCGGTATGGCAGGCTTGCGGAAGGCGTGGCTTTACTCGTTTGCGGCCTGCGTTTAGCTAAGGCGCCTTTCCGTGACGCAGCCGCATGGGCCCGTAGGGTGGGCAAAGGCGCGCGCTCCGCGCCGTGCCCACGCGGTTCGTCCGATGGTGGGCACGCGGAGCCTGTCATCGGGCCGGCCTGTGGCCGGACCCGTTGGCTTTGCCCACCCTGCGTTCCAAAGCGCGACTGTGATCACGCGCAGGGCGTCTCGACGGTGCTTTGGTGTCCACGCTCGGTGTGCCGCTCCCCCGCAAGGAAGACCCCGCATTGCTCTCGGGGCGCGGGCGCTATGCCGACGACCTGCCGGAGCCGCGCGGCACGCTCCACGCCCATGTGATCCGCTCGCCCCACGCGCATGCCCTGATCCGCGGCATCGATGCGGCGGCCGCGCGCAGCCTGCCGGGGTGCGCCGCGGTCATCACCGGCGAGGAGGTGCAAGCGCTCACCGATCCGTTCCTGATCGCGCTCAAAGCGCCAGTGCACCAGTGGTCGCTCGCCGTCGAGCGGGTGCGCTATGTCGGGGAGGCGGTGGCGCTGGTCGTGGCCGACAACCGGTACGTGGCGGAGGATGCCGCGGAGCTGGTCAAGGTCGACTACGAGCCGCTGCCCGCCGTGATCGATCCCATCGCCGCCTGCGACAAATCGGCGCCGCTGCTCCACGCGGAGTGCAAGACCAACGAAATCTCAGTCCGCAAGTTCACCTACGGCGATACCGCCGAGGCCTTCGCCCGCGCCGATGCCCGGGTCGCGCTCACCGTCGACTACCCCCGGCTCTCCTTCACGCCGATGGAGTGCTACGTCGTCGTCGCCGAATATCATGCGCACGACAAAAGTTACGACGTCACCGCGAATTTCCAGGGGCCGTTCTCGACCCATCCCGTAATGGCGAAGGCGCTGCGGGTGCCCGGCACCAAGATGCGCCTGCGCATCCCGCCGGATAGCGGCGGCAGCTTCGGCATCAAGCTCTCGGTGTTTCCCTACGTGGTGCTGACCGCGATCGCGGCAAAGATCACCGGGCGGCCGGTGAAGTGGGTCGAGGACCGGGTCGAACATCTCGTCGCCGCGAGCTCGGGACCCAATCGCATCACCGAGATCGAGGCCGCGGTCACCAGGCAAGGCCGCATTCTCGCGCTGCGGCTCGACCAGCGCGAGGATTACGGCGCGTTTTTGCGAGCGCCGATGCCGGGCCCGCTCTACCGCATGCACGGCGCGGTGACCGGGGCCTACGACATCGCCAATGTCGATGTGACGAACCGCATCGTGCTCACCAACAAGATGCCGGCGAGCCTGATCCGCGGCTTCGGCGGCCCGCAGCTCTATCTTGCGATCGAGCGGCTGGTGCAGCGCATCGCGGTCGAGCTCGGCCTCGACCACCTTGACGTCATCCGCCGCAATCTCATCCCCGATGCCAAATTCCCGTACCGCACCGCGGCGGGGGCGCTCTACGATTCCGGCGGCTATGTGAGCGCGGTGGCGAAGACCATCGCCGACGGCCGCCTCGACTGGCTCTGGCGCCGGCGCGACGAGGCGCGCGCCGCCGGCAAACTCTACGGCATCGGTTTTGCCGCCGTGGTCGAGCCGGGCATGTCGAACATGGGCTATCTCTCGACGCTGCTCTCGGCCGAGGCCCGCGAGCGCGCCGGCCCCAAGAACGGTGCGGTGTCCATGGTCACCGTCAATGTCGATCCGCTCGGCGCGGTGTCGATGACGGCGGACGTGACGGTGCAGGGCCAGGGCCACGAGACCGTGCTGTCGCAGATCGTCGCCGACCGCCTCGGTCTTGCGCCCGACGACATCGAGGTGTCGCTCGCGCTCGATACCGGCAAGGACCCGTGGTCGATAGCGGCGGGCAGCTATTCGTGCCGCTTCTCGCCGGGCACCGCGGTCGCGGCCCATTTCGCCGCGGTGCAGATGCGCGACAAGCTCGCCGGCATCGCGGCGAAGCAGCTCAACATCCTGGCCGACGACATCGAGTTCGCCGGCGGCAAGATCCGCAGCCGCTCCAATCCCGACAACGCGCTGCCGTTCTCCCGCGTCGCCGGCACCGCCCACTGGTCGCCGGTGATGCTGCCGGAAGGCATGGCGCCGGGCCTGTCGGAGACCGGGGTGTGGTCGCCGCCGGAGCTCGAGCCGCCGACCCGCGACGACCGCATCAACACCTCGCTCACCTACGGCTTCGTGTTCGACATGTGCGGCGTCGAGATCGACCCCACGACGTTTGCGGTCAGGATCGACCGCTACGTCTCGATGCACGACGCAGGCAAGCTCCTCAACCCACTGATCGCCGACGGCCAGGTGCACGGCGCCTTCGTCCAGGGCGTGGCGGCGGCGCTCTACGAGGAGTTCGTCTACGACGCGAACGGCAGCTTCCTGTCCGGAACCTTCGCCGATTATCTCGTGCCGACGGTCACGGAGATACCGAGGCTCGAAATTCTGCACCAGGAGACGCCGTCGCCGCTCACCCCGCTCGGCGCCAAGGGGCTCGCCGAAGGCAACTGCATGAGCACGCCGGCCTGCATCGCCAATGCCGTCGCCGATGCGCTCGGGGTGAAGGACATTTCGCTGCCGCTCACGCCGCGCCGGCTGCACGGGCTCCTTGCCGGCGCCGAGCCGCCGCGTCCCGCCGGCGCCGGCGCTGGCAAAGCAGAGAGGCTGCCCGAGGCGCCAGCAGATGGCCGCACCATGCGCGGCTCAGGCTTCGTCGAGGTCGCTGCGCCGCCGGCCGCGGTGTGGCGCGCGCTGCTCGACCCGGAAAGCCTCAAGGCGGTGATCCCCGGTTGCCACGAGCTGCGCAAGACCGGAGAGAACGATTACGTCGCCGATGTGTCGCTCGGCGTCGGCCCGGTGCGCGGGCGCTTCACTGCGACCGTCGGCCTTTCCGACCTCGTGACCGAGACCTCGGGCCGCATCGGCGGCGCGCTCGCCGGTCCGCTCGGCAGCGCCTCGGGGTCGGGCATGCTGCGCCTTTCGCCTGCGCCGGCCGGGACGCGGATTGATTACGACTACGCTGTCGCAATCGGCGGCAAGGTCGCAGCGGTGGGAGGTCGGCTGCTCGACGGCGCAACGCAGGTCATCATCCGGCAGTTCTTCGAGCGGCTGGGGCGCCGCCTTGCCGCGCCCGCTGCGAGCGGCGGCGCGAACGGCGCCGCCAAGCCGAGCCTGTGGCGCCGCCTGTTCGGCCGCGCGGAGGCGCCATGAAACCGCGCCGCTTCGACTATGTGCGCCCGGACAATGTCGCGGAGGCGCTCGCCCTCCTCGCACAGCACGGCGACGAGGCCAAGGTGATGGCGGGCGGGCAATCGCTGATGGCGATGCTAAACCTGCGCCTTCTCGAACCTTCGGTACTCATCGACATCGCGCGCCTTGCCGAGCTCGATTACATCAAGGTCGTGGGCGACAAGATCTTGGGCGACAAGGTCGAGGTCGGCGCCGCGGTCACCCAGAACCGGCTCAAGGACTGGCCGGAGCTTGCGGCGAAGCTCCCCCTGCTCGCCCGCGCGCTTCCCTTCGTCGGCCACTTCCAGACCCGCAACCGCGGCACCGTGTGCGGCTCGATCGCCCATGCCGATCCGAGCTCCGAGATCCCGTTGAGCCTCGCGACGCTCGGCGGCGAGGTCGTACTGCGCTCGCGCCGCGGCACCCGCACGATTGCGGCGGCCGATTTCCAGCGCGGCATGCTGCAAACCGCGCGCGAGCCCGACGAGCTCGTCACCGCGGTGCGTTTTCCCGTCCACGCGGGCGCCCGCGTGGCGTTCCACGAGGTGGCGCGCCGGCATGGCGATTTCGCCATGATCGCGGTCGCGGCATGGGTTCAATCCGGGCCTGGGGACGCCATCAAAGTCGGCATCGGTGGGGTCGCCGACCGGCCGGCGGTGCGCTCGCTGCGCCTCGATGGCGACGATTCGGCGAAGCGCGCCTTCGAAGCGCTCGCATGGGAGCTCGAAGGTTACGACGACATCCACGCCACCGCGCGGCTGCGGCGCGATCTTTTGCGCCGGGTCGGGCCCGCCGTCGTCGAGGAGGCGCTGCGATGCGCCGCGTGAGCAAGGACGAGCGCACCCACGTCGCGTTCACGCTGAACGGCCGCGCCGTCGCGGGCGACGCCGAGCCGCGCATGCTGCTCACCGATTTCCTGCGCCACGTCATCGGCGCGACCGGGACCCATGTCGGCTGCGAGCACGGCGTGTGCGGCTGCTGCACCGTGCTCGTCGACGGGGTCGCCCAACGCGGCTGCCTCACCCTTGCCGTGCAGGCCGAGGGACGCAGCGTGACGACGGTCGAATTGCTCGCCGCCGCCGACGGCACGCTCAATGCGCTGCAGAAGGCGTTCCAGCAGCACCATGCGCTGCAATGCGGCTTCTGCACGCCGGGTATCCTGATGTCGTTCACCGATTATCTTGCGAGAAATCCGCATCCGACCGAGGATGAAATCCGCGAGGTCTTGAGCGGCCATCTCTGCCGGTGCACGGGCTATGCCGGCATCGTCGCCGCCGTGCTCACCGCCACGGGCGGCGCCCCCGCGCCAGACAAACCGAGTTCGAACACCAGCCGGAGCCAGCCATGACAACTCACATGAAACCTCCCTATCGCGAATTGGTGACCATCAACGGCAAGAACGTCGTGCTCGCCCACAACGAGCCGCCGGTGGTCAATGCGGGGGTCCTCGAGAACGAGGACATCTTCCGCATGATCAACATTTTCGCCGACAAGTTCTCGCCCTCGAATATCGACAAGGCGGACGGCACGCCGCTGCGGCTCTACACCTCCGACCGCGTCAAGATCGACGTCTCCAAGCGGCGCAAGCACGACATGGGATTCTGGCATCGCAACGTCGACGCCCACGAGATCATCTTCTGCGTCAAGGGCGCACTCAAATGGGAAACCGAGATGGGCGTGAAGAGTCATGCATCCCGGCGACATGCTGATCATCCCCAAGGGCATCGGCCACCGCTCGATGCTGTGCGAGGATTCGACCGACGAGAACGTGCTCATCGAGCTCAAGATCGCCGACGATTTGACCTATGTCGGGGAGAATAAGTGACGACCGTTTGTCCGAGCTCCCGGCTCTTCGGGGAGGCTGGCCGAGCGATGGCGAGTCGGGTCGGGCCGCGAGCGGAGCGAGTTTCGCAAGTCAGAGCCTCCGAGCGCTACGCTGGCGCTCGAACTCGCGACGCCGCCACCCTACCCTCCCTCGCATCGCTCGGTCGACCTCTCCCCGCACGCGGGGAGAGAGATTGAAAAGGAGCACCACGTGCAGTCCGTTGATCTCGTCATCGCCGACATCGCCTGGCTGATCACCATGGACAGGGATCGCCGTGTCATCCGCGATGCGGCGATCGCGGTCGATGGCGGCAAGATCGTCGCGGTCGGCAAGTCCGCCGACCTCGCGCAGAAGTACGCGGGCAAGCGCAAGGTCGACGGCCGCGCCACCGTCGCGACACCGGGCTTCGTCGATTGCCACCTGCATTCCTCGTTCCAGCTGTCGCGGGGGCTCGCCGACGAATCCAATGCCCAGTCGTTCCTGTTCGACCGGATGTATCCCTACGAGGCCGCGCTCGAAGCCGACGACGTGCGGGTGTCGGCGACGCTCGCCGGCGCCGAGTTGTTGCGCCACGGCGTGACCTGCTTCATCGATCCCGGCAACTACCATCCCGAAGCCTCGGTCGAGGGCGTGCTCGCGACCGGCATCCGCGCGATCGTGTCGCGATCCTCCTTCGATCTCACGAAGTCCGTGCTCGGTATCCTGCCCGAACGCATGATCGAGACGACCGACATCGCGATGGAGCGCGCCGCCGAGGTGCTGGCACGCTACGCCAAGTCCGGCCATCCGCGGCTCGGCGCCAGCGCTTCGTTCCGCGGCCTCAACAACGCCTCCGACGAGCTGATCGTCGGCCTCAAGGGGCTCGCCGACACTTTCGGCACGCTGCTGCAGACCCACGCCTGCTTCAGCTACTCCACGCACGATTCCAGCGTCGCCCGCACCGGGCTCGCCGAGATCGAGCGGCTGGAATCGCTCGGCGTGATCGACGAGCGCATGCTGATCGTCCATTCCGGCTGGCTCGAGCCGCAGGAGGTCGCCATTCTCGCGCGGCGTAAACCTTCACTGGTCTGCGCGCCGAGCTCGAGCCTGCACAACGGCTACGGCAACTTCATGCAGGGCAAGCTGCCGGAGCTCATGGCGCTCGGCGTCAACGTCGCCGCCGGCTCCGACCATGCGAGTTCCGGCATCGTCGACATGACGCAGGAAATCCGGCTCGCCTGCTGCTGCTACAAGGAGACCCGGATCAATCCGCGCGTCATGCCGCCGGAGACCGGCCTCGAAATGGCGACCGTGAACGGCGCCAAGGCCGCCCTGATGAACGACCGCATCGGCAGCATCGAGGTCGGCAAGGAGGCCGACATCGTTCTGTTCGACACCAACCGGCCGGAATGGCAGCCGCTGATCAATCCGGTGTCGAACCTCGTCTACAGCGCCACCGGCGATTCCGTGCGCGACGTGTTCGTCATGGGCGAGCAGGTGGTCGCGGGCGGCCACCTCACCAAGATCGACGAAGCGGCGCTGTTCGACGAGGTGCCGGTGGCGGTCGGCCGGTTCGGCAAGAAACTCAAGTTCGAGAACATGGTGCAGTTGAAATGGCCGGTGTCGTAATGCGCGCTACCGCTCCGTCATTCCGGGGCGCCCGCAGGGCGAACCCGGAATCCAGTCTCCTTCGCAAGAGTTGATTCGGGTTCTGGCCTGCGGCCAGCCCGGGAATGACGGAGAGGGAGCGGCTGCTCGGTCCGGTTCGGCGCCGACTCCCTCCCCTGAAAGGGGGAGGGCGGGGTGGGGGTCCACGAACTCTCACACGCGCCGACCTCGCGGCGCGACCCCCTCCCCGACCCTCCCCCTTCAGGGGGAGAGGGAAGCCGCGGCTCGTTTAACGCCGACCCTCACGGGGTAAGGCTGACCGTCCACGGGGCAGGGCGAAACGGCCCGGCGATGAGCGTGTTCGGCGACCATCAGCTCGGCATCCCCTATCGCCCGATCGCGGAGCTGTTCGCGATGTATCGGGAGCGCGATCCCGACAAGACCGCGATCGTCGATCTCGAGTGCGGCAGTGCGATCAGCTTCGGCCAGCTCGAACAGGTGACGACCGACATCGCCGCGTTCCTAAAGGGTCGTGGCGTGTCGAAGGGCAGCCGGGTGCTGCTGCTCTCCGACGAGAATCTCGAGAAGCTGCTGCTGTGGTTCGGCATCTGGCGGCTCGGCGCCGTCGTGTGCCCGCTCAACATCGAGATCAACGAGAAGGTGCTGGCCGACCTCGCGCCCGTCGTGAACCCGGGGCTGATCCTCTACCACAAGGACATCGATTGCGACGCGCTGGTCGGCGACTGCAAGGCGCCGCGCGCGAGGTTCGGCGCCTGGTCGGCGGACGGCGCCGCCGACCCGCAGGACGAGTGCTTCGCGGCGATGACCAAGGGCCATCGCTCCGAGGAGTTGCCCGAGCGCAACCAACCCGAAGACCTCGCCTGCATCTTCTGCACGTCGGGCACCACCAGCAGGCCGAAGATCGTGGTCTACGACCACTGCGCTTACTGGCTCAACGGTCTCTCGACGCTGGAATTCCTCGGGCTGACCGCAGACGACCGCACGCTCGAATACCGCTCGTTCGGCTGGAACTCGGCGCAGGTGCTGAGCCTGATGCCCTTCCTCGAGAAGGGCTTGACGATGCATATCGCCAAGCGCTTCTCCCACAGCCGGTTCTTCGAGTGGATCCGCGACCGCGGCATCACCTTCTCCGCCGGCGTACCGACCGTGCTCAACATGCTGCTGCACAAGCCGCTCGGCTACACCGCGAAGGACGTGCCGACGCTCCGCCTGATGAGTTGCTCGACGGCGCCGCTCACCGCGCAGCAGTGGGTGCAGTTCGAGGAGATGTACGGTGTCAAGCTCCTGCAGATGTACGGCATGTCGGAGGCCGGCTGGGTGTGCGGCAACCGCACCTACAAGAACCGCATCGGCACCGTCGGCGTGCCGGCGCTGCACCAGGAGTTCGCGATCGTCGACGCCGAGGGGCGGCCCTGCCCGGTCGGCGTCGAGGGCGAGGTGACCGCCGGTGGCCCGCACACCGCAATCGGCTATCTCCTCGACGACGGTTCGATCGAGCGCATCCGGCCGAACCGCATCAAGACCGGCGACCTCGCCACGATGGACGAGGACGGCTTCGTCCGCGTCACCGGTCGCACCAAGGACATCATCATCCGTGGCGGCATGAACATCGCGCCGGCCGAGATCGACGAGGTGCTGCTGCGCCATCCCGGCATCCTCGAAGCCGCCGCGGTCGGCGTGCCGGATGCGATCTACGGCGAGGAGGTCGTGTGCTATGTGGTGGCGAAGCCGGGCGACCACGCTCACCGAGGCCGCGGTCCGCAAGCACTGCGAGGCCTTCCTGCCGCTCGCCGAAGATGCCGAAGCAGGTGTTCCTCGTCGCCGAGCTGCCGAAGAGCGACCGCGGCAAGGTATTGCGCGACCGGTTGCGCGAGGACTACGCGCGCATGAAGGAGTCGGCATGAGCGGAGTTGCCGAAGCGTCGGTTCTGGCGCTTCATTCAGTTTCACTGTCATGCTCCGCGAAAGGGGGGGATTAGGACCTCGGCGCGATCGGTTGTACGCACGCCGGTCCAAGTCGCAGTCCAGTGAGTCACCCGGACCTCGCCCGGTCAAGCCGGGGGAAGGAGCAGTGATGGGATACAGCCTGGTGGAGGCACGGAAACATCAATGGATGCATTGACGAAGCCGAAGCGGAAATCCGCGGCGAAGGCGGCAACGAAAGGCGCCTCCGCCGCACCGGAACGCAGCTATCCGGACCTGCACGACCACCTGCGTGCACTCGACAAGGCCGGCCTCCTCGTCACCGTCGATCGGCCGATCAACAAGGACACCGAGATGCACCCGCTGGTGCGCTGGCAGTTCCGCGGTGGGATCGAGGAGAAGGACCGCAAGGCTTTCCTGTTCACCAATGTCGTCGACACCAAGAAGCGCAAATACGACATTCCGGTCGCGGTCGGCGTGCTGGCTTCGAACCGCGAGATCTACCGCATCGGCATCGGCTGCAAGCTCGACGAGATCGACGCGCGCTGGGTCGCTGCAGCGCGCCATCCGATCAAGCCGCGCATCGTCGACGACGCGCCGTGCCACGAGATCGTCATCCAGGGGAAGGCACTCGACAAGCCGGGCAATGGCCTCGACGCCATTCCCCTGCCGATCTCGACGCCGGGCTGGGACATCGCGCCCTATGCGACGCTGTCGCAATACATCACCAAGGATCCCGACACCGGCATCCAGAACATGGGCAACTACCGCGGCCAGGTGAAGGCGCCGCGGCGGCTCGGCATGAACCCGTCCCTCGAGCTGCGGCCCGGCATCTACAATCACTGGGAGAAGCTGCGCTCCCGCGGATTCAAGAAGCTGCCCTGCGCGGTGGTGCTCGGCGCCCCGCCCTGCATCACGTTCGCGTCGGTGCAGAAGCTTCCCGAGACGGTCGACGAGCTCGATGTCGCCGGCGGCCTCGTCGGCTCGCCGATCAACGTCGTCAAGGCGAAGACCGTCGACCTCCTGGTGCCGGCGGAGGCCGAGATCGTGATCGAGGGCTTCATCGACACCGAATATCTCGAGCCCGAAGCGCCGTTCGGGGAATCCCACGGCCATGTCAATTTGCAGGAATTCAACGCCTACATGGACGTCACCTGCATTACCCGGCGGCGCGACGCGGTCCTCACCTCGATCGTCTCGCAGGTGACGCCGAGCGAATCGAGCCTGATCAAGCGCATCGGCATGGAGCCGCTGTTCCTCAACTTCCTGCGCGATACGCTCGGCATCAAGGGCATCAAGCGGGTGTCGATGCACGAGCCGCTCACCAACATCCGCAAGGTGATCGCGCTCGTCGTCGAGCGCGGCATGCCGGCGACGGAAATCTGGCGCGCGCTCTACGGCGCGGCGGTGCTGCACCGCGCCGCCGGCAAATACGTCATCGCGATCAACGACGACATCGATCCGGAGAACGCCGACGCGCTGCTGTGGGCGATGTCGTATCGGGCGAACGCCGGCATCGACATGCACATCATGCCCCACCGCGACCCCGGCCACGGCCCGCGCAGCGCGCGCAACAATGGCGAGGACGCCTCGGTGCTGATCGACGCGACGCTCAAGGAGGATTTCCCGCCGATCTCGCTGCCCAAGCGCGAATACATGGAGAATGCGCGCAAGATCTGGGAGGAGCTCGGCCTGCCCAAGCTCAAGCCGGAGGCGCCGTGGTTCGGCTACTCGCTCGGCGAGTGGTCGGCCGAGCTCGACGAAGCGGCGCTCGCGGCAACGCGTGGCGAGTACTTCGCCGCCGGCAAGAAGCTTGTGAAGCGTCGCCGCAAGGACGTGCGCATGAACACGGAAGTGCGGAATGTAAAGGAGTGAACTCGTCATTCCGGGGCGCGCGTCTCCGCGCGAACCCGGAATCCAGTCTTCTGGGTAAGCTGCGGCGCAGCCTGGATTCCGGGTTCGCCGCTGAAGCGGCGCCCCGGAATGACGTTCCTCAGGGCGCCACCATCGCTTCGGGCTTGGTGCGCTGGCGCTTGACCATCAGTTTGTTGAGCGCGCCGAGATAGGCGTTGGCCGAGGCGACAAGCGTGTCGGGATCGGCACCCTTGCCGGTGACCGACTTGTCGTTCTCGGAGAGGCGTACCGAAACCTCCGCCTGGGCATCAGTGCCCTCGGTTACCGCGTGCACCTGGTAGAGCTCGAGCACCGCGTCGTGCGGGATCAGCGCCTTGATGCAGTTGAAGGTCGCGTCGACCGGTCCGTTGCCCTCGCATTCCTCGATCGCGATCTTGCCGTCGATGTCGAGCTTCATCGTCGCCCGCTGCGGCCCGTGGGTGCCGGCGATGACGGAAAGCGAGACGAGCTTGATGCGGTCCTGCGCGGTCGCGATCTCCTCGTCGACCAGCGCCTCGATGTCCTCGTCGTAGACGTGCTTCTTGCGGTCGGCCAGCGCCTTGAACCGCACGAAGGCGTCTTCCAGCTGGTTGCCGGCGAGCTCGTAGCCGAGATCCTTGAGCTTGTGGATGAAGGCGTGGCGGCCGGAATGCTTGCCCATGACGAGCGAGGTCTGCTTCACCCCGACGCTCTCCGGCGTCATGATCTCGTAGGTCTGGGTGTGCTTGAGCATGCCGTCCTGGTGGATGCCGAACTCGTGAGCGAAGGCGTTGCGGCCGACGATCGCCTTGTTGTACTGCACCGGGAACGAGGTGGCAGCCGACACGAGCTTCGAGGCGCGGGTGAGCATGGCCGCATCGATGCCGGACCAGAACGGCAGCACGTCGTTGCGCACCTTCATCGCCATCACGACTTCTTCGAGCGAGGCGTTGCCGGCGCGTTCGCCGATCCCGTTGATGGTGCACTCGATCTGCCTCGCGCCGGCGCGTAACGCGGCGAGCGAATTCGCCACCGCCATGCCGAGGTCGTCGTGGCAATGCGCGGAGAAGCGCGCCTTGTCGGAATTCGGCACGCGCTCGCGCACCATCTTGAAGAGCGCGTAGTACTCCTCCGGCACCGTGTAACCCACCGTGTCGGGGATGTTGATGGTGGTGGCGCCCGCCTTGATGGCAGCCTCGACGCAGCGGCAGAGGAAATCGTGCTCGGTGCGGGTGCCGTCCTCGCTCGACCACTCGACGTCGTCGGTGTAGTTGCGCGCGCGGGTGACCGAGGAGACGACGAGCCCGAACACCTGTTCCGGCTCCATCTGCAGCTTCCACTTCATGTGCACCGGCGAGGTGGAGATGAAGGTGTGGATGCGCCCGCGCGGCGCCGGCTTGATCGCCTCGCCGCAGCGATCGATATCCTTCTGGGCGGCGCGGGAGAGGCCGCACACCACCGCGTTGCGCGTGCGCTGGGCGATCTCGTTGACGGCGTGGAAGTCGCCTTCCGATGCAATCGGGAAGCCCGCCTCGATGATGTCGACACCCATCGCGTCGAGCACCTCGGCGACCTCGAGCTTCTCCTCGTGCGTCATGGTGGCGCCGGGAGACTGCTCGCCGTCCCGCAAGGTGGTGTCGAATATGACGACGCGGTCCTTGTCGGACTGGATTTGCGCGGTCATGAGAGATTTTCCTTCTGCAACTTGTCGCGCCGCTCGGGCGCCCTTCGGGTTCTGTCCGCCTTCTCCCCTGAGTGCCCAGGCGCGAACGCCCTGGCGGCCCTCAGGGGCGGCTAAGAAGCAGAATCCGAAGCGCGAGGGCGCGCGGCCGGGCCGTTGCAGCCCTCCGTCCGATCGCGCTCATCTCGCGCCGCATCGACATGCCGTTGACCCTCGTTGCCGATCGTGGGGGCCGCCCATCAGATGGGTGCGCCGCATGAAGGCTGGTAGGTGTTCTAACGGAAACCGGGCGCGATGGGCAAGCTGTTTGGATGTGTAGCCCGGATTGAGCCCAGCGAAATCCGGGAGGCGTTGCCGCTTTGAATGAGCTCCCCCGGGTTTCGCTTCGCTCAACCCGGGCTACGCGTTACGGGCCCACACATAGGACAAGTATGCTGTCACAAAATCCGGCATGGCGGGGTCGAGATCGTCCGGCGACCGCACGATCCGCATGTCTGCGAGCTCCGGCCGCGCCTCGGTGGCGAGGTGCCGCAGCACCTCTTCGCGCAGCGCCTCGGCCGGACGATCCGACTGGATCGCCTTCATCAGGGCGAGGCGCGGACCGGCGTCCACCACGGTCCAGTCGTGGGCAATGGAGAACTCCGCCGGATCGAGGCCGGTTTCCTCCTGCAATTCGCGCAACACGCTGCCCAGGAGGTCTACCGCGTCGCCGACGATGTCGGCCGGCTCCGGCGTCCCGGCCGGAAAGTAGATGCGGCCGGCATTGGCGGTGAACGCGCTCATGACGCCGAGCAGGAAGCCGCCGTCGCTGCCGCGCAGCGCGCCCATGGAGAAGCAGTTGCGGACCGCGCGATCGGGGAAACCCCAGTCGCGCCACGCGATGAAATCGGCGAACCCGGTTTCGAAATAGGTGCCATGCAACGTGCCACCGCGGATCGCAGCGTCTTTCATCAGGAGCACGCGGCCGTTCCACAACTCGGGCTTCGCGCGCCGCAGAGCGGCGAAATGATCGGCGATCTCGTCACGCCTCTCCTGCGCGAACGGCCAGGCATAGGGCGCGATGCCGAGCGCGAGCCGTTCGATTGCGAGTGGCACCGGGCTCTCCATCGCCGGCTTCTCCATCATCTGCCGATCCGCTGCGGCACGAACATCTGCGAGGGCGCGACGAGCTCGTCCTGGGCGGCGATGAGGGCGATCTCGGCCGCGCCGCCGCTGCGTTTCAACAGGCCGAACACGCTGGAGGTCGACCATGCGAGCGCCTCGGCAACGCTGCCGCTGCGCTGATAATGGTAGAGAAACAGCGCGGCGATGATGTCGCCGGCGCCGTTGCCCGCGGCGTCGAGCTTCGGCGTGCGCACGAGATATTGCGCAGCGCCGTCGGAGGCGACGACGTCGATGTGGCCCGGCGGCGTCTCGTTCAACTCGACCGAGGTGACGAGGATCGCGGCCGGCCCTCGCACGTGAATGAGGCCGATCGCCGAGACGACTTGCGCCATCTCGACTGAATCATCGCCGATGAGGCGATCGAGCTCGAAATGGTTCGGCGTGACGATCTCCGCGAGCGGGATGGCGCGCTCGCGGAAGAATTCCGGCACGCCCCTTTGGACGAACACGCCGCGCCGGCGATTGCCGATCACGGGATCGCAGCAATAGGTGGCGCTGGGATTGGCCGCCTTGACGCGGCCGACCGCGCGCAGCACTGCTGCGCCGATTTCGACCGAGCCGACATAGCCCGAGAGCACGCCGTCGCAGCTTGCGAGCACACCTCGATCGGCGATGCCCTCGACCACGGCATCGATCATGTCGGCCGAAAATACCTCGCCCTTCCATCCGCCGTAGCCCGTGTGGTTGGAGAATTGCACCGTATGCACCGGCCACACCTCGCAGCCGAGCCGCTGCAGCGCGAACACGGCCGCCGAATTGCCGACATGCCCGTAGGCCACGTGCGACTGGATGGAGAGGATGTTCACGCGGTACCGGCGCGTGCACCGCCAAACTACTCGCCGTCATTCCGTGACGCCGCGCAGCGGAAGCCTCAGCACAACGCCGCAGCGTTTGGCTCCCTCCCCCGCTTGCGGGGGAGGGTGGGGAGGGGGAACGCGACCCTTCCTCACGCACGCGAGCAAGGTCGAAATCTCAGAGAGCCCCCTCCCCACCCTCCCCCGCAAGCGGGAGAGGGAGTCCCACCGCCGCCACTTTGGATAACTGCCGGCTTGTCCATCCGATGACGTGCGCAGACGCATTCTATGCAGCCTTGCGCGCGACCAGCCGGTGAATCACCTTGCCCGACGATGCGCTGACGGCCTCTTCGTCGAGCAACACCTCGGCGCTGCCGAGCGCGCCGCGCACGATGTCGGCGTCGAACGCACCGTAGAGCCGGCCGTGGCCGTCGCGCAGGTCCGCGCCGCGAGTCACCCGCCAGCTCAAGTAGAGCGTTCCGCCGGGCGCGAGGATCGCCAGCAGCCGTCGCACTGACGGCGTGACGTCCTCCTGCGGCAGATGCATGATCACGGTTTCGCACAGCACATTCGCGAAGCTCGCATCGGCGATGCCCGCGAGCACCGGCAGGGCCGCGGCGTGGAAGGCGAGATCGGGATAGCGCGCCCGCGCCTGCGCCAACAGGCCGGCGGACGGATCATAGCCCACCGCAGGAAATCCGTTGGCGGAGAGCCAGGCGACGTCGCGGCCGCTGCCGCAGCCGATGTCGGCGCTCATGCCCGGCCGGAAGAACCGGCGCACCACGTCGTGCAAATCCCCGGGCGGCGGCTGCTCGTGCCAGTCCCGCGCGAACGCGGCGGCACCGCCGTCGTAGGCGCGCAGCGTCGCGGCATCCATCGCGAGGTTATCCGGGCGCCTGCTTATTGCAGTCCCGCCTTCTGGCTCGCCTGCTCGACAAAGCGGTTGGTGTAGGTCTTGGACAAATCGATCTTCGCCTTCGCGACCTCGGGCGAGGATTGGGCGAACACTGCGAGCACCGCCTCGGCGCCCTTCGGGTCCATTCGGCCGGTCGTCGAGTACATCGGGATCGAGTTCTTGAGCGCCGCAAGATAGAGCGCCTTATCGCCGCCCACGAACTCATCCGGCATCTTCGCCATGATCTCTTCAGCGCTGTGCGAGTGTATCCATTTCAGCGTCGCGAGAATGGCGTTGGTGAGCCCCTGGGTCTCCTTCTCGTGCTTGGCGATCCAATCGGCACGCGAATAGAGCGCGCCGCCCGGATATTCGCCGCCGAACACCGCAAGCGTGTCCTCCTGCGTGCGCACGTCGACAAGAATCTTCAGCGCCGGGTATTTGCCCTTGAGGAGCGTTGCCGCCGGGTCGAGCATCACTGCGGCATCGACGGTGCCCTGCTCCATGGCGGCGACCGCGGTGGCATCGATCCCGATGCCGATCACCGCGACCGCGTTGGGATCGACGCCGTTCTTCGCCATCAGGAACTTCAAAAAGAAATCGGTCGAGGAGCCCGGCGCAGTCACGCCGACCTTCTTGCCGGCGAGATCCTTGACGGAGGAAATCTCGTTCGTGTGGCGCGGCGAGACGCCGAGCACCAGGCCGGGATAGCGGTCATAGACGACGAAGGACGTGAGCTGCTGGTTCTTTGCGGCCAAATTGACGCAGTGGTCGTAATACCCCGACACCACGTCGGCACTGCCGCCGATCACCGCGGTCAGCGCCTGTGAGCCGCCCTTGAAATTCGCAAACTCGACGTCGAGGCCTTGCTTCTTGTATTCGCCGAGCCGGTCGGCGAGCACCGTCGGCAGATAGCACAGGCACCCTGCCCCGCCGACCGCGATCGTGAGTTTCGCGGCGGCGGCAGCCGACGCCAGCGCGAACATGGCGAGTGCGGCAAAAGCGCCCGTGGCGAGCTTCGTGCGCATGAGTTTTCTCCCGACGGTTCCGAGTTGCCCGCAAGATAGAGCAAGCGCCGACACCGTGCAAAGCACACGGTTCAGTAGCGAGAAAATGCGCGATTCGCTTTCCCTCCCCGACTTCGGGGAGGGCAGGGTGGGGTCTTTCGTGCTTCTCGCTCGGCTCGCTTCGCGCGAGCTCTTCATTGGCTCGCTCCGCTCGCGGACCCCACCCCGGCCCTCCCCGAAGACGGGGAGGGAGAAGAGAAGCGTTCGCGCAAACGTGAAGGCGCTGCGCCATTTGGTCTCGACTTACCAACAATTAACCCGCGGGACAGGTGCGAGCAACGTTGCGCGATTATTCGTTCATTTACTGCACAGCGAATGTCGTTCCGTCAGGGAGTTTGACGGGGGCTGCGCACCAATCAGGGCCTATAACTTCGGAGACTAAACAGATGACACAACTCCCCAACAGAGTTTCGGCACGACGCGTCACCTTGATGGCGTCCGTTGCGGGCCTCGGTTTGGCCGTCCTGCTCACCGGTCCGAGCGCATTCCGCGCAGTCAACGGTCCGGCGTGGACGGGCACTGCGCTCGCCGCCGAGAACATGCTGCAGCCGACCGGCTTCGCCGACATCGTCGCCAAGGTGAAGCCTGCGGTGATTTCCGTGCGCGTCCGCATGGACGCCGAGCGGACCGCGAGCCTCGAGGACAACGACGATAACGGCCAGACGCAGCCCGGCGCTCCGCTCGACCGCTTCTTCAAGCAGTTCGGGTTCAAGCAGTTCGGCATGCCGGACGGCGCCCCGAACGGCATGCAGCCGCGCAGCCGCCCGGTGAACGCCGAGGGCTCGGGCTTCTTCATCTCCGCCGACGGCTATGCGGTGACCAACAACCACGTGGTCGACCACGCCAAGACCGTGCAGGTCGTGACCGACGACGGCCGGATCATGTCGGCGAAGGTGATCGGCACCGACCCCAAGACCGACCTCGCCCTGATCAAGGTCGAGGGCAGCGACCTCCCGTACGTCCATTTCGCGGATCGTGATCCGCGCATCGGCGACTGGGTGATCGCGGTCGGCAATCCGTTCGGCCTCGGTGGCACCGTGACGGCTGGCGTCGTCTCCGCTCGTGGCCGCGACATCGGCGCGGGTCCGTATGACGACTTCATCCAGATCGACGCTCCGGTGAACAAGGGCAACTCGGGTGGTCCGACGTTTGACACCAACGGCAACGTGATCGGGGTCAACACCGCGATCTTCTCGCCGTCGGGCGGCTCGGTCGGCATCGGGTTCGACATCCCCGCCGAAACCGTGAAGACGGTCATCGCCCAGCTCAAGGATCACGGTCACGTGACCCGCGGCTGGATCGGTGTCCAGATCCAGCCCGTCACCGCCGATATCGCCGACAGCCTCGGCCTCAAGACGGCGGAAGGCGCTCTGGTGAGCGAGCCGCAGAACGATGGCCCGGCCGCCAAGGCAGGCATCGTGGCGCGCGACGTCATCACCTCGATCGACGGCGCCTCGGTGAAGGATGCCCATGCGCTCGCTCGCAAGATCGGCAGCATGGCACCCGGCACCTCGGTCAAGCTCGGCCTCATGCACGATGGCAGCGAGAAGACCGTGACGCTCACGCTCGGCACACTGCCGGATGAGCGCCAGGCGAACGCCGCTCCGCAGGGCGGGACTGAAAAGGGCACGCCGAAGCTCGGCCTGACCCTCGCCCCGGCGGGCGCCGTCGGCGCCAACCAGGGCGTCGCGATCACCGCGGTCGACCCGAACGGTCCGGCCGCGGAGCGTGGCATGAAGAGCGGCGACGTCATCCTCGACGTCGCGGGCAAGATGGTGTCGAGCCCGTCCGAAGTGTCGAAGGAGATCGCGGACCTGCACAAGGCCGGCAAGAAGACGGTGCTGATGCGGGTGAAGTCCGGCAACGCGACGCGGTTCGTCGCGATCCCGTTCGGCAACGCGTAACGAGTTGCCCCGGGGCGCTCGCCGGTCGTGTCTCTTCGGGAGGCACACGCGGCCCCCACCGGCGAGCTTCCCCAGGGGGACGGGCTTCGGCCCGTCCCCGATTTTTTCGGCGTACACCGGCGGCAGCGCGCTCATTCCCCCTTTGTCATTCCGGGGCCGCCGCAAGGCGGAACCCGGAATCCAGGCCCTTACTTTTTGCCAGCCACGGGTCTGGGCTTGGAAGAGGCTGGATTCCGGGTTCGCGCTCGCGCGCGCCCCGGAATGACGGCAATGCTGTAGGAAAACGGCGCACAGTACCTACATAAATATCGTGGGCCACCTGGGATCACGTCCGTGTTTCCGTTCATCGACAGTGCTCCGCGCGCCTCCCGCCCGATCGCCGTCTTCGGCCTGATCGCGGCGAATGTCGTCGTGTTCCTGTGGATGCAGAGCCTGCCGCCGCGCCTGCTCGAGGCGGCGATTGTCCAATATGCGGTGATCCCGGTCGTCTACACCGACCCGCGCTACGCGCTCTACCTCGGCCTCGATCCAACGAGCTTCCTGCCGATGCTCACCGACATGTTCATGCATGGCGGCTGGATGCATCTCATCTTCAACATGTGGTTCTTGTGGATTTTCGGCCCGGCGATGGAGCGCCGGTTCGGCAGCCTCGGCTTCCTTGCGCTCTATGTCGCCGGCGGGATGACCGCGAATGTCGTCCACATCGCGACCCATATCGATTCGACCGAGCCGGTGATCGGCGCCTCGGGCGCGGTCGCCGCGGTGATCGCGGCCTACGCCGTGACCTATCCCTGGGCGCGCGTTCTCTCGTTCGTGCCGCTGGGGTTCATTCCGCTGATCTTCCCTCTCCCGGCCTTCCTGTTCGCCTTTGCCTGGTTCGGCATGCAGCTGCTGCAGGGAAGCATCGAGCTCACCTCGAGCACGATGGCGGCCTCGGTCGCATGGTGGGCCCACATCGGCGGCTTCGTGTTCGGCGCGCTCGTCGGGCTCATTGCGCGGCAGGCCGCGCAGCCGGTCGCCGGGCCACCGATCCCCATTGCCGCGCCGACTTTCCCGCAGCCTCCGTTCCCGGCACCGGCACGCATGCGGGATCCATTCCCGCCGCCGGCACCTGTGCCGGTGCGCGTCCCGGCCGAGATTTGGCAGCATCGCGGCGGATGGCGCGTGCCTGACGTGCCGCTGCGCTACCCCCGCGACTGACGGTCCGTTTGACCCCCGTTTCCGGCCGGCCCACACTGCGGTCGACAAGCCGGGAGGAAAACTCATGATCAAGAATTGATGCGGCAACCGCCGTGTCGCGTCGCCGCGTTCTGCGCAACGCGGCCACGCTCGCGATCGGCATCGCGGCGCCGAGCGTGCTCCGGGTCGGGCGCGCATTCGCCGCCTATCCCGACCGCGTCATCAAGATCGTCGTGCCGAATACGCCGGGCGGACCGTCCGACATCATCGCGCGCATCCTCGCGGCTTCGCTCCAGGGGGTGATCGGCAACTCGGTGGTGGTCGAGAACAAGGGCGGCGGCGGAAGCAATATCGGCATGGGCGCGGTGGCGCGGGCCGACGGCGACGGCTACACGCTTCTGCTCGCGACCAGCGCCTACTCGGTCAATCCAGGCCTCTACGAGACGCTGCCGTACGATCCCTTCAAGGATTTTGCGGCGATCGCCGAGCTCGCGACTTCGCCCAACGTGTTCGCGGTGAAGCCGGAGCTCGGCGTCGGCACGATGAAGGACTTCATCGCACTGGCGAAGAAGGACCCCGCGCGGTTCAACGTGTCGACGCCGCCGGTCGGCACCACACCCCAGCTCGAGGCCGAAGTCCTCAAATCGCGCGAAGGCCTCGGCAAGATGGCGACGGTCGTGTTCGCCGGCGGCGGCGACGCCATCCAGGCGCTGTTGAGCAACACCGTACAGCTCTCGTCCGGCGTGCTGGCGCCCGCCCATCCGTTGATCCAGAGCGGCACAATCAAGGGATTGGCGGTGACAGGCGAGACCCGCTGGCACGACCTGCCGGACATTCCGACGATGGCCGAGGCGGGCTTCCCGGACTTCGTGTTCGAGACCTACACCGCGCTGCTCGCGCCGGTGAAGACGCCGCCCGAGATCGTCGCCCGGCTCGAGAAGGAGACGCTGGCGATCCTGACCAAGCCTGAGATGCGCGAGCGCCTTGTCCAGTCCGGCTTCCAGGTGCAGGCGAAGACCGGCAAGGAGCACATGGCCCGCGTCGCCCGCGAAGTCCCGATGTACCGCAATATCGTCGCCCAGGCGAAGATCGAGAAGCTGCACTGAGGTGCTTCTCCCTCCCCGTCTTCGGGGAGGGTAGGGTGGGGTCCGCGAGCGGAGCGAGCCGAAGAAAGGACCCCACCCTGCCCTCCCCGAAGACGGGGAGGGAAAGGAAACTCACTCATGAATATTCGCGGCGCGGATGAGGTCCCCGGTGCGGGTGTATTCCTGATGCATGTAGGCGGTGAGCTCTTCCGGCGTGCCGCCGCCGACATCGAAGCCGAGCTCGACCAGGCGGTCGTGCACCGCCGGGTCCTTTAGGGTGGCGAGAGCCGCGGCGTTGAGCTTGGCGACGATCTGCGGCGGCGTCTTGGGCGGCACCATCAGCGCCGCCCAGGTCGAAAAGTTGAAGCCGGGCACGCCGGATTCCGCCATCGTCGGCACCGCGCCGGCGAGCTGGGGCAACCGCTTCGGCGTCGTCGAGGCGAGCACGCGCAGGCGGCCGTCCGGCAGCAATGACGTCACCGTCGACAACGCAGTGAACATGACCGAGACGTGCCCGGCGACGAGATCGTTGATCGCCGGGGTCGGGCCGCGATACGGCACGTGCGTCATCTGCACGTTGGTCGCGCGCATGAACATTTCCGCCGCGATGTGCTGCGGGCTGCCGTAGCCGCCCGAGCCGAAGTTGATGCCGCCGGGCTTCTCCTTGGCGAGCGCGATGAGCTCGGAAACCGTCTTCGCCGGAAACGCGGGATTGGCGACCAGCACCCATTCGATGCCGACGAGCCGCGTCACCGGGACGAAATCCTTGAAGGGATCATAGCCGGCGTCGCTGCGCATGTTGGGCAGCATGGTGATCACGCCGTCGTTGAGGACGAGCACGGTGTAGCCGTCGGGCGTGGCGCGGGCGCCGGCCCGCGTGCCGATCAACCCGGACGCACCCGGCTCGTTCTCGATGACGAAACGCTGGCCGAGGATGTCGCCCATCTTCTCTGCGATGATGCGCGCAGCGACGTCGACGGCGCTGCCCGAGGCGAGCGGGATCATCATCTTGATCGGCCGTGACGGATAGGTCTGCGCCTGCGCGGGCATTGCCCACGCGAAGCCGAACAGCAGCGCAATGCTCAGGGCTCGCCTCAAGGTTTCCTCCGCAAAAACGGTCGGGGGCGGGCTTTTGGCCTGCCCCCTTGATCGAGGTCGATGACACCGCAACGCGCTATTTTCAACTGGGCATTTCGGCGCTGCGTCGGCCGGTTCCGGCCCGCGAAGCGCCTCACGCCACCTTCTGGTAAGCGTCGACGATCTCGCTGCCGGTGGTGAACCACACGCCCTGATGCTCCTTCATGTGCGCGATCGCCTTCTCGAGATATCTGATGCGCAACGGCTGGCCGGAAATCATCGGATGCAGCGGGATGCCCATCACACGCGGCTGCTTGCGGCTGTCCGCATAGAGCACGTCGAACTGGTCGATCACGCTGCGCAGATATTGCTCGCCGGTATAGCCTTTGCGGATATAAAGCGGGATGTCGTTGATTTCGTTGCAGTAGGGTACGCCGTACATCTTGCCGGATTTGACCTTCATCGCCACCGGCTGGTCGTCGTTGTTCCAGTCACCGCAATAGATCACGCCTTCCTCGGCGAGGATGTCGAGTGTGTTGTAGGTCTCGATGAGGCCGGCGCCGAGCCAGCCGCGCGGCCGCCTGCCGGTCGCCTGCTCGATGGTCTTGAGGATGCTGCGGATGGTGTCGCGCTCGACCTGCGGGTCGAGGCCGGCGAGCGTGCTTGGAATTGGTGGTGCCGTGGCCCATGAATTCCCAGCCGCGCTTCTTCATCTCCTCGACGGCCTTCGGGTAGACCTCGCAGACCTGCGAGTTCAACGCGACGGTCGCCTTCACGCCGGCTGCGTCGAACACGTCGGCGAGGCGCCACAGGCCGACCCGCATGCCGTATTCCCGCCAGGCGTAGTTGAAGACGTCCGGCACATAGTTCGTCGGATTGGGCGTGATGCCGACGCCGAAGGCCGAATCGTACTGCCAGACTTCGACATTGGGCGCGAACCAAACCGCAAGCGAGGCGTCACCAGGCCACTTGAACGGCTTGCGCTCGGTGATGAAGCTGTCGTCGTAGCGCTCGGAGCGGCGGATCGGCCGCGGCGACGTCTGGGCGAGGGCCCGGTCGGCGCGCAATCCGGACGCCGCAAGCCCGGCAGCCCCGGCGACGACAAGGCTTCTGGCGAGAAAATCCCTGCGGTGATGTAAATCCCAGCGAGACATGGCACTCTCCCTTCGTGAGCGTCGGGTCCGGCGGAGCGAGCCTACACCGGCACGGGGAACGAGGCGAGGCTCCGGCCGGTTTGATCCGTTCGCCTCGGCTGGCCGTATCATGCCGCGAGGGGTATGTTCCCGTGCCGCGATTTTTCTCGCTTGGGTTACGGAGAAGGGTTGTCATGAGTGGAGCCACGCATCTGCGCATCGTCGTCGCGCTTCTCGTCGTTGGCGGAATCGCGGCGCTGGCACCCTTCGTGGCGTCTCTCTTTTCCAAAGACATCACGCCCTACTCCCCATTTGGCTGGGCCGGCGGCTTCGTCATCGCACTCGCCGTATGGCTTGCTCGCGGATCGATGATCGCGCGCAATCTGCTGGTCGTGGTTTCAATTCTCGGTGTGCTTTTCTACGGTTATTTGGCACTTGCGGCCATCAGGCACAGTTTGTCTATCGCCGCCGCAATCGGGTTCTTCGCGGCCGTGTCCGCCTACTGCTTGTGGGCCCTTATGTTCTCCAAGGAGGTGCGTGCCGAACTCGACAAGCGCGCTGCGCAATAGTTACGCGAGCCCCTAGCGGTGCGCGTCCGCGACCGGCCGCCATGCCAATAGGCGCTTCTCCACCCGGCTCACCGCACCGTCGATGACGAGCACGAACACTGCGAGGATGAACATGCCGGCGAACACGCCGGCGACGTCGAACACGCCCTCCGCCTGCTGGATGAGATAGCCGAGACCCGCGGCGGAGCCGAGATACTCGCCGACCACCGCACCGACCACCGCGAAGCCGACCGCGGTGTGGAGCGATGAGAACATCCAGCTCAGCGCCGACGGCCAGTAGACGTGGCGGAGCAGCGCGCGCTCGTTCATGCCGAGCATGCGAGCATTGGCGAGCACGGTCGGGCTCACCTCCCGCACCCCCTGATAGACGTTGAAGAACACGATGAAGAACACCAGCGTGACGCCGAGCGCGACCTTCGACCAGATGCCGAGGCCGAACCACAGCGTGAAGATCGGCGCGAGCACGACGCGAGGCAGCGCGTTGATCATCTTCACATAGGGATCGAGCACGGCGGCTATGACAGGCTGGCGCGCGAACCAGAAGCCGACCAGCACGCCGGCGGCAGAACCGATCACGAAAGCGAGCATCAACTCCGACAGCGTGACCCACAGATGCTTCCAGATCGTGCCGCTGGCGAACAGGCGCACGATCCGATCGGCGACATCGAGAGGCGTCGAGAAGAAGAACGGCGGCAGCACCATGGTGCCGAAGATTTCGTAGGTCGAGAGCACATACCACAAGCCGATCGCGATGATCGCGACGGCGGCCTGCAGGAGGAGGAGCGTGGTGCGGGACACTATCAAATCTCCCCGCCCTGCCGGCGGCGGCAGATTCTTTTGTTCACGCGCCGGCGGTCAACTCCCTCCCCCGCTTGCGGGGGAGGGTTGGGGAGGGGGAAGCTGAGTTTCGCGCCTGCACGACGCCTGTGATCGCCTCGCCGCCGCGGCCCCCTCCCCGACCCTCCCCCGCAAGCGGGAGAGGGAGCAGATCGCCGCGCGGACCTTTCTCTCACCTCACGCATCGTGCATCTCACGCATCGCTCATCTCACGCATTGTCCGCCGCCTCCATCTCCGCCTGCGCATAGCCGCGCAGCACCTGCTCGCGCAGCACCGCCCAGATCTCGCGGCGCAGGTCGTGGAAGGCGGGCGCGAGCTTGATCTCGGCGATGTCGCGGGGCCGCGGCAGCGGCACTTTCCACTCTCCCATGATTCGGGCCGCCGGGCCGGCCGACATGATCACCACCCGGTCGGACAGCGCGATCGCCTCCTCGAGATCGTGGGTGACGAACAGCACCGCCTTGCGGTCGGCGCTCCACAGATCGAGCAGAAGATTGCCCATGATCTGCCGCGTCTGCGCGTCGAGCGGACCGAACGGCTCGTCCATCAGCAGAATGCGGGGATCGCGGATCAGCACTTGCGCGAGGCCGACGCGCTTGCGCTGACCGCCGGAGAGAAGATGCGGATAGCGGGAGCCGAACGCCATGAGCCCGACGCGCGCGAGCCATTCCTTGGCGAGCGCGCGGGCCTCTGCCGCCGGCCGACCTGCGATCTCGAGGCCGATGGCGACGTTCTCGAGCGCGGTCTTCCACGGAAACAGCGCGTCCGATTGAAAGAGGTAGCCGGCATCGCGGTTAAGGCCGGTGAGCGGCGTGCCGAACACCTCGATCCGTCCTGATGCCGGCGCAAGCAGCCCGGCCGCCACGTTGAGGAGCGTAGATTTTCCGCAGCCGGTCGGACCGACGATGGAAACGAACTCCCCTTCGGCGACCGCAAGCGAGGCGCCCTTCACGGCGGTGTATACCGCATCGCCGGCGAGGCGGAACGCAACCGTCACGTCGGTCAGTGCAACACAAGGCGCCACGCCGGCTGCAATCGCGGCACCCCCGCCCCGCGCGGTCACGTCTTGGTCGCGAGCTTGCCGGCAAGCGCCGTGTCGCAGAACTGGACAAAGGTGGCGATGCGTCCGTCCTCGAACGTGAAGAAGTCGGCGAGTTCCGTATCGACGGTCTCCCCGTTCACCATCGACGTGACGTTGGCCCGGGCGTGAACCGCGGCGTTCGGCCCTTCCACCACCAGTGAGACGATCTCGTAGGCATTGAACTTGAAAGCCTGGACGAGCTCCGTGACGTGCGGATGCAGCTTGTCGGCGCCCCGCAGGCGTCTGGCCACGGGACTGGCTTCGGGATTGCCGGCCAGCACGAAGTGCACGTCCGTCGCCATGACGTCGAGAATTTCCGGCACATTCCCGGCGACACGTGCCGAATAAAACTTGCGGACCTTCGCTTCGATCTCTGCCTTGGTCATGATCTTCCCCGCGCGGGTTGAGTGCCGACTGCCAGTGATGCTGCCGGCTGGCGCCATTACGACTTGACTGCGAGCTTGGCGGCGAGCGCGGTGTCGCAGAACTGGAGGAACGAGTGGATGTTGCCGTCCTTGAACTCGATGAAATCGGCGAGCTCCATGTCGACGGTCTGCCCGGTGGCCGTCGACGTGATATTGGCTTTGGCGTGAACCGCCGCGTTCGGGCCGTCCACCACCACGTTGACGATATCGTAAGCGTTGAATTTGAAAGCACGGACGAGCTTCGTGAGTTGCGAGCGCAGCTCGTCGGAGCCGCGTAAGCGTTTCGCTACCGGGCTCGCCATTTCGTTGCCGGCAAGCCCGAAGTGCACGTCGGAAGACATGGCGCCCACCATCGCGTCGATATTTCCGACGACGCGGGCCGCATAGAGTTTGCGGATGGCTTTCTCGATCTCTTGCCTGGTCATGACCGATCCCCAGTGCGACAGGTTGACCCCACCATCTTGCCGGACTTGAGGAAGAACAGAAAGGTGGCGCAGGCGCTTGGAACGACCGATCGTCGCCACGCGCTCGGCTGGCGGTGGCCGGCCTTTGCCATTGTCAATCCGCCGCCCGCCGCGTAATCGCAGTGGGGTCCGGTCAGGGAGACGATCATGAACAGGCGCGCAATGGTTGGGTTCTTTCCACTGGCGGCGACGGGTTGCGTCGCCCTCGCCGTCACCGCGTCGGGGGTGCAGGCGGCCGAGGTAACCTACCAGCGGCTCGTCAGGCCGGAGCCGCAGAACTGGCTGATGAACCACCACGACTTCAGCTCCCACCGGTACTCCGCGCTCGACGCGATCAACACCGCCAATGTGAAGAACCTGCATCTTGCCTTCGCGGTGGCGCTCGGCGGCACCACCGGCAACGAGAACCTGACCGCGACGCCGCTCGTCGACGACGGCTTCATGTACGTGCCGGACGCCTGGGGCGTCGTCTACAAGATCGACGTGCGCTCCGGTAAGAGCGGCGACATCGTCTGGAAGATGGACCCCGGCCAGGAGAAGATGGACCGCAACCGCGGCGTCGCCCTGTGGGGCAATCTCGTCATCTCGGTGACGAGCTTCGACGGCCGCGTCATCGCCACCGATCGCGACACCGGCAAGGTCGTATGGGAGCGCAATCTGCGCGACCAGCCGGACCTCACCCTCAACGCCGCGCCGCTCGCCCTTGCGGATTCGATCCTCGTCGGCGCGTCGGGTGGCGACGCCGGCGTGCGCGACTGGCTGGTCTCGCTCGATGCCAAGACCGGCAACGTCAACTGGAAGACCTTTTCGATCCCGGCGCCCGGCGAGCCCGGCTCGGAGACGTGGAAGGACAAGAACAACGCCTGGCAGACCGGCGGCGGCGCCTTCTACGTCACCGGCTCGTACGACCCTGCGACCAACGTCACCTATTGGGGCGCCGGCAACCCGACGCCGAAATACAACTCGTCCTATCGTCCCGGCGACAACCTCTTCACCAACAGCGCGCTCGCAATCGATGCGGCGACCGGGAAGCTCCGCTGGTACCACCAGTACACGCCGAACGACACGATGGACTACGACGAGACCGGCACCCACATCCTCATCGACAGCAAGGTCGGCGGCGAGGACCGCAAGCTTCTCGCGCATGCCGGACGCAACGGTTTCTTCTATTCATTCGACCGGCTCAACGGCCAGTTTCTCAAAGCGATCCAATACGTGCCGACAGTGACCTGGACCAAGGGCATCGACGCCAAGACAGGCCGGCCGCTCGACTACGATCCGGCCAAGGACCTGCAGACCTACGCGGATGCGGTGGCGAAAATCCTCACCGGCGCGAAGAGCAGCGGCGTCTGTCCGGGCGTGCCGGGCGGCAGCAATTTCTGGTCGGCGGCCTACAGCGAGCGCACCGCTTTCGTCTACGTGCCCGAGCTCGAAGGTTGCACCAACATCACGCGCGACCAGACGCGCCACGTCCGCGGCAAGTTCGACGGCGGCGACTTCGGCTATGACGGACGGCTCAAGAGCGGCCTTGTGGTGGTCGATCCCGCGACCGGCGCCATCGTCAAGCGCAAGGAGATGGCTTACGCCAACACCAGCGGCGCGCTCGCGACGGCCGGCGGGCTCATCGTCACCGCGCTCATCGACGGCACCGTGGTCGCGCTCGACGACCAGACGCTCGAGGAGCTGTGGAGCTTCAATGTCGGGACCGGCATCAACGCGCCGCCGATGACCTATGCGGTCGACGGCCGCCAATACATCGCAATCGCCACCGGGTTGACCCGCAACTCGATGGGCCGTCTGGCGACGACACCGGAGAAACGCAACCTCGGCAAAAGCGCGACGATGATCTTCGTATTCGCGCTGTAGGGCGCCTTTTTGAAACGGTCATCGCCCGGCTCGGCCGGGCGAGCGACTGCTTCCGTATACGATCCAGGCTAGTGTGGACGATTGGCCCGCGCGGTGCGCTCGATGTCGGACTGGGCCTGGCGGCCCTGGATGTCCCTGAGCGAGCCGTCCATTACATAGACGACGGCGATCCACGACACGGCGAAGTTCGCGAAGAACATCGCGAGAAACACGATCAGGCTGAGCGTCGCGGAGAATTCCTTCTCGATCCAATAGCCGATCCCGCTGGCAACGACGGCGCCGATGATCACGAACACCACGTACATAATCAACGCCTTCATGGCAGCCCTTCCCGGTTGTCAGCCGCGGCCATCGTCGGCCCATCCGACACCATTTGCAAAGGATTTCGGTGGCTTGCAAGCAAAAACGGCAGCGCCCAGGAGGCGTTACCAGAGCTGCCTGGACGCAAGCGCGGCGCCCTCGGTGAGCGATTTGAGCTTCATCCATACGATCTTGGTGTCGACCTGGACGCGTCCGGCGAAGGTGCCGAAGCCGCAATCGACCCCGGCGATCACGCGCTGCGGCCCAACGACGCGGGCATACTGGACGATCCGGTCGGCGACGAGCTCGGGGTGCTCGACCACATTGGTGGTCGAGTCGATGACGCCCGGAATGATGGTCTTCTCCGGGGGAAGCGCCACCTCGCGCCACACCTTCCATTCGTGACCGTGGCGCGGATTGGCGCCCGGAAAGGACACCGCCTGGGGCTTCGCGCTAAGCACGACGTCGACGATGTCGCGCAGCGGAACGTCGTTGTGATGCGGATCGATGGTCGAGCCCCAGCACACATGCATGCGCATGCGCTCGGCCGGAATATCGGCCACCGCACGGTTGAGCGCGGTCACGTTGGCGGCGATCACCCTGCGGTAGTCCGCACTGCCGAGGTGCGGATAGAGCATGTGGCGCGACATCGCGAGGTCCGGACAGTCGAGCTGGAGGATGAAGCCGGCATCGACGATCGCCTGGTATTCCCGCTTCATGACGTCGGCCAGCGCCGTGAGATAGCCCTCGTCGTCGGGGTAGTACCCGTTCTTGAGGTAGCGGGCGATCTGGCCCGGCGATGGCGAGGTCATGAAGACCTGCCTCGCGCCATCCGCGGCGGTTGCGGCCACGGTCGCACTTTTGGCGCGCGCGAGATCGGCTTCTACCGCCGGCCAGTCCTTCCAAGCGATCGGGCCGGAACACGCCGGGCGATGCTGAAACGGCGAGGCGAACTGCTTGAGCAGAAGGGCGAGCTCGGGGAATTCGTCACCGCCGGTGCCGAGCGGCGGCGTGCTCGGCCCCTCGAATCCCGACAGGCGATCCTTCACGTGAACCGTGTAATCCGTCCGGCCCTGCTCGCCGTCATTGATGATGTCGAGGCCGCATTCGATCTGCTTTGCGATCACGCCTTCGACCGCGTCGCGGACCGCAGCCTCGAGTGCGGCGCGGCTCGCGCCGGGCTTCTCCCGGTCATCGAGGAGCAATTGCACCAGGGCCGCCGGACGGGGGAGACTGCCGGTATGGGTGGTCAGAATGCGGTTCGTGCTGCGTTGCATCAGGATGTCCTCGAGCGAACCTTTGGCGGCACGGGTGTGACGGGAGAGGCCCAGAGCGGCGGGGGCGAAGAGGCCCGCGATAACAAAATATCCGGCGCCCCGCCACCTGCCGCCCTGCCCATCAACACGCGCCATCGCATGGACGTCCCGCAATCGGAGCGCGTCACCGTGACACTTCCACGTCCAACCGCTGGTTGGTATCGGCTTTTCCAGACTGCACCTTGTCGTTAGGCTGCGTGTCCGCCGGCCGTCGAACGAGGAGACGTGATGTTTTCAAGTACCTGGGACCAACGCTTCATGCTGCTGGCCCACGAGATCGCCCATTGGAGCAAGGAGAGCGGACGGCGCGTCGGCGCGGTCATCGTCGGTCCCGACAGGGAGATCAGGTCGACCGGCTTCAACGGCTTCCCGCGCGGCGTCCGCGACGACATTCCCGAGCGCCACTCGCGCGAGACCGGCGCGAAGTATCTCTGGAGCTCGCACGCGGAGCGTAATGCGATCTACAACGCCGCGCGCATCGGAGTCTCGGTGAAGGGCTGCGTCATGTACGTGCCGTGGTACCCCTGCGTCGAATGCGCCAAGGCGATCATCCAATCCGGCATCAGCGAGGTGGTGGGCTATGCACCCGACCTCTCGGAGCGCAAATGGGGCCCGGAGTTCTCGCTGTCGGCGGAGATGTTCAAGGAGGCCGGCGTCACCGTGCGGCTCATCCCACGGCTGCAGGAGCTTCCCGTCGGCAACTGAGAAAAGGCCGATTTCGCGGGCGGATTGGGCAATGCATCGACGCGCTGACAGGGCCTCGCATTCATGAAAATCGCGATCCTCGACGATTATCACGACACCATTCGCACCCTCGGCTGCTTCTCGCAGCTGGCCGGCCACGACATCACGGTATGGACCGACCACGTCCAGGACGACGATGCTCTCGCGGCGCGGCTGAAAGATACCGAGGTGCTGGTGCTGATCCGAGAGCGCACCAAGATCCGCGAGCCGCTGCTGGTGCAGTTGAAGAAGCTCAAGCTGATCAGCCAACGCAGCGTCTATCCGCACATCGACGTCGCAGCCTGCACCCGGCTCGGCATCGTGGTGTCGTCGAGCCAGCATCCGGGAACCCCGTCCTATGCCGCCGCCGAATTGACGTGGGGCCTGGTGATCGCGTCGATGCGGCAGATTCCCCAGCAGATGGCAGCGCTCAAGGCTGGCAAATGGCAGATCGGCGTCGGCCGGTCGCTGCATCACAAGACGCTCGGCATCTACGGCTATGGCCGGATCGGCCGCGTCGTCGCGGGCTATGGCCGTGCGTTCGGCATGCGGGTCGTGGTGTGGGCGCGCGAACAGGCGCTCGCCCGGGCGGTGTCCGAAGGTTACGAGCGCGCGCCGAGCAAGGCCGCGTTCTTTTCCGACTGCGACGTGATCTCGCTGCACATGCGTCTCGTCGAGGCGACGCGCGGCATCGTCAAGGCGGAAGACCTCGCCCGCATGAAGCCGACCGCGCTGTTGGTGAATACCAGCCGCGCGCCGCTGATCGAGCCCGGCGCCCTCGTCGCCGCACTGCGCGCCGGGCGTCCGGGCATGGCGGCGGTCGACGTCTTCGAGGACGAGCCCGTCTACGACACCACACATCCGCTCCTGAACATGGACAATGTCGTGGTGACGCCGCACATCGGCTACGTGTCCCACGACGAATACGAGGTGCAGTTCGTAGAGATCTTCGACCAGATTCTCGCCTTCGCGGCGGGAACCCCGATCAACGTCGTCAACCCCGAGGTTCTCCGCGCGTCACCGGCCGACGCCTGAATGCGGCAAGGCAGGAACGCGCGAGACGCCGGTAATTGCAGGATTTTCGCACACCGACTAAACTAAGCTTTAATCAACTAAATTAAGCGCGCCTTTTGTTCTTTCGGGCACAACGGCCACGCGGTTGGCTGGCGGAAGCATCTACGCGGTCATGGCAAGTCCCGGAACTGTACCGTTGTGGTCGCGTTTGCCGTCCTCGCTTGCGGCGTCGCTATGGGCGGCGATGCGCAGGCTCGCGGGCCGACCGAAGGCGACGATCGGCGCACTCGGAATATTCTTCGCCGTTGCCATCGCGCTCCTCTTCCTCGCCGACCTGCGGGCCCGCTACCGCGCCGAGATCGATCAGGCACGCCACAGCAGCCAAAATTATGCCGAGGTGCTCGCGCAGCAGACCGCCCTGACCTTCGAGGCCGTCGACCGCTCGCTGCGCGAAGCCGAACTCATCCGCGCCGATCTCGAAATGGCGCTGGCCATGCCCGGGGCCGATGAGGCGGCACTGCACCGCCGCGCCGACGAAGCGCTGAGCCAGATACAAAAAAGCTCGCTGATGCTGGTGGCGATCCGGTGGACCGACCGGAACGGCAACTACCAGGCGTGGTCAAACGAGCAGGCCCCGACCCGACCCAATATCGCCGATAGCGATTACTTCAAGGTGCACCGGGACGACCCGACCGACGGTTTCTACGTCTCGCGTCCGTTTCGCGCCGTGCCGTCGGACCGCTGGCTGATCGCCGTATCGCGCCGCCTCGTCGATCCGAACGGCCGCTTCGCGGGGGTCGCAGTAGCGCTGCTCGATCAATCCTACTTCATTCGCGCCTTTCGCTCGATCGATATCGGTCCGCGCGGCGCGGTGGCGATGGCCGACCATCCCGGCCACATCTTCGCTCGTCAGCCGCCGATCGACCAGGACAGCATAGGCGGCATTCGCTGGCCGGTCGCCGATCACCTGCTGACCGCCGATGCAGGCAGCTACGAACTCGTGAGCCCGGTCGATCAGACTCCTCGTATCATCGGGTACAAGTCGATCGCGGCGCCTCCCCTGGTCGTCCTCGTGAGCTACCATCGCGACGACCAGCTGGCCTCCTGGTATCAGCATCTCTACACGTTCGGCCCCGGCGCGCTTCTCGTCATATCCGTCATCCTGCTCGGGACCGGTCTCCTGATGTGGCAGACCGGCAATCTCGCCTACAAGAACCGTATCCTCGAGGTGACGCTGGAGAACATGGCGCACGGACTGTGCATGTTCGACGGCCAGCAGCGGCTGATCGTCTGCAACGAGCGCTATGCCAAGATGTACGGGCTGAGCCCTGGCGAGATGCGCCCGGGAACGAAGCTGCGCTCCATCCTCGAGGCGAGGGTCGCCGCGGGCAGCTCGCCGGCGGCCGCCCAGGAGTACATCGACACCCGCCTCGCCGAGGCGAACCGCAACGAGCCGTACTGCGCCGTGACCGAGTTGCGTGACGGGCGCGTGATTTCCATTACCCACCAGCCGATCAAGGGCGGCGGCTGGGTCGCGATCCACCAGGACATCACCGACAGCCGGCGCGACGAGGAGAGGGTCGCGTTCATGGCGCGGCACGACCTGCTGACCGGCCTTCCCAATCGCACCAACTTCATGGAGAAGCTCGAAGAGGCGGGCGCGCGCCTGCGGCGGCACCACGAGACCTTCACCGTGTTCATGCTCGATCTCGACCGCTTCAAGAACGTCAACGATTCGCTCGGCCATCCTGCCGGCGACGCCCTCCTCAGGGAGATCGCCGACCGGCTGAAGAAGGCGCTGCGCGATACCGATCTCGTCGCGCGGCTCGGCGGCGACGAATTCGCGATCATTCAGGCCGGCGACGAGGACCAGCGCAGCGCGGTCGAGCTCGCCAAGCGCGTCATCGCGCTGGTCTCTGCGCCCTATAGCATCCACGGCACAATGGTCAGCATCGGCGCCAGCATCGGCATCGCGACGGCCCGCGAGCCGGGCGTCGATTCCGACACGCTGATGAAGCAGGCCGATCTCGCGCTCTACCGAACCAAATCCGAGGGCCGCAACGGCTACTGCTTCTTCGACGAACGGATGACCGCCGACGCCGACGCGCGGCGGCAGCTCGAAGCCGATCTGCGCGACGCCATCGCGGGTGGCCAGATCGAAATCCACTATCAGCCGATCCTCCACGTCAAGACGCGCAAGCTGTTCGGGCTGGAGGCCCTGGCGCGCTGGCGCCACCCGGTGAAGGGGTTCGTACCGCCGTCCGAGTTCATCCCTCTCGCCGAGGAGACCGGCCTCATCGTTCCGCTCGGCGAATGGGTCCTCCACAAGGCCTGCGAGACGGCGAAGCGCTGGCCCCTTGGAGTGAAGGTCGCGGTCAACATCTCGGCCGTCCAGTTCGCGAAATCGGACCTGCTCGACGTGGTGACGCGCACGCTCGCCGAGACCCGCTTGCCGCCCGAACGGCTCGAGCTCGAAATCACCGAGACCGCGCTGCTCGAAAAGGAGGCCGGGGTGCTCGCGACCCTGCAGCAGCTCGAGCACCTCGGCATCGCCATCAGCCTCGACGACTTCGGCACCGGCTATTCCTCGCTGCGCTACCTGACCACCTTCCCGATCGACAAGATCAAGATCGACAAGTCGTTCACGCAGAACATCACCCACCGGGCCGATTGCGCGGCAGTGGTCGCCTCGGTGCTCGCTCTCGGATCGGGCCTCGACGTCGCCACCGTCGCCGAGGGCGTCGAGACCAAACAGCAATTCGACATCCTGCGCGCGTCAGGGGTCAATTACGTGCAAGGCTACCTGTTCGGCGCGCCGGTCTGCGCCGAGGAAATCGATTTCAAGCGGTTTGAAGAGAATCGGCGGCTCGACAGCGTCGCCTGAGGCGGATCCTGCGAGAAGCACTTGGCCGCATCGATCCCAGCCGAAGCGACCTGACTCGGCAACTAAAAAAGCGCGTCGCACCCGGGGCTCCCGGGCGCAGCCGCGCTTTGTCGATCAGATCGTACCGGGACGCAAGCAGAGGCCCCGGCCGGCCGGTTCAGTGCGTCGCGACGATCGGATCGCCGTTCTTGTACTTCACCTTGTTGACGTTCCACGCGCCGCCAGGAGCGCCGCTGCGCAGCGGGTCGACCATCAGCTGAAGCTCGTCACCCGGCTTCAAGGTCTTGCTCGACCACCCGTCGCGGATGAGGCCGCTCGGCGCGCCGCCTTCGAGGTTCCAGAGCTGGCTCGTGCCGTCCGCAGCCTTGACGTCCAGGATGATGAAGGTGTGCGGGCTGGTGTAGCGATATTCCTTCACCGTGCCGACGAGCTGAATCGGATGCTCCTGATCGAACATGGCGAACGAGTGATGCGCCAGAACGACACCGCTGGTGCCGAGAACCGAACCGCCGATGAGTAACGCTGCATACAGGGACTTCATG
This sequence comes from uncultured Alphaproteobacteria bacterium, assembly GCA_963824905.1. Taxonomy (GTDB): domain Bacteria; phylum Pseudomonadota; class Alphaproteobacteria; order Rhizobiales; family Xanthobacteraceae; genus JAJPKK01. Next base: position 295,619 of record CAWGRH010000004.1, read on the forward strand.
CATTTCCCCCGATTTAGCTATTGATTGATCTGGCCCGGAGTTCAGTCCGGGAGGTTGCATCCGCGCAAAAAGGCAAGCGCGGAACGAAAGGCCATGCCTGCCGCGGGCAGTCTGCCATTTCTTTTGAGCGGGATCATCGGCACTTCCCGCTTTCGGAGGCAGTTTTGTGCCCGGAACATATATCACCTTGCCGTGAATAGAAAGGGGGCTCGTGTGCCCGTGGAGATGCAGGGCTGGTCCCCGAAGTCATGTCCTTCCCGTATCGGTTGAGCCGGGAGAATCGCGGCGGCTTTCCCGTTCCATCGCCCCCTGAAATGCCCTAGTGGTGGGGGTCCCGGCGTCGCGACGGACCGACGACGAAACGCCCAATCGAGCCGAAGGCCCAAGGTGGAGGCGTGACCTCCTCTGCCGAACATCCAGCTTACCCGCCATGGCTGATCCTCTGCCGATCCCGCATGTCGCGACGCGAGTGATCGCCCGTGCCCTTCTGTTGGGCGAGCGCCTCGACACGGCGGGCCTCGAACGCAGCGACCTCATCTCGACGACGCCACTCGCGTTTCGGGTCGGCACAACCGGATTCGCCGTCCTGTTCCGCTACGGCGTCGTCGTCCTGATCGGGTTGTCGCCGATCGAGGAGGACGAGGTCGTCCGCGGCATCAGCGCGCGCCTGGCCGGTCGCTACGCCAAGATCGAGGACGAGACCGCGACGATCGAGATCGCGCCGGAGCGGGACGACCAGGTGGTGACCGGCGGCTCGATCTCGCTCAAGGACCTGTCGCCGCCGCGGGTGCTCGTCATCGCCGACGTGCTGGCGAAGAACGTCGCGCTGGTGCGCGACGAGCGTGAGGTCAACAAGGTGCTCGAGCTGATCGAGCCGTTCGCGAACCGCCTCGCCACCACCGGCCGCGGCCCGGTCAACCGCCGCGAGATGCTCCGTGTGATCGGCCAGGTCCTCCTCGTGCAGCATCGCATTTCCGGTCGCATCGCGGTCGCCGAAAAGCCGGATGTGCTGTGGGACCGCAGCGACCTCGAGCGCCTCTATGCGCGCCTCGAGGACGAATACGAGCTCAAGGAGCGCGCCAACGCTCTCCAGCACAAGCTCCAGGTGATCGAGGGCACGTCGCGCGCCCTCGTCGACATCATCGACACCGAGCGCTCGAGCCGGCTCGAAGCGACGATCGTGCTCCTGATCGTCGTCGAGGTGCTGATCGCTTTCTACGAGCTGTTCTTCCGGCTCACCAAGTAGCGCGGAGGCGGCATGCCGGCGCGTGCCTTTCGTTTCGAGAAGACGACGGCGGCCGCGCTCGCCGGGGCGCCGGCGGTCTGGCTCGCCTTTCTCAGCTATGACGGCGGCCTCGGCGCGCGCCCGGTCACCGAGGCGATCCGCGTCAGCGGCGACTGGGCGTTGCGCCTGCTGTGGCTCGTCCTCCTGATCGGTCCCGCGCGCCGCATTCTCGGACTGCCGCGCCTGGTTCGTGGCCGCCGGATTCTCGGCGTCGGCGCGTTCGGTCTCGCCGCGCTGCACTTCGGCCTCTATGCCTTCGACCTGCAGTTCGACTGGCTCGCGGTGGCCCGCGAAACGGTGCTGCGGCTCTATCTGACGACCGGCGCGGTGGCGCTGATCGGTCTAGCCGCACTCGCGGCGACATCGAGCGACCGTGCGGTCGCCCGCATCGGGAGCACGCGGTGGAATCGCCTGCACAGCGCGATCTATGTCATCGCCGCGCTGTCCGTCCTCCATTTCCTGCTGCGGTCCCGCACCGAGACATTCGAGCCGATGCTGATGCTCGGCCTTCTGGTCTGGCTGATCGGGTACCGCGCCGTCCACCGGCTGGTCGGCGACGTGACCCCGCGCGCATTGCTCGGCCTCGCTGGAGCGAGTGCCGTCGCCACGGCAATCGCCGAAGCCGCCTGGCACGCCGCGGCTACCGGGGTCGATCCGCTCCGCCTCCTCGGTGCGCATTTCGATGCGGCGAACGGATTGCGGCCGGCCGGCTGGGTGTTGCTCGCCGGACTTGCGGCGGCGGCCGCGGCCGCTGCACGCTGGCGGCACATCCCTCAGCCGCCGATGGCGCGAACGATCTCTTCGAATGCCGCCTCCGGAGCGGCGCGCGGCCAGTCGCCGAGCTGATGGCGAAACCAGGTGAACTGACGCTTGGCGTAATGCCGGGTGTCACGCTTGCCGCCCTCGGCGGCGTCGGCGAGCGTCGTCTCGCCGCCGAGATGGCGGATCAGCCAGGGCACGCCATGGGCCTTCATTGCCGGCAGCAACGGATCGAGGCGCCGGGCGTGGAGCGCTCGCACCTCGTCGAGCGCACCGGCAGTGAGCATCGCGTCGAAGCGCGCGTCGATGCGGCGGTAGAGCGCGGCACGTTCCGGCGTGAGGAACACCTTGGCGGTGCGCGCGCCGCCGAGGAGCGGCGGCAGCCCGTCACGGTGCCAGTCGATAATCGTGCGGCCGGTCGCCTCGAACACTTCGAGGGCGCGGGCGATGCGGATGCGGTCGGCGGGCGCGAGACGCGCTGCGCTGACGGGATCGCGGCGGGTGAGCTCCTCGTGGAGAGCGGCGGCGCCGCACGCCTCGAGCCGCGCACGGATGCCGAGGCGAATCTCCTGCGGGATCGGCGGGATCGCTGCGAGCCCGCGGGTCAGCGCCTTGAAATAGAGCCCGCTGCCGCCGACGAAGATGGCGACCCGCCGCGCGGCCCGCGCCTCCCTCAACGCAAGCCCCGCATCCTCGACGAAACGCCCGACCGAGTAGTTCTCGGCGGCGTCGACATGACCGTAGAGCCGATGCGGCACGCGGGCGAGGTCGGCAGCGCCCGGGCGGGCCGTGATGATGAAAAGATCGCGATAGACCTGCATCGAGTCGGTGTTGATGACCATGCCGCCGAGCCGCTCGGCAAGCGCGACGGCCAACGCCGACTTGCCGCTCGCGGTCGGTCCTGCGATAAGCACCACCCGATCGTCCGCACCGTCCATGCGAGATGCCGTGTCACCTTTCCGCGTGCCGCGAGATCCGTGGCACTCAAATCCGCGCCCAAGTCCGAACCCGACTTGCCGCTCAATTCGGCGCCCCAGTGGGCGCCCATCCACGATGCCGCCTGCCCATCATGTCTCACGTCGCCACCCTGATCGCCAGCCGTGACCTGCCGGATTCGGCAGGGCTCGCGGCGCGCGCCGCGGACGCGCTCGGCGGCGGTGCGCCGCATTGGCTCGCGCCTGGCATCGCGGTCGATATCCCTTTCACGCCGGCGGCTGAAAGCGAGGATCGCGTCACCGCGCAGCGGCTGCGCGACATCATCGGCGACATGCCGGTCGATGTCGTCGTGCAGCCTGCGGCGGGACGGCGCAAGCGGCTCCTCCTCGCCGACATGGATTCCACCATGATCGGCCAGGAATGCCTCGACGAGCTCGCGGATTTCGTCGGCCAGAAGGCCCGCGTCGCTGCCATCACGGAGCGCGCGATGCGCGGCGAGATCGCCTTCGAGCCGGCGCTCGCAGAACGCGTTGCGTTGCTCGCCGGACTCTCGGCTGGCGTCGTCGCCGAGGTGATCGAGAAGCGCATCACCCTCACTCGCGGGGGCCGCGCACTGGTGCGGACCATGACCGCCCACGGCGCCCACACCTGCCTCGTCTCCGGCGGGTTCACCCTGTTCACCGGGCCGATCGCCGCGGCCATCGGCTTCGCCGAGAACCGCGGCAACCGCCTCGAAGTCCACGACGGGCGCTTCACCGGGCGGGTTCTACCGCCGATCCTTGGCCGCGAGGCCAAGCTCGCGACCCTCCTCGAATTGCGCGCCGCGCTGGGCCTCGGAAAGAGCGAAACGCTCGTGATCGGCGATGGCGCCAACGACCTCCTGATGATCACGGAGGGAGGGCTCGGCGTCGCCTATCATGCGAAGCCCGTCGTCGCCGCCGCCGCCGGCGCGCGGATCGATCATGGCGACCTCACCGCGCTGCTCTACGCGCAGGGTTACACGAGGTCGGAGATCAGCGAATAGACGCGCACTACGCGTAGCCCGGATGAGCGAAGCGACATCCGGGAACGATGGCCTCGACAATCGGAGAGCGGGCCGATGCCCCGCTCAATCCGGGCTACAAGCTCTGCGACTCGCCACCAAAAAAGATCGCCGGGACGAGCCCGGCGATCCGCAGCGGTTATCGCGAAGAGTTTACTGAAGCGCCAGCGCGACGAAGCGCAGCTCGCCCTGCGCATTGGCGACGAGCAGCAGCGCCGACTTGCGGCCTTCCTTCTTGAGCTGGTCGACCCGCTTCTGCAGGTCGGAGGTGTTGCCGACCTGCTCCTGGGAGACCTCGACGATGACGTCGCCGGCATTGAGGCGCTTATCCGCAGCAGGCGACTGCGCATCGACGCCGGTGATCACCACGCCCTTGACGGTGTCCTTGATCTTGTATTTGCCGCGCAGGTCGTCGGTCATGTTGGACAGGTTGAGACCGAGCGTCTTCTGCACCACCGACTTCTCTTCGGGGGCGGCATCCTTCTTCGGAGTGAGCGCGGCCTGCTTCTCGCCGTCCTCGAGCCGGCCGAGCTTCACGATGCGGTTCTCTTCCTTGCCCTTGCGCACGATCACCACGTCGACGTCCTTGCCGACCGGAGTATCGGCGACGACGCGCGGCAGGTCGCGCATCTCGTGAATGTCGTGGCCGTCGAACTTGACGATCACGTCGCCCGCCTCGATGCCACCCGGCTTCGCCGGGCCCTTCTCGTCGACGCCGGCGACGAGGGCACCGTGCGGCGGCTTGATGTTGAGGCTCTCGGCGATGTCGTCGGTCACCTGCTGGATGCGCACCCCGAGCCAGCCACGGCGGGTCTCGCCGAACTGGCGCAACTGGTCGATCACGGCCACCGCGGTCTTCGACGGCACGGAGAAGCCGATGCCGATCGAGCCGCCCGACGGCGAGATGATCGCAGTGTTGATGCCGATGACCTCGCCCTCGAGATTGAACAGCGGACCACCGGAATTGCCGCGATTGATGGCGGCATCGGTCTGGATGTAGTTGTCGTACGGACCGGAGTTGATGTCGCGGTTGCGGGCCGAGACGATGCCGGCAGTGACGGTGCCGCCGAGGCTGAACGGATTGCCGATCGCGACCACCCATTCGCCGAGCCGCAGCTTGTCGGAATCGCCGAACGACACGGCGGTCAGCGGCTTCTCCGGCTTCACCCGCAGAAGCGCGAGATCGACCTTGGTGTCGCGTCCGAGGATCTCCGCCTTGAGGCGGGTGCCGTCGTTGAGGATGACGGTGACCTCATCGGCGTCGGCAATCACGTGGTTGTTGGTGACCACGATGCCCGACGGATCGATGATGAAGCCCGAGCCCAGCGAATTGACGCGGTGCGGCGCGTTCGGCCGGTTCTGATTCTCGCCCTGCTGATTGTTGCGGCGGTTCTTGAAGAACTCGTCGAAGAATTCTTCGAAGGGCGAGCCGGGTGGAAGCTGGGGCGTCGTATTGTTGCGGTTGTCGACGGTCTGCGAGGTGGAGATGTTGACGACCGCATTGATGACTTTCTCGGCGACATCGGCGATGCCGTCCGGGCCACGCGCCGCCGCCGGAGCGGCGATGAGCGGGATCGCCACCACCGCAGCAGCGATCGCAACCGCGGTGGAACGGCAGGACCGGCGGACAAAGAGCGGAAGGCCAACCATGGGCGATGTTTCTCCTGGGGAAAAGCTTCTCCAGACTGCGCCCCCCACGGGCGCGACGCAAGAGTGCGTCGAAGCTGGTCCGGCAAATTAGAGGCGGAATCGGGCGGAAAGGCGGCTGCCGGGCTACCCCCGTACCAGCCATACAACCGCGAGCCCGAACACCGCGCTGACGATCCCGATCGTCCGCAGCGTCTGGTCGGGCGTCTTTCCGATCGCCTCGACGGTCCGCCGGGCGGCCTCCGGAAACGCGGCGAACAGCAGGCCTTCGATCACGAAGACCAGCCCGATCGCCGCCAGAAAATCGCTCATCGCCGTGCCCGGCGCGCTCGCGCCAATTATTTTTCCGCTGCCTGAGGTGTCGCCGGAGCTGCGGAAGAAGTCCCGGTCGTCGCCTTGCCGCTCGGATCCCCGAAGTATTTGAAGAAGTCGGAGTCGGGCCGCAAGACCATGCGGGTGTCGTTGGGGCGCAGCCCGTTCTCATAGGCCTGCATCGAGCGATAGAAGGAGAAGAAGTCCGGGTCCCTGCCGTAGGCATCGGCGAAGATACGGTTGCGCTCGGCATCGCCTTCGCCGCGCGTCTGTTCGCCCTTCGAGGTCGCCTCGGCGACCAGCACGGTGACTTCGCGGTCGGCCCTGGCGCGGATCTCCTGGCTCCTCTGGCTGCCCTGGGCGCGGAACTCGGCCGCCTCGCGCTGGCGCTCGGTCTGCATGCGCTGGTAGACCGCCTGGCTGTTCTGCTCGGGCAGATCGGCGCGGCGGATGCGCACGTCGACGACTTCGATGCCGAACGCCTGGGCTTCGCGATTGAGTTGCTCCTTCACCCGCGCCATCAGCGCGGCGCGATCGTCGCGCACCACGTGAGTGAGCGTCGCCTCGCCGAGCACGCGCCGCAGCGCGGCGTTGAGCAGGGTCGACAGCCGCGAGTTCGCGCCTTCGATGGTGCTGACCGTCTGGTAGAACAGCAGCGGATTCGTGATGCGATAGCGCGCGAAGGCATCGACGACGAGCCGCTTCTGGTCGGAGCAGATCACTTCCTGGGACGCGTTCTCAAGGTCGAGGATGCGGTTGTCGACGTAGATCACGCTGTCGATGAACGGCCATTTGACGTGCAGGCCGGGCTGGGTGATGGTCCTTACGGGATCGCCGAGGCGGACCACCAGCGCCTGACGGGTCTGCGGCACCGTGAACAGCGAAAGATAGGCGAGCACCACGATGACGACCGCGAGGACGGCGAGGACGCCGCCGGTAATATTGTTGTTTCTCATCGTGCGCCTCCCGCCGACGGCGTCGGTGCCGGCGAGCCGGTCGTCGGACGGGTCCGCAATTCGGGCAGCGGCAGGAACGGCACCACGCCCTGGCCGTTCTGGCCGGAATCCATGATGATCTTGTCGGTGCCGCCGAACAGCCGCTCCATGGTTTCGAGATAGAGGCGCTGGCGCGTCACATCCGGAGCCTTCTTGTATTCATCATAGACCTTGCCGAAGCGGGAGGCTTGGCCCCTGGCCTCGGCGACGGTCTGCTCGCGGTACGCCTCGGCGGCCTGGGTGACCTGCGCGGCGCGGCCGCGGGCCTCCGGGATCACGCGGTTGGCGTAGGTCTGGGCTTCGTTCTGCGCCCGCTCGCCGTCTGCACGCGCGGCCTGAACGTCGCGGAAGGAATCGATGACCTGCGCCGGCGGATCGACCTTCTGCATCTGCACCTGGGTGATCTGAATGCCCGAATTGTAGCTGTCGAGCGTCTTCTGCATGAGCTCGGCGACCCCGGTCTCGATGTTCTGGCGCGCCCCGGTGAGGATCGGTTGAATGTCCGAACGGCCGACCACCTCGCGCATCGCGCTCTCGGCGACCGCCTTCACCGTGCCCTCGGGATTCGAGATGTTGAAGCGATAGGCGCCGGCGCCCTGAGGCTTGACCACCCAGAACACCGCAAAATCGACGTCGACGATGTTCTCGTCGCCGGTCAGCATGAGGCTCTCTTCCGGCACGTCCCGCATCTGGGTGCCGCGACGCAGATCCTCGACGAGCCGCATGCCGATGTCGATGCGATTGACCCGCGTGACCTTCACCATGTCGACCAACTCGATCGGATAGGGAATGTGGTAATTGAGGCCCGGCTTGGCGTCGCGAATGTATTTGCCGAACCGCATGACGAGACCGAGCTCGTCGGGCTCGACGCGGAAGAAGCCGGAAAATCCCCACAGCGCCACTGCGGCGAGCGCGATCAGCGCAATGCCGCGGCCGCTCAGATTGCCGCCTGGCAGGACCGTGCGCAGCTTGTCCTGGCCGCGCCGAAGCAATTCTTCGAGGTCCGGCGGACTCGATCCCGACGGCGGGGAACCGGAGCCCCACGGCCCCTTCGGACCCGCACCCCAGGGGCCGCCTTGATTACTCCACGGCATCACTGCACTCCGCGTTCGCCCGCTGCTGCGCGCTTCGTGCGCGCCCGGGCTGGAAGCTCGTTTCCGCCCTCGTGTGCCCCGCCACGACGGCCCTGTCACGGACTTTCGAGACCCCCGTCTCGGACCCCGGGGTTATAGGGGGACGGTTCCACCCTTTCAACGCGCGCAGATGACGCGTCGCTATCCACTTACCCATAACCCGCAACCATCCGACACTCTACTTAATCACCGATTGAGGGGGCGCACCAGCGCAGCGCCGCCCGAAAAATCATCAAGATCGCGGACTAACGCGCTCACGTCACGATGCGTTCGTAGGAGAGCGTGGTGAACGCAGCGTCGTCACCGGGACCGACAGGATGTTCGCAGCGTCCGATCTCGCGCCACTGCGCCGGATCGACGGCGGGGAAGATGCTGTCGCCGGCCGGCCGCGCGTGGACGCGGGTGATCTCGAGCCGGCAGGCGCGTTCGATGGTCTGGCCGTAGAGATCGGCACCACCGATGATCATGATATGGCGGACACCACGCCGCAAGGCGTCGCCGCGCGCCACCATCAGCGCCGCCTCGAGGTTCGCCACCGCTATCACGCCGTGCGCCGCGAACGCGGCGTCGCGAGTGATCACGATATTGGTGCGTCCGGGAAGCGGCTTGCCGATCGCAGCGTAGGTCTTGCGTCCCATCACCACGGGATGACCCACCGTGATCGCACGGAAGCGGCGCAGATCCGACGGCAGGCGCCACGGTAGGCCGCCGTCGCGCCCGATGACATCATTCTCGGCAACCGCGGCGACGAGGACGAGCGCCATCTCGGCTGCGCTCACACCGCGACCTTGGCGCGGATGTGGGGATGCGGGTCGTAGCCCTCGACGGTGAAATCCTCGTAGCGGAAGGCGAAGAGATCGCTCACTGCGGGATTGATCCTCAACTGCGGAAGCTCCCGGGGCAGCCGCGAGAGCTGCAAGCGCGCCTGCTCGAGGTGATCGAGATAGAGATGGGCGTCGCCGAAGCTGTGGACGAAATCGCCGGCCTCGAGCCCGGTCACCTGAGCCATCATCATCGTCAGCATCGCGTAGGAGGCGATGTTGAAGGGCACGCCGAGAAACACGTCGGCGGAGCGCTGATAGAGGTGGCAGGAAAGCTTGCCGTTCGCGACATAGAACTGGAACAGGCAGTGACAGGGCGGTAGCGCCATGCGGTCGACGTCGGCCGGGTTCCAGGCCGTCACGATGAGGCGGCGCGAATCCGGATTGCGGCGGATCGCGGCGACCACGTTGGAGATCTGGTCGATGGTGCCGCCGTCGCGCGCCGGCCACGAGCGCCACTGGCGCCCATAGACGGGACCGAGATCGCCGCGCTCATCCGCCCATGCGTCCCAGATGGTGACGCCGTGATCGTGCAGATATTTGACGTTGGTGTCGCCGGCGAGAAACCACAGGAGCTCGTAAACGATCGATTTGAGGTGAAGCTTCTTGGTGGTGACCAGCGGGAAGCCCTGGGCAAGGTCGAACCGCATCTGGTGCCCGAACACCGACAGCGTGCCGGTGCCGGTGCGGTCATGCTTCTCGGCACCGTCGGCGAGAACGCGTTCCATCAGGTCGAGGTATTGGCGCATGGGATAAGAGCGTCAGCCGGGTCTCGGAAAAGAATCGCTGTCGACGCCGTTAGTCTATGCAGTCCGCCGGACAACACCAAGGCGACGGCGCAAAAAAGAACCGGCGGGCTTTGCCCGCCGGTCCCGAGCCAAAACCAGGCCTCGGTCATTCTTCGACGAATACCTCCTCGCGCTTCGCCCGGATCATCGGCAGCACGGCAACGATGAGCAGCAGTGCCGCGACGGCGATCAGGCCGCCCGAGATCGGCCGGGTGATGAAGGTCGACGGATCGCCGCGCGCGATCAGCATGGCGCGGCGGAGGTTCTCCTCCATCAGCGGGCCGAGCACGAAGCCGAGCAGCATCGGCGCCGGCTCGAAATCATGCTTCACCAGCCAATAGCCGACGATGCCGAAGACGCCGGTCATCACCACATCGAACGGCGCATTGTTGATCGAATAGACGCCGATGGAACAGAAGATCAGGATCGCCGGGAACAGCAGACGATAGGGCACCTGCAACAGCTTCACCCACACCCCGACCAGCGGCAGGTTGATGACGATGAGCATCAGGTTGCCGAGCCACATCGAGGCGATCATGCCCCAGAACAGGTCCGGCTGCTTGGTCATCACCTGCGGTCCGGGCACGATGCCATGGATGGTCATCGCGCCGACCATCAGCGCCATCACCGCATTGGGCGGAATGCCGAGGGTGAGCAGCGGAATGAACGAAGTCTGGGCGGCGGCATTGTTGGCGCTTTCCGGCGCCGCCACACCCTCGATTGCACCGCGGCCGAAGCGCGAGGGATCCCTGGACATCTTCTTTTCGAACGTATAGGCCGCGAACGCCGCGATGACCGCGCCGCCGCCCGGCAGAATGCCGAGGATCGCACCCAGAACGGTGCCGCGGCCGATCGCCCCGGCGGCAGCCTTGAGGTCCGGCCACGTCGGCATCAGTCCGGTCAGCTTCGCATTGATCACGTCGCGCGAGTTGCTCTGCTCGAGGTTGCGCATGATTTCGGCGAAGCCGAATACGCCCATCGCCACCACCACGAAGCCGATGCCGTCGGAGAGCTCGGGGATGTCGAACGCCATGCGCGACTGCCCGGTCTCGATGTCGGAGCCGACCATCGAGAGCATGAGCCCGAGCATCACCATGGCGAGCGCCTTGACGATCGAGCCGCGCGCAAGCACCACCGCGAAGCACAGGCCGAGCACCATCAGCGAGAAATATTCGGCCGGACCGAACAGCAGCGCGATCGAGGTGAGCGGCGCGCCGAGTGCCGCGACGAGCACGGTCGAGACGCAGCCGGCGAAGAACGATCCGATGGCGGCGATGGCGAGAGCCGGACCGGCACGGCCCTGCCGTGCCATCTGGTGGCCGTCGAGCGTCGTCACCACCGAGGAGGACTCGCCGGGAATATTAATAAGGATCGACGTGGTCGAGCCGCCATACTGGGCGCCGTAATAGATGCCGGCCAGCATGATCAACGCGCCAACCGGCGGCAGGCCGAAGGTGATCGGCAGCAGCATCGCGATGGTCGCGAGCGGGCCGACGCCCGGAAGCACGCCGATCAAGGTGCCGACCAGCGCTCCGATGAGACACAGAAACAGGTTCATCGGCGAGAGCGCGACGCCGAAGCCGAGGGCGAGGTTGTGCAGGAGGTCTAACATGGCGATTTACACGCGCTGTTGATGCGGGCGACGGCCCGCAAGCGTTTCACCGGAAGCTGAAGAGCGAATTGAAGATCGCGGTCGGTTCCCAGCTGTTCGGCCACAACTGCAGCGGCAAATTGAGGGCGATCGGGAACAGGAAGCAGCAAAACGCGGTCAACGCCGCACCCCAGATGAGCGTCTCGATGAGGCGCGCCTCCGGCGTCGCTCCAGCAGCTGCCAGGATGCTCAGGTAGCTCGCGATGACGAGGCCGATCGGCCGCACCAGCCAGGCGAACAGCACCACCGACAATGTCACGAAGAACGGGCCGCGGAAGTAGAAACGGTCGATGCCCGGGCCTTTGTTCAGCAGCCCACCAACCGCGATCAAGCCGCCGAGGACGGCAAGCACGATGGCGAACATGCGCGGCGCGGTACCGGGCCCGAAGGCGAACCCGCGCATCCCAGGCAGCTCACGAGACGCCCACAGCGCAAACAGCGCCACCCCGATCAGTACCAAGCCGCCCCAGAATTCGCGGGGACCGCGGATGAACGAGAACAAGCCACCCCCAGTCGCGCCGCCGGCACTGTCCGACATCTACACCCTCCCTACGGTGGATACGGCCCACATATTTGAAACGCTTATGCCCTGAGGCCATCCCCAACGCAAGGCAGGGCAACGGCGAATGCAGAGACCGCGTCACGGGCCACCCGCGCCACGGTTTCAGCGGACGACACCGGCGAGGCCGAGCCCCGCAGCGCCGGCGAGTGCGATCAGCGGCGGGATCCGGGTCCAGGTGGCCACGGCGAACGTTGCGACCGTGACCAGGAGGCCGCGCCAGTCGTGATCCGCCGCGCGCGCGATAATCAAGGCACTGGATGCGATTAATCCGATCGTGACCGGGACCAGGCCGACACGGATCGCAGCGATCAGGGGCGCCGTGCGGAAGCGCTCGAACACCTGCGAGATGCCGTAGGCGAGGACGCAGGTCGGTCCGCACATCGCCGTCGTGGTCACCACCGCTCCAGGCACGCCCGCGATAAAATGTCCCAGCAACGCGACGAACATGACGTTCGGACCCGGCGCCGCCTGCGCGATCGCGAAGAGCTCGCTGAACTGGCGGTCGTCGAGCCAGCCCCGCATCTCCACCATCTGGCGCTGCAACTCCGGAACCACCGTGCTGGCGCCGCCGAGGGCAAAGAACGAGAGCATGGCGATCTGCACAAACAGCGCGACGAGCGCACCCGGCTCACTTCGCATCGAGGCTTCTCCAGGCAAGAGCGACGCTGAGCGGACCGAGGATGATGAGGACGAGCGGCAGGTTGAGGCGCAGGACGCCGACCACGATGAAGGTCGCGACCGCCACGACATGCGCAGACCCCAGCCGCTGGCGCGCCAGCGGTTCCGCCATCGCCACCGCTGTGCTCAAGATGAGGCCGGCGGCGCCTGCGGCGAGGCCGGCGAGCACGCCGCGCAACTCGGGCAGGCCGCCATAGGTGCGATAGAGCGTGCCGGCGATGACCATGAGGGCGACGGACGGGCCGAGCAGGCCAATGAGGCTTGCCAGTATCGCCGGCAGCCCGCCCGCCCGCCGTCCCCACACCGCACAAAGGTTGACGATGTTCGGCCCCGGCAGGAACTGGCACAGGGCCAGCACCTCGTTGAATTCCTGCGGCGTCATCCACCGCTTTTCGAGCACCAGCATGCGCCGCGCCCAAGGCAGCACACCGCCGAAGCTGCGCAGCGACACCCAGGCGAACGCCAGGAAGATCTCGGTGAGCGAGCCGGGCATGACCGGCGCGGCATCGGGGTGATCAGCGGGTAAGTCGGCCATGAAAGGGGAGCTCGCGCGGATTTGAGGAGGACGGGGGCGAGACCTCGACGAGGAGCGGCTCCTCGCAGGCTCTTTTGCCGGCGGGCATTCCCGCCTATATTGGGGGTGCCGGCTTGCCGGCTATGGCGATAAATGGCCGTCGTAATAAACCATTCGGACCCGGGGGCAGTACCCGGCGCCTCCACCAAATTCGGGGATCGCTGGCCGGCGATCGCATCATCGGCCGCCGATCCCCACTGCGGGGGCGAAACAGGATCGACGAGGGCGTAAAGGGCGTGCTTTTGCTCGGCATGGTTCCGCCGTTATCGGGCCACTGCAATAGTTGCAAACGACAACTATGCTCCGGTTGCTCAGGCCGCGTAAGCGGTTTGAAAGACCGATCTGAAGCCCTGACGTCTTAGCAGCGTCAGGCGGGGTTCGGGGGCACCTGGCAACAGAAGCCCCCACTTCGTTTCTAGGGGGGCTCACACACGAATCGTGTAGCATCCTGCGTGCCAATTCACGACGAGATGCAGCCATGCCGGTCGACCATCTTCGCTATGACCTCCTGACCCAGGACGCCTTGCGGGGGGTAATCCGCACGGTGTTGAACGACGCCGCTACCAAGGGGCTTCCCGGCGAGCACCACTTCTTCATCACCTTCGATACCCGCGCCGAGGGCGTAGACATTTCGCCCCGGCTCAAGGCGAGCTACCCGCAGGAGATGACGATCGTCCTCCAGCACCAGTTCTGGGATCTCAAGGTCACCGAGGACGATTTCGAGGTCGGGCTGGCCTTCAACGGAATCCCGGAGCGGCTGCACGTTCCGCTCCGGGCGGTGAAGGCGTTCCACGACCCCGCCGTGCAGTTCGGCCTGCAATTCACCGTCGAGCCCGAGGCCGGCACCGCAGAGCCGCCGGTCCCCGCGGTCGATCGACGGAAGGCGAAGCCGGCCAGCAAGAACGATGCAAAGGCTGAACTCTCCAAGCCGGAGGCTTCAAAGCCGGAGCTAGCGAAGGCGGAAGCTTCCAAGCCCGAACCCAAGGCCGAGCCGAAGCGCGACCAGGCTGTGGCGGAGAAGGGAAAGAAGGACGAGCCGGCAGGGACCTCAGGCGAGGTCGTGCGGCTTGACCGTTTTCGCAAGAAATAGCGGCAGCGCCGGGCGGAAACCGACCACATTCACTTCGCCGGCGAGGCGAACAGGCTCAGATCGGGCGGCCGCTGGTCCTTCTTGGTCGGCATCAGCAACCTGTCGCCGCTGAGCATGTAGTTCTCGTTGCCGATGTGGACGTGGTTGTTGCTCTCGTTGCAGACGTATTCGACCCATGTCGGCTGCGGATCGGTTTGGCGGCGATAGCTCTTGAGCACCATCCACGGCTGCGTCAGCGCATGATCGAATACGGTGACCTCGTCATGGAGAATGGCGGGGTCGGCTTTGTCGAGAAAGAAACGCTCCTTGACGACGGTCTGATTGTCCCGATGCAGCGGAATGCCGCTCGCGTCGTAGGCGCGCGGGCCTTTGAAGGCGCGCGTCTCGATGGCGAGCTCTTCGTACTTTCCGTCGCCGTCGGCATCGATCCACCGGCCGATCGAATAGCCGAGCAACGACGGCTCGACTTGGTCCGGAAAGGCGCGGCCGTCGGTGAAGATGCGCCGCGAGTCGTAGATGTTCTCGACCAGGATGTGCGTCGTCTCCGGCGTCACCACGAACTCGGTTGGACCGTAGCCGTTGGTGACCCGCGGCATGCCCGGCGATTGGCAGGTGTAGGTCACACCGATCCCCTGCCCGCCCGCCGCCTGACTCGCAAGATTCGCCTCGAAGATCGATTGGTATTCCGGCGTCAGCGGGGCCTCCTGCCCCGGGCCCCACGGCTTCGCGGGGTCGAAGCGGAACGTACCGGTTTCGGCCCGGCGCCATTGGCCATGCAGATCCGGATAGCGCTTCTGATCAAAGGCCTGGGCGGCCGGCACCGTTGTCGCCAACGCCACCGCGAGCGCAGCCGAATGAATGGCGGTCCGCAAGACCATGCCGTTCTCCTGCTCTTGTTCTTTCGCGCATGCCGCGAAGTCTGACGCGTCAGCGCGACGATAGCGGGTCTACGGACGCCTTGAAAAGACGACATGAGGGCGATCAGGACCTACGACGGGCCTGCGGCAGCGCGCCGCTTGCCGATTAACAGCGGTGGTAAATTTTGCACACTACGGATTGTGTTACTGCCGCAACTCATATCCATATGTAAGCACTTCTGTTGGATGATTCGTCGCTGCTGGTTGAAAAGGTAGTCAGGTATCCCTACCTGTGGAGCATGCGTAGGGGGCGACCCGGTGCTCATCGGAACGGCGGCGGATGGCTGAGATTGTAAACCTGCGGACGGCCCGCAAGCGCGCAAAACGACAGGAACAGGCGGAACTCGCGGCACAGGCGCGTGTTTCACACGGGATGTCGAACGCGGAACGCGCGCTGGCCCGGTCGATGCAATCGAAAGTTCGACGCGAGCTCGATGAACACCGTATCGAGACAGGAGAATCCGATGAAGTCGCCGGTCGTTAAGCGATCCATTGTCATCGCCGGGCACAAGACCAGTGTCAGCCTGGAGGATGCCTTCTGGACCGGGTTGAAGGAAATCGCAGCGGAACGTCACGTCACGCTGTCCGACATGGTCGCGGTAATCGACCAGGACCGGAGGCACGGCAATCTGTCGTCCGCCATCCGCCTGTTCGTGCTCGACCATTATCGGCAGCCGCGCGATGCCGCCCGATCCGAGGGCAAGCCCGCCGTCGCCGGCGGGCATGCGGACTCGGCGCTGCGGGCCGACTAGGCGCGGGCGCCGCACTTCGGTTTCGGGTTGTCGAAACAAGCTTGGCGTGATGCGGCTTGGCGTGGTGCGTTTTGGCGCATCGCGCCAAGCGTATATGTACGTGCGGGATTTACCCGCAAAACGTGCATATCGGCGGCTTAGGCTGCCATTTTTGCGTCATTAAGAGAGACTTAAACCTCCGCTCGTAAATGGAACTGGGGGCGGAGGGGAATTAGGATATGCAGCACGTTCGCGACATTCAGCACGCTCGCGACATCCACCACGCTCGCGACACCGTCCGCGTTGAGATGCGGGATCGACTGGGCCGGGTTACTGCCACACTCGATGAGATCGAGCTGACGCCCAACACCGACTACCACAGGCTTGCGAAGCGCACCTTCCTCAACTTCCAGGCGCCTCATGGCGCGGCGCACTACAGTTGCCACGTCCTCGCGGGAAACCGCGAGATCGGCAGCTATTCACGGCGCAACCTGATTCTGGAGACGTGATCGGCGGATCCGATCGGCCACCCGACAAGCCGGAACCGAGCCGACCTGGGCCCCGCCGCCCGGAGTAGCGCCGTCGCGCTTCAGCGGATGCTCGGCTGGAAGAAATCCGACAGCGGTGGCGGCGCCAGCTGCACGGGCGGAGGCTGCAATGCCGGAGGGGATGACGGGGCACGCCGCACCCCGGGCGGCGGCTTGATCTCGATCGGCGCCGGAAGGTCGGGAGCATGGCCCAGCGTCGCGGTGACCGCTTCCGACGCGGACGGCGCAACCATGGCATCCGGCGGCAGGCGTTCGGGCGATTCCAGCCGCTTGCGCTGGCGCTCGGCTTCCTCGAGGCGCTTCGTCTCCTGCTCGACCGCACGCGCGGTGAGCCAGTTGACCAGCGTGCCGACATCGGCGCTGCGGCGCGCGTTGTCGAGCGGCCCCTTCACGAGTACGGCGAGGCTCGGTCGCTCGCCGCCGGGCGCGTCCTTGCGCTGCGCTCCGGTTAGCATGAAGCGCATGTCGACCTGATGGTCGACAAGGCCGAACGTGGCCATCGCATCGACATCGGCGCTCTGCGCCGGAGCTTCGAGGTCGCTTACCCGGACGCGGCCTTCCGCGATGGTGATCGGCGCCGTCGCGAACGGCACCCGTAGCCGGCCGCTGTTGAAGCTCGCATTGACGATCTCGGCTATGCGGCCCGCATTGATCGCAAGCCCCCGATCGACCGCGCTGATCGCCGCATTGATCGCCGCAGGATCGAGCCCGGCGATCTCCACGTTATCGAGGGTCATGATGCCGCCACCGGAAAGCCCACCGACGAGGGAGGCTGCGCTCAAACCCTGCCCTTGCACCTCGGCGTCGAGCGAAAGCCGCCCGGCCGCGGGCGCATGTGTCGCTGCGAGCACAGCCCCAAGGTCGGCATTCACCAGCTTGACGTGCGAACCGATGCTCACCCCGCCGGCGCCGCGCCGCAGCCGGCCGCCGAGCTCGAGACGGCCGTCGCCGAGCTTGCCGGTCACGCCGTCGAGCGCAAAGGCACCCTCCGAGGCGAGCACCGCACCGGAAAGATCGCGCGCGACCAATCCCGGCGCCCATTGCACGCTGCCGGCTCGAAACTCGAGACGGCCCGTGGCCACCGGCAAAGCGGGAGCGGTGAACGGTTCGGTCGACCACGTGGGTTTGACGCCAGCCACCGGCGCGCCGGCCAGGATCGCAACGAGCTCTGCACCGTCGACTTGATCGGCCTCGATCCGTCCCTCGACCCGCGGGACGGCACCGAGTGCCACCGTCAATCGACCCTTGACGTTGGTGCCGGCGACACGGCCGGCGAGGTCGTCGAGCTTCAGCCCGGTTTTTTCGAGCGCGAGCTTGCCGCGCAGATCGACCGGCACAGTCGCAGTCCGGCGCGGCAGCTTGGCGTCGGCCGCCCGCAGCGACACATCGAGCCGGCCGTCGGTCGCGCCGCGCAGCGTGCCGGTCGCGGTCGCGCTCACCTCGCTGCCTGCGAACTTCGCGTCGACGCGGAACGCGCGGTCGAGGGCGCCGTCGGCCTCGAGCGTCAGCCGCGCGGGGCGCCGCTCCATGTTGGCGAACTGATCGATGCCGGTGAACCCCGCGAGCACGCGCCCATCCTCGGCATCGAAGCGGCCGGTGACTTGCAGCGCCGCAGCGCCGGGGTTGGAAAGGTTGCCGGTGCCGGTCGCATCGATCACCGTGTCGATGCCGGCGATCTTGCCGGTGAGCTTGAGCCTGGCGAGACTCGCGGTGCCGGTGGCCGCCGGCGCGACGTCGAGCTTCGCGGCCACCTTGAGGGGACCGAGCCGGCTTTCATACTTGCGTAGCGCCTCGGCCGCCTGCGGCATCAGCCGCCCGGCAACGGTGGCGAAACCGTCGAGCCGTCCGGCGATGAGGGAGAGCGAGAGCGACCCGCGTCCAGCCGCCTGGAGATTGTCGATACGGCCGCTCGCCTCGACCGCCGCACCGCCGACATCGGCGATCGACAGCCGCTCGATCTTCAGCGCGGTGCCGTCGTAGTCGAGGATCGCGTGGGTCTTGGTCGCCTCGACGCCGGCATAGGTGGTCCGCCCGACATCGAGCGCGAGCGCGACCTCCTTTGGCCGTTCGAAGGTGGCCGATGTGGTCGCAGCCTCGGCCAGCGCGAAGAATTGGTCGAGATCGATCTCGGCGGCAACGAGCGCGGCATCGAGGCGCGCAGGTCCCTGCGGGCCGGTGAATCGATAGGCCGCGTGCCCGGACACCGACTTGTGGTCGAACTCCGCATTGAGGCCGTCGACTGCGACGCGCTCATTGGCCAAAGTGAGGACGCCGCTGCCACGCATCGGACCGACCGACGGGCGTGCCGCTGCGGCCTGTCCTTCGATCCAGGCATAGAGCCCGCCCGGATCGTTCGACTCGATCTGCACCGGTCCAGAGAAGCCGACCTTGCCGTCCGCGACCGCGAGCTTGCCGGCGATCCGCACCTGGGTCGCGCCGGGGGCGCGCCACTCGAAGGTCGAGATCGTCCAGCCATCGGTCCGGCTCTCCGCCTCGCCGTGCAGCGCGCTCACCGAAGCGCCGGCAACCGTCAGGTTGTCGACGCTGAGGTTGATCCTGAGCGGAAGTGGGAGCGCCGGCCCGAAGCTCAGACTTTCCGCGACCGCCTTGCCGACCTCGAACGGCAGCCGCCGCTCCGTGGCCGTCCGCTCGGCCGCGGGGAAGGTGCGGTCGAGGTCGAGCTGGCGCGCGCTGAGCGTTGCGACGGCCCGGGGCCGCGCGCCGAACTCCATGTTCGCCGAACCGGCGAGACGTGCCGGCCGCATCTCCGGTCCATAGACGAAGGCGAGATCGTCGAAGGACGCCGTCGCCGCGCCGGCTTTGACCTTGGCGGTGAGCTGCCAGGGATCGTTGATCGCGGTGCGGCCGTTCGGCAGCGCCGCGCCGGCGGCGCGGGCGGCGGTCACGGCACCTTCGTACCGGGGGGCACCGCCGGCCGCCCACATCGTCCCTTCGGTCTCGAACGACACCGCTGCGGCGGGAGCCTCCACGGCAAGGCGCAGGCGGATACCGCCGTCATCGCCGCGATGACCGGCGCCGAGACGGAAGATGTAGGGGTGGCCGTCCGCGCTGAAGGTGCCGTCGCCCCGCAACGGGCCGAGCAACGAGCGAACCTCGCCTTTGAAGCTCACATCGTCGAGCGCAACGCGGCCGCCGCTTGCGGTGTCGGCGAAAACGACGCGGCCATGGGATACCGTCAGCCGGTCGATGCCGACGCGATCGGGATCGAACCCGAGCGACTCGAACGGCGTTTCGACCTTGCCGCTGCGGTCCAACCGTACCATCGCGGTGGCGCCGTCGAGGGCAAGCTGATCAACCCGGAATTCGCCCCGCATCAGCGAAATGGGTTTGAGCTCCATGGCGAGCTTGCGGGCAGTAACCAGGGGCGATCCGGCCGGGCCGATCGCAACGCCTTCGACCCGCAACGAGGTCGTCGGCAACAGGCTCACCGCCATCGGGCCGGTAATATGGACCGGCGCACCGATGATTTCGGCCGCCTTCGACTCGATCAGCGGGCGATAGCCGTCCCAATTGATGAAATACGGCCCGACCAGCGCTGTCCCCAGAGCCAGGATGATGGCGATGCCAATACCAAGTAGCGTCGTCTGCACCTGGACGTGCTCCGAACCCCGGGGCTAGTACTTATGGAGACGGTCCGTCCGCACCCTTACGCGGCAGAACGGGCCGGTGATTCGCTTTTCTGCGGCCGGTTGCTGGCGAATATATGTCGCTCGGCCGTTTCACCCAAGCGTGATGATCTTTCCCGGGTTCATTATGTTTTGCGGATCGAGCGCCAACTTGACTGCACGCATCGCCGCAAGCGCGGGTTCGCCGTGCTCGGCGGCAAGGTACTTCATCTTGCCTTCGCCGACCCCGTGCTCGCCGGTGCAGGTGCCGTCCATTGCAAGCGCGCGCTCGACGAGGCGTTCCGACAAGCCCTTGGCCCGTCGAACCTCGTCGGGGTCGTCGAGATCGACGAGCAGCGTGAGGTGGAAATTGCCGTCGCCGACATGACCGAGGATCGGCGCAACAAGGCGGTTGGCCGCGATGTCCTCCTGCGTCGCCACGACGCACTCCGCAAGCCGCGAGATCGGCACGCAGACATCGGTGGCGATGGCCTGGCTACCGGGCCGGAGCGCGCGCCCGGACCAGTAGGCGTCATGGCGCGCCTGCCACAGCCGCGAGCGGTCCTCGGCCCGGGTCGCCCATTCGAACGGGCCGCCGCCGCACTCGGCGGCGATCGCGCCGAAACGCTCCGACTGCTCGGCAACGCCGGCCTCGCTGCCGTGGAACTCGACGCACAGCAACGGCGAGACCGGTAGCGAGAGCTTCGAATAGGCGTTCACCGCCTCGACCTGGAGCGCATCGAGAAGCTCGATGCGCGCGACCGGTATCCCGCTCTGGATGGTGGCGATGGTCGCCTGGCAGGCGGCCTCGACCGAGGGAAAGGGGCAGGTGCCGGCGGCGACCGCCTCGGGGATGCCGTAGAGCTTCAGCGTGATCTCGGTGATCACCCCGAGCGTCCCCTCTGAGCCGACGAACAGGCGGGTAAGATCGTAGCCCGCCGACGATTTGCGCGCGCGGCGCGCGGTCGTGAGCAGCTCACCATTGCCGAGCACGGCTTTGAGCGAGAGCACGTTGTCCTTCATCGTGCCGTAGCGCACCGCGTTGGTGCCGGAGGCGCGGGTCGCCGTCATGCCGCCGAGCGTCGCGTCGGCGCCGGGATCGATCGGGAAGAACACCCCCTGGTCACGCAGGTATTCGTTGAGCTGCTTGCGGGTCACACCCGGCTCGACCACGCAGTCGAGATCTTCCGGATGGACCACCAGCACGCGGTTCATGTCGCGGAAATCGATCGAGACCCCGCCAAAGGGCGCGTTGACCTGGCCTTCGAGCGAGGTGCCGACGCCGAACGGGATGACCGGCAGGCCGTGGGCCGCACACACGCGCACGATCGCCTGCACGTCCGCGGTCGAGCGCGGATAGACCACGGCATCGGGCGGCTCGCCTGCAACCCAGGTGGTCGTGTTGCAGTGTTGCTCGCGCAGCGCGCGCCCGGCCGAGAAACGCTCGCCGAACGTCTCTGCAAGGGCGGCGAGGCCGGCGGCGATTGCCGGACCCTGCGGTTTCGCACCCGAGGCCTGGGCCGTCATCGGCGTTCCCACTTCGCCACGACGATGCCGCGACCGCTCCCCGCGGGCAAAACGGGGCTCGGGCGCGGCGTGTCGATTTGGCGAGACAGGTCCGATTTTGTCGGCATAATGGGCGGGAGCCGGGTTGATAGTGATGTTAGAGCGTTTCGACTGCGCACCGTTGTTCTTCGCACCGTTCGTGTCGTCCGTGATGCGAATCGAGCCGGCGTGGATCGACTATAACGGCCATCTCAACATGGCCTATTACAACGTGCTGTTCGACCGCGCCGTCGACGAAACCTACGAGTTGATCGGGGTGGGCGCCGATTACGTGGCGAACCGCGCCCATTCGATCTACACGGCCGAGGTGCATGTGCGCTACCTGCGCGAGCTGCATGCCGGCGACCCCGTCCGCGTGACCTTCCAGCTGCTCGATTTCGACGCCAAGCGCCTGCACTATTTCGAGCAGCTGTTTCATGCCGAGGAAGGCTGGGTCTCCGCCACATCCGAGAACCTGTCGCTCCACGTCGACACGAACGCGAAGAAGACGGCGGCATTTCCCTCGCAGGTCGCCGCCCGGCTCGCCGAGATGAAAGCGTCGCACGCCCGCCTGCCCGTTCCCGAGGCCGCCGGCCGCCGCATCGCCATGCCGACGCGGTAATAGGTTGCGGTAAGCACAGCACAGACATCGTCATTCCGGGGCGGTGCGCAGCACCGAACCCGGAATCCAGAATCTTTTCCGCAACAAGGTCTGGATTCCGGGTTCGCGCTGGCGCGCGCCCCGGAATGACGCAGTCCCCAGGCGCCCTCGCAAAATCGGTCCGCAGGTGCCATTTTGGGGCCTGGAGAATTGGCAAGAATTGCCGCTTCCGTTCCTTGCACAAAGGCCCGTCATTGGCTGACCCGCTCAAGTATTCCCGCGATCCCCTGAGCCCCCCTGCGCCGGCGCCGGGCGGGATCGCGGCGCGCGCCCGTGCGGCGGCCGGGGCGCCGTATCTCGAGGGGCTCAATCCCGAGCAGCGCGAGGCAGTGGTGACGCTCGACGGCGCGGTGCTGGTGCTCGCCGGTGCCGGAACCGGCAAGACGCGGGTGCTTACCACGCGGATCGTCCACATCCTCACCCTCGGCCGCGCCCGGCCATCGGAAATCCTCGCTGTCACCTTCACCAACAAGGCGGCGCGGGAGATGAAGCTGCGCATCGGCGAGATGGTCGGCGAGGCCGTGGAGGGCATGCCGTGGCTCGGCACCTTCCACTCCATCGGCGTGAAGATCCTGCGTCGCCATGCCGAGCTCGTCGGCCTCAAGACCAATTTCACCATCCTCGACGTCGACGACCAGATCAGGCTCATGAAGCAGCTGCTCCAAGCCGAGAATATCGACGAGAAGCGCTGGCCGGCCCGCGTGCTCGCGACCATGATCGACGGCTGGAAGAACCGCGGCCTCACACCGGCGCAGGTCGCGCCCGGCGAAGCGGCTTCGTTCGCCAACGGCGCCGGGCAGCGGCTCTACGTGGCTTATCAGGAACGGCTCAAGACCCTCAACGCCGTCGATTTCGGCGACCTCCTGCTCGAGAACATCCGGTTGTTCCGAGAGCAGAAGGAGGTGCTCCGGCAGTACCAGATGCGCTTCAAGTTCATCCTGGTCGACGAATATCAGGACACGAACGTCGCGCAGTATCTGTGGCTGCGCCTGCTCGGCCAGTCGAGCGAGCCCGTCATTCCGGGGCCGCAGGCGGAACCCGGAATCCAGGAGTCTGTGGCACCATCGTCCGGATTCCGGGTCCCGTCCTTCAGCCGGACCCGGAATGACGGATCCATTGATCAGCCCGCTGCGCCTCGCCTGTTGAAGAACATCTGTTGCGTCGGCGATGACGACCAGTCGATCTACGGCTGGCGCGGCGCCGAGGTCGACAACATCCTGCGCTTCGATAAGGATTTTCCCGGCGCCAAGGTGATCAGGCTGGAGCGCAACTACCGCTCGACCGGCCACATCCTCGCCGCCGCTTCCCATCTGATCGCCCATAACGAGGGCCGCCTCGGAAAGACGCTGCGCTCGGAGAGCGAGCTCGGCGAGAAGGTCGTCGTCACCGCCGCCTGGGATTCCGAGGAGGAGGCGCGCGTCGTCGGCGAGGAGATCGAGGCGCTGCAGCGCCGCGGCCATTCGCTGGACGAGATCGCGATCCTGGTGCGGGCCTCGTTCCAGATGCGCGAATTCGAGGACCGCTTCGTCACCCTCGGCCTGCCCTATCGCGTCATCGGCGGTCCGCGCTTCTACGAGCGCGCCGAAATCCGCGATGCGCTCGCCTATCTGCGTTGCGTCAACTCGGAGGCCGACGATCTCGCTTTCGAGCGCATCGTCAATGTCCCCAAGCGCGGGCTCGGCGACGCCACCGTCAAGTCGCTGCACGACCACGCCCGCGCGCGGCGCGCCCCCCTGATGACCGCGACCCGCGCCATCGTCGAGACCGACGAGCTCAAGCCGAAGCCGCGCCAGGCGCTGCGCGACCTCCTCGCCGCGTTCGACCGCTGGCGCGCGCAGCGCGACACGCTCCCCCACACCGAGCTCGCCGAGATCGTGCTCGACGAGTTCGGTTACACCGAGATGTGGCAGAAGGACCGCTCCGCCGACGCCGCCGGCCGGCTCGAGAACTTGAAGGAGCTGGTGCGCTCGATGGAGGAGTTCGAGAACCTGCAGGGCTTCCTCGAGCACATCGCGCTCGTAATGGACACCGACCGCGGCGGCGACACGGACGCCGTGTCCGTCATGACTTTGCATTCGGCGAAGGGGCTCGAATTCGACACCGTCTTCCTGCCCGGCTGGGAGGAAGGTTTGCTGCCGCACCAGCGCTCCCTCGACCAGGAGGGCCGCGCCGGGCTCGAGGAGGAGCGCCGGCTCGCCCATGTCGGCATGACCCGGGCGAGGAGACGCGCGAAAATCTATTTCGTGTCGAACCGCCGCGTGCGCGGCACCTGGTCCTCGACCTTGCCCTCGCGCTTCGTCGACGAATTGCCAGAGGCGCATGTCGAGGTCGCGCAATCCCAGGGCTTCGGCGGCTTCTCCGGCTACGGCAATGTCGGCGGCTCGCGCTTCGATCAGACCGAGACGTTCGGTTCAAGCTACCGCACGCCCGGCTGGCAGCGCGCCAAGAGCCGCGGCGGCTTCGGCTCCGATGGCAATTCAGGTAGCGGCGCGGGCGGCGGCAATGGCGGCTTCCGCGACGCCGGCCCTTCCTATAGCGCCTCGTATGGTGCGAAGCCGGCGGGGGCCGCCACGCGCAGCCGCGGGCCGCTCACCATCGAGGGCGAGCTCGTCGCGAAATCGACCGGCACCACCTCGGCGTTCCGCACCGGCGACCGCGTATTCCACCAGAAGTTCGGCAACGGCGACGTCATCCACGTCGAGGGCAACAAGCTCACCATCGATTTCGACCGCGCCGGCGAGAAGAAGGTGGTGGACAGCTTCGTCCAGAAAGTGTGATGTCGCGGCGGCTACAGTTCCTGCTTCACGAGGACTAGCGGCCTCCCTCCCCCTGAAAGGGGGAGGGTTGGGGTGGGGGTCCGCTGACTCGCGAGAGTCTCCTGGCTCGCCCAGTGCCGCCCGCGACCCCCTCCCCGACCCTCCCCCTTTCAGGGGGAGGGAGAACGTCCACCTCGGCGCAGCGGTCACTGGGTCAGTTCTATCCGTTGCCGAGGCAGACCCCTTCCCATGAAAATCGAGACCGACGAATCCGGCGGCCGCGTCTTCTTTTCCACCACCGGACGCAGCCTCGAAGGCGAGGACGAGATCTGCGTGCTCAGTGTCGGAGTCGATATCGGCTCCTCGACCTCGCACCTCGTGTTCTCGCGCATCGTGCTGGAGCGGCTCGACAGCCGCTACGTCGTCACCCAGCGCGAGACCTTCTACCAGTCCGACATCCTCCTCACGCCCTATGCGTCGGAGGACGAAATCGATGCCGAGGCGCTCGGCGCTTTCTTCGAGAAGCAGTACGAGAACGCCATGGTCGATCCCGACGAGATCGACGCGGGCGCGCTGATCCTCACCGGCGTCGCGGTCCGCCGCAGCAATGCGCGGCGGATCGGTGAGCTGTTCGCGCGCCAGGCCGGCAAGCTCGTCGCGGTGAGCGCCGGCGACAATCTCGAGACGGTGATGGCGGCCTATGGCTCCGGCGCGGTCGCGCGTTCGATCCGCGACGGCGGCGCAGTGATGAATGTCGACGTCGGCGGCGGCACCGCCAAGATCGCGGTGTGCGGCGAGGGGCGCGTCCTTGCCATCACCGCGGTCGATGTCGGCGCGCGCCTCGTCTGCACCGATGCCGGAGGCCGGATCACGCGGCTCGAGGAAGCCGGCCGGAGGTTCGGCAAGGACCTTGGACTCGAACTCAAAATCGGCGGCCCGCTTTCGCCAGAGGATGCCGAGCGCCTCGCAGCGCGCATGGCCGACAGCCTGTTCGATGCGATGAGAGGCGGCACGCCGAAGCTCGGCGCAACTGGCCTGCTGCGCCTCGATCCCCTCGGTCATGACGGCGCCGTGGAAGAGGTCACCTTCTCCGGCGGTGTCTCGGAATATGTCTATGGCTGGGAGACCCAGAGCTACGGCGACCTCGGCGGCCTGCTCGCGGCGGAAATCCGCCGCCGCGTCGCGGAATGGGGCGTGAAGCTGGAGCCGCCGTCCCAGGGCATCCGCGCCACCGTCATCGGGGCCTCCCAATACACGACGCAGGTGAGCGGCAGCACGATCTTCGTCTCCCCGCACAGCGCGCTGCCGCTGCGCAACGTGCCGGTGATCGCGCCGGGCCTGCCGCTCGAAGGCGACGTGATCGACACCGATGCGATCGCCGCATCGATCCGCACCGTGCTGCGCCATCTCGATCTCGCCGAGGCCGATACCCCGGTTGCGATCTTCGTGCCGTGGCAGGGCTCGGCGACGTTCCACCGGCTCGACAGCTTCTGCCGCGGCGTCGCCCAGGGCCTCGAGGAGGTACTGGCCCGCGGCCACCCGATCGTGCTCGCGGGCGACGGCGACGTCGGCGGCCTCATCGGCATCCACTTTCGCGAGGAGATGAAGCTCACCAACCCGGTGGTGTCGATCGACGGGCTCGAGCTAAAGCAGTTCGACTACATCGACATCGGCGAGTTGCTGGAGAGCTCGGGTGCGGTGCCGGTAGTGATCAAGTCGCTGATCTTCCCGACAAGCGCGGCGTTGGGGCAAGAGTGGGTGGCGGGCGGGAAAGGCGGGGCGTAACTTTGAGTCCGCAATCTTCGTGGACCTCATCCTGAGGAGGCGCGAAGCGCCGTCTCGAAGGATGGCCCCAAGCCACAGCATGTGTGGCCATCCTTCGAGACGCCGTGCTTCGCACGGCTCCTCAGGATGAGGTCCAAAATAGAAAGATAAGCGGAATGCAAGCGCGTCGGCCCTCACCCATCCTACCATTGTAAGGACCCCGCCGTTGTACCAAGACCTGCGCGGCTTCATCTCGGCGGTCGATGCGCTCGGCGCGCTGCGTCGCATCGACGGCGCCGATCCCCACCATGAGATCGGCGGCATCACCGAGGTCGCGGCGGGGCTCACGCCGGCGCCGGCGCTGCTGTTCGATCGGATCAAGGGATTTCCCGCCGGCCACCGCATCTTCTCGAATGCCGTGACGACGCCGCAGCGCGCGGCGCTTGCGCTCGGCATCGATCCGAAGCTCTCCCCGCTCGACGCGCTTGAGGCGTGGATGGAGAAGCGCAAGGGGCTTACCCCGCGCGCTCCCGTCGAGGTCGCGAAAGCATCGTGGCTCGAAAACTCCGTGCGCGGCGACGCCGTTGCGCTCGACAAGCTTCCCGCCCCGGTGTGGCATGCCGACGACGGCGGTGCCTATATCGGCTCCGGCAGCATCGTCGTCATGCGCGATCCTGACACGGGCTGGATAAACGCCTCGATCTATCGCGTGCAGGTCCACGGCCGCGACCGGGTGACGATCCAATTCGACCATCCCGGGCGCCATGGTGCGATCATCGCGAAGAAATACCGCGACCGTGGCGAGCCCTGCCCGGTCGCCGTGGTCAACGGCGAGGACCCTGCGCTGTTCGTCGCCGGCTTCGAATATCTGCCCGAAGGCGTGTCGGAATATGCCTTCGCCGGCGCCCTCAAAGGCGCGCCGGTCGAGACTTTCCCGGGGCCCGAGACCGGTTTGCCGTTGCCGGCGCAGGCCGAGATCATTCTCGAAGGGTACCTTCAGCCCTCCGGCGAAACGCTTCCCGAGGGGCCGTTCGGCGAGTTCACCGGCTATTACGCCAACGACACGCGGCCCTGTCCGGTGATGGAGGTCACGGCCATCCATCACCGCGACGACCCGATCCTGCTCGGCTCGCCGCCGATGAAGCCACCGCGCTTCCATTTCGGGCTGCCGTTGCGCGCCGCGGGCATCTGGGCGAACCTCGATGCGGCGGGCGTGACCGACGTCACCGGCGTCTGGCAGCACGTCTCGCAGCTGATGACGGTGGTCGCGCTCAAGCAGCGTTATGACGGCCATGCCAAGCGCGCCGCGCTGATCGCTGCCGCCAACAGCTACATGGGGCGTCTCGTCGTCGTGGTCGACGACGACGTCGACCCCTCCAACCTCGCCGACGTGATGTGGGCGGTGACCACGCGCTGCGAACCGTCCGAGCAGACCGATATCGTGCGCAACGCCTGGAGCTCGGCGCTCGACCCGCGCATTCCGCCCGACGCCAAAGCGCGCGGCGTCACCGCGCATTCAAAGCTGATCATCGAGGCGGTGAAGCCGTTTCCCTGGATCGACCGCTTCCCGCGGCTCTCGGCGCTGTCGCAGGAGGAGGCGCGCAAGATCGCGGCGAAATGGGGGGATGCGTTGAAGTAGGGTGGTTGCGTCAGGAATTTGCCGCCGCACTGAGTGCGCCTCAGTGCCCACGAGAATGCCGCGAGCTCGCTACACCCACAGCCGTCATCGCCGGGCTTGACCCGGCGACCCCGCTTATCAAAGCACGGCGCTTTCTCCGCGTGTGGCAGGCTCAGTGCCCAATGATCGGGGTCGCCGGGTCAAGCCCGGCGATGACGCGCATTAGATGGCAGCGCCGTGCTGAAGATTGCAGCGCGGTGCGCGACCTACCCTCGACCGGCGCCCTCCGGCGTGCCCGTCACCTCCGGCAACGCCAGCGCCCTATCGACCAGCGACGTCGCGCGTTTATAGTCGTAGAAGCGGTTGACGTTCTGCTTCACCAGGAACGACGCGCCGCCGTAGAATTTCTCGTACTGGGCATGGCGGTTGCCGAACTCGGTGCCGAGGAAGTCCCAGGCCATGCGCATCAGCGCCACGCGCTCACGCGCCGGCGTGCTCGCCGACTGCATGTAGCGTTCGATGTCCGCCGCCGTCTCCGGACTGTCGAGGTCGCGCACCGAGGAGGGTAGCGTGATCATCGCCGCACCGGCGAGCTCGCGGATCTTTTCCAGCATGCGCCCGTTGAGCTCGGACTGCAGCGCCATCACCGAATAGAGCGCAGTCTGCAGCGGCCACAGCACGCCGTCGGCGTCGACCGGCGCCACCGTCTCCTGGGCGAGCAGCATGTTCTCGACGATGGAAACGATCGAGGCCAGCTCGCCCATCTCGACCTGCACCGCCTGGTGGCCTTCGTTGCCGGTCATCTCGTTCATGCGCTTGGCGAGCCCCAGCATGAAGCGCAGCTTGACGGCATAGCGGCACTGCGCCTGGTGATTGCCGTAGAGATGCGCCGGCGTCTTCCACCACTGGTCCCAGCAGATTTGCAGGTTGCGGTAGATGTAGACGCTCTCCCACGGCACGAAGACGTTGTCGAACACGCAGAAGCAGTCGGTCTCGTCGAAACGGCTGGAGAGCGGGTAGTCGAACGAGTTCATGCCTGCCGTGGCGTAGGGACGCCGCGGATAGAGCTTGAGCCCCGGCGTGTCGATCGGAATCACGACGCCGTTGGCATAGGCCTCATCGCCCGCCCGCATCGGGTGGATGCAGGTCAGGTGCAGGCTGTCGGAGAACACGCCGGCGGTCGCGAGCTGCTGGGCGCCGGAGATGACGATGCCGTCGTCGCGCTCCTTGACGACGCCGGCATAGAGCATCGGGTCCTTCTGCTGGTGCGCCGGCTTGCTGCGGTCGATCTGGGGCGGGACGATCGCGTAGGTGACGTAGAGGTGCTCGTCGCGCGCACGCTCGTAAATCTTCTGCAGGTTATCGGCGAAATGCGCCCCGCCCGCCGCGAACAGCGCCGGCTTCGCGGCATAACCGGCGATGAAGCCCGCGACATGGTCGGGCGTGCGGCCCATCAGGCCGAAGGTAAACTCGGCCCAGGTCTCGGCGGCGCGGCGCTTCGCCCGCAGGTCGTCGTGGCTCTTCGGGATTTGCCAGGCCCGCCACACCGGCGCGCCGGTCCTGGGCGAGGGATAGGTCATCAGCTCGCGGTTCTCCGGCGCCGCGGCGACGTCGAACAGGCGGGCGACGCTGCGCGCCGCCTCACGGAATGCCGGGTGCGTCGTGACGTCCTTGACGCGTTCGCCGTCGACATAGATCGCGCGCCCATCGCGCAGCGAGCGCAGGTATTCCGACCCGGTGCGCATTCCCGAGGACGCTCCGCCCGTCGTCGCCATGTTCGCTCCTTCGCTTTAGCTACAGAATTTAGCTACAATATGTAGCTTTTATGCTAGCGTCAAACGTCGCCCTCTGCGAATCGATCCTCGCGATGCCGCCAAAGCGCTCGAGCACCCCCACCCCGCGCCGGACCAATCCGTCCGGCGCCCGGCGAACCGCGACGGCGGGCCGGTTCTCGCCGCCGCTCACCGTGAGCCACCGCGACCTCCTCACGGCCGGCGAGGACATGGCCTTCCGGCGCTCGCTCTATCTGATGGTGCTCGCCTTCTCGCGGCTCACGACCTGCCGCGAAGCCTTCGGCCGCGCGCTGGGGCTGACCGGCTCGCAGTTCGCGGTACTGATCGGCACCGCCTACCAGCAGGACCAGGAAGGCGTGTCGGTGCGCACGCTCGCCGACCATATCCAGCTCGCGGCGACCCATGTGACGACCGAGGTCGGCCGCCTCATCGCCAAGGGCCTGCTCACCAAGGCGGTCAACGGGCGCGACCGGCGCGGCGTGCTGATCCGCCTCTCCCCGCGCGGTGAGGCGGCGGTGCGCGAGGTCGCACCGTTCGTGCGGCGAGTGAACGACCTCCTGTTTGCCGGCGTGTCGCGCCAGGAGTTCGCGGCGGTTTCGGAATTCCTGACGCGGTTCGCCGCCAACACCGAGGACGCACTCGACGAATTGCGCCGCGCTGCGCGCAGTCCCGCCGATAGCGGCGCCTCCAAACGCGCCGCGGGCCGCGAGCGTTAACCTTAAGGTGACGCGCCTGCGTTAACCTTAACCTGACGCCTGCAAACTTTCGCAGGTGTCTCACCGTCACCGGAAGATTTCTAAAGGAGTCGGGCGCGTCGTTGCGGAGTGGGTGTTGTGTTGCGTATTGCGTTTGCGTTCGGGATCGCTGTTTTCATCGCCGGCGCGTCGACTGCGGCGGCGGAGCCGCTGGCGATGGCCCAGAACCTGTTCGCCCCGTTCAACCAGATCCTGCGCGAGCCCGACGCCCCGGAGGACACCCCGGCCGATGAGCTGCGCCGCCGGGTGGTCGAGTATCCCTCCCGCGAGCCGGCCGGCACCATTATCGTCGATACCGCCCACACCTTCCTCTATTTCGTGCTCGGCGGCGGCAGGGCGCTGCGCTACGGCATCGGCGTCGGCCGCGAGGGCTTCACCTGGTCGGGCGTCGAGACCATCTCGCGCATGGCGGAATGGCCGGACTGGAATCCTCCGAAGGAGATGATCGGCCGCCAGCCGTATCTGCCGCGGTTCATGGCCGGCGGGCCCGGCAATCCGCTGGGCGCCCGGGCGCTCTATCTCGGCGACACCGACTACCGCATCCACGGCACCAACGATCCCGCGACCATCGGCCATCGGGTGTCGAGCGGCTGCATCCGGCTCACCAACGAGGACGTCACCGATCTCTACCGGCGGGCGAAGATCGGCAGCAGGGTCATCGTGCTGTCCGCCGGCAGGCATATCGAGCCGGGCGGCTCGCCGGCCATCCGCCGCATCGCCGGGCAGCGCATGAGCACGGTCATCCTCCCGCGCTGACCGCGCTGACCGCGCCCGCTCTCGAAAAAGCCCGAAAGCCCCCGTCAATTAAGCCGGCTGCGGCCTCCGCAGCCGGCTTGTGGATTGATCGCGGCGCGCGCGGGCGGGGGTTGAAGAATCAATCCCCCCACTTCCATATGCGTTCCCTCCAGCCGGGCTGCGTCGGCGGCGCCCGGGAGCTGCAATGGAACCAGGGTGGGCGTCGTGACCTCCATCGACCAACAGATCGCGCGGGAGCTCGGTGTTCGCGAAGCGCAGGTGAGCGCGACGGTGGCATTGCTCGATGGCGGCGCCACCGTGCCGTTCATCGCCCGCTATCGCAAGGAAGCCACCGGCGCGCTCGACGACGCGCAGCTGCGCACGCTCGACGAACGCCTCCGCTACCTGCGCGAATTGGAAGAGCGGCGCACCGTCATCCTCAATTCGATCCGCGAGCAGGGCAAGCTCGACGACGCGCTCGAAGCGGCGATCCGGGCCGCCGACAGCAAGGGGCGGCTCGAGGACATCTATCTGCCATTCAAGCCGAAGCGCCGGACCAAGGCCGAGATCGCCAAGCAGGCCGGGCTCGAGCCGCTCGCCGACCTGCTGCTGACGCAGCCGACGAACGACCCGCAGATCGCGGCCGCGCGCTTCGTCGATGCCGACAAGCAGGTCGCCGACGTTGCAGCGGCGCTCGACGGCGCCCGCGCCATCCTGGTCGAGCGCTTCGCCGAGGATGCCGACCTCATCGGCGCGCTGCGCGAGGAGGTGTGGTCGACCGGTCGCCTCACGTCGAAGGTGCGCGACGGCAAGCAGGAGGCGGGGGCGAAGTTCAGCGACTATTTCGATTTCGCCGAGAACCTCGCGAAAGTACCGTCCCACCGCGTACTGGCGCTGTTCCGCGCCGAAAAGGAAGACATTCTCGACGTCTCGATCGAAGCGGAGAATCCGGCGACCGCGACCGCCGGCGCGAGCCCCTATGAGCTCAAGATCATGCACCGCTTCGGCATCTCCGATCGCGGTCGGCCAGCCGACAAGTGGCTCACCGAAACCGCGCGCTGGGCGTGGCGCACCAAGATCCAGGTCCATCTCGGCATCGACTTGCGAATGAGGCTGTGGACGGCGGCCGAGCTGGAAGCGGTGCGGGTGTTCGCCGCCAACCTGCGCGACCTCCTGCTTGCGGCGCCGGCCGGCGCCCGGCCGACCATGGGCCTCGACCCCGGCTATCGCACCGGGGTCAAGGTCGCGGTGGTCGATGCCACCGGCAAGGTGGTGGCGACCTCGGTTATCTATCCGCACGAACCGCAGCGCCGCTGGGATGAGGCGCTCGCCGCGCTCGGCAAGCTCGCCGTGCAGCACAAGGTCGAGTTGATCTCGATCGGCAACGGCACGGCCTCCCGCGAGACCGACAAGCTCGCCTCGGAGCTGGTGAAGCTCCTCGCCGACCTGAAGATGTCGAAGATCGTCGTGTCGGAGGCCGGGGCCTCGGTCTACTCCGCCTCCGCCTACGCTACGGAGGAGCTGCCCGAGCTCGACGTGACGTTGCGCGGCGCGGTGTCGATCGCGCGGCGGCTCCAGGACCCGCTCGCCGAGCTCGTCAAGATCGATCCCAAGTCGATCGGCGTCGGCCAGTATCAGCACGACCTGAGCGAATTGAAGTTGTCGCGCTCGCTCGATGGCGTGGTCGAGGATTGCGTGAACGCGGTCGGCGTCGACGCGAACACCGCCTCGGCGCCGCTGCTCGCCCGCGTCTCCGGCATTGGCACCGGCCTCGCGGAGAACATCGTCGCGTTCCGCAGCGCCAACGGGCCGTTCCGCTCGCGCCGTGCATTCAAGGACGTGCCCCGCCTCGGGCCGAAGGCGTTCGAGCAGTGTGCCGGGTTCCTTCGCATTCCCGGCGGCGAGGACCCGCTCGATGCGTCCGGCGTGCATCCGGAAGCCTATCCGGTCGTGCGTCGGATCGTCGATGCGGCGAAAATCGACATCAAGGGCCTGATCGGCAACGGCACCGTGCTGCGCGGGCTGTCGCCGAAGAGCTTCGTCGACGACAACTTCGGCCTGCCGACGGTCACCGATATCCTGCGCGAGCTCGAGAAGCCGGGGCGCGATCCCCGCCCCGCCTTCAAGGCTGCCGTGTTCATGGAGGGAGTTGAGACCCTCGCCGACCTCAAGCCCGGGATGGTGCTTGAAGGCACAGTGACCAACGTCGCCGCGTTCGGGGCCTTCGTCGACATCGGCGTCCACCAGGACGAACTCGTGCACGTCTCGGCGATGTCGAAAACGTTCGTGAAGGACCCGCGCGACGTGGTGAAGCCGGGCAATATCGTCCGCGTCAAGGTGCTAGAGGTCGACCTCGCGCGGAAGCGCATTTCGTTGACGCTGCGGCTCGACGACGAGGCCGGCCCACGCGCGGACCGCGCCGGCCCGGCTGCGCCGCGCAGCGCACCGCCGCCCCGCGGCCCTTCGCGCAACATGGCGCCGCCGCGGCGCGACGAGAGCGGCGGCGCGCTTGCCGAGGCCTTGCGGCGCGCCGGCCTCGCGGACAAGCGAAAGTAGCGCGGGCGAGCGAGACCGGATCGCCCGAACTCTCAGCCTTCCCCGCCGTCATGGCCGGGCCTGAGCGGCTTGATCAAAACAGATCCCGTCCGTGACTCTCATTTGGGCGCCCTTGCCGCGGCGCCCTGGCACCGTCACCCCACGAAAACCGTCACCCCACGAAAAAAGCACTTTGCATGGGGTTGTTCGCAAGCAACGCGAAATTCCTCAAACCACCCGGTCGTCCGCCGGGTCGAGCGGGAGCTGCACCGGCTGCCTGAGCGTCGCCGAGAGATCGAGCGCCTTGGTGAGCATCAGCCGGTTGTGCGCCTCGGCGGCGGTGGCGGCCTGGGTCGGCACGCCGAGCGCCATGCGGTTGAGCCAGGACTCGGTCTCATCGCGCATCGGGCCGCGTAACTCGCCGAGCGCCATGTCGCCGGGCGGATAGCTGCCCATGAAATCGACCATCCGGCTTTCGTCGGGCGCATAGCCTTCCGATTGCGGCTTCGACACCGCGAGCACGATGTCGCGGTGGGTGTCGTCGATGGTGAGCACGCCTGTCGTGCCGACGATCCCCACCTCGAGGCTGTAGACTGCGGCGGGCCAGGTCACCGGTAGCGCCCAGGAGATGGCGAGGTGATGCACGGTGCCGTCGGCAAAGCTGATCATGCCGGCGGTGGCGTCGATGCCGTGATAGAGCGGGCCCAGGACCTTATCGACGGAACGCGCATAGACCTCGACCGGCGTCTTGCCGTCGAGGCACCACATGCAGATGTCGAGCGCGTGGGTGCCGGAGATCACCATCGGCGAGATCGTCTCCGGCTTGTCGGTGCGCTTGTAATTGTCGATGGCAACGAGGCGATTCATGAAGGCGCGCGAGGTGACGAGGGTGACGTCGCCGAGTGCGCCGGTGCGACATTTCTCCTTCGCCGCGAGCCAGCGGCGGCGGAAGCGCTGGGTGTAGCCGACCACCGCATCGAGCCCAGAGGATTCGATCGCCGCCAGCACGCGGGCGGAATCTTCAGCGTCGTCGCGAGCGGCTTCTCGATCAGCATCGGCAGGCCGTTCTCGACGGCGCACATCACTGGATCGACATGAAGGTGCTCGTCGGAGCAGATGATCGCGCAGGTCGCCTCCGGCCGCGACAGCAGCTCGCGGTGATCGGTGGTGACGAAGTCGGCGCCGATCTTCGCCGCGACCGATTTGCCGCGGTTGTCGTTGAGCTCGGCGATGCCGATCCACTCGACCGCCGGATGGCGCGCCGCCACCTCGCCACGGAACAGGCCGACCCTTCCTGCGCCAACGATCGCAAGCCCGATGCCGTTGGTCCGGCGTCCTTTCATTCCGTGTCTCCCATGCAACTTCGGCGCAGTGATCGCATTTTGCGGGCCGAACCGCTAGGTTGGCCGCCGCCTGAGAAATCGTTCGGGAGGACGCCGTTGTCGGAGCTCGTGGAGCCTGCGCAATGAGGGCGACGTCGCCGTCATTACGATCGACAATCCGCCGGTCAACGCGCTGAGCCATGCGATGCGCAGCGCCCTCGTCGAGGCGCTGTCGCAGGCGCGCGCCGATGCGACCGTGAAGGCGATCGTCATCGTCTGCGCCGGCCGCACCTTCATCGCAGGCGCCGACATCAGCGAGTTCGGCAAGCCGGTGCGCGCGCCGACGACGCTCGACGTCATCGCTGCGATCGAGCGTAGCGACAAGCCGGTGGTCGCGGCGCTCCACGGCACGCCGCTCGGCGGCGGCCTCGAGGTCGCGCTCGCCTGCCACTACCGCGTCGCGGCGCCGGGCACACGGCCCGGGCTGCCGGAGATCAAGCTCGGCCTGATGCCTGGCGCCGGCGGCACGCAGCGGCTGCCGCGGCTCGTCGGGATGGACAAGGCGATGAGCATGATCCTGTCGGGCGATCAGATTACGGCGACGGAGGCGTGTGACGCCGGCCTGATCGATGCCGTCGTCGAAGGCGATCTGACAACTGCAGCGGTCGCATTCGCCCGCGACAAGGCGGCCGGTCCGCTGGTGCTGGCGAAGGAGCGCGACGAGAGGCTCGCGCCGGAGCGCGCCAATCCTGAAAAGTTCGAAGCGGCAGCGGCCGCCGCGTTGAAGCGCGCGCGCGGCCGCAAGGCGCCTTCCGCGGCCGTCGAGGCGCTGCGGGGCGCGCTCACGGCACCGGTCGAACGGGCACTGGCGCGCGAGCGCGCGCTGTTTCTCGAGCTCGTCGCGAGCGAGGAGTCGAAAGCACAGCGCCACATCTTCTTTGCCGAGCGCGAAGCAGCAAAGCTTCCCGATGTCGCCGCCACCAAGCCCGCGGAGATCCGGCGTGCCGCGGTGATCGGCGCCGGCACCATGGGCGGCGGAATTGCCATGTGCTTCGCCAATGCGGGCATCCCCGTGCAGATGGTCGAGGCCGACGACGCGGCGCTCGCGCGCGGCCTCGACGCGGTGGCTGCGCATTATCGCAGCGCATCCTCGCGCGGCACGCTCGCCGCGGACGAGGCCCAGGCGCGGATCGCCCGCATCGCCGGCACCACCGACCTCGGCGCGGTGGCCGACGCCGATATCGTGATCGAGGCGGTGTTCGAGGACATGGCGATCAAGCAACAGGTGTTCGCCGCGCTCGACCGCATCGCCAAGCCCGGCGCGGTTATCGCCACCAACACCTCCTATCTCGACGTCGATGCGCTTGCACGCTGCACGTCGCGGCCGGAGGCGGTGGTCGGCATGCACTTCTTCAGCCCGGCGCACATCATGCGGCTCCTCGAAGTGGTGCGCGGCGCCGCGACGTCGCCGGAAACGCTCAGCGTCGCCATGGCAATCGGGCGCAAGATCGGCAAGATTCCGGTGGTCGTCGGCGTGTGCCACGGCTTCGTCGGCAACCGCATGCAGCGCGTGCGCGGCACCGAGGGCGAGAGGGCGCTGCTCGACGGCGCGCTGCCGCAAGACGTCGATGCGGCGATGACCGACTTCGGCTTTCCCATGGGGCCGTTCGCGGCGGCGGATCTCGCCGGCCTCGACATCGGGTGGCGGATGCGCAAGGCACAGGGGCTGCGCGCGCCGATCGCGGACCTCTTGTGTGAGCAGGGCCGGTTCGGCCAGAAGACCGGGCGCGGGTTCTATCGCTATGCGCAGGGCTCGCGCACGGCGGAGCTCGACCCCGAAGTCGCGGAGCTGATCGCGGCCGAGCGCGCGCGGAGCGGCGCGGCACCCGCGACAATCGGCAAGGACGAGATCGTCGAGCGGCTGATGTTCCCGATGATCAACGAAGGCGCGCGCATTCTCACCGAAGGAATCGCGCGCCGGCCCGGCGACATCGACGTGATCTGGGTCTACGGCTACGGCTTCCCGGTCTGGCGCGGCGGGCCGATGCATTATGCGGATGCCGTCGGCCTCGCCCGCATCCGCGACCGCCTCACCGCCTTCGCCGAGCGCACCGGCGACGCGACGCTGCGCCCCGCACCGCTCCTCGCGAAGCTCGCCGATGAGGGTAAGGGGTTCGCGTCGCCACCGTAACACGCACTCCGTCATTCCGGGGCCGCCGCAGGCGGAACCCGGAATCCAGCCCTCTTCGAATGGAGATACCTCAGCCCTGGATTCCGGGTTCGCCGCTGCTACTACTGCGTCACAAATTCGTAGGGTGTGCAAAATCGCGCTGTGAGGGGTCTGGCAGCGTGCGCAACCGCGCCGCGCGATTTTGCGCACGCGATCGGCCGAGGAACCGCGGTTGCACACCCTACCTGCTGGATTTCGGGTTCGCCGCTGCGCGGCGCCCCGGAATGACCAACGTTTAGGGGGGCAAAGGCGCGGCTTCGCACCGTGCCCACGCGGACGCGATAGACAGCGTGGGCACGCTTCGCTTTGCCCACCCTACGGCGTTGTGCTCCGTGAACGCGGCTGGGGCGCATCATCCCCGCTGCTTCAAATACCACTCGTAGATTTCCTCGCCGTTCCAGTGCAGCACGCCGGCGAAGCGGTTGGCGTAGTCGTAGATCTCTTCGAGGTATCTGATGCGGTGCGGCTGGCCGCTGATGTAGGGATGGATCGCGAGCGCCATGATTTTTGCGCGGTGCTC
The DNA here is from genome assembly GCA_963824905.1 of uncultured Alphaproteobacteria bacterium. GTDB lineage: Bacteria > Pseudomonadota > Alphaproteobacteria > Rhizobiales > Xanthobacteraceae > JAJPKK01. The sequence goes on from CAWGRH010000004.1 coordinate 333,948, forward strand.
GCCCTCCTCATAGAGCCGATCGAACATGTCGATGGCGCGGCTGAGCAGGATATCGCTCTCGTGCTGCTGCACCACCATGATCGTGATGTCGTTGAGCTCGACTGTGTAGGGCAGCGTGACGAGCGGGCCGTTGTCGGTGCGGATGGTGCCGGGCTCGTCGTCGTAGACCCAGTCGCCGATGTATTTGACACCGGCTGCAGCGAGAAGCTCCGGCGTCTCCAGGGTCTGCGTCAGGCCGGGTCCGAGCCAGCCGATCGGCCGCTTGCCGGCGAAGCGCTCCAGGATGTCCATGGTGCGATTGATCATCGCGCGCTGGTCGTCGTGCTTGTGGATCGGCATCTGGTCATAGGCGTGGCCCATGAACTCCCAGCCTTCGCGCCGCGCCTCCTCGGCGACCCTGGTGTAGTCCTCGCAGACGCGCGCATTGATGGCGAGGGTCGGCTTGATGCGATGTTTTTTGAAAAGATCAAAAAAGCGCCAGACGCCGACCCGCATGCCGTATTCGTGCCAGCTCCAGTGAGGCACGTCCGGCAGCAGCGGAACTCCGGTCGGCGCCGGCAGCAGCTGGCGGGCCATCGGGCGGCCGATGTCCCAGACCTCGAGGTTGACGATCGGCCACAGCACGAGCCGCGCGCCACCTGGCAATTTGAGCGGCGGCCGGTCGACGATTGCCGAGAAATCGCACCGCTCGCGCGGCAGCATGGGTTTGGTCATCGGGGCCCTCTTGTGCGGGCCGGCAAAATAGCCCGCACCGGGTTGCGCATCCAGTCGGGCGAGGCGAGCGAGTAGCGGCCTGCGCACGGCTCCCATGTCACGGGCGAGTCACAGGCCATGTCACGAATTGCACAGGCAGACGCGCCTATTGACGGCTTATAGGGCCGTCCCTATGGTCCGCCGCCCGAATGACACTGCATCGAGCGCCCCGATTTTCGGACGAATTTCATGCCGCTTACCGACCTCTTGACGCCGCAGGCGGTCATGCCTGCGCTCAAGGTCAACAGTAAGAAGCAGGCGCTGCAGGAGTTGGCTGCGCGCGCTGCCGCCCTCTGCGGCCGCAGCGAGCGCGAAGCTCTCGACGTGCTGGCGCAACGCGAGCGGCTGGGCTCCACCGGCATCGGCAACGGCATCGCCATTCCGCACGGCAAGCTGCCCAAGCTCGAACGCCTGTTCGGCGTTTTTGCGCGGCTCGACCGCCCGATCGATTTCGAGGCGCTCGACGGCCAGCCGGTCGACCTGCTGTTCCTGCTGCTCGCGCCGGAAGCCGCCGGTGCCGATCACCTCAAGGCGCTCGCGCGCGTCGCGCGGCTGCTCCGCGACCCGGAGGTCGCGCGCAAGCTTCGCGAGTCGCGCGATGCGGAAGCGATCTATGCGGTGCTGACCTCGTCGGCCGCGGTATAAGCGCGCGATCTAGTGCACGCTCACGGTCTGCAGCTCGTGCGACCACGCGTTGGCGACCGCGGCTTCGCGTGAATCCGTCACCATGATCGGCGTGCCGTCGGCGGCATGCAGTGCGTAGAGCTTCAGCCCCGGCGCGATCTCCGGCGCCTGGGGAAACATCGCCGGCACGTCCTCCGAACGGATCGTGCGCACATAGGCGATCTCGCCGTCGCCGAGATGTTCGAGCGCTTCCGCCGAAATATTGGGCAGCCGCGATGTGTCGTTATTCATGGCCCTCGACTCCTCATTCCTTCAACTTTGTCGAGTCCTGCTCGGTTCCCATTATTCGAGATCGGTGATTGCGATCGTCTTAACCACGCGCTCCGCTTCCGGACGCGCGAGGTCGATCGACAACAACCCATTCTTCATATCCGCGCCCAACACCTCGATCCCGTCCGCGAGCACGAAGGTGCGCTGAAACTGGCGCGCCGCGATGCCGCGGTGGAGGTATTGCCGGGCCTGCTCCTCGCGCTGGCGGCCGCGGATGCAGAGCTGGTTTTCCTCGACGGTGATGTCGAGCTCGTCGCGAGCGAACCCGGCGACGGCCAGCGTGATCCTCAGCCGTTCAGGTCGGCCGTTTTCACGGGCAATCCGCTCGATGTTGTAGGGCGGATATCCGTCGGCGGCCTTGGCGACCCGGTCGAGCGCCCGCTCGATCTCGTCGAAACCGAGAAGAAAAGGGCTCGAAAGCAATGGGACTCGTGACATGATTCCCAAAGTCCTGTGGTAGCGACTTTGCGGGGCCCTTGCGGCACCCCTGCCCCGCGGAGATCCGTTGTCGACGGACTTCCCCGCAGGACATGTGCGTCATATGGGCAAGTCGGGGGCGGATTCAAGCATCATTGTTCCGGCCTCGAGCGGCGCCCGCCAACCCATTGAAAATGGCCAGGATCATCCGATCTACGCGCGATCGGTGCCGCAACCCCATCTAGCGCCCCCCGTTTGCGGGCGAAAATGCGGGCTTCGCGCGAGGCAGCCCTATTTGCGCACGACGTGCTTGGCTTCGCTCAGCAGGAAATTCCCGATCCGCTTGCCCCGATTGCGCAGAATGCGCAACAGGCCGGCATCGACGAAATAGGTGAGCAGGATGCTGTCGCGGGTCTCGACCTCGTTGCCGACCGGATCGGCGGAATGCCAGGTGTTGTCGCCGACCGCGAACGCGTAGCCGGTGTTGGGAGCGAACCGCATCTGCATCGCCTTGGGGAGCGAGCCGTCGGGCGTCCGGTCATGAAAGATGGTGCCGATGTGCGGCGCGGAGGCATCGCGCGGCAGATAGAATTGCACCGTCATCCCCTTCCATTGGGTGTCGGTGTGCGGAGTGATTCGATAGCCCGGGACGTCGCGGGTCAGCACCGGGATCGGATACATGCCGACCTTCTCGAAGCCGGGGCCGAACCGCCGCTCGAGCCCCGGTGCGAGGCCGCGGCCGATCGCGGCCTGCACCTCGGCCGAGCACAGGGCACGTCCGACCATGTCCCAGATCGGCCGTTTCTCTTCGCTCAGGTGACGGATGTATTCGGGAAACAGGTCGATCTTGACCCGCGTCGAGGTGCCGTCCTCGCGGAGGTTGCCGCCGCCGCGCCCCGGCAACGGCCGATAGTCCGCGGCCTTGGGCATCGCCGCGATCATTTGGGCGTAGACGTCGTTGGGAAACACCCGATCGAATTCGAGATGATAGAAGGGCTTCTCGACCACGCGGGCGGCCCCGACATTGGCAGCGACCGCGTCGCTCAGCGACCTGACTTCTAAGGCTTGGTTTGTTGCTTTCATCATTGCACCCACCTGCAATGTCGATCCCGTCCACGCGTCGATCCGCCGGGTTCTATGCCGGTTACGGCACGGCCCTGCTTTCGATTGGCCACGCTAGTCGATTGGTGGAGCCAGGCGGAGTCGAACCGCCGACCTCTTGAATGCCATTCAAGCGCTCTCCCAACTGAGCTATGGCCCCATCTTCGCACACGGTGTCAGGAACCCGCATCATCGGGGAACCCGCATGCTTGCGCCGGCCGGGAGCCGGCATCAGTCGCACCTGAAATCATATATCGGCGGTTACCTCAAGTCTCTTCCTCGTTCTCGATGTCGCCGCCGATGATCTCGGTGACATCGGTATCCTCCTCCTCGCTCTCTTCGATGAAGGCGGCATCGTCGAGGCCCTCGTCGTCGTCGAGCTCGACATCCTCTTCACCTTCCGCGGCCTCGCCGCCGGCCTTCTTCTTGCCCTGCGCCTCGGCATCGGCCTCTTCGAGCGAGACGAATTCCGCCTCCGGCGTCTCCGCCACCACCGGTTCTACCTCGCGCGGCGCGGCGCGCGCCGCCTCGCCACGTCCGCCACGCGACGAGACCTGCACCGCCTCGACCACCGCACCGCATTTCGGGCAGGTAGCCGGGGTGTGATTGAGATCGTAGAACTTCGCGCCGCAATGGGCGCACAAGCGTTTTGTACCAAGCTCAGGCTTTGCCACGGCTTCGCAATCCCCAAAGGTAACCGGTTGAAAGCGGTTCTCCCCTTGGCGTTTCGCGGCGGCTCTGTCAATAGACCTGTCGAACCGCCGGGACGGCCCATTGTGGGCGTCCTCATTGGGCCGGCATCGCGGCATGACCCAAGTTCGGCCCGTGCCAGGAGCGGCGCCGGATCGGAATCCACACTTATGTCGACCTCGTCCCCCTCTCCGCTGACGGCCCGGCGCGGTGCGCCGCTCCAGGGGCGCGTGCGGGTTCCCGGCGACAAGTCGATCTCGCACCGTGCCCTGATCCTGGGCGCGCTCGCGGTCGGCACCACCCGCATCTGCGGCCTGCTCGAAGGCGAGGACGTGCTCAACACCGCAAAAGCCATGCGAGCCATGGGAGCGCGGGTCGAACGGACCGGTCCAGGCACGTGGCAAGTCGACGGTGTCGGCGTTGCGGGCTTTGCGGCCCCGGATGCCCCCCTCGATTTCGGCAACTCAGGCACCGGTTGCCGGCTGATCATGGGCGCCGTGGCGGGCTGCCCGATCACCGCGACCTTCGACGGCGACGCCTCCCTGCGCACCCGGCCGATGCGTCGCATCCTCGATCCGCTGGCGCTGATGGGAGCCAGAACGGCGATGACGGCGGAGGGCGGGCGGCTGCCGATCACGCTCGCGGGCGCGCGCGACCCGCTGCCGATCGTCTACCGGACCCCGGTCGCGTCGGCCCAGATCAAGTCGGCAGTGCTGCTCGCCGGCCTCGCCGCGCCGGGCGAGACCACCGTGATCGAATCCGAGGCGAGCCGCGACCACACCGAGCTGATGCTGCGGTATTTCGGCGCCCACATCGCGTCGGCGCCCGACGGCGAGCATGGCCGCAAGATCACGCTGCGCGGCCAGCCGGAACTCCACCCGACCGACGTCACCGTGCCTGCCGATCCGTCATCGGCCGCCTTCCCCATGGTGGCGGCCGCGATCGTGCCGGCATCCGACATGCTGCTCGCCGACGTGATGACCAATCCGCTGCGCACCGGCCTCATCGCGACCCTGCGCGAGATGGGCGCGACGATTATCGCCGAGGAGACGAGCGGTGAAGGCGGCGAGCCGATGGCGGCATTGCGGGTGCGGTCCGCGTCGCTACGCGGGGTCGAGGTGCCGGCGCCGCGGGCGCCCTCGATGATCGACGAATATCCGGCGCTCGCGGTTGCCGCAGCCTTCGCAGAGGGCGACACCGTGATGCGCGGACTCAAGGAGCTGCGGGTCAAGGAGTCCGATCGCCTCGCCGCCACGGCGCAGATGCTGCGGGTCAACGGCGTCGAGGTCGATATCGACGGCGACGACCTCATCGTCCACGGCCGAGGCCATGTCCCCGGCGGCGGTCTCGTCGCCACCCACATGGATCATCGCATCGCGATGGCGGCTCTCGTGATGGGCCTCGCCTCCGATCGCCCGGTGAAGGTCGACGACGCGACCTTCATCTCGACGAGCTTCCCCGGCTTCGCCGACATGATGCGGCGGCTCGGCGGCGATCTTTCCTGACTTTCGATGAGGTCTTAAGTACTTTCCCCGAAGGAGACCGATGTGCTGCGGGTCACCAGGAAATCTGGATCAAGGACTCCGGGAAAAATGCGCGCCTGTCCATCGCAACCGGCCCCTCGTACGGTGCTGGCGGCGCGGCTATTCCGCCCCGACGGTCGCAGTGGACGGGTCCTCACGATCGATGCAAACAGCCCGACATTCACCAGCGATTTGACTTTGCTGTTCGAGAAGAACGTTGCCAGAGCTCCCCGCCGGCACAAAAGAAAGTTGGCATCCGCCGGTCGCGTCGGCCGAGGAAACTAACATGATCATCGCGATCGACGGACCGGCGGCTTCGGGCAAGGGCACGCTCGGCAAGCGGCTCGCGGCCCACTACGGGCTGCGCCATCTCGACACCGGCCTGCTCTATCGCGCGGTGGCGCAGACGCTGCGGGCCGACGGCCATCGCCTCGATGACCCGGTGAAGGCGGCTGCGGCCGCGCGGGCGATCGAACCTGCGTCGTTCGACGAGGTCACGCTCAAGAGCCATGAGGCGGGCGAGGCGGCGTCGATCGTCTCGGCGATCCCCGAGGTTCGGGCGGCGCTTCTCGCACTGCAGCGCGACTTCGCGAGGACGCCGCCGGGCGCCGTGCTCGATGGCCGCGACATCGGCACGGTGATCTGCCCCGACGCCGACGTGAAGATCTACGTCACGGCGACGCCCGAGGTGCGGGCGCAGCGCCGGATGCTGGAGATGCGCAGCCAAGGCAAGGCCGCCGACGAGGCGGCGATCCTCGCCGACATCCGCCGGCGCGACGCGCGGGACACCGGCCGTGCGGTCGCGCCCCTCGTGCCGGCGACGGACGCCCACATCCTCGACACCTCCGATCTCGCCATCGAGGCGGTGGTGGGCAGGGCGGTCGCGATCATCGAGGCCGCCCGGCCGGGCGGGCGCCAAGGCTAAGCAATTTTATTCCGCTGTGTCGCGGTGTCCCTTGCCCGGGGGCCGACGCTCCGCTATATCCGCCGGGCCCGGGCGACCACTTTGCAGGTGGAAGCTGCCCGAGCGGGCCGGAAGCGAGATCGATCCCGCTTTCGCATTGGAGGATTGCCCGCTCGACTGCTTCTTCAGGGTGTCCGGAGGAAAACAGTCACCCGTACCAAAATGCTCGGCTTGACGCCGACCTGCCGTTTTGCGGCAGCGGCCGAAGGTTTCGCGGAGCCTGCGGCCCCGAGCAGCCTGGTGCACCCTTTGATCCAACCGTCGGCGGCACCGCACAGGAGATTTCATGGCTTTAGCTACCGCCGCGCCGTTGCGCGAAGATTTTGCTGCGATGCTCGAGGACTCGTTCACTCAGGGCAATCTGCAGGAAGGTGCCGTGATCAAGGGCACCGTGGTCGGCATCGAGAAGGACCTTGCCGTCATCGATGTGGGCCTCAAGACCGAAGGCCGCGTGCCGCTGCGCGAGTTCAACGGCCCGGGCCGCCAGAACGACCTCAAAGTCGGCGACACCGTCGAAGTCTATCTTGAGCGGGTCGAGAATGCGCTCGGCGAAGCCGTGTTGTCGCGCGACAAGGCGCGCCGCGAGGAGAGCTGGGGCAAGCTCGAGAAGGCCTTCCAGAGCAATGAGAAGGTCAAGGGCGTCATCTTCAATCAGGTCAAGGGCGGCTTCACCGTCGATCTCGACGGCGCGGTCGCGTTCCTGCCGCGGTCCCAGGTCGACATCCGGCCGATCCGCGACGTCAGCCCGCTGATGAATGTCGACCAGCAGTTCCAGATCCTCAAGATGGACCGCCGCCGCGGCAACATCGTGGTGTCGCGCCGCACCGTGCTCGAAGAGACCCGCGCCGAGCAGCGCCAGGAGCTGGTGCAGAACCTCGAAGAGGGTCAGGTGATCGACGGCGTGGTCAAGAACATCACCGATTACGGCGCCTTCGTCGACCTCGGCGGCATCGACGGCCTCCTGCATGTCACCGACATCGCCTGGCGGCGCGTCAATCACCCCTCCGAGGTGCTCAACATCGGGCAGCAGGTGAAGGTCAAGATCGTCAAGATCAACCACGAGACCCACCGCATCTCGCTCGGCATGAAGCAGCTTCAGGCCGACCCGTGGCAGGGCATCGAGGCCAAGTTCCCGGTGAGCGCCCGCTTCAAGGGCCGCGTCACCAACATCACCGACTACGGCGCCTTCGTGGAGCTCGAGCCCGGTATCGAGGGCCTCATCCACGTCTCCGAGATGTCGTGGACCAAGAAGAACGTCCACCCCGGCAAGATCGTCTCGACGTCGCAGGAGGTCGAGGTTCAGGTGCTGGAAGTCGACCCGGTCAAGCGCCGCATCTCGCTCGGCCTCAAGCAGACCATGCGCAATCCCTGGGAGGTCTTCATCGAGAAGTATCCGCCGGGCAGCGTGGTCGAGGGCGAGGTCAAGAACAAGACCGAGTTCGGCCTGTTCCTCGGGCTCGACGGCGACGTCGACGGCATGGTCCACCTCTCCGACCTCGACTGGAAGAAGGCCGGCGAGCAGGTCATCGACGACTTCAAGAAGGGCGACAAGGTGCGCGCCCAGGTGCTCGACGTCGACGTCGAGAAGGAGCGCATCTCGCTCGGCATCAAGCAGCTCGAGGGCGATCCCTTCGCCGAAGCCGGCGACATCAAGAAGGGCGCGGTCGTGACCTGCGAGATCATCGAGGTCAAGGAGTCCGGTCTCGAGGTGAAGCTCGTCGGGACCGACCTCACCGCCTTCGTCAAGCGCTCGGAACTCGCCCGCGACCGCTCGGAGCAGCGTACCGAGCGCTTCGCGGTCGGCGAGAAGGTCGACGCCCGGGTGACCCAGTTCGATCGCCGCGCCCACAAGGTGACGGTTTCGATCAAGGCACTCGAGGTCGCCGAGGAGAAGGAGGCCATCGCGCAATACGGGTCGTCCGACTCCGGCGCGACGCTCGGCGACATTCTCGGCACCGCGCTCAAGCGCGCCACCGAGAAGAAGGATTAGCCGGAACCCCATAAGTGGGGCACGGGATCAGACCCCGGGGATCCAAGTCCCCGGGGTCTTTTCGTTTCGATTGCCACAATTGCGGCCGGTTCTTGAACGTCATTGATTCTTGCCGCGTGGAGTCGCACACCTCTGGCGCCGGCGAGATTTATGGAGACCCGACATGTCGCTCGATACCGACCATATCGTCGATCGCCGCCGCATGCGGCGCAAACTCACGTTCTGGCGGACCCTGGCGGTACTGATCGCCATCGCAGCCGTCCTCGGCGTCGCCACCATGTTCCGCGGGTCGAGCACCAGCCTTGTGCAGGCGAGCGGTCCGCAGATTTCGCGGGTCACCATCCGCGGCATCATCCGCGGCGACGAGGATCGCCTCAAAGCGCTCGAAAGTCTCGCCAACTCACGGGCGACCCGCGCGGTGATCGTGCACATCGACAGCCCCGGCGGGACGACGGTCGGCTCCGAGGAGCTCCACGACGCGCTACGCCGCGTTGCCAACAAGAAGCCGATGGTAGTGGTGGTCGACGGCATGGCTGCGTCGGGCGGCTACATCGCCGCGATGGCCGCTGACCACATCCTGACCCAGAAGACCTCGCTCGTCGGCTCGATCGGCGTGCTGTTCCAGGTGCCCAATGTCAGCCACCTGCTCGAAACCATCGGCGTCAAGGTGGAAGAGATCAAATCGTCGCCGCTCAAGGCCGCGCCGAACGGCCTCGAGCCGACCTCACCGGAGGCGCGCGCGGCGATCGAATCCCTGGTCCGGGACTCCTATGCCTGGTTCAAGGACATGGTGAAGGAGCGCCGCAAGCTCGAAGGTGAGGCGCTGGACCGCGTCAGCGACGGCCGGGTGTTCACCGGACGCCAGGGAGTGGAGCTCAAGCTCGTCGACGAGATCGGCCAGGAGCGTGAGGCGATCGAATGGCTCGCCAAGACGAACAACATCGATCCCAAGACGCCGGTTCGCGATTGGCGGCTGACGCCGCGCTTCAACGAGCTGTCCTTCATCCATCTCGGCACCTCGGCGCTGCTCGATGCCTTGGGCCTCGGCATGGTGGCGCACCAGCTGGAATCGCTCGGGCTGCTGCAGACTGCTGAAAAGCTCAATCTTGACGGGTTGTTGGCGCTTTGGCACCCTTCGCCGCGGAATTAACCAAGGATGGGGCGCGGGGTCGGATGCAGGCCTGAATCTGCAACCGGGCCGGTCTCGTGCTCCATTCGAAGGGCGGGCACCACGACATGATCAAATCCGAGCTCGTTCAGCGCATCGCGTCGCAGAACCCGCATCTCTATCAGCGCGACGTCGAAAACATCGTCAACGCGATCCTGGGTGAGATCGTCACCGCGCTCGCGCGCGGCGACCGCGTGGAGCTGCGCGGCTTCGGCGCATTCTCGGTGAAGAACCGTCCGGCGAGGGCGGGGCGCAATCCGCGGACGGGCGAGCACGTGTCGGTGGACAAGAAGAGCGTACCGTTCTTCAAGACCGGCAAGGAAATGCGCGAGCGCCTCAACCGGCCGGCCGCGCCGTGACCCAGGGCGCAATGAGGAGCGAATGACCCGATTTCTAATCGCCATCCTCATGGTCGTGGTGGCCGCCCTGCTGGTGGCGTATGCGATCGCCAACCGGACCCCGGTCACCGTCTCCTTCGATCCGTTCGAGCGTGGAGCGCCGGCCTATGTGGTGACGCTGCCGCTCTATCTCTTGAGCTTCACGATCCTCATCCTGGGCGTGGCGATCGGCGGCATCGTCGGCTGGTTCACCCAGGCCAAGCGCCGCCGCTACCGGCGCCGGCTCGAGGCGGAGCTCAATCGCGTGCGCGCCGAGCTCGATCGCGCCCAGCGCGAGAAGGCCACGCACGAAGCGGCGCTGCGCGGCATGCGCGCAACTGCGACGACCGCGCCGGCGCGATTGCCGGCGAGTTGACCTCGGGGCGCCGCCCCCTCACATATTGGTCACCGGCGCGCCGCGATCACGCGATATAGGCAAGCGCGCAATCGCCCATCGCCGCCACGCAAGGACCGCGTGAGATTGCGAGGCCTGATTTGACCTTCGTCATAAAGATCTGCGGGCTACGGACTTCGGAAACACTCGACGTCGCGCTCCATGCCGGTGCCGACATGGTCGGTTTCGTGTTCTTCCCGCCGTCGCCGCGGCATCTCGATTTCGCTACGGCACGAAGCCTCGGCGCCCGCGTCAAAGGCCGCGCCCGCAAGGTGGCGCTCTCGGTCGATGCGACCGATGCCGATCTCGCCGCCGCCGTCGAGGCGCTCGCCCCCGACCTGTTGCAGCTGCACGGCAAGGAAACGCCCAAGCGCGTGCTCGAGGTGAAGGCGCAATTCGCCCTTCCCGTCATGAAGGCGATCGCGGTCGAGACGCGGGACGACCTCGCCATCGTCCCGGACTATGCCGAGGTCGCCGATTTCCTGCTGTTCGATGCGCGCGCGCCCCGCGACGCCACCCGGCCCGGCGGGCTCGGCAAGGCGTTCGACTGGCGGCTCCTGCAGAACCTTGACCCGCGTGTTCCATTCATGCTTTCAGGCGGTCTCGACCCCGGCAATGTCGCCGAGGCCGTCTCCGTGACCCGCCCGGGCGGGGTCGACGTGTCGTCGGGGGTCGAACGGGCGCCCGGCGAAAAAGACCCCGAGAGGATCCGCGCCTTCATCCGCGCGGCGCGCGCCGCGGCGCCCGGCGGCGGCAAACGAATGGCACGACAGGCATGAGCCTCGCGCAACCCAATTCCTTCCGCAACGGGCCGGACGAGCGCGGCCATTTCGGACTGTTCGGCGGGCGCTTCGTCGCTGAGACGCTGATGCCGCTGATCCTCGAGCTCGAGAAGGCCTACGCCACGGCCAAGGTCGATCCCGAATTCAAGCGGGAGATGGAGGGCTACCTCACCCACTATGTCGGCCGCCCATCGCCGCTCTATTTCGCCGAGCGGCTCACCGAGCATCTGCGCGAGGCATCGGCGGCGACCGGCGGGCGCGGCGGCGCCAAAATCTATTTCAAGCGCGACGAGCTCAATCATACCGGCGCGCACAAGGTCAACAACGTGCTCGGCCAGATCATGCTGGCGAAGCGCATGGGCAAGCCGCGGGTGATCGCGGAGACCGGCGCCGGCCAGCACGGCGTCGCCACCGCGACGCTGTGCGCCCGCTTCGGCCTCAAATGCGTGGTCTACATGGGCGCAGTCGACGTCGCGCGGCAGGAACCGAACGTGTTTCGCATGAAGCTGCTCGGCGCCGAGGTGCGGCCGGTGCAGTCCGGCTCCAAGACCCTCAAGGACGCCATGAACGAGGCGTTGCGCGACTGGGTCACCAATGTCGATGACACCTTCTACTGCATCGGCACCGTCGCCGGGCCGCACCCCTATCCGATGATGGTGCGCGACTTCCAGTCGGTGATCGGCCGCGAGACCCGCGAGCAGATGATGGCCGCCGAAGGCCGGCTGCCGGATTCGCTTGTCGCCTGCATCGGCGGCGGCTCCAATGCCATGGGCCTGTTCCACCCGTTCCTCGACGACGAGGGCATCGAAATCTACGGCGTCGAGGCCGCCGGCCACGGAATACCCACCGGCCAGCATGCCGCCTCGATCACCGGCGGACGGCCCGGCGTGCTGCACGGCAACCGTACCTATCTCCTGATGAACGAAGACGGCCAGATCAACGAAGCGCATTCGATCTCTGCCGGGCTCGATTATCCCGGTATCGGTCCGGAGCACTCATGGCTCCACGACGTTGGCCGCGTGACGTATCTTTCGGCGACCGACCGCGAGGCGCTCGATGCCTTCCAGCTCTGCTGCAAGCTCGAAGGAATCATCCCGGCCCTCGAGCCTGCCCACGCGCTCGCCCAGGTGATCAAGCTCGCACCACAGAAGCCGAAGGATCACCTGATGGTGATGAACATGTGCGGCCGCGGCGACAAGGACATCTTCACGGTCGCCGAGCACCTCGGGAGCCGAATCGGATGACCACCCGCATCGACCGCAAATTCGCGGCACTCGCCGCCGAACGGCGTTGCGGGCTCGTGACCTTCCTGATGGCCGGCGATCCCGATCCGGGAACTTCGCTTGCGATCGTCGAGGCCTTGCCTAAGGCCGGTGCCGACGTCATCGAAATCGGCATGCCCTTCACCGATCCGATGGCCGACGGCCCGGCGATCCAGGCTGCCGGACTGCGCGCACTCCACGCCGGCCAGACCATGGTGAAGACGCTCGATCTCGTGCGCCGGTTTCGCCGCGGCGACGACACGACGCCGATCGTGCTGATGGGCTACTACAACCCGATCTACATTTACGGCGTCGACCGCTTCCTCGCCGACGCAATCGAAGCCGGAATCGACGGCCTCATCGTCGTCGACCTGCCGCCGGAAGAGGATACCGAGCTCTGCCTGCCCGCCCTGCGCGCCGGCCTCAACTTCGTCCGCCTGGCGACGCCGACGACCGACGACAAGCGGCTGCCCGCGGTGCTCGCGAACACCTCGGGCTTCGTCTACTACGTTTCGATCACCGGCATCACCGGCGCTGCCGCGCCCGATGCGGGCCGGGTCGCGCAGGCGGTGGCGCGGATCAAGCGCCACACCAGCCTGCCGGTGGCCGTGGGCTTCGGCGTGAGGGATGCCGCGAGCGCGGCCTCGATCGCACGCGGCGCCGACGCCGTGGTGGTCGGCTCAGCTCTCGTCGAGCGGGTGCGCACGAGCCTCGATGCCGGAGGCAAGGCGACGACCGACACCGTGCGCGCGGTGACGGGCCTCGTTGCCGAGCTCGCCGCCGGCGTGCGCGACGGCCGCCGACAGGCCGCGGAGTAAAGCCGTGAACTGGATATCGAACGTCGTCCGCCCGAAGATCCGCAGCATCCTCACGCGCCGCGAGGTGCCCGACAACATGTGGATCAAGTGCCCGGACACCGGGCAGCTCGTATTCTACAAGGACGTCGAGGCGAACGGCTTTGTCATCCCGGGCTCCAACTACCACATGCGCATGGGCGCGGTGGCGCGCCTCAAGTCGATGTTCGACGGCAGCACCTGGCTCGACATCGGCGTGCCCGATGTGAGCCACGATCCGCTGCGCTTCCGCGACGAGCGACGCTATGTCGACCGGCTCAAGGATGCGCGCTCCAAGACCGGTCTCAACGACGCGATCAAGATCGGGCTCGGCAAGCTCGACGGCCTGGCGGTCGTCATCGGCGTGCAGGACTTCGACTTCATGGGCGGCTCGCTCGGCATCGCGACCGGCGAGGCGATCATCCGCGGCCTCGATACCGCGGCACAGAAGGGCACCCCGTTCATCCTGTTTGCGGCGTCCGGCGGCGCGCGCATGCAGGAGGGCATCCTCTCCCTGATGCAGATGCCGCGCACCATCGTCGCAGTGTCGAACTTGCGGGCGGCGAAGAAGCCCTACATCGTGGTGCTCACCAACCCCACCACCGGTGGCGTTACCGCCTCCTACGCCATGCTCGGCGACGTCCACATCGCCGAGCCCGGCGCGTTGATCGGCTTCGCCGGTCCGCGCGTCATCGAGCAGACCATCCGCGAGAAGCTGCCGGAGGGATTCCAGAAGGCGGAATATCTCAAGGAGCACGGCATGGTGGACATGGTGATCCACCGCCACGAGATCCGCGCGACGCTATCGCGGCTGTGCCAGATCCTCACCAAGATGCCGCGCAAGGTCGCGGACCCGCTCGCGCCGGTTCAGGCAGAAGAGCCGATCCCCGCTGTCGCAGCCCAATAGCTGCCGTTCTACGAAACGTCGCTGCGGCTGACGTCCTCGATGTATTTCTCGTATTCTTCCCGCGTGCAGGTGCCGCCTTCCCGCGCCGCGCGGCCCTGATCCTTGGCAGCCAATTCAGCTTGGACGCTGTCGACGCGCTTCCATCCGGCCAGGGGAGTTCGCTTTCCCGCCTGCGGCACGAATTCCGACGTCTTGACCTTGTCGTAGCGATGCACGTAGCGCGGGCAGTTTCGGAAAATCTCAGTGACCGAGACTCTGACGATCATCTGCGCCTCGAAGCATTCAGCGAGCAGCGGGTCGTCGTCGCGAACGCTCGCCAGTCCCTGCACGCGCAGCCGATGCGGACGCGCGAAACTGGCGAACAGCATCCCGACGTTGGCGTTCCCCATCAGGTTTCCCATCGAATAGAACATGCCGTTGCCGTCGTAGCAGGGAAACGCGATCGTGCGTGGATCGACGACGCGCACGAAGCCGGGATCGCCGCCTTTGTAGGAAACCGTCGGCCGCCCCTCGTGATCGACGGTGGCGAGCCAGAACATGTCGCGGCTTTCGATGAATTCCTTCTGCTGTTGCGAAACCTCGCTCTTCACGTTGCGCAACTCGATCCCGTCGGCGAGCCTGCGCATGTCGAAGCGGTCCTGCAGCGCCCGATGATGGGGCCCGTACAATCTGCTCATGCCGTTCTCCGGGTCGACGGCCGCGAAGCGCCGCGCGACCAATGTTGGCGGCGACATCATAGCGCAGTTTCAGGGCAGAGATCGGGAATGACGTTTTATCCGCCCGTCGAGCCGAATCCACCTGCGCCGCGCGCGGTGTCGTCGAGCGCGTCTGCTTCGATGACGCTCGCGCGGGCGACCGGCGCGACGACGAGCTGAGCGATCCGCAGGCCACGCGTCACCGTGAAGGGCTCAGCTCCGAGATTGACCAGGATCACCTGGATCTCGCCGCGGTAATCCGCATCGATCGTGCCCGGCGTGTTGAGCACGGTGACGCCGTGACGCACAGCGAGCCCGGAGCGCGGCCGCACCTGCGCTTCGAAGCCCTCCGGCAGCGCGATGGCAAAGCCGGTCGGCACCAAGCCGCGCGCGCCGGGCGCGAGCGTGACCGGCGCATCGGCAGGCACGGCGGCGGCAAGATCGAGGCCGGCGGCGTGCGCGGTCTGATAGGCAGGCAGTGGCAGGCCAGCGCCATGGGGCAGACGACGGACGCGAAGCTGCGGAGAGCTCATGGGGCGGCGAGCGCCTTGGCAATGCGCGCGACGAGGTCCGTTGCTACGTCATCTTTGGCTTCGTCGGGCCAGGAACTCGACGCCGTCCGCGGTGATGAGATGCACGGTGTTGCGGTCGCCGCCCATGATGCCGGTCGCCGGCGACACGTCGTTGGCGACGATCCAGTCGCAGCCCTTGCGCGCGCGTTTTGCGCGCGCGTTCTCGATGACGTGCTCGGTCTCGGCGGCAAAGCCGACGACGAGTTTCGGCCGCAGCGTCTTGCGCTGCGCGATGGTCGCGAGGATATCGGGGTTCTCGACGAGCGTAAGCTTCGGCGTGCCGCCTGCGGCCTTCTTGATCTTCTGCTCCCCGGCCTCGGCGACGCGCCAGTCGGCAACGGCGGCGGCGAACACCGCGGCATCCGCCGGCAGCGCCTTCTCCACCGCGCCCAGCATGTCGCGCGCGCTCTCGACCCTTTTCACCGTGACGCCGGGCGGATCGGCAAGCGTCACCGGCCCGGAGACGAGGGTGACGGTCGCGCCGGCGTCTGCCGCGGCCTTCGCGATCGCATAACCCTGCTTGCCGGACGAGCGGTTGGCGATATAGCGCACGGGATCGATCGGCTCATGGGTCGGCCCGGCGGTGACGAGCACGTGCTTGCCCGCCAGCAGGCCTTTCGGGCGCTGGCGCGAGCAGCGCCTCGACCGCGGCGACGATCTCCAGAGGCTCGGCCATTCGGCCGACGCCGGTCTCGCCGTGCTCGGCCATCTCGCCACGGTTCGGGCCGATAGCGGCGACGCCATCGGCGACGAGACGGTCGAAGTTGCGCCTGGTCGCCGGATGCTCCCACATCCGCGGATTCATCGCCGGGGCGATCAGCACCGGCTTGTCGGTTGCGAGCAGCACCGTCGAGGCGAGGTCGTCGGCATGCCCGCCGGCCATCTTGGCCATCAGGTCGGCAGTCGCCGGCGCGACCACGATGAGATCGGTGTCACGGGCGAGCCGGATGTGGCCGACGTCGAACTCGGTCTTGGCGTCGAAAAGGTCGGTGTAGGGATGCTCCCCGGCGATAGCACCGGCGGACAGCGGCGTGATGAAGGCCTGGGCGGCCGCGGTCATCACCACGCGCACCGCGCCGCCGCGCTCGCGCAGGCGGCGGATGAGGTCGAGCGATTTATAAGCCGCAATGCCTCCCCCTATGACGAGGAGGATGCGCCGGTCGCGGATCGAGCTGGTCTCGGTGCCCATTAGAGCCGTTGATTGCCACAGCAAGGTTAGAAAAGCCGCAACGCTATCAAATCTTTGGCGAAGATCACAGGGAGCCCGCCGCGGGTCGGGCATGATGCCATCGATCGGGCGGTGGTGCGCCGGAGCGCGTTTGATATGATCGCCCGCCGGCCCGCCGTGACGACAAGGCGGGCGAGAAGGGGGGCAATGGCAGTCGCGGCATCGACGGCACTGACCGGGTGGGCACGGAGGTCCGGAAAGGACCGCCGGAAAATGTACCTGCCGGCGTGCGGGAAACGAATGAGACCCCTAGCGATCGCGGTACTCGTCCTTGTGTCGACCGCGGCGCACAGTGCCCCACCGGACTACCGCGTGACGATGATCGAGCCGCCCCGCGTGCTTGCGGCGCCGGCGGCGCTGAGCCTCGGAGATTTCCAGAAGGAGATTCCGCCGGTCATCGTCGGCGGGCCGCCTCGGCGCTTTCTGTTCGGCGGAATCGAGAGCTTCGCCTGTACCGGAAATTGGAGTCTGCTCGGGGGACGGCCCGGCCCGACGGCCTGCACCCAGGTCCTCGGGCCGGTGGTCGACAACCGGGAGATCCGGCGCAGCTTCGATCGCTTCGACGCCGACAAGGGCTCGCCTTACACCCGGAACTACAACGGGGCGTTCGCCGCGGTGCTCACCAGCCTGCCCGGCATCGGACCCTCGCTCGTCACCGTCAACCACACCGAGAACAAAGGAGAAGCGCACCCCCTGGCCGGAGCCGGGCGCGGGCCATTCCCGAATTCGATCTCGCGCGCGCTCACGAATCTCACCGCGGCCGGCACCGACGGCGGCAGCTGCTATGTCGAGACGCTCGGATGCTACTTCGCCTTCGTCACCGTCGCCTGGGCGCCGTTCGATGCAGAGACGAACTGGGGACTGGCGCCGTTCGCGGACCAGGGACCGATCGTCTGGCCCTCGCTCGGTTATGTATCCGCCGATCGCCTCACCAAGCTCGCCAACGGACCGCGGCACCCGCACGCAATCACCCGTGGCGGCTACATCTATGTCTTCTACATCGACCACTTCTATACCAACGGGCGGGACGGCAACGCGGCCCTTGACCGCGGCGGACGTCGCAGCGGCGTCAAGCTCGTCAGAGCGAAGCTTCCCGACGTCGCGCCGGGGGCGTGGCGAGCTTATCGCGACGGCGCCTTCGACGAACCGGCGTTGCCGACGGCGTTCCGCGCCGACGATCCGGCGTCCTTCGCGCGACCGGGCCCGATCGCAACGCCGCTGTTCGCCAACCGGCGCGATCCTTTAGCCGGCACCTCGGAGACCGAGAGCTTCGCGGTCGCCAAGGTCGACGGCCTCGATCTCTTCGTCGGCGCCGAGGTCTATCAGGACTGGCAGGACGAGGCGCCCTCCCCGTGTCCGGGAAAGCACCGCCTGGCCTTGCGCTTCTCGACGGACCTCGTTCACTGGTCCGGGCGTCGGGACATTTACGGCTGCGCCGATGCCGGCGCGTTCGGCCTGCATTACGCGACCTTCGTGAGACGCGACTCAACCACCAACGAGGTGATCGATGGGGACGATTTCTACGTGGTCGGAACGGCCCGAAAGTCCTCCGAAACCTTCGAGTACCGCGCCATCCGCCTGCGCATCGCGCCGGGCGCCGGGCGCCCATAGCATCGCAACCCTCTCCGGGTGCGGAGCGTGACGACGGTCCTCGTCACCGGCGGCGCCGGCTATGTCGGCAGCCACGCCTGCAAGGCGCTCGCCCGCGCGGGCTACCTCCCGGTGACCTTCGACAGTCTCGAGCGCGGCCACGAATGGGCGGTCAAGTGGGGACCCCTCGTGCGCGGAGACCTGCGCAATGAGGACGATCTCGCCCGTGCCTTCACCACCCACCGGCCGTTTGCGGTGATGCATTTCGCCGCCTATGCCTATGTCGGCGAATCGACTGCGAAGCCTGCCAAGTACTACGACAACAATGTCGGCGGGTCGGCCAAGCTCCTCGAGGCATGCGCCGCGTTCGGCTGCGTCAACTTCGTATTCTCCAGCACTTGCGCAACCTATGGCGTTCCGGCGTGGATGCCGCTGACGGAGGATGCGCCGCAAAACCCGGTCAACCCTTACGGCTATACCAAGCTCGTGGTCGAGCGGATGCTGCAAGACGCCGAAGCGGCGAATGGCATCCGGCATGTGGCGCTACGCTATTTCAACGCGGCCGGCGCCGACCCCGACGGCGAGATCGGGGAGGCGCATGACCCCGAAACCCACATCATTCCGCTCGTCCTGCTCGCCGCCATGGGCCGCCGGCCGGCGATCGACATTTTCGGCAACGACTATCCGACTCCTGACGGCACCTGCATCCGCGACTACGTGCATGTCAGCGATCTCGCCGACGCCCATGTCGCCGCCATCGAACGGCTCGCCGCAGGCCATCCGAGCGATTTCTTCAATCTCGGCAACGGGCACGGATTTTCCGTCGCCGACGTCGTCGCGACGGCCGAACGGGTGACCGGCCGAACCGTACAAAGGAACATCTGCCCGCGGCGCGCCGGCGATCCGGCCGTGCTGATCAGCGATTCGAGCAAGGCGCGCGTGCTGCTCTCGTGGACGCCGCGATTTCCCTCGCTCGACCAGCAGGTCGCCCATGCCTGGACGTGGCTGCGCGACAACGCGAACCGGCTGCCCCCGTCCCAGGCGGGCCGCTCTGCCGCTTGATGAGCGGAGGCCCGCGACCGATGCCGGCCGCGGCTAGTCTAGGCGGTCACGCGGCCCGGACGCGGAACGCCAGGATCACGCAGGCAACGCCCTGGATCAGCAGCAGGACGCCGAACACCAGCGGCAGCGCGAGCGCCGCCCCGAGCGGCGAGCTGAGCAGCAGCAGTCCTGCCAGCACGTAGATGACGCCGAGAATGAAAGATCCGATGCCGCCGCCGGTGAATCCGCCGATGATCTCGAGCACGCCCATGATCAGGGCCTGCACGCCGAGCACGATGACGATCACCGTCGGCACGGTGAACGCCGCGAGCAACGGATGCCGCAGCACCAGGATACCCGCGAAGATTCCGACAATGCCAATCAGCAGCTCCCAGAACCACGGCACCGAACGGTCGATGAACATGCGGACCAGCGCCAGGATGCCCATGATGAGCCAGTAGAAGCCGAGGAACGTGACCAGCACGAGTATGGTCGCGCCGGGATCGGTCAGCAGCATGATACCGAGAATGATTCCGGCTATGCCCTCGAGCAGGAAGAACCACCAGATGCTCGAATGATGCGGCGAAGTCGCTGTCATCGTCATGATTGCATCTCCCGGCTTGGGCCGATATCGATTCCGATGAAACTGGCCCCGATCGGTGATGCGGGAGCGCTTCGTCGAGGTCGAATCGAAAATCGAATCACGGCGCCCGGCGCCCACACCCGAACGGTGCGCAGTCTACATCGGGACGCCGCGGGGATGAGAGCCGATCCGCGCAATGAACAGCGTTATTTGCGCGCGACGACGCCTTGCCGATTGTGCGACTGACGAAACAT
This sequence comes from uncultured Alphaproteobacteria bacterium, assembly GCA_963824905.1. Classification (GTDB taxonomy): domain Bacteria; phylum Pseudomonadota; class Alphaproteobacteria; order Rhizobiales; family Xanthobacteraceae; genus JAJPKK01. Next base: position 354,026 of record CAWGRH010000004.1, read on the forward strand.
CGGTAACGCGGTGCCGTCTGGTGCCGCCGATGCCCCACGGCAACGGATGCGGGTGCACATCCCACAGTACCGTGCGTATTCCGATCGCGGATACCTTTGTAGCCGCATGTGCCACACGTGGAACCGCTTTTCGTCGCGCCGTCCGGTTACTAATCATTAATTAAGGAAATGTTTGCAACCTAAGCACTATTGAACGTCGGCGAGGGGGCGTTTGCCGCGACGCAATCTGAGTCGCGTCTTGGAATGGGGAATACTATGATCGATACCAATCCCGTGACTGACGGCGGTGGGAATTGTTCGGGTACCTTGCGTACACGACGAAACTTCACCAAGGCCGCGGTGAAAACGGCGGCGGCAGGAGCGGCGGCTTTTACCGTCGCGAATGCACCGAAGGAGGCAGCTGCGGCGTGCTTCCTAAAGGGCACCCGCATCCACACCGTGCGGGTGAGCGCAATGTCGAAGATCTCGCTATCGGCGATGTGTTGCCGACCGCGTCGCGCGGCTCGCAGGTCGTCCAGCTGGTCGGCAACTACACCTTCTTCAAGGACGACCCGGAGAAATCCTGGGCCGAGGGGGTGAGGCCGGTGCGGATTTCACGTTCTGCGCTTGCCGACGGCGTGCCGTACTCGCGATCTCTATCTCTCGCAGTACCATTCGCTGCTGATCGACGGCGCCCTGGTCACGGCGGGGACGCTCACGAACGGCACCACCATCGTCCACGTCGACCCTCGCGAGCTTCGCGGAGCTCGCGTATTTCCATATCAAGCTGGTCCGGCACGACGTCATCTTCGCGGAAGGCGCGCCGTGCGAGTCGCTCTTGAAGATGGACGAGAACGCGAACAATTTCTTCGAATATGTGAGGCGCTACGGGCAGCCGGTCGCGGATGAGCGTCCTTGTGCACCCCTGCTCGCCTTCAACGGCTCGCGGAGCGAAGTGGCCTCGCGCATTCGCAGCGCGATCTCGCCGTGGTTCGACATCCGGCGGCCGCTCGACGTCATTCGCGACCGCATCGAGGAGCGCGGGCTCGCCATGGCCGCGGGGCTGGCTTGTAGCTGGCTGCCGTGCGGCGCCGCCTCGGCCGAAGCAATCCCGTTCGATCGGACCTGGGGCGCCTTTATTGGCGCCCTTGCTTTTTGCGGCGCGCGTTACCGCCGGAACGCCTGCGACCTTTCGGAGACTGGTGTGGTCGAGAGAAATCTCACGCGATCGCCTGTCGAGCACGGCGCAGGTCAGTCGGCCGGTCATAAAGGCGCCGGTGTCGACGTTGATCCGGTTGGACAGGACCTCCGGCGATTCGGCCGGAGTGTGGCCGTGCACCACGATCTTGCCGAAATCGGCGCGGCTCGAAAGAAACTCGTCGCGTATCCACAACAGGTCCTGCTCGGCCTGGCGCTCCAGCGGCACGCCGGGGCGAACACCGGCATGGCACAGGAAGTATTTTCCCGACCGTCATGCTGGTGCGCAGCGAGGCCAGGAATGCGAGGTGCGACGGCGGCACGGCGGCGCGCAGGCCCGCAGCGGCCTCCGGGTAGTCTCTTTCCCATCATCAGCGCCGCGACCGGCACGCCATAGGAATGCAGCGTTTCGAGCCCGCCCAGGCGACGCCAATGGCCAGCCACCGCGGGATCGCTCGAGGAACGCGGTCATGAGCAACTCGTGATTTCCCTTGAGCGAAACGAGCGGCGTCGGGAACGGATTGCGCATCAATCGGTCGAGCACGCCGCGGGAATCGGAGCCGCGGTCGACATAGTCGCCGAGCGTCACCGTCAGCGCCGAGGCGACCGGCTGCGCGTCGAGGTCACGGACGATCTCGGCGGTCAGGCGATCGAGGAGATCGGACCGGCCGTGAATGTCGCCGATGACGTAGAGCCGCTCGGGTTCGGGCATGAGGACGATTTCGTTCGTGGCGGAGGAGACGATCGGCGAACCTCGGCAACCTCAATATTTGATCCGGTAATAGAGGTACTTGAGGATTTCGTTCTGAAAGGTGACGACGCTCTCGGAGTGGCGCCACCAGTCGTCGACGCGATATTCGAGAGGCGCCAGCGCCAGGACATGGACGTGCACCCCCGATCCCGGCGGCCTCCTTGTCGAGGATCCAGCGCACCCGGCGGCTGGAGAAAATCTCGGTCGGGACGATGATGTCCTTGACGCTGTTGGCCTTGCCCCATTGGACGAGCGCGCGCGCCTCCTCGAAGGTGTTGGAGACGTCGGAGCCGAACGTCCCGATCGCCTCGGGCGGGACGTCGAGCTTGAGGAGGACGGTGCGGTTGAGCTCGACATGGGACGGCAGGATGGCGAGCTTCTCGGTCGGACTGAGCCTGACGCCGGCGAGGACAACCCGCTTGGCAATTCCCCGCTTGTAGAGGTCGGCGGCGGCGAACGGCCTGGTTTCGAGGCCGCCGCCGAGAATGGCGACGGCATCGGCCGGCACGACCGGGTCAGACACCATCCAGGCCCGTGCCACACCGCGCAGGACTTCGTCGCGCTCGAGCCATCCGGCATAGAGCACCGCCATCACGGCTGCGAGCAGCACGAGGCCGACGCGCACGGATTTGGTGCGGCGGGAAGTGGAAATGGCGTCCGAGCTCATCTGGCGTCCGGGAAATCGACCGGCCGCGATCTTAGACGGCCCCGGCGGGAAGGCCTATTCCTTTGTGACCGCTTCGCTCGTGACCGCTTCCCTCGCCGCTCCGGCAGCGAGCTCGCCGATGAGCCGCCGCCAGCTCTCGAGGGCCCGCGCCCGCGAGAACCGAGCATCGAGAAGCGCACGAGCCGCTTTTCCCATTGCGGCGAGCGATTGGGGCTCTCCGGCGAGCCGCGTCAACAGGTCGGCCAGCCCCTTCGCATCGCCAGGCTCGACGACAAAGCCGCAATCGTGACGCTGCACCAATGTGCCGAGCTCGCCGTCGCTCGCGCCGATGATGACCATCGGCCGGCCGAGGCGGCGATCCGGTAGAATTTGCTCGGAACGATCAGGCCTTCGAGCTCCGGCTTGAGCGATACCCAGTGCAGGTCGGGGACGCTCAGCGCCTCGGTGAGCGTCTCTTCTGCCTGGTAAGGCAAGAACCGGAACAGCGCCTGGAGACGAAGCTCGGCGACCCGGCGCACCAACTCCTCGATCTTCGGACCGCTCGCCGACCACCAGAAAGGCGATGCCAGGGCCTCGCTCGAGCAGGAGACGCGCGGCGTCGAGCACGGTTTCGAACTCGTGGGCGCGGCCGAGATTTCCCGAATAGCCGACGACGAACCGGCCCTCGAGGCCCCAGGCACGGCGCAGCGCGGCGCCTTTGTCGGGCGTCGGCTGGACCGTCTCGTCCTCGCACCAGTTCGGGATGACGCGAATGCGCTCCTCCGGGACTCCGAGGCACCGCAAATTCGCAGCCATGCGCTCCCCGATGGCGACGTTCGCCGCCGCCACCCGGAGCGAGGCATCGCGCAGCCGCAGCAGCCTCGCGCCCAGCATCCCGCTCATGAAGGGAACACCGAGCCGCATCGCGACTTCCGGATAGAGGTCCTGCAGCCAGTTGACGAGCAGGCATCGCCGCGCCCTGGCGGCGCGCATGGCGACGGCACCGAGCATGGGAGGATCGGTCTTCGCCACCACGATGGCGCCCGGCCGCGCCACTTCATCGAGCTTTCGCCGCACCAGGGCATAGAAGCTCAGATAATCGATCCCGCGTCCGATCAGCATCGATCGGCCGAACCGGGTGGTGGCGATCCGATGAATGGTCACCCCGCGAATCGCTTCGACCGGGGCGAGATCGGCGCGCGGGTCATCGTAGCGCTGCCGGCTGGTGATGGCATGCACGTCATAGCCGGCGCCGGCGAGATGAAAGGCGAGGTCGCTGACGAGCTGGCTGGTGGCGGATTCGTCGGGGCAGAAGAAGCGGTTGAGGAACACGATCTGCTTCATCAAACGCGCTCGTGCTGTCCTCGGTCAGAACGGCAGCCGTGACGGCAGCGTGCAGCCATCCGAAAAGTTCCAGACTTTTCGGACAAGATCATGATCAAAATCAAGGCGTTTCGAGCGGGGCAGGGCTCGCCGCCCGAGGTTGGCGCACCTCTAGCGCGACCGGACGCTCAGGAAGATCGCAGCGCGGCGGCCGTTCCGCGCTCCGCAGCCCGGGAAATCGCCCGCGGCGTCCGACTGATCCCGATCCGCCGTGGCGCCGGGTCATTGAATTGGATCGCGCTGCCCCACAACGTGTTGTCGACATGCTCGGTGCGCCGGTCGCCGCGCAAGAACATCATCAGCGTCAAGGCGATGATGCGAAGGTCGAGCAGCGGCGACGCGTTGCGAATGTACCACTCGTCGAGTTGCTCCTTCTCGTCGGGCAAGAGCAGCACGCCGCCGTTGACCTGCGCCCAGCCGGTGATTCCCGGCCGGACCGACAACCGTGCCGCCACGTTTCTGGGCTGATCCCGCGGCAGCAGGGGACGGGGCCCGATCAGGGACATGTCGCCGACCAGGACGTTGAGCAGCTGGGGCAGCTCGTCGAGCCGGGTACGCCGCAGCAAAACGCCGATCGGCGACATCCGCTGCGCCTCGACGAGTTTACGCCCGCGCTCGTCGAACGGATTGCGCAGGGTGCGGAATTTGTACAGCAGGAACTTACGGCCCTCGAGACCCACGCGCTGCTGCCAGAAGAATACCGGCGAGCCGACATCGAGCAGGACGAGGCAGGCCGCCAGCGCCCATAGCGGCGCGAGCGCCACCACAAGGACCAGCGCCAGAACGACATCGAGATACCGCTTCACCATGAAATAGGCTGGCGCCGCGCCCCGCGGCTCGAGCTGCGATCGGATCTGTACTTCCAACGGCTCGTCCACCTCGCCACCGGCTGTGAGGCCGAATAGCTGAGGCACGAACCCGAGTTCCGCGCCATGGATCTCGCAGACGCGGCGGATTGCGTCGAGCACCTGATCCGACATTTCGTGGGCGTGACACCCGACCACCACGCGGTGGGTGTGGACCCCATGAACCGCGAATTCCTCGATGATCGATTCGAGTTGCGCGGTCGAACCCATGATGCCGACGCCGTTCACCGAGCGCCCCCGCGTTCCGGGCTCGTCGTCGAGGACCGCGATGACCTGATGCTCGCCCGGCGCGACCGCTTCGAGGAATTTGATGTACAGCGCGGTGAGGCGGCTGACCCCGATCACCACGATGTGCTTGCGCTCGAACCGGCAGCGCGGCTCCCCGAACCGGGTCGAGGAAGCCCGCACCAGCCCTCGCGCAACGACGAGACCGGCGCCGAGAATGAGCGCATGAACGATAGGGGCGGAGCGGGGGATTCCGTCGAGGCGCGTGAAGACGAAGAGCGTCGTGCAGGTCATCAATTCGGCCATGATGACCGCTTTCGCGATCTCGCCGGCGTCATGCACCGAGAAGTATCGGGCCATGCCGTCGCGAAGGCGAAACACGGCGAAGGCGAGCAGTGAGTACACGAAGGAGACGAGGCAGAAGACGATGGCAGCCTGCATTCCATCGTAGGAGAGGATGTAGGCGTCCCGCAGCATCAAGGCGTAGTAGGGAGCGAGGGCAGCCCAGACCACGTCGAACAGCGACCATCTCAGGCGGAGCGCGCTCTGAGAGGAGGGTGAACGTGCCGGCATGTAACCTTGTCCCCGCACCCGAAGTTGGCCGTCCTGTTTATACATCGTCAACCGTTTTCAATTTCTTAAGCATAATGCGGGAACTTGGAACCCGAACTGCGGTGGGTTGCTTTCGGCAACCGGATCGGGCACGCGCCGTACCTTGGCACCACGGGGTACAACTCAAGGAAAGGCATGGTCAGACGCCCGCACAGCCGTTGGCTGCTGCTTCCCCTGGGCTTCGCCGTCGCCGGGTGCACCAGCATTGCCCAAGTGAGCGGGATCGATCAGCAGCAGATCCTCGCCAAATCGGTGTCGCCACGGCTGCAGGCGGGCGAAAAGATCCGCGTCAACGTCTACGGCGAGTCCTCGCTCAGCGGGGACTTCCAGATCGATCCGAGCGGATTCGTCTCGCTGCCGCTGGCCGGAAACATCAAGGCCGCGGGGCTCACCCAGAACGACCTCGCCCAGGCGCTCGCGACGAGCTTGCGGAGCCAGTACCTGAAGAACCCGAAGGTGACCGTTTCGGTCGCGGAATTCCGGCCGTTCTACATTATCGGAGAGATCGAGAAGCCGGGATCCTATCCCTATACCAGCGGGCTCAACGCCTGAGTGCGATCGCGATCGCGGGCGGGACGACCTATCGCGCGAGCAAGTCGGCGATCCTGATCCAGCACCCGGGTGAGGCGAGCTTGACGCGAATACGCGCGTCGATGCCTCGGTGCCGATCCTGCCCGGCGACATCATCAAAGTCCCGCAACGATATTTTTAGAAAGGTTGCCAAATCCTTCCGCGGGAAGCGAAAATTCATTAAATATGTCAGTAATTTAGACCGGGTTTAGCGGGTGCGTAGGCCAGCCGTTTAGGCCGGTCCCGGAAGATCGCGGAGTAGGTGAAATGCGTAACAACGCAGTGGGGGCGGTGAAATGGTGCTTGCGGGTTGGCCGCAGCGGATACGGCGCGTGGGCATTGCCTGCGCGCTGTGCTGCGTCGCCATTCCGCCGCTCGCCTCCGCACAGGTCGGGGTCCTCGGAGGAAACGACGGGCCGGCGCTGACGCCGCCTCCGGTCGTCGTCGATCGCGACGATCCGTTTGCCAAGCGCACGCGGGACTATCAGGCGCTTCCGCTCGGCGGCTGGCTTCTCTACCCAAGCCTGTTCATCGGCGGCCTTTACGACAGCAATCCCGTCGCAAAACCCCGGCAAGGGGAGCGGGAGCTTCGGCGGCCGCATCGTGCCGAGCCTGCTCGCCGAGGCGACCGACGGCATCAACAAGTCGACGTTCTACGGCACGCTCGACGGCCGTGCCTACACCGGACAGACACGGCGAGCGCTACGACACGGTCTCGGCGCGGACCGGCTTCGTCCAGCAATACCGCCCGACGGTGGATTGGGTGGCGAGCGCCCAGGGCGACTTCACGCGGCAGCGCGACCTGTTCAGCACGTTCGGTGTCGACAACAGCGTCAATACGCTCAACACGACGTCGGTCGGCCTGTCTCCCACCATCAACCCGATCACCTACAACCAGTATTCCGGAACGGCGTCGGTTCAGAAGACGTTCGGCGAGATGTTCTTCAATCTGAGCGGGTCGGTCGTCGACATCGTCTATGACAATGCCGGTCCTGGCGCGCCGTCGCCCGACGGCGTCACCTACACCGGCGTCAGCCGGGCTGGCCTGTGGTTCACGCCGGCGCTTTATCTCTACACCGAGGGAAGCCTCGATCGGCGAAACTATTCGACCGGCCAGTTCAACTCGTCGGGCTACCGCGCCGTCGGCGGCATCGGATCCGACCAGATCGGCCTCTTCAAGGGCGAGCTGTTCGGCGGCTATCAGGTCGAGCAGTTCGACTTCGCCCCGCTCGGCAGCGTCGCGAGCTCGGTGTTCGGCGGCAGCGTCTATTACTACCCACTGCGCGAGCTCACCCTTCGCGCATCGGTCAACCAGTCGCTCGGCGTCTCGTTGCTCTCGCAATTGCCGGGCACGCTCGGAACGTCGACCAAGGCCGACACCGCGCTTCTTCAGGCGACCTATTCGCTGGCCAAGGAATGGAATGCCGGCGCACGGTTCGGGTACATCCGCACCAGCTACACCGATATATCCCGCATCGACAATGCGTGGACCGCCGGCGCGACGATCTCCTACAGCATCTGGCAGAACCTCGGCATCACACTGGATTACCAGTATGTGCAGCTCGCCTCGACGGCGCCGCTGCAGAGCTTCACCCGCAACGTGGTGACGCTCGGGTTAACCTACAAATATTGAGTGCTGCGCCAATTTGCGGTGAAGCGATTCGCTTAAAGGGGTGGTCGATGCAAAAGCATCTGTCCGGGGTCGTCGCGATCGCTCTCGCGTTCGGCGCGCCTTTGTCCGCGCCTGCGCAATCTCCCGACAAGTGCACGCAATTCACCGGCACCGTCAGTGCGAAAGTTTCCGCGCTGCTGTCGCAGTTTCCCCAAGGCGGTCCCGATCTGCGGGCGACGATCGCCCGCCTCGTCGAGGCCGAGCCGTCGCTCACGGGCGAGGTGGTATCGGTGTCCGACAATGCAACTGCAGCGCAGAAGGAAGCGATCGGCGGAGGGCTCGCCGATGCGGCGAGCTTCTTCGCCAAATGCGGTGCGCCAGTGCAAATATGCCGAGCAGCAGGTGCGCTGCGCTCTCGCCTTCGCCGATTCCGGTACCCGGGTGGGTTACGTGATGGCGGCGACGCCGACCATGTCGCAAGGCATCCCCGGCTTCAGCAATACCGGCGCAACGACGAGCGGCGGCTTCCGCCCCAACTGCAACGGCGCCGTGATGAGTCAGAGTCGGCCGTGCTGAAAGGATTCCTCGTGGAACTTTCTTGGTCGCGCGCCCCGAAGAGGGATTCGCGGGATGCGGGTTTGGTGTTAGCGTCGTCACTGATTCGTGGGGGATCAGTTTCCAAACAGTGTCAGTCCTCGCGTCCGAAATCCTCATTTCTGGGGCGGCGGGTGAAGGATTCCTTTCACCCGAATGGCGGTAGCATGGGAGGGGTGAGGCGCCACCTTCCGCGCGACCGCGACCGGGCGCCATGACATCGGAAGACGTGACGATCAATTCGCTCGTGCGCGCGTCAGGCGACCGCCGACGCGCCGGTGCGTCGCGTCGCCGAGGCTCCCGTGCGCCAGGCGACCGTCGAGCGCACCCTGATCTGGGGGCTGGCCGCGGGCCTCGCTTGGGCTCCATTCTGGTACGGCAGCAACGATCTTTTCGCCTGGGGCGTGAACGCGATCCTGTTTCCGGGCCTTGCCGTCGCCTACGAGATCTCGATCCTGGTGCGCGGCCAAGCGCCATCCGATCGGCATCAGGAAGGTCGCTCTGCCGGCCGGGCTTGTTCGCCAGCCGTCCTGTTCTGGACGTGGCTGCAGACCGTTCGCGGGCGTACCGTCGACGCTCTCGCATCCGATCTGGAGCATGGCCGCCGCCGCACTCGGCAAACCGGTCGCCGGCAGCATCAGCGTCAATCGCGACTTCACTGCGCAGGCGCTCATCGAGCTTATCACGGTCGCGAGCGTGTTCTGGCTGGCACTGCAATTGTGCCGGGATGCCGCGCGCGCGATGTTTCTGCTGCGCGCCGTCGCAGTCATCGTCGCCACCTATGCCGCTGTGGGGACTCGTGCGGCGTTTGCGCTTCATGCCGGCCGCCTGCCGTGGCTGAAGTCTTGCGCCAGCATCGGCTACGTCACCTCGACCTTCATCAACCGCAACTCGTTTGCGACCTATGCGGGGCTCGGCCTCGTCGTCGCGAGCGCGCTCATCCTGCAGCTTTACCGCCACCGCGCGCGTCACGGCCTACGGGCCATGGCGACTGCGCCTGGCGGACGTTCATCGAGACCACCGGCGAGCAGAGGCGCGGTTCTTGCTCGGCGGCGCCTTCCTCATCCTGGTCGCGCTGCTTCTCTCGGTGTCGCGCGGCGGGATCATCGCCACCGGCCTCGGCCTTTTCGTGCTCGGTGCCTCGACCTTCAAACGGCGGCGCCGCCGCGCGAGCGAGCTCTCTGGAGACCATCGTTTTCGGCACCGTCCTGGTCGTCGCGGTGTTTCTGGTGTTCGGCGACGCCTTCGTCGGCAAGCTCGGCGAGCGCGGCCTCGCCGACACCAACCGCATCGCGGTGAACGCCCTCTGCACTGCGCTCGATAAGGGATGCGCCGCTCACCGGATACGGCCTCGGGACGTTCACCGACATTTTCCCGCTCTATCGCGACCGTTCGATCAGCGTCTTCGGCGCGTGGGAACAGGCGCACAACTCCTATGTGGAGATTTTCCAGGGCCTGGGCCTCGTGTTCGGCACGATGCTGCTTGCGAGCGTGCTGCATCCTTGTTATCCGCTGCGCGAAGGGCATGGTCACGCGGCAGGAGCACGTGACGTTCCCGCGCGTCGCGGTCGCCTGCGCCTCTCTCGTCGGCGTGCACGCCTTCGTCGATTTCAGCCTCCAGATCGAGGCCGTCGCGCTGACCTTCGCGGCCCTGCTCGGCGCCGGCGTTGCGCAGTCCGAAAGCTCGCGCGTGCTCGTCCATGACTGATCGCGGCGCGACCGCACCGCGACGCGCACTCGCGCGCGCCTCGCCCGCCACGAACCCATGAGCGACCCGATGCTGAACCGCACTCCCGTGCCGGCCGTACTCGACGCCGGAGAGGGCGAGCACGGCCTCGATTTGCGCGAAATCCTGAGCTTCGTGTGGCGCCAGTGGAAATTCATTCTCGGCGTGACCGGCGTCGTCCTGGTGATCGGGATCGTCTCGCTGCTGCGGCAGACGCCGCTCTACACGGCGACGGCACAGGTGCTGCTCGACCCGCAACGCGAGAAGGCGCCCGGCACCGAGGCGATCCTCTCCGACGCCGGGCTCGACTATGCGGTGATCGAAAGCCAGATGGCGATCATTCGCTCGACGCGTGTTCCTGCGCCGCGTCGTCGAAAAGGAGCGTCTCGTCGCCGACGCCGGAATTCGGATCGGGACAGGCCGTCACCGGCGCGACTCCGGCCGTCGCTCCGTCGCTCCCTCACTGACGATCCGGACGCGGCCGGCCGTCGCCGCGCCACGAAGAGCCGATCGCCACCCGACGTGCTCGCCTCGGTCGGGGCGCTGCAAGGCGCACTGGCGGTCGCGCGACCGCCGGGACAAGGCTATACGCTCGCGATCTCGCTCACCTCGACCGATCCGGCGCGGGCGGCGCGGCTCGCCAATGCGGTCGCCGAGGCTTATCTCGTCGACAAGCTCGACACCCGCTACGAGGCCGCCAAGCGCGCGTCGGCCTGGCTCAGCGACCGGCTCGTCGAGCTGCGCAATCAGCTGCGTGCGTCCGAGGAGGCGGTCGCGCAGTTCCGCGCCGAGCATGGTCTCTATGCAGAGCGGCGGAGCGTCACGCTCAACCAGCAGCAGCTCTCCGATCTCAACGCCAAGCTGATCGACGCCCGCGCCGACGCCGCCCAGAAGAAGGCCCGCGTCGATCTGCTCGCCTCGATCCAGGCGAAGGGCGGCAATCGTGCAGAGCCTGCCGGACATCAGCAACGGCGGCGCGCTGCCGCACGCTTCGCCAGCAGGCCGCCAACGCTCTCGCAGCAGGAGGCCGACCTGCTGGCGCGCTACGACGGCTCGCATCCGCTGGTCGTCAACGTCAAGGCGCAGCAGCGCGACGTCGAGCGCGCGATCGCCGGCGGAGGCGCAGCGGCTGGCCGCCAGCATCAAGAGCGAATACGAGCTGGCGCAAGTCCCGCGTCGCCTCGTTCGAGAAGTCGCTGCAGGAGGCGACCGGCCAGACCAACATCGACGACACGACCGCGATCCGCCTGCGCGAGCTCGAGCGCACCGCCGCGGTCAACAAGAGCCTGTTCGAGGATTTCCTGCAGCGCGCCAAGATCACCCAGGAGCAGTCGACCTTCGAGGCCCGCGAGGCGCGCGTGATCACGCCCGCCCTGCCGCCGGCCGTGCCGAGCTATCCGCGCAAGTCCCAGTCGCTGGCGATCGCGCTCTTCATCGGGCTGCTGCTCGGCGTCGGCGGCGCCGTCGCCAAGGAGATGCTCAACACCGGCTTCACCACGCCGAAGCAGGTCGAGGACACGCTGCGGCCTGCCGCTGCTTGACCTCGGTCAGCCCACATGGAGACGCGCGACCTCACCGTCGACGGCAAGGTCGATCCCGATCCCGCAATATCCGATCGCCAAGCCGCTGTCGCGCTATAGCGAGTCGATGCGCGCGCTGCGCAGCGGCATCCAGATGACCGATGTCGACCATCCGCCCAAGGTCATCCAGCTCACGTCGACGGTGCCCGGCGAAGGCAAGACGACGATCGCGCTGTCGCTCGCCGCGTCGGCCGCCAATTCCGGCCTGCAAGGTGCTGCTGATCGATGCCGACCTGCGGCATCCCTCCGCCTCGCGCTTCCTCGGCCTCGCACAAGGAGACCGGCCTCGTCGACCTGCTGCTCGGGCAGGTCAAGGTCACGGACGTCGTGCGGTTCTGCGAGGGCGCGGGGTATTGGGCGCTGCCGGCCGGAAATCGGACGCAGAACCCGCCGGACCTGCTCGGCTCGGACCGCATGAAGCAGCTGGTCGCGAGCTTCCGCAAATCCTTCGACTTCATCGTGCTCGACACTCCCCCCGCGGGCCCGGTGATCGACCCCACGGTGGTCGCGCAGTTCTGCGACAAGGTGGTGCTGGTGGTGCGCTGGCACGCGACCGCGCGCGAGATGGTCAAGTACTGCGTCCAGCAGCTCGCCGGACACAAGAAGATCGCCGGCGTCGCGTTCAACCAGGTCGACGAGCGGCAGGCGCAGAAATACGGCAAGTACGCCTACTCGTATTATTACAGCTCGCGCTACTACAAGAACTACTACACCGAATAAGGCATGCGCAGCTTCCGCATATCGACCGCGCTCGTCGTCATCGGCCTCTGTGCGCTGCGCGATGTCACGCGGGTGGAGCATGGTCCAGTTCTCGCAGGCGCGCGCAGGCCTCGCCCCGGGCGAGCGCGCCGCCGACCGCTCGCCGCCTTCGCTGGCGTGCCCGGCCTCGCCGTTGCCGCGCTGGAAGCCTCCGCAGACGCCGGTCGCCGGGCCGTCCGATCAGGCCGGTGCGCGCAAGCGGATCGACGAGCTCACCACAGCGCTGTCGCTGCGGCCGATGTCGTCGATGAACTGGCTCTCGCTCGCCGGCATGCGGCTCGTCACCGGGCAGCCGCCGGACAAGGTGCTCTCGGCGCTCGCGATGTCGTCGCTGACCGGTCCTAACGAGCACGCGATGATGTACCAGCGCGGAGTCTTCGAGCTGCTGCAGTGGGAGACGCTGCCGAACGATTTCCGCAAGCGGGCGATCCGCGATCTCTCCGGCGCCATGCTGAGCGGCAATTGGGGCGACAGCCACCGCAGGGCCGTCGTCGAGGCGCTCGGCGGACAAGAGCGACGAGACCCGCAGCGACATCGGCGATCTCTTCCGCGGCGCCGGCGTCGCGGACGGCGAGCTCGCCCTGATGCAGCTGGCGCGGCCCGCCGAGACCGATGGCCATCCGCGTTGAGCACGGAAATGTTCTCGAGCCTGACATGTGTGCCATCGCCGGCGCTTTCAGCTTCGGTGCCGATGCGCCCGCGGTCGACGCGGCGCGTGATCTCGCGGCTCGAACGAGCTGAACGCGCGGCGCGGACCCGACGGCGCCGGCCTCTGGGCATCGGTCGGGACAATCGCGTGGTGCTGGGGCATCGACGGCTCGCCATCATCGACATCGGGCCCAGCGGCGCGCAGCCGATGACGGATCCGAGCGGCCGCTGGACGCATCACCTTCAACGGCGAAATCTACAATTACCGCGAGCTGCGCGCGGAGCTCGACGCGCGAGGGCTGCCGGTTCTCGCACCGGCAGCGACACCGAGGTGCTGATCCACGTCGTCGCCCGCTGGGGTGCGGCGGGTCTTGCGACGACTGCGCGGCATGTTCGCCTTCGCGCTGTGGGATGCGCGCGAGAACGAGCTGTGGCTCGCCCGCGATCCCTACGGCATCAAGCCGCTCTACGTCGCGCAGGCGGACAGAACGCTCTGGTTCTCGTCGCAGGCGCGTTCGCTGCCGCGACGCGCGCCGGTCGACACGCGCCGCGATGCGGCCGCGCTCGTCGGCTTTTATCTCTGGGGCCATGTGCCGGAGCCGTTCTCCTGGTGGGCCGGGCATTCACGATGTTTCCCGCCGGGCCACGTGCAGCGCATCCGTTTCGGCCGGGCGCCGGCGCCGCCGCAGCCCTATTTCACCGTGCAGGAAAGCTGTCGCCGCGCAGCCGGCGTCCCGCTTGGCGCCGGGCGAGCTCCACGACGCTGCTGCGCGATTCGGTCCGCGACCATCTCGTCGCCGACGTCCCGGTCGGCATCTTCCTGTCGGCGGGAATCGATTCCACGGTGATCGCCGCGCTGGCCGCCGAGCGTCGGGGCGAAGCTTTGCACCGTCACCCTCGCCTTCGACGAATATCGCGGCACCGATGACGACGAGGCGCCGCTCGCCGAGGCCACCGCCGGGTCGTTGAGCACCGACCATGTGACGGTGCGCATCGATCGCGACGGTTCGTCGCGTCGTCGACGATTTCGTGCAGCTCGATGGACCAGCCGACCATCGACGGCCTGAACACCTATCTCGTCAGCCGGGCCGCGGCTGCGCCAGGGCCTCAAGGTGGCGCTGTCCGGGCGTCGGCGGGGACGAGTTGTTCGGCGGCTACCCTTCGTTTCGCCGCAGATCCCGAAGCTGCTGCATGGGGCCGCCGCATTCCGGCCCTCGAAGGCCTGAGCCGCGCGCTCGACCGCGCCGCGGGACTCGTCGCGTCGAAGGTGCCTCCGAAGGCCGCCGGCCTCCTCGCCCATTCGCGGCGACATCGCGAGCGCCTATCTGCTGCGCCGGGCGCTCCATCTTGCGCGGCGAGCTCGACGCGCTTCTCGACGCGAGCTGGCTGCGCGAGGGACTGGAGCGGCTCGCGACCATCGCGGCGGTGACCGAAAGCATCGCGTCCGCTCGCAGGCTCGGGCGCGAGCGGTCCACGCCCAGGTCGCCGCGCTCGAAGTCCTGTTGGTACATGCGCAATCAGCTGCTCCGCGACACCGACTGGGCGAGCATGGCGCACGGCCTCGAAGTGCGCCTGCCCTTTGTCGACGCTCCGCTGCTCCGGCGCCTCGGGCCCGCGATCGCGTCGGCCGCTCCGCCGACCAAGCGCGACCTGCTCGCCTGCGCTCCGGCCGCATCTCCAGGCGCTCGCCGGCCGGCGCGAAGACCGGATTCACCACGCCGGTCACGGAGCTGGGTCGCGCAGGAACTCGGCGCGTCGGCGCGGGGATTGCGCGGCTGGGCCGCCGAGGTTCATCGCCGGTTTCGCGCGAGCGCCCGCGCCGGACACGACGACGGCCCTCGCCGCTTGAACATGATCCAAGGGGTCCAGAGTGCGCTCCGACTCGATCTCGATGGATCGGGCTCCAAGCGTTCGGACGTGCCGCAAACCTGCCTCCCGGCTGACGCCGAAAGCTGGAACGGCGGCATCGCAACCGCGCAACACTTCCCGCGGCGCCAGCTACGGTCCCTCGATATCCTGATGCTGCTCACCGACGCTTTTGGCGGATTCGGCGGCATCGCCAAATTCAATCGCGATTTTCTCGCCGCGCTCGATTCCTGCGACGTGGTCGAGCGGGTGCACGCGCTGCCGCGCCTCATTCCCGGTCCGATCGACGAGACGATCCCGGAGGCGGTCGTCTACGACCGCGAAGCCGCCGCGGGGAAGCTCGCCTTCATGCATGCGCCTCGCGACGCATCTCGCTGGCGCGGTCGGCGCCCGCAATCTCGTCGTTTGCGGCCACCTGAACTTGCTTGCCGGCGGCCTGGCCCTAGGCACGTACTGCGCGGCGCGCGCCTCGCGCTCATCGTCCACGGCATCGAGGCCAAGGCACCGCGCCGATCGGTGCGGTGGCTCGCTCGCGACATCGACGCGGTGATCGCGGTGAGCCGCCACAGCGCGGAGATGTTCGCTGCATGGTCCGGCGTTGCGTTCGAGCGTACTTTCATCCTGCCGAACTGCGTCGATCTCGACCGCTTCGTGCCGGCCGAACGCGACGCAGCACTGGCCGCGCGTTACGGCCTCGCCGGCTCACGCGTCCTGCTCACGGTCGGCCGGCTCTCAGGTGAGGAACGCTACAAGGGCGTCGACGCGGTGATCGAGGCGATGCCGCGCCTGCTCGCGCGCTTCCCGGACCTGAAATACCTCGTGGTCGGCGACGGCTCCGACCGGTCGCGGCTCGCGGCCAAGACGGTCACGCTCGGCGTCGCCGACCGCGTCGTCTTCGCCGGCCGGATCGCCGAGGCCGAGAAGGTCGCTCATTACAATCTCGCCGATGCCTATGTGATGCCGAGCTTCGGCGAAGGGTTCGGGATCGTCCTGATCGAGGCCGCGGCCTGCGGCGTTCCGGTCATCGGCAGCCGCGCCGACGGCTCGCGCGAGGCGCTGCTCGACGGCCGGCTCGGCCGCCTCGTCGATCCGCATTGCGAGAACGGAGCTCGTCGATGCCGTAACGGACGTGCTGAACGCAAGCGCGGCGCCGCGCGCGCAACCCGCTGGTGCGCATCTTTTCGTTCGAGAATTTCACCGCCCGCGTCGCCGAATGGGCGCGCGCGCAATCGCACGCGATCGCGGTTCGCGCGGACATGCCGGCATGACCGACCAAGTGCTCGGCACCGTCGCGCCGTTTCCGCACGTCGAGCGGGACGAGGCCATGTACGACACTCGTCATCGCGCCCGGCACCACGGCGCGAAACTACTGGCGCGACCTGTGGCGCTATCGCGAGCTGTTCTATTTCCTCGCCTGGCGCGACATCGTCGTCCGCTACAAGCAGACCGCCATCGGCGTCGCCTGGGCGCTGATCCGGCCGGCGCTGACGATGCTGGTGTTCGTCGTGTTCCGGCGGCTCGCTGCGCTTCCGAGCACGCAGCGTTCCCGCGCCCGTCTTGGTGCTCGCCGCCGTGCTGCCGTGGCAATTCTTCTCGAGCGCGCTGTCGGAATCCTCCGGCAGCCTGATCGGCAACGCCAACCTGATCTCGAAGGTCTACTTCCCGCGCCTGATCATTCCCGCGCGCGGCGGTGGTGACGAGCCTCGTCGATTTCGCCATCACGCTCGGCCTGCTCGCCGTCGCTGATGGCCTGGTACGGCATCGCGCCCGGCTGGCAGATCCTGGCGCTGCCGGTCTTCGTGCTGCTGACCTTCGGCCTCTCGCTCGGCCTCGGCCTGCTGCTCGCCGCGCTCAACGTCGAATACCGCGACTTCCGCTACGTCGTCCCGTTCATCGTGCAGTTCGGCCTGTTCGTCTCGCCGGTCGCGTTCGCGACCGCGCGACGTGCCGGAGATCGTGGCGCCTGCTCTACGCGCTCAATCCGATGGTCGGGATCATCGACGGGTTCCGCTGGTCGCTGCTCGGCGGGCAGCCGCTCGACACCGGCGCGGTGTGGATCGCGCTCGCCGTGACGATCGGCGACGATCGCCGTCGGCGTCTGGTACTTCCGCGAAGATGGAATGCAGCTTCGCCGACGTGATCTGAGCGTGCCTGAACATATTCCACGCCCTCATCCTGAGGAGCCGTGCGCAGCACGGCGTCTCGAAGGATGGCCCCATATGCTGCGGTCTGCGGCCGTCCTTCGAGACGCGCCCTTCGGGCGCTCCTCAGGACGAGGACAGATGGGCGGGCGGCCGCCGCGCGGCCGTGGCGCAGCGCGGGCGCGGGTGAAGGCGATGTCCGGCACCGCGATCCGCGTCGACGGCCTCGGCAAGAAATACCGCATCCGGCACCAGCGCGAGCGCTATGTCGCGCTGCGCGACGTGATCGCGGAGAGGGCGCGCGGCATCTTCCGCCCGCAGCCGGCGAAGACCGCGCGCGCTACGACGGAAGACTTCTGGGCGCTGAAGGATGTCTCCTTCGAGGTCAAGCGCGGCGAGGTGGTCGGCATCATCGGCCGCAACGGCGCGGGCAAGAGCACGCTGCTCAAGGTCCTCAGCCGCATCACCGAGCCGACCGAGGGCGCGCATCACGCTCGACGGCCGCGTCGCCAGCCTGCTCGAGGTCGGCACCGGCTTTCACCCCGAACTGACCGGCCGCGAGAACATCTATCTCAACGGCGCCATTCTCGGCATGAGCCGCGCCGAGATCGCGCGGCGCTTCGACGAGATCGTCGCCTTCGCCGAGGTCGAGAAGTTTCTCGACACGCCGGTGAAGCGCTATTCGCAGCGGCATGTATCGTGCGGCTCGCCTTCGCGGTCGCCGCGCATCTCGGAGCCGGAGATCCTGATCGTCGACGAGGTGCTCGCGGTCGGCGACGCCGAGTTCCAGAAAAAGTGCCTCGGCAAGATGTCCGAGGTCGCGCGCGGCGGCCGCACGGTGCTGTTCGTCAGCCACAACATGAGCGCCATCCGCCGCCTGACCGGACGCTGCATTCTGCTCGACCGCGGCCGGCTCACGCACGACGCGCCGGTGCAGCAGGCCATCGACCTTTATCTCACGCAGGCCGCCGACGGCCTCGGCGCCGGCGTGTTCGTTCGTGACGTGCCACCTGCCCCGGAGCAGCCGTTCCACGTGCGCCGCGTGACGACGCGGCGCGAGGCGGGCGGCGACCCGCTCGCGCGCTTCGACTGCGATCACGAGATTTTGGTTCGCATCGACTATGCGGCGACCCGCAAGGTACCCGGACTCTACGGCTACATGACACTGCAGCGGCTCGACGGCACCGTGGTCTACGAAGGCGACAGCACCGACTCCGGTCTCGATCCGCTCGACAGGCTGGAGGCCGGCGACGGCACGCTTCACGTTGCGATCCCCGCGCGGGTGTTGGGACCCGGCACTTATCAGATCTATCTGAGCTTCGCCTCCGCGCTCGATGCGGCGGGGCCCGCGGTCGACACGCCCGGCATCGTCGGCGAGTTCAGTCTCGACGACACCGGTACGCGGCGCGGCAATCGCCGCAACGGCTTCCTGTCGCTCAAGCTGCCGTGGAGGATGGCCGAGCCATGCCGCTGACACGCGCGCCGACCCGCCGACACGTGCCGGGTTGCCTCGTCCAATGAACCAGCAATTCAGACCGGATGCGCAGTTCGGGTCGGCGCTGCCGTTCGCGCCCGACGCCAACATCCTGATCACCGGCGGCACCGGCTCGTTCGGGCGCGTCTTCACCGACATGACGCTGGCGCGGTACTGCCCGCGTCGCGTCGTCATCTATTCGCGCGACGAGATGAAGCAGTGGGAGATGGCGAAGCGATATGCCGGCGACAAGCGCCTGCGCTTCTTCATCGGCGACGTGCGCGATCGCGAGCGGCTCGCCCGCGCCCTCGACGGCATCGACTACGTCGTGCACGCCGCGGCGCTCAAGATCGTGCCGACCGCGGAATACAACCCGTTCGAGTGCGTCAAGACCAACATCATCGGCGCGATGAACGTCATCGACGCCTGCATCGACAAGGGCGTCAAGCGCGTCGTCGCGCTGTCGACCGACAAGGCGAGCAGCCCGGTCAACCTCTACGGCGCCACCAAGCTCGTCTCCGACAAGCTGTTCGTCGCCGGCAACGCCTATGTCGGCGGGCACGACACCCGCTTCGCCGTCGTGCGCTACGGCAACGTCATGGGCTCGCGCGGCTCCGTCATCCCGTTCTTCCTCTCGCTCGCCGATCGCAGACGCCTGCCGATCACCGACCCGCTGATGACGCGCTTCATGATCACGCTGGAAGAGGGCGTCGAGCTCGTGTGGCACGCCTTCGACGACATGGAAGGCGGCGAGATCTACGTCAAGAAGATCCCCTCGATGCGGATCATCGACATCGCGAAGGCCGTCGATCCCGACGCCGAGCATCACGTGATCGGCATCCGCCCCGGCGAGAAGCTGCACGAGCAGATGATCGGCACCGAGGATGCGCTGCACACCTACGAGTACGATCGCTTTTACAAGATCGTTCCCGCGATCACCGGCGAAGGCAACGCCATCCGCGTAAAGGGTGGGCGCAAGGTGGCGCGCCGGATTCGTCTACGCCTCGGACACCAACACCGAATGGATGTCGGTCGAGGCGCTGCGGGCGTGGATCGAGGCCAATTACCGCATGCCGGCGGAAACCTGATGCTCGCGATACCCTACGGCAGGCAGGACGTAGCGGCCGACGACATCGAGGCGGTCGTCGCGGTGCTGCGCTCCGACTGGCTCACGCAAGGCCCGACCGTGCCGCGCTTCGAGGCGGCGCTCGCGTCGTATTGTGGCGCGCGGCACGCGGTCGCGGTGAACAACGCGACGGCGGCGCTGCACGTCGCCTGCCGCGCGCTCGGGCTCGGTCCGGGCGACCGGTTGTGGACCTCGCCCGAACACTTTCGTGGCGTCGGCCAACTGCGCGCTCTACTGCGGCGCCGAGGTCGACTTCGTCGACATCGATCCTCGCACCTACAACATGTGCGTCGACGCGCTCGCGGAAAAGCTCGAGGCCGCCGATGTGGAGGGGCGGCTGCCGAAGGTCGTGGTGCCCGTGCACTTCGGCGGCCAGTCCTGCGACATGGCGCGGATCGGCGCGCTCGCCGGGCGTTACGGCTTCCGAGTCATCGAGGATGCGGCCCATGCGATGGGCGGCAAATATCTCGGCGCACCGGTCGGCAATTGCCGGCATTCAGGACATCACGGTGTTCAGCTTTCACCCGGTGAAGCTCGTCACCACCGGCGAAGGCGGCGCCGCACTCACCAACGATCCCGAGCTTGCCGATCGTATGGCGCGCCTGCGCAGCCACGGCATCACCCAGGACCAGCGGCGCATGCAAGGCGAACCCGACGGGCCGTGGTGCTACGAGGAGATCGAGCTCGGCTGGAATTATCGCATGACCGATATCGCGGCGGCGCTCGGGGCGAGCCAGCTTCGGCGCCTCGATGAATATGTCGAGCGACGAACGGCGCTCGCCACCCGCTACTACCGGCTGCTCGCCAACAGCGGGCTCGGGCTGCCGTGGATCGACCCGCATTGCGCCTCCGCCTGGCACCTCTATGTCGTCGGCTGGAACGCCGAGGCTTCCGGCCGGTCGCGGCGCGACGCCTTCGTCGAGCTGCGCCGTTGCGGCATCGGCGTCCAGGTCCACTATATTCCGGTGCACACCCAGCCGGTATTCCGCGAGCGCGGCTTCAAAGTCGGGCAATTCCCCCATGCCGAAGCCTATTACGCCCGCGCGCTGACGATTCCGCTGTTCCCCGGCCTCGCCGAGGACCAGCAGGACGCCGTCGTCGAGCATCTGCAAGAGCTGCTACAGTAAGCTTCGAGGTCATGCATCCATGATCATCGCCGTCATTCCCGCGCGGGGCGGAAGCAAGCGAATTCCGCGAAAGAATATACGGCCGTTTGCCGGCAAACCGATGATCGCGCACTCGATCGCGTGCGCGCTGCGCAGCAATCTATTCGATCGGGTCATCGTCTCGACCGACGACGCGGAAATCGCCGACGTAGCCCGCACCTTCGGCGCCGAAGTTCCGTTCGTGCGGCCGGCCGAGCTTTCCAACGACTGCGCCCACACCGGCGAAGTCATCGCCCATGCGGTCAAGCACCTTCTCGACGAAGGAGCAGCACTGGCGGCGATCTGCTGCATTTATGCGACGGCGCCGTTCATTCGCTGCGAAGATCTCGAGCGGGGATTGGCGATCCTCAAAGCAGGCACCACGCAATATGTGTTCGCGGCGACCACGTTCCCTGCGTCGATCTTTCGAGCGTTTCGGGAAACGCCCGAGGGCGGCCTCGAGATGTTCCACCCCGAGCATTACGAGACACATTCGCAAAATCTCCCCGATGCACTGCACGATGCCGGGCAGTTTTATTGGGGCAGGCCTGAAGGGTGGCTGAACCAAGCGAACGTCTTCGGCGCGCATTCGCAGGTCGTCAAGATACCGCGATGGCGCGTCCAGGACATCGACAACGAAGAAGACTGGGCGCGGGCGGAGTCGATGGCTTCCTTATTTGCGATCCGCGAGCCTGCCGGACTCGATTTGGTGAACGAAGCCCGTAAAGAAACCGCGCCTCGATCGCGCACCGCAATGACGGACGCGTGCGCCGAATGATCGTCGTCTTCGGCGCCGCCGGATTCATCGGCACCTATCTCACCGACCAGCTCGCCCGCGATGGATGCAGCATCATCGCAAGCGACAACAGCGAGATCGGCGAATCCTTTTATCGCCAGAAGGGCATTCCCTTTCACCGCATCGATATCACGCGGGCCGAGGATTTTGCGCCCTTACGGGGAAAGCACATCGAGGCGGTGGTGCATCTCGCCTGCGTGCAGCCCGCCAACGTCAGCGAGCAGGCTTTTGACCCCACGGACTACGTCCGTGTCAACGTGCTCGGAACCATGAATATTTTGGAGTTCTGTCGGCTCAACAAGGTGCCGAAGATCGTATACGCGTGTTCGCATCGGAATACCGAGGGCATGTGGGAGAAGAAGTCCGGCGCGCCGATCCGCGAATCCGATGGTCGCTCGATCAAGTTCACCGGCGAGTACGCCGTGTTCAGCATATCGGAGTCGGCGGCCGCGGACTGCGTGCAGCACTATTCGCAGGCCTACGGCATCGACGGAATTTCTCTGCGCCTGCCGCCGGTCTACGGATACGGGCCGCACACGGAGATTTTCAAGAACGGAAAGCCGCTCAAAACCGGCTTCCAGATCTTCATCGAGAACGCCGAAAGAAGCCTGCCCCTCGTGCTGTGGGGTGACGCGACCAGCGGACGCGACGTCGTTTACGTGAAGGACGTGGTTTCTGCGTTCGCATGCGCGCTCCGGACGCGCGGAGCGGCAGGCATATACAACATATCATCGGGGCGCTGCCTGTCGCTCCAGGAGCAGGCCGAATGCACAATCCGCGTCTTCTCGCCTCGGGGCCGACCGTCGGAAATTCGATATCGGCCGGATAAGCCCAACCTGATCGAGACATACGTCTACGACATCGACAAGGCACGGCTCACGTTCGGATGGCAACCGCAGTTCTCCTTCGAGGCCATGCTGATCGATTATCGCAGCGAAAGAGAAGTCCAGCAGGTTCGCGTTCCTCGTCGACAAGAGAAAAGTCCTCCTGCAAGGCGCTCCTGTCGCGGAAACAAGCGAATGACGATCTCCGACCCCGCATCCGCGTTTCGTCATCGAGCGCGAATACACGGCAAAAAACTCGAGGGAGAAAACAATGGATGTATATAACGTCCCCGGCGCCGAGATGATGGGCGAGAACGTCAAGGCGAAGCTCAAGAAAGTCGGCAACGAAGTACGGATGATGCCGCTGGCCAAGATCGCCAATCCGGGCGTGGTCGAGTTGGACGACTTCTGCCGCGTACGCGATTTCGTGTTCATCTGGGGCGGTCAGGGCGTGAGGATCGGAAAGCATTGTGATGTCCAGCCGCATGTCGTCGTGTGGGGCGGAGGCACACTCGAGATCGGCGATCGCGTGTCGGTCGGTCCGGGCACCGTATTGCTCACGGCCGTCTACTCCCACGAGGAGGGCCTCAAAATGGTCGACGGGCTCCCCGATGGCACGACTAAAGCACTCTACGGCAAGCTCGTCATAGGCAGCGATGTTTATATCGGAGCAAACTGCACCGTGATGCCGGATATTGTCGTCGGCGAGGGCGCGATCCTCGGCGCGGGCAGCTTCGTGAACAAAGACTGCGAGCCTTGGGGGATCTACGTGGGAAGCCCGGCCAAGAAGATCGGGATGCGTCCCAAGGCCTAGATCGCAGTTTCGCGGTTTCCCCCTCAAGTCTTCTCTCTCGAGTGGCGCACGTGGAGATTTGCTTCATCACCGATGGTGGAGGCCGAACGGGGATGGGCCACGTCGTGCAGGCGACCACGTTCGCCAAGGAATTGTGGCCCGCGGCCAACGTGACGTTCGCGACCAAGAGCGACGACACCGTGCTCGCCGCGATCCGATGGTCGGGCTTTCAGGCGACGGCCTTTCGGAGCGACGGCGAAATTCTGGGTCATCTGAGGGCGCTGGATCCCGACATCATCGTGTTCGACAAGATCGACGTCGATGAAAGGCTCGTTGGAGAAATCAAGCGAACGCTGCGGGCCAGCGTCGTCATCTTCACCAATCTCACCGCAGCGAACAAGCACGCGGATATCGCGGTCACCGCGGACATCGGAAGCCGGTTCGACAACGTCACCTACACGGACCCCGAGACGGGCACTCGCTACTTTCATGGGCCGAAATACTGGGTGCTGCGCCCGGAATTTCATGACTACAAAGGAAAGCAAAAGACGGATCGTAGCCGGCCGAAGCGAGTACTTCTCATCTTCGGCGGAGCCGATCCGTCAAATCTGACGTCTGCGGCGCTCGAAGAGCTGCTCGGCATGGATGAAATGCCCGAACTCGACGTGATTCTCGGGGCGCATTTCGGCCACGACGAATCGGTAAACGAGATTCGGTTGAGATCAGAAACCAAGTGGGAGCGCATCGCGGTCCATCGGAACGTCGGCAACGTCGCCGCGCTGATGTATCGCGCCGACGTGGTGATCGCATCGCCCGGCTTGTCGGCGTTCGAAGCGCTGCGCGTCGGAACCCCGATAATCGTGATGCCGCACGACGATCTTCAACGGGACACCTATCGTGGCTTCATGCGTATGCTCGAGAAAAAGCACGTCGCCGCGTTGCCGCGCATGATCGAAGCGGCGCAATTCACCTACCCCGACGAGGACCATATCGCCGCGATGGAGATCGGCGAAGGCGTCCGAGAGTTGAGGGACGTGATCCTGCGCTCGACGAAGAAATGATCGAATGAAGTGGGTCAAGAGAGGCCTGATCTTCTCGCCACAGGGTCAGCATGAGTGGGTGACGACCCATGCGATGCTTCCCGTCGCGGACTGGATCGAGGGCGATTTGTACCGGATCTACTTTTCCGGCCGCGACAGGCTCAACCGGTCTCTCATCGGGTATGTCGACGTCGATCTCGACGATCCCCAGCGGATATTGAAGCTCTCCGAGGAGCCTGTGCTCGGATTGGGAAAGCTCGGCGCGTTCGACGACAACGGCGTGTCGCCGACGTGGCTCGTGAACCACGGCGGCCGGAAGCATCTCTACTATTTCGGTTGGAACAAGGGCGCGCTGGTCCGAGCGGCCGAGGTTTCAGGGCTCGCGATCAGCAACGACGACGGCCGAACATATGAGAGATACTCCAAAGCCCCGATCATCGACCGGACGGACGCCGAGCCCTATTTGATTCTGGTGATCTCGTGCATCCTCATTGAAGGCGGCATTTGGAGGATGTGGTACAACTCAGCCGACGAATGGCAAACTCCCGAGCTGCCGCGTTACAACATCAAATACGCGGAATCGACCGACGGAATCCACTGGCAGCGGGACGGAGTGGTCAGCGTAAATTACAAGTCCGATGACGAGAGCCGGGTGTCCCGTGCCTGCGTCCTCAAGGACGACGGCATCTACAAGATGTGGCATTGTCGTGCCCAAGGCAGCGGCGGGTACCGGATGGGATACGCCGAATCCGCCGACGGCATTCATTTCGAACGAATGGACGGCAAGGTCGACATCGATGTCTCGGACGCCGGGTGGGATTCCGAGATGGTCTGCTACCCGCATGTTTTCGTCCACAAGGGTCAAAAGACGATGCTGTACTGCGGCAACGGATACGGCAAGACAGGGTTCGGCCTCGCCGTCATGGAATAGCTGGGATCGCGGGTTGGCCGAATCGCAACGTCATCAGGTTGCCACGCGCGAGCGCCGCACTTTGCGATGTGCCGTCATGCAACCGACATTCCTGCCGTGGGCCGGATACTTTCGGCTCATGACGGAGGTCGATCACTTCGTGTTTCTCGACGACGTGCAACTGGCGCGCCAGTCATGGCAGACGCGTAACCGCGTGCTCATGGGCGGGCGAGTGCACTGGATCACGGTGCCGATACGCCATGCCGGGCTCGACAAGACGATCGCCGACACAACTGTGATCGAGGACGGCGCCTGGCGGCGCAAGCTCGGGCGGCTCCTGCGCCAAACCTATGCGCGTCATCCCCACGCGCACGAGCTCGACGCCTTGATCGCCGTCATCGAAAGCGATGCACGCACACTGCTTGGCTATTTGAACATCGCAATCATCGGATATTGCGCGAGCCGTCTCGGCGTTTCCCCGCGCTTTCATCGTTCGAGCGAGCTTGCCCCGCTCAGCGGATTGCAGCGTAGCGAACGCCTGCGCGAATTTTGCCGGATTCTGGGGTGCGGCATCTACGTCAGCCCGCCGGGGTCGGCGGATTACCTCGCGGCCGACGGGTTCGTGCGATCGAGCGACATCGCGCTCGAATTTGCGCGATACGCACCGCCACCATACGCCCAACGTGGGATAGGCGCTTTCGTGTCCCATCTCTCGATCATCGACGTTGTGGCGAATCTGGGTTGGCAGGGGGCGGCGGACTACGTGCGGGCGCCGTGGCCCATATCGAGCCCTGCGTCGGAGCAAACCGAATGAAAATCGCAGCACGAGACATCGGGCCGGGGCACGGTCCTTTCATCGTCGCGGAGATATCGGGCAACCATAACCAATCGCTGGAGCGCGGGCTCGCAATCGTCGAGGCCGCGGCTCAGGCGGGCGCGCACGCGATCAAACTCCAGACCTACACCGCCGACACGATGACCCTCGATCTCAACGATCGCGAGTTCTTCATCGCCGATCCGGCCAGCCCTTGGAAAGGATTGTCGCTCCATCGCCTTTACCAGCAGGCATACACGCCTTGGGAATGGCATGCACCGCTGCTTGCCCGCGCCCGCGAGCTGGACTTGATCGGCTTCAGCACGCCCTTTGACGAAACGGCGCTGGATTTTCTAGAAGAGATCGACGTGCCTTGCTACAAGATCGCGTCGTTCGAGAACACGGACCTGCCGCTCATCCGCAAGGTCGCGGCGACCGGCAAGCCAATGATCGTTTCGACCGGGATGGCAACGGTCGCCGAGCTCGATGAAACGGTGAGAGCCGCGCGCCAAGCCGGTTGCCGGGATCTCGTCCTGCTCAAATGCACGAGCACCTATCCCGCATCGGCGAAGAACACCAACGCGCTGACGATTCCCCATATGCGCGAGCTCTTCGGTTGCGAGGTCGGCTTGTCCGATCACACCATGGGGGTTGGAGTGGCGGTCGCGAGCGTCGCGCTTGGGGCGAGCGTGATCGAAAAGCACTTCACCCTGCGCCGTTCGGACGGCGGGGTCGATTCCGCGTTCTCGCTGGAACCCGCGGAATTGGCGCTTCTCGTAACGGAGTGCGAAAGGGCACGGCAGGCCCTGGGGCGCGTCCATTACGGACCAACCGCCGCGGAAGAAATCAGCAGGACGTACCGCCGTTCCATCTATGTCGTCAGAGATATCAAGGCGGGAGAGGCATTCACGCTGCAGAACATACGCTGCATCCGGCCCGGGCTTGGACTCGCTCCGAAGCATTTCCCCGATACGCTCGGCCAAAAGGCCGCACGCGACCTGGAAAAGGGAACGCCCCTCGCATGGCACATGATCTGTTGATTTCGCGGCCGGATGGTCGGCCTCGTTCACGCAACGAAACAGTCAGCCGGTAGCATGGACATCCATCAGGCGAGCTTCGAACTTCGCCTTTCGCTCGAAGATGAAGCACGGCAGGTCGCGACCACAGCCGATGCGCCTCTGACCGCCCTCGCGTCGTCGCGAGACGATCGGCCAGTCCGCCTCTTCGCCGCCTGCCATGGAACGCAGCTGCTCGTCATCCAGCACCTGCACAAGCACCTTGCGCTGCCGCCGGCCCGCGAGTTTCTCTCTGGTACCCGCTTGAGAACAGCGCATTCATCGACGGCTTCATGCGGGAACTGTTGTCGGAGGCGGACTTCGACGAAACCTTGGACATTCGCGATTTCGATTTGCTGAAGCCCCGCTCCCACAGCGCCGCCGCGTGGTGGCTCGAAATCGGTGCGCCGTCTGCGCCGTGATGCAGCGAGGGTCCGTGACTGGCTTGAAGCGAACCGTGTGTCACCCGACCACGTGGAACTCTGGGCCGACGATCCGATCCATGTCTATGTCCAGCTGCTGCGCGGGATGTTCCGGAGATCGCGCCACGTCAAGTTTCCCCATTGCTTCAATCACGAGGACGCCGAAATTCCGGGGTGGAAGGAACGCCTCGAGACGCAATGGCGCCGGAGGTCGCCGCTCAAGCGCCATGTCTTCCTGCCGTGGCAGCGATTGGCGTCGGGCATCGACCTGCGGATGGAACGGTCGTTTACGACCGCGCTTACACGTTCGATGGCCCAGCCCGTGGAGCCGCGGACAGCCGGGATATGTCGCATCTCGTCTCGCTTGCCGCGTTCGACGCGACCTACCGAGGCCTGCCGGCGTCGCTGCGCGAAGAGATCGAGACGATCCTCGCGCCGATCCGCGCCGGCCGGCGGCCGCTGGTGCTTGCTGCTGCTGTTCGGGCTCGATGCCGGGCTTCGCCATGCCTATCAGCGCGCGGTGAAACGCGTGTTCTGGAGCGCGCCGCGGAGCTCGCGGGCTGCACGTTCGCAGTGAAAGTCCATCCGAGCACTTATGGCGACGAGGAGGACCGGTTCTTCGATTGGCTCGACGACAACATCCCCGCGCCGGTGCATCCGATCGTGCATCCCCTGAACCTCGAGTTCATGCTGCCGCAGTTGCGGCCGGACTACGTGCTCGCCGGCCCGTGCGGCGCGCTCCCCGTGGTCAAGCGGCTCGGTGTCGCCCGCCCCGTCGCGCTCGCCGAGGTTACCGACGAGATGTGCCGCGTGGTTCCGACTGAGACCGCGGCATTCCGCAGCCTCGTGCAGCCCATGGAAGTCTGGTGAGCATCGCCGTGAATCCGCTTTGGCTCGTTCGCAATGTCGCGCAGTCCTGGCGGCAAAAGACGCGCCTGCAGGATTTCTTCCTGCGCCTCATGTGGATTTATGGTGCGAGGCGAGGCGGCGCGAAGCATGGCATCGGCGCACGCCGGCGCGAATGGACCATCGGTTTCCGCTACCCCCGCCCGGTCGGCGATATCCGGCTGCGCGTCCGCGCCAACGGGGGCGCCGACGCTTTCGTTCACAGCGAGGTATTCGAGCACGAATACTATGCACTCCCGCTGCCGACGCCTCCGGCGACGATCCTCGATCTCGGCGCCAATGTCGGCATGACCGCCGTCTATTTCAGCCGCGTCTTTCCAGGCGCCACGCTCGCCTGCGTCGAGCCGATCCCCGACAACCTGCGGCTGCTCGAGAAAAATCTCGAGCTCAATGGCGTCAAGGCCGCCGTGTTCGCGGCCGCCGTCGACGTCGCCGATGGGCATGCGGTGATGGAGCTCGATCCCCGCGACTACGGGCACCGCATCTCGCCCGCGCCGAAGCGCGGCGACGACGGCAGCATCGAAGTCGCTGCGGTCAGCGTGCCGACGCTGCGGCGGCAACTGGGATGGGAGCGCATCGGCCTCCTCAAGATCGACATCGAGGGGCACGAAGCTGCGCTGCTGTCGCACAATTGCGATTGGCTCGCCTGCGTCGACGCGCTCTGCATCGAATGCCATGGCGAATATGGCGAGCCCGACCTCGATCGGCTGGCGCACCGCTTCGGATTCGGAGCGCCGCGCACGGCGGGCGGCATCTGGCTGATGACCCGGCACTGATGATCCTGAACCTGTTCTACGAGGAGCCGGACGGCGACCGCTGGCTTCCCTTCGACCGCTATCCGCGGCGCATCGTCCGCCGCATCGTCCGCGGCCGGACGCGACCCGGCGGGCAGAAGCGCGTCTTTCTCAATCTGTGTGCCGGGCTCGACCGACTCCGCCTGCCGTACCGCGTCAACGACTATCGCCACGCGCGCAAGGCACCGCGCGAGCTCGCCTGCATCATCGGCAAGCCGTGCGTGCTCGATAAGATCGTGTGGCGAAATCCGATCCTGTTCGGCGCCGCGGTCTATTCGCATCCGGTCGACGACCCGGAGCTGTTCGATCGTCTGCCGGTGAAGCAGGTTCTCGTCCCCGGCCCGTGGTACGAGGACATGTACAGGCCGCATTGGACCTGCGTGCAGTCGTGGCCGGTCGGCATCGACACCGAGCGCTGGACCGTCGCAACGCCTTCGGCAAAAACCGTCGACGTGCTGATCTACGACAAGGTGCGCTGGGAGCACGAGCGCTATGAAGCCGGAGCTCATCGCGCCGATCCGCGCGGCGTTGCGCCACGCCGGCCGGTCGGTCGAGGAGATCCGCTACGGCTATTACGAGGAGGACGATTTCCGCGCCGCCTTGTCCCGTGCTCGCACCATGATCTTCCTGTGCGAGCACGAAAGCCAGGGCATCGCCTATCAGCAGGCACTCTCGTGCGGCGTGCCGATCCTCGCGTGGGATCGCGGCGGTCCGTGGCAGGATCCGTCCTACTATCCCGAGCGCGTCGTCTACGGGCCGGTGACCTCGGTCCCGTATTGGGATGCGCGTTGTGGCATGAAGTTCACCGGCGCCGCGGACTTCGAAGCGGCGTGGCGGCATTTCTGGGAGCTCTGCCGCGGGGAGGCATTCCGGCCGCGCGACTACATTCTCGAGACGCTGACGCTCGAACGGCGGGCGCGCGAATATTACGACATTGCGCAAAGCCTCTCCGAGCGCTGCAACTGAACATCGCCCGACGCCTTTCATGAACGATCCCGTCACCATCGAGAAAGCAGCCGCGGCAGCGCAGCGCGATTCACAGGATCGCGTCCCGGCGTTGTTCGTCGCGCATCGGCAGGTGCTCGCGCCGTCTGGAGGCGGCGTCCAGGTCTGCAACAGGGAGCACATGGCTTTGCTCGAAGCGGCCGGATTTCGCCTTCAGTTGATCTCCTACGACTTCGACCGCTCGTTGCGCCGGCGCGTCGCGAACCGCCTGTTTCCGAAGCTCTTGCCGGCGCGCGAGCCACGCGATCTGGCCGAGCGGATCGCGCTGGCACTCACCGCCGGCGGGACGAAGCACGTGTTCCATGCGATGAACACGTTTCCCGCAGTCCTGCGCGAGATCGGTCGGCATTTCCCGCATGTTCGGCAGATCCTGCTCTCCCACGGCACCGAGGCGGTCGACTTCTGCATCGAGCAGGGGCTGCGTCGCAACGCGGGCTCAGAGAACCGGACGCGAGCCACCGCCGAACGCATGCTCGGCCGTGCCCTGCTCGATCAGCTCGAGCAGCGCCGCCATCTCGACGGCATCGTGACCCTCGCGCCGCTCGACGCAGAGATCGAGAAATGGCTCGGCGCGCGCAGGGTGTTGTCGGTACCCCGAACGATCTCGCGCGACCGCCTGGTGCTACGCCCCGTCGATGGCCGTGTCGGTTGCGTGGCGACACTCGATCATCCGCCGAATTTTTACGGCCTCATGCGCCTCCTCGACGCCCTCGACGGAAACACGCCGGCGAATTTCCGCCTGCGCCTCGTCGGCGCTCCCGCCTCGTGCGGCGCGACGCTGGCCCGACGGCATGGTTTCGTCGACTACCTCGGGCCGCTCACCGACGACGCGCTTCGTGCCGAGGCCGCTACGTGGTGCTGCTTCGTCAACCCGATCCTCGTCTATTCGAAGGGATGCAGCACCAAGCTCGCCGTCGCACTCGGCTGGGGATTGCCGATCGCCACCACGCGGTACGGCGCCCGCGGCCACCTCTGGGACGAGAACTTCATTCCTCTGGCAGACGATCCGAAGGAGCTTGCCGGCCTCGTGCGCGCCCGGGCATCGGCCGCGGCTTTTCCGGCCCATTGCCGGGCGACCGATGCGATCGTCGCCGCGTCACCGGACCTCGCGGCCGTCGGCGCGCAAATTCGCGACTTCGTCCTGCGACCATGACCACCCACAGCATCTCGAGGGACGCGTCGTGCTGAGAACGGCGATCGGCGGCAGCGTGAATTTCGTCCCCTATCGCCTGCGCCACTGGATCAGGCACGTGCCGGGCGTCGCACCGCTGCAGCGCCTGTTGATCGAGCGGGTACTGAATGGACATGCGTTCGTCCATCGCATCAATGCCGGCCCGGCGGCCGGGCTCGCATTCGAGGTCACGCTTCCCTTCGACAAGGCGATCTGGAGCGGGACCTACGAGAGCGCCTTTGCCGAGGACCTCGCCGGCGCGGTGAAGCCGTGGCGGCGTCTGCTACGACATCGGCGGTTATCGCGGCTACATGGCCGGCGTGATGGCGGCGGCCGGCGCATCGCAGGTCCTCGTGTTCGAGCCGCTGCCGGAGAACCAGCAGGCGATCCGCCGGCTTCGCGCGCTCAACCCGACGCTACGATCGAGCTCCTTTGCCTCGCCATCGGCAACGCGGATGACCCGTCGCACGTCTCACGACGATGCCGGACCGCAGCATGGCCAAGCTCGCGACGAGCCCGTTTCAGCCGGACGCGGGCGCGCTCGGTGCGATCGAGGTGCGCCTGCGCACGATCGATGCGCTGGTGGCGGAAGCAACGATCCCGCCGCCCGACCTCGTCAAGATCGACGTCGAAGGCGCCGAGCACGACGTGCTCGCCGGCGCCGCACAGACGTTGCGCCGATGGCGGCCGACGGTGCTGCTCGAAGCGCATTCCGGGGTCGCTGGAGAACGAGTGCGTGCGCACCCTGCGCAATCTCGGATACCGCGTCCACCGCATCGGCGCCCCGCCGCGCAGCGAAGACCGCACGCGCCATCTCATGGCCGTCGCCGATCAGGACCCCGACTTGGCAAGATGAAGAGCCTGGGCGCCAAGCTGCGGAATGCAGCCCGGAATCTCCTCTACCCCGGCCTCGATCTGCACACGCGCAACCGCGCCGCGCTGCGCCGCTTCTGGCGCGCTGGCGCCCGCGATCTCCTCGATGCCGGCAGCGGCAATGGTTACTTTTCCTGGCTCGCCTATCGGTCGGGCGCGCGCGTCGTCGCCTTGAACGTCGAGGCGAGCCAAGTCGAACGGGCGCGCGACTTCCTCATCGGACACCGGCGCGCCGATCCCGAGCGGCTGCGTTTCGAGACCGCAAGTCTCTACGACCTGTCGCGCGAGACGCGCCGCTTCGACGAGATCATCTGCTACGAGGTGCTGGAGCATCTTGCACCGCGACGGCGACGTGGTGGCGCAGTTCTACCGGATTTTGCGGCCGGGCGGCGTGCTCCATGTCTGCTGTCCGAACGCGCGTCATCCGCGCCATCAGGTGGAAGTGCTCGACGAGAGCGAAGCGGGCGGACATGTACGTCCGGGCTATACGGCGGAGCACTACCGTGCGCTTCTCGAGCCTGTGGGCTTTGCGATCCGCGACGTGGTCGGGATCGGGCCGGCGCGGCGTCTATCACGCCGACCGGCTGCTGCGCGCGGTGCGCAACCGGCTGCGGCGATGTTTTCGCCCTGCCGCTGCTGCCGCTCGCGCTGCCGTTCGTGTGGGCGGCATCGTTCGATCCGCCGACGCCGTTCTCGCTCTACGTGCGCGCCGAGAAGCCGGAATGCCCCGCGTCCTGATCGTCACCAGCACCTATGCGCCGGCGATGATCGCCGACATGCATCGCGCGCGGCATCTCGCCTGGGAGCTGCCGAAGCTCGGCTGGCAGGTGGAGATTCTGGCGCCGGACGTGAGCTTCCAACCGGCATCCTGCCGCGGACGACGACAGCGCCGCGTTCTTCGCTCCGGACATCCCGGCGCATCAAGTGGCTGAGTTTTTGCCGCGGCTCATCCGGACGATCGGCCTCGGCAACATCGGTTGGCGCGCGCTGCTGCCGATGGCGCGACGCGGCCTGCATCTCCTCGCGTCGCAGCGGTTCGACCTCGTCTACATCTCGACCGCGCAGCTTCCGCTCTTTCTGCTCGGCCCGCTGTGGCGACGTTTGACCGGCGTTCCCTACGTGCTCGATTTCCATGATCCCGGCTATCGCGACGACGCGAAAAGACCCTCATGGCTGCGGCCCGGCCTCAAGTACGAGATAGGCCGCCGGCTTGCCAAGCAGATCGAGCGCTGTGCGGTCGCCCACGCCGGCGCCATCGTCTCGGTATCGGCGAGCTATGTCGACGCGCTGCGAGCGCGCTACACCGGCACAAGGGCGCCCTGGCTCGATGCCGACCGCACCGCCGTCATGCCATTCGCGGTCCGCGCGGAAGATCTACGCGAAGCGGCGCAGAGCGTGCCGCACCGTGACGCAAAGACGCGAGACCGGGCGCGGATCGTCTATGTCGGGGCCGGCGGCCCGGTGATGGCGCGTTCCTTCGCACTGCTGTGTCGCGTGATCGCCCGATTGCGACACGATCGGCCGGGCCTCGTCGAGAACCTGACGATCGCGCTTTCCGGAACGACGCTCGGTTGGCGCGACGGCGAACGTTGCCATCTCGCCGAGATCGCGCGGGAGCATGGGCTCGGCGACATCGTGGAGGAGGATCCGCGCCGCCTCTCCTATCGCCGCTCGCTCGAAGAGCTTGCCGGCGCCGACGGCGCACTCATTCTCGGCGTCGACGAGCAGGGCTATATGCCCTCGAAGCTCTTTTCCTACGCACTGTCCGGCAAGCCGCTGCTCGCCTGCGTACACCGGGACGGCCCCGCCTGCAGCACGTTGCGGCGCGATCCCACGCTCGGCCACGCCCTGTGGTTCTCCTCCGCAGGCGACATGTGCGTCGACGAGGCCGCGGCGGTGGCCGGCGCCTTCCTCGACGAGGTCATCGCGCGCCGAACCTTCGACCGCACCGCGCGGCTGCGACCGTTCCTCGCAAAGGCGATGGCAGAGCAGCACGTCGCGTTGTTCGAGGCCCGCCTGAAGGCGAGCCCGGGGCCGATCGGCATCGCGGCGCCCGCGGCCACTCCGGTGCGCGCGTGATCCTGTTCGGCCACCCGACCGGAAATCCTAACGCGTTCCATGCCGCGCTCGCCCATTTCGAAACAGCGCGGCTCGAGGCGATCTGCATTCCGTGGATGCCGTCGCGGACGAGTCTTGCCGGCCTGCGCACCATCGCGCCGCTGCGGCCGATGGCGCAGCGCCTCGGTCGCCGGCATTTTGCGCCGCTTCACGGCGCGCGGAAGGTGCAGGGACGCTTCGGTGAGCTTCGTCGGCTCGCGGTGCGGGCGATCGGCCGCGGCGACGAGACGCTCTCCTATCGCGCCAACGACTGGTTGATGACGACGATGGCGCGCGAATGCACCCGAGCGGCGGTCACCGCGGTGCACGCTTTCGAAGACTGCTCGCTCTGGCAGTTCGTCGAGGCGAAGAAGCGCGGCAAGGCGTGCATCTACGACATGCCGATCGGGTATTACCCCGCCTGGGAGCGTCGGCAGGACGCGCTGGCGAGACGCTACGCCGACTGGCTGCCCGCGGAGGGGCTCGCGTCGAGCCCTTATGTGCGCCCGGAACAGAAGTGCCGCGAGATGGAGCTTGCCGATCTCGTGCTCGCACCGTCGCATTTCGTCGAGGAGACGATCCGCACGTATCATCCCGGCAAGCGGATCGCACGCGCGCCATATGGCGTCGACCTGGAATTCTGGACTCCGGCGCCGCGACCCGCCGATGGCCCGCTTCGTTTCATCTACGCGGGCCAGCTCTCGATTCGCAAAGATATCCCCGGCCTGATTGCGGCGTGGGAGCGTGCGGCGCTGCGCGATGCCGAGCTCGT
Source organism: uncultured Alphaproteobacteria bacterium (assembly GCA_963824905.1). Lineage (GTDB taxonomy): Bacteria > Pseudomonadota > Alphaproteobacteria > Rhizobiales > Xanthobacteraceae > JAJPKK01. The sequence goes on from CAWGRH010000004.1 coordinate 389,198, forward strand.
GCTGGTCGGCTCATGGTTCCTTGCCGAACGCAAACGAACATCGTTGCCGCGCGGCGTGACCTTGATGCCGCCGTGCTCGCCCGAAGTGTTGCGCGAACGCTATCGCGCCGCGGATGCGTTCGTGTGTCCGTCCTGGTTCGAAGGCTTCAGTCTGGTGCTCCTAGAAGCGATGGCCTGCGCACTACCGGTGATCGCTTCGCGATCGAGCGGCGGCGCCGATGTCATCACGCCGGCGTGCGGGCGGCTGATCGACGCCGGCGACACCGATTCATTGGTCGAAGCGCTGCGATGGTTCGCGGAGCAACGCGACCGGCTGCCGGCGATAGGCGCCGCCGCGCGCCGTCAGGCCGAGATGTGCACGTGGGACAGCTACCGGCGGCACGTCGCTGCCGCGGTGGCTCCGTTCGTCTGATGTCGACATTGGCGCGCGCGAAACGCAAGGCGCGGCTCGCGTTCGTCGTGTCGCATCCCATCCAGTATTACGCCCCGCTGCATCAACGCCTGGCACGTCGCGACGACATCGAGATCAAGGTTTTCTTCACCTGGCATGACGGAAGCATGGCGATCGAGGACAGCGGCTTTGCGCGGCCGGTCGCGTGGGATATTCCGCTTACGCAAGGATACGCCTTCGAGCGCGTTCCCAACTGCGCGCGCAATCCCGGAACGCACCATTTTCTCGGCTTGCAGAATCCGTCGCTCGTCGCGCAGGTGTGCGCTTGGCATCCCGACGTCGTGCACGTCACCGGATGGGGGTGGCTCTCGCACGTGCTGGCGCTGCGCGCCCTGCACGCGCGCCGCATGCCTGTCCTGTTTCGCGGCGATTCGCACCTACTCGATGGCGCCGGCACTTCGATGCGCTGGCTCGCCAAGCAGGCGCTGCTGCGGCGGGTTTTCGCCTGGCCCGCGGCGTTCCTCGTCGTCGGAGAGGCCAATCGCCGGTACTACCAGGCATTCGGCGTCGGAGCCGAGCGGCTCTACCCGTGCCCGCATTCGATCGACGTCGGCCGTTTCGCTGCGCCGGCCGTCGAGCTGGAGCACGATGCTGCGACGTGGCGGCGCGCGCTCGAGATTCCGCCGGACCGCTGCGTCGTGCTGTTCGCTGGAAAATTCGAACCCAGAAAGCGCCCGTTGGAGCTGATGCGGGCGATGCTCGATCTGCCCCGCGGCCGCGCGGTCCTGATCATGCTCGGCAGCGGCGCGCTCGAGCCCGAGGTGCGCGCGCTGGCGGCGTCCGATCCCGAACGCTTCCGCGTGATGGCGTTCGAGAACCAGCGGCGCATGCCGGTGGTCTACCGACTGGCCGATCTCTTCGTGCTGCCCTCGGCGCACGGCGAGAGCTGGGGGCTCGCCGTGAACGAGGCCATGGCCTGCGGCCGCGCGGTGCTGGTAAGCGACCGCGTCGGCTGCGCGGCGGACGTGGTCGATCCCTCCTGCGGCGCGGTGTTCGCATCGGATGCGCCGTGTGCCCTTTCCTCGGCCCTCGCCGATCTTACCGCACGGTGCGACGACCTTCGCGCGATGGGCCGAGCGGCCGCGTCGCGCGCCTGGGCTTTCGACGTCGCGCGAACCGAGGCGGCGCTGCTCGACTGCATGGGCGAGGCCTGCAAATGAGCACGGACCAGCCGACCGCCGCGCGCTCCAATAGGCGGGGCTACGGCCTCGTCGCCGCGACCTGCATCATCCTGATGATGGCGGGGATCGTCGGGACCGACTCGTGGGAGAGCTTCATCGGCTACGCACTGATGACGACCGCCTGCGTTGCGCCCGTCGTCCTGTGGATGCTCGCCGGGGCGCCGGGGCTGCCGGTCTTTCCGATGATCTCGAGCCTCTATTATTTTTACTACGCCCTGCCGATTCTGCGTTCGGAATCCGGTATCTCGGTCTTCAGTCCCGCCGAAATCCTCGAGGCGTCGGTGACCGTGACCCTGTTTCTCGGGGCGGCGACCCTCGCCTGGCATGCGGTGATCGCGCTTCCCGCCGGGCGTCGCGCCACACCGGCCGAGCGCGACGTCGTCTCGCCGCTCCAGCTCAACCGCATCATTTACTGCGGCCTCGGTCTCGGCGTGTTCTATTTCGTCGCCCTGCTGTCCGGCTCTTTCAACTTTCTCGGCACGCTGTTCGGCCTGCTGCGCGCGGTGCTGCTCGCCGCCACCTCGGTGTCGTGCTTCTTGCTGGGCCATGCCACAGCGCGCCGCTATGTCCGAGGCAACAGGCTTGCCGTCGCGATCTCGCTCCTCACCACGATCGTTCTCCTGTCATGGAGCACGCTTTTCCTCGTCGAAGGTACCATCTATATCCTCGCCGCCTTGTTCGGCTACATAATTACGCGCCGTCGCGTTCCCTGGGCCACGCTTGCCATCGTGGCGACGATCGTCACCATCCTTCACGCCGGAAAGGGCGAGATGCGGCAGCGATACTGGGGGCCCGACAGCAACTACGCCGCCCAAACCTCCGTCATCCAAGTGCCGATCATCCTCGCAAACTGGATTTCGACGGGAATCGACACCATCGCGTCCGGCAACGACTACAGCGTCGCCATCGACCGCGCGTCGCTGCTCAGGCTGCTGATGCAGGTCGAGCGGCTGGCGCCCGATTACGTCCACTATCTCGACGGCGAGACCTACTCATACCTGCCCTACATGCTGGTGCCGCGCTTCATCCAGGAGGACAAGCTGTTCAGCCAGGCGAGCATGACCTTGCTCAACATCCGGTTTGGTTTCCAGACCGCACAGGCGGCCTCGGTCACCGCAATCGGGTGGGGCCTGATCGCCGAAGCCTATGCAAACCAGGGAAACATCGCTGCGGTGCTGGTCGGAATGTTCATCGGCTTCTTCACCGGCCTGCTCACGCGCTGGAGCGACGGCGCCGCGATCCTGTCCGCGCCGACCCTCGTCACCATTGCGGCGATGCTGATCCTCGTCAACGCCGAGGCGGATTTCTCCTACCTGTTCACCAATTTGTTCCAGGGAAGCGCGGCGATCCTGATCTTCCTCGCGGGATTCAACACCATCAGCCGCATGCGAAAGAACGTCACTCTCCGGCGCCGCGCGCGGCCGCCTCTGAACATCCACGCGCCGCCGCGCACGAGCTGAGCACGGTCGCAGTCTTCGCCATGCGCATTCTCCACGTCATCCCCACCTATCTGCCGGCCACCCGCTACGGTGGACCGATAGTCGCCGTGCAGGCATTGGCCCGCGCCTTGATCGCGCGCGGCCACGACGTCGAGGTCTTCACCACCAACGTCGACGGTGCCGGCACGAGCCCGGTGCCGCTCGGCACGCGCGTCGAAATCGGCTCCGTCCCGGTGCGGTATTTCGCGTCGCCGCGGTTGAAGCGCCTGTGCTTCGCGCCTGCGATGGCTTCCGTGTTGCGCGCGGAAATTTCCGAATTCGACGTCGCGCATCTGCACTCGGTCTTCCTGTGGCCGACCCACACGGCGGCCCGCGCGGCGCACGCGGCGAAAATTCCCTATGTGGTATCGCCGCGAGGCATGCTGGTCGAGGATCTGATCCGGCGCCGCAACCGGCTCGTCAAATCGGCGTGGATTGCGTTGTGTGAGCGGGCCAACCTCGAACGGGCCTCTGCGATTCACGCGACTTCGAGCGCGGAGGCTGCAGAGCTCGGCCGATTCTGCTGGCAACTCCCACCGGTCGCGGTGATCCCGAACGGCGTTGCCCTGGACGATTGCGATGACTGCGCCGGGGCCGACGTTTCGCCGGATGTCCGCGAGATCGCGGCCGGCTCGCCACTGGTGCTCTTCCTCGGGCGCATCAGCTGGAAGAAGGGGCCGGAACGCCTACTCCACGCCTTTGCGCGAACGCATGGTGGGACCCTCGCCGTCGTCGGGCCCGATGACGAAGGTTTGACGCCGCGGTTGCGCGTTCTCGCGCGCGGTCTCGGAATCGGCGAGCGCGTCCGTTTTCTCCCCCGCGCCGTGCTCGGCGCCGACAAAACGCACCTCTATCGGGCAGCCCGCGTGTTCGTGCTGCCGTCGTTTTCGGAAAACTTCGGCAACACGGTGCTGGAGGCGATGCAGAACGGGCGACCCGTGGTCGTCACGCCGGAAGTTGGCGCCGCCGAGATCGTGCGCGCCGCCGGCGGCGGCATCATCGCCGACGGTGATCCGGCCGCGTTCGGCGCGGCGATCGATCGCCTGCTCGCGGACCGCGGGCTCGCCGACGCGATGGGCGCAGCAGCGCGCCGGCACGTCTGCGCCACTCTATCGTGGGCGAGCGTCGCCGCCGACATGGAAGCACTCTACGAAGGGCTCCGCATCTCCCGTCAGGCCGATGCGGCGGGCACGATCGCGTCGCGCGCATGCGAGCGTGCGGCGCTCCCCGAGCTGCAGCGGTCGTGAGCGTGATGAATCGGGACGACTCTCATCGAAGCATGCTCGACGAGATCACGCCGCTGATCATCACCCATGACGAGGCGCCGAACATCGCGCGCACGCTCGACAAGCTCGCGTGGGCGCGCCGCATCGTCGTGATCGACAGCGGTAGCACCGATGAGACGGCGCGGATCGCGCGGAGCTACCCGCAGGTCGAGGTGGTCGCGCACCCATTCACCGATTTCGCCAGTCAGTGCAATTTCGGTCTCGCCCAGGTGACCAGTTCGTGGGTGCTCTCGCTCGACGCCGACTACGAGCTCAGCGACGAACTCGTGCGCGAGCTGCAGGCGCTGGCGCCACCGCCGGACATCGCCGGCTATCGGGCACGCTTCGTCTACCGCATCCATGGGCGGGCGCTGCGCGGCACGCTCTATCCGCCCCGCACCGTGCTCTACCGGCACGAGGGCGCACGGTACCGCAACGAAGGCCACGGCCATCGGGTGGTGGTCGACGGTCGCTGTCCTTGAACTTCGCGGCGCGATCTATCACGACGACCGCAAGCCGCTGGCGCGCTGGTTCACCTCGCAGCAGCGCTATGCCGCCATCGAAGCCGAACATCTCCTGGCGCTGGGGCGCAGCGCGCGCGGCACCGACCGGCTCCGGCTGATGGGATGGCCGGCGCCGATCGGCGTGCTGTTCTACACGCTGCTCGCCAAGGGATGCCTGCTCGACGGCTGGGCGGGCTGGTACTACGCGCTCCAGCGCGCCATCGCCGAAGCGCTGATCGCGATCGAGATCGCCGACCGGCGCCTGCGCGGTCGCGCACAGGCTTCCAGCGCCAGCGAGACCGAGCCGGAAGCGATTGCTACGCCGCTGCCGGTTCGCGCAAGCGTGCGCGCGCTGGGTCCGCAGACATGATCATTCTCGGCCTCAACGCCTTCCACGGCGACTCGGCCGCGGCGCTCGTGCGCGACGGCGAGCTGGTCGCCGCCGCCGAGGAGGAGCGCTTCCGCCGCATCAAGCATTGGGCCGGCTTTCCCGTCCGAGGCGATCGCCTATTGCCTGCGCGAGGCCGGCGTCGCGCTCGCCGACGTCGACCACGTCGCGGTCAATCAGGACAGCCGCGCCAATCTGCTGCGGAAGCTCGCCTATCTCGCTGACGCAGCGCCCGAACCTCGGCGCTGGTGCTCGACCGGCTGCGCAACCGGCGCGCGCGCGCGAGGCATCCCGGATCTGCTGGCGCGAGCATTTCCCGGCGCAGCGTTTCGCGGCGCAGGTCCACGCCGATCGAGCATCACCTGGCGCATCTGTCCTCGGCCTTCCACGTCTCGCCGTTCGACGAGGCGGTCGTCGTTTCGGTCGACGGCTTCGGCGATTTCTCCAGCGCGGCCTGGGGCGTCGGCAGCGGCGACGACATCTCGCATCGACGGCCGCGTCTATTTCCCGCATTCGCTCGGCATCTTCTATCAGGCGCTCACGCAATATCTCGGCTTTCCGCACTACGGCGACGAGTACAAGGTGATGGGCCTTGCGCCCTACGGCGCGCCGTCGTTCCTGCGACGCGATGCGCAAGATCGTGCGGCTCGAGCCCGACGGCGGCTTCGAGCTCGACCTCGCCTACTTCCGCCATCACCGCGAGCAGCATCGCGTATCAGTGGACGGACGGCTCGCCCGAGTTCGGCGACCTGTTCTCGCCCGCGCTCGAGGAGCTGCTCGGCCCGCGCCGGCGACCCGACGATCCGCTCGAGGATCGCCACCGCGACATCGCCCGCTCGGTCCAGGCGATGTACGAGGAGGCATTCTTCCATCTGCTCGAGCGCGCTGCAGCGAGCGCTACGGCCTGACCGATCTCGCGCTCGCCGGCGGCTGCGCGATGAACTCGGTCGCCAACGGCAAGGTGCGGCGGATGACGCCGTTCCGGCGCGTCTACGTGCAGTCGGCGGCCGGCGATGCCGGCGGCGCGATCGGCGCGGCCTTCGCGGTCTGGCACAAGCTCGGCGGCGCGCGGTCGTTCGTCATGGACCACGCCTATTGGGGCCCGCAATTCGGCGCGGCCGAGATCGACGCGCTGCTCGCCGCGCGGCAAGCCGAGATCGACGCGGCCGGCTGCACGGTCGAAGACAATCGCGGACGAGGCCGAGCTGTGCCGGCGCACCGCCGCGGCGATCGCCGACGGCAAGGTCGTCGGCTGGTTTCAGGGCCGCATGGAATGGGGCCCGCGCGCGCTCGGCAATCGCTCGATCGTCTGCGATCCGCGCCGCGCCGACATGAAGGCCATCCTCAACGCCAAGATCAAGCGGCGCGAATCGTTCCGCCCCTTCGCGCCCTCGGTGCTCGAAGAAGCGGTGGCGGACTGGTTCGAGGAGGACGACGCCGTCCCCTTCATGATGCAGGTGTTCCAGATCCGCGAGGAGAAGCGGCGCGCTGATCCCGGCCGTCACCCATGTCGACGGCTCCGGCCGGCTGCAGACGGTCTCGCGGCGCACCAATCCGCGCTATCACCGCCTGATCGAGGCCTTCCGCGATCTGACCGGCGTGCCGATGGTGCTCAACACCTCGTTCAACGAGAACGAGCCGGTGGTCTGCGAGCCCGAAGGAGGCGCTCGACTGCTTCCTGCGCACCAAGATGGACGTGCTGGTGCTGGGCGACGTGATGGTGTCCCGCCCGCAGGCCGCGGCCTGACCGGATGCGGATCACCATCGTCCTCGGCCCGTTCCTCCCGGTACCGACAGTGCTCGGCGGCGCCGTCGAAAAGGTGCATCTGCTGCTCGCCGGCGCCTATCGGGATGCGGGTCATGACGTGACGATCATCTCGCGCCGCTACAAGGATTTCGCCGACGAAGAGGTCGTCGACGGCATCAGGCATATCCGAATCGCTTCGACCGACAGGGTCGTCATCGCTCGCGGTCAACCTCGGGCTCGACCTTCGCTACGCGCTGCGGGTCGCGCGCAATTTGCCGACCTCCGATGTCACCGTCACGAACTCGTTCTTTCTGCCGCTCGTGCTTCCGCGCCGGACCGCCGGAAAGATCTACGTGCAAGTCGGGCGCTTTCCGAAGCGTCAGATGCCCCTCTACTTTCGGGCGAGCCGACTGCAGGCGGTATCTTCCGCGATTGCACGAGCGATCGGCGATCAAGCGCCATGGCTCGCCGATAGGGTTGCAACGATCGGCTATGCCATCGGCGAGCCATACTTCACCAGCTGGTCGGGCGAGACGAGGGAAAAGGTCGTTCTTTTCGTCGGTCGAATCGCGCGGGAGAAAGGGATCGAGCTGTTATTGAAAGCGTTCATATCCTTGCGGAGCGATCCGACCTCCAATCGTTTCGACGACTGGACTCTCCGCATCGTCGGCCCTCACGAGACCACCCAGGGCGGCGATGGCGCCGACTATCTCCGGTATCTCAAAAACATCGCCGATCCGCTCGGACGCCGGTGTGAATTCGTGGGCCCGATATTCGATCAGGACGCTCTCATTCGCGAATATCGCAAAGGCGCCATTTTCGTCTACCCGAGCCTGGCTGAGCTCGGAGAGGCCCTGCCGGTGGCTCCGCTCGAAGCGATGGCGGCCCGCTGCGCAACGGTCGTCTCGAACATGCGCTGCTTCGACGATTACATCGAACCGGGCGTGACGGGCCTCCAGTTCGAGCATCGCGATGCCGCTCCCGACGCGAATCTCGCAGCGCAACTGCTGTCCTTGATCGAGCGACCGGACCGTCTGCGACAGATTGCAGAGGCCGGACACGAATTCTGCATGCCAGTTTCGGACGCCCACCATCGCGCGCCGGATGCTCGACGACTTTGCCTCTTTGCTCGACGAACGGCCGCGGTGAGGCGCGGGAGCGGGGCGACAGCGCGCCGGTTCACGTCGCAGAAGATCACCATGACAGGCATCGGAAGCCGATCGCCGTGGTGGCGGCGTGCCGCGTTCCGCTGGCTCGGCGCGACCTACATCCGCCGCCGTTGCGCGACCGAGGACGGCGTGTTCGAGGCTTATGTGTCGGTGGGCAGCAGCCTCAAGGTGCTGGACCCGCGCGGCCTCGCGAGAGAAATGGCCCGGGCCGTGCGGCTAAGCACGAAGCGCTAAGTCAGACGCCTTCGGTTTCCGCGCGATCAGGTGAAATCGAGAGATTGCTGGAAGCGCATGGCCTCGATTTCGGCCTGACCGCCGGCGCGGAAGGCCTTGCCCTCGATCTGGTACAATCGCTTCTTGTGGTAGAACAGTGCCACGTAGGCGTAGCCGCCGTTCGCATCGGAAATCCCGAGCTGGCGGCCGTAGACGGCGCGAACGCGGTGTCCGATATCGAATTTGACGGCGCCGCCCTCCCCCATCGGTTTGGTATTGCGAGCCAGCTCCTCGCCGGTCTTGTCGTCGGGCATGTCGACGACGGTCACCTTGAACGTTCCCGTGTCCTTGGCGACGGAAAACACCCGTCCCTGGAACGAGCGACCGTCGCCGGCGCCATAGGTCGTCGCCTCGACCGTCGGGTCGACCGGGAAATGGATGGCGAAGGAATATTCGGGATTGTCGTATTCCTTCCAGTCGTCAGCCCGCACCGAACCGGCGAAGACCAACGCGAGGATGATGGCGAAGACGCGCACGCTTTGCTCTCTCCGACGACGAGTTAAATCGGGGCCATTCTAGGCAACGGCGCGGCCGTTCACCATATGGTGCGCCAAAATGATGCGCCGAGATGGTGCGCCAAAGTGCGTGGGGCGCCGATCCCCCCGACGGCAAGCCGGTCCGAACGGCGCCGCCTCCTCAAATCTCAGAGCCTCTACTTGGCGTGCGCCGTCGAGTGGCTTCGGCCCTTGGCCGCACGTATCTCGCGCGCATGCCTGAATGATTCGAGGCACGACTGCAGCTCGACATAGCTCGGATGGCCGCCGTGGCTGATCCGCCCCATGCAAGTCGTCCTGTCGCCCCCTTCGTAGTGAGACCATTTCTTGCTGAGCGCGCGGCGCGCCTCGAGCTCGCTTCGCTTGCAAGCCTCGATGGAGGAATTGCCGAGCGCCATTTCTTTCCTGCCCTCGGATTCGCAGGTCGGGGCGATGTTGAGCTTGGGCATGGTCGCGACCGCGGCAAGGCCGACGCTCGCCGGCCCGAGCACGGCGCCGACGCACATGATCGAAAGAAGAATCGTCGTTTGCGGTTTCAAGCCGTCACCTCGGCACTCCGTCCGTCGCCGCGGACTTTCGCCTTTTTTCGGATGGATTGAAAGGGTGGGTGAAAGCCCGCCCGCGCCGACGGTTAATCTTTTTATGCTGCTTGCGGGCGCGGTCCAGCGCCTTCGCACAGGTTGTCGGCGATTGCATGAAGCCGGCAGGCCGCCCGCCCCCCGGGCTGCTGGCCCACGCGAAAACGATAGCACGACGACCCGACCGAGCGCATGTCGGCAGGTCGCCTGCACCCCTTTCAGTCGCTCACGAAGTAGAGACGTCCTTCGACCGGCATGAAATCGAAACGGTGCCTCGGCGTCGTCGCGGCGAAGGACGCAAGATTGCGGCTGCCGTCGTCATCCAACTCTCCGAAGGCATATGCGGCGTCCTTTGCCGAGAACAGGCGCGCCGCCTCGCTCATGGAAATCCAACCGCGGCGGCCCGGAGCAAGCGCCCGGATCGACGCCGCCAACGAGGACTTGCTGCCAGCGTCGAGCTTGATCGGCGCCTCCGGATCGGTGACTTCGGTTTTCAACCGGCGCGTCCCAGGCGACGACGATTGGCACGCACAGTCCGTTGGATCGGGACCATCGCCCGGGCAGTCGCGGCCTCCACCCCCTCGCCGTTCACGAGAGCCGCGAAAGCTGCCGCATGGGCGGCTGCACCGGCCGCCAGTTTTTCCGTCACCATGCGGCGACATTCCTCGTGGGCGGCAGGACCGCCTGCAGACATCCGCAACATGCGCAGGGCGATGACGCGTTGGACATCGATGCCCAGCCGCCATCCGTCGGCCCACATTTTCCAGGTCATTGGCTCACCAAGCGATTCTCACATCTCGGGCATGCTGCCGGGCGGCACGGGCGGGATAAAATCCGGCTCCGATCCGGGCCGGTCCAGGCCGGGTTCGTTTACCGGATATGGTGTGCGCGGACCCTTGGGACCAGGACGAGACTTTTCGTCAGGGCGTTCGGGAAGCGGACGTGGGGAAGTACTCATGCCGCGGCAACGCCTCAATCGCGCGGCGGTTCCCCGAGACGAGGTCGCCGCCAGCGTCCGGCCTTCCGGGTATGTCCGCATAGGGCACGCGGGGACCGTCGTTCCCTGTCTCCCGGGATTTGCTAGGCCGCGCGGAGCGACGGCACGCCGGTGACGACCGCGGCCCGCGGGACGATATCGGCCTTGGCTTGCCGATCGAGCGACATTACGAGATCACTGATGCGATGCGCGTGCGCGCGGTCGATCACCATCGTCGTCATCGCGAGGAACTTCGCTTCGAGATCGTCGGCGCCGAGCGGATTGCTGGGCTCGCCTTTCGGCTCGACCGCGCTGTGGCTCACGGTCCGTCCATCTCTGAGAACGATATCGATCCTCGCTTGCCGGCCGCCGAGGCCATAGGCAGGCTCGGCGCGCAGCTCGATCGTCTTCGCGCCGGCGTGGATGTCGGGGTTCTTGTAGCCGTCCCAATACTCCCGCAGCCCGTTGGCGCCCGCGCCGAGCGCAAGAGCGACGCCGAACTGCGTGCTGCCCATGGCGGCGTTGAGATTGCTGCAGACCGGCTTCGAGGCCTGCCGGATGGCGAGCTCGCTCATGCCGACGACCGCCTTCTCGACGTTCGCGAGCCGGACGCCGTCATCACGGTAGGCCGTCTGCGCAAGATCGATCGGGCCGTGGGCATAGCGGCACGCGGCGTGCGGCTTGAATCCCACCTCCATGATCGAGAAATGGCGCCCGAGGTCGTCGTCCAGGCACTCGCTGTTGATCCGATCGGTGAAGGCGTTGAGGAAACCTTCGCGGGATTCGAGCGCCTTGCGCGGCCCGGTGAAGCCGCGGCTCGCCATGATGGCCGCGATCGCGCCGTTGAACGCCGACTTGCCGGGACTGAACGGCTTCGCCATGCAGGGATCGTCGAGATAGGACTGGATGCCGGCCGATTGCATGCAGGCGAGCCCGATCGCGCAGGCGATCTGTTCGGCATTGCATCCCAAAAGCTTCGCGCTCATGGCAGCGGCACCGATTCCGGCGACGGTGCCGGTGGTGTGATAGCCGCGCTGGCGATGGCCCGGATTGATCGCCTTGGCGATCCTGATCGCAACGTCGTAGCCGGCGATGACGCCGGTCAGCACGTCGCGGCCGGATGCGCCGGACAATTCGGCGACGGCGAATGCCGCCGGCACGAGAACGGACCCGGCCTTGATCAGGCCGGTGCCGTGCGCGTCATCGAGCTCGATGCCGTGTCCGAGCATCGCGTTGACGAGCGCCGCGTGGGGTGTCGGCACTTTCAGCCCATGACCGATGATGGTGCTCTGGGGAGCGCCGCCCCATTCCTTCACCAGCGCGATCATCTTGTTGGCCGGTTCGCTGATCGCCGATGCCGCTATCTCGTTTCCGATTCCGTCCCGGAGAATGAGCTTCGCCTTGGCCGTCACCTCGTCCGGGATTTGCTCGTAGGTGAGGTTCGCAACATGCGTTGCGAACCTCATGGTCAATCCCGCGAGGAGGTCAGACGGCACGGGTGTCGGAACGGATGTCATGCGTAAGGAATCCTGCTGCAAATCTGGGATGATCGAAAGCCGAACGTGCCTTGCGCACCTATTCCGGCTTGATGTTGATCGCGCGCACCACCTTACTCCATTTTTCGGTCTCGTCGGCGAGGTGCTTGCCGAATTCGGCGGCCGGCATCGGCATGGGAACGCCGCCGAGATCGCCGAGCCTCGCCTTGATCTTGGGATCGGCAAGCCCGTCAGTAACTGCCGCGTTGAGCCGCTCGATGATTTCGGCGGGCGTATCCTTGGGCGCGCCGAGGCCGAACCAGGCGCTTGCTTCATAGCCCGGCACGGATTCGGCCATGGTAGGCACCTCCGGCAGCGCCTCGGACCGTCCCGCCGAGGTGACGGCGAGTGCACGCAGCCGGCCTGAGCGGATGTACGGGGCGGTCGCGAGCGTCGTCTCGAACATGACCTGCACCTGTCCGGCGATCAGATCGATCAGCGCCGGATTTCCGCCGCGATAACCGACGCGAACGACATCCACCCCGGTCATGAATTTGAACAGCTCGCCTGCGACATCCGGCACGCTGCCCGAGCCGCCGGTGGCCATGTTGATCTTGCCGGGGTTCGCCTTGGCGAAGGCGATGAACTCGGCCACCGTCTTCGCAGGCACCGAAGGATTGACCACCATCACCTCCGGGACGCGCACGATGCCGGCGACCGGCGCGATGTCGCGAAGGACGTTGAAGCTCAGATTGCCATAGAGCGTGGCGTTGATCGCGGCCGGCGCGCCGACGACGAGCAGCGTGTAGCCATCGGCAGGCGCCCGCGCCACGAAGGCCGCAGCGAGATTGCTGCCGGCGCCCGGGCGGGCCTCGATGACGAATGGCCCGCCGAGCCGATCCGTCAGCCATTGGCCGATGATCCGGGCCGCGATGTCGGTCGGGCCGCCGGCCGCGAAGCCGACAATGACGTGAACCGGGCGGGCCGGATAGGATTCCGACCGCGCACCTTGCGGGAAAAACGGAGCGGCCGCAGCACCGGCCGCGACACGAAGAAATTGACGGCGAAACGGCTCTGGCATCCTCACCACCACGCAGCTCACGCCGGCAAACTAGCGCGACCGCAGCGGCGGGAAAACCGGGTGAGACCGTATGTCGTAGCGTCGATTGCCCAGCCCGTACCCGGCGCCCTCGACGCGCGCCGGGCGGGTGTCAATATCCACCGCCAAGCCAAGCGAAATCGTTGAGGCGCATGTTGAGCCCGACCCGCATGACGCCGCTCGTCTGCTTGAGGTCGACGAATGCCCGGGGCAAACCGACCAGGATCGGCGTGAGGCCGATCCTCGACGTGCCGAAATCGCAATAGGTGTATTCCGCGAACAGGGACACCAGGCTGCTGATGGCGTACTCGCCACCGGCGCCGACGGTCCAGCCCGGCCGCGTCACGCTCGTCGTATAAGCCGGCCCGGTTATGATCGTGGTCGCCCAGTAATTGTCGCGCTCCCACGCGCCGCCGCCTTTCACATAACCGAGGAAACGACCCCAGCCGTAACCGACGCGGCCGCCGGCCGTCGACAGCGCCACGGCTCTGCTGTGGTACGCGACGCCGAACTCGAGGCGGCTGGCGTGCTCGCCTTCGACGCCATCAGTCCATGCATGGTCGCCCGTGACGCCAATCACGAACCCGCCGGCGAATTGGTAGTCGCACCCGCCCTGCACACCGCCGAACGCGTTGATCGTGCGATGCCCGCCGAGCCACTGGTTGTCGAACGCGCCGCCGGGCGTGCGGTTGGTCCACTCGTCGCTGCCCCACAGGTAGCCGCCATGGCCGCCGGCGTAGCAGCCTGTCCAGCTCCACACCGGCGCGGCCGGCGGCGGCGCCTTGTAGAAAGGCACCGGCATGTCGCCCGACATCGCCGGATCGACGAGTCCGAAGAGAGCAGCCATCCCCACGAGCAGCTTGCGCATCCCCGCCCTCGATGAAGATCACCGCGCCAGCATACCGCGTGGCCGCGCGCGAGGCTGTAGCCGATCCACCACACGCCGCCGTGGATTGGCGTGCAGAACAAGTGCGCTATGGCGCGCCCGGCTTCATGCCCTTCGCCTCGATCACTCGTCTCGCATCGGGGGAGCGGAGAAAATCGAGGAAGGCTTTCGCAGTCTCCGGGTCTTTTGCGCCGGAGATCTGAAAGGCATGCATCACCGTCGGCGGCATGATGGTCGAGGGTAGCTCGCCCGCGAGCTCGGCGCCGGCGACGGGCAGGATTTCGCTGATCAGGGTCACGCCGAGATCGGCCTCACCCTTGGCCACCGCTGCGGCGACGTCCGACCCCGGGCCGAGGATGAGCTTCGCGCGCGAGCGAGCGTCGGGGCCGAAGCCGAGGCGATCGGTGGCGCCGAGAAAGGTGGCGCCGAGCTGAGTGCCGGCCTTGGGGTCCGAGAGCACGATCGTCTTTGCCGCGAGCACGGCCTGCTTGACGCCTTCGGCGCTGCTCACGTCGGGCTTGGGCGTGCCGGCGCGAATGACGACGCCAACGTAGCTTGCGGCAAACGGCATGCGCGTGCCGGCCGCGATCTTGCCCGCCTTTTCGAGATCGGGAAGCACCGCCGCGATCGCCACAGCCGCGTCGGCGGCCTCGCCCTGGACCAGGCGGTCACGCATGTTGCCCGGCGTCCCGAAATCGATTTGCACCTTGTGGCCCGACTTGCGCTCGAACTCCGGGACAAGGGCCGTCATGACCGCCCGTGCGCCACCGGTGGAGATGACCCTGATTTCCGCGCCCTCGACGTTGCTCGTACAAACGAGAGCCAGAGCGGCGATAGCCAGATATTTCATGTTCCCTCCCTACGGCGGCGTTCGGCCGTCCTTTATTGGCAAGCATCCCTGGCGAGCATAGCATTTGCCGTGACACCATGCAGACCCCAGTGGGATGCATCCCAGCGCACGAGCCTTGTTTCACGCCTGCATTCCAACTACGACTTTGCGTCGGCTTTTCCAGAAGCGGAGGTGCACCGTGGCTCGCCTCGTCGTCGTGTACAAGACTCCGAAGGACCCAAGCGCCTTTGACCGCCATTACTTCGACACGCATGTGCCGCTGGCGAAGAAGATTCCCGGGTTGAGAAAGTACGAGGTCAGCGCCGGCCCGGTCGCGTCACCGGCCGGTCCGTCGGGCGTTCATCTCATCGCGATACTTCAATTCGACGACGTGGCCGCCATTCAACGCGCGTTCGCGAGCCCGGAAGGGCAGGCCGCAGCTGCCGACGTGCAGACCTTCGCCACCGGCGGCGCCGACCTGTTCTTCTACGACAGCCGCGAGGTGTGATCGGAAGCCGACGCGGCAGGCAGCTCTCGTTCGAACGCCCCGCAGCCGAATGCTTTCAGTGCGGCTCCTTGTGCGTGCCCACGATCCATCGATCGATGAAGACGATCAACGTCGCCCAGACGCACACCAAAAGCGAGCCGGCCATTATTTCTGATGCGCTGTTGCCCGCAAATACCGACTCGACCATCCAGGCGGCGTAGGCCACGACAGCCATCAGCCACCAATGCCGTCGCACGAGGTTCAACAGCATGGTCTCGAGCATGCGCCGATGGTAGGCGCTGCCGCAGCGACGGGAAGTCGCCAGATTGCCGCGGTGGACCCCCGCCGTCCTCTTTCGGCACATCGAGGCCGTTCGCGCCGGTCCCGGCCCCCCGTGGTTGACGGCGACGCTCCCAACTACCGATCGCGGAATCCGACCGCCGCGTGGGTTCCATCGCAGAACGGCTTGTTCTTGGACGCCCCGCACCGGCATAGCGTGACCCGGTTGCGCACCTCATAGGCGAAGCCGTCGGCCGAGACGACCGGGATTCCGCCACGCAGCCAGATCGGGCCGCTGCACTTTTCCGGGGGATCCTCGACGAGACCGATCGAGACCGGCAACTCCGGTTCGAGCGGCTGGCCGGTCGCGCTGTCCCAGGCGACCAGGCGGCCGGCCGGGCAGTGATGCACCTGGCCGAGAAATCGGTCCCGAGTCGCCGGCTCGTCGGTGCGCTCGACCTCGTTCCACACGCTGCCGTGGGGATCGCAGAAGCGGCCGAACGCGCACAGGCCTTCTGCATCCGAAAGCGACAGCGCCGGCCCCTCGAGAAGCTTCGCTTGCTCGCGATAGGACTCGCGGCCTGCGGTCTCGGTACCGTCGAACCCGATCGTCTCGTGGGTGCCGTCGCAGAACGGCTTGGTGTTGGAATGCCCGCAGCGGCACAGTGCGTAGGAGTCGCGCACCTTGAAGGTCTCGCCCTCCTGCCAACGCTCCGACCCGCCTTCCGCGTCGGTGACGATGGTCTGCCGCGACAGCGGCGGGCCACCCGTCACCATGTACGGGCCGTCCTTGGAAACCACGACACGCAGTTCCTTGGCCATGGGTTCGCTCATGATTTTTAGGCGCCGCCCCTGCGCCCGCGGCTCCCCCTTCATGAGGGCGACAGCCAGCCACGGCCAGTATCGGCTTCACCGGAGGAAGTGACCAGCGCAATATTCTCTTGGTCTCGCTTGGTCGCGGCGCGGGTCTCCGCAGCCCTTGCCTCACATGAAGCCTGGATTGCGCGGCAGGTATCGGGTCCAATCTCCAAAATCCTTTGCCGAGACGAGAACCATGGGCAGCGTGATCCTCATGCCCTGCGCAACGGCAGCGCTCGAACGCATCGGTGGCGGTCGCCGGGCACGAACGCCGAGATCTGCGGCGCGCCGGTTGCCGCGGCGAGAGCGAGCGCGGTGCGAAACGCCGGCCCCATCATGTCGTGCCGCGCGACCGCGAGCGGACCGATCGGTCCGTTCGCGCTGATATAGCCATAGCCGACGCAGTCCGGCCCGGAATGAAACAGAAGGCCCCTGATGGAGCTTTGGCTCTGCAGGAAGCGGTGGTGCTTCTCCCGCGAGACGCCCAGCGTGGCGAGATCGAGCTGCGTGAGCTTCTCCAGATTCGCCTCGATGTCGATGTCGGTGTAGCGCAATTCCGGCGCATGACCGCACGCCTCGCGCGCGACTTGAAAGAAATAAAGCGGCAGACGCGGAAACAGGCCGTGTCTGATATAGAGCCCCTGCGACACGGTATTGAACGAAAAGGTTATCAGCGCGCGGTTGCCGGCGCCGGTTTTCCGCGCATGCTCGAGGGTTCGTTGCATCAACGCGTTACCGATGCCGCCTCCCTGATGAGCGGGCGACACGAACAGCTCGGAAAGAAACCACAGGTCGCCGGCGACCCAGCTGAATGCAAAGCCCGCGATCTCGCCGTCGGCTTCCGCTACCCACAGCCCGTCGGGATCGTCGCGAAGCGAGAAGCGCTGGAAGTCGGCCGGCCGCAGCGTCGCGATCCGGCCGAAGCCGTGGCGCTCGGTGAGCTCATTGATGCTGCGGGCGACGAGTTCTTCGGCCGTTTGCAACTCTTCGGCACGTGCCGGTCGAATGATCGCGCGCATCGCCACCCCTCCCAACAGGAGGGCTGAGCTTATGATTTTCTCCACAGCCGGCGGTGCGGCTTTCCGTCCCGGGCGGGAGCGGCAAGGTGGTCAGGCGAGCATCATCTCCAAAAGTAGAAATCTTCCCGCCCCGAAAGCGAACCATAAGTGAAAGGCTGCTGCTTCAACCTCGTTGCGTCCATCACATCGTCTCTTACAAGATCAAACAGGCGCCGGATTTCCTGCGTAGGCCGCTCTTGTATCCTCCGCGTCAAAGCCTGAACGAACGGACTATTCGGGCCCGCGCCATCCAGAGCAAACTCCCCATTTTTTGCGGCATACGCGACGAGCGTGCCCGCTGGGGGCTCTATCGGCGCCAATCCCCTTTTTGCAGATCTCGTTGTCATCGTGCGCTTCATTTGACTCTCGAACGGATTGTCACGGCACGCATCCAGAATAACCAGGCGGAGACGCCTCGCTCCCTCTATGGACCCCAAGATTTTTCCCAAGTCGACTGCCTCAAGGTCGACATCCCTGTCGACTTTCAGCTGTGCGTCCACCGGTATGATATAATTCAGTCCGGCGAACTCCATACCATGCCCCGAATAATACACCACGGCCCAATCCGCGGAGTCGGCAGCCCTTGCGAACTCCTGTAACGCCCGCATCGTTTGTTCGCGCGTGAGATCGGTCTTTGTTGTTACCGACTGAAAGCCAACATCTCGCAAAGCATTCGCGAGCAACTGAGCATCGTTGATCGGGTTTGAGAGGGCGCCAGAATATCGGTAATTTCGGTTTCCGATCAGAAGTGCAATGCGATTCTGCTGAGTTTGCACAGCAATAGGTGCCTGCTGAGTCGGAGAGGAGGGGGCAGGCTGATATGCGGAAGGCTGTTGCGGCTGAACTGTGGCATGTTGTTGAATGGGCGCGCTGCTTGCACCTGGCCTCGTTGGTTGCTGTGTATACGCCGATGCGTTAACTGCGGCGAACCTGAGAGTTCCGCGACCTTGATCGTTGTAGCTTCCGGCCCAAACGAAACCTGCCCCGCCTGTCAAACGATAGATCGGGAGGCCTTGCTGAGCTGATTTTGTGAAATTTCCAATGAAGTCGATCGCGATTCCTTTGGGTAAAGGCTTGTCTGCAGCGAGAAGCCTGAGCTCGTCGCCTGAAATAGGTTCAAGCTCAACGTTGCCCCAAGTGGCTAACGTTCCCTGAAGACCGGGACGAGCCGGCAAATGTATAACGTGAGCTTCCTCCCCGACCTTTTTAGAGTACCGTTGGATATCATCTTTTGCTTCGTTCGCCCCCCAATATGCGGGCTCTTGATACCGGTTTAGATAAACGATCCTGCCATCCCTATCCAGCATCATAGAATACCAAGCCTTAAAACGGCCGCGGGGCTCTGTTTCGTTACCCTCCTTTGCGCACCAAGAGAAATCGTCGAATTTTTTGCTGCCGGCGCAATTGTAGCCGAGACGCCCTGCTTCCCCGCGAGAAACCCTCTCGCCAAGAAACAATTCGCCTATCGAGTACGGAGACGGCGCGATGGTGACGTGAAGCGGATTGGGGTTATGTAAGGCGGTCTGCGCAAAAGCGACCGTGGCACCGAATATTGCAAGTGCAGACAACGAAAGGGAGGATCGCATCGGAAGGCCATTTGCTGGGTGGCCACCTCCCACGGAATAATACTAACTTAATCGAGGCTCCGGTCAACTGACATGGTCACTGCTACGGCTGAAGAAACCGCCCTTTGCCGACTTTTCGACAGCGCTCCGGCGGAGGTCAGCTCGAACCGCCCCATCCAGCAGCCGATCGATCGCAAAGGCCAGTGCTCCGCCGTTCGGGCACGATTCAAAAATCTGGCGGAGGGAGTGGAGCCAAATTCGAACACTCTCTAGTTTATGATATTGCCAACGATGTCTGTCAGAAGCGCATCGACGAGCGGCGGTCACCAAATAGTTGATATTGCTACGAAAATATCAGGATGATGGCCTCTTGCTGACCGCCTTCAGGTAGTTGACGCCGGCTTGTTGGGCCGCCTGGCCCGGCGGTCCTCTTTCTTGCGGCGCAGTCGGCCCAATGCCGACTGAAGTCGAGGGCGCACGGCTATATCGGACGATCTTTTGGGCGTACGCAGGCACTTATCATGTGGACGGCAACGGGTACATCACATCGTGACCGCATGGGCCCCACAACGAAACGGCGACGACCAACTGCGCTACTTTGAAGTCGCTGGAAAGATTTTGACCATTAAGACTGCGCCCCTCAAAAACGAAACGAGTGGCCGCCCCGCGGTCCCGAGATTGGTGTTTGAACGTATTGAGTGAGAATGACCATGAGGAGGTGTATGCCCGGCTCGGGTCACGAAAAGGCACCTCCGGAAGTCAACAGCGACAGTCCAAAGCTCGCAATAGGACGGCAGCCCCAACCCAACGCGCGGACATCGCGGAGGAAAGGCGCGGCGGCTGGATCGGGCCATGAGCAGTCCTCAAACACCGGTTCCCATGCGTCCCGGATGGCGATACGCTTGCAGCCAAATCTTTGGAGGGAGGAGATGCGACGCCGGGAGTTCATCGCGGGGTTTGGGAGCGCCGCCATGTGGCCATCCGCAGCACGCTCTCAGCAGGCGGCGATGCGCGTGGTGGGGTTCCTCGGCGCCCCTTCAGCGGCGCCGTACGCACCATTTGCGAACGCGGTGCGACAAGGCTTGCGCAGAGTCAGGCTTCGTTGAGGGCCAAAATCTGACCATCAAGTCTCGCTGGGCCGATGGTCACTACGATCGGTTGCCGGCGTTGGCGACAGATTTGGTTCGCCAGCGTGTCGCGGTGATCATCCCGATCGGCGGCGCTCCCGCGACGATCGCCGCCCAGGCAGCGACCTCAACGATACCAATCGTCTTCAATATGACCGCCGACCCTGTCGCACTCGGCGTCGTCGCCAGTCTTAATCGGCCGGGCGGGAATGTCACTGGTGTGGCCATCATGGGAGTCGAGCTCGAACCAAAGCGTCTTGAGCTGCTGCGCGAGATCACGCTCAACCCCAGTCTGATCGGATTGTTGATCAATCCGAGCAATCCGCAGGCCCAAGGTCAGTTGCGCGAATTCGAGGGCGCGGCGGGACGGATTGGTCAACAGGTGCTGGTCGCAAGCGCGAGCGCCGAACAAGACGTGCGGCTTGCCTTTGCGAAGCTCGCTGAGCAAAAAGTGGGCGCACTTCTTCTCGGCCAAGACCCCTTTTTTGCGAGCCAACCAGAGTTGCTCGTGGCGATGGCCGAGTTCCTATCGAATTCCAACCATCAGCCCTTGGCGAGAGCACACGACCCTGGGGGCCTTGATGAGTTACGGAGCCAACCTGCGGGATGCGTATCGTCAGACAGGCGTCTATGCCGCAAGGGTTCTCAGAGGGGATAAGCCGGCCGATCTACCGGTCCAAGAGGCTACTAGGTTTGATCTGGTCATCAACATGAAGACCGCCAAGGCACTCGGCCTGACCGTGCCGAATGCGTTGCTGGTCAGCGCCGACGAAGTGATCGAATAACGGAGACGTCTGCTGTGGGTCAAACTCCAGGCTTGCCGACCAACTTCGCCGGCGGCAGCTTAGCCGTATGGAGCGGTCTGGCTGGCGGAGGAACCGGAGGTCAGAAGTCGGACCACAAGCTGCCTCATGCGGTGCAGCAATCGCCGGCTCCGACGCCCTAGTTCCTTTGCAACCGTCAGCGCGATAGGCTCCTGACGAGCGCGAGAGAGCGAGGATGCGACGGCGGGAGTTCATCGCGGGCTTCGGAAGCGCGGCTGTATGGCCGGTCGTAGCGCCGGCGCAGCAGCCTGAACGCATTCGTCGTATCGGCGTGCTGGTGGCGTTCGACGAAAACGATCCTGCCGGAAAAGCGCAACTCTCCGCATTTGTGCGTGGGCTTGCGGAGTTGGGCTGGACGGACGGCATCAACATACGGATGGACATTCGTTGGACCGCAGGCGATGTCGATCGGATGCGAACCTTTGCAAAAGAGTTGGTTGGGCTTCGAGCTGACGTGATCCTCGCGCACTCTTCACCGGTGACGGCTGCCCTCCAGCGGGAGACGCGGACAATCCCTGTGGTATTTGTAAATGTCGCCGGTCCGGTCGAAGCCGGCTTCGTTGCGACCCTGCCTCGCCCCGGCGGGAACATCACCGGTTTCAGTCCGTGGGAACCGTCAATGGCGAGCAAGTGGCTGAGAATTGCTCACGAAGATCGCCCCCAGCGTCAACCGGACCGCGATCATGTTCAATCCCGACACGGCTCCCGGGGGCGGGTCATATTACCTGCCCTCATTCGAGGCCGCGGTCCAAAAGACTAAAGTGGAGCCGACCACAGCGCACGTACATAACGATGCCGAAATCGAAACAGTAATTCACTCTCTGGGGCGCAAGCCAGGAGGCGGCCTCGTCGTTTTGCCGGATGTTTTTATGAACGTCCATCGTGCGCCGATCATATTGCTGGCAGCCCGGAACAATGTACCGGCGGTCTATTTTCAATCCAACTTTGTCAGAGATGCTGGTTTGCTCTCCTATGGACCAGACTTTATCGACATCTTTCACCGCTCGGCATCCTATGTTGGTCGCATTCTCCGTGGCGCAAAGCCGGAGGAGCTTCCCGTTCAACTGCCGACCAAGTTCGAGCTTGTCGTCAACTTGACGACCGCCAAGGCGCTCGGCCTCACCGTCCCGGAAACGCTGCTGGCGACCGCCGACGAGGTGATCCAGTGAGAAGGCGGGAGTTCATCGTGGGGCTTGGTTCGACGGTGTTGCCGGCGCCGGGGCAAGCGCAACCGACGAGCGCGCCAGTTATTGGCTACATCGGCGGGAGTTCACCCGAAGCCGAGGCGGAAGAGCTGAGTCAGTTTCGCCAAGGATTGAGTGATACCGGTTACGTCGAGGGCCGGAACGTGACGATTGAATATCGTTGGACACGAGGTCGGACCGATGCAGTTGCGATGCCGGTGATTGATCTCGTTCGCCAAGGCGTATCTGTGCTAGCCGGCCTCTCCAGCACGGCCGCAGTTCGCGCGGCCATGGCTGCTACTTCGACTATCCCGATCGTGTTTGCAATCGGCGGCGACCCGGTGAAGAACGGGCTGGTCGCGAGCCTCAGCCGACCCACCGGCAACGTCACCGGCTTCAGCAATTCATCCAATGACCTGCTCGCAAAGCGGCTTGAGCTGTTGCGTGAGGTGGTTCCCTCTGCCGAAGTGATCGGCCTCCTCGTGAACCCTGACAATCCTAATGCCGAGGCTGACACAAACGCCATGCGGGAGGCAGTGCGCGTCCTAGGGCTGCAGCTACACGTCGTCACGGCGCGTACCGATCTTGAACTCGATTTCGGCATTCGAGATGTTAGCTCGGCAGCACCCCGATGCGCTTCTGCTCGCCCCCGATCCACTCTTCCAGTTTTGGGAAGATCATGTCGTCGCGCTGGCAGCGCGTTACAGATTCCCGCAGGCTATTCTAATCGCCCGTTCGTGGCTGCTGGTGGCCTCCTCAGCTACGGACCTAATCGCCCGGGCATGTATCGCCAGATGGGTGTGTACGCGGGGCGAATACTGAAGGGCGAAAAGCCAACCGCTCTGCCGGTGCAAGAGTTGACCAAGTTTAACCTGACAATCAACCTCAAGACCGCCAAGGCGCTTAGTCTCACCATCCCCGAAACGCTGCTCGCCACTGCCGACGAGGTGATTCAGTAATTTTTGATCCCATGTTCCAGATGGGCCAACGGCGACGGTACTAGGGGCGATGGCCGCTTCCGCTTTGCCCCGATGAGCGGACGCATCGGCAGACAGCTGTTAGGTCCCAGATGGGCCAGAAGCGGCTCATAGTACTCGGTTCATCGGTTACCCTGTCGGCGCTACCAAGTATCGAAACCACGCTTGCGAACCGCGAAAGAGTGCCAGGTCTACGTTGGACCGGGAAACGGCGCGTGCCGCCCATCTCAAGACCCACCACCGTTTCGAGCGCATGCGCTTGCGGGGCCTCTCGGGCGCGCGCGACGAATTTCACCTCGCCGCCATCGTGCAGAACCTGAAAACCCTCGCAAAACATATCTGGCGCCCGATGCCGCACGAGCCCGTCGCCTGCGTTGTGTGACCGGTCCCATCACGCAGGAGCAGGCGAAGCAATTGTCTCCAAACGCTCAAAAGATCGAGCCACCTCCATCTCACCGCGGACTTTTTCAACACCATCGGTCAAAGGCGGCGGTGGAGCGATGGCTGCGGCCCGTCGGGTTGACCTCTTACGGCAGCCGTGACGCCGCAGAATGGGATCGGCCGAGTTGGGCCATGAGCTGCCGCACGCAAGTGCAGCAAGCGCCGGCCGAGCGCGAACCACGGTTCCCTTACAACCTTCGCTGCGATAGGCTTCCTTGCTCGAGGGAGAGGATTTTGGGATGCGGCGGCGGGAGTTCATTGCGGGGCTTGGCGCAACGGCGTGGCCGCTGGCGACGCGGGCGCAGCAGGCGGCATTGCCGCTGATCGGGTTCATCAATCAAGGGTCGGCCGACGCCAATGCGCGCCAAGTGGCTGCTTTCCGCAAAAGGCTTGGCGAAACCGGCTACGTCGAGGGCCAAAATGTCACGATCGAGTACCACTGGCTAGACGGTCAATACGATCGCCTGCCGGCGCTGATGGCTGACCTACTCCGCCGTCCTCGTCTTGCTGTGATTGCTACGCCCGCCAACACGCCCGGTGCCATCGCGGCCAAAGCTGCGACGGCGACGATCCCAATCGTATTCGGCGTCGGCGAGGACCCGGTCAGGCAGGGTCTTGTCGTCAGCCCCGCCCGGCCGGGTGGGAATGCGACCGGCGTCAATTTTTTTACCACGGAGGTGGTCGCCAAGCGGCTGGAACTCTTGCATAAACTCGTGCCCAAAGCGGTTCGTATTGCTGAGCTGAACAATCCGGCCAATGTTACGGCCACAGAAACCACCTTGCGGGACGTGCAGGAAGCTGCCCGTAGCATCGGGCTGCACATTGATGTCCTTAACGCAAGCACGAGCAGGAGATCGATGCCGCATTTGCTGTCCTTGCGCGGGACAGGGCCGACGCCCTCTTCGTCGCTCCCAACACATTCTTCGGCAGTCGCCGCGTCCAATTCGCCACCCTGGCAGCGCACTACGGGATTCCGACGGCTTATTCGAATCGCGATTATGTCGCAGTCGGCGGGCTGATGAGTTACGGAACCGATAACGCGGACATGTTTCGTCAGGTCGGCGTGTATGCCGGCAACATTCTTAAGGGCGCCAAGCCCGCCGACCTGCCGGTAATGCAGTCGACCAAGTTCGAGTTCGTCATCAATCTCACGACGGCCAAGGCGCTCGGCCTCACCATCCCGGAAACGCTGTTGGCGACGGCCGACGAGGTAATTCAATGAGGCGGCGGCAGTTCATCGCGGGGCTCGTGGGCGCGGCGGCGTGGCCGCTCGCGGTGCGGGCGCAGCGGGCAGAAATGCCGACGATCGTCTATCTCGACGTTGGATCGCCCAGCGGACGCACTGCTGATAACATCGCTGCTATTCGCCGCGGCTTGCTCGATTTGGGCTTCGTCGAGGGCCAGAACGTGGTGATTGAATATCACTGGGCGGAAAATCATCCCGATCGACTGCCGGGCATGGTGGCGAATTTGGTTCGCCGACAGGTCGCTGTGATCATGGCGATCAGTACGCAGGCTGTGCTTGCCGCCAAGGTCGCGACGACGATAATTCCGATTGTATTTCTTGTCGGGGCCGATCCCATCAAATTTGGAATTGTCGCCAGCATGAACCGGCCCGGCACAAATGTGACCGGCATTAGCACGCTCACCAATTCCTTGGAAGCGAAAAAGCTGGAGGTGCTGAGCCAACTGCTTGCTAAAGATTTCCTCGTCGCAATGCTCATCAATCCGCTAAATCCGAACGCGGAACCAGACACCAAGGAAGCAGTGGCGGCCGCTCGGCAACTTGGCTTGCGTCTAGCCCGGATAATTCATCAGGCCTGAGAATTTTGCGGCGACTGTAGCGCCGAGACCGCGATTTACGTAGCAAATCGATGTTGCGACGAATTGCGATGTGCATCAGGGCTCCGCCACAGCCGCCATGAACGACGATACGCTGCTTCCTTTCGACCTTCCATCTGTCTGCCGTAAGAAGCTCACGGTTGATTTTAACGGCGGCAACCAATCCTCCAATGGCGGCTTGCTGCTGCTGCGACAGGCGGAGCGCACGGCCGGTATATGCTGGCGGCTCGCGGGCACGATGCCGGATCGGCGCGATCAGAGCCGCATCCGACATGCGATGTTCGAAATGTTGATGGCGCGGGTGTCCGCGATCGCCTGCGGCTACGAGGATGCTAACGACCTCGATCGGCTGCGCCATGATCCGTTGATGAAGCTTGTGGTCGGGCGCTGTCCGGAGAGCGGCGCAGCGCTGGCCTCGCAATCGACCATCAGCCGTCTCGAGAATGCACCGCGCAAGACCGAGGCGGCGCGGCTGTGTGCAGCTCTCATTGATCAGTTTGGCGCCACTGTGAAGCCCGGCAGGCTTGAGATCCTCGACATCGACGACACCTTCTGTGCGGCCCATGGCGGCCAGCAGCTTGCGTTCTGGAACGCCCATCACGATGAACGCGGCTTTGCCTCGATGCACATCTACCATGTTGCAAGCGGCACACCGGTCGTGGCCATCCTTCGCCCGGCGCGCACCCCGAAGGGCACCGAGGTGAGGACCGTCATCAAGCACGTGACCGAACGCCTGCGCCAACATTGGCCGAACACCCGCATCGTGTGGCGGGGCGACGGCCATTACGGTCGCGTCGAGGCGATGGAATGGGCGGAAAACGACGGCTCCGACTATATTTTCGGCCTCGCTGGCAATCCGGCGCTCGATGCCTTGGTGGCTGAGACCGCCGACAATCTGCGCTTCCATCATGCCAGGAGCAACCAGCCCAAGCTGCGCACCTATGCGAGCTTCATCTATCAAGCCGGAAGCTGGGATCGTGCCCGCAAGGTGGTGGCGCGGCTGGAGTGTTCATTGCAGCAGGACGGCCGAGAGGGCACCGCCACCGGCATGCGCCAGGAGGTCGACATCCGTTATGTCGTCACCTCGCTCGAGGGCACCGCGCAGCATCTTTACGAGGACGTCTATTGTCAACGCGGGCAGATGGAGAACCTGATCAAACTGCACAAGGCGCAGCTCGCCTCGGACCGCATGTCGTGCCACAGCGCGACCGCCAATCAGGTAAGGCTCGTCCTCCACACCGCGGCGTTCTCGCTGATGCGTGGCGTCCGCACCGCGATCCCGCACACCAGCCCGCTGGCCAAGGCCGAGTTCGCAACCATACGGGAGCGCCTGATCAGGATCGGCGCGCGGGTGATCGAGCACACTGCGCGCATTCGCATACATCTCCCCTCGAGTTGCCCGGAACGGGCGTTGTTCCGAACCGTCGCCCTCACTCTCATGCCGTGCGGCCCATGAGCTGCAGGGCCATGCGCCCCGACGAGCCGCCCCGAGGCAGATCAATCCAAACGCGTTGCACGGCGAGTGACACCACACCGATCCAGCCGTCGGATGGCCGCCGCTTGTCCCCTCAACGCACGTCTAAAAACGCGTCCACGTCATGCATTGTTA